>CAMTVR010000063.1:0-4848 GCA_947085265.1 uncultured Bacillus sp. | reverse complement strand
TTGCCTATTGGAAATCCCAAGGACTGAAGAGTTTAACGGAAAGATATTTCGAAATTCGTCAAGGTTGGCGAACCGCCTAGTGCGGACCCGCATGCTAGGTGGTGTGGGGGGACGGGGGTTAGTCGCCCCCTCCTACTCGATTTAAGAATGATCAAGAAGGGCAAAATACGGTTAAATCGGGAGGAGATTGAAGGATCCGGCCATAATTCGGAGCATTCCAATTCTCATTTGCGCTCATCAAGAATCTTGTGATGTCATTCAGCAGAACACGCGATCATATACTTTGACAATCTTTGACGTTTAATGTTAAAGTGATAAAGTGACTTTTATTTTGTATCATATTATAAAATATTATTTAATATAATGATAAGTTCAAGCGGATGAAACGGGGGGATTGAACGGTTTTGGACGACAAAAGACAATCAACGGATACCATGGAGCCGATCATACGTGTGCGAGAACTGACCAAGATTTTCGGACCACAGCCGGAACGCGCGGTCGAGATGCTTCGACAAGGCAAGGATAAAGCCGAGATACTCCAGAAACTGGGGGCGACGGTTGGTGTCAATCAGGCCACTTTTGACGTGTATCCAGGCGAAATTTTTGTCGTGATGGGACTTTCGGGAAGCGGCAAGTCGACACTCCTGCGCTGCTTGAACCGCCTGATTGAACCCACCGAAGGAGAAATTTGGATTGGCGCTCAAGCGATCACTGGATTGGATGAAAAATCCATGCGTCACATCCGCCAGAAGCGCATCAGCATGGTCTTTCAACAGTTTGCCTTGTTTCCGCATCGAACCGTCCTGGATAATGTGGCGTACGGATTAGAAGTCCAAGGTGTTTCGCGGCAAGAGCGGTTGGAACGGGCGGAAAAAACCCTCTCCTTGGTCGGGCTGTCCGGTTGGGAGACACAGCTACCGGGACAACTCAGCGGCGGCATGCAGCAGCGGGTCGGCCTGGCGCGGGCGTTGTGCAATGATCCGGACATCCTTTTGATGGACGAAGCCTTTTCTGCGCTTGACCCCCTGATTCGCGAAGAGATGCAGGATGAGCTGTTGAATTTGCAGAGCAAGATGCAAAAGACGATTGTTTTTATCACTCACGATTTGAATGAGGCGCTGAAACTGGGCGACCGGATTGCGCTGATGCTGGACGGGAGTATCGTGCAAATCGGCACGCCGGAAGAGATTATCAGCAACCCTTCCAATGATTATGTGGCTCGTTTTGTGCGTGGGGTGGACATCACGAAGGTATTGACGGCGCAAGATGTGATGAAAAAGCCGGAACCGACCATTACGCCCAAGGACGGGCCGCGGGTTGCCTTGAAAATGATGCGTGATTGGGGTATTTCCAGCATTTTTGTAGTGGAGCGCAACAGACGGCTGCTCGGCCTGTTGACAGCGGATGACGCCTTCCAGGCCACGGAGAAAGGGGAGCGAGACATTCTTCCGCTTCTGTCGCAGGATTTCAATCGTGTCGTACCCGAGCAACCCGTCGAAGAGATTTTGGCGGTTGTGGCCAACGCCAAAGCCCCTCTGGCCGTAACGGACCAAAATGATCGCCTGCTCGGCGTGATTGTCCGCGGCTCGGTTTTGGAAGCACTGGCCTCAAGAGGGGGTGAGTTGAATGGACGCTTACCGACTGCCGCTCGCGAGCTGGATTGACCTTCTCGTAGAATGGTTAGACAGCGCGTTCGGACCTCTCTTCGACTTCATTTCCTTTTTGGTTGTGTCCATGATCCAAGGGTTAAACAGCTTTTTTCAGCTGTTTCCATGGTGGCTGTTCTTACTTTTGGTTGTGGTTCTTTGTTGGTTTCTGTCCAATTGGAAACTGAGTGTCGGCGCGGGAAT
The DNA here is from genome assembly GCA_947085265.1 of uncultured Bacillus sp. Lineage (GTDB taxonomy): Bacteria > Bacillota > Bacilli > ZCTH02-B2 > ZCTH02-B2 > Bacillus_BB. The sequence goes on along the minus strand of CAMTVR010000063.1, from coordinate 2,998 downwards.
TGGATTGCTGCTGATTGCCAATCTCGGTTTCTGGGACGCTTTTCTGATTACGCTCAGCCTTGTTTTGATTTCCTCTTTGCTCTGCTTTATCATCGGGATCCCGATCGGGATCTGGTCCGGAAAAAATGATCGGGTGCACGCCTTCATCTTTCCGATCCTGGATTTCATGCAGACATTGCCCTCTTTCGTTTACCTGTTGCCGGCGATGGCCTTTTTCGGCATCGGTTTGATGCCGGCAGCATTTGCCACGATTGTGTTTGCGATGCCACCGGTGATTCGCCTGACGGACCTGGGCATCCGGCAGGTTCCCGGTCAATTGGTTGAAGCGGCCAAAGCGTTTGGATCTTCGCCGATGCAAATGCTCTTGAAGGTCCAGTTGCCGGTCGCCATGCCGACAATGATGGCCGGGATGAACCAGACGATCATGCTGTCGCTGTCGATGGTGGTGATTGCTTCCTTGATCGGCGCGGGCGGGCTGGGAGACGGCGTGACCCGGGCGCTGAGCCGCTTAGAAACGGGGATGGGCTTTGAATACGGCATTGCTGTCGTCATTCTTGCCATGATTCTCGACCGGATCACGCAACGTTTGGGGGATCGCTTTCAGGTGAAAGGGTAAGATCATTGAGCAAGTTTTCACGGAACAGGGTGGACCAACAGGCTCTTTCTGAGTTTGTCCGCTTTATCCATGTAGGAAAACGATGCAGTAAGGGAGGAATCAGGTTGCGTCTTAAAAAATCGTGGTGGATGGCACTTGTCCTGACTTTGGCGTTGTCGATGGTGGTGATGGGATGTGGAAATGCAGGCCCTTCTCCGGCGGAACAAGAACAAGGAACAGATCAAGGCAATGACCAGGCGAACGCAACTGGCACTGAAGAAATTAAGATCGGCATGGTAAACTGGGCCGAGGACATCGCTGTTTCCCATCTGTGGAAAGTGATCCTGGAAGAAGAAGGGTATCAGGTGTCATTGCAACAGTTGGATGCCGCCCCGCTCTACACCGGATTGGCCAATGGGGATTTGGATGTGTTTCTCGATGCCTGGCTGCCCATTACCCACCAGTCCTACTGGGAAAAATACGGCGACCAGTTGGAGGATTATGGCATTTGGTATGACGGGCAAGCGGATCTGGGATTGGCTGTGCCTACGTATGTGGAGGAAGTCAGCTCGATCGAAGATCTGGAAGCGAACAAAGATCTGTTCAAGGGTGAAATCACGGGGATCGATGCTGGCGCTGGCTTGATGAAGTTGATCGAAGAAGAAGTGATTCCGCAATACGGCTTGTCGTTGAAATTGGTTGCATCCAGTGAGGCGGCGATGCTGAGCGCTTTGGACAATGCCTACAAAAATCAGGAGCCGATTGTCATTGCAGCCTGGCGGCCGCATTGGATGTTTACGGAGTGGGATCTGAAGTATCTGGAGGATCCGAAAGGAACATTGGGTGAGCCGGAAGAAATTCACACGCTGGCAAACAAGGGATTTGCTGAACGCAATCCTGAAGTGGCCGGTTGGCTCAAGAATTTCAAGATGACGGATGAGCAGCTAGGCACCTTGGAGAGCTATATTTTCAATGAAGGAATGAAAGAAGAAGATGCGGCCAAGCGCTGGCTTGAAGAAAACCGCGATGTGGTGAATGGATGGCTTGGCAAATCGTAAAGGTTAGAGCAGGATTTTGATGGTCTTCATCACGGACAATTTTGATAACTTTAGTCGTGGCGGAAAACGATCTAGGATGTTTGTTTTCCGCCTCTTACGATTTCAAGTGGCCGATGCATCGGTTCAGGATCATAGTTCATCACCAACACTTCATCGATCTTGCCTCTTCTTGAGGCAATTGCATTGATATTTCTGTTGGCCGAAACGATTTCAATACGAAAATCTTTATATATATTTTTTATAAATTCAGTGGCAGAGTTGCTTAACAACACCTTGCAGCCTCGCTTATCAAGTTCAACAAACAGATCCCTCAACCTGATTTGGTCTTCTTTATCAAATCCGTCCAAACTGTAACCCGTAAAAGAGGAAGTGTCGGAAACGGGGTCATACGGTGGATCAAAATAGACGAAGTCCCCCTTTTTAGCAGATTCTACAGCTTTTTCAAAGTCAACATTATGTATCGTGATATCATTAGAATTCAGATATTTATGGACAGCTCGTAAGACGATTTCATTGACGATTTGCGGATTTTTGTAATGACCAAAGGGAACATTAAAATAGCCCTGACTGTTGACGCGAAATAAACCGTTAAAGCAGGTTTTATTGAGGTAAATGATGCGTGATGATCTTTCGACCAATGAGAGGTTCTGAAATTCTTCTTTTCGGTCCAAATCACGTATATGATAGAAGTATTCTTTTTCGTTTCGATGCTTTTTTAGATCGTTGATCAATTCTTCAACGTGGTCTCTTATCGCAATGTATGTTTGAATGAGTTCAGTGTTGATATCATTGACTATGGCTTTCTTTGGCTGAATATGGAACAAAACGGCGCCCGCGCCCAAAAAAGGTTCATAATATGTGTTCATTTTTTTCGGGAAGTATTTATTCATTTCAGGGAGTAACTGACGCTTCCCCCCTGCCCACTTTAAAAAGGGTTGCACCAGTTTGTTTTTTGCCACTGTCTTTCTCCTCCAACCGAAGCATGAAACCAAGATATGATACGTATCCGAACAAGAATTCTACAAGGTATCATACCATTTACCCAAAGACAAATACAAACAAAATCCCGTTCGTCGACTGAGTCAAGTATTTATGGGTGCTTTTCTTTTTGACAGTAGAATTTTTTTGTTGACCTCTTTCTTGCAAGCGTTTTCTTCACTTGTTTCTCTTCTCGTTGGTGCTTTTTGTGGGTCTTTAAAAACCACTCAGACCTTTCAGCGCTTGGTATATGGGCGTCCCCGATGGTTGCAGCAGGTAGCGCACATTGTGGCGAGCGACTTTTGTGGCCACAGCATGCCACCGCTTCTTCAGCGGTTTTTGCTGCTGATTCACTTCCTCTTGGAAC
>CAMTVR010000062.1:0-14077 GCA_947085265.1 uncultured Bacillus sp. | reverse complement strand
TTTCCACGACCCCACAGATGATGTTCTGGATACGGGTCATGGCCCCCGAAAGCGGGTTAGCCGTCCCTCCACCCCCGGCCAGAGCCAACTGCCCAGCCGCCAACGCCAAAACCACCGCCGCCTGAGGGTTCCGCCGCACCATCTGGAGGTAAGCCTTAATCCGCTCCACCTGTCACCTCCTACCATCTTTTCTAAAACTTTCCCCTTGGGTTGTCAACCCCCCCAAAATCTGCTACCTTTTATACCGTGGAGCGCTACAAAGGAGTAGACCGGGAAAAGGTTCTTGCGGAACTTAGGGAGAAGTACCCGGAGATGCCTGACCCGGGCACAAGGGAGTGGTCGGAGTTTTTGAAGCGGTTGAAGGAGGAAAACCCCGAGGACTACCGCGCCGCCCTGCTTCTCGGTGGGGGGATTACCAAAGCCCTGGAGACAGAGATCCAGCGGGCGAAAAGGCGGGACGCTATCAAGTCTTTATGGACCCGCTTATTCACCAGGGAACACAGGGGGAAAGCGGTTCCTGACAAGAGAAAAATCGGCTTACTCGCCTTTGCCCTCGTCGGTGGTTTGTTTATGTTCGCTTTCTTCGTGGGGACGAGCCCCAAAAAAGAAGCCACAGGGGGTGGGGTCGTCAAGGGTATTCCCGTGAACGAAACCCAAATGGCCGTCTCTGCCTCCGAAGGCAAGACAGAAGCCACGGGAAATACCGCAAACAGCACAGCGAACACCCAAACACAACCCGGATTGACTGAAAAGGGCCTCGCCGACATGCTGAACTCTACCTCCGGGGAAGCGGGGACCACCGGAAGTGGGAATGGAGCCTCCCCTAGTGGAAGCGGGACCGGAAATGAAGTCCCCCCCACCGGAACCGGAACTCCCACAGCCCCCGGAACTCTTCCCCCTCCTCCAACTCCGGTGTATTCCGGGGGAGCTCTACCTCCTCCTCCGGACACCTCCTACGCCGCAATGAGCGCGGGGCAGACAGGGAACCTCCCTCCTCCCATGGTGATTTACGCTGACCCTGGGATGCCTGTGACTACTTCCACCTCACCTACCTCGCCCTCTCCGGGAAACACACCTCCAGAGGCGGTCAGCACTCCCCAGGCCACGGGAACTTCTCTTGGGCTCCCTGGGGGGATGCTCTACCTGAACTACCCAGGCGCCGGAATGATGGTCGTCACCATTCCCCAGCAAGAAGGGATGAACGCCGTGTCTTCCCAGCCTTCAGAGACTTCTTCTTCCTCTTCCGCGCCTAACGCTGTCCCTTCTCCTTATCCTCAGAACGCGCCTATGCCTCCTACGTCTCCGAACCCCACGGGAGGTAACGGATGGTAAGGAAGGCTTTCGCCCTCTTCCTCTTAGGAACCGCCTTTGCTCAAACCCAGGACCCCTGGATCGTCTACCAAAAGCCTGCTTCTCAACCTCAACCTACACCTCCCGCCATGCAATCTTCTCCTCCTACTTCAAGCGAGAACACCGCTTTTCCGGGCCTCAACCCTACGGAACCGGGTTTCTCCCCCGGTTTTACGCCTCCTACTCAAACTTCGCTTGCGGTTGAGTCCCCGTACAAACCGGGAGAGATCCGCCGGGGGCGGATGCTCACCGGAGCCTACCTTATTCCCGGGAAGTCCGTTCCCGTAGCCGTGGAGTTAGAGGACAAGACCGTTCTCGTGGGAACGGCCCGGTTTGACCCAACGGGAAGGGTGTGGATAGACTTCTCCACCGCCGTAAAGCGGGGACAGGTCTATACCGTATCCGCCGTGGCTCTGGAAGCCACCGAGTGGACCCAGGGACTCCCGGCCAAAGTGGGAGACGAAGCGCCTACCCTGGTAGCCGATCTCGTCCGCGGCGCTCTCGGAGGCATCTCGGACTTCGTGAAAGCCAGCCTGGAAGCCACCAATGTCGTCACCCTTCCCGGTGGGGGACAAGCGGTAGAGAAGAAAGTCCCGGGCTTGGAGATGTTTCTCTTGGCGCGCGCGGCTGACCTGGTGGCCCTTCCAAAGGAGAGCACCGCCGTACTCCGCACCGTGAAGGTGGAGCGTGACACCCCGGTCTTGGTCTTCTTCCTTCCCGGTCCTCAGCAGAACCCTGGCGAAGCGCCTGCGTCTACCCCTGGAAGGTAGACGGGAGAGGACCATCGAGATCGCCCCCTACCGGATGAGGGGGCGGAAAGTCCTCACCGTCTATGCCGTTCACGAAATCGCGGAACTCCCTGACCACCTCTTGTACCATCTTCTGCTCACCTCAGAAGCCGTGGAACGCCTGCGCCCTACCACCTGGGAGATCCCGCTTCACGGAGACACCACAACGCCCGATGCTTACCTCATCTTCCCCTGGGGGGAAGCCTTTCTAGAGGTGGACACGGGGCACTACTCTCCAGAGGCGGTGCGCACCAAACTCCGCACCTTCCGCAAACCCCTCTACTGGGCTACCTTGTCTCCCGAACGACTAAACTGGGTACTTCGCCTCTCGCAAGGACTTCACTCAGACCTTCGGCCTCTTCTACTAGCTCCGCCGGAATGACCTCGGCTACCGGGTTGGCCTTCAAAAACTTCCCGTAGCGCCTCCCCTTCGCCGGAGTAAACCAAAACCTCCCCCCGGCCTGGTAGACATAGGAAGACACCGAGGCAAAGACCCGCCTTACTCCGGCGGGACTGTATCCGTCCCACTTCGCCGCGAGAAAAACATTCCCTCCCTCCGGAGCCGCGAACACTAGGACTTCCCCAATCCTGCCTTTGAGACGGTATCCCCTGGACTTCAAAACCTCGTAGAGAGCATAACGAAGAAGAGCATTTCTAGCCGCCTGGGAAGAAGGCGTGTAGTGAGCGAAACGAAAAAACTGCTTTCGTCCTTGACGGCTCAGAACAAAGACTTGCCCCCACAAATACCGTTCATGGCGAAGTTCCGGAGTAGCAAGGCCTCCCCCACGATACAGGGGCAAAACTCCGAAGAACCTCGCCTCTTTCACGGCATCGCCTTCGTACTCTCGGAAGTCTAGCGCGAGAAAACGCCTAGCCATTTCAACCCCCCCAAGATCCACAGATGAAGCGGGTAGAAGGAGTAAGCCCACCACCAAGGAACCCGTTTGCCAGGGACTCCTCGGTGAACCACCGCCCATATGGGAAAGACCAAGAGAGAAAGGGGTAGGACGACCCAAAGGGACCATCCCATAAGCCACAAAGAACCTCCCACCATCACGCTTCCCCAAAAGACCTGACCGCGAGACAAAAGGTAAAGCGCTGGACCTCCAAGGGGAAACTCGGTCATCAAAGAGAGCAAAACACCGGGGAAAACCCTTCCCTGAACCATCCAGACCCCGGAGAGAAAAGTAAAGAGCACATTGAGGGGCCAGAACCAGACTCCTCCAAAGACCAGAACGTAACCGCCTTGCGCCAGAAGGGCGAAGGAAAGCAACCGAGAGGCGTACTTCCGGGGGTCCACCCCATGGCTCAGATGATGAGCCATGAGGGCGAGCAAGACGGGGAAGACCAATCTCCCGGGCAACCGCGGCCACACTTCGTTCGGAAGGAGGAGAAAGGCCAAGTGGTCCACCACCATCAGGGCCAAAGCCCCCCACTTCAACCCTTCTAGACTCACCGGAGGGACCCTAACGCCGCGCCCAAATACCCCCATAGCACCGCCACCGTGGCCGGATGGTCCAAGATCACCCACTTTCCACCCTTAGGAGCCACTAAAAAACGCGTGTCCCCGAGAATGAGAACCCCCCCCATCCGCCCTCCACCAAGCCGCACCACCTTAGCCCTCTGAGCCCAAGAAGGCACAGCCTCGTTCCCGAGCGCCAGCGTGACCTTTTTGTCCCTCAACGCTTCCCCTAACCTCACCGGAGGAAGCCCGAACACCACCACCTCGTTCACCCTGCTCACCAGAAACCAGTAAAGGGTGTTTTCGTCCACCTCTCGAACCTGGGGAACCCCTTGGGCAAACCCCAGCCCCAGAAGAACAAAGAGAAAGAGGAAACCTCTCATCAGCTTCGCTCCACCTCCGGCAACGCCACACGAAACTCCGGAGCCCAGAAAAGCGCCTCCTCTTCCCGGGCGAGAAGAAAAGCCGCCTCTATCCCCCGCTGGTAGAGCCGCCACCCGAGCTCGGGGTGGCGCACCAGGTAGTACTGCCCCGTGGGGTCTGTCCTGACCCAGGAAGCCTCTTCCACGATCCGCCAGAACTCCGCTAAGTCCGTTCTCACCGGATCTCCTCCCCCCTCCGAGAAGCGCTCACCACGTAGCTCGTGGCCAGGCGCATCACCAGGGCCACTTTGTTGGAGACGGGGCCGTCCGGGGTGAGCCAGAGCCAGCGGTCCGGGGTGCTGTATCCGGGGGCAAAGAGGTAGCCCTTTCCCCCGGCCCAAAGGATGGGCAGACCCAGGATGACCCCGGAGAGCTCCGGGGCATCCCGCTCACCCCCCACGGCCACCACCTTGAGGAGGCCTTCCTTCACCGCCTCCTTCAGCTCCGCCTCCAGCTTCCTGGCCGTCCGCCCGTCCGTGACGATGTACGCTTTAGGAATCCGTATCCCTCCCGGCGGGCAGGTGTAGATGGGCACCCCCCCGTAGGAGATGTTCTGGCACCCCCCTCCGTGCAGGATGAGCCCGAGGTAGCGGGCCAAAGCCTCCACCCCGGCCCCCGAGCCCACCACCATCACCTCCTGGCCGCTCTGGAGGGCCCTCTGGATCTCTCCCCAAGAGGCGGGGTAGAGCATGTCGTCCGGGAGGCCGCACATCTTGAGGGTGGTGCACAGGACGCACTTCGTCACCCGGTACACCCCCCGGAGGACCAGGGAGGGCTGGGAGAAGTCCAGTTGGGCGAGGCTACTGGGGTCGCACGAGAGCACCTGGCTGACCTTGTTCAGGTTGTTGCTGATCCCGCCCCAGTCCAGGTTGGAGAGCCAGTCGAACTGGGCCAGGGCCGGGGTAAGGGCTACCAAAAGGGTCAAGAACGCTTTCCGCATCTTCACCTCCCGAGGAGGGGCCGATAGAGCGCCCTCAGGTCCAGGGCGTAGGCCGAAAGGTCCGAGACCAGGGTGTAGGGGGCTCCCCGCACCCCCGGCACCTCGTACCCCTCGGGCACGGAGACCCAGCGCCAATGCGTCCGTTCCAGGGCGAAGGGGAGCACATAGGGCGGGACTCCCAGGGGCTGGACGGGGCCTTCCAGGGGAAGCGAGGGGTAGGCGATGACGCAAGGGGGGCAGTATTCCACCCGGATGTCGATGGTGAGGGGCGTGTGCCAGTAGACCACCAGGCGGGAGAGCTGGCTCCAGGCCCACCCCATCCAGTTCCCCAGGTTCACCTGGGAGAGGTCCACATTGCGGATGTCGGGGACCGTGGTCACCTCCAGAAAGTTCGTGGCCTGGAAGAAAGAGGTGTACCCGAAGGCCTCGTAGACGGGAAGCGAGGAGGGGGGAAGCCACCGCTTGGCCTCCTCAAACTTCCAGAGGCCCGGGGCCTCCTTCGCCTTCAGGGGCTCGTTCTGGGGCTTGCCCCCGGTGAGCTTCTCCACCTCCCCCTTGGCCTTCACCACCTGGTCCAGGGTCATGAGGGCCGTGGCCGCGCACGAGGCCACCCGGTCCAGGTCCCCCGCGCACCCCTTGAGGACGGGGATCGCCCCGGTGAGGGCCCTCAAGGGGGCGTTCACCAGGTTTTCCAGGTTCCTCTTCAGGGCGTCCACCCCTGGAAGGCCCAGGAAGGCCCGGGAGTCAAAGAGGGTCTTGGCCGAGCGGTAGAAGTGCACGTAGAGGTACGCCTTCTCCACCTCCGTCCCCGCCCGGTCGATGAGCCCCTTGTAGGTGTCCCAGATGGCCTGCACCTGGTTCCAGAGGGCGGGGAGGTCCGTGGGGAAGAGCTGGGTGTAGACCGGGGCCACCACGCCCCCCGCCCCGAGGAGGTGGCCCTGCCAGGGCACCGGGAGGTAGGCCTTGGGGCTCCCCAGGCTCTTGAAGTCCTTGGGGAGGAGGGAGAGGAGGTCCTGGGGCGTGGAAGGCCTCGGGGTGAGGAGGATCTGGGAGACCTCCTTCAGGTAATCGGCGTAGTAGTCCGTGAGGGCCTTCTGCATGGCCCGCTCCACCCGGGCGTTGGCCTCCGCCTCGTTGAACCAGAAGGGGCGGGAGGGGTAGCCCGGGGTGCGGAAGACCTCGTTCCCCTGGACCAGGACCTTGAACCCCGGGATATACATGAGGGGCAGGATCTGCATCCCGAGCCCGTCGCAGAACTCCTTCGGGTCCACCTGGGGCACGGGGAGGTACTTGTCCAGCTTGTGGAGCCCCGCCGAGGCCCACGCCCCCAGATCCAGGGGGAGGACCGGGTGGCCGCCTGAAGGAAGGCCGTGTCCACCCCCTCGGAGGGCACCATGAGCTTGAACTCGGGGAGAGGAGGATTTAGCTCCGGCCCCTTCACCCCGGCGAGGCAGTAGGCGAACCAGAAGGCGGGGTTGTTGAGCTCGGTGATGACCCTCCAGTAGTAGCGCTCCTCAAAGCGTTGCCACGCCTTCCTCAGGTCCCGCGCCACCTCCCGGGTGGCCTCGAGGCTGGAGAGGGGGAGGTAGAACTCGTGGGCCTGGGCCTCCGGGGTGGTGGCCCCTCCCTGGTAGTCCCTAAGGCGGTCCTTCCTCAGGACCTCCAGGTAGGGCCACTTCCCCTTCAGGACCTGCTCCAGGCGGTAGTCCGGGGCGGAGAGCAGGTACTTGGTCCATTCCTCGTAGGTAGGCCCCTGGGCCAGGGCCAGGGAGAAGAGGAAGAGCGCCCAAACCCACCGCATCTCACAACCCCCTTTCCGCGCACCAGTCCCTGAGGGGCTTGAACCACACCTTGGCCTCCTCCCTCCCCGTCCCGGCGAGGGGGTTCCCCTGGGGCGAGAGGGAGCGGGTGATGTAGCTCACGTAGGGGTCGCCCTCGGCCACTTCAAGGTCCTTCCCCGTGGGCTGGAGGTAGCCCTCGAGGCCGGGGATCCGGTACCGCTTCCCCTCCGCCGTCACGTATCCCCCGGGCTCCACGGGGCGGTCGTTGTCGCTGGCGTAGTACCAGGTCTCCTGCCACCCCTTGAGGGACACATAGACGCTGTACCCCTTGACCTCGTACTGGGGCACCAGGGGGTAGACGGTCCCCGTCACGTGGCGGTAGCGCCACCAAGCGCCGATGGCCCCGCTTCCCCGGTATCGCCCCTGGTCGTCCTTGTATTTGCAGGCGTAGATGTTCGTAAGCCCCACCCGCCTCGTCCAGGAGCAGTCGTAGGCGGTGAAGTATTCGTACTTACCCTTCACCCACACGCCAAACCGGAGCCCGTTGATCTCGTTGGCCCAAACCCCGGTGTCAAAGGAAGCTCCCGCGTTCTGGTCCAGTTCGTACCCCACGAGCTCCTTGTTCGCCACCACCTGGGCCGTCCCCCTATTTCGCCCGGCGGTGTCCCGCACGGTGTAGGGACTGGACCCGTCGGGGAAGCCGTCCAGGTAGAAGGACTCCTCCCCCCGGCCCGCGTCCCGGGAGAAGGTTCCGTTCCAAGAAGCGTCTCTGTAGAAGCTGAAGTAGATGTTCGCCCAGGAAGAGAGCGTCCAATCCTTGAACCGCACCCGGGCCTTGAGGTTGGCTCGGGAGAGGTACCCCCACACGAGCGCGTCAGCTTCGGGAAGGCCGTCCTGGGTAGGCAAAAGACGGGTGGTGAAGGAGAGGTAGTCCGTCTCCTGCCAGTCCGGGCGGTCCACCAGGTAGCGCCCCGCCATCACCGCCCCCTTCTGGGTGTCCCCGGAGGGCGGGTAGATGACGGCGAAGGCCTGCTCCTTGGAGAGGGTGTCCCGGGGCATCACGTGGTAGCGGGTGTCGCTCCGGTAGAGGGAGCAGTACTCCCTCGCCTTCCCCTCCGGGACCACGAACCGCTCCTGCCCCCCGTTTCGCGCCCGGAACTCCTGGGCCAGGGTCTGGGTCCAGGCCGAGACCTCGGGGACGAAGAACCAGAGGGTGCTTCCCTGGGGCTGGCGGGCGTAGAAGCTTCTCAGGTCCGCCAGAGAGGAGAGGACGCTCTTCGCCACCACGTCCCGGTCCGCCGGGGAGATGCCGGAGAGGATGGACCCCTGGACCGAAGGGGGCCGGTAGGACTCCATCCCGGGGTAGCGGTACCGCTCCCTGGCGCTTCCCCCGGGAGGCCTCACGGAAAGCCACCCTCCCGCCTCCAGGGGCACCGGATTGTCCGGGGAGGGCATCCAGGTCTTGGCCCCCTGGAGGGGCCAGACGGCGTACTGCACCTGGTGGTAGGAGGGCCTGTTCTGGGAGTCGTAGACCGTGCTCACCAAGGCCCGCCCCCGGAGGCGGTTCTGGGAGTCGTAGAGGTTGAAGACCGCCTGGTTGTAGGGGGTGTTCGGGGCGTACCCCGAAAGGGTGAAGTAGTCGCACCCGGAGACGCAGAGGTAGAGCTTCCCGTTCCACCAAAGGCTCTGGTTCATGGAGCCCTGCACCGGGTTGGCTCCGCTCTCCACCAAAAACTCCACCACCACCCTGTACCCCTCCCGGGCGTTCCCCTGGAGCGTCCCTCGGACCTCCGTGGAAGGGCGGGGGCCGTCCAGGAGGCCCACCTGGGCCAGGGCGAGGGTGGAGAGGAAAAGGAGAGGACTAAGCCTTTTCACGCCGCACCCCCAAAGCGTCCACGAGGTCCAGCACGAAGGCCCACCCTACGCCCAAGAGGAACCACCCCGGCCCGTAGGTGTGGACCAGGACCAGTCCGAAACCCGCGCCGAGAGCGTACCGCCACCACATCCAGCACCTCCTACGGGTACTGCCTCCCCCGCTGGAACATGGGGTCGATCATGAGTAGGGTCTTCAGCGTGGGCACCAGGCCCGTGGGGGTCTCCGCCAGGGCCAGGCACCGCCTGCCCTCCGGGGTGTCCTTGTAGGTCTGGCACCCCTGGAGGACCTGGTTCCGCTCGTCCTCAGGCACCGCCCCGTACTCGGGGTCCGAGGGGTCGTAGTACTTGCGGGGGATCACCCGGTCCATGAGGAGGTAGTCGTGCCGCCACCCCTTCACCATGAGGAAGGTCTTGATCTCCACCTTGGGGCCGATGTCGGCCCCACGGGAGTTCTGCTGGCCGAAGCAGAAGGTGATGAACCCCCCGCAAAGCCTCCCGGTGTAGAGGAGGCCGTAGAGGATGCTGGGCACGTCCGTGAGGATCTTGACCTCCCCCGCCGGGTCCGCCCTCTTACAGATCCCGAGCAGGCCGCATTCGTAGAAGTACCCCCGGGCCACCTGAGCGAGGGCGCTCCGCACGGGCTCCGGGATCTCCTTGGCGTAGGCGTAGGCCAGCATGGAGGCCGTGGCCCGCTTGTGGTCCTCCACGAGGCGGGTGGCGAACTCGTTCAAGACCTCGTCGTAGGAGAGCTCCCGCTCCCAGGTGAGGTAGGCCGCCCCCCGGCTCGAGGTGGAGACCGTCCCGCTCAGAGGCACCCAGTAGCCCCGGAGGAGGGTGCAGGCGTAGTAGGGAGACCCCGGCGCACCCCCGGAGGTGGTCACCGTGGTCGTCCGCTCCTTGCCTTGGTCGTCCCGGTACTTGCAGGACCAGTCCTCCCGCCACTCCTTCCAGTAGACGAAGGCCTCCGCCGTGAAGTTGTGGAAGCCGTTGTCCCGGAAGGAGAGGCTTCGGGTGGACACCTGGACCTCGGGGCACCCCTGGACCGGGTTGGGGGAGAGGAGGGTGTAAATGGGGTTCCACGGCTCCACGTTTCCGAGGGCGAGTTCGCTCCTCGTCCACCGAATGCGCACCCAGGCCGTGGTGGAAGGAGAAGAGGTCCAGGCCCGCACGGTGAAGGAGCCGGGGGAGGCCAGGGCAGTAGGGGAGACGGTGAGGTAGATTTGCGGCCTTCCCACGGGAAGTTCCGGGTAGTTAGGAGCGGTGTACCGAACGGTACAGGTCTGCCCCCACGCCACCCCCAATACGAGCGAGGTCAAGACCAAGATCCCCCACCTCATCATGGCAACTACCTCGGTATATAGAATAGCAAACCCCGCCGTAAAAATACCACAGCGGGGCAATCGCTTCTAAGGCCTACTGAGCTTGTTGCTGGTAGATCACCTGAACGGCCCCGTTCCCGCCGGAGTCAAGCGAGACAGGAGAACCCTGCACCTGCGGGGTGTAGGTCACCCCGTCCACCACCACGGGGTAAGCGCTCACCGCGTAAGTGCCGGGATTGACCGTGAGCACCGCGCTGGCGTTGAGAGTGCGGTTATACCCGTCAGGCCCCGTGACGATCACATTCGCTACGGGACCGGGAAGGCCCGAGATCTGTACGGTCAAGAAGGCGCTGTAGAGGCTGTAGTCCACCTGGACCGTGGCCGTCCCTTCGCCGCTCACCCGCGCGGGAGACCCCGTGACCACGGCGCGGTAGGTCTTCCCCCCGTACGCCACATCTCCGGCCTCCACCGTGTAGTACCCGGCAGGAAGCGCGGAAAAGAGCGTAGTCTGCCCGATAGTCCGGTCAAAACCGTTCGGCCCCTTGACCCGAACACTCCCCACCGCCCCGGAGGGAAGTCCGTTCACCTTGACCAAGAGATCACCAGGAGCCGTGGAGGGGTCTAAAGTGTAAGACACCCCCACTCCGCTGGTAGCCCCCGCCTGAACCTGAACTGGAGATCCGGTGACCTTAGCCCGGTAGACTCCGCCGGAAACCACCACATCTTCGGCTTCCACGGTGTAAATCCCGGGAAGAACTTCGAGAGAGGTTGTCTTAGTAAGGTTTTGGATGTAATTCGGCCCCGTAACTTTGACCCGCCCCTCTACCCCAGAGGGTAAGCCCGAAATCGTGACCACTAGAGTCCCCGTGGTGTAAACCGGAGCGTAAGAAACCGCAACTCTGGTCGTAGTCCCCTTCTTCACTTCCGCCGGAGAACCCGAGACGCTGGCCCTGTAAACCTTACCGTCCGCGCTCACCTCCCGGGCCACCACGAGATAGGTGCCCACTTCAAGCTTCAAGACGCGGGACTCCGTGAGCGTGGCTACCACGGCGGACGAACTCTTCACCTCAACGCTCGCCCCCACGCCGGAAGGAAGTCCCGAAATCTCCACCGCGAGATACCCGGTGTCCGGGGGCTGGTACTGCACCGTCACCGTTCCGCTACCCCCACCGGGAAGCGTTACGAAAACCGGGTCCACCTTCGGCGTGTAGACCCTCCCCGCAACCTCCACTTGCCCCGCGCTGACAGAGTAAGTCCCCGCCTTCAACCCGCGAAGCACCGTGGTCTGCTTGACCGTCCAGCTCGTCCCCCCCGGACCGTAGACCGTCACGGAAGCCTCAACCCCGGAGGGAAGCCCCTGAACAAGAACCGTGAGAGAGGCGGGAAGCGTCTCGGTGACAAGGTTGTAAGTCACCTTCACCTCTACCGTCTTCCCATACTCCACACGGAACTTCGCGTTCTCCACCACCGGGTCGTACCGCTCCCCTTGAGGCCCCGTCACCGAGCCCGCCGTGACCACATAGTCCCCCTCCGGCACCTCCAAAACAGCAGATCCGGTGACCTTCTTCTCCATCCCGTTCCCTTGAAGGACGACCCTCGGAGACACCCCCTCCGGCAACCCGCTGACCGTGACGGCCACCCTGCCGTTGAGGTTGCCCTGGACGCTGGTACAGGCTCCGAGAGCTAAGACCAGCAAAGGAAGAACCCACCTCACCATCCGTAGATCACCCCCACGCCAAACCGGGCTACGCTAGGCCCCGTACCAATGGGGAAAGAGAGCACCCCCTCAGCGCCCAAACCCAGCGCACCAAAGAGCTTCCCGCCAAAACCCACGCCAAGCTCCCCGTAGGTGAACCCAGGGCCGTAAAATCCTCTGCCTACTCCTAGAGTCGTGGTCAGCGTGAACGGGGAAGCTTGGTGAACGCTCACCACCCCTACAGCGCCGTAGAACCCGAGGTCATACGCCCCCCGGAGGTAGAACCCAAACCCTTCGGATAGAGCGTATCCCACTCGCATCATCCCGGCGAGAGGAGAAATCCCGGAAAGCGAAACCTGGAGACCAAAAGGAGACAATACCTCCCTCTTCGGTATCTCCGCCCGTAGCTTCGCTACCTCTTCCTTCAACGCCTTCACCTGCTCCTCCAGGGTGCCCACCCGGAGCGAAAGCTCGTCCAACCTCGCGAGAAAGTTCCTGACCCCCGCAATCTCCTCTTCCGCCTTGGACACTACGCCCTCGAGCCGGGCAAGCGCGCCCTGAAACTCGGCGAACCTGGTGGAGATCTCCCCCGTCTTTCCAGTAAGCGCCTCCTCAAGCGCCTTGACCTTCCCGTCTAGATCTCGGATAACCCCCGCGAGCATGTTCACCTCCTCCCGGAAGTCCCGCAACCCCTTGTAAGTGGCGGCCTCGAGGTTGCTCAAACGCTCACTCCACTCCCACAACTGCACCAGGGCTTCTTCCGCCTTCTTCCCCGCTTCCCCCGCTAGCGTTGTCGCGTCCGCCTGAGCTTTCTCCAGAGCCTGCCGCAACTCCTTGATCGCGTCCGAATAGGCCGAAAGCACCTGCCCCTGGTCCCGCAACGCCCTGGAAAGCTCCTCTACGGTAGCGAGGAGCCCCTTCAGCCGCTCGATGTCCTCTTTGGTCAAGGACTGAAGGTCTTTCAAACGGTAGGTGAGAATGACCCGCCACAGAAGGGTGAAGACTTCTCCCCGCCTCGCGTAAGCCTCCGGCTTGATCTCTCCACTCGGATACCCATAGACAATCCCCTCCCGCATCAAGGAGTCCACCGCATCTCGACTCCAAGACTGCGCAACTCCGAGGGAAAACACCCCTACCAAAAGAAGAACACCCCACCGCCTCATCACTTCACCTCGCTCCATTTACCCCCGACCACGAGAGTCCTACCCGTGCCCACTTCCGTAGCCGACCAGGACACCTCCACCGGGAGCGTCAAGCTGTCCACGAGAAAAGCCCCCCGTTCAGTCTCCCCAGGAAGCAATCGCCCGGGCACCGCCGCTCCTTCGCGCCAAAGCAGGCGGAAAGATAAGTCTTTCCCCCCGCCCTGAACCCGAAGCCGCGCCGGGTCCAAGACCACCGGGTTCTTTCCAGCGTTGAGCGCCCGGTACTCGAGAAGCAACCCCTCCCCCGCCTTGGTCAGGGTGAACTCCACCTGCAAGGGAAGCGTGGCCTCCCTGACCTCCCCAGGGAACTTCGTCTCCCCACGCGTCACCGGGGTCATCTCCCCCTGAGGCACCTCCGTCTGACGGGGATAACGAATGCGGTAGCGGTAAGTGGTGAAGTTCTTGTCGTCAATGACCAGCCGGAGCATGAAGACCCGTCCTCCGGCGGTCACCACCAGGTCCGTGGTCCCCGCCCGCTTCGTCGGCCTCAGATAGATGCTGTTCCCAAACACCCTCATCTCAAAGAGGTCCGACCGCGCGGAAACGGCCTGCTCCACACTTTCGTCCACGTCCACGATGGTCAAAAACCCCGGGGTCAACACCACAATCCCAGGGCGTACCATCAAGTCGCGCACATCGTAAGTTTTCTCCACATAGGGACCAAGTTGAGCCAACGCCGCCGTCAAAAGAACCGCCACGAAAGAAGTCCACCGCCTCACGACTTACCTCCAAGCCCTCCCCACAAAGACATAGGTCCTGGCTACCTTGGCTTCTCCGTTGACCTCCAGGTAGAACCGATACTGCCTGCCGTCCTGAAGCATCACCCAAAGCTCTCCCCCGCCCTCGCGCACCAAAGGACGAAGAAGCACCATCACCCCCTCCAAAACCTGCACCTGCACGAAGGGCCACCCTGTGGCTACATACCTCACCCCCTCGTCAAAACGCAAGACCGTGGTGGCGTAGGGCACCAACTCCACCGTGTATCCACGGCCTAACCCCAACCCAAGGAAGACCGCTAACGCCCACAGCCAACGCATCTACCACGGATTATAACACGGAGGGTGAGAAGTGGAGTAGAAAGCAAGAGCATAGTAGAATGAAGGTGCCCTGAAAGGGGGGTAGTGAATATGTGGTGGACGAGCGTGTTGGCAATTTTGGGTCTGGCCGCTTTTATCGGCGGCCAGAAGGAGGCGCTTCTTTTCCTCATCATCTGGATCGCCTGGCCTCTTCTCCGCCAGGTGA
>CAMTVR010000061.1:0-16281 GCA_947085265.1 uncultured Bacillus sp. | reverse complement strand
CAAGCCGCCGGCGCCGGAGGTCTTCATCCCGGCATTCGCGCGGGCGGCCCTGCAACCCCAACCAGCGATGCCGCCCGCGCTGGCGCCACGACCATCATTGCACTAACAATCAAATTGGACCCGTCCGTGGGGGCCGATCAACCATTGCGCAACAATCTGACTGGTTTGTGCAAAGAATAGCGCTCACGAGTGAATCCAGGAGAATCGTGGCGAATTGCTTCGTAAATCTTGGAGGGGATGGGCCTGATATCCAACCTTCTCCACCACAAGTCTTTGATTTTGCACGAAAGAAGCACGCGCCCAAAGAATGCGCTTACTGAATTGAGCCGTCGGCGGCTGCTCCGTGCAATCGGAACACATTCCTTCCAACGGTAGCTTCTTCCATCGATGCCCTTTCCTACAGCCTACAGCTAGTGCTTTGACACTAGAGGTTTGGTACATCGCGATGCCGTCAGGGGAGAGCGGTATCCACTCCATCTCTGGCAGACTTTGCCCCGATCTTCGCAAGTCAACCGGAGCCGAAGGGGCGCACCCAAAAGACGACCAGGACCACGTAAACGGCATAGACGACCGGGAAGACCAGCACCTGCCACCGCCGGAAGCCGGTTTCGCGCCCGCCCCACCAGAGAAGCGCCGCATAGAGCGCAGGCATAATCGCCACGAAGGCCAGGCTTACCCAGTACAAATGCAGATTACCGATCGGCATTGCGATGATCGTGAGCGGGATGAAGGCGATGGTCATTGTCGCCGCCATGTCGCCTATAACGTCGGTCACCGCCGCCGTGATCTGTCCCTTGCGGGCAAGGCTCCATGTGGCGAAAACCTCCGGCAGCGCCGCCACGGGCGCAGTGATGAACAAGCCGCCGACGATCTTCTGAATACCAAGGGCGCTCACGATCTGCTCGGTCGAGAAGACGATGAAATAAGCCCCGACCGCAAGCGCGGCCACGCCGCCGCCCGCGAACCATTGTTCGCGCCGGGTCCATTCGACTCCCTGCCCCTCCTCGCGACCGCGCAAAAGCGCCTGCGCGAGGTAAGCCAGATAGGCTAGAAGCAGAATCCAGCCGTCAACCGGCTGAAGGCCCCGCCACGGCGCCGGAAGAGTGAGCAGTGCGACCAAGGCCAGAATGCCGAGATAAGGCAGCGCCTGCACCGTGATCGCGCCGGGGTCCACGGGCAGGAAGTGCTCGCGCAGATCTCGTTCGTGATCGCCGTGCTCGTTGCCGAGTTCCTTCTTACGGGTGGCGAGATAGGCGGTGACCACGAGAATTGGCACAACTATGATGTTGGCGCCCAGCATGGCTCCCAGTCCAATATCGGCAACTCCGCGGATGGCGCTCGTGACGTTGATGCCGATCTCCGGGCTTGCGGTGGCAAGTCCGATAAACGAGCCTCCAGCGGCGACGGAGAAGCCCCACTGCCGCCGCAGCTTCTTTAGTGGGTCGGCCAGGTGTTCCGCCCCCCAATGCGCCAGCCATACGGCAGCAAGAAGAACTCCGGCCCAGACAGCAATCACGACTCACTCCGAGGTCTGACATTACTCATCATGAACCGGCTCTTCGGTATGGCCGGCAATCTCGCTGTATCGATCTGCAGATCCTGATCCGGCACGTCGTAATCGACAGTTGCCGCGAGAAACCCGCAGGAGACTTTCATAAGCTCAATCGTGATCCACTCGCCGGGGCAGCGGTGGTTGCGGGTGTGGTCGCCGCCTCCCTGCGGAATGAAATTGAAGGGACTGCCATCCCAATCCCGAAAGCGCTCCGGCCGGAACTCCTCCGGCGCATCCCAGGCTCGCGGATCGCGATTGGTGCCGTAGAGATCCAGCATCACGCGCCGTCCCCGCGGAAACCGATATCCGTTCCATTCGAGATCACGCCTTGCGCGCGCCAGCACCGCGGGAAAGAACGGATAGAAACGCCGAACCTCCTGCACGAAGAACTCCAAACTCTCATCGTCGGTCCGAAGCTCCTGGCGACAGGCCGGAAAACGATGCAGAGCGTGCGCGGCGAATGTGATGAATACGGAGACGGCGACGGTCGGCCGCAAGATGTTCAGCAGTTCCACCGCGGCGACGCGTGGACTCAACAGCGCACCGTCCAGGTCCCGCCATGTGGCGATCACACGCGCCGCGCTGTCTTCCGGTGGGTTCAGGCGGCCGGCACGAACCTGCTCTATGACGTCCTCGATCCACCGCTCCGAGCCCTTGCGGGACAGGCGCGACCACCAGTGCCTCGGTCCGATCGCCCCCGCGTCGTCGAACAGCGCCGTCAGCTGTGCGGTGCGCCGACTCACCTCCGGTTCGGGCAGTGGAACGCCGGCCCATGCGCAAACGGCTTTCGTCAGGAGCTCTTGCACCTCATCATAAAGGACGACCCGGTCCATCGCTGCCCATTTCCGAGCGTAGACGCGCCACAGGCCGTCGACCAGCTCTCGCAAATGGTCGATCCGCTCGGGCGCCATGAGCGACATGAACATCTGCTTGCGGTGTCGGTGCGCTTCGCCGTCCATCCCCTGAACCCCGCCCCGTCCGAAGAGGGTCTTCTGGATCCGGCCCGGCGTAGCGCCCCGCCGGACGAACAGGTCCTGCCGATAGAACAGTTCGGCCGCCTCCGGCCCGGTCATGCAGATCGTCTTGCGGAGCAGGATTCGCGCGAGGAAGAGATCGGACCGGTAGCGTCGGCACCTTTTCGAGACAAACCCGTAGGGGTCCAGGAGCAGAGCGATCGTGCTATCGGGATTTCGGTCGCGCGGGATGCGAGGCATCGGCTATTCTCCAAACCTGTCGGGAGGGGCCGGAGGTAGTCGCCTCTGTAGGACTGCTCCGCACCGTTCGCCACTGGTGCCTCCGTTGCAGGGCCGGCCTTTGCTTGCGGCGGTTTGCTCGCTCTCAAGCTTCCGCACGTCTTCTCTCGTCCTTCGCGCGAAAGCTGTCCAATATGAGCAGGGCGGCGCCACAGACCACCGCCACGTCGGCAAGGTTGAAGGCCGGCCAATGGTAGGCCCCCAGATGGAAATCGAGAAAGTCGGTGACCGCTTGAAAGCGCATCCGGTCAGCCACATTGCCCAGAGCGCCGCCGATGATCAGCCCAAGCGCTGCGCTGACCACCCGGCCTTGCGCTCGCCACAGCCAGACGGAAAGCCACGCCACAATGGCGAAGGCAAGCAGAACCAGAGCCCACCAAGGCACGATCCCGCTGAGCATCCCGAAACTGACACCGCGGTTTTCCACGAGGACGAGGTTCAGAACGGGGAGCAACTCGACGCCGTTCGCCAAGGCCGGCGAGCGAAGGGCGAAGGCCTTGCTGCCCTGGTCCAGAGCGAACGCCGCTACAGCGCAGGCTATGCCAACCCCGCGGACGTTCATGCAACCTCCCGCAGGTCGGCTCTCGCATCCCGGATGATCGACGATGACGAATGCAGGAACAGTCCGGCTATGATGGCCGCGACAACGAGATCGGGCCAGGCTGTCCCCGTCCAGGCGACCAGACCCGCCGCCACGACGACCGCCGCATTTCCTATGGCGTCGTTGCGTGAGAACAGCCAGACCGCTCGCACATTGGCGTCCCCGGTCCTGTGCGGCAGAAGCGGAAGAACTGCGACCACGTTGACGACGAGTGCGATCACGGCGAAGAGACCCATCAGCCCGGCTTCGGGCTGCTGCTGCACCAGCACGCGGTAGGCAGTGTTGGCGAGGACCCCGAGACCGAGCGCGCCAAGAAAAAGGCCTTGGATCATGGCGGAACGGGCGCGCCAGACCAGACTCCATCCGATCGCGAGCACCCCGAGGAACGTGATTAGGCCGTCACCGAGGAAATCGAGCGCATCGGCTTTCAGCGCCTGCGAGCTGGAGATGAACCCGCCGACCATCTCGATGACGCCGTAGCCGACATTCAGCAGAATGACGATCCACAGTGCTCGCCTGTAAGCTGGCGTGATGTGGCTCAAGTCCTTCGGGAGATCGTCGAGGTCGCCTTCGTGATCGACATTGAGGCCGTCCAGACGGTCCAGCCGGTAGCCGATCCCCGCAACGGCGCGCTCCACTTCCGGCAGCTGCACGCCCGGATCGGACACATGCAGCGTCATGACCTGCGTTGCGGTCGAGACCTTCACTGCCTCCACGCCGACCGATCGAACCGCTTTCTCGATCTTTGCGGCGCAGGAGGGGCAGTCCATCCCTGTGACGCGATACCGGGCCATCTCTTCGGCATTGTGGATCAGGTCTGGGCTGCTCATTAGACTCTTCCTATCATTGGCACGATAAGGTATCACTGAGGGCTGATATGTCTAGTGTAGAAATCCAATCCGGGGATAGGGAAGACTCCGAGGTCTGCCTGAAGCGGGCCAAGCTTCTTAGGGGCTTCGCCGATTCCTCCCGACTGGCAATTCTTCAGGCGCTGAGGGACGGTCCTCTGTCGGTGGGGGAGATCGTCAGAGCGACAGGTCTCTCGCAACCCAACGCGTCGAACCACCTACGCTGCCTGAGCGAATGCGGTCTGGCGGTGGGAGAGCAACGGGGACGCCACGTCCATTACCGCTTGACTGACCCGCGGATTTCCCAGCTGCTTGAGCTCCTGGACGAAGTACTGACCGGCGTGGCGACTGGGGTTGAGAATTGCCAGAACTACTAGCCCGCAAGTACATATGCTGCCCGCTCGTTCAGCCGATCCGCGCAAGGACCGGGAAGGCGTCCAGGAGCCAGTAGGCCAGTGCACTTAGCCGACCAGTCACCATGGCCAGCCCCATCAGAATCATGACGCCTCCCGCAGCCTGATTCAGGCGGCGACCCCAACGACCAATGCCCCGCAGCTTGCCGGCAATGGCGTCGGTGAAGCCCGCAACAATGAGAAATGGGATGCCGAGACCCGCCGAATAGAACGAGAGCAGAGTGATCCCGTCGGCGACGGTTGAACTGGCTGCGCTGGCCGTGAGAATGGCGCCTAGGATCGGACCAATGCACGGCGTCCAGCCGAACCCGAAGGCAAGCCCGAGGACGTAAGAGGAGACCGGTTTCCCGCCCGGGAGGTCGAGATGGAAGCGCATATCCCGTTCCATGGCCGAGAAGCGCGCAGCTCCGATCATGAACAATCCAAACAGGATCACAATCCCACCACCGATGATGTTGAGCTCGTAGCGCCAGCGCAGCAGCGCCTGACCGAGCGCCGTGGCGGAGGCGCCGAGTGAAATGAAGATCGTGGAGAAGCCGAGGACAAAGCAGAGGCTGAGCCACACCGCCTGCCTCCTCGACGGCGCCTTCTTGCCGGAGACCGTTCGCCCGGCGACGTAGGAGACGTAGCCGGGAACGAGCGGCAGGACGCAAGGCGACAAGAAGGAGATCGCGCCCGCCAGCAGTGCTGCCGAAACCCCAAGGAGGGAAAGGTCGACCATCATGCGCCCGGCCGCAGTCCGAGAGCGCCTCGCGGGAGCCGCAGGGCCGCAAGGTAGGCGAAGGTGGGAACGATCACCCACTGCAACAGCGGCGTGAGACCCGCGTCGAGGATCGGAACGACCGGCATGATCTCCCGATAGGCCCAGGCCGCTCGAACGACGATGTTCAGCCATTCGCTGAAGACCGTGTAGGCGACGCCGAACGCCACAGCCACGACCAGGACCCGGCGTACCCGTTCGAAAGGCCACGTCGCATCCCCAACCAGGAAGAGCGACAAGAGCATCGTGCTCATGGCGATGAGAATGTCCCCACCCGTGCAATGCACGATCGCGAAGGCGATCTCGCCCCAGGTTCCCTCCAGCCAGATGGTGTAGAGGGGGATGTGGCCGATCTCCCAGACCAGATGTGCGACGGCCGAGAACAGCACGTATCTCCGGAGAACCAGGAGCCAGTCTGGTGCGGATGCTCCGTGAATGGCCGCGCTCGTCATCTGACCAGCCCCAGGACACGATCCAGAAGACCCGGCTCGGGCGGGCGGGCGTTGCTCAAGCCATTGATGTAGAGGACCATGTTCACATAGCCGAACTCCTCACCGTGGAAGATGCCGGCGTGACGCCCGCCGCGGTCGAGAACATGGGCCTCGGGGCTGATCTCTTCGCGCGAGGAAAGCTCGGCAAAGCGTGTCGCCAGGGAAGCGGCTGTGGCGCCGTTGGACGGGTCTACGGTGATGAGGTTTGACGCGGCCGGCTTCTCGCCGCCGTCGCCGCCCTCGGTAACCGCAACGAACGAAACCATGTCGCGCATCGGTGTGACGTTCACCGCCTCCCGGACCTGAGCGAGCAGCGCCTGCTGCGCGGCGCAGGGATCCCCGCAGCCTTCGGGCACGAAGCTCAGGACCACGATCTGATCCGAGAGACCGCCGAGATCGAACGGTTCGCCGGAACCATCGACGACGTCGAGTTCCGGCGGACGCCGGACATCCGTGGCTTCGAAAGCAGGCTCCTTCTCCGCCACGGCTTCGTCGAGCCGGTCTTCCGGATGGTTGGCCAGGGCCGGCCCGGCAAGAAGCAGCACCACGAGGAAGATTACTGATTTCATGGCCGTTCCTCCGTGGGGCCCATCGCGCCGGGGCCGAGGACCGGGACGTCCACCGTCACCTCGCCTGCGCCTTCGAAGACCAGCGTCATGGGGAAGCTCTCCCCCTCCTCGAGCTTCCGCGAGAGGTCCATCAGCATCAGGTGCGAGTCGCCTGGGGCGAGCGTCACTGGTGTACCGGGGGAAACGTCCAGATCTACGATGTGCACCATGCGGGTGACGCCCGCAGAATCGGTCTCGACTCCGTGGAGCATCACGTGTCCGGCCACCGGGCTCGTCACTTCTAGCAACCGATCGGGCTCATCGCTGGTCAAGGTGAGGTAGGCGGCGCCTGGCCGCGAGGCGAGAACGCTGGCGCGGGCCCAAGCGTCGGTGACAATGATCTCGGCCTGCGCTGCCAGCGGCCAGGCGAAGGTAAGGAGGGATGCGGTGAGCAACTTCATTCCTGCTGTTCTTCCTTTTCGATCTGCATGAGGATTTCCTTGGCGACGGCTTCAGGCGGCTGGTCGCGTTCCTGAAAGACAGCCTCGAACCGCCCGTCTGGATCCATCAAGTAGATGTGGCCGGCATGCGCCATCATGTAGCCGTCGGGCGCGGTCTTCTCCTCGACCCGCTCGTACCAGGTTCGGAAGGCTTGCGCCGCCTCGGCCACCTGCGCCTCGGTCCCGGTCAGGCCGTCAAGGCGGGGATGGAAGGCGGAGACGTATTCGGCCATCACCGGAACCGTGTCGCGCACCGGATCGACGGTGATGAAGAGCGGCGCCACACGGTCTGCCTGAGGGCCAAGCAGATCAAGCACGCTTGCCATGTAGGCCAGCGTCGTCGGGCAAATGTCCGGGCAGTGGGTGAAGCCGAAGAATACAAGCTGCCATCTTCCGGCGAAATCGGCCTCCGTCACGGCACGGCCGGTATGATCCATCAGCGCGAACTCCGAGCGGATGTCCGCTTCTCCGACAGAAGTCGCTCGGGGTGCTGGCGGCGCCATGTACGTGCGCACCGTCAGCGCGCCGCCTGCCAGGAGCAGGAGAGCAGCCGCGCCGGCCCAGAGCGCCAGCCGGACGTGCCGGAGAGTTTGCGTGGTGGGTTTTGAAATCATTGTCCAACTCGGGATGGTCCGCCCGGGCCGGAACCCGGGCGGAGTGGTGTCAGCCGTCCTGCGGCTCGGCTTCCGGGGCCTGCATCTGGTCGGTCTTGGCCTGCATCATCTCGGTGCAGGCCTCCATCATCGGTCCCATTTTCTGCATCATCTCCATCATCGGCATCTTGCCCTCCATACCGGACATATTCCCGCCCATCATGTTTCCGGGCATGCCGTCCTGGTTCTGCATCGTCTGACCCGATGGCTGGTCCCCGGCCTCCTGGGCGAGGGCGGCCGTGGTCAGGAGCGCCGCCAGAGCGGTCGTGGCAAAGCCGAGCTTGCGTGTGGTATTCATTTTCGTCTCCTTCAGGGTTTTGGGTTCAGTTCTTCGTCGGGTCCGGCTCTCCGGCCGGATTGCTCTTGCTCGCGCAAGATTTCGAGCCGCCCATCATGCAGAGCCCCAGCCCACACATCACGGCGCAAGGTGCGAGGCTGAGGATCAGCGGCGCCGCACCCACGGCGGTGAGCCAGCCCCAGTTGAAGGCGAGACCTGCGCCGATCAGCGCCATCGCGGCGAGCATCAGGCCTCGACGGCCTAGCGGCAGTCGCAGCGGGACGGCCCGTCGTGTTGCGGGCATGGTTGTCGTCTCGGTCATGGCCTATTGGCTCCTTTCGTCGATGAGGGACTGGATCTGGGCGACGGCTTCAGGGCTGTCCCATTGGGCCGGGCCGGCAAGGCGACCGCGCTCGTGCCCCGCGCGGTCGATCAGGATCGTCGTCGGCAGCCCCCACGGCGAAGGCAAGCATCGCGCGAATGTCCTCGGCGAGGTACATGTCGAGGTGACGAACGCCTATCTCTTCGTAGAAGCGGCGCACGGGCTCGAGTCCCGCCCGATCGATCGATAGCGGCACGACGTGGAAGTCCGGCCCCCCAAGGCGTGCTTGAAGCGCATCGAGCGTCGGCATCTCGTGGCGGCATGGGGCGCACCAGGTGGCCCAGACGTTGAGAAGGACGACCTTGCCGCGCCAGCGGTCGAGCGTGAGGGGGTTGCCGTGTTCGTCTGCAAACGAGATCGCGGGGACCGGCAGCGGCGTGTCGTGCAGCGGGACGGCATTCGGCCCTTCCGCCATCGCCGCGGTCGAGCATACCAGCCCCAGCACGAACCCGAACGCGGGCAAGGAATTCATCGGCTCGCCTCCTTTTCGCGGCGGCTCATCGCGGCTTGGTGCTGCCGCTCGCGCTCGGGCCAAGTGCTCTTGATGAACTCCAGGACCTCCCGGATTTCGTCGTCGGAGAGCACCTGGTTGAAGCCAGGCATGTCGCTCTGGTAGCCGCCGCCGCCGACGGCGGCAGGCCCTTCCCTGGTGATGCGAAACAGCACGTCATCGGGGTGGTGCCAGGTGTGTCCCGAAGCGTCATGCGGCGGCGCGGGCAGGCGACCGGACGGCAGACGGCTCTTCCAGTCCGGCTGACCTTCGAGCTTCGCGCCATGACAGGACGCGCAGTTCGCCGCGTAGATCGCTCGCCCGTGTTCGAGCCGTTCGGCGGATGCTTCCGCCGGACCGCTCTGATCAAACCTGATCCAGAGCAGCCCGGCCACGGCGCTTCCGCCGAGCAGTATCGCGGCGCCAAGAACGGCGCGGTTCATCAGCGCTTGCCCCCGAAGAGGTATTTGACCAGCGCCGCGATGCTAAGGACGAGCAGGACGATCACGAGCAGCCAAACAAGGCCCATGCCCCACATCATCATGCCGCCCATGCCGTCCATCATGCCCATGCCGATGCTGGTCGGTGCATTGTTCATCGGAGAATCTCCCTATTCGACCGCGTATACGGACGGCTTGCCGTCACCCACGGTGTAGATCGTAAAAGGTTCGGTCTTGGCGCCGCTCATGCCGGGCGATCCCATCGGCATGCCGGGCAAGGTCACGCCCTTGATGTCCGGACGTTCCGAGAGAAGGCGGTTGACGGTCGCGACGGGCACATGACCGCTCACCACATAATCGTCGATGAAGGCGAGGTGGCAGCCCTGGAAATCGTCCGGAATGCCGGCTTCGCGGCTCATGGCGACGAGCTCGTGGGTCGGTTTCACGGTCACGGTGAATCCGTTCTCACGCAGATAGTCGGCATAGCTTTCGCAGCAGCCGCATTGCGGGTTCTTGTAGAGGCTCACTTCCTCGGCGACCGCGAGAGATGCGTTCGTGATGTAGACGCCGGCACCGAGGACGGCTGCGGCGAGGGCGGCGACGATGATCTTGTGCATTATGGTTCTCCTTGAATCTCTAGATCAGACAACGCGGATGACACCCATCATCCCGCCAGCCTGGTGTTCGAGGATGTGGCAGTGGAACATCCAGTCGCCGGGATTGTCGGCGACGAAGGCAATCTCGACCTTCTCCCGTGGCGCCATTAGCACCGTGTCCTGCCATTCGCGGTGCGGCGTCGGCTCGCCGTTGCGCGAGATTACCCGGAAGGAATGGCCGTGCAGATGGATCGGGTGGTGCCACGCCGTCGCATTGGTCATGGCGATCACATGCGAACCATCGCGTTCGAGCGTCAGCATCGGGTCTAGCACATGGCCTTCGGCGGCCTTGCCATTGACGAACCAGATGCCATTGCCGTGCATCATGCCCATCATGCCGCGCATCATCCCGCCGCCCATTCCCCTTGATGTTCCTTCGCCCATGCTGCCGCCCATCTCGGCCATCACCATTCCGCCCATCATACCGCCGTTGAAGATCACCTCGTGGCGGAGCGCCGCAGCGACATTTGGTTCGCGCAAGGGATTGGCGGGCAGGACGATCGGCCAGTCAGGCATGGTGTCCCTAAACGCTGTCTCACCGTAGGCGAGGTCGACCAGCCGGTATTCGAGGTCCCGATAGAAGCGGTCAATGACCGAGACCCGACTGCCGGGCTCGCCCATCATGTCGAGAATGATGTCGGCCCGCATCGCCGGTCCCAGTACGACGAGGCCGCCCATTGGCGCGTGCGGCGTTACCGGCTGGCCGTCGAGCGCGATGACCGTCGGTGTATGGCCTTGGAAGTCGAGGCTGAAGATGCGCGCGTTCGCGGCATTGATGAGCCGCAGCCGGATGCGCTCGCCGCTGCGCACCGGACGCGCGTCCGGCACGCGACCGTTGATGGTGACGGTGTTGCCGATCCGGCCATTGTGGCTCATGTCATGGCCGTTACCGAAATCGTTGGAGATCTCGGCAGACTTCGTGAGCCGCCAGTCGTCGAGCACCCAGACGAGTTCCCGATCGACTTTTGGCGGTTCGGGCTCTTCGACGATCAGCGGCCCGTACAGGCCGCGGCCGACCTGCTCGAAGCTGCGCTGATGCGGGTGATACCAGAAGGTGCCGGCATCGACCGCGTCGAACTCGTAGACGAAGGTTCCGCCCGGCGCGATCGGCGGCTGGTTGAGATGCGGCACGCCATCCATGGCGTTGGGGACCCGGAGCCCGTGCCAGTGGACTGTGGTCTCTTCGGCAAGCCCGTTCTCGACGGTAATCCGAAGACGCTCGCCCTGACGAACGCGGATTTCAGGTCCGGGGACGGTCTCGTTATAGCACCAGGCGGGCGTCTCGCCGTGCGGCTCCGGAACGAGCCGCGCCCGTCCCGGCGCGGCCCGCAAGGAGAACTCCCGGACGCCGGCCGCACGTGCGGGCAACATAAGGCCAGGCATGCTCAGGCTTGCAGCGCCGGCGGCGCACGCCTTCAGTAAAGTTCGGCGCGATAGCGCCAAAGTGATCGGTGACATGGTTCGCTCTCATCTGATTTCCGCTGTGCTTCGGATGCGCAGACTCGGGTCTGCACACGCATTGAGCGGCGGCTGCCCGCGCGGTCGCCCGGGAAGCGCAGCAGGGCGCAGCGGTCGGAGCGTACCCCGACCGGCGTCCGATCAGATGAGCGTTCGGGGAGGGTAGGGTTCGGGCGGACCTGTCCGTCCGGCAAGATCGTAGAAGGCGCGGACCGACGGAGATATGCCGGTCACCAGCGGAACACTGCCCTCGGGGCTGAGACTGGCCAGGAGTGGAGTGACGCACACCATGCTACAGCTAAGCCCGCCGTCGTCGCCGTCACCGTCGGAGCCGCAGCCCTGACAGTCGGCCATATCCATGGCGCCGCCATCGGCGAGCGCCATCTTGATCGACATGGTGGTTGTGCTCATCGCGTGCGCGCCCGAGCCGACCGCGAATGCGGCGAGCAAGGCGAACACGAATATCCGTACAAGCTTGACCATCATGTATTCATAGGCTGTCGTCGGAAACTTGTCGAGTTCCAAGGTGTCGCGGCTACTTGAGGATCTTACCGACGCAGCAGGAGAGCTTGGCCACGCCCCTGTCGAAAGTCTGGGCGGCAAGCTTCAGCCCTTCGACCGTGGTCAGGTACGGGAAGATCGTCCCGGCAAGCGCCTTGGCGGTCATGCCGAACTTAAGCGCCAGCGCCAGCGTCTGAATGCTGTCGGTGCCCTCGGGCGCGAGGTCTGACCGTCCGGCAGACGGTCGGTGTTGGCGCCCGCCACCAGCTTGATCAGTCCGCGCGTGTCGCGGGCTGCCCGTGCGCGTGGCACATGGTCGAGCGGCACGATGGATGTCTTGACCTCATGGCCGGCGGCTCTCGCCGCGGCCTCGCTCAGGCCGACGCCCGCCACCTGCAGGTCGGCGAACACCACCCAGGGCATGGTGCTATTGTCCTAGGCGAGACTGTTCCCGTAGAGCGCATTAAGCGCCGCGAGCTTGGCCCTGCAGGCGGCCATGTAGACGAACTGGTTGCGTCGTAGCGGCACGGCATCCATTTGATGAGGTAGAACCGTTGACCTGCCAGAAGCATCATGCTAGCCAAGCTCCATGGGAAGTACCTTCTTCACGCTGAGTGATGGTATGAGGCGCCTATTAGGCGCACTCGTCGCTGTGGCATTTCTCATGGCGAGCGTCGGCATTGGCCACTCCATGCCCGCATCAGGTCCCCATGACCATCCGGTCGAGACCACATCGCCCCATGCGGACGACTGTCATGCGCGCGTCTCGCAAGTGGAGGATTGCGGCGAAACCGCAGCACAGCAGGACCAAGGGCAGCCCGCGACGCACGGGACCCTTGGAAACTGCTGCGTCGTCGCTTGCTCTCCGACTGTTATCGTCGCCGCCATTGCGGAAGTCGCCGTCATCACCTTTTCCGGGATACGGCTGGGTGTCCATGTAGACCGGTTCGCCGGCTCGAATGCCCCGGACGGCCTTTTCCGTCCTCCCCGCGCTCGCGTCTGATCTCCGCGCGGCTGCCCTGATGGGGCGGGGATCGGACATGGCGAGACCTTCTCGTCTCTACTGACGCAAGAATTTCGTTCGTTCGAGCGTAGTAGGTCCGGAAGTGCGCTTGCGCACGGCCCGTCTTCCTTTCAATCGGCTGTTGCCGCCTGGAGATTTGCTCCCGGGCTATGGAGATCTGCGCCCTTAATCGGCCACCGTTCTCACATCAACGCAACAACGAACAGGATTCTCAGATTATGTCGAACACACTCCCGAACCTCCTCCGCATTTCCCTTCTCGCTGGCTTCACGACTATCGCCGCCGGTGCCGCTTCCGCATCTCCCGGTCATAGCCTGCCGTTCGGCGAGCCAGCTAAAGCCGAGCAGGCCACGCGCACCGTGACGATCACCATGCGCGACAACCTGTACGAACCCGAAAGTCTGACCGTAAAGCCTGGCGAGATCGTCCGCTTCGTGCTCGTGAACGAAGGCGAGCTCCTTCATGAGTTCAACATCGGCACCCCCGCCATGCACGCCAAGCACCAGGAAGAAATGGCGATGATGATGGAACACGGAATGCTAACGCCGACGGGCATGAACCACGATATGTCGAAGATGGACCATTCAAAGATGGGCGGCATGAACATGGGCGATATGAAGCATGACGACCCCAATAGCGTATTGGTTGAGCCCGGCAAGACGGCCGAACTGGTCTGGAAATTTACGCAGCCGACTGAACTGGAGTTCGCCTGCAACATCCCGGGTCACTACGAGTCCGGTATGGCCGGCCCCATCAACTTTACGAAGTGAACGGGAGGAGCAGACGATGAACAAACCAATCTCTGGCTTCTCGCGACGGGACGCGCTCAAGCTCGCCGGAGCGGCGGGAATTGCAGGTACCCTCGTGGTCTATCCCGGACGTCGCAGCTTTGCGTCCTCGACGAAGGAGTACACCCTGAACGTCGAAACAGGCCGCATCGCCGTCGATGGCGTCAGCAGTAACGCCATCCTGATGGGCGGTTCTGTGCCGGCGCCGACAATGCGCTGGCGGGAGGGTGACGAGGTCGTGGTCTATGCGACCAATCGGCTCGATGTGCCCACGTCTATCCACTGGCACGGCCTCCTCATCGAAGGCGTGATGGACGGCGCGCCAGGTTTCAACGGCTTTGTCGCCATCCAGCCCGGCGAGACCTACACCTACCGCTTCAAGCTACGCCAAGCCGGCACCTATTGGTACCACAGCCACTCCGCGATGCAGGAGCAGCAGGGCATGTACGGCGCCATCGTCATCGAGCCGTCCGGGCGCGAGCCGGTGCGCGCGGATCGCGATTATGTCGTGGTCCTTTCGGACCATACTCAGGAAGATCCAAAGCGCGTGCTGTCTAACCTGAAAGCTGATGCCGGGTACTACAATTACGGGAAAAGAACCCTCATCGACTTTTTTCGAGACGCAAGCCGCGACGGGTTCAATATCGCTCTGAAGGACCGCCTAGATTGGGGCGAAATGCGGATGGACCCGACCGACCTCGCGGATGTCACCGGATATACCTTCCTAGTCAACGGCCGTGGACCGCAAGACAACTGGACCGCTCTTTTCAAGCCCGGTGAGCGTGTCCGCCTCAGATTCATCAACGCATCCGCCATGAGCTTCTTCGACGTCCGCATACCGGGCCTTCCCATGACCGTGTTCTCGGCCGATGGGCAGAATGTCCAGCCGGTTCGGGTCGACGAGTTCCGCTTTGGCGTCGGCGAGACATACGACGTCATCGTGCTTCCACGCGATGACAAGGCGTTCACGATCTTCGCAGAGCCGATCGATCGTTCGGGCTATGCCCGGGCGACGCTGGCGCCGCGTGAGGGTATGGAGGCTGCTATCCCCGAACAGCGACCGCGCACGATCCTCAGCATGGCGGACATGGGCATGGCACACGGTGGCATGGACCACGGTTCGATGACGGGGATGGATCATGGCTCGATGGCGGGCGGCGCCATGTCCGGTGGCGCGATGGCTGGCATGGACCATAGCAAGATGGGCGGGGCTCCCATGGCTGGCATGGACCACGGCGCCATGGGTCATGGCGGAGCCGCGGCGGAGGGAGGAGAACGCCGCCCCTTCGGTTGGGCCGACGCAAGCACGCCGCCGGGGGCGAAGGCTCTGGACTACGCGGATCTGAAAGCGTCGACCCCGAACCCGGACGGCCGTGAACCGAATCACGAGATCGAAGTGCGGCTGACAGGCATCATGGAACGGTACATGTGGAACCTGAACGGCCGTCCCTTCGGGAAGGATGAGCCGATCCGTGTGGCCTACGGGGACCGGGTGCGCTTGAAGTTCGTCAACACGACGATGATGGCGCACCCAATGCACCTGCACGGCATGTTTGTCGAACTGGAGAACGGCCAGACCGACAGGAAGCCGCGCAAGCACGTTGTCGTGGTACCTCCCGGCAAGACCGTCTCTGCGGTGTTGACGGCGAACGAGCCGGGCGACTGGCCGTTCCATTGCCACCTTCTCTATCACATGGAAGCTGGGATGATGACGCGTTTCATCGTCGAGCCGAAAAGCGCGTGAGGCAGAACGATGAAATCGATGATTGCACGATACAATTCTCGGCAGGAACTTGCGTTCCTTGCCGGTTTTCTCCCCGCCGTGTTCCTGTTCGGCCCGGCCCAGTCCGCCGAGCCCGGTCAGCTGTTCACCTTCTTTCAGGCCGAGCAATTCGAATACAGGGCTAACGATGGGCACGACAGTCTCAACTGGGATGCCCAGGGCTGGATCGGGAACGACGACCACAAGGCCTGGCTCAAAACCGAAGGCGAGAAACCGACGGATGGACGACTGGAGAAGGGAGAGATCCAGCTCCTCTACAGCCGCCGGATCTCCGACTTCTTCGATGCGCAGGCGGGTGTACGCTACGACATCGAACCCGGCCCCGAACGGGGATTCGGCGTCTTCGCCCTGCAGGGACTGGCCCCTTATTGGTTCGAAATCGATGCCTCCGCGTTCGTCAGCAACGAAGGCGAGGTTTCGGCTCGTTTCGAGGCCGAGTACGACCTCCTGATCACACAAAAGCTGATCCTGCAGCCAACGACAGAGGTCAACTTTGCAGTCCAAAGCGTCCGGGAGAGGGGCATCGGCTCCGGCATCAACGATGTCGAACTCGGGCTTCGCCTCCGCTATGAAATCGAGCGGAAGTTCGCGCCCTATATCGGCATAAGTTGGGAGCGAAAGATCGGCGAGACGGCCGATTTCGCGCGGGACGAGGGAGAAGATATCGACAACCTCTCCTTCGTTACCGGCATCCGTTTCTGGTTCTAAGCAGGAGATTGGTATGATCGGCCCCCACGGACGGGTCCAATTTGATTGTTAGTGCAATGATGGTCGTGGCGCCAGCGCGGGCGGCATCGCTGGTTGGGGTTGCAGGGCCGCCCGCGCGAATGCCGGGATGAAGACCTCCGGCGCCGGCGGCTTGT
>CAMTVR010000060.1:0-15499 GCA_947085265.1 uncultured Bacillus sp. | reverse complement strand
TTTTAGGGGGAGATCGATATTCTTTACTGGGAGTAGGCCAAGGTCAATGTAGTGGTACAGTGTCTTGGTACAAACCACTGTACCCTCAAAGAGATGATTGACCTTCGCGTAGCCGCAAACGGCATCGGGAGACCAATGGTCTTGTTGCATCTTTTCCACAGTGAAATGGACATATGCAGCAGCTTTCACAAGTTTATACTTCGCACCACAACGGGAACGATTTTTCTCGTATACAGCTTGTCCGGTTTCAGGGAAATACGCCCGATATTCCGTGAGATCCGATTTCCGTTGTGTGACTGTGCCGCGTTTTCATTCACGGGAGATGGTCGACTTGTGGCATTCAATCACATCCGCTATTGCCTGTAAGGTTTTTCCTTCGTCACGAAGGGCACCAATTCGCCTGCGATCATACGGCGTAAGATGTGAAAAGGTACGCTTCTTTGTATTATCATGGGCGTGAGCCATCGGTAATTCCTCCTGTTATGAAGGTTTTCGTCGACTTCATCATAACGGAATTGCCATGGCTTTTGTTTATTTCTTTTGTTGCATTGATTTTACAATGAACCCAATAAAAAACAGGCGATTTCGGATAAAATTACTATTGACCCCGTACCATAGTCTAGGGTTCAAACTAATAAATGAGGAGGGGAACTGAATGCAAGGTTTAACCATAAGCCAAGTGGCGAAAGCATGTAACGTTAATATTGAAACAATTCGTTACTACGAAAGGCGTGGATTGATTTCGGAACCTCCTCGAACCGATTCGGGATATAGAATGTTCCCTCACCAGGTGATCGAAGACATTGAGTTTATTAAACGTGCTCAAGATTTAGGGTTTACTCTCGAAGAAATTAAAGGCCTTCTATCGGTAGCCAAAGGAGGTGATGAACAATTTCTTTCGGAGGAGATGTACAAATTTGCAACAAGTAAAATTAAAGAAATGGAAAAAAAGATACGTGAGTTAAACAACATAAAATTCATATTAGAAGGTTTGGTTGAAAAATGCCCTGGGTCTGGAGTTCCAAAAAATCAGTGTCCGATCATGAAAAAATTATCTGGAGGCGTGGATGAACATGGCTAAAAGATTGGTTGAAATTTTTACCGCTGGTTGTTATGTCTGTGATAGTGTAGTGAAACAAGTAAAAGACTTAGCTTGTTCCAATTGTGAAGTTGTCGTTTATGATCTAAATAAAAAGTGCGATACAAATGAATGTGAAGACAAAGCAAGAGCGTATGGTGTGAAATCTGTGCCAGCCGTTGCGATCAATGGAAAATTAGTGGATTGCTGTAGCAATAACGGAATTAATATCGATGCTCTAAAAGCGGCAGGATTAGGTCAATAATCACGAGTGGCAAACTCTTCCTTTCACACAACATTAATTGCTGTTTTCACCCCGTTTTTTCACGTCCTTACCCTGTTTTTCTATGAGCCCTATTACGACTTTGATTTTTTGATATAAGGTGTAAAAAGGCTGTGAAGCCTTGTGGCTGTAGGAGCGAGAGGGGATTGGGAAAGGTGACATGGGCGAGACGGCTTTATTTGCGAGGCACATTATCACCGTCAAATAAATCTCGTCCTGAAAAATAAAATCTGTCCTAACAATAAGAGTGATAAGGGTGGCAAGAAGCCGCAATTGATTAATAATATTAATAACATACTGAGCGATAGTTTAAATATGCCGACGACGGTCAGATTGGGGGGCGGAAAGGTTGTTTCCGCCTCATTTTTTGCTTTAGCAAGACTGTTTACTTATTTTTACCGCCCCTTCCATTCCAGCAAGAGATCCAGCAACTTTAGAATCATTTTCAGATCTTCGATGTTTCGTGTTTGTAAGCGAGTAATGATTTGGGTAAGGGTGTATGTTTGAGAATCTGGATTAGGGTGGATCGACCGAAAGAGGTCTTCTAATGAAATCTCCAGAGCGTTCGCTACCTTTTCGATGCTTTCCAGCGTAGCATTTTTCTCGCCTCTTTCCAATTGTCCAATGTATGTAGCATGGAGATTGGCTATATCTGCCAATTCTTCCTGACTCAATCCCTTTTCTTTGCGGAAATTTCGTATCCGTTCTCCGATAACCTTTGGCAAATCACTCATTTTACCACCTCTTAGGTAACTTTAGTTTTAACCTTTAAGCTTCCCCAAGAGACAATAGATATTCAAAAAACAAAATGGTATACTATAAATATTATTAGGGGAGTTACGAGATACCTTTGGGATGATGGGTGGTTAAAGTGATGAGATAGGGAGTTTTCACCATGTCAGATGTGAATGGACAGCTATTAGAAGACATCATACGAAAGAAAATGTTTTATCATGTTTATCAACCGCTATTTTCTTTGGAAAATTGGGATGTATTTGGGTATGAAGCTTTGTTGCGTTGCAAGTTTTTCCAAAATCCCGAAAGCCTCTTTCGATTAGCGGTAGAAAAAAATAGATTGTATGACTTGGATTGTTGCTCGATTTACCATGCTCTCACTTCGGCAAGATCTGAACCAGTTTATTGAGAAAGCAGATCAGGGATTGTATCGGGCAAAAGAAACGGGACGTAACAGAGTTGTGGCTCATACCAAGCCCATCTCGATTTGAAGCGTATAGAATGTTTCGGGAGATACAAATGGCAAAAACAAGGAGAGCATATGATGCGATTCGAGTACGTAACGATGGAATGCGAATCCATGTAGAAATTGAGGGATCATCACTTCAAATGGGGTATCATACATTGATAATGTTCACATATTCCTTTAAAGGCATTAGTCAAGAGGATGAACAAATGGCAACTTTGGAACCTATTCCATAAACTCCTTCTTAAAGCATTAATCGTTTATCACAGGTGGGCCAACGGGTGGCGCAGCAAGGCAAAGAGCGACTTCAAGTCGCCATCATGTTGACCGAAAAGCTGATCCACCAAGCCAGACAGGTCGTATCAGGCACGCGCAACGAGAGGTTCTTGAGGGATGAAAGTTGAGAGGGTTTGAAGGGCATGATTCAAAGAGTTGCCAGAGTTGCCTCCTAAATGCGTTGATGCAGGGCATTTTCTGTCCATCTCCCATAGCCGTGAGATAAAAAAGAGGCCCGAACCAGGTTTGCCTTGACGTTGCATATAGGCAAAACTATAATTATGGCGTTAAATGTGCTATTCATCTGTAGCATCACCTGCTTTACATCCAGGCAAACTTAAGGAGGAATTTTATGCCCATGGCCGAAACTGTCCCGGCGACAGAGCGGATCGTGATCATGGATTTTGGTGGCCAGTACAGCCAGTTGATCGCCCGCAGGATTCGGGAGCTTGGGGTGTACTGTGAAATCTGGCCATATACTGCCTCTGCGGATCGTTTCAAAACAGAATCTGTGCAAGCGCTGATTTTGTCGGGAGGCCCTTCATCCGTATACGATCCCCATGCCCCACGGTGCGACAGCAAAATTTTCGACCTCGGTATTCCGATTCTGGGTATTTGCTATGGGATGCAACTCATGGCGTTGGCGATGGGGGGACGAGTGGAGCGAGCTGACCGCGGAGAATACGGGAAGGCGATGCTCAAGATCCACGATCCTGACTCGCTGCTGCTGGCAGGACTGCAACATCAGACACAGGTGTGGATGAGCCATAGTGACTCGGTTACAGCGCTGCCACCTGGGTTTCAGGTTCTGGCTTCCACCGAAGCCACATTAGTGGCTGTGATAGGCGATGATCGCCGACACCTTTACGGAGTGCAGTTTCATCCTGAGGTGGTGCACACGTTGGAGGGAAACCGCTTATTGGAAAACTTCCTTTACCGTGTGTCCAATTTGCGGAGAGATTGGAAGCCGGGAAATTTTGTGGCCGCTCAGGTAGAAGCGATTCGCCAGGAGATCGGTGCCGGGCGAGCTTTGTGCGCGCTATCGGGTGGCGTCGACTCTGCCGTCGCGGCGGCTCTCGTTCACAGGGCGATTGGTGAACGCCTGACGTGCATTTTCGTGGATCACGGCTTTCTTCGGAAGAGAGAAAGTGAGGAAGTGGTGCGCACGTTCCGTGATCTTTTAGGCGTTTCCCTCGTGCACGTGGACGCGACGGAGCGATTTCTTCAGGCGATACGGGGTGTGCGTGATCCGGAAGAGAAACGGCGCCGAATCGGCCATGAGTTTATTCGAATATTTGAGGAAGAGGCTCGCCGGTTGGGGCCGATTGAATTCTTGGTTCAGGGAACCATTTACCCTGATGTCGTGGAATCGGGGGCAAATCCCGGTGGACCCACGGCCGTCATCAAAACCCATCACAATGTGGGAGGTCTCCCGCCCGACCTCCAGTTCCGCCTCGTGGAGCCGCTGCGTTTTCTCTTCAAGGATGAGGTGAGAGCCGTGGGCCGGGAACTGGGACTGCCTGAGGAAAACGTGGCGCGGCACCCGTTCCCTGGTCCTGGTTTGGCCATCCGGGTGCTGGGAGAAGTGACGCCAAAAAAGCTGAACATTCTCAGAGAGGCCGATGCCATTTATTTAGAAGAGATTCGGAAGGCCGGTCTCTATGACGCCATCTGGCAAGCTTTTGCGGTACTGGTTAATTCCCGGAGTGTCGGTGTTATGGGTGACGAACGACGGTACGGGTATACGGTCGCGCTCCGCGCGGTCACGAGTGAAGACGGGATGACGGCCGACTTTTTCCGCTTTCCATGGGAATTTCTAGAGCGGGTTGAGAGTCGCATCACCAGTGAGGTGCCCGACGTCAGCCGGGTGGTGTACGACATTTCCTCTAAGCCGCCTGCCACGATCGAGTGGGAGTAGTGGTTGACATCTGTTTCAGACTCCGGTAGGATGGACGTTGTAAGTATGCGGTCTTTTGGGACAACTTAATATGGTTGTACAGTGAAAGTGTGCCTAGGGTTCCGCGGGCTTCCGAAAATATCCGGTCTGGTCCGAGCGGCACAGGCGGCAAGCGAACAGCCAAGAGAGGCGTTGCTGCTGTTACACCGAGGGGATAAAAGCCCGGGAGGGGAGGTTTCACAGGGAAACCTTCGCCTCCCGGGCTGCGCTTTTGTGCGGGGATAAACAAAAAGGGGTGAGATCCTTGAGGTATAAAGCGGAAGTGCGAGTAACCTTGCGCCGTGATGTCTTGGATCCGCAGGGATCCGCGGTGGGCAATGCGTTGCAAGTAATGGGATACAGTGGTATCGCAAGTGTTCGGGTGGGGAAGTTGATCGAGCTTTGGTTGGAAGCTTCGTCTCTGGAAGAGGCCCAGGCACAGGTTGAAGAGATGGCCCAACGTCTTCTAGCCAATCCGGTATTGGAAACTTATCTGGTGACTCTGGAAGAGGCGCGCGATTGGCCCGCTCAACCATCGGTTCCCAGTCGGTAGTCAGACATATGGTTGCTCAGGCAACGCAAACATGAAACGAATATCATTCCCCGGTGTGAGGTGAGGTCAATGGCAAAATTTGGGGTTTTGGTGTTTCCCGGAACCAATTGTGAAATGGACATGTTGCGGGTGCTGCGCGATCTCTATCATCAAGAAGCCGACCTGGTCTGGTATCAGGAACGGGATCTGTCGGTTTATGACGTCATTATCTTACCTGGGGGCTTTTCTTACGGTGACTATTTGCGCGCTGGTTCGATGGCCCGTTGGGCGCCGGTGATCGATGCGGTTTCCAACGCTGCGGCGAAAGGGCGATTGATTTTGGGCATTTGCAACGGCTTTCAAATCCTTACCGAGGCTGGACTGCTGCCGGGAGCCCTGCAGCGAAACCATCGCCTTCGCTATGTCTGTGACTGGACCCATCTACGGGTAGAACGCATCGATACCCCCTTTACGTCTGCCTATCGGGAGGGACAGGTACTCCGGATCCCCATCTCTCATGGCGAAGGCAATTACTATGCTGCTGCCGACACGCTTGCCGCACTTGAAAAACGGGGGCAAGTGGTGCTGCGCTATGCGACCCCTGAGGGACAGATCACCGAGGGGGCCAATCCAAACGGATCACTGCACAACATTGCGGGTATCATCAACGAAGATGGTAACGTCATGGGGCTCATGCCTCACCCGGAGCGGGCTTGCGAGGCTATCCTTGGATCAGAGGATGGGCGCGGAATTTTCACTTCGATGCTCTACTATTTGACCGAGGGGAGGGTGAGCCATGCCGGCTAGCACCTCGCCGTGGGCCATGTTCGGATTGACTGAAAAAGAATATCAGCAAATTTGTGATGACCTTGGACGGGTGCCAAATGAAACGATACTGCGGATGTATGGGGTCATGTGGTCTGAACACTGCGCGTACAAACACTCCAAACCGGCACTCCGACGTCTGCCCACGAGCGGGCCAAACGTGCTCCAGGGACCAGGCGAGAATGCCGGTGTCGTGGATTTGGGGGATGGTCTGGCACTGGCCTTCAAGATCGAGTCTCACAACCATCCGTCCGCCATCGAACCCTTTCAAGGCGCCGCCACTGCTGTGGGAGGTATCCTGCGGGACGTGATTGCCATGGGGGCACGGCCGATTGCGCTGCTGGACTCTTTGCGATTTGGCTGGCCGGACGATCCCCGGCAACGTTACTTGTTGTCCGGCGTTGTGTCAGGGATTGGTCATTATGGGAACAGTATGGGTATTCCCACCGTTGGCGGCGAGCTCTACTTTGACCCCGCCTACAGCGGGAATTGCATCGTGAATAGCATGTGCGTAGGATTGGTCCGGCGGGATGAGATTCGGCGTGCCACTGCTCGCGGCGCGGGCAACCCGCTCCTGGTCGTAGGGGCCCGTACTGGCCGGGACGGGATCGGGGGTGCATCTTTTGCCTCACAAGAGCTTTCCGAGGAGTCGGAAGCGGACCGTCCAGCGGTGCAAGTGGGCGATCCATTCCTCGAAAAACTGCTCATGGAGGCGATGCAGGAGCTTTTTCAGTCAGACGGCGTCATCGGTGTGCAGGACTGTGGTGCCGGCGGGCTCACCTCGGCTTGTGTGGAAATGGCCAACCGCGGAGGCGTCGGCATGGAAATCGATGTGCTGCAAGTTCCCCGCCGGGAAGAGGGCATGCTTCCTTGGGAGGTCATGCTGTCGGAATCGCAGGAACGTATGGTCGTCTGCATGGAACGAGGGCGTGAAGAGGAAGCATTTCGCATCTTCCGCAAGTGGGGACTTGAAGCGGCGGTCATCGGCACGGTCACAGAGGATGGCATCTTGCGGATACGAGAGGGTTCCCAAGTGGTAGCGGAAGTGCCGGTTCAGTCATTGGCTGACGGCGCGCCTGAGTACACCCCGTCTGCGCGAGCGCCGGAGTATCTTCAAGCACTTTGGAATTTTGACTTCACCACTCTTCCAGAGCCTGACGATTACGGCGAGGTGCTGAAAAAACTGATCGGTTCACCTAACATCGCCAGCCGCAGATGGGTGTACTCGCAATACGACCATCACATCCTCCTGGGAACCGTGGTGGCTCCAGGCGGTGATGCGGCGCTCTTGCGCGTGCCGGGGACGGAAAAAGGCATCGCGGTCAAGATTGACGGCAATGGCAGGTACTGCTATTTGAATCCACGCCGCGGGGCGGCAATCGCGGTAGCGGAAGCGGCGCGCAACGTGGTCTGCGTCGGCGCAAAGCCGCAAGCGATCACGAACAACCTCAATTTTGGGAATCCGGAGAAGGCAGAAGTGTATTGGCAGTTCACCGAAGCCATTGAGGGAATGGCGGAGGCCTGCCGGGCGCTGGGTACGCCGGTGACCGGAGGAAATGTGTCCTTTTATAACGAGTTTGAGGGGCAACCGATCTACCCCACACCGACGATTGGAATGGTCGGAATTTCACCGCGTGTGGAGCGTTATGTCACGCCAGGGTTTAAACAAGCTGGCGATGTGATCTTTTTGCTCGGTCAGCAGGAAGGGGCACACTTGGGCGGCAGTGAATATTGCCGAATGATTCACGGCCTAGTGGCAGGTGATGCTCCAGAACTGGATTTGGACTTGGAGCGCAGGCTTCAGGAATGTGTCTTTACCGCCATTCACCAGGAAATCATCACCGCCGCTCACGACGTGGCCGAAGGCGGATTGGCTGTCGCCCTTACGGAAATGTGCATTCAGGCACCATCAGGTGCTGAGGGGTGTCAGGTCAACCTGTCACTTCAACCAGGCCGCGTGGACGGTCAACTCTTTGGTGAGACACAGTCACGGATCCTGGTCACGGCTAGCCGTGATAACGTAGAGCGTCTGTTAGCCCTGGCCTTGGAGAATGATGTGCCTGTCCAAATGTTGGGTGAAGTGACAGCGGATAGCCGATTCTGTCTGAGCGTCTTGCGGCCGGGGCAAAATGAAGAGATGGGGGGTGAAGACAAGATTTTTGAGCATAAGCTTGTCGACCTTCCGGTTGAGGAACTTCGCCGGGAATGGGATGATGGGCTAAAACGGTGGTTGTCGCCAGAATCTTGAACTGCGGCTTGCCTGACATTGATATTCGATTTTACATGGAAAATTTTAGATTGACCAATCGCGGCGATATTGACATCATCAGCAAGGCTGCTTATACTTGTAATCAAGGGCAATGGCGCCCCCGCGATTGTTTATGCAGATCGTGGGGGCGTTTCTGTTTATTTCAGCATAGGGACCAAGGCGCAAGCGAGCGGTGGATGGGTGTTCAGCCTGTTTTGTGATTCACCAGCTCACGCCCACAGGAGGAACGGGCGTGGCAGCCAGTGCCTTGGGTCAAAGAAACAACGCAATGGGAGGAGAAAAGATGAAAGACATCAAAACAGCAGAAGACATCAAGGCTGCAATCCGTGAAATGAACGTCGGCACCATCAGCTTGCAGTTTACCGACATCTTGGGTACAGTCAAGCACGTGGAGATTCCGGTAGAACAGGTTGACAAAGCGTTGGATGGAGACTTGATGTTCGACGGCTCGTCCATCGAGGGATTTGTTCGAATCGAGGAATCTGACATGTACCTGCGGCCCGATCCCAATACCTTTGTGATCCTGCCCTGGAAGACGCGTGAGGATCGGCGGACGGCGCGCCTGATCTGCGACGTGTATAACCCGGATGGCACTCCCTTCGAGGGTGACCCGCGTTACGTATTGAAGCGCGCGGCAGCTGAAGCGGCCGAGATGGGCTACGCGATGAACGTTGGGCCGGAGCCAGAGTTTTTCCTGTTTAAGCGCACAGAGGCCGAGCAGGCACAGCCGGCAAGCATTGACCGCGCTGGTTATTTTGACCTGGCACCGGTCGACATGGATGAGGAAGTCCGGGCGGAAATTGTTCTCACTTTGCAAGAAATGGGCTTTGAGGTTGAGGCTGCCCACCATGAAGT
This sequence comes from uncultured Bacillus sp., assembly GCA_947085265.1. Classification (GTDB taxonomy): domain Bacteria; phylum Bacillota; class Bacilli; order ZCTH02-B2; family ZCTH02-B2; genus Bacillus_BB. The sequence continues at coordinate 6,244 of CAMTVR010000060.1, read as the reverse complement.
GGCACCTTCCCAGCACGAGATCGATTTCAAATATGAGGACGCCATCACTACAGCGGATAACATTGCCACTTTCCGCTTTGTGGTGCGGACCATCGCGCTGAAGCACGGACTGCATGCCACTTTTATGCCAAAACCGCTCTTTGGCGAGAACGGTTCGGGCATGCACTTGCACCTGTCGCTTTTTCGCGGCAATGAAAACGCCTTTTACGACCCCGAAACCCCCGATCAATTGAGCACGGTAGCAAAACAGTTTATCGCTGGGATTCTCGATCATGCTCAGGCGATTACGGCTGTGACGAACCCATTGGTCAATTCTTATAAGCGGCTCGTTCCGGGGCATGAGGCGCCTATTTATGTGACCTGGGCACTTCGCAACCGCAGTCCGATGATCCGGATTCCTGCCAAACGCAAGCTCAGCACGCGGATCGAACTTCGTTCCCCTGATCCTTCTGCGAATCCTTATTTGGCGCTTGCCGTTGTGCTGAAGGCAGGACTGGATGGCATAAAGCGTGGGCTTGTGCCACCTCAACCTGTAGAAGGGAACATTTACAAGATGACCACGGCCGAGCGGGAAGAACGCGGCATCGCCAGTCTGCCGGGTTCACTCTCGGAAGCGATCCTGGCTCTTGAACAAGATCCGTTGATTCTTGATGCCCTTGGTTCTCACGTGGCATCACGTTATTTGGAAGCGAAGAAAATCGAATGGGAGGTATATCGCACGCAGATCACACCGTGGGAGTTGCAAGAGTATCTGATGAAGTATTAAGGTGACCTCGAACCAACAACGGTCTGGCTAACGGATCGCATCGGGTTGGATGTCGTTGAATGTTAGCCGCCTTTGCTAGCGTGAAAGCCGGTGCCATGATCCTCCTCAGGAATCGAGGCGCCGGCTTCCTCGTTTTCAATCCTTTACCGAGAAAATGTGGTTTCTAGAAGTTTATGGATTCGGTTCGCTTCTTTGCAGGAAAATAGTTGGACAAGTGGAAATGCCATAGAGGACAAATCAAGGAGGGATTTCGAGTGAACCAACTGGACGTCGTTTCGCTTGGGTTTGATTCTGCTAATCCTGAAGCCCATCTGCCGAGAAGCTTGGTGGAGACGGGATGGACTATTCGCATGCAGTTGGAATGGCCCTCTGACGATTGGTTGAAGCAGCAGGAAGCCGATCTGTTTGTCCTTCGTGTGGCTGGCATCGATCATGTGGCCGAACGAACCCGGACGCTTGGTCGCTTGACGGGGTTGCCGGTACTATGGATTGGAGGGCAAGAGCAGGAACCGGACAATCTATGGTTTCATTTCAACTCTGAGGATTGGCCGACGTGGGCCGTACTTCCACATGATGTTCCGCGTTGGCAGGTTGTAGCCGTATGCCGGGGATTGGTCATGGCAGCAGAGCGTGTCCGTGAAGCGAAACGAGAAGCTGCGGAAGCGATCCGAAAATTGGAGGATCGCAAGATCATCGAAAGAGCCAAAGGGATTCTTATGGATCGTTTTGATTTATCCGAGTCGGTAGCGTACAAGAGGTTGAGGGATACTGCCATGCGCCAGCGAAAACCGCTGCGTGAAATTGCCCAAAGCCTCATCGAATTCACTTCGAATGATTTGTAACATGGAGTGACTTCCTCGTTTCACCCCCATAAACACCTAAACGAACATCACCCATCAAAAGATTTGTATATCCTTTTTTTGTCCGCAAATAGTATAATGATTTCGGTTGGGTTTTCCACGCGCTTTTCCCAAAAGCTATTGATTTGGTTGTAAAATTGTGGCTCTTACACTTAAAGGTAGAAATGGAGCGACTAGAGAGAGGAGAGCTAGTTTGCAAACGCGCATAGCCATTGTCGACACAGGCCTTGGAAATCTGCGCAGCGTGCAAAAGGCGCTTACACAGCTCGGGGCTGATGCCCGCTTGACCAATGTGCCTGAAGAAGTGCTGGCTGCAGACGGTGTTGTATTTCCTGGAGTTGGCGCATTTCCGGCTGCAATGGAATATCTTCACCGGCGAAATTTGGTAGAAACGTTACAGGAGGTGGCTGCGCGTCAAATCCCCCTTTTCGGCATCTGTCTTGGGATGCAGCTTTTTTTTGAGAGCAGTGATGAGTGGCAGTTTACCCAAGGATTAGGTTTGTTGCCAGGACGTGTCACGCGCCTTCCTGAAACTGTCAAGTTGCCGCATATAGGCTGGAATCAGGTGGTTCCGCGGATCTCGCACCCTATTTTTGAAGGTTTGAAAAGCGACGTGTGGTGTTATTTTGTCCATTCCTATGCGGCAGAGGCGCAAGTTGCAGATGATGTGCTTGCTGTGACGGAATATGGGCGTCCGTTTCCATCCATTGTGGGCCGTGGGAATATCATCGGAGTTCAGTTCCACCCGGAGAAGTCTTCTGCTGTCGGATTGAAAATGCTGTCCAACTGGCTGCGCATGGTTCAATCCGGCTGATAAACTTATTGAAGTTGGTTTTTAGCCGGACATGCATTAGGCGGCAAGGTTTGGAAATCGGCATAATCATTTTGCAAGGGGGTGGTGATTAGCCATGCTCGCAAAGCGCATCATTCCCTGCCTGGACATTGACCATGGCCGTGTGGTCAAGAACGTGCGCTTCCATGAAAACCGTTGGGATGCGGGTGATCCGATCGTCCTGGCCAGAAAGTACGATGAAGAGGGCGCCGATGAGGTCGTCTTTCTCGACATTTCCGCTTCAGTGGAGGGCCGCAAGATCATGTTGGATGTCATCGCTCAGGCGGCAGAACAAGTATTCATTCCTTTGACGGTTGGTGGCGGGATTGGATCGACTGAAGATATGCGGGCGGTTCTTCGCGCTGGTGCGGATAAGGTGAGCATGAATACGGCGGCAGTGCAAAACCCGGGCTTGATCCGGGAGGGTGCGGCAGCCTTCGGGAGCCAATGTATCGTGGTGGCGATTGATGCCAAGCGACATCCTGAAGGCTGGTGGGAGGTATACTTGCATGGCGGTCGTACACCGACCGGCTTGGATGCCTTGCGCTGGGCGGAACAGGCAGAACAACTTGGTGCAGGGGAATTGCTCGTGACATCGTTTGACAGCGATGGGACACGGGCGGGATATGACTTGGAGCTGCACCAGGCACTGGCTGATGTGGTTGGGATTCCAGTCATCGCATCGGGTGGAGCCGGTAATCTGGAGCACTTGGCGATCGTATTGACTGAAGGCCGGGCCGATGCGGCGTTGGTCGCTTCCATCTTCCATTCTGGGCAGTATACGGTGGCTGAAGCCAAGGCGTACCTAGCTGGGAAGGGGATCACCGTGCGGTGGTAACGGTTGCTGGCTGGTTTTAATGATTGAACGTTTGCGATGCCATGATTTACAGTGCGGATTCTTTTGACACGATCCTCATAGTGTAGGTAGTGAAAAATGATGCAAAACAGGAACGAGCCATTCGCATGCCGCAGAGAGGAACGCGAATGGCTCGTTTTCATAGAATGCGCCAATATAGTGGGCCAATATTTATAGAATGATCAAGACAGCTCTGGCAGCATGGACGAAGTGCCAGTGATATACAGCGCTCCCAGGATCAAGCTGTATAAGGAAGTGAGGACCGCGACACCGCGAAAGACGAACCCCTGAGGCAATAATGAGGAAAAACCGACAATGCTGAGAAGCGCCAGAAATGTATGGGTCACCATCAGGCCGATGGCAAAGGCGCTCACTGCCATCATGCCTTCTCCAGGGCTGCCGGCACCAGCAGCAGCTGTGAAGAGGAGGAGCTGGGTGGGAGTGGTCGCGCCGATGCCATGAACCATGCCAATGACAATGGCCGCCTTGTGCGTCATATTGATGTTCAAACTGGTATCCACAGGACGGTATTTGCCGAACCATTTTTCACTGATCCAGGCGACGAACCGGTAAAATCCGGTATAGAGAATTCGCCACCGGCTGACCATCATTTTTTCCCAATTGCTGCGATACAGGGCGTAGAGGACAAATGCGCTCAGGACGATCAGGGTCAGGCCAACCAGTTTTTCCATCAGGTTGTCCACGCCCTTGGGAAGTGTCCAACCGAATAAGACGGCCAGGCTGCCCAGGACAAAAATGACAATTTCGTGTCCGATTGCGTAACATAAAGCAAGAATGAAGCCTTTTTTTCGCTGTTCGCTTGCCGCCAGATCGGTAATGGCGGCGATATGATCCCAATCGAAGCCGTGGCGTATCCCCAATACGAGACTTAAGAATACAAGGCTGCTTATTTCGATGAGATGACTGAATGGCAATGCGATCGTCCTCCTCTTGAACGTAGCAGGTAGAAGATGTCGGTGTATTTGGAAATTTTTCCTTATCCAGAAATGTGTACCCGGTTGTTGTTGAGATGCCACAGAAGTCTGATGGCTTCATGAACTGTCCTGGGCAGTGTTTCAATTTGCAGGTCCGGCAGTCCGGCAAAAGGCAGCGCGATGAGCGGCAACCGCAGGCCCGCCTGACGCATCAGGGACGAATCCACCGTCAGGGATGATGTTCCGGCAGCCAGAAGTTTCCCTTTGCCGAAAAGGAACAGCCGGTCTCCCCAGGAGGCGGCAAAGTCGACATTGTGTGTGGCGACAAGGATCGTTTTGCCCATCAAGTGCAGGGCCTGTAGCAGAGAATAGATGTCTGCCTGTCCTTGTGGATCAAGACCGGCCACCGGTTCGTCCAGTGCGAGGATCTCTGCGCCTGTGGCTAATGCGCGGGCGATATCCACTTTTTTCTTTTCTGTTTCATTCAGGTGAGCCAAGTTTCGATCGCGATCCGGCAGCATGCCGACGAGACCCAAGGACAATTCCGCCCGTTCCATGATCTCTTGTTTCGGCAAGCGCTGCCTGATCAATGGAGCGGTTACATACTCCCACACACTGCGCGTGAAGGGGGAATGCGCAAACGTTTGCCTGACCAAGCCCACTTTTTGGCGCAGTTGCTTGCGCGTTTTTCGCGTGAGCGGTTCTTCCATGATGCGCACGCTCCCTTGTTGCGGCAGCAGGGTGCCGTTCAAATGTTGCAACAGTGTCGTTTTTCCCGCATCGCTGCTTCCCAGGAGGACAGCGCGGCTGCCATTGGGAACCGCCAGCGTAATGTTTTGCAGAACGGTTGTTCCGTTGGGGTATATAAAGGTCAGCTCGCGAATTTCAATGGCGTTTGTCATGGTTGTTCCCCGCTTTGACGTTTGGAAAGCTGTGTCGGTTGGTATAGAAAAGGACAGCAACCGGTGGCATGGCAGCACCGGTTACTGTGACTGACGATTCACCGATTCCTCTATTTTTCCGGAAAGGTGAAGCGAAAATGGCCACTATTGTCCACCTGACGGACGGCGTCCGATTTTTCCGTTGTCCACCATCGTGGCGAGGACGTCCAGCGCCGCCCTTGCCGCGAGAAGGGCGGTGGTGTCGCTGATGTCATAGGGCGGAGCGACTTCCACCACTTCCATCGCGCAGACGCCCTCTTTGGCCACCAGTTGCAGCAATTTTAACGCCTCCCGCGGGAGAAAGCCGCCAGGTTCCGGTGTGCCCGTTCCTGGCACCAATCCTCCGTCGATGCAGTCGACATCGAAGCTGAGATAAACGGCTTTGGCCCCTTTCCAGGCGATCTCCAGGGCAATCTCGGCCACTTTCTCGATCCCCAGTTTTTCGACGTCTCCGATGGTGAGGATGGTTGTTCCTCTATCCCGGGCTGTTTTTACGCCAGGATGCGAAGACAGCCATCCGCCGATGCCGATCTGGACCAGATTGGAAGGAGGGGCGTTTTTGATGTTGGTGGCATGAAACCAGGGTGTCGTGTGCATCCGTTCATCCATGTCTTTTTCTTGAATGTCAGCGTGGCGGTCAAGGTGAATGATGACGATGTTTCCGTCCACATGCTCGGCAATTCCCCTGACGCAAGGGTAACCGATCGAATGATCACCGCCGAAGATGATGGGCATGGTGCCGCTGCCGAAGACGTGTGAGACCGCCTTGGTGATCTGATCGAAACTTTTTTCGATGTTGGCAATCGTGAACACGTCGCCGATATCGCACATTTTCAGGGATTCGCGCAGGTCAACGCCGATCTCGTAGTTGTAAGGCGTATAAAGGCTGGAAATTCTGCGGATGGCCTGGGGGCCGAAACGCGTGCCTGAACGGTAGGTGGTGCCGATATCAAACGGGACGCCCATGAAGGCCACGTCATACTCGCCGACCCGGCGCACATCTTCCAGGAAGGGAACCTTGAGGAAGGTGTTGATCCCGGCGTAATGCGGCAAT
>CAMTVR010000059.1:0-13149 GCA_947085265.1 uncultured Bacillus sp. | reverse complement strand
GGCTCCTGCACCAGGACCAGGTAGACCAAAAGCCCCGCCACGCCCAGGTAAAGAAGGATGACCAAGGTGTAAAGGAAGTCCATACCCCTACCACTCTAGCGCGGGGCCAAGGGCGTGTCCACCCGGGCGCGGTATAAAGAGGTGTGGAGCTTGCCGAGATCCATGCCGCCTACCGGCGCATCCGCCCCTACATCCACCGCACCCCCCTCCTCACCTCGAGGCTCTTGGATGAGCTACTGGGCAAGCGCCTGCTTCTAAAAGCCGAGCACCTGCAGAAGACGGGAAGCTTCAAGGCCCGGGGAGCGCTTTCCAAGGCCCTGGCCCTGGAAAACCCCAAGGGGCTTCTTGCGGTGAGTAGCGGCAACCACGCCCAGGGGGTGGCCTACGACGCCCGGATCCTGGGGGTCAAGGCCCTCATCGTCATGCCCGAGGAAGCAAGCCCCTACAAGAAGGAGGCGGCCCGGGCCTACGGGGCCCAGGTGGTGGACCAGGGGGTCACGGTGGAAAACCGGGAGGAGGTGGCCAGGGCCCTCCTGGAGGAAACCGGCTACGCCTTCATCCACCCCTTTGACGATCCCTTGGTCATGGCCGGCCAGGGCACCGCCGGGCTGGAGCTCATGGCCCAGGCGGGGGCGATGGGCCTTTTCCCGGAGGCCGTCTTGGTCCCGGTGGGCGGAGGGGGGCTCATCGCCGGGGTGGCCACGGCGGTGAAGGCCTTCTCCCCAAGCACCCTGGTCCTGGGGGTGGAGCCCGAAGGGGCGGACGACGCCCGAAGGAGCCTGGAAAAGGGTGAGATCGTGCGCCTCTCCCAGGCCCCCCAAACCCGGGCGGACGGGGTAAGGACCCTGGCTTTGGGCCAGCGCACCTTCCCCATCCTGAAGAGGAAGGTGGACGCCATCCTCACCGTGAGCGAGGAGGCCATCCTGGAGGCCGAGGGCCTCCTCTTCACCCGCACGAAGCAGGTGGTGGAGCCCACCGGGGCCCTGCCCCTGGCGGCGGTGCTGGAGCATGGGGAAAGGCTTCCTCAGGTTCTGGCCCTCCTCCTCTCGGGGGGAAACCGCGGGTTTCCCGCCCTCCCCTAGGGCGGGGCTTATCCTTGAAAATTTGACATCGCGATGCTATATTTTCAAGGGTGATCCCCCGCCGCCTGCAACCGGTCCTCGAGGAGCGCCTAGGCCAGGTACCCGTGGTGGTGCTCACGGGAGCCCGGCAGGTGGGAAAGACCACCCTGGCCTTGGCGGTGGGGGATCGGCTTGGGGCCTTGTACCTGGACCTCGAGTCGGAAAGGGACAGGGGGAAGCTTGCGGCCCCGGAGCTCTACCTGGAGGACCATCTGGACCGCCTGGTCATCCTGGACGAGGTGCACCGGATGCCCGAGCTTTTCCCCGTCCTGAGGAGCCTGGTGGACCGGGCCCGGCGAAGGGGAAAGAGGTCCGGCCTCTACCTCCTCCTAGGGTCCGTGTCCCCGGAGGTTTCCCGCCAGGCAGGGGAAAGCCTGGCGGGCCGGGCCAGCTACCTGGAACTCTCCCCCCTGGATCCCCTGGAGGTGGACCCCAAGGAGCTGGAGCGCCTCTGGCTCCGGGGGGGCTTCCCCGAAAGCTTCCTGGCGCCAAGCGACGCCCAAAGCCTCCGCTGGCGGCAGGATTTCCTCCGCACCTACACGGAGCGGGAAATCCCCGCTTTGGGCGGCAGGTTGCCCGCGGAAACCCTACGCCGCCTCCTCACCATGCTGGCCCACCTCCAGGGCGAAACCCTCCGCCTCTCCCGCCTGGCGGGCAACCTGGGGCTGGACGGCAGAACCGTAAGCCGCTATCTGGACCACCTGGCGGACCTCTACCTCTTAAGGAGGCTTCCCCCTTACGAGGCCAATGTGGGCAAACGCCTGGTAAAAAGCCCCAAGCTTTACCTCCGGGATAGCGGCCTGGTCCACGCCCTCCTCGGCATCCACGACCGGGAAAGCCTCCTGGGCCATCCCGTGGTGGGGGCAAGCTGGGAAGGTTTCGTGGTGGAAAACCTGCTGCGGGTAGCACCGGAAGGGGCCTTAGGCTTTTTCTACCGCACCCATGCGGGGGCGGAAATCGACCTCCTCCTCCTCTTCCCCACGGGGACCCTGTGGGCCGTGGAGGTGAAGCGAAGCCTGGTACCCAAGCCCTCCCGGGGATTCCATCAGGCCCTGGCGGACCTCAGGCCCCAGGCTGCCTTTGTGGTGTACCCAGGGGAGGAAGCCTACCCGCTGGCCCCAGGAATCCTGGCCACCCCTTTACCCCAGTTGATGCGGCGGCTTTGGAGCCTGGCCACCCAAGGCGGGACTTCTTTCCCTGGAAAGGCGGAGTAAGCTTAGCCCGTGATCGTCAAGGAAGCGCTTCTACCCATAGAGGAAGTGGCGGGCAAGCTGGGCCTAAGCCGGGATAGGCTCTACCTCTACGGCCCCCACATGGCCAAGGTCCTGGGGGAGCCCCCTAAGGCCAAAGGGAAGCTGATCCTGGTCACCGCCATCACCCCCACCCCGGCCGGGGAGGGCAAGACCACCACCGCCATCGGCCTGGTGGACGCCCTATGGCGGCTTGGGAAAAGGGCGGCCTTGGCCCTGAGGGAGCCCTCCTTGGGCCCGGTTTTCGGGGTGAAGGGCGGGGCCACGGGAGGCGGCCGGGCCCGGGTGGAGCCCCGGCACGAGATCAACCTGCACTTCACCGGGGACTTCCATGCGGTGACCAGCGCGGTCAACCTCCTGAATGCCCTCCTGGACAACCACCTGCACCAGGGAAACGAGCTCGGGATCGACCCCAGGCGCATCGAGCTCAAAAGGGCCATCGACATGAACGACCGGGCCTTAAGGCACATCGTCCTGGGCCTGGGGGGCAAGGCCCACGGGGTGCCCCGGGAGGGAGGGTTTGAGCTCACCGTGGCCAGCGAGGTCATGGCCCTCATGAGCCTGGCCCGGGACTTCAAGGACTTAAAGAAGCGCCTGGGAAGGATCCGGGTGGGCTTCACCTACGGGGGGAAGCCCGTCTACGCCCAGGACCTGGGGGCGGTGGGGGCCATGGCCGCCCTTTTACGGCAGGCCTTCCTCCCCAACCTGGTGCAGACGGCGGAGGGGAACCCCGCCTTCATCCACATGGGGCCTTTCGGCAACATCGCCCACGGCACCAACTCCCTGAGGGCAAGCCTCTTCGCCTTGGGCCTGGCGGACTACGTGGTGCAGGAGGTGGGGTTTGCCACGGATCTCGGCATGGAGAAGTTCATGAACGTGGTGGCCCGCACCACGGGCCTGGTCCCCGAGGCGGTGGTGCTGGTGGCCACCCTCCGGGCCCTCCGCTACCACGGGGGGCAGGATGCCTACGAGATGCCGGACCCCCAGGCGGTGGTGAGGGGCCTCGCCAACCTGGAAAAGCACGTGGAGAACGTGGAGGTATTCGGCTTCAAGCCGGTGATCGCCCTGAACCGCTTCCCCACGGACGCCGAGGAGGAGATCGCCCTGGTGCGGGAGTTCGCCCGGGAACGCGGCCTGCCCTTCGCCCTAAGCGAGGTCTACGCCAAAGGGGGGGAAGGGGGGTTGGAGCTGGCGGAGAGGGTCCTCGAGGCCCTCTCCCTGCCCCACGCCTACCGGCCCCTCTATCCCCTGGAGATGCCCCTCGAGGACAAGGTGGAAACCATCGCCACCCGCATCTACGGGGCGGAGGGGGTGGAGTGGAGCGAGGAGGCCAAGAAAGCCCTCAAGGCCGCCAAGAAGGAGGGGTGCGAGGCCCTCCCCGTGGTCATGGCCAAAGCGGCCACCTCCCTTTCCGACAACCCCAGGCTCCGGGGAAGGCCCCAAGGCTTTAGGGTGCGGGTCACGGACCTGAGGTGCCGGTTTGGGGCGGGGTTCGTGGTGGTCTACATGGGAGGGATCGAGACCCTGCCCGGCCTGCCCAAGGTACCCCAGGCCCTGGGGATCGACGTGGACGAGGAGGGGAACATCCGGGGGATGGACTACTAAAATCACCCCACCCTGGCTTCGCCAGGGTGGGGACCCCAGTTCGGAAACGCAAGGGCCGGGCTATACCCCGTACCCGTCCGCCCGCTGCTTCTCCACGGGAAGCCCCGTGGCCCCGTGGAAGGCCTCCACCTCCTCCAGGAAGCGGCGGAAGAGGTAGAGGGCGTCGTGGGGCCCGGGGGCGGCCTCGGGGTGGTACTGCACGGAGAAGACGGGATAGCGGGCGTGGGCCATGCCCTCGAGGGTCCCGTCGTTCAGGTTGATGTGGGTGGGCCTGAACTCCTTCAGGGAGTCGATGTCCACCGCATAGCCGTGGTTCTGGCTGGTGATCTCGATCTTCCCGGTGAGGAGGTTCTTCACCGGGTGGTTGGCCCCCCGGTGGCCGAACTTCATCTTGTAGGTGCGCCCCCCCGCGGCCAGGGCCAGGAGCTGGTGCCCCAGGCAGATGCCGAAGGTGGGAAGTAGCCCCATGAGCTTCCAGATGGTCTCGTGGGCGTAGCGGGGCATGGAGGGGTCCCCGGGGCCGTTGGAGATGAGAAGCCCGTGGGGCTCCAGGGCCATGATCTGGCTCGCCGGGGTTTTCCCCGGCACCACCAGGATCTCGAAGCCCAAAGCGGCCAGGTTCTCCACGATGGCGTGCTTGATACCGAAGTCCATGACCACGATGCGCCGCCCCGACTTCAGGGTGGGCCAGGCGTAGGGCAAGGGGGTGGAGACCTCGGGGGTCATGTCCCGCCCGTCGATGTCCGTCCAGGCCTTGGCCTCCTGGCGGAGGGCCTCGAGCTCCTCGGGGGTGAAGGCGTGCTGGGGATCCCCGAAAAGGCTGGCGTGGGCGATGGTACCCTTGAGCACCCCCCCTTCGCGGATCTTGCGCACCAGGGCCCGGGTGTCGATCCCCTCGATCCCCACCACCCCGTAGAACTCCATGAACTCCTTAAGGGTCTGCTGGGCCCTGGGGTTGGAGGCGATGCGGCTGAACTCCTTGGCCACGAAGCCCTTCACCCAGGGGCGGTTGGACTGCATGTCGTAGACGTTGACCCCGTAGTTGCCCTGGTGGGGGTAGGTCATGACCACGATCTGCCCGTGGTAGCTGGGATCGGTCATGATCTCCTGGTAGCCGGTCTGGGCGGTGTTGAAGACCACCTCCCCCACCGTCTTCCCCCGGGCCCCGAAGGCGTAGCCGTGGTAGACGGTGCCGTCCTCCAGGACCAAAACCGCCCGTTCCTTCACTCCAGCCATTCCTCCTCCTCAATCCCGGCTTGTTTGAGGATGCGCTTCAAAAGGTCCACGCTGATCTCACCCCGATGGGGATTGGGCAGGATCAAGCGCACGGAACCCCGCACCATGAATTGGTGCCGACCCCCCGTGTAAGGCCCAGCAAATCCCAAAGCTTTAAGCCTCGCCACCAGCTCCCTCCGAGAAACAGGCCTAAGCCGCCTCGCCATGGGGCAGTTCGATGCGGACCTCGCCCAGGGGCGGAGGGGTTTCACCCCGGGAAAGCAGGAAGAGAAGCCAGTCCTCGAGGGCCGCCTGCAGGTTGGCCTCGCATTCTCTTAGGCTTTTGCCCGTGGCCCATACCCCGGGCAGGTCCGGAACCTCCCCGTAGTAGGGCTCCTCGTCCTCTATGAGCTCGTAGCGGGCCCGGGCCATGGCCTCCTCCAAGTAGCGGGTCAGGGTGCCCATCCCATCCATTCTAGCCCCCGAAGGCCCCCGGGGAAAGGTGCTTGATGACGGCGATCTCCCGGCAGTTCTCGTAGAAGGGGCAGGCGTTGCACTCGCTCCACACCTTGGGGGGCAGGGCCTCCCGGGTGCTGACCTGGTAGCCCAGGGAGCGGAAGAAGCCCACCTGAAGCGTCCAGGCGAAGACCCGGGGCAGGCCCAGATCCCGGGCCTCCCGTTCCGCCCCCAGGACCAACCAGCGCCCAAGCCCTTCCCCCTGCCTGCTGGGGTGCACCGCCAGGCCCCTGATCTCCGCCAGATCCCGCCAGAGCACGTGCAGGGCCACGGTGCCCACGATGTTCCCGTCCTCGTCCTCGAGGACCTGGAAGTCGCGGATGTTCTCGTAGAGGTGGCTGTGGCTCCTGACCAGCATCAGGCCCTTCTCCGCCCAGTAGCGGATGAGCCAGTAGATGGCGTCCACATCGCTCAGCCTGGCCTTCCTGAGCTCCACCCCCGCCTGGCGCCGCACCTCGGGCAGGGTAACCGTGGAGAGTTCGATTCCTGTCTCAAGCAAGGCCCACCTCCTTCTTGGCCTCCTGGATCCTCTCCCGCACCGCCTCGGGGGCCGTGCCCCCGAAGGAATTGCGCCGATGGATAGCGGATTCCAGCTGGAGAAGCGGCAGGGCATCCTCGGCGAAGAGGGGGTGGTGGGCCCTGAGCTCCTCCAGGGTCAGGTCCTTCAAGGCCCTTCCCTCCTCCACAAGCCTTCGCACCAGGCGCCCCACCACGTGGTGGGCCTCCCGGAAGGGAAGCCCCTTTTCCGCCAGGTAGTCGGCGAGCTCCGTGGCCAAGGCATAGCCCTCCTCCGCCGCCCGCCACATCCTCTCCCGCCGCCACCTAAGCCCAGGAAGAAGGGCGGTGAGGAGCTTAAGGCTATCCCGGTAGGTGGCGAGGGCATCCAGAAGGGGTTCCTTGTCCTCCTGCAGGTCCTTGTTGTAGGCGAGGGGCAGGCCCTTCACCACGGTGGAGAGGGCCACCAGGGCCCCTAAGACCCTTCCCGCCTTGGCCCGGATGAGCTCCAGGATGTCCGGGTTCTTCTTCTGGGGCATGATGGAAGAGCCGGTGGCGAAGGCATCCGGGACCTCCACGAAGGCGAACTCCTCGGTGCTATAGAGGATGAGTTCCTCCGCCATCCGGGAGAGGTTCAGCATGCCGATGTTGAGAGCGGAAAGCACCTCCAGGGCGAAGTCCCTGGAGGCCACGGCGTCCAGGGAGTTCCGCATGGGGGCGCGGAAGCCCAGCTCCCTGGCGGTGAAGTGGCGGTCTATGGGAAAGCCCGTCCCCGCCAGGGCGGCGGCCCCCAGGGGGCTTTCGTTGAGGCGTTCCCTGGCGTCCCTTAGCCTCCCCGCGTCCCGGGAGAGCATCTCGTAGTAGGCCAAAAACCAGTGGGAAAGGAGGATGGGCTGGGCCCGCTGCAGGTGGGTGTAGCCGGGGAGGGCATAGAGGGGCTCCAGGTGCCTCTCCGCCTCCTGGACCAGGACCCGGCGGAGGTCCAGGAGGAGGGTGAGGAGCTCGTCTAGGGCGGCCCGCAGGAAAAGCCTGAGGTCCGTGGCCACCTGGTCGTTGCGGCTCCGGGCGGTGTGGAGCTTCCCCCCGGGGGAGCCGATGAGCTCTATGAGGCGGGCCTCGAGGTTCATGTGCACGTCCTCGAGGTCCTCCCGCCAGGGGAAGGTGCCCGCCTCAATCTCCCCCTCTATCTGCTCCAGACCCCTCTGGATGGCCTCTAGCTCCTCCTCGGTGAGGAGGCCCACCTCCTTGAGCATGCGGGCGTGGACCCGGTTCTGCCACAGGTCCTCCCGCCAAAGGGCCCGGTCAAAAGGCAAGGAGGCGTTGAAGCGGGCCGCCAGGGCGTGGGGGCCCTCCTGGAAGCGGCCTCCCCAGGTCCGGTGGCTCATCGCCCCTCCACCAGGGCCCGGACCCTGAGGCGCAGGGCCTGGATCCGGATGAAGCCCTCGGCGTCCTTCTGGTCATAGGCCCCGAGCTCGTCAAAGGAAACCAGGTCCTTCTGGTAGAGGCTTTTGGGGGCCTTCCTCCCCACCACGTACACGTTCCCCTTGTAGAGCTTGAGCCGGGCCACCCCAGTGACGCTCTTGGCCACGTGGTCAAAGTAGGCCTGCAGGGCCTCCCGCTCGGGGGCGTACCAGAAGCCGTAGTAGACCAGCTCGGCGTACTTGGGGGCAAGCATGTCCCGCTGGTGCAGGACCTCCCGGTCCAGGGTGAGGCTCTCCACCGCCCGGCGGGCGTGGTAGAGGATCGTGCCCCCCGGGGTCTCGTAGACCCCCCGGGACTTCATGCCCACGAAGCGGTTCTCCACCAGGTCCACCCGGCCCACCCCGTGGCGGCCCCCGATCTCGTTGAGCCTTTGCAGGAGGGCCGCCGGGGAAAGCCCTTCCCCGTTCACCGCCACCGGGTCCCCCTCATGGAACTCCACCTCCACGTACTCGGGGGTGTCTGGGGCCTTCTCGGGGTCCACCGTCATGCGGAACATCCCCGGTGGGGGCTCGGCCCAGGGGTCCTCGAGGACCCCCCCCTCGTAGGAAATATGCAGGAGGTTGGCGTCCATGGAATAAGGTTTCTCCTGGGTTACGGGCACGGGGATGCCGTGGGCCTCGGCGTAGGCGATCATCTCCTGCCTTCCCCTAAAGCCCCACTCCCGCCAGGGGGCGATGACCCGGATACCGGGCTTCAGGGCGTAGGCGGTGAGCTCAAAGCGCACCTGGTCGTTGCCCTTGCCCGTGGCCCCGTGGGAAACGGCCTCTGCCCCCTCCTCCTCGGCGATCCTCACCAGGTACTTGGCGATGAGGGGCCGGGCGATGGCGGTGCCCAGGAGGTAGTAGCCCTCGTAGACCGCCCCCGCGCGGAACATGGGGAAGACGAAGTCCCTGACGAACTCTTCCCTTAGGTCCAGGGCGATGGCCTTGGAGGCCCCCGTCTTCAAGGCCTTTTCCCGGGCCTCCTCCACCTCCTCCCCCTGGCCGATGTCCGCGGTGAAGGCGATGACCTCGGCCCCGTAGGTTTCCTTGAGCCACTTGAGGATGATGCTGGTGTCCAGCCCGCCGGAGTACGCCAAGACGATCCTCATGTCCCTCCCAGTCTACCCCCTCGAGGGGGTACGCATAAGTATACATAAACCTCAGAAGTGGCACCACACACACCCCCATATCCTTGACAAGGAGGTCCTTTAGCGGGTAGAAACTTGATGGGTGCCAAAACCCATATGGCTGAGGAGGAAAGCCTTGTTCAAAGTTCTTAGGGCTTCAAAGGAGGTTGTCTTATGAGAAAGACCTTGATCATGGCCCTACTGATCCTCGGTGCCGTTTTCACCGCCTGCTCCCGCCCCCCCGACTTCACCATCTCCCTCAACCCCACGAGCCTCATCATCCAGCAGGGCAGTAGCGGCACCACCCAGCTCACCATTACCCCGCAGCATGGCTTTGTCGGCATGGTGAACCTCTCCCTGGAAAACGCCCCGCAGGGCGTCACCCTCTCCCCCGACAGCGTCAACGTGACCGGGCCCAATCCCCTGCCCCTGGACCTCACCATCAACGTGGACCTAACGGTGGACGCTGGCCTCTACAACATCCAGCTAAAGGCCACCTCCGGGGGCATCACCAAGACGACAGACCTAGCCCTCACCGTCACCGGTCCCACGGGCACGGAAACCCTCTCCGGGATGGTGGTTCGCGAGAACGCCGGCGGCCCAGTGGCCGGTAGTCAAGTCCGGCTCCTCCGGAGGGGCACCTTGGTGGCCACCACCACCACGGACGCCCAGGGCGCCTTCACCTTTGCCAACCTGGTGCCGGATACCTACCGCCTCGAGGTGCAAAAGCCCGGCATGGCGGGAAGCTTCATGGAGGGGGTACGGGTGCCGGAGATGAGCTTCGTTCGCATCATCCAGATGCCCGCCTTTGATGCCAGTGCCCGCACCACCCCACCCACCTTGATTATCACCCGGGACGGTATCAATCCTCTCGCAGGGGGCACCTACACCAACTCCATTCCCTTCCGTGTCCAGGTGGACACCACAAAGGACTTCGTGAGGCCCATGCGCTACATCTACGTGGCCTTAGGCCGGACCCCGGGATCCGCCTTCCTTTCCAACACGGCCACCTCTTTGCGGCTCATCTTCATTGAAGTGGAAGACACGGGCAACCGAACCCTCTCCAGCACCGCCGTAGCTGGTCTGGGCAGCGCCAGCGGCGAACAGGTGTTCCTGGAAGTGGTGGCCTACGATTTCAACAACAACCGGAGCCACTACCTCATTCCCCTCATCTTCGTGAACACCTCCCTCACTCAGAACAACTCCGTCTCCACCCCATTGAACGTGGCCGCTATGGCCATAACCCTAACCGAGGCCGTGGGCTTCTTCCGGGCAGAAACCCCCCTCAACCTGACCGTGCCTTTGGGTAAGGGCCAGGTGGGGGAGATGCCCTTGGACCTCAGCGCCGTGCCTGCGGGCAGCAACCTGTACGTGGAGGTGCGCTGGTGCTACACGGCCCCAGCCACTCCCTTCGCCTTTGACATTGAGCGCTCCCAGGACGGCGAGAACTGGACCAAGGTGGGCACGGTGGGCGGTGCTCGTAGCAACAGCTGCCCCACCAACCCCTTCGATCGGCCCTTCTTCTTCCGCGACGCCTCCCCCGACCTCACCCCCGGCCAAACCTACTACTACCGGGTGGTGGCCCGAGGAGCCAACCGGGCCGAAAGCGCTCCCAGCTCCACCACTCCCCTGCCTCCCTTCGTCGCCCCCCTCCTGAGCCCCGCCGACGAGGCCACGGGCGTCCCCAGAACCCCAGACTTCACCATCGGCCATCCCCAGCTGGCCGCCGGAGCCGATGGGGCAGCCTACAACCTGGTTCTCTGGGACACCCTGACCGGTACCCGGGACCCCTGGGTAGGAGTGGCCTGGCAAACCCTCGGCGGCTTCCTCCTCTTTGTGGAGTTCGGCACCGGGCCTCAGGGGAATGGGGTGCCGCAGGGAGAAGCCTTGGTCTACGGCTTCCCTAACAACACCTTTACCGTGTACACCGACACCGCGGGGCTGATAAATCCCGCCAAGCCCAACGCAGTGCCAGTTGACCTCACCCGGAATACCTTCACCTTGCCCTACAACTTTGACGGCCGGGCACTCCTTCCCCAGCTCCAAAGCTTCCGCACTTACGCCTGGCAGCTTTGGGTGAGCTACGCTTACAAGTACAACCCCGCTGAAAACCGCATCTCGGCCTACAGCATCCAAACCTGGCCCAGCTCCACCTCCTTCATCCGCATAACCCGTCCTGGGACCCAGGTCTTTGACTTCACCACGGGGGAGTGAGATGAAAAAGCACCTGATCTGGACTCTTGCCCTCCTAGGGCTCTTGGTCGCCTGCAACCAGAACTCCGTCCGGTCTCCGCAACAAAACCCTGACTCTGAGCTGGCCTCTAGCGAGGGCCTTACTTACGTCCAAAACGAGGTGGTGGTGGCCTACGAGGACGAGGCTGCCCTGCAAGCAGCCATCCTTAGGCTTGGGGCTAGGGAGATCGCCCGCATCCCCGAACTCCAGGCGGCCCTCCTCCGGGTGCCCGGGGATGCCCTCGAGGCCAGCCGGAACCTGAGGGGGCTTGAGGGGCTGCGGTACGCCGAGCCCCACCTGGCCATGGTCCTGGCCCCCAAGGACGACCCGGTGGTGCAGAGGCGGGCTGGCGGAGAGGGGCTCGCGCCCCTGGGCAACCCTCCCGACCAGATCTTTGACGAGCTGCCCCAGTACGCCCTGGACCCCCGCCACCTGAACGCCAGACCTGCTTGGGACCGCGGCTTCTTTGGGGAAGGGGTGACCGTGGCTATCATTGACGATCCCGCTGACGTTACCCACCCCGACCTGGCCGCCAACTGGGCGGGGCTGGCCTACGACCCGGTCACCAACACCACCTATACCCAGGCCTCCACCTGGACAGCCTTCATCCAAGGACTCGGCGCGAGCAACATCTCCCACGGCACCTTCGTGGCCTCCACGGTGAGCGCCGCCAAGGACGGCCAGGGCATCGTGGGGCTTGCCCCCAAAGCCAAGTTCCTCCCTGTGGCCATCTTCCAGCCCAGTTACGTGGGGGATTTCCATACTGCCCGGGGAGTCGTCTGGGCAGTGAACCGCGGGGCCCAGATCCTCAACAACTCCTGGGGCGGTCTGGGATACGGGAACCTCGTGAAGGAAGCCTTTGACTACGCCCTGGCCAACGGCGTGGTAGTGGTGGCGAGCGCCGGGAACTCTTCCAAGGATGAGGTGCGCACCCCGGCGGGCTATCCGGGCATTATCGCCTCGGCAGCCGCCGACGGCAACCGCAACAAGACCAACTTCTCCACTTACGGTCGTCACATCTCCAGCGCCGCCCCCGGCCTGGATGTGCTCCTGGCCAACCCCACCTGGCTCGGCGGCGGATACGGCCTCATTTCCGGCACCTCCTTCTCCGGCCCTTACACGGCTGCCGCCGCCGCTCTGGTGAAGGGAGCCTGCCCGCAAGCCACCCCCTACCAGGTGCGCCGGGCCCTGGAGACCACCACCTGGGAACGGACCTTCACCCGGGAAAAGGGCTGGGGCCACCTGAACGCCAGCAATCTGGCTAGCCTCCTGGCCCAAGGGTGCTCCGCCCTACCTCAGAAGGGCTCGGTGGTCAGGATCAAGGTGGAGTACCAGAACGAGCGGGGCGTCTTCACTGGTGTCCTAGCGGACGTGATCCTGCGGGGCCAGGGGCTCCGCCCTGGGGACCCCACCGACCCCACCCCCATCTACTGGGCCAAGACCGATCAAAACGGCGAGGCCTGGTTCTATGAGATCGCCCCGGGCACCTACGAGATCTACGTGGCCGGGCCAGACCTGGCCGTGACCGGGGGCATGCCGGAGGACCGGGGCACCCGCGTAGGCACCCTAGTGGCCAGGCCAGGCTCCAGCGCAGGCCAACCCGACTTCATGCACGCGCGCCTCCTTGCCCGAGAACCCTAGAGGGAGAGCCGCCACTAGCTGTCCCCCCGGGGTTGCCCCCGGGGGGAGTTCCTTTGGTTAAAGGCGGATCGGTTTCTTCCACGCCGCCAGGGCCGCCTCCTTGAGGATTTCCGAAAGGGGGGTGGGCGTGGGGGGCTAGACCTATTTAAGGATGATGCTGGTGTCCAGCCCGCCGGAGTACGCCAAGACGATCCTCATCTCCCTCCCAGTCTACCCCCTCGAGGGGGTGCGTATAAGTATACGCTTGACCATCCCTGCGGAGAAGAAGTAGGATACCATGTGGGCACAAACAAAGAGATCTAAGCCATATTGTTAGCCCATTGAAGGAGGTGGAAGCCCATGGTTAAGTGCCAACCCCTTATCATGTCAACATGGCAGCCCCTCTTCAGATCCAGCTGACCCCTGAGGAGGACCGGCTCCTGCTGGAACTCTCCCTGGACCCGAAGACCCACAAGAAAACCCGCCTCTGGGCCGCCATGGTCC
>CAMTVR010000058.1:0-1088 GCA_947085265.1 uncultured Bacillus sp. | reverse complement strand
GAATTGAAACGCGTGATGGTTCTCGAACAATGGATGGACGGTCGGCTGACAGAACAGGATGTCTCCAACATCTTAGGGTTAAGTGTTCGTCAAGTGTATCGGCTCAAGGCAAAATATCTTCATGGAGGTGCACAAGCCATCATCCACGGCAACCGGGGCCGAAAGCCCGCTCATGCCTTGACCGACCCGCTCAAACAACACGTTCAGCACTTGTATCAGGAACGCGATTACGGCAGTCATTGCACCCACTTTACAGAGCTGTTGGCTGAGTACGAAAACATCCGTTTAAGCGTCTCTTCTGTCCGGCGCATTCTCATTCAAACCGGCTTGCGCCCTGCACGTGTACGCCGGCGTTCCAAGGTGCACCGGCCCAGGTCCCGCAAACCGCAAGCGGGCATGCTGTGGCAGATCGATGCCTCTCCTTATGCTTGGTTGGAGGACCGCGGCCCGCAATGGGTGCTGCATGCGATCATCGATGATGCCACGGGTGAAGTGCTCGCAGCCACTTTTTGTCCGACCGAGACGTTGGAAGGCTACGTTACCGTAATGATCATCGCGCTTCGTCGCAAAGGTGTTCCGCTTGCGCTTTACAGCGACCGGCACAGTATCTTTTGTTCACCGAAAGGCAAGCCCACCCTCGAACAAGAATTGGCGGGTCAACCCGCGTCGCTGACCACCTTTGGCCAAGCCATCGCCGATTTGGGCATCACCCACGTGGAGGCGCTGTCTCCACAAGCAAAAGGGCGCATCGAGCGGCTCTGGCGGACCTTTCAGGATCGTTTGGTGATTGCATTGCGCTTGCGCAACGTGTGCACCATGGAGGAAGCGAATCGGGTGTTGCCGGAACTCATCGAAAAGCATAATCGTTTATTTGCAGTGGCTCCGCAAGAAGCCGAACCAGCCTACCGGCCGCTGCCTGAGGTACCCTTGGAGCACATCTTTGCCCGTCGGGTATACCGGCGCATCAGTAGCGGGCAGACGTTTTCCTGGCAAGGCAAATGCTACATGCCCCAACCCGGTTCCGGCGCGCCTCGCTGGGAAGCCAGACAATTGTCGAAGTGCGTATCGGCATGCAAGGATAAGTATGG
>CAMTVR010000057.1:0-14553 GCA_947085265.1 uncultured Bacillus sp. | reverse complement strand
AAGGTTTTATATGAAAAAAAACTATTTTTATTAATTAAATAATAATAATTATTTATAAATAATCCCCCCCCCCCCCCCGATGGATAATATTTCCATTTATGTCATTATTGGTAAACGTCGGTCTTGTTTTCATGTCAGCACACCCCATGTTTTATCCCAACTCATGACAAGATATCACTCAAATGAAAAATAGATTTGGAGACAATTATGAATCGTTATGTAAAATATAATCATCTTTCACAAGATTTGTCAAGTATTTTTTTAGTTTCTTATAACATTTCAATCTTTCCTGACCAACAGTGCCACACACTCCACATGCACCGTCTGCGGGAACATGTCCACCGGCTGAACTTCCGCAACGACATATCCATGTTCGGACAAATATTTCAAATCCCTGGCCAGTGTGGCCGGGTTGCAAGAGACATATACGACCCGGCGTGGGCGCATCTCTTCAATGGCCGCAAGCAACGGCTCGCCGCATCCTTTCCGCGGTGGATCGACCACGATCACATCGGCGCGCAAACCCTGGCCGGCCCACTCGGGAATCACCGTTTCCGCCTCGCCTGCGACAAAGGTCACGTTCTGCATCTGATTCAGCGCTGCGTTGCGGCGGGCGTCAGCCACGGCCTCCGCGAGCACCTCCACCCCGTACACGTGCTTCGCCTTTTCGGCGAGAAACAGCGAAATGGTGCCAATCCCGCAATAAGCGTCAATCACTACCTCTTCCCCCGTCAACGCCGCATATTCCAGCGCTTTCCCATACAACACCTCTGTCTGCACGGGGTTTACCTGGTAAAAAGAGCGGGCGGAAATGGCAAACCGCACGTTGCCGATCCGGTCATAAATGACCTCCCTGCCCCAAAGCCGTTTATTCCGTTCACCCAAAATGACATTGGTCCTGCGCATCTGGATGTTCTGGATCAGGCTTTGCAAGCCGGGAACCTCTTTTCGGAGCCGCTTGAGCAACTCCTCCACATGCATCAGGCGCTCGCCATTGGTGACAAGAACTGCCATCACCTCGCCCGTGGCAAAACCGGTTTTGACCACCACATGGCGCAAAAGCCCCTGGTGACGTTCTTCATCGTATACCGGGATCTGCCACTCTCCAGCCCATGCGCGCACCTGACGAAGCACCCTTTCGGTCATCTCATGCTGGAGGCCGCATCGCTCAATCGGGATGATCTCATGGCTGCGCGGGGCGTAAAATCCGGTCACAACCTGTCCATTCCTTTGTCCAACGGGAATTTGTGCCTTGTTCCGGTATCGCCACGGATCCGGCATGCCAATGGTCGGGTGGACCATCACATCAAACAGGCCCCCAATTCGCCGCAGGCTGTCAATCACCCACTGCCGTTTCCATTCCAGTTGTTTTTCATATGCAAGATGCTGCAACTGGCATCCTCCGCATCGCCGATATGCCGGACAGTCCGGTTCAACCCGTTCGGAACTCGGTGAACGCAGCTCCAGCAGACGGCCATAGCCGTACTGTTTCTTTACCTTGACCACCTTCGCCAAAACTTTCTCCCCCGGCAGGGCCCCGGGAATGAACAACGTAAACCCTTTGACTCTCCCGACGCCAAAGCCCTCGTGGCTGAGCCCGGTAACCTCCGTCTCAACCATCTCATTCTTCACCACAGGCGGCTGTGCGCTTGTCATATTTTCACCACCCATTTTCCCACATCCTCTGACCGTCTTGAATGACAAACCTGTCCCTTCATCTTTAGTGATGTATCCGATCGGCAGGACTTCTCATCTGTAACCTACACCAAAAGCAAAGCACCTGACAACATGAGCAAACCCCTGAGAGGCTGGCATTCCCCCTCAGGGGTTTATGGTATCCTTTGTCACAATGCTCATCCGCTTTTTGTGAACATCCTCTGTCATGCTTCCCGGGCTGTGAACCACCGGATATGGCGCATCACATCTTCATGCTGCCACGCATCAGGCATCGGCTTGTCCGAGACGATCACGTCGACGGCGTCAAGCCCATCAATCCTGCACTTGGCCCGTGCATCCATCTTGGTGTGATCAGCCAACACCAATATTTCAGAAGCCGCTTCGATCATCGCCCTGGATACCAGCGCTTCGGAAAGATCAAAGTCCGTGATCCCATCGGAAAGCGACACGCCGCCAACTGAAATAAAGGCCTTGTCAATGCAGAAGTTGCGCAAGTTTTTTTCTGTCAGACTCCCGCTCATTGTTTGCTGCTGGGGATTCAGCTTTCCTCCAAGCAAAAAGATCTCTCCTGACAGCTCCTTTCGGTTGATGGCTTCAGAAATGACGGCGGTCACCGGGAGGGAAGGGGTAATGACTGTAATGTCCTGTTTGTTGCGCAAAGCGCGGGCAAATTCCAGCATCGTCGTGCCGGCATCAATGGCCAAAACATCCCCATCTTCCACCAGTTGAGCCGCTCTTTGCGCGATCCTGCGCTTTTCGTTCAGGCAAATGGTGGTTCTTTTATAAAAAGGGGGCTCGACGGAAAGAGTCTCCTTTCTTACCGCTCCCCCATACACACGCTTTAACAACCCTTCTTCCTGCAAAATGTCCAGGTCACGGCGGATCGTTTCTGCCGAAACATTGAAGCGTCTGGCCAAATCCACGACCATGACCTTTCCGGCAAGTTTCAACTCATCAAGAATGATCTTTTTTCGTTCTTCCGCCAAAACCGACATCTTTCTCCCTCCTGCCATCGAACCACTGTTTGGCGTTCCCGTGCAAACCGCAGTCATTCATTCAAAGTAGAGACACTGATCCCTAGGAATGAGGAGCTTGACAGGATGACCAATCGGGTACAAACTGTTGTTCCGGTGAAGCTGGTCCACCTGCAGGCTGACCCCATTCGCCGTCACTTCGTACCGGATAATGCTGCCCCGCATTTCCACCGCTTGAATCCGTCCCCGCACCAGCCAACCCGCTGGGCCTGAGATCGGTTCATCTTCTCGGACCAGCAAAATCGCCTCCGGACGAATCGCCACCTCTTTCCCGCGGGCCGGCGCCTCCGGAATCAGGCGTTGAAAATCATCTGAAGGCAGCAGGTTGTAACTGCCAATAAATTTGGCGACGAAGCGGGATCGCGGAGAGGAATACAACTCGGCGGGCGTCCCGGATTGGACAATCTCACCGTCGTTCATGACATGCACAACATCGGACAAGATCATGGCCTCTTCCTGATCATGTGTGACAAAGATCGTGGTCATCTTCAACTCTTGCTGGATGCGCCTGATCTCGGCTTGCAAAATCCTGCGGATTTGCGCGTCCAGGGCGCTTAACGGCTCATCCAGCAAGAGCACTTTCGGCCGCATCACGAGTGAACGGGCCAAGGCGACGCGTTGCTGCTGGCCGCCAGAGAGTTCGTGGGGATAGGCGTCTTCCTTCCCGCCCAGGTCCACCAGGTCGATCATCTCGCGCACGCGCTCGCGGATATTGGCCGCGTTTTTCATGCGCAAACCGAAAGCAATATTTTCGAAAACCGTCATATTGGGAAACAACGCATAAGACTGAAACACCATGCCAACGTTCCTCTCCCGGGGAGCCAGGTGGGTGATCTCGCGACTGTCAATGTACACAACGCCTTCATCTACCTTCGTCAAACCGGCAATCAAGCGCAGCAACGTGCTTTTCCCGCACCCGCTCGGGCCAAGCAGCGTGGCCAGTTTTCCTTTTTCCAAGGAAAAAGATACCTGCTTAATCACGGCTCGCTGATTGTATCTCTTGCTGACTCCTTCCAACAACATGTAGCTCATTGCCATTCCTCCCAAAGCTCCAACGGGTTTTCATCGATGGATGCGCGTGGAATCTACGGTCCCGAATCAATGGATTGAGCTTCGCCATGTTTCGTCCGCTCGCCTTGAAAACAATCCAGGAAAGAAGCAAAATCACCAGATAATACGTAATGACAACCGCGCTGCTCAAGTGGCCGCTCTTGCTGAACTTTTGATAGAGGTAAATTTGCACCGTTTCAAACCGGCCGCCCACCAGCAGATTGGCGAGGGCAAACTCGCCGAACAGCATCGCCACGGACAAGGACGTGGAAACCACAACGCCAGGAAAAATGTTAGGCAGCACGACCTTCACAAAGGCGGTAATTTTGCTGGCCCCCAGCAATTCTGCCGCCCCGGCCAGTTCCTGGGCGCGGATCGTCCTTAGGCTGTTGCGGATTCCTTGGTACATAAACGGCATGATCAGGATAAAATAAGCACCAACCAATATCCACGGCGTTCCTGCAAGCGGAAAAGGACCGGCGGAATAAATCCTCAGCAGCCCAACTGCTGCGACGACAGGCGGGATCCCGTAAGGAAGCAAGGAAAGTCCCTGAAGAACCCTTTCCCATTGTGGGCAATAGACCGTTACGACATAAATCGTCGGAATCATCACGATAACGCTTATCCCAACGGTCGTGACAATCAAAAAGAGCGTGCGCAACAATGCCTGAAAAAAACGCTGATCCTGAAACAATTCGGCATACCATTGAAACGTCAGGGAGCGGGGAAAAATCGTTGTATCCCATTGATCAGCCACAGAATACAGCAATGTTGCTGCAATCGGCAGCAGCAAATAAAGCAGCAGCAACGCGACAACCCACTTGTGGACAGAGAGAAAGGCCCTCATTTCAAATCCCGCCTCACCTTCCTCAGCATCCGTTCGTTAAACCACATCGCTCCCAGCATGCTTGCAGCAAGCAGGACACCAAGCGCGCTGCCTAACTCGGGATTGAACACCACATCACCAGCCACAAGCGCGGCAATTTGCAGGGAAAACAGATTATATTGGCTGCCGACCAAAGCATAGGCAGTCGCATAGGCTCCCATCGCATTGGCAAACAAGATACTGAATGTTCCAGCGATACTGGGCAGCAAAACGGGCAACCCTATCCTGCGCCAATATCCCCAGCGGCCGGCACCCAGCAAAGAAGCGGCTTCCCGCCATTCCTGTTTCAGTCCGTACATGGCTGGATAGAGCAACAAAATGGCCAGTGGAATCTGGAAATACACATACACCAGAATCAAGCCCGTCCAAGAATAAAGGTTGAAACCGCCGAACACATCCCAACCTAGGCGGTCAAAAAGCAACGTGAACAAGCCGTGATTGCCCAGCAACAAAATATAGGAAAAGGCCAGTGGAATGCCTTCAAAATTGGAGGTTACATTGGTCAGGGTCAACAATCGGTCCTGGACAGTTCGGGAAAATCTGGTCAATGAATAAGCGCAAATCACGGCGACAACAATGGCAATGCCAGCCGAAAACAGGGAGATGTTCAGGCTGTTTAACATCGCCTGAACATAGAAGGGATTTTGAAAGGCATAAACATACTGCGCCAGCGAAAAACCCTTCCCCCCACCCGCAGACAAGCTGGCGATCACCATCGCCGCCAAAGGTCCCAGCAGGAATGCCATCACCATCAAGACAAACGGCAGCAAAAACAACAGAAATGGTGATTTAAAACGGTGGCTGAGACTGCCTGATGAACGAACCATGCTGATCGCTCCTTTGTTCACACTGTGCAACAAGGTCTCATTCCCGGCCAGTCGTACGTGATCATCTTCGCCGAAGGGTTGATCCGCAACAATCGGCAAATCAAGGGAGCGAAGGCAAGCTGCGGCACTGCCACGTCTTCGTAAATCCCGGGCACAATGTCTGGACTGATGGCATAAAGCGGCACCATGCGCTCCTCATCGCCCGTTCCACCGTGAATGCCACGATCAGACATGCCGTGATCAGCGGTGACGACGATATGGTATCCTTTCGCCATCCACAACGGCAAAAGCGCCGAGAGCGCCGCATCCACCTTTAAGACGGCCTGGACATATTCATTTGAATCGCCGCCGTAACGATGTCCCGCATCATCCACACCCATCGTATGCAGATACAAAAAATCAGGATGATGTACTCTTCTCAGCCGTTCCCCATCAGCCAGCACATGTGTGTCCGGATATGAATCTTCAAAGTAAAAGCATCCATGCTGGATGGGTTGCCGCGGATCGTTGATTTCGCGATCCGTCAGCCACTGAAAGGGCGCACGATGATAGAGTTCACTGACCCAGTAATAGGAGACCGCGGCATTGGTCAATCCGTGTTCTTTCGTCAAGTGAAACAAACTTTTCTCTTTTGAAGTCCTGACAATGTGGTTCGCTGTGATCCCGTTGACATGACTTGGTGTGCCGGTCAACAAAACTTCATACAACGGACGGGACATGCTGGGCAATTCGGAACGCACTTTGTACCGCGCCGCTTGACCGGTTTCAACCAGGTGTTCCATGAAGCCCATATAACGGCAGGCCGCATCGTATCGCAGGCCGTCGAGGATGACGGCAATCGCTTTATTACCGGACATGGATCAGCACCTGCTCTTGCCAGAGTTGGGGAAGTTGCTTGGCTGTTTCTTCCCAAGCTTTATAGTCAGCAATCGGCTTGGCGTTTTTGTACTGTTCTTTGGGAATCATTTTTTTGGCAACATCTTCCGGCAGCTTGACATTTTCGCGAATCGGCCGGGCGAAACCTTTGGCCAAGTTGATTTGCCCTTCATCACTTAAAATGTATTCTCTTGCGAGCATGGCGGCATGGGGATGTTTGGCATACCGGTTAATGATCGTGGCGTATCCGCTGACAACGGAACCTTCTTCAAGCACACGCACTTCAAACTGAGTAGGATCAACCTGATTGGCATAACCCAATCCGTTGAAATCCCACAAGAAACCTACTTCAATCTCGCCGCTTTCCAGCATGGCAACAGAGGGGTCGTTTAAGGAAAGGCGCCCCTGCTTGGCCAATTCGGCAAAGTAATCGATGCCAGGCTGGATGTTGGCCTCGTCACCGCCGTGGGCAATCGCCGCCGCCAAAACAGCCATTTGCGCCTGTGTGGCCCGCTGCACATCGCCAACGGCAACCTGATAGTCACCCTCCAGGATGTCTTTCCAGGTTCTGGGTGGATTCTGGACAACGTTCTTGTTAATAATCACGGCAATCGTCCCCTGGTAGCCGACGATCCAGTGGCCTTCCTCATCTTTCGCCCAATCGGGGATCTCCTCCCAATAAGACGTCTTGTAAGGGAGGGTCAATCCCTTTTCCTTGGCCACCGGTCCAAACGAAATGCCCACATCACCGATATCCGCGGTGGCATTGTTCTTTTCAGCCTCAAATTTTGCGATTTCCTCCGCGCTGGACATGTCTGTATCGGTATGCTTCAGGCCGTATTTTTCACTCAACTCCTGCCACGTTTCTCCCCAGTTGGCCCATGTATCCGGCATCCCGACGCTGTTGACTTCGCCTTCCTCTTTGGCTTTTTGGACAATCTCTTCCAGTGTGAGGGAGTTGGGGTTCAATTGATCGTTCTTGCTCCCCACCTCCGCTGATCCGCAAGCAGCCAACGCCAGTATGCTTGTCCCACTCAGTAAGCCTATCAAGACACGACGCATCTTTCGACGCCAAACTATGGATCTCATAGCGGTACCTCCTAAGTAACGTTGAAATGGCAAGGCGCAATGTGATTTCTTGTTTGTTGTTCTTGTTTTCCTTGGCTTTTCACTCCCAGTATAAAAGACAAGTTTTAAGATGAGGTAAACGCAAATTTAATGTTTTGTAAAAAAACGCCTTTGGCAAAACAGCCTCCTCCGAAAAAGGCGGTCCACAACATGGTTGGGAAAGACTCGCGAAACGTAAAGGCCTTTAACCCAAATGTCCTCAAAAAAAACAAAGCACCTGACAACTTAGTTGCTGTCAAGTGCTTGGTGCCATCATATCGCGTTACAGTAAAAATCCTGGCTTACCGCTCGATCAACACGGCAATCCCCTGCCCGCCGCCAATACAGGCGGTCACGATGCCCCGCTTGACATTGCGGCGCTTCATCTCATAGACCAGCTTGGTGACCAGCATGGCGCCCGTCGCTGCAATCGGATGGCCATGCGCAATGGCGCCGCCGTTGACATTAACCTTTTCCCAATCCAGGTGCAGTTCCCGATCGCAGGCCAGCACCTGCGCCGCAAAGGCTTCGTTGAGCTCAATCAGATCGACATCATCCAGCGTGAGCCCCTCTTTCTTCAGCAACTTCTGCACGGCAGGCACCGGGCCGATGCCCATGATGTTGGGGTCTACTCCGGCCACCGTATAGCTGCGGACGCTGGCCATGATTTCCAATCCCCGCTGTTCCGCCAGTTTCCGTTCCATGACGATCAGCGCGGAAGCGCCATCGTTGACGCCGGAGGAGTTCCCCGCTGTCACGGTTCCCCCTTTTTTAAAGGCCGGTGGCAGCTTGGCCAACGCTTCCATTGTGGTTTCCGGACGGGGGTGTTCATCCGTGTCAAAGAGGATGGCGTCCCCCTTGCGCTGCGGAACCTGGATGGGCACGAGCTGTTCCTTGAAGTAGCCTTCCCGCATCGCGTGGGCCATCCGCTGCTGGCTCCGCAACGCATACTCATCCTGCTCCTCGCGGGAGATATTGTATTTTTCCGCCAGGTTCTCGGCGGTAATTCCCATCGGCGGATTGCCGATATGTTCAGGCGACAAGAGCCGGTTGACAAACCTGGGCGGCATCCGGTCAAAGGCCTTGGAAGGGGGCTCCATCAAATAGGGCGCCCGGGTCATGCTTTCCGTCCCGCCCGCGACAAAAATGTCACCGGTTCCAGCCTGCACCGCTTGCGCCGCCAGCGCGACCGCATTCATCCCTGAACCGCATTGGCGATCAATGGTGATCCCGGGGATATCGAGGGGCAAGCCGGCTTGCAACGCCGTGAGGCGGGCGGCATTTCCTCCTCCCGACAACACGTTGCCCATGATCACATCATCGATCTCCTGCGGATCCACATTGGCCCTGCGGATCGCCTCCTTGACCACTTCCGCGCCATAAATATGCGGCAACAGATCCTTGAGCGCCCCTCCTGCCCGGGCAATCGGCGTCCGTACGGCAGATACAATCACAGCTTCCCGCATGGCAATTCCTCCCAAATGTAAGATTAAATCCCATTCACACGCTTCGGGCCGGCGATTCGGCCAAGCCTATGGCTCGGACATCTTTTCCTCATCAAGCTCTGGCCCCGCCATCGACCGGGATCACGACACCGGTAATAAAACTGGAAGCGTCAGAAGCCAAAAGCACCGTGACGCCTTTCAGGTCATTTTCATCCCCGATCCGGCGCATGGGCGACATTTGAGTAATCAGGTTCCCCACTTTCTCCAATACGCCTTTGGTCATCTTGGTTGGGAAAAAGCCAGGAGCGACCGCATTCACGGTAATGTTATGACGAGCCCACTTGGCTGCGAGGTCACGCGTGAATGTAATCACCGCCCCCTTGCTGGCGCTGTAGCCAATGGCGTTGAGGACCTCCGGCGGTTCGCCCTTCAGGCCGGCCACGGAGGCAATGTTGATGATCTTGCCGTACTTGTTCTCGATCATGGAACGGCCGACCGCCTGCGACATGAGGAAGGTCCCCTTGACGTTGACGTCAAACACCAGATCCCACTTGTCTTCCGGCATCTCCAGCACATCGGCCCCCCAGGAAGTGCCGCTGTTGTTGATCAAAATGTGAATCTGGCCAAATTTGTCCAGCGTATGCTGGACCACCTTTTGCACATCGGCCGAGTCGGCCACGTTGCAGGCGAGCGCCTCCGCATTGGCTCCCTTTTTCCGCAAGTCTTCGGCTACTTCCTCACAGTTTTCCACCCGCCGCGAACAAAGGACAATGTTGGAAAGCCCGGCTTCCACCAGCGCATGGGCCATCTGCTCGCCAAGCCCTCTTCCGCCACCGGTGACAATGGCTGTTTTTCCGGACAAGTCAAACAGTTCCATGACATTTTTTCCTGCCATCTCTGCACGTTCCTTTCTACTGGTAATGTTACTGGCAATGCGCGTCAGTCATTTTAACAACGGCTATTCGCTATTCAATCAGGGCAGTAGTGCCGTTTCTTCAACCGCATCCTGTACTGAACCCCTTTGGTGCCAGACATGGTTGAGTTTGCCTCACGACAGGACAGGAATCGGCGTCCGATCAATCATGACATTAAGCAAATACGGTTTTCTCTGACCAAATGCCTCCTGCAAAGCCGCAGAGAGTTGAGCGGCATTTTCGATGTGAAAAGCATCGATGCCAAAAGACTCCGCCAGCTTGACCATGTCGACGGCAGGCTGGTCCAAGTCCATCCCAGGAAAAACTCTCCGCTTGGCAGACTCCCCTCTGAGCGACAAGATGCCGCCTTTCAGGATCATGTAACTGGTGTTGTTGGCAATCAGGAAAATGACGGGCAACCGGTAACGGGCAGCATCCCAGAGGGCTTGAATGTAATACAAAGATGAACCATCTCCGACGACCGCCACCACCCGTTCATCCGGACGGCCCAATTGAACCCCCAGGGCTGCGGCCATCCCGTAACCCAGGCCTCCTCCCTTCAATGCGTAACGGCAGCCCGGACGGGACAGCGCCAGGTAGCGGTTCACATAACCGCCTGTGGTCACTGACTCGTCCACCAGGATAAACCGGTCATCCACATAGCGGTTCAGCTCAGCCATCACCACAGCCGGCGACATCGGCGCCTGACGTCTGGCCCCTGCCATCTCCGCCGCTTTGCGCTCGGCAAATTTTGCGCTTTTTTCCTGAAGCTTGATTTTGGAAGCTGCAAAGCGTTCCCGATCTTCCTGAGTGGCATGTGCTGCAATCCAGTCCGTCCAGCTTTTCGCGACAGCCCTGGGATTGCCCACAATCGGGCAGGCGACATGCATGTTTTTCCCGATTTGCCTTGGATCTAAATCGACGGCAATCACTGGGACGCCAGGCTGCACCAGGGGCTTGTCGTAATAGAGGAGCGGCGCCTGGCTGGTGACGCCAAGCCAGACAACCAAGTCGGCTTCGGCATACACCCTGGCGATGTACGGGCCATTGGGCGGAAAGTTTCCGGCAAACTGCGGGTGGTTGAAAGGAAAGTTCAAACCGGCGCTCATATGCTCCTGGTAAACCGGCGCGCCGATCAGTTCAGCCAGCCGGATCACGGCATCCACCGCACCGGTCTGGCTGACCCGGTCGCCGACGACGAGAACGGGGTTCCTGGCCTGGCAGATCATCCGGGCCGCCGCCTCCACGCTTTGCGGATCGGCAAAGTGAAGCTGGCGGATCTCCGTCAACGGCAAAGGCAGGCGATCCGTTTCCTGCCACATCACATCGACCGGCAAGGAGAGAAAGACCGGCCCTTGCGGATGGGTCAAGGCCTCCTTGAAGGCCCGCTGCAAGACCACCGGCAATTCCTCCACCCGCGTCACTTCCCAGCTCCACTTGGTCACATCCCGGACCATATGGAGCATGTTCCCCCACAGCCCCGGTTCCTGCACCGCCAAACGCAAATCATGCTGGCCGGCCGTCACGACCAGGGGCACATTGCTGCGCCAAGCTTCGTAAAGGTTTCCCAGGCCATGCGCCGTCCCGGGGGCGACGTGCAGGTTGACGACGCCTGGCTTGCCTGTTGCCTGGGCGTAACCCATGGCCATCCCTACGGCGATATCCTCATGAAGGGCAAGGATGTACTCGATTTCCGGATAATGAACGAGACCGTCAATCAAAGGCAGCTCCGTGGTCCCTGGATTGCCGAACAGATACTTGACACCGTATTCCCTGAAGGTTTGCAGAACCAGGTCTCTTCCCAGCAACGGGATCCCCCTCTTTTCTATTCCGAATAAGCGCTCCCCTCATACGTACGTGATATCCATCCTCATTTTTTGAACGAGGCCGCCCCGTCATCGACGAAGATCACGCTTCCGTTGACAAAGCTGGCCTCATCACTGGCCAAGAAGGTGACCACATTGGCCACTTCTTCCGGCGTGCCGGCGCGGCGGCGCATCTGCGCCTGCTGAACTTTCTCCCAAATGTCGGGCATCTGCTTCCAGGCCGTGACGATGCCCGTCTCAATCAGCCCCGGCGCGATCGCCACCACCCGGATGTTGTAAGGAGCCAGATCCAACGCGGCCGCCTTGGTCATCATGACCACTGCCGCCTTGCTGGCGTGATAGGGGAAATGCTTCCGGTCGGCCAAAAAGCCGTACACCGAAGCGGTATTGATAATCACCCCGCCCCGTTCCTTCATCGCATTGCCGGCTGCCTTGATCCCGTAAAAGACGCCATGCTGGTTAACCGCAACCGTGCGGTGGTACTCTTCCAGCGGCATGTCCAAAACCGAGGCCCGCGCACTGGAAATGCCCGCGTTGTTGAACATGACGTCCAGCTGTCCGTAACGGGAAACCGCCTGATCCACAAGGGCCTGCACTTCTTCATAGTTGGCCGTGTTGGTTCGCACAAAGAACGCTTCCCCACCCGCTTCTTGAATGCTGCGCACGGTCGCCTCGCCACCCTCGGTCTGGACGTCGGCCACCACCAATTTTGCCCCTTCGCGGGCAAAACGCTGTGCCGTTGCCCGGCCGATGCCGCTTGCTCCGCCGGTGACAACGGCCACTTTTCCTGCCAGGCGCATTCAACCCTTCCCCCTTCTGCCGGCCTGCATCGGATCAGGCCGGCGCGTATAGAATGTCAGGCCAATACCTCCGCCTTGATCGGATCCAGCGTGTAACGGGCAATCTTCTCCCGATGGGCATAAGCGTCTCCGAGCACCGAAGCGCTCCGGCGGGCCCGCTTGAAGAACAGGTGCATGTCATTCTCCCAGGTAAAGCCGATGCCGCCATGCATCTGAATGGCGTCGCCCGTCACCTGTGTCGCCGCATCGGAAGCGTACGACTTGGCGATGGAGACGCTCAGATCGGCGTCCTCACTGTCGCTGTCCACGGCCCAACCCGCATACTCCACGGCTGCCTTGGCGCTTTCCACCAGCAGGAACATGTCCGCCGCCATGTGCTTGAGCGCCTGGAAGCGAGCGATTTCCGTCCCGAATTGCTTGCGCTGCTTGGTGTATTCCACCGCTTCGTAAAGCGCCCGCTCCGCCCCGCCGACCATTTCCGCGGAAATGAGCAACGCACCGAGCTGTTTCAGCTTTTCCATCAGCTTGTGCCCGACACCCATCCCCAACCCTTTGACGATCGCCTTTGTCGTAAAGGCATACCGGTTCAGCGAGATTTCGTACAGCGGATAGGTTTCGTCCATCGACCTGCGATTGCGAACCGTGACAGCCGGATCCTTGGCGTCGATCACGATCACGGTCTCTTCATCCTGCGGAGTGTTGCCCATGCCGGCCACCGGCACACTGGCGATGATCGCGTCCACATCCTCCGCAAACGGGACCTCTTTGAAGGTTCCCGACAACACAAACTGGTCCCCCTCCCGGTAGGCCCGCGCGTCCGCCTCGCCCCAGGCGACGCTGAGGAGTTTCTGGCCGGATTCAACCGCATCGATCAGCTCACCGTGCTGCTTGCAGGTTTTCAACGCATACAGCCCGATCATGTTCTCCAGCAACGGGAACGGCAACAGGGCGCGCCCCGCCTCCTGGGCGATGAGCACCGCATTCAGCACGCCTTTGCCGCCCTCTTCCTGGGTGCCGTTGGGATCCAAAATGCCCAGCAATCCCTGTTGCGCGATGAACCCCTGCAATTCCTTGGAAACCCTGGGCTGTTCCATGAATTTCCGGACATGTTCCGTGGTGCAGTGTTCCCGCAACATATCGCGGACACTGCGCTGAATCATCTTTTCTTCTTCGGTAAAGCCAAAAAACATGGTTCATCCACCTCACTTCGGCATGCCGAGAACCATCTCGGCGATGATGTTTTTCTGAATCTGGCTGGAACCGGCGTAAATGATCTCCCCGCGCGAGGTGAGGTGAATCTGCTGAATCATGCCGCGGCTGACGCTGTCCTCACCCCAGTAAGGCGCCTCCGGTCCGAGGATTTCCATCCCCAGGTTCCCCATCCGCACGTGCATCGTGCTCCAGTACAGTTTCTGCAACGAAGCGTCGGGACCCAGCTTGCCCTCGTTCAACAGCTGGCTGATGGTTTTCAGGCCCAGGTAGCGGAAAATCCGGACTTCCGCCTGCATCTGCGCCAGCCGCTGGCGGTAGTAGGGATTGTCAATGGCCAGGCTCCCGTCCGGAGTCCGCTTTGTCGCGCTGACCCTGACGATTTCATCCATCTCCCGCTGGAAGCGCACCTGCCGCCCGAGCGCGAGCGTCCCCCGCTCAAATCCGAGGGTGCTCATCGCCACTTTCCAACCGTTGTTGACGCCGCCCACCACATTTTCCTTCGGAATCCGCACGTTGTCGAAGAACACCTCGTTGAAGTCCCGGTTGCCGTTCAGCTGGACGAGCGGCCGGACCGTCACCCCGGGGCTGTTCATCGGCACGAGGAAAAACGTGATCCCCTTGTGCTTGGGCGCATCGGTATCGGTGCGGGCGAGGACGAAGCACCAGTCGGCATGGTGGGCATAGCTGGTCCACACCTTCTGGCCGTTGATCACCCATTCATCGCCGTCCAGCACCGCCCGCGTCTGCAGGCTGGCCAAGTCGGAACCGGCGTTGGGCTCGGAGAAGCCTTGGCACCAAACCTCCTCACCCCGCAACAAGGGCGGCAGGAAGCGCTTCTTCTGTTCCTCCGTGCCGTACATCAGCAGGGTCGGCCCCAGCAACAGTTTTCCGAGAACGTT
>CAMTVR010000056.1:0-1749 GCA_947085265.1 uncultured Bacillus sp. | reverse complement strand
CTCACCTATGAAAAAATGCAAGCCCTTCTCGAAAAAATTTCAACTCTACATGCAAAAAAGGCAATAATAAGCTAAACCGGGCCAATTCCGTTTTTTGACCCAGCCTTTTTTCTTGACCTGGCTTGCTTAATTACCAACCATAATCTCCGTTCGGTTTTGTCAAGGCAATTTCCCTTGACGGAACCGAACGGAGATTATACACTGTTGCCCTGCAAGCCGGCAATCTTATCCAGCACCTTGTAACCAGCGAGGTGCTTGTTCGTCCGGAATTTCCCCTACATCTTCAATGATTCGCCAAAGTTCATCCGTCGTAACTTCATATTTCTTCGCTTTTCTGTTCATGGTCTTGAGTTTTTTATCCAACAAGTCCCTTCGGAGATCCCGGTACTCCTCCTGCCGTACCAGCACCGCCCATACAACATGAAGCAGCTTCCGAGCCGTTGCAACAATCGCGATCTTATGCCCCTTCTTTGCCTTTAAACCCAAATAAAAAGCGCGCAGCTTGCCCTCGCTCTGTACCGCCCGTTGTGCGCATTGAACCAGTATCCAGCGTAATACGCTTCGGCCTTCCTTCGTAATATGGCCGGTGTAGCGTGTTTTTCCGGATTGATGGACAGATGGAACTAACCCGGCGTAACTTGCCAGTTTTTTCGGTGACGAAAAACGTGAAATGTCCCCAATCTCCGCTAGAATGGTCAATGCACTCAGAGCTGAAATGCCTGGTATACCCATGAGTAATTTTACATCCGGGTTTTCCTTAGCCCTTACAAACAAATCCGCCTCAAGCGCCGTCATTTCTTTCTGAACAGCATCCAGCAGCCTAAGTGATGAACAGACGATAATTTGTTCCGTTTCCGGCAACGAAATACTTTCCAAAAATCTGCACCCATTTTTCCCAAACAAGTCGCTCCAAGGTGATTGAATTCCGTTACGAATCAATACAGCATGAATTTTATTTTTCAGCATGGTGCGGATCTTTGCCAGCCGGATTCGGTGATGAAGCAACACTCGGAGCTGGTACTTTTCTTTATCTGGCACCCAGCTTTCGGGAATAAAATCTGCCGCCAAGAGTTGGGCAAGAATTTGGGCATCCAGAGCATCCGTTTTTATACGCGCTTCAGCAATGGCACGGGTTTTCAGAGTATTCGCGATCACGACTTGTGCTGGATAGCCGGATAGAATATCATAAATCCAAAAGGCGTTACTGGTCGCTTCCATGACGACTCGAGTTTCGGGATCAAGAGTTTGGGCGAACTCCTCCCAGGACTCGCGTGTATTGGCGATCCGAAAACGCCTTTTTTTCTTATCCGGACCGATCTCACACCCTTCCACATATTTTTGATGAACATCCAAACCGATGAAACGCATTTCCATCCCCTCTCTAATTCATATCGCAGGCGGAGTTGCATTACATTCACCTATACGTGGTCATTGCCACAACTGGGTGAGGCGAGGAGGCGGTTAAACACACCAACGGGCTTATTTCATTTCATCCCAGTGAGAGGACAACCGCCCCGCCTACAGCATTCTCCGAGACCCTGCTCTCATTGTATCAGAGAAGGGTCTGCATTTTTATCATACCAACACACCACCTAGCATGCGGGTCCGCACACCACCTAGCATGCGGGTCCGCACTAGGCGGTTCGCCAACCTTGACGAATTTCGAAATATCTTTCCGTTAAACTCTTCAGTCCTTGGGATTTCCAATAGGCAATCCCAAGGGCTTTGTGCAATTGAGGCGTTTTGCTT
>CAMTVR010000055.1:0-9671 GCA_947085265.1 uncultured Bacillus sp. | reverse complement strand
GGCTTCCGCTTGCCTCCCCGCTCGACTTGCATGTATTAGGCGCGCCGCCAGCGTTCGTCCTGAGCCAGGATCAAACTCTCCATGATTCGTTCTCTCCGACTCTTATTGGTTCGCTTCATTGTGCAGTTTTCAAGGAACATCGCGCGGTCCCGCCGCTCAACGGTTCCCTTCGTGAGCGACATTTTTTATCATACCACGCCCAATTTTTCTTGTCAATGTATTTTTCGAGTCTTTCTGTTCGCTTGTTTTCCTGTTCTGGTGTCGTGATGAATTGCGAACAGCAAGACGTAATATATCACGGAGCCAACATCCGGATCAAAGTCTTTTTCCTCGGCTATTCCACTTTATTTTAGCATATTGAACCATTTAACAAAATAAAATGGCTGTTATCAACTTGTATCTTTTAATATCTTCGCTATGCGCATAACAACTTATCGACAACTGAGACATGGAGATGCTTCAGCGCGTTTCATAAAAGTCATCACTCGAGGCAAACTAACTTGAGAATCGCCGCAGCAACCATCGGCAAGAAACCAATAAGCTGCTCGAATGAAATTTCGCGACTTGACAAATGAAGGAATGTCAGATGAAAGGAGAGTCTGCGACAATGTCAAAACGGTTCCAACCAAAACCTGATGATCGTTCTGACAACGTGGAGAAGTTGCAGGAAATGATCGAGAACACAATGGCCAACATTCATGAAGCCGGCGATTTTCTCAAAGCGCATGGGGAGGAAATGGACCCTGAAGAAGCAAGGCAACTGGAAGAAAAAAATCGGCGTCGGATGGAAGCGATCGAAGGCTACCGCGGAGAAATCAAAGATGAGCTAGATGCTCAAAAAGAATAGATGTCCAATCATCCCACCACGAGGAGTGAGGTGGGATGTTTTTTGAGTGAACCCCTTTCCTCTTCATCTCCCTTCAAAGGCATCTTCTCCATAAAAGACATGCGAAAGCCGAAGCGTCGCACCTTCTATTTCCAGAATGCCGTATGAAAAATGCGGGCTTCGTCTTTTTTCAGTCGCGGATCCGGGATTAAAAAGAATC
The DNA here is from genome assembly GCA_947085265.1 of uncultured Bacillus sp. Taxonomy (GTDB): domain Bacteria; phylum Bacillota; class Bacilli; order ZCTH02-B2; family ZCTH02-B2; genus Bacillus_BB. Next base: position 8,625 of record CAMTVR010000055.1, on the reverse strand, counting down.
AGTCCCTGATAGGTATTCAAATAAGGCAGGTGGGAGTGACCAAAGATGATCAGGTCCAACTTTTCACCATGAAACGCTTCATATGCTCGCTTGACGGTTTGTTCGCGTATTCCCCCATCCCCGTGCACCAGTCCGATGGTATAGCCAGCGAGCTGGATTTTCTCCTTCCGCTTAAACCGTCGGCGAATGTTTTCGTCATCGTTGTTGCCCACCACTGCCACCAGATTACGATTCAATACCAGTAAATCCTCCACCACCGCTTCCGTCATGAAATCGCCAGCGTGCAGGACGACATCCGCTCTCTCAATTTCTCGCGCCAATTGGGGAGGCAACCACCGCCCCCGTTTCGGCAGGTGTGTATCTGACAAGACAATTCCCCTCATTCCCTCATCCCTTTCTTGTCTTTTGGTGAACCCTTGTCATTCGATAACGTCCATTCTTCATTGTGGATGATTTAAAAATCCCTCTGGCATGGGCGGAACTTTTTCCCAGCCGTTTTCAGTCAGAACGCCATCCACGGGAAGATCGTGCGGCGCAGCAGGGATTTCCGGAACCATTTGGCTTTCATACGTGAGTCCAACAGAAATCGTCTGTTTTCTATGTTGCATTAAAAAGCGGTCGTAATACCCGCCACCATACCCGATCCTGTAGCCGCGTCGATCAAAAGCCACTCCTGGCACGAGCAGCAAGGCGCGATGGCCAATGCCTGCTTCCAAAAATGGCCTGGTATGCCCGGCCGGTTCGGCAATCCCCCAGGTGCCAGGTACAAGATCCTCCCATCGATGGATCTCGTAGAATTCAATCTTTCTTCGGGTGCGATCCACCTTCGGCGCCAGCACCTTTTTACCTTCCCGCCACATCTGATCGATCATCGGGCGCGTGTCCACCTCACTGCCAATCGCAAGATAGACGAGCACACATTCCGCCCAATCGTACCAAACCGATCGAAGCAACCGGCTGGCTATCTGCCTGGAAGCTTCGCGCTTGACTTCCGCGGGGATCTGATCACGAACGTTTAGACATTCCTTACGCAATCGGCTTTTCAAGCCTGTTTCTCTCCTTTGTTTCATACGGCTCATGTTCACGTGGCCTATGAGTTTGTGATGGCATATTATACCACAAATCAGGCGATGCATGTTATACACCCCTGGCATCTGTCTGCGCCTCGACGTTCCCGAGATGAACGTCAGAAGGCGCCAGTGAGAGGACGATCATCGGAACCACCAAGTAGACGATGGCTGTCGCAGCCGCCACAATTCCCGAATCATTGAAAAACAGCGCGGCCACACTTGCCACCAAAATCCCGCGAAAACCAGCCGTCAGGTGGGGATCAAAGCGCTGCAGTCGTTCTTTTTTCGGCCGCAGCTGCACCAACAAACTGACCAGCAGCGACGTGGCAAACACCTTGGTCCAAATCGAGTAACGAATCAAGCGCCAGTTGGTCTCCAGTTTCCGAACCACCAGCGCCTGCAACACATCCCACTCTCCCTCCCTGGATGCGTCCAGCGCTTTCCCAACATGTGAATCTTGTACCTCTTGCCCAAACGTATTGATGGTCAACAGGAGAATGAACGTCAGCAAAAATCCGACCGCCAGGAGCAACAGCAATCGTCGCACGGAAGCATGTTGCAAACGAAGAAAGATCCAGGTACCCATGAACCCTACACCGGCCGCCAATGCTCCCCCTGCGTTGGCCCCAACTCTCGGATCGGACAGGACCAACACCCAAACCAACATAAAAACCGCGATCCCCACGTTGAGCAGCCGGTTTCGCCACGTCTTTTCCGGCGCATTCACCAAACCCCAAACCAGAGCCACGGTCAAAATGACAGAACCGATAATCACGCCCATGTACTCATTGCCAACGCCATAAAATCTCGCTGCCAGCATCGGATCGTAGCTCAACAGTGACTCCTTCAGCCAGACACCGCCGCGTAACAGGTCAAAAACCACCGGAAACCACCCGCCAATGGCCGCCAAAAGCAGTCCCACACGGGGAGAAGACAGCCGAACCACGAGCCAGGCCGCAAACAACGTGATTGCCCAAAGAAAGAGCAGCACTTGCCAACCCGCCGCCAACCAATTCGACATCACGAGAAAAGCCGGCGGTGCAAAGAGCATGGCAAAAGAGAGGAGGCGCACGTGAGGATACCACCTCTGGAGATGAAAGAGTCCCACGATGGCGGCCAGTAGCAAGATGATGATTTGTTGGACGACGTACGGACGCAACACGCGCGGCCGCAACTGATGTGCCCACTGCATTTGCTCCAACTCTTGCCAAAACGCATCCTGCTCTGACGCTGTCCCTGTCTTCTGCAAAGGAGCCCCGCCCATCCACAACGGCTTGGGGATACCCAATTGATCCAGGATTGTTGCCGTCACGTCCAGATTGGTCACCACTCCCTCGCGCCGCGTACTCTCAGAAAGCAGTAAACCCCCGGACAGTCTTTTCACTCGTCCGCTTGCCTGTTCCCATAACAACTCGTCCGTCCATCCCCCAAGCACCTCCTTCCCCAGCACATCCTTCCTAAGATCCCGATCCTGCACCCACAATACCGGCGCCAACCAGAGCCCTTCCTCATAGGTGGATTCCTCCACCATCGGCGACACGATCAGAAGCGCATCCTCGGCTTTTTGTTCACGTTGCATGGTTTGAACAAACTGAGCCATCTCGTACAATATTGCGGTGCGGATGTGCATCGCATGCTGACTGTCCATTTGTCCTACCACCGCAGACAGCCTGTCTAAATCCCCCAGCTCGAAAACCACCAATCTGGCGGCAAGCGGCAATTGCTGAAAGGCCTGTCGCATCGCCGCATAATCAGTGGCCAGACCAAACGGCCGCTCCGGCGCTTTGCGCACCATACCCGCCCCGACTTCACCCAGCGGCGTCCAGCCCTCCTCGTCCATGGTTAAAAGCGGCGCCAACCGTCTAGCCGTGGGACCACGATCACTGTTGCCGAACGCCGCCACCAGTCCACCGGATTCCCGGATCAATTGTCCCAGCGCGCCCGGGACCGCCGGATACTGCTTGCTTCCCTGATTCTCGCGCACCAGCAAGGCAATGGCCGGAACAAGCACACCATCGCTCCGGAAACGCCCGGTCAACTGGGCATACCATTCAGACGCCCGCACTCCCTCCGTGGACACCCACTCACCGGCATCGTAGCCATGCACCGTTTTTAACCCGGCCGCATAAGCGCCCGCACCCAATGTCACGTAAGCATGAAAATCCTTATGATTGCGCGCCGTTTTCAACGTCATGGCTCCCAACCAGCTCTCACCGGCCAGCTCTCGCCATGCGGGGTGGGCGGAAAGATCGGCAAAAGACAGGCCGTTAATCAAAAACAAGATCACACGGCTGTGGTCCGCTTTCTGTTCATCCCGCGTCGCCTCTTGCGCGAAGGCGAACCCGCTTGGCGCCAAAAGCATGCAAAGGAACCATGAAACCACCAACCCAATCAGACATACCCAACGACTGGTACATACCCGGCGACTGATACATATCCAAAGCACCCGACGACGTGTCCCTTCTTGAGATGTGCGCCTCGTTCTCGGAAACGGCTGCATCTTTTCGCCTCCTGTTATGGCTGCTCTTCTGTAATCGGTAGTGTTTCCGATACCATGCGCACTATGTCCCGTGTTCGTAAAACACATGCTCGGTCGTATCGTTCCACAGAGTTATCCACAATACCCACAATGTTATCCACAAGACCAACAGCCATCATTCAACAGATTGGACGCTTTATTCACAAGTTCCACAAAAGCTCTTCCATAAAGTTATCCATACGAACACCATCCATCCACAAGGCATAAAAAAGGCTGTTTCTCCCTGGAGAAACAGCCTCATAAATCCAGCCCGGCAACGGCATTCAAATCCAATCCGGAAAATTCCCCACGTTCGTACAAAATGTGTCCGGCTGCCGCGATCATCGCCGCATTGTCCGTACATAGCGAAAGGGGTGGGATCACCAATGGAACACTCAGTTCTTTTATGCGTACTTGCAACGCCTGGCGCAACCCTTGATTGGCGGCAACGCCGCCGGCCAGGATGACCTGACGAACCTTCAGTTCCCTTGCAGCCCTTACCGTCTTTTCCACCAACACTTCAACCACTGCCGCCTGAAAACTGGCCGCCAGATCGGTCAGCGGCAACGCCTCGCCCCGCTCCTCTGCCCGTGACTTGACCTGAAGAACGGCCGATTTCAAGCCGCTGAAACTAAAATCGTAAGATTCCGGCTCCAGCCAGGCGCGGGGCAGGGGAATGTGGGGGGTTCCTTGTTGTGCCAAGGCGTCCAACTGCGGCCCTCCCGGATAAGGCAAGCCCAGTGAACGGGCCACCTTATCATACGCTTCACCCGCCGCGTCATCCCGCGTCTGACCGATCAACTCATACCGCCCGTGTTCCCGCATCAGGACCAATTCCGTGTGTCCGCCAGAGACCACCAACGCCAATAAAGGAAACTGCATTTCGCTGACCAGCCGGTTGGCATAAATATGCCCGGCAATGTGATTCACTGCCAAAAGAGGTATCCCCCACGCCAACGACAACGCCTTGGCCGCCGCCACCCCTACCAGCAATGCGCCAACGAGACCCGGCCCATGCGTGACCGCCACCGCAGCCAGGTCTTTCTTTTCCACGTTCGCCTGCCGAAGTGCCTCTTCAATCACCCAGCTCACTTGCTCTACGTGATGACGCGACGCCACCTCCGGCACGACCCCGCCGAACGGCTGGTGAAGGTCCATCTGAGAGGCGATCACATTGGAACAGATCCGCCGCCCATCCGCCACCACCGCCGCGGCGGTCTCATCACAGCTGGTTTCAATGCCCAAGATGAACCGCTCTTGCCGTTCTCCATATCCCATGTCCACCCTCCTCAATAGGTGTTCCCTGATTGGGCTGTTTCGAGCTACCCCAGATCTTTCCATTCACATTCCTTCCATTCCTTCTCGAACATCGATGATAGCCTCACTTCATCCAATGTGGCCCACATGATCAGCGCATCTTCCAAGTTGTCCGTATAGTACTGAGGACGTACGCCGGTGACGACAAACCCCAGCTTGCTGTACAAATTTTGCGCCTTGACATTGGACACGCGAACTTCCAGCGTCATCCGTTCGGCGCCTAGAGACCTGGCCCAAAGCATGAGCGTGCCCATCAACAGCCATCCCAGACCTTGTCCTTGAACCTCCGGATGAATGGCCACATTGGTGATATGCGCCTCGTCGATCAATACCCACATGCCGCCATAGCCGCGAATCTTTCCCTCAACCAAAATCACCAGGTAATGAGCCGAACGATTCATCGCCAATTCATTGTAATAGGCCTGCTTCGACCAGGGGTGTGTAAAGGCGGCCCGCTCCACCGCCCAGACATCATCAATGTCCTCCAACCGCATTCGGCGCACTTGTACGCGTTGATTCATCCGTTCTCTCTCCCGGCTCCAACACGTACCAGGAGATTTTGTTCCGCCTCTGTCTTTTGCAAATACCGCGGGACAAAACGGTGAATGTCCTCACCCCTAGCCAAGACGATCACCTGTTGTCCCAGACTATGTTGTCTGAGTCCCCTTAATTCCTCCCCAACCCCTGCCTCATCCGTCCGGTCCATCCATTCCAGCGCCAGACGTCCGATGACCGAAGGGCGAGGAAGGCGTTGCTCCGGCTCGGGCAGGCGCAGCCGGTTTCCAAGGCGCGATTTCGCCCATTCTTGATGCAGCAACAGATCATCTCCCGTCAGCCAGACAGGGCCTTCCAAAGTCCCCAACACCTCGGATACCCAATCTTTCCACACCACGACCGTCTCTTCCCGCCCCAAACAAAGTCTACCCTTTTCCCAATAATACAAGCCGGTATAGACCCGTCCCCGCCTGGCGTCAATGAGCGGACAGATCCATCCGTCCACTGGACCCAGACTGGCCGCCATCCCCATCAGGGTAGATACCCCGACAAGCGGAAGCTCAAGCGCCCAGGCCATCATCTTCGCGGTTGTCACCCCGATTCGTACACCGGTATAGGAACCGGGACCTATCGCCACCGCGATCATCTGCAAATCTCCGGGAGACACTTCAAGACTGCGCAGCAGCGAATCCACGGTCGGCATGAGGCGAACCGAGTGATTTTTTTTCTGATTGGTGATCACCTCACCAAGCAGGCGGGTCTCATTCAACACTGCCACGCCCATCACCAGTGTGGAGGTATCCATGGCCAGGATTTTCATTCAACTTCACTCCCCATGCTGGGCTGCCTGAGGGTCGCTATCCAGTCTGACACCCGGCGACGGCTCCTTAGCCCCGTCACTGAAATCGAAACGACACGCCGTTCGCCCTGTTCCCGCGCAATGTGCACATCCAGCCGATCTTCCGGCAGCCACGGACCGATGATTTCAGGCCATTCAATGACCGTCACGCCATCTCCATCCCAGTATTCCTCCAGCCCCAGTTCCTCTGAAGGATCCTCCAGACGGTATAAATCCATATGAAACAGTGGCAAACGCCCCTGGTACTCCTTCACCAAGGTAAACGTCGGACTGTTCACCGGTTTTCTGATCCCAAGCCCTTGCGCCAGCCCTTGGGTAAAGGTGGTTTTTCCAACCCCAAGGTCCCCATACAACGCGACACAATCCCCGGCCTCAAGCACTTCTCCAAGAGCCCTCGCCAGCCACTTCATCTCATCCGGGGTGTCTGCGATCAGTTCCCACTCCATCATGGCTCCATTCCTTCTTTAATTCATTCTGATTTGCAAAGTGATTGTATCCGAGCTTGGCAACCGGTACGGTCAAACCGTCTCGCCGTTTCAAAAACACGCCAATCCCTTCCCGAACCTCACCGCAGCGGTACAAAGGCAGCCCACTTTTTCTGAAGGCCAGCTCCAAAGCCGGCCAATGTTGGGCGGGAACCGTACCTACCAACTGGAAATCTTCTCCTCCATACAACGCCCAATCTTCCGGTGCGACTTGGCAAAACCGGGCAAAATCACGCACAGATTCCGCAATAGGCAAACGCGCCTCCTCAATCCAAACAGCCACCCGGCTGGCTTCGGCAATCTCCCACGCCTCGCTGGCCAACCCATCACTGACATCATTCAATGCTCCGCAAAACGGCAACGCGACCAACACTCTGCCCGCCTCCACCTGAGGAAGGGGACGCCGATGCATTTGCACAATTGAAGCAAGTCGCCCCGAATCCCCGTTTTGCCCCCATTCCTCTGCCAGCTTCGGGTTTAAAAGCGCATGAAGCCCGGCAGCCGAACCGCCAAGCGGTCCGGTGACAAATACCTGGTCCCCCGCTTTGGCCGCCGATCGCAACCATGTGTGCCCTTTCTCCACTTCCCCAAGCAGCGTGACAGACACGAACAATCCTCCGGGCGATGAAACCGTGTCACCTCCGACGACCTGCACAGCATGCCTCTCTGCCAAGTCATACAATCCGCCAAACAACTCCACCAGCTCATCCACCGCCCAGTCCTCATTGGCCCCCAGCGTCACGAGGGCAAAACGGGGCTCTGCGGCCATCGCAGCCAGATCGCTCAGGTTGGCGGCCATCACCTTCCACCCGATGTCATACGGCAACATGGTCTGTCTTGTAAAGTGGGGACCTTCCACCATGGCGTCGCAAGTGGCCACCAGATCCTTCCCCGGACGCGGACGCAGTACTGCCGCATCATCACCGGGGCCAACCACAACCTGGGATGAAGGTTGCTGCTTTCTGAGCAGCTGCTGAATCAGTTGAAATTCATCCACCGTCATCCATCTCTTTCTTCCATCCTCTTTTCACAGCATTATATCAATGATCAACCGCCGAAAAAAGTAAGGCTGTCCTTTATCGACAGCCATAAGTGAATCGCATCAGGTCACTCTATGATTTTGGAAATGGCTCGGTTTGGTTCTAAGCTGCTCAGTAAAGCTCGAAATTGCTCAGTGATGGTTCGAGATGCCCGGGAATGGTGGGTTGGTAATATTTAATACTGAATTTTCTGCATTTTATTTCCATAAAAAATGGAAATGGAGCATAATGGAGCGGGTGATGGGAATCGAACCCACGCATCTGGCTTGGAAGGCCAGTGTTCTACCATTGAACTACACCCGCATCATCGTATTGGTCGGGGTAGCAGGATTTGAACCTGCGACCTCATGCTCCCAAAGCATGCGCTCTACCAAGCTAAGCTATACCCCGTTATTATCGTTCTTATTGTTCTTGCTTATTACTTATTACTTATTACTTAAATTAAAAGGAAGTGGTGTGCCCTGAGGGATTCGAACCCCCGACCTTCTGATTCGTAGTCAGACACTCTATCCAGCTGAGCTAAGGGCACACTTTTTTTGGTGCGGTCGGCGAGATTTGAACTCGCACGGTCAAAAGACCACTACCCCCTCAAGATAGCGTGTCTGCCAATTCCACCACGACCGCATGATATGCGACAACCTCGCGTGAGGTCACGGAAGATATTTTAGTACACCCGAATGGTGTTTGTCAAGGGAGGTTTGGCTCTAAACTCAAAAGTGTGGTGAAGCAGGAAAAAGGCGGCCGAAGAGCCAAGGGATTAATAACCACACCACATCCCAAGGAGGTTCCGACCGCCTATGAAAAAGTCTATCGCTTCTCTCCTCGGTCTTCAAGAGTGGAT
>CAMTVR010000054.1:0-38651 GCA_947085265.1 uncultured Bacillus sp. | reverse complement strand
GCCCGCCTCGTACAATTTGCGATCCCATTCCCTCAACCACTTGCCGCGTTCCTTCTCATCTTCCGGCCACTGGAAATGAGGCGTGCCCCAACCTTTCGGCAGGTTCTCCTTCAGCCACTGGCGCACGCGCAAACGAAACTGTTCCTGCTCCGGCGTAAACGTCAAATCCATGATTTTCTCACCTCAAGTCGAGTATTTCATATGCGTTCATCTGGTCTCCATCTCCCGAAGAACGCGCTTGAGTACCTTCCCTGCGGCACTGACCGGAATCTCATCAATAAAGGCCACTTCCCGCAACCGTTTGTACGGCACCACCTGTTCGTTGACAAATGCCATCAGCTCTTCGGCGGTGGCGGTATGCCCCTGTTTCAGCACGACGTAGGCCTTAGGAATTTCACCCGCTTCCAGATCCGGCTTGCCGATGACGGCTGCGTTGGCCACCGCCGGATGGCGGAACAGGATCTCTTCCAGTTCCCGCGGGTAGACGTTATATCCCTTGTACAACAACATATCCTTCTTCCGATCGACGATGTAGACATATCCGTCGTCGTCCATCATCCCGATATCTCCCGTGTGCAGCCAGCCATCTTTCAGCGTCGCCGCCGTCTCTTCGGGCTTGTTGTAATAGCCCAGCATCACTTGCGGTCCCCGGATACAGATTTCCCCGACCGACCCGGGCAGCAGCGGGTCTTCTCCGCCTTCCAGCGAGATGATCTTGCAATCGGTGTCGAATACCGGAATGCCGACACTCCCCAGTTTTCGCAGCGAACTGCGTCCCCCCGGATTGCTGATGCCGACCATGGTCATCTCCGTCATCCCGTACCCTTCAGTAATGACGGCATCGGGGAAACGTTTCTTCAATATTTCAAAAAGCTCTTTGGCCAACGGTGCCGCTCCGGAGGTGATCCGCCGCACCGAACTGAGATCCCGCTTCCAGAAGTCCGGGTGGCGGATTAGCCCGACATAAATGGGGGGCGCTCCTCCCATTCCCGTCACCCTGTACCGTTCCGCATCTTCCAGATATTTCCCAGGATCAAAGCGCAGGTGCAAAATGGTGGTGCCGCCGCATAAAAAGGCGACGTTCAGGCTGCCGATGATCCCCATGGCGTGAAACCACGGCGTCAGATTGATCCCGATGTTTTCGCCCAAAGGGGTATATTCCTTGTCTTCGCCGATGAGGGAGGGGTCGGCCGGTTCAAGGTATAAACCGCCGTCTTTTACAACCGGCAAGCATCCCGTCCCCCAGCAGGCAGATTGCAAAATATTGACAACCACGTTGTAATGGGTAAGCATGACCCCTTTGGAGCGTCCGGTTGTTCCGCCCGTATAGGCGATGTGGGCCAGATCCTCCTTGGGGGAAATCTCCACCTCCATCGGCTCAGGCGGTTCTGCGGCCAACAATTGGGCAAAGCTGTACCAATGTTCCCCGTAGCCTGAAGCCTCCACAGGCCAAGGCGGACTGGACATCTCACTCTCACCGGTTAGGAAAACGTGCCGCAGGCCGGTCTGTCCCTCCACCTCGCGAATCGAACGGGCCACCATCTCATGCGTGACAACCGCTTTGGCGCCGCAGTCATTCAACTGGTAAACCAGATCATGGGGCGGAAGAAGGGGGTTGACCGGCGAGAACGTGGCACCGGAAAGCAAAATCCCGTAATAGGCCACGGCATAGTGAGGGTTGTTGAACATATGAATGGCCACCACATCTCCTTTACCCAACCCCTTGGAACGAAGCGCGCGGGCAAACCGCAACGCTCCCTCGTACAACTGCCGGTAGGTGAACGGCTGATCGTGGTAATACAATGCTACTTTATCGCCAAACCGCTCCGCGCTTCCCTTGACAACTGCGCCTACCGGGATTACGGGATAATCAATGCTTGTCGGCATCCCCTTCGGCCAATGCTTGTGCCATACTCTGCTTTCCATCTTTCATCATCCCTCCAACCGTGCTGCAAATTTGGGCAAAGTGATCTCTTCCGTGAGCTTTTCAAACACCACCTGAACCGGCATCCCGCACCTGACCTCTTCGATGGGGATGTCAACAATCGTGCTCATCATTCGGACTCCTTCTTCCAGTTCAATGATTGCGACAATATAAGGAACCTCTTTTTCAAACCCAGGCCCTCCCGGCCGCCTGGCCACCGTGTAGGAATAGACCCGCCCCCGCCCGCTGCTCTCCACCCACCGGAGACGATCCGACATGCAATGCGGACAGATGCTTCTGGGATAGAAAACGTGTTTGCCGCAATCCTCACATTGCTGGATCATCAATTTTTGTTGCGCACACATCTCCCAGAAAAAACGGGACTCCGGGTCAATCACCGGGAGCAATTTTTCTGTCATCATCCATTCCACCCTTTTCTTGTCAATGAAAAACTTTCCATAGATATTTAATCCCGGGCAAGGATGCAAGTGGCCGTCGAGGACAACACCCCGCCGGTGCCGTTGACCAGTGCCAACTTGGCGTCAGGCACCTGACGCGGTCCGCATTCGCCGCGCAACTGCCTGACCGCCTCGATCAGGAGAAAGATGCCATACATTCCGGGATGCAGGCAGGACAGCCCGCCGCCATTGGTGTTCATCGGAAAATCTCCGCCGGGAGCGGTTCGCTGGTTGGCCACAAAATCGCCTCCTTCTCCCGGTTTGCAAAACCCGAGCGACTCCAGCGTGAGGAGGACAGTGATGGTGAAAGAGTCGTAGATCTGCACCACATCCAGATCCTCATGCCGCACCCCGGCCATTTCAAAAGCCCTTCTTCCTGATTCTTTAGCGGTCGTGACCGTCAAATCAGGCATATTGGTGATCGTGGAATGAGAATGCGCCTCCCCGTGACCCAGGATCCAGATCGGCCGTGTACGGCAATCGCGCGCCCTCTCGGCGGAGGCCACCACGACCGCCCCCGCCCCATCCGTGACCAGGCAGCAGTCCAGAAGGTGCAGGGGATCACAAATCAACTCCGAATTCAGAACATCCTCTACGGTAATCGGCTCACGCATGGTGGCCGCCGGGTTCAGGCTGGCCCATTTCCGTTCCGCCACGGCAATTTCCGCTAGTTGTTCGCTGGTTGTCCCGTATTGGTACATGTGCCGGTGGGCAGCCAAGGCATAGGCGCCCACTGGTGCCGGCAAACCCCAGATACTTTCGTACTGGGCGGTCAACTCGGCAGGTCTTCCCCTGCCGAGATTGCGGCGGCGGTTGGAACGTTGATCGCTCCCGTAGAGAATCAGGGCAACGTTGCACAAACCGGCCTGGATGGCAGCCGCCGCATGACCCACATGGGCTTCAAAGGAGGAACCTCCAATGTTGGTCGAATCGGTAAAGCAGGGTTGAATCCCCAGATACTCCGCCATCGTAACGCTTGGAAACAGCCCGACCCCGGGAATCCCCCAAGAACCGGCCACCAGAAGGCCATCCACATCCTCTTTGGTCAATCCCGCCTCATCCAGTGCTTTTTTGGCCACCTCAGCCTGAGCCTGGAGCACGGTTTTTTCTCCTTTGAATCTCCCTTTTTCCAGCTCCGTATCAGCAACGCCCACAATCGCCGCAGCCCGACGCAACGACAAGATACATTCCCCCTTTTGCCATCCCCGCTTTATTTGTCCAGCCACACATCTTTTAAATGGATATTTCCATAAGAAGCATGGGGATGATAGTCTCTTACCCAGGGCTGGTAAGGCGTCTCCACGTAATGCGTAATCAGGGGAATCGGGTTGACCACGTTTTCGAGGACATACCGCTGAATCTCATGCACCTTCTGCTTTCGCTGCTCCTCATCCATGATCAACCGCTGTTCATCCAGCATCTTGTCCAACTCGGTTATCTTGACGCCAAACCAGTTGCGGGGGGATTTGCTGTGCAACTGGCCGCGCAACCACTCATCCGGTTCCTGATAGAAGCTTTGGAATCCCACACCGATGTCATATTGCAACCCGGGCCAGCGTTTCGAAAAGTAGGTGGCATACTCAACCACTTCAATCTCTGCATTGATGCCCACCTTTTTCAAATCTTCGGCAATCCACTGCGCGGTTTGGACCACCTGTTCCCCATAGGCATTGGTCACCATGATCTTGGTAGAAAACCCGTTTGGATACCCCGCCTCTTTCAGCAAAGCCTTGGCCTTCTCGGGATCGTAAGGCTGCAGCGCTTCCCGCTCCTCCAACGGCAATCCCCAATCTGCAAGCGATGGATTAACGGGCGAACTGACCTCCCCGTCGCCAAAGATCTGCTTGATTAATCCTTTCCGGTCAATGGCCATGCTGATGGCCTTCCGCACCCGCAGATCGTCAAAAGGCGGTTTGGTCATGTTCATGTAGACAATGATCTGAGTCGGAAAAAGGACTTTTGAAACGTTGATGTCTGGATTGCTTTTCCGGAGATTTTCCACCTCCCGTGGCGAAATGATCCCGATCGACTCCGCCTGACCGGTACGAAATGCGGCGATCCGCGCCCCCTGATCCGGTACCACCATGATCCTGACTTCATCCAGATAGGGTTTTCCTTTCATGTAGTAATCCGGGTTTCGCTTGAGAATGGCCTCCACGTTGTCTTCCCACTTCTCGAGGATGAACGGCCCGGAACCGATCGCTTTGGTGGCCAAGTCAAATTTCCCTTCAACGCCTTCTTTCGGCAGAATCCACATGTAATGGTTGGCCATGTAATTGAGAAAAGGAGCAAACGGTTCTTTCAGGGTAAAGACCACCGTGTGCTGATCAGGCGCCTCAATCTTTTCCACCTTCTCCAGCATATAAACCTGGTGCCCAGGAAGGCTCCGGATCCGCTCCATCGTCGCGATGACGTCCTCCGCCACGACAGGGCGGCCATTGACCGGCGGGACATTCTGCCACTTGACATCTTTCCGCAGATGGAACGTGTACACCTTCCCGTCCTCCGACACCTCCCAGTCTTCAGCCAAGTCCCCGGTCAGTACATAATCGGAGTAATCCACGTCCGGCCCGGTTTTGTACGTGAGCAGCTTGCTGTATACCAGACCGATAATATTGTGCGTATAAATGGAAGATTGTTTATGAGGATCCAGCATATCCGGGTCTGCCGGCGAAAGAATCGTGTATACTCCTCCCGGCTTGGGCTGACCCGCTTGCTGCCCGCCTTTTTCCCCCTCTTTTCCTCCGGCATCTTTGTTGTCTACCGGCTGCGACGTGCCACTGCAAGCGACGAGAATCGCAACCAAGCACACCATCATCACATTAAGAAGACGCATTTTTCGGTTCCTTCCGAAAATTTTACTCTCCATTGCGCTCATGTTTCAACCTCCATCTTTATCCTTAGAATAGTTCACTTATGAAGGCAGTCTCGGATCGAAATAATCCCGCAGGGCATCACCTAACAAATTGAAAGCCAGCACGGACAGGCTCAGGGCCAGCCCCGGAAACACCACCAGCCAGGGAGCGTTTTCCATGTAACGGGTGGCGCCGCTTAACATCAGTCCCCAGGAGGGATTGGGCGGCGGGGTGCCGATCCCCAAGAAGCTCAAAGAGGCTTCGGCGATGATTGCCCCGCCAAAGGCCAGACTGGCCAGAACCGTCAGCGGCGCCACCATGTTCGGCACGCCATGCCGCAGCATGATGCGCCACGCGCGGGCGCCCATCGCCTTTGCTGCCTCGACATAGGTGGTTTCACGGATTTTCAGCATCTCCCCGCGTACGATGCGGGCAAAGCGCGGCGTCTCCACGACGACAAGGGCCAGAATCACATGTTTGGTGTCAGGTCCCAGCAACGCCACGATAAAGAGAGCCAGGATCAGAGCGGGGACGGCCATAATCCCATCCATGATCCGCTGGATGACCATGTCAACGACGCCGCCAAAATACCCCGACACCACACCGAGCAAGGTGCCGAAAATCAAAGAAAGAACCACAGTCACCAGTCCGACGTACAGGGAAATCCTGGCGCCGTGCAGGATACGGCTGAATACATCCCGCCCCAAGTCATCTGTCCCCATCCAGAAGTCGGCATTGGGTCCCACCATGATCGACTCCCGATACTGGGCATCCGGTTCATAGGGAGCAAGAACAGGCGACAACAGTGCAGTCAGCGTCATCAAAAGAATGAACAGGAGCGACAAGGCGCCAGTGGGCTGCGTCCGGACAAACCGCTTGCATTCATCCAATAACAGGCTGCGCGGAGCGGCTGGCTGTGCCGCCGGCGATGGCAGACGAGGCTGGGAAAATTCCTCCACCCCATTCACATCCTTCCTTTTCAAGCTTTTGATGATTGATGACGAATCCTTGGATCAATCCAACCATATGTGATGTCGACGAGCAGGTTGACCAAAATGAACATCCCTCCGTAAATCAGCACACAGGCCTGTACAACCGGATAATCACGGTTGCTTACCGTCTCAAATATCAGACTTCCCATTCCGGGGATCGAAAAGATATACTCCAGGACAACCGTTCCCCCCAACAAAATGCCAATCTGCAGGCCAACCAAGGTGACGACGGAAATGAGCGAGTTTCTGAGCGCGTGCTTGTAGATTACAATCCGTTCGCTAGCCCCCTTGGCGCGCACGGTCCGGATAAAATCGGAATGCAACACCTCCAGCAGCGCAGAGCGGGTCATCCGGATCGTGCTGGCGCTTAACGTGACGGCCAATGCCAGTGCAGGCAAGATCATCTTTTGCAAGTTGACCACCGGATCTTCAAGAATAGTCCGGTAAGCAATCGGCGGAATCCAACCGAACCACAGGGACAAAAACGTGATGATCAACAAGCCCAGCCAGAAGTTCGGAACCGACAGCCAGGTAATGGCCGTGACACGGATCAGCTGGTCGGCCCATTTTCCATGCTTGACTGCAGCGATGACACCCAAAGGAATCCCGACCAATAGCGAGATGATCACTGAAAGGCCGACCAGCTCCAGGGTGACCGGTAGCCGCTTGGCAATCATCTCCATCACCGGCTGCTGGGACCAGAGGGAGGTCCCCAAATCGCCCTGTAATGCGCCTCTCAGCCAGATCAGCAATTGCTGCCATACCGGTTTGTCCAGCCCCATCTCCGACTTCAGCGCGGCCATCTGTTCCTCAGAAACCACCCCTGCCTGCGCCAGTTGCAGCGTGACCACATCACCGGGAACGAGGCGCATGACGACAAACGTAAAGACGGTCATCACCAGCAGAATGAGCAGCCCGTAAACGATACGCCGGACGATATATTCGAACAAGCAACATCCCACCTTTGGCATTGGTTCAACAAAACCTGGTTCAATTTCAATACAAATGACAGGCAACCTGGTGGCCGGAAGCCACTTCCCTGAGGGTCGGCGCATCCGATTTGCATCTGTCCATGGCATGGGGGCATCGCGTGTGAAACTTGCAGCCCGTTGGGAGATGGGCCACGCTGGGAGCTTCCCCTTTCAGAAGAATGCGTTCCTTCCTGGCCATCGGCTCGGGATTCGGCACAGCAGAGAACAGAGCCTGTGTGTATGGGTGCAACGGTTCTTGGAACAATGTTTCAGACCCGGCCTGCTCCACGATTTCCCCCAGATACATCACGCATATCCGATCCGAAATGTACTTCACCACATTCAAATCGTGGGAGATAAACAGGTATGACAAATGAAGCTTTTCCTGCAGCTCCTTCAACAAATTGAGCACCTGTGCCTGTACCGAGACATCCAGCGCGGAAACCGCCTCATCACATACCACCAGTTCCGGGTTGGTTGCCAGCGCCCTGGCAATGCCGATACGCTGGCGTTGGCCGCCCGAAAATTGATGGGGGTATTTCCCCATGTCACGCTTTGACAGACCTACCAGCTCCAGGAGTTCGGCAATCCGCTCTTTTTTCGCACGGCCACTTGACAGGCGGTAAATGGCAAGCGGTTCCCCGATGATCTCAGTCACAGTCATCCGGGGATTGAGCGAACTGAACGGATCCTGGAAGATCATTTGCATGCGCTTGCGGATCTCCCGCATTTGTTTGGACCCCATCTTTCCCAGTTCCTGTCCGTCATACAACACGGTCCCTTCCGTGGGCCGGATCAGATGCAAAATCATTCGGCCCGTCGTCGATTTCCCGCATCCCGATTCCCCGACCAAACCGAGCGTCTCTCCCCTGCGGATCCGGAATGAAACGCCGTCCACCGCCTTGACGTAACCTGCCGGCCGCGAAAAAATCCCCTTTGTTATCGGAAAATGTTTTTTCAGTCCCCTCGCCTCAAGCAACCAAGATGCATCCGCCATCAATGAATCCCTCCCATCCCCATGCCGTCACCGGTGGCAAGCGCCACTTCCGCTGAAGATTCCCGCAACCAGCAACGGCTCTTTCTTCCGGGAGCCATTTCAAACAGAGGAGGTTCTTCCATGGCACACCGCTCCATCGCATAGGCGCACCGGGTGCTGAACCGGCATCCGGATGGCATCTCCAGCATTGTCGGTACCGAACCGGGGATGGCCTGCAAACGCTTACTTTTCGGCGTAGTCAACTTGGGAATGCTGCGGAGCAATCCTTCGGTATACGGATGTTGAGGTTCACTAAACACGTCAGCCACTTTCCCTTGCTCCACCACCTTGCCGGCATACATCACCACCACCCGGTCCGCCATTTCCGCGACGACGCCCAAATCATGGGTCACCAACAACACCGCTGAACCAAACTCCACCTGCAAGCTTTTCATCAGATCCAGAATCTGGGCCTGCACCGTCACATCCAGCGCCGTCGTCGGTTCATCCGCAATCAACAATTTGGGGTTGCAAGCCAGAGCCATGGCAATCATCACGCGCTGCCGCTGGCCTCCGGACAACTGATGAGGATAACTGTTCATGCGCATCTCCGGATCGGGCAGGCCAACCAATCGAAGCAATTCCACTGCTCTCTGAAACGCTTCTTTTTTGTTGACAGTTTCGTGTATACGTAATACTTCGATAATTTGATCGCCAATCCGGTAAACCGGATCGAGGGAGGTCATCGGATCTTGAAACACCATCGCCATCTCTTTGCCGCGCACCCTGCGCATTTGCTCCTCCGTTGCATGGGCAATATCCCGGCCATCAAAGAAAATCTGCCCGCCTGCGATCCATCCTGTATTTCCAAGCAATCGCATGATGGACAAGACGGTCACGCTCTTTCCTGAGCCAGATTCACCGACCAGCGCGACCGTTTCACCGGCATCCACATCGAACGACACGTCACTGACCGCTTCTATCACACCATAGCGGGTGCGAAATGAGGTTTTCAACTGTTCGACACGTAACAGCGGCGACGCTCTCCCTGAGGACATGAGGTACCACCTTTCCATTGGAGATGTACTTTTCTGAAAAAGAGACAGTTTATGAAAAGAAATAAAGTTGTTTATGATAAATCACTATACATGATGACCGAAAATGATTCAAGTGATTTTTAGAAAACTTTTATCATTTACGACATAAAACACGACATGAATTGTTAACATATTGGTAGGGTTACCGAAGATCAGCAAAATTTCTGCTTCATCTCTGCCTCACGGGATGGCGCCGGGAAGGAACGCCGGTTGACCAGGTAAATCCCCGCCATAATCAGACAGCTACCCAGGCCGAGAAAAAGGCTCAACGGCTCTTTCAAAAACAGGCTGCCCATCAGGACCGACATAAGCGGAACGGCAAACATATTGGCCGACATCCGGCTCACTTCCCCCTGCTGAATCAGAGCGAGATACAGCACCCAGGCCAAGGATATGCCAAACAGGGCAGAATACAGGATACTGGACCAGAAAGTAACATTCCATGTCGCTTCTGTCCAGCTTTCAAAAACCAGGCTCAAAGCCAAGATCACCAACCCACCTATGACAAACTGGCCGGCAATCAGCCACAATAAGGAAACCTGATCCTGAATCCGTTTAAAATAAACTGTCCCAATCGCCCAGCTCAACGCTGCACCCACACCCAGCAGCACCCCGATCAGAGAGAGCGATCCTGACACCCCCTCCCAACTGACCACACACACCCCGCTAAATCCAAGAATCAGTCCGATGCTCTTGTTCCATGTCAGTGATTCCTTCAGCCAAATACGTGCAAACAGACCGACCAAGATTGGCTGCAGATAAATCAATACAGCCGACAATCCAGATGGTAAATGGTATATGCCATACGTCTGAAAGCCGAAAAAAAGGATCACAGAAAAAAGCGCTGACCATATCCAATACGGCCACATCTGGCACACTCGAAGCTTTCCCCCCCATAAGCAAGCGGGCAGCAGCAGGAATAACCCACCCAAAAAGGTGCGCAATCCCGCAAAAAGAAGCGGTGGTGACTGGCTCAAGCCAATCTTGACCACCGGAAAAGCAGTGCTCCAGGAGAGGACCAAGAGAATAAAAACGGGAATAAAGTTACGAGATATCCACGTATACATCTGGCGTTCAATCCCTTCATCGACGCTCATATCTCTTCATTAATTCCATAATATTATGTCTATGTCGATACGATGATATGAAGAACATCCTGGAATACCGAACGACTCTATCCAACAGTATACTTTGATTCAGCATTTTCGCTCAAGAATATCGGCGCACCCACGAGGTCCTGATCTCCTGGCCCTGCATTTTTCCATTAATTCCATGCCTTTCGCAACGCCTCAGCCACTTCCTGAATCGCCTCCTCACTGGCGTCAATCACTCCAATCATTGAAAAGAATCCATGAATCATGCCCTCATATCGCGAACACGTCGTCGGAACGCCCGCTTGCCGCAACAATTCTGCATACGCTTCGCCCTCATCGCGCAACGGATCGTATTCGGCCGTGATCACGAGGGCAGGCGGCAGATTCCGGAAGTCCCCCGCGAGCGCCGGAGAGGCCAGAGGGTTCGTCTTGTCCTCTTCCGTTCGCAAATAATGATCGCGAAACCAGTGCATCATCTCCCGGGTGAGGAAATACCCCGATCCGTTTTCCTGGTGTGAGCGGGTATTCATAGAAAATTCTGTGGCCGGATAGACCAAGGCTTGAAAACACAGTCTCGGTCCGCCCTGATCTCGCGCCATCAGGGCGACGACGGCGGCCAGGTTGCCGCCGGCACTGTCGCCGCCCACGGCAATCCGCTTCGGGTCGCCATTGAATTCTTGCGCATGCTCTGCCACCCAGCAAGTTGCCGCGTAGGCGTCTTCTACCGCCGCCGGAAATTTATGCTCCGGAGCCAGGCGATAATCCACCGACACCACAATGCACGCCGCCGAATTGGCAATTTTACGACAAGGTCCGTCATGAGTGTCCAGACTGCCGATCACCCAGCCGCCTCCATGAAAATAAACCAGCACGGGGAACGGTCCCGAACCTTCGGGATAATAAAGTCGTACCGGGATGGAACCGGCAGGCCCAGGGATCTGCCGATCCTCCACTTTGGCCACCGGCTCCAAACTTTCCGGACGGGTGCGCATCATGGCAAACGCCGCCCGCGCCGCTTCCGGAGACAGCGTATGCAAGGACGGCATGCCAGAGTCTTTCAACTGGTCTAACACCTTCTGCGCCTGGGAATGTACAGGCATCCTGATCTCCTCCTATCATTCTTGCCTCAATTTTCGATAGAGTTAGATTCAGTATATCATACTATCCCTTGATCATGATCTAATGATGTTTATTAATACGGATTTTTATGATGATTTTTGGAACTTTATACCTGATTTTAAGCAACAAATCCGTTATCGTAACTTTAACTTATAGAGAAGGTAACCAACGGCCAAAGTTGTTCCGCTCCCTGGTCGAGCACGAGATGGCCCAGCCGTTCTGCCCATTCGCTTTCTGTCCCGAACTCATCCCGCCAGGACCACAACCGGCGGGTACTGTAATGCAATGAGTGCTCATCGGTAAAGCCGATGGCCCCATGAACCTGATGGGCAATCGCCGTCGCGATTCCGACAGCCTCACCCACCCGGATTTTGGCCATCATCGTCGCCAACCGGACCGCTTCATGGCCATCAATAGCATCGGTTCGCTTTGTATCCTTAAGCTGAGGACCAGTTGCCTGAACATCACCAGCCTGATCGTCCCGTTCCACCGCAGCCATGGCGCTCTCGACGGCCATGCCCGCCGCGGTGACCTCGCCCGCCAGAATGGCCAGCTGCTGCTGGATCGCCTGAAACCGGGCAATCGGGCGGCCGAACTGGATGCGCTCCTTGGAATAGTTCACGGACAACTCCAGCACCCGCTCCAGTGCCCCGGACATCTGCGCCGCCCGCATGAGTGCGCCCCGGCACCAGACTTCCCGTTTGCTGACGCCGGCTGCAGCCTGCGCCACCTGGTCCGCCCCGACAAACACGCCATCAAAGCACACCTCGTCGCGCGCCTCGTTCGCCAAGTCCTGGCCGGGCCGGATGGTACAGGCCTTTGGATCGACAACCGCCACCATTTCTCCTTGCTCGGAATCGCCGATGAGAACGATGGATTTGGCCTGGCGCGCCCAGGGCACATGCCGCGCGGTTCCTGAGAGGAACCAGCCTCCCTCCGTTTTTTGCAGCCTTACTTTCTCTTCCGGAATGACAGGCGCAACCGTGGCCGCATCCGTCACGACGGGAAGGCGAACCATGGCCAGCAACCAATTGGCCAGCAACGTCTCGGCAAGCGGGACGGGCGCGGCAAATCTTCCGGCCACCCGCAAGATGGCAAGCGCATCGCCAAAACTGCCACCCACTCCGCCGGCTTCTTCGGGAACAGGAACCAGCGTCATCCCGGCCTCTTCCAGCGTCTCCCAGAGCTCCTGGGCCCACTCGCCCCGCTCTGCGGCTTCTAGCAGCTCTTTCGTGCACAAATCTTTCATCATCCGGCTTGCCGTCTCGACAAACATTTCCCGAAGCTCATTTTTCTCGTTCATCTCACACCCAGCCCCCTCGCTATAATCCCGCGCAAGATCTCCGTCGTCCCGCCACGCAACGTAAATCCCGGGGCATGCAGAATCGCCTGTGCCATGAGGACCTCAAAGCGGTTGGGCGACGTCGCTGATGGCGCGCAGTCCACCAGCAGCCGGGCCACTTCCGCCACTTCCCGTTCAAACCGCGTCCCCAGATCTTTGACCAGGGCGGCGGCAATATCCGGTGTCACGCCGCGTTCCAGAAGTCCGGCCACGCCAAGAGACATCTGGCGCAGGGTCCAGAGCCGGGAGACCAGCTGCCCCACCGCAATCCGCGAACGGGCGTCATGGTCAGCCTGCAACACTTTCACCAGTTCAGCCAGCAAGGGATAGGTGCTGAGGAACCGCTCCGGCCCGCTGCGTTCATACGCCAATTCCGCCATTCCCTGCTTCCAGCCATTGCCCACCTCACCCACCACCATCTCATCGGGAACAAACACATCCTCGAAGATCACTTCATTGAAATGATGTTCCCCCGTGATCAAGCGGATCGGCCGAACCGTCACGCCTTTTGCCGACAGGTCCACGATCAGCTGGCTCATCCCGGCGTGCCGGTTCTCCGGATCAAGGGGCGAGGTCCGGCAGAGGGCGATCATGTAATGCGAGCGATGCGCGCCGCTGGTCCAGACCTTGCTTCCGTTTAGGATCCACCCTCCATCCACTTTTTTGGCCGTACTGGATACAGAAGCCAAATCGGAACCAGAATTGGGCTCGCTCAAACCAATCACAAAGTAAATTTCGCCACGGGCAATGCCCGGCAGGAAACGCTGCCGCTGTTCCTCCGTACCATAACGGAGCAGAAGGGGTCCCGACTGACGGTCGGCAATCCAGTGCGCCGCCACCGGCGCGCCGGCTGCCAGCAACTCTTCCGTCACCACAAAACGCTCCAGCGCCGAACGCTCATGACCGCCATACTTCTTCGGCCAAGTGAGGCCAATCCACCCCTTTTCGCCCAGCTTGCGGCTGAACTCCGGCGAAAACCCGCCCAGCCAGGCGTCACACTGCGGCATAAAACTCCCCTTTTCCAGTTCTTCGGCAAGAAACCGGCGTACCTCCTGACGCAATCGTTTCGCGGCTTCCGGAAGTCTGACGCTTGGCAGTTGCAGTTCTTTAAACACGGCTCATCCTCTCCTTCTGCTTACGGCGGTTATTCAAACCTTGGCTTCCTCTTTTCGACGATCGACTTCAATCCCTCCTGATAATCCGGCAGTTCCGTCACCAGTCCCATGAACGAGGACACCATATCCAATGAGGTTCTAAGATCCGTCTTCAACCCCTGGTACACGGTGCGTTTGATCATGCGAATCGCCTGCTGCGGCCCCCGTGCCAGCCGCTCGGCCAGCGCATACGTCTCATTCAACAGCTGTTCATGGGGAACGACACGCGTAACCAGCCCCAGCTCATACGCCTCTTTCGCATCCAACATCCGTCCGGTCCAGAGCAGCTCCAGGGCGTGATCGAGACGGATAATCCGGGGCAGATAATATCCGCCACCATCGCCCGGGACAATCCCCACATTGACATATCCTTCCGCAAAACGCGCCTGATCCGAAGCGAATCTCAGGTCACACTGCAACGCCATGTCCAGCCCGGCGCCAATCGCATCGCCGTTGATGGCGGCCATCGTCGGCTTGTCAATCTCCTCCATCAGGAGAGGAATGCGCTGAATATGCTTCCAGAGAGCATTTTTCCGCTGCAGCCCGGTCGACACAAAATCCGCTTCCTCTCCCACACCGCCGATGAAACCCTTGCCGCTCAGCATCGCTTTCACGTCGCCGCCGGCACAAAACGCTTTCCCATTGCCTGTCAGGACCATGACACGGATCGCGTCATTGTCCCGCACCTCTTCCAAGGCCTCCCGCCAGAGCCGGATCATCTCCGCGCTGAACGCGTTGCGCGCCTCCGGGCGGTTGAGCGTCAGGGTCGCAATTCCTTCCTTGACATCGAACAACAGATCGGCCATGAACGATTCCTCCTCTTTATGTGAATGGAATGCATTTCGCAATTCATTGACAATTCTCTCCTTTTTATTTCAAATCCGAGCCTGAAGAAAGAAGGTTTCGCCATCGATAGGCGAAGGCGCTTCTATATTCTTTGGTGGTCTCATTCGACGGAGGCGCTCTCTTTAGATGAGGATGCCACTAGTGAGTGATTTACTCCGGGATGTGCAACGTGATCTTGCCAAAATTCAATCCCTGTTCCATGCGCAGCATCGCCTCGGCGGCCTCTTCCAGCGGATAGCAGCGATCAATCACCGGCCGAAGTTGGTGTTTTGCATACAGCTCAAGCATGTTCGCAAAGTCGCGCGGACTCCCCATCGTCGTCCCTCGGATATCCATCTGTCGGGAAAACACGCCTCGCATGATCAGCTCGGGAACCGATCCATTGGTGGCGCCATAACTGACAATGCGGCCACCCGGATTGGTCACTTCAATCAGCTGTGTGAAGCCGGGTCCTGCGACGCCATCCACAATCAAGTCTGCCCCGCCAATCATTTGTCGCAACTGTTTCTGCCAATCTTGATTCCGGTAATTCACACCACCAGAAGCCCCGAGCTGAATGGCCCTTTCGATTTTTTCGTCACTCCCGGATGTGACATACACTTTGGCCCCTTTGGCTAAGGCCATCTGCAAGGCATACAGGGCCACCCCGCTGCCAATCCCGGGAATCAGAACCGTCTCTCCTGGCTGGACTTGGCCTCTCGTCACCACGGCACGGTAGGCCGTCACACCGGCCAGCGGCAACGCCGCCGCCTCTTCCCAGGTGAGATGTTCCGGTTTGGGATAAACTTGCGAAGCAGGGACTGCGATATACTGCGCAAAAGTCCCATCTACCGGCATGCCTAGAATATGAAAATTCGGACCGGGATGCGCTTCCTGATCACCCCAGGCCAAGCCGGGATTGACCACCACGCGGCTTCCCTCTTCGACGTTTTTCACATTTTCCCCACGGGCCACCACCTCACCAGCTCCATCGGAGCCGAGGATGGAAGGCAATTTGGTCCGGGGATACCTTCCATAGGAAATAAACACATCCCTGCGGTTCAAAGCAGCGTAATAGAGTTTGATGAGAACCTCATCCGCTTTTGGTTTTGGAATTTCCACCTCTTCATAGCGAAGGTTTTTTGGTCCTTCCGGTTCTCTCAATACAATCGCCTTCATCGTCTTCGCCTCCAATTCCCTTTTCATCATTAATGAGAGTAACGAATTAACCATCCCTTTCTCATAATAATCGTAATTGCCCACTTTTTACTTCCACTACCGTCGAGGTGTCGCCGACAGAGCCAACAAATCGAAGCAACTCCTGCAGCCCGTGATTCATAAAATACTGACCCACTCGGCCGCGTTTGAGGAGATCAAACACCCCGACCGTACGGCTCTTCGCCATATCATAAGCAAATTGTGCCGCATCATTCACCTTTATGCCTGTCAAATCCAATCTGGAAACAATTTCACTGGCACACAAAAAATCTTCATAGGAAAAATGCCCCTTCGATCCGGCGCAGATGAGAAACACATTTTCCACATTGGAACGATTGAGATACTCGGCTACCGCAGGTGCATTGCGCAGGCAGCCGAGGATCAACTGTCCGGCCGATTGGGCGTAACGTACCGCCCGTGTCCCATTGGTTGTCAGAAAAACGATGTCCTTACCCCTGACCACCTCTTCCGTAAACTCATCGGGAAGCGGACCCAGATCAAACTCAGCCACTTTAAACCCGTCTTCTTCACCCCCTGTAATCAGGTTTGGCGAGGCCAGTTCCTGTCTCAGCCGGCGCGCCTCCTCCATGCTTCCCACTGGAAACACACGGCCCGCCCCCCGTTCCATCATCGTCACCATTGTGGTCGTTGCCAACAGCACATCGATCACCACAGCAACGGCCCCCAAAAGACGCTCCGGGACAATTTCTTCTTTTGTCAACCAGACATGCAATCGTTTCATGCCCTCGTTCTCCACTCCCCTAAAAATCGCATTCATTTAAACTTTGCTAATGCTACAAAACCCATTATATCAATAATGGATGGCAATATCTAAACTTGGTTTTAAATGAACAGTTTGCCTGTATAAATACACTTTTGATATGATTGTGAAAGATATAGAATCTCTTTCGGACAAATCCGCCTCTCTGGTAAGATATTTTTGGAACCATGAAAGGAGTGCGCACTCATGGATGAAAAACTTGACCTCATTCTCCAAGAACTGCAATCCATAAAACAAGAGATGGGGGCCATGAAACAAGAAATGGAATCCGTAAAGCAGGAAATAGGAGCCATGAAAGAAGAGATGGAATCCGTGAAACAGGAAATAGGAGCCATGAAACAAGAGATGCTGGCACTCAAATCTGGACAAAAAGAGCTGCATCTAATCACTCGCGCGATTCGAGACCGGCAAGAAGAAACGGACGCAAAATTAGAATCTCTTTCCATGGATGTGCATCAACTTCACGGAAAAGTAGAGCAAAATTCCGAAAAACTGAATTTCCTCATTGAAGATCATAAATCGGTTCATGAAATTTTAGGAGAACATGAGATATCGATCCGCTCAATGAGACGTATTCTGACGAAAATAGGCTGAACGTATCGTTCTTGCATAGAACAACACAAACAGCCTAAGGTTCCCAGTAAATTTTCTATTTTAATTTTCTATTTCGTAAACGTCATTTTCTTTATGTTACATCCCGATGACGTGATACCCACTATCCACGTGGATCACTTCCCCGGTCACGCCGCGAGACATGTCACTAAGCAAAAACACTGCGGTATCAGCCACTTCGGCCGGATCTGTACCCCGACGAAGCGGCGCTTTCTCCTGCATGGTGTGCAGCGATGTGTTAAAATCTTTCACGCCCTTGGCCGCCAACGTCCGGATCGGCCCGGCGGAGATGGCGTTGACGCGGATGTTTTCAGGCCCCAGATCATTGGCCAAATAGCGGACGCTCATGTCCAAAGCCGCCTTGGCCACGCCCATCACGTTGTAATTGGGTACTACCCGTTCGCCGCCAAGATAAGTCATCGTCATAATGCTTCCGCCTTCTGTCATCAACGGTTTGGCAGCCCGCGCCACGGCGACCAGCGAATAGGCGCTGATCTCCTGAGCCAACAAATAGCCTTCCCGTGAGGTGTCCAAAAAAGCCCCTTCCAAATCCTCTGTTTTTGCGTAAGCCAGACTGTGCACCACGCCGTGAAGCACGCCGAAATGTTCCCGTAGACGGGCGAACACCTGCTGGATTTCATCTTCCTTGGTCACATCACACGGCAAAAGCAGGGAGTCAGGCATGCTTTCATCAGTCAGTTCCTTGACGCTTTTACCAAAGCGCTCCCCCTGATAGGTAAAGGCCAGCTTCGCCCCTTCCCGATGCAGCGCCTGCGCGATGGCCCAAGCAATACTGCGCTTGTTGGCCACCCCCATGATCAGGATGTTCTTATCTTGAACCAATCCCATATCAACACCCCATTTTCATTTTTCAACACTTCGGTATGATCCTTTTCCGACCATATACCATAGCCAGTCCCCTGACGAGCTTGGGAAAAATTGTACCATATATAAACATACCACAACGAACCACCAGAGCCAATTTATGGTGGTGTTACCTCAAACGGGCACCCAAGCTGGACGTGAGAGCGGCAATCACCTGCTCGTGGACCTGATTTGCCTTATCGTCATCCGGTGCCTCGATACGCACGGGAAAGTTCGTTTCAGAGCCCCCTCCTGAAGGATACTGGCAAAGGAAGTAGCCCGCCTGTGCGGTTGGCACGCGGGTGAACCATCACAGAACCCAAAATTTCCAGCCATAGCAGTGGTTTCGGTTACTTCCGAATTTTGGGGCAGATGGAGGAGGTCATCCTGAGCATTCCAAAACCCATTGCCTCTCCCATCTCGGCCACTGTCACGGGAATTGGGGGACATCCCGTCCTGAACGTGGTCGTCCCCGTTCCGGTCGACCTTTTGGGGAAATTCTTCGGTTTTTCGCCGCTAAAGGAAATGAACATTGATGATCTAGTGGCTAGGGGTGTGACCATGGACGCAGCCCGCAGCATCACCACGGCCCTATTGATGCTACAAGGAATCAAGCATGTATCAAAATGGCGCCCATCCTTAAAATATAAAAATTTATTCTGTTTTTAATTTTTATAATTACAATTCGACAAAACTGGAAATTGCTTTAATCGATATTACGAATACGCTGGAAACTCACTTCAAGGTTGGATGGATAGCTGCTACAAACTATATAAGTATTCGCAGAGCATTTCAGATGGTAGCAGCTACAAGGACCTATATGCTATGTTTCATTATGGAACTGCGAAAAGTAGCCCAGATTGGATCTTGACACGGGCTTCTCTGTGGAGTGCCCAGCACCCGAATAGTTCCTCTATGCAGTGGTCAGATTGGAGTCCCCGTTCCGATAGCAAAAGGAATTGTGGAACTGTAACAATCGGTTTCACATACGGCGTTGCTTCTGTTAACATGAATTTCACACAATGTGATACCTGGGATATTACTAAGTATAGTACTCCTGGAGAATTCAGGAATGACTGGAAGGGAGCATCCATAAATTCGGAACGGGAAGTAGCCTATGGAGTACAGGTTACCGTACCTAAGGACGGGTGGCCACAATGGTATCTCTACCAAGACCTTGAATTTGTACTTAACCGGCCATAGGCTTAGACAATTCACCGGGCCGAGATAGGATCCGGTGAACTTCCTATTTTCCCGATAAAGATAATGTTTAGGAGTTTTTTTCAAAACTCGCAGGGAGTGGTTATATTGCGAAACATCAGCCGCGCCATCCTTTCAGCATCTCTTCTCTTTACCCTGGTTGCCTGTAATCTCCAAGATGAACAGTCACCAGGTGCAGTTACCGTGTCGCCAGAGGAAGCACGCCAGTTTGTTTTGGAAATCATAGATGATACGTTGCAAGGAAGGTTTGATCGATTGTGCCAGAATGCTGTAAGCCAAAACATGTGCCATAACGAACTGCAGAGTACGGTCAACATGCAAGACATGGCCAGCCTGGCACCTGTCGAATCTCCGCGCATCAGTAACATTTATCCGGCTGCAATCGCCAATCATCCCCCTTCAAGGAAAAGCCCCTTAGGACAGGTAGTTGTCGTGGAAGGACAGGACAGATTGGGTCGATCCTTTACCACAGAGGTTTTCGTATTTCGAGACGAAGGTCGGATCGTGGCGAAAAACATCATTTGGTGGTCGGGAGCGGGCTATTCAACAGAGCTCCCACATACCACTTCCCCCAAGCCTAACGGTGTGAGAGAGCCAAGCTCAAGTTAGGATGAACCTATGAGAAATTGAGAAATGGACAAAAAAGCATAAAGCCTGTAGACAAACTCCATTCGGAATTTGTCTACAGGTTGGAAAAACTTAAAGCGATTCGCAGACCACTCCTCGTACATCCTTACTCATACTCAACTGACACAAGTGTCAGCGCAAACGGGCACCCAAGCTGGACGCGAGAGCGGCAATCACCTGCTCGTGGACTTGATTTACTTCATCATCGGTCAAGGTCCGTTCCGGATGACGGAAAAGCAGAGAGTAAGCCAAACTCTTTTCCTGTTCCGCCAGCGGTTGGCCGCGGTAGAGATCAAACAGCTGCAGCCGCTCCAGCCATGGGCCGGCCGCTTCGCGAATGACCGACTCCACCTGGCTGGCCTGTACCGCTTCCGGGACAACTACGGCCAAGTCTCGCTGAATGGCGGGGAAAGCCGGAACAGGACGGTACTCGATCTCTTGATCGGCAGTCAAACGAGACAGCACGTCCAGATCCAGTTGAAACAGGAATGTCTCCTTGAGATGGTGTTGTTCCGCGAGGGTTGGGTGTAGCTGACCCAAAATCCCGACGGTTTCTTCTCCGATGCGACAGAGTGCTGTCCGGCCGGGATGAAAGCCCTTTGCCTCCGACCAAGGTTCAAATGTCACCGTAGCCAAGGCTTGTCCAAGTCCCATCCACGCAAAGAGATCTTCGAGCACCCCTTTGAGGAGATAAAAGTCCGCCTGTTCTTTTTCCCCATTCCAGTGGTTGCGCCAAGTGCCGGTGAGAAGGCCGGCCAATCCCCACCGTTCTTCGGGTAGCCGCTGCATCGGCCACTCGGTGGCGTGAAAGGTTTTCCCCATCTCAAAAATGGCCAGCGAATCAGTTTTCCGGTTGCGGTTGTATTCGGCAGCATCGAGGAGGTGCGAAAGCAGCCCGGTTCGTAAGTGGCTCCGCTCCTCGCTCATCGGCATCTGGAGAGGAATCGCGTGTCCTGATTCATGCAAAGGCTGAATTTGCTCCAAGGATTGCGAATCCGTGAACGTATAGGTAATCACCTCGGTCCAGCCACGCTGTACCAGCCAGCGGCGGATGTTGCGCCGCAATTGCTGTTCCGGGGTGAGACCGCCCGATGTCAGCACGCCTTCCGGCATACTGGTGGGAATCCGGTCGTAGCCGTACAGGCGGGCCACTTCCTCTGCCAGGTCCGCCTCAATCGTCAAATCGCCCCGGCGTGAGGGGACCTGGACCGTCCAGCCGCGTCCCGAATTGGATGCTTGCTCTGAATCGATTTCTGGAAAAGCGGTAAACGGCAAGCGCAAGCGTCGCAGGATCTCCTCTACCGTCTTTGCTTCCAGCTGGGTGCCGAGCAATCGGTTTAGCCGCTCCAAGTGCAGCTGGATTGTCACCGGCGGCTCCTCCTGAGCGATCGCTTCCACGGTACCCGCATCCACCACGCCGCCCGCTAACTCCACCATCAACTGGGTGGCCCGATCCAGCGCCGGCAACAGGTGCTCAGTGGCCACCCCTTTTTCAAAGCGCAGGCTGGCCTCCGAACGCAGGCCCAGCTTCTGCGCCGTCTTGCGGACGCTGACGGGAGAAAACTTTGCCGATTCCAGGAACACCGTCGTAGTGGTTTCGGTCACTTCCGAATTGGCGCCGCCCATCACCCCAGCCAAGCCAATGGGTTGTTTGCCGTCCGTGATTAACAGCATCTCCTCGTCCAGTTTCCGCGTGATGTCATCCAACGTCACCAGTACTTCCCCAGACTTCGCCTTGCGCACCACTATCTCACCAGTTGCGATCCGGTCAGCGTCAAAGGCGTGCAAAGGCTGGCCATACTCCAGCATGACATAGTTGGTAATGTCCACCACATTGTTGATGGGGCGCATCCCCGCCGCTATCAGTCGATTCTGTAACCACTGCGGCGAAGGGCCGATGCGTAAGTTGCGGATCACTCGTCCCGCATAACGCATGCAGGCGTCCGGAGCCTCGATACGCACGGGGAAGCGGACCGTGGTCGCGGCCTCTTTCACCCGAACATGCGGCAGCTTCACGTCCCGATCCAGGATGGCCGCCACTTCGTAGGCCACACCGATCATGCTCAGGCAGTCCCCGCGGTTTGGCGTGAGGGACAGCTCCAGCACCACATCGTCCAGTCCAAGAAAGGATTGAATCGGTTGGCCCACCTCCGCCTCATCAGGAAGGACAAGGATTCCCTCCGTCTGCTCCTTGCGCAAGAAGCGTTCCGGCATGCCCAGTTCCTGCGCCGAACAGATCATCCCTTGTGATTCCACGTCTCGCAGTCTGCTCTTTTTGATCTTCACGCCTCCAGGCAGTTTTGCGCCGACCAGCGCCACCGGCACTTTCTGGCCGGCCGCCACATTGGCGGCGCCGCAGACAATTTGCAGGCTCTCGCCCGTACCGGCATCCACCCGGCAGACACTGAGCCGGTCAGCATTGGGATGCTTCTCCCTCTCCTGAACGTAGCCGATCACCACACCTTCAATCTCCTGGCCAAGGCGCTCCACCGCTTCCACCTCAATGCCGGAGAGGGTCAACCGCTCAGCCAGTTCTTCCGGTGAAATACCGGTCAAATCGACGTATTCTTGCAACCACTTGTACGAAACCCGCATTCTCGCTTCCCTCCTGACCAAAACATCCTTGCGCAACAAAATTTCCAATCGACCGTCGTGCAATGAGAAATGACTACAAAAGTGAGGTTGCTGTTAAACTGGAAAGGTCGCGACAAAACCAGAGAGGTTGTACTCAAAACGGAAGAGCTGCAACAAAACGAAAGCGCTGCAACAAGGTTAAAGTTGCACAAACTGGTGTAAAAACCGCATATCGTTGGTATAAAAATGGCGTATATCCTCAATCCCATATTTCAGCATGGCGATCCGCTCCACGCCCATGCCAAAGGCAAAACCGGTGTACCGCTGAGAATTATATCCCGCCACCTCCAAGACACGCGGATGAACCATCCCTGAACCCAAAATTTCCAGCCATCCGGTATCCTTGCACACCCGGCAGCCATTCCCGTTGCAGATCACACATGAGATATCCACCTCGGCACTGGGCTCTGTAAACGGAAAGAAACTGGGGCGCAAGCGAATATCCACCTCGGGCCCAAACATCTCACGCGCAAACACCAGCAGAATCCCTTTCAAATCGCTCATGCGGATGCCTTCATCCACCACCAGTCCTTCCACCTGCGTGAACAGATGAGAGTGAGTGGCATCATCATCATCCCGCCGGTACACCTTGCCTGGACAAATGATCCGCACCGGCACTTGTCCCCGCTTGCGCTCCATCGTGCGGATCTGCACCGGCGAGGTATGCGTGCGCATCAGGATGGTTTCTGTGATATAAAACGAATCCTGCATATCCCTGGCAGGGTGATTGGGCGGGATATTCAACGCCTCAAAGTTATAGAAATCGGTTTCCACTTCCGGCCCCTCGGCGATTTCAAACCCCAGGCCGAGAAAAATATCCTCAATCTGTTCAATGACGAGTGACAACGGGTGCTTGCTGCTGGCCAACCCGCGTTTTCCAGGCAGCGTCACGTCAATCCGTTCCCGTTCCAGTTGCTCATGGAGGGCCGCTTCCTTCAGCCGTTCCTCCTGCTCATGCAGCGCCTGTTCCCATTCGCTCCGGATTCGATTGGCCAAGTTTCCGATTTCCGGCCGCTCCTCCGGAGAAAGCCGACCCATCCCCCGCAGGATTTGTGTCAATGCCCCCTTTTTGCCCAGATACTGAACCCTCAACTGCTGCAATTGCGCAACCGTTTCGACACATTCCATCTCATTCGCAAACTGCCGGCGCAGTTGCGCCAGTTCGTCGCGCATTTTCTTTCCCTCACTCATATCCTTCGCTCCCTTCCCTTCGAATGCAATCAGTCCCCTCATCCACA
The DNA here is from genome assembly GCA_947085265.1 of uncultured Bacillus sp. Taxonomy (GTDB): domain Bacteria; phylum Bacillota; class Bacilli; order ZCTH02-B2; family ZCTH02-B2; genus Bacillus_BB. Next base: position 14,649 of record CAMTVR010000054.1, on the reverse strand, counting down.
AAGGGACGAGGGGACCGCGGTACCACCCTTTTTAGGCTAAAAAGAGCCTCACTCGTTCAAGGATAACGGCTTGCCACCGCGCCTCCCTACCCAGGCCAAGCGCCCTTCAGGAGGGAACTCCGGAACGAACTTCACCGTCAGGCTCGCGTAGGGCGCTTCCAGTCTCCGGCAACCCATTCCCTGGCACGTCCACCGAACGGCTACTCCTTTCCTTCATCGTCTGCTTTCATCATGAATTTGTCTTTTCATCCATGAAACTCATCTTTCACCCATATCTTTAATCAACGGGTCTTTCATACATTATCAATGACATGATTCATTATATGAAACCGTTCTGTTCTTTGCAAGTTATGTGAAATCGCAGGAAAATCAGCCATTCCGCTCATCCAAGAGATTGCGGATGAATGTCGGCAGTTGGAAAGCGGCCCGGAAGAGATCCGGGTTGACATACTGGGTGTCCTGCGCCTGTAGGCGTCTCAAATCTGCCGTCAGGGGATCCCATTTTTTGGATGCCAGTGTAAAACTCCACCAGCCTCCAGGATATGTGGGGATAGTGGCAAGATAGGTGCGGACGATTGGAAACAGCTGGCGCAAAGTCGTGACAACTTGTTTGAGTACCTGCGCATGGAAAAACGGTGATTCCGACTGGCAAACCATCAGTCCATCCGCCTTCAGGGCACGAGAAATCTGTTCGTAGAAGGGTTGTTCAAACAACACGGTGGCAGGGCCCACAGGATCGGATGAATCCACAATGAGGACATCGAATTGAGCTTCCTGTTCCTTGATCCACTGGCTGCCATCCCGATAGGCAAGTTTGATTCGCGGATCCAACTGCTGGCCAAAAACCTCCGGCAGCCATTGGCGGCTCATCTCAACCACCCGCTCGTCAATTTCTACCAGCGTCACCTGCTCCACTTCCGCGTATTTGACCGCTTCACGCGCAGCGCCCCCGTCGCCGCCGCCGATAATCGCCACTTGACGAGGATTGGGATGGGTAGCCAAGGGAATATGGGTGATCATTTCATTGTATATAAACCCGTCACCGGAGGAAGTCTGAGGAATCCCGTCCAGCGCCAGCACCCGTCCAAGCGCATCATTTTCAAATACCGTGATTTCCTGAAAAGGAGTCTTTTCATGATGCAACAACCGGTTGACCTTCCAACCACCACAAAACCCCAACGTTTCCTCGTCCACCAACCACAACTGGCCATTGTCGCGTACATACCCTTTTGGCAAATGGTTGTTCATTTCCGCCTCCTTTAGACCACAATCTTTGAATAATGAGAGATGCAAACCGTCTTGTACATGTTCATCATAACAAATCCCAGAGAATATACAAATCTGAACCGTTCCCGGAAGCAAGAAAAGCCCCGTCGGCAAGCATCGGCAGGTACATGAGCTGGCCTTAAAGGATCTGGCGATCATGAACAGATCGCGATATGATACGATATTCTAAGAGGTGATTCACATGACGGGGCCTTCCTTTCACGGCGCCATTTGGAACGAAGCAGATGAAACCTTTCATCCTGGCACCTTGCACATCCATGAAGAACAAATTGCCCTCCTAAAGTGGGAAGAACATCCCGCGCCGCTTGCCGCCCCCTACATCATCCCCGGCTTTTTCGATGCCTCCTGGGCCGATGAAAGCAAGCTCTTTGAAAACCGACTGGCGCAAGAGGAAAAGCTGTCCAACGGGATCACGACGCTAGAAATGCTGGCACCCGCCGACCCGGAACTGTTGTCCTCTCTCTTGACGTGGTATCCCGATGCAAGCCAAGACTGGCAACACGCGCGGCTGATCCTGCATCTGGCCAACCCCACCCGCGAAACCTTACGCATGTTGGCGAGAAAACAGATCGGTTCCGGCCAGGGCAATCCCTGGATGCGCATCGGCGGCGTTTATCTGGATGTGGATTCACCGGCCGGGGAACGGCTGCGTTCCCCAGACGAACTGCAGGCGCTGAGCCAAGAGGCGATTGCGGGCGGTTTTCCTCTATTGCTTCGCGTCCGCCATCCGAAACATTTGCCGGAGGCCATCCGCTGCTATCCAGAGCCAACTGCGGATCGCACATCTTCCCCATCCTGTTATCACCGTCTCATCGATCCACCGGTGATCAACGAATCGCTCTTGGCCGTCACGTGCCAGTTGCAAGTGGGCTTGCAACTGCCCGGCCCATTCATCCAGCGTCGCTGGCGGCCCCTGAGCCAAAAGAAACCGGATGGCCATTACCTCTCCCTCACCCAATGGTTGGACAGCGGATATTGCCAGCTGGTCTCCGGCGGCGATTATCCCACCGGGCTGGGGCTCTGGAAGACCGCCGTGGAACAACTTTTCCCAATCATCCTGCGGGAGACAAGGTCGGAGGAACCCGACCGGCTGCTTCGCTGGCTCAAAGCCAAGTGCCTGACCGCCATGACGCGCACCCCCGCCTGCCTCAATCAGGTTGGTTCGCATCTGGGAACGCTGCGTCCCCAGGCAACCGCCGATCTTCTTTTCCTAGAGAGCAATCCACTGGCAGACAACGAGCAACTCAACCTGTATCCGCATCTGCAACAGGTCATGGTCGGCGGAAGAACAGTGGACTTTTGGTAAGTGAACCAGGTTCATTTTAGGGCTCGAGTTGACGGAAACGTTCATATAACAAAATCGCCGCCGCGACCGAAACATTCAACGACTCGGTCTGCCCGCCCATGGGAATCTGCAGACGGATATCGGCTGATTGGCAGAGGCGGGAAGAAACACCTTGCGCCTCATTGCCCAAGAGAAAAACGGCACGCTCGGGAAACGCACACCGATCCAGACGCTTCGCCGCCCCTGGCTGGCTTGCGACAACATAAACCCCAACCCGCTGCATGGCCTCGATCCACCGCTCCAACATCCCATGATAGACCGGCACACGAAACAGGGAACCCATGCTGGAGCGCACCACTTTGTCATTGTACAGGTCCACCGTACCCTTGCCGAGCAAGACAAAATCGACGGCAAAAGCGTCAGCTGTGCGGAGGATCGTGCCCAAATTCCCGGGATCCTGAACAGCATCCACCAGCAATCCCGTCAATCGGGGCTTTTGGAACATTTGTTCCAACGGCCTCTGCGGTTCTTCGATGCGCAGGACCGCCAGCACCCCTTGCGGGTGCTGTGTGGCTGAAAGACGTTGAAAAAGGGCATCCGGGACCACATAACAGGGAACTTTCCTGTCCCGCAATGCTTCGATCCAAAAAGCCGGCAGCTCCTCCCCTTTGCGCAGGATGACCGCTTCAAACCGGGCATCAGTGCGCAACGCTTCCTCCAACAGGTGAAAACCCTCAATCAAATAGGCTCCCTGCGCATCCCGACCTTTCTTGGTATGCAACTTCTGCCATCTTTTGATTTTTGGATTGCTCGGGGAAACAATCGGCTCCATCAGCTGTTCTCCTCCAGCTCCTGCAAGTCATCGTTGTGTCCGATCACCACCATGACATCCCCCTCGCGCAGCCGATCCTCGGCCCGTGGCGCAATATTGATGTTTTTCCCGTTTTTGATCGCGATGATGTTACATCCATAGCGGGCGCGGATGTTCAATTCGGCCAGGCTCTTCCCGACCATGCTCGGGGGGACAGAAATATCCACAATGCTGTAGTCCTCGGCAAATTCGATGAAATCAAGGATGTTGGGGGAAATCAGGTTGTGCGCCACCCGGATGCCCATATCCCTTTCGGGAAAGATGACTTTGCTGGCGCCGATTTTCTGAAGCACTTTCCCGTGCAGCTCGTTCCGCGCCTTGACGACAACTGTTGGCACCCCCATTTCCTTGACGATCAGAGTGGCCATAATACTGGCTTGGATATCCTCGCCAATGGCCACCACAACGACATCAAAGTTACGAATGCCCAGCGTCTTTAACGCGTTCTCATCCGTGGCGTCGGCCTGCACCACGTGCGTCACGACACCCATATGTTCCTGCACCCGTTCCTCATCACTGTCAATCGCCAGCACTTCATACTCCATTTCGGTCAACGACTTGGCCACGCTGCTGCCAAAACGACCCAAACCGATGACGACAAACTGTTTTTTCATCCGCTCACTCCGTTCCTTAAATGCAGATCGAACTGTTCATCTTATTTTACATACTGGCGGGAAAGAAAACCATACTAATTGAAAAAAGATGGGAGGATTCCTGTGAATATCGACTTGCGGCAAGCCATCATGAACAACATCCGCGGAAAGTCTTCAGAAGAATTGCGGGAGATCATCCAGGATGCGGTGGGGCAGGAGGAAAAGGTGTTGCCCGGCCTTGGCGTATTGTTTGAAGTCATCTGGCAGCATAGCCCGGAAGCGGAACAAAACGAGATGCTTGACACGCTGCAGCAACACGTGTGACCGTTCCGCCGTCATGCGAACGTGAAACCGCCCTTCGGCTAGACCTGGCCAAAGGGCGGTTTGACCTTTCAAGAGAAGGCGGTTTACATGTTAAGTCCGGAAATAAGCCGGAACGCTTCGGCCTTCTCCTTGACCTTTTCGACTTAACCCTGGTGAAGCTTTTCCACCGTCGCGCGATCCAGTTTCTTGATTAATGCCGCCAACAACTGCACACCGTGCTCAAAATCATCCTCATGCAAAATGGAAACATGGCTGTGAATATACCGCGTCGGAATGCTGATGACCATCGTCGGGACGCCGATTCCCTGCAGATGAAAACGTCCTGCATCGGTCCCTCCTCCGGCCATCGCGTCATACTGAAACGGAATGTTCAGCTCCTCCGCCGTCTCCAACACCAAATTGCGCAATCCGAGATGGGGAATCATGGAAGCATCGTAAAGCAGAATCTGAGGTCCCTTGCCCAATTTGCTCTGCGCTTCCTGCGGTTTGATCCCGGGTGTGTCGCCGGCAACACCCACATCCAGCGCAAAGGCCACATCCGGCTGGATGGCGTTGGCCAAGGTTTGTGCTCCACGCAGACCCACCTCCTCCTGCACTGTCGCGCCGGAATAGACGATATTGGGATGGGCTTCCGCTTGCAACCGCTTGAGAACCTCGATCGCCATCGCGCAACCGATCCGGTTGTCCCAGGCCTTTGCAAGCAACAGTTTCGGATTTTTCATCACCGTAAACGGCGTTACCGGGATCACCATATCGCCTGGCCGCACCCCGAAACTTTCCGCCTCCTCCTTGCTGGAGGCCCCAATGTCAATAAACATGTCCTCTTTTTTCACGGGCTTTTTGCGCTCTTCGGCTGGCAAAATATGTGGCGGCTTCGAACCGATCACACCGATGATCGCCTCGCCCTGGCGTGTATACACCTTGACGCGCTGAGCCAGCATGACCTGCTCCCACCAGCCACCCAGCGTTTGAAAGCGTAAGAAGCCATCTTCCGTAACCTGCGTGACCATGAAAGCCACTTCATCCATATGTCCCGCCAGCAGGATCTTGGGGCCGTTCGGATCGCCCACCTTCTTGCCAACCACACTGCCGAGGCGATCTGTCTCCAGACAATCGCACAGCGGTTTCAGGTAATCCACCATCAGTTGCCGCACTCGCCCTTCGAAACCGGGAGCGCCTGGGGCCTCGGTCAGATCTTTAAACATTTTTAGACGCTGTTGATCGGCCACGCCTTCCTCTCCTTTCTTTCTCCCAATGGAACCGATGATATTCCGCTTCTAGGGCCTACCCGTTTTACCCTGTTCTTCATTATAGATCAATTTTCCTGCTTCTCCATCTGCTTCGCTCTCATCCCAGGCGGGCAAATAGGCCAAGAGTTCCAAATGGGCATATTCGGTGTAACTGTTCCAACCCTTTTTAAACCATTCCCAAAGCCGCATGTGTGACATCCTTTCAAGCTGTTTTTGCCGCTCTTTCTTAGCTTTTCCAATCGGGGTCAAAACTAGACAACCGCTTTGGGATTCGCTTGGAGGATGCGCTTGGGGAATTCGCTGGGGTCTCTTGCACACGAACCCATCTTGGAGTAGGGTCTTTCCCGGTCGGATATGTATGATAAAATGAAACTGTTCATAACCGATATGTCATATGAGGGGAGGTACAGGATGGGCCAACTGGAGATTGTCTCGATTCCGGTCGCTACGACCCAATCCATATTGGAAACAGACGCCAACTGTTACCTGGTTGGCACCGCAAACGAAAGCGTCCTGATCGATGCCGGATACGATCAGGAGGCGAGTTTCCAGGCCATCCAAAAGGCGGTTCAGGAAAGCCGGCTGGCCACTCCAAGCCGCATCCTGCTAACGCATTCGCACCCCGATCACGCCCCCGGAGCCAAACGGATGAAGCATTGGAAAGCCACGGTGATGTTCCATCCGCAGGAAGAAAACGGGATCAGAAAAGCGCTATCCATTTCCAGAGGCGATGAAGCCTTGCCTCTTCAACGGCTGGAGGATCAGGACATGCTGGTCGTAGATGGCTGCCCAATCGTCGCCATACATTCACCCGGGCACACCCAAGGTCATCTCTGCTTCTGGCTACCCGAACAAAAGATCCTCTTCTCGGGGGATAACGTGCTGGGGAAAGGAACCACCTGGATTGGTCCGCCGGAAGGGAACGTCCGTGACTATCTGCATTCCCTGGAACAACTGCAACAATTTCCGATCGAGCGCATCGCGCCCGGCCACGGTCCTTGGATTGACCATCCAAAGGAACGGATCGCCTACATTCTCCAACACCGCCTTGAACGAGAAGCGCAAATTCTCTCACTGATGAGAGCGCAATCCAACCGGCAGGGCAGCATTCCCGAACTGACCGAAGCCATTTATCAGGACACGATTCCCGCCTATATTGTTCCTTTTGCGAGGCTGACCGTCGAAGCCCACCTGCAAAAACTGGAAGAGGACGGCAAAGTGCGACGGTTGTCACCCGACACCTATGAAGCCATCTGATGACTGGATTTTAAACGTGGTTTCAGCGTTCGAAACTCGACGTCCGTAACCTCTCATGAACAATGACCTGGAAGAAATTTTATGGAAGAAAAGTCACGAGGATCGGGACACTCGATCCTCCGGCCTGTCTGGGAGCATCGGGTAAGGACCTCCGCAATATTCTCTCAATGCTCGCAGACTGGCCTTTGTCGGCGATACCATTTTCAATGTTTCTCCCTCCGCCTCGTGGAGCGCCTCTTGCGGCGTCATCCAGAACCCCCGTGCAATTTCATGAGGATCGGGATCAGGCTGTTGCCCGTCAGGCAAATGGGCCAGGAAAAACCGTGTGTTGTACCGATACGGCGAAGACTGGGGTGTCACGCGATGGCCAAAGTAGGTCAAAGCCGACAAGTCCAGCTTCCAACCGCAGGTCCTGAAAATTTCAGCAAAAGCCCCCGGTTGGCGGTGCACTTCCTGCCGCCAGGCCTTCCACGTCCTGGCGTCCACATTGTTCTTGCCTCCCTGATACAACAACACGCCCACCTCTTCAAACAATTCCCGCGCCGCGGCGATATAGTAAGATACTTCCACCGCGCCGGCACACTCTCTCGGTGAATGCAGGAAATCTTTGGGAAAATGGGTATCCTCGTCTTCCAACTTGCCGCCGGGAAAAACACAGTAGCCGGGAAGAAAACGCATCGTTTCAGGCCTTTGTGTCAGAAATACCTGCAGAGAATCCGCTCCCCCGGGACGTATCAGAATGACCGTGGCAGCCGGGCGCGGAACCACCGGTTTAGACGGCGTCATATGAACACTCACACCTTTCTCAAAGCCATTATAACACGATTTCGACGAATAGAGCGCCGGTTGCGCGGGAAGCCCGGATACATGATTTATCCGCGCTCATAGTCCATACCGTCTTTTCTTTCGCATCAGTGTGGAAAGATCAATGCCCAGCTTTTCAGCACACACTTTCAGCGGACGGTAGCGCTGCAGATAGTAGGCCAGCACCTCTCTCTCCAACCGTTCCATGACCTGCTTAAGTCCTTTGGCATCCTGCAAGTGTTGCATGGAGACGACGATACTTGGCGCCGATTCGGACGTGGCTTGCAGCGCCTCCCGCACTTCGGAGGAGTGAATCTCCGCCTGTATGGAATCTGGCAAATCATCCAGATCAATATGGTCGCCTTCCGACACCACAACCAGCCGCTCCACCGTATTGCGCAATTCTCGCACGTTTCCCGGCCAGGAATATGCCAGCATGGCCTTGATGAGTTGGGAGTCCATCGTCTTGTTGGCATGATATTTCTGATTAAATTCCTTCAAAAAAAACAAGATCAGCGCCAAGATGTCTTCCGGGCGTTCCCGCAACGGAGGAATGGAAATGGAAATCACATTGATGCGGTAATACAGATCCTTGCGAAAGCGATTCTCCTGCACGAGCTGCAGCAAATTGGCGTTGGTCGCCGTGATCACCCGCGCATCAATGTCAATCGGCGTCAATCCGCCCACCCGTTGGATCTTGCGATCCTGCAGCACTCCCAGGAGCTTCACCTGAATGGAAAGGGGAATTTCACCAATCTCGTCCAGAAACAAACTCCCTAGATGAGCCACTTCAAACAGGCCTGGCTTCCCTTTTTGCCTGGCTCCTGTAAACGCTCCTGCCTCGTATCCAAACAGTTCCGACTCCAGCAGGTTTTCCGGAATGGCCCCGCAATTGATTTTGACAAAACTGCCCGTCCGGCTTCGCTCACTCAGCTGATGGATGAAGTGCGCCAGGACATCCTTGCCGACACCCGACTCTCCCAACAGCAGCACCGGCGTATTGAAATTGGCGATGCGCATCGCCAGATCCACGATCTTTTCCATCGTGTCACTCTGATACACAAACGACTTCCCTTCCAATCCGGCCACCGTCACCCTTTCCAGTTTCTGGCTTTGGAGAGCGCGAATTTGCTGGCTCCGCTCCAGCTCCCGCTTTAACCGGTTCAATTCGGAAAGGTCGCGGACGTTGGCAATCACGCGAATCAACCGGCCTTCATGGTTATATACCGGCATCGAGGTAACCAGCGCTTCCGAGCCATTGTAATACTTGATAATCTCATTGGCCGGCTGGCCTGAATTCAGTGTCTTGATCACACACGAGTTGGGGATCCAGTCGTTGGCCAACAATTGGTGCACCGTATGATGGTCCAGTTGCTCGGGTGTTAACCCTGAGATCCGCAAAAAGGCTTGATTGTACCAGTCGGTTTTCCCATCCGCATCGGTGATGTAGATGCCATCATAGGCGTTTTCAATCAGTTGTTGTAAAAGAAGTTCCGCCTCGCTTTGCGTCATTTCCCGAAAGTGTCGAGCCATTCCCTTCCTCCTCATTGGCATCAATGGACGTTGGGATCGACGAGAGTTGTCATCCATTGAAATTGGCAAGTATGCCTATACATATGCAATATTGCTATAGCCATTATACGATCATCCGGTGAGGATTTCTATCTTTTCCAACATTTCATGCACAAACGGTTCGCGATCTACACCATCTCCATGCAGGTAAACTATTGGCACATTTTTTGCTTGCCATTAGATACCGCACGGAAAATGACTCCCTCACAAAATCATTCAACCATTCTAATCATTCAGATGAGTAAGGAGTGACAGGATGACAAAAGCAGTCTGGCATCCAAGCGAAGAAATCATTCGGTCCAGCCGTTTGTATCAGTGGATGAAAGAGCTCGGCTTTGACGACTACGACGCCTTTCTGCAAGCGTCCATCCGCGACATCGCCTGGTTCTGGCGCGAAGCGGAAAAGGCTCTGAACATCTCGTGGTCGACACCTTATCAGGAAACGCTGGACCTGTCTCAGGGGGTGGCTTGGCCCAAGTGGTACATCGGGGGGCAACTCAACGTGACCCATAACGCCCTCGACAAGTGGCTTGCAGACCCACAGATGAGGCAGCGTTTGGCCGTCGTATGGGAGGGCGAGGATGGCGAGGTGCGCAAGTACACCTATCGCGAAATGGCGATCTGGGTCAATCAGGTGGCCCAAGGACTCATCCAGCAGGGCATCCAGCGCGGCGATCGGATCGCCCTCTACATGCCGATGATCCCGGAAACAGTGGTGGTCATGTTGGCCGCCGCCAAGATTGGGGCCATTTTCACACCGGCTTTTTCCGGTTATGGCGCCGATGCCGTCGCCAAGCGCCTGCAAGGCTGTGAGGCCAAGATGTTGGTCACGGCAGACGGTTTTTTCCGCCGCGGCAAGATGGTTCCGATGAAGGAAGAAGCAGACAAAGCCTGTGAAATGTCACCCAGCATTCAAAAAGTGGTCGTGGTCCGGCGTCTCGGACGGGAGATCCCTTGGCGGCAGGGCCGTGATCTGGAGTGGAAGGAGCTGGAAACCAACTGCCGGAAAATGGATGCTCTGCCGGTGGACAGCGACTATCCATTCATGATTATCTACACCTCCGGAACTACCGGGCGCCCCAAGGGAGCGGTGCATATCCACAGCGGATTTCCCATCAAGGCAGCGTTTGATGCCGGTTTTGGCATGGATCTGAAGCCGGGCGAAGTCTTGTTCTGGGTGACCGATATGGGCTGGATGATGGGACCTTTTCTGGTCTACGGAGCCCTGCTGAACGGAGCAACCATGGTCCTGTACGAGGGCACCCCCAACTACCCGGGACCGGATCGCCTCTGGAAACTGGTCCAATCCCACGGCATCACGCACCTCGGCATCTCGCCGACGTTAGTTCGCTCGCTGATGCCCTTCGGGGAACAACTGGCCCACCGATGTGATTTATCCAGCCTGCGGGGAATTGGCACTACGGGAGAACCATGGAATCCCGAACCGTGGCATTGGCTTTTTGAAAAGGTTTGCCGAAAGCGCATTCCCATTTTTAACTATTCCGGCGGCACCGAAATATCTGGCGGCATTTTGGGCAACGTCCTGTTGCGGCCCATCGCACCAGTAGGTTTCAACTCGCCGCTGCCCGGGATGGATGTGGAAGTGTATGACGCGGCCGGCAAACCGGTTCGCGGCGAGGTGGGTGAACTGGTGATTCGCAAGCCCTGGGTGGGCATGACCAACGGCTTCTGGCAGGAACCGGAACGTTACGAGGAAACCTACTGGAAACGCTGGCCGAATACCTGGGTGCACGGCGACTGGGTGATTCAGGATGAGGAAGGATTCTGGTACATCACAGGCCGATCGGATGACACGTTAAACGTGGCCGGGAAGCGATTGGGCCCCGCTGAAATGGAGTCTGTCCTGGTCGATCATCCGGATGTCCTGGAAGCAGGGACAATCGGTGTCCCGGACGAGATCAAGGGGGAAGTCCCAGTCTGCTTTGTCGTTCTGAAGCCGGGCAAAACCCCAAGTCCAGAACTGGCCGAAGAGCTCCTCAACCTGGTCTCCGAACGCATGGGAAAAGCTTTACGGCCGAAAACCATCCATTTCGTCGCCGACCTTCCCAAAACGAGAAACGCCAAAATCATGCGCCGCGCCATCCGTGCTGCCTACCTGGGAAAAGAGGCCGGCGATCTGTCCTCACTTGAAAATCCCGATGCCGTTCGCGCCATTCAGGAATTGGCCGAAACCCTTTCGTGACCGGAAAACCTCGCAGCGACGAAGGACGGCCGCGTCTTAAAAACGCCCGGAATCCCCAAGAAGACACCCGCATCCGGCATGCGGGTGTCTAGTCTTCCTCTGCCTCTTCCGCTTCTTCTTTGGTAAACGTTTTATTTCCGTCCCAGTACACCGCCAGGACGCCATCCACTTCCCGCAATTGTTCAATCAAACCAATCAGCCTCTTTGTCTGGGTGACTTGAACCATCAGTTCAATCGTTTGTTCTTCTTCAACCGCCACCTGCTGAATGCGGATCAGGGAACGGCCCAATCGATCCGCAACATCGTCGAGAACCCCGGGCCTGTCTTTTAATTTGACATACAAAATCCCCCGCGTGCGTTTTCCCAATTCAAACCGGGGAAGCACGCGCAAAACCAGCAGGACGATCACCGTTGACGCGACAGCCATCAAATATTGACCGGCGCCCACAGCCAGACCAATGCCCATCGCAATCCAGACCGTCGCCGCCGTGGTCAAGCCAGAGACCACGAGATCGGGCCGGACCAGAATCGCTCCCGCTGCCAGAAATCCGATTCCGTTAATCACTTGCGCCGCCAAACGCGCCGGATCAAAGCGAACATTCGGATGATCCAGCCACTCGTCAAACCCATAGATGGACAAGAGCATCAAGAGACAGCTTCCAAGCGTCACCAGCATGTGCGTGCGCAGGCCGGCCTGCTTGTTGGCATACTCCCGCTCCCAACCGATCATCGCCCCCAGCAAGGCGGAGAGGACGAGCCGCTTGATGTAGATGAATTCAGCGCTGCCGAACCATTGCCAGCTGCTCAGCCAGGCCAACCAATCCATCCTTTCATCACATCCTTCTTCCTATCATCGCTGTTTTTATTTCGTCCGATCAAAGTATTTTGTGAAGTATCGAGTATCGAGCTTCCCCTTGTGCAAACCGTTTGCGTACATTTACCATAAAATCGGAAGTGCTTTGATCATCACTTTAGACCCTTTCTGGACAAAAGGCAGGTGACAACGTGCGGTGGATTGCCATCTCGGACATTCATGGATGTGACGCCCAACTGCAGCAATTACTGGAGAAAGTCAAGGCACAACCGGAAGAACTTCTGTTTCTTGGAGACTATGTCGACAGCGGTCCGGATAGCGCGCGAGTGCTGCGGCGGGTCGCCGGCTTGGAACGGCGTGGATCTGTCGCACTGCTGGGAAATCACGATGCGCTGTTCCTCGATTGGTTGCAGGGGCTCGAGGATATTCGATACTATTGCGACGTCGGCGGACTAAATACGATCAACAGTTTTTTGTCCATTCTCGGCCTGCCCCCCGTGGATGCGTTCTCCATCTGCTTCAGCAGCCAAAAAGAGAACGAGATTAGAGCTGTGATTCAGCGGGAATTTACAACAGAGATCCAGTTCCTCTCCACCCGTCCACTGTATGAACAAAGAGAACAGCTCTTGTTTGTCCACGCGGGAATCCACCCTGAAAACGGACTTTTCCAGACAAGCAAGGAAGAGTTTCTCAATATCCGAGAATCCTTCATTCATCACTACCAAGGGGAGGAAATTGTGGTCTTCGGCCATACCCGCACCCGCCGTCTGCACGGAACAGATCACATCTATCGCGGCTCCAACCGCGTGATCGGCATCGATGGCGGCTGTGCGTATGGCGGACAACTCAATGCCCTGATCATCCAAGACAGGCGTGACAAGCCATCTTGCATTGAAATGTATGATCAAAAGAAGAAGGGTGTAAAATGGGATGCTTATGAACATGAGGTCTGCCAGGCATGGGTGACCGGCAAGTGGCAGATGATGGAGGTTTATGTACGGTGAACATCACCACAAGACCTGCCCGCACCCCTCAAGTCATAGAGACCGGACTCCTTCTTCAACTTGCCGGAGACGGCTCTCAAGGTTGTCTTGACAATTCTAACATCTTGTCGGCAATCTGTTCCAGAGGGACCACATAATCCACACACCCCAACGCAATGGCCGCCTTTGGCATTCCGAAGACAACACAGGTTTCAGCCGCTTCGGCGATCGTGGAGGCGGCTCCTTTTTGTTTGGCTGCCAGCATGGCCTTTGCGCCATCACTCCCCATACCGGTCATCAGGATATAGTGAAGTTTGAGTTTGGGTAACCGCATCACCGATTCAAACAGCGTTTCGACGGATGGACGATGACCGTTGCGGGGATTGTTTTGATTCAAGGAGATGCGATATTCCCGCGGTTCCTGAAACACGGCCTCCATGTGGTATCCCCCAGGCGCCAAGTAAGCCACGCCCCCTTCGATCAATTGCCCGTCAACCGCCTCCACAACCGGTATCTTCGCCAAATGGTTCAGCCTGCGGGCGAGGGATTGGGTGAACTTGGGCGGCATGTGTTGGACAATCAGGATTGGATGAGGGAATCCTTTCGGCAGCGCAGTCAGCACCGTCTGCAAGGCTCTCGGACCACCGGTAGAAGTGCCGATCGCAAATAAATGGTCAAACGTCTGCGATCGTCTGGACGAAAGGATATGTTCTGGCGCCGCGTCGTCCTTCTCCGTCGCCGATCCTTGGTTGACCGAAACTGAAAGCCGTCGCACTTGAACTTGTGCCGCTGTTTTCAACTTGTGCAGCAACTCGGCTTTGACGCGTTCCAAAGACAAAATGCCTGACGGTTTATGAATAAAATCGACAGCCCCGATTTCCAGCGCCTCAATCGTCACCTGTGCCCCTTGTTCGGTCTGAGCGCTGAACATGAGTACTGGCACAGGATGGGTTTGAAGAATCAACTTTAACGTTTCCAGGCCGTTTATTCCCGGCATTTCTACATCCAAAGTCACCACATCTGGTTTCAGTTTCTGGACCATTTCGACCGCTTCATATCCGTTTTTAGCCAGTCCAATGACCCATAGATCGGGATCTGTTTCGATCAGATCGCTGATGAGTTTTCGCATAAAGGGCGAATCATCCACGACCAGCACTCGATATTTCAATCGTGCCGACCTCCTTTCCAGGATCATGGCTCATGATCAGGATACGGAATATGATCATAGCCCAAAGATGGTCTCTGTTCAACCTGTACAGCTGCAGCGACTGAGTCAAGTATTTATGGGTGCTTTTCTTTTTGACAGTAGAATTTTTTTGTTGACCTCTTTCTTGCAAGCGTTTTCTTCACTTGTTTCTCTTCTCGTTGGTGCTTTTTGTGGGTCTTTAAAAACCTCTCAGACCTTT
>CAMTVR010000053.1:0-46458 GCA_947085265.1 uncultured Bacillus sp. | reverse complement strand
TTAAACGGGGCGTCCCTTCAACAGGTGCAACAGACGCTGGGGCATTCCGACATCAATACAACACAACGTTATATACATACAGTGGAGCAAATCAAAAAAGCAGCTCCGGATTTTGTCGAAGATTGTCTGAAGGAAGTTCTCGTTAAAGTAAAATAATCATTGGTTAGGTCACAAGGAAAACGACTATGAACTGCAAAAAGAGCCTATGTGAACCTTGCCACGTCCTTTTATCCCCTCACGGCAGACCGGTGAAAAAAAGAGGCCATGATACGTTGGTTCTCAGAGAAACTGTCGACCGGAGGGGATTTTTTGTCTGCAAAGAAAGGCTACAACACGGAACGTTGCAAGGAAATGAAAGGAAAGAATGACTTGAAGGGAAACCAATATGATATTGATAATAACTCTAAATGCTTGATCATTGCCTTTCTACTATGATATATTAAATAGTGAAGTTTGTAGAAATATGTCGCACAAAGTTGATTGTGCGACATCAATAACGATCTAAAAAAATATTATCATTATCCAATGCGGGGTATATTTATACATAACTCGCCAGCATCTCATTATCTTCTACCTTTAACTGGGGAATTTAGCCCAATAAACGCGAAAAACACCCGATCCTTTGGTAAATTAAGTTTCCTAAACAAACATTTACCAAAGGAAAGGATGTTTTCATGTTCATCGTACCAAGTTCCTCGACTTCTGAGCAGCAATTTCTTTCAAAAAACTGAGCCAAGTTTTTGTGGTTTTTTCAATATCAACCCATTAATACCAACCATCCTGGTTCCTCCAAAGTCACTTTCCTTCGGCGACAAACTTCTCGATGCGCGTTCTTATCGCATCCCGGACCTCCCGGAACTTGTCCATGATTTCCTCTTCCGTTCCTGCCGCTTTGGCCGGATCATCAAACCCCCAATGCCATTTCACCACGTTGGGATTGGAAATGGCCGGACAATGTTCGTCGGCATGCCCGCATAATGTAATCACATAGTCCGCCCGATGCAAAATCTCCGGATCAATCACATCGGACGTATGGCCGCTGATATCCACACCCGCCTCCTTCATGACCTGGACCGCGCGTGGATGCAGCCCATGCGCTTCCAATCCGGCGCTTTTTACCTCGTACCGGTCACCCCCCAGCGCTTTCAACCAGCCTTCCGCCATCTGACTGCGGCAAGAGTTTCCCGTGCAAAGGAAATAAACCAATTTTTTATTTCCTGACATGATCATCGCACCTCGTTTATGCCTCATTTATGTGGAGCGTTATGCTGCCTTTACGCCTTCTTGCCCATGAAAAAAGAGATGAGAAACATCACCACGAAGTAGATGAGCAGCGGAATCTCAATCCGGACGACATCCAACGGTAAATCTCCTTTTCCTGTTCAAAATTGACGACTTCTACCTTGTTCGTCCGTTTTGCATGTTCCAGACGCTAAAATGAACCTGAGGCTAAACATGAGGTAATTTCAAGGAAGTTAGCAAAGAATTGGAAGGCATACCTGGCATTGTAGGAGCAGTATTAGGCGGATCAAGAGCAAGAGGCATGCATCAACCTACTTCCGATCTCGACATTGGTATTTAATGATGACGAGTCACTGGATTTTGACGTGGGTGAAGTTGGTAAGATTGCTGCGAAAACGAAGAATACTGCATCAATGAAAAAAAGGCGGTCTCAATGGTTGACCACTTTGAGATCAAGCCGAAAAATTATAAGAATAAGGTTATGAAAATAAATAGGCACAACCCGTTTCATATACAAGAACGGCGGCCACTTTTTCCCTTTTGCCATAATAATTGTTCGGCCACTTTGTCAAAATCGGTCGCCGGTTCCTGGCAAGCATAATTCCGGCACAGGTAAACGGTCGGCTTTCCGTCAATGCTTCGATGAGTTGATATATATGGAACAAGGCGTTGCCAAAGGCCTTCCTCCGCTTGTTCATCATGATAGATGAGCACCGCTTCGGGCAGAAACAAGGACTGCAATCGCTTGCCGATTGTCGGCAACCCCGATTCGTCCCTCGGTCCTGTAAAAACGATCTCCTTGGTTTCCTGGAGGTAGAAAAGGAGAGCCTGCATCAGCATGGCATAAGCAAACGGATGCTGGGACACCTGCCCGGAAAACGCCTGAAAAATCCCTTCGGCCTTTTCCAAAAGATCATTTCGCTCCGCGATCCTGGACAGACGAAGCAAATTCAGGGCGGCAACCGAATTGCCGGAAGGCATGGCTCCGTCATAAATCTCTTTAGGCCTCAGGAGGAGCGCCTCGGCGTCCGAACCGTAAAAATAAAGTCCCCCATGTTCTTCATCCCAGAATAGTCTCAGCATCTCTTCCGTCCAGTGAAGGCTCATTTCCAAGTACCTGGCCTCAAAGGTGGCTTCATAGAGTTCCATCAGTCCCCAGACAAAGAAGGCATAATCATCAACGTAGGCGGGAAAAGCCGCTTCCCCGTCGCGGTAGCGGGCCAGCAGACGGCCATCCTTGCGGACCAGATGGTTTAGGATAAATTCAACGCTTTTCCCTGCCCATGTGGCATATTCCGGTTCCTGCAACACCCTGGCCCCTTTGGCCAGCGCAGCGATCATCAGCCCGTTCCAGGCCGTCAGAATCTTGTCGTCCTTGTGGGGGCGAACCCGCCGTCCCCGTGCGGCAAACAGTTTCCGGCGCATCTCTTCCAGTTTGGCCGCATCGACTCTTATCCCGGCGGCACCATCAACATAAGGTTGTTCATCAACGTCAGGGAAATCCGGATGAATCCGATTCAAAATGGTTTTGCCCTCAAAATTGCCCTTGTCGGTGACGCCATAATAGCGGCAAAACCATTCCCCTTCTTTGTTGCCAAGCACCGCCTTGATCTCATCCGGCGTCCAGAGGTAAAACTTGCCCTCCTCCCCTTCGGAATCGGCATCCTCCGCCGAATAAAAACCGCCTTCGGGTGCCGTCATCTCCCGCTGCACGTAGGCAAAGATTTCCCGGGCCACCTTTGCATAGCGCTCATTCCCGGAAACCTGGTAGGCTTCCAAGTAGGCATAGGCGAGAAGGGCATTATCATAGAGCATCTTCTCGAAATGGGGGATCAGCCATTTCCGGTCGACAGAGTAACGGGCAAAGCCAAAGCCGAGATGATCATAGATTCCGCCCCTGTACATGGCGTCCAGAGTCTTGAAGGCCATTTGCAGCGCTTCCCCGTTGTTCCGCTCTTTCGCGTACCGCAACAGAAACGTCAGATGATGAGGCGTGGGGAACTTGGGGGCTTCCCCGAATCCTCCGTAGGCGAAATCAAAAAGGGAACAGTGCTCCTCAAAGGCGCGGTCAATCTCCCTCCAGCCCAATCCCGGGCCGCGTTGAACCCCGCTGCTTTCTTTCAGGAATCGGGTAATCCTGTCGCCGGAGCTGAGCAGCTTATCCCGGTCATGCTGCCAGTATTCCCGGATCTGGGTTAATATCTCCATCAATCCCGGATGCCTGCCCATCGATCTCTTGGGAAAATAGGTGCCGGCGAAAAAGGGTTTCTGGTCCGGGGTCATGATGATGGTCAGCGGCCAGCCCCCGTGGCCCGTCATCGCCTGGCAGACGGTCATATAAATCTGGTCGATATCGGGACGTTCCTCCCGGTCTACCTTGACCGGTACGAAATGCCGGTTGAGAAGATCGGCCACTTCCTCATCCTCAAAAGACTCCCTTTCCATCACATGGCACCAGTGGCAGGTCGAATAGCCGATAGAGAGAAAAATTGGCTTGTCTTCCGCTTTTGCTTTCGTAAAAGCCTCTTCTCCCCACGGATACCACTCGACAGGATTGTACGCGTGCTGAAGCAGGTATGGAGACTTTTCGTTCACTAGGCGGTTGGGCCTTTTCCCCTCTTTGATCTTCAAAAATAGGCCTCCTTCACGTTTGCTCATCAGACTTGTTACGGTTACTAAACAGTATACACCAAATTTAACCCTTTACCCAGACAAACACCATTTGAGTTTAAGGCACCGAAAAAGCATCACAAATCTTGACTCAGCCTTAACAATTCGAAAATGGATCCTTGAAGTTAAATATAATAAAATAAGTCAATGCGATGCTTTTGGTAAATCACACGCGTTTGACACCAGCATTTATTGTTGCGGCGGCTGAGGAAAAGGAGGCATCCCATCATGGAAATCGGCATCTATACCTTTGGCGAACGAACCGTTGATCTGGAAACCGGCCAGTTGATCAGTCCCTCCGAACGGTTGCAACGCCTGATGGAAGAAATCGAATTGGCCGATCAAGTCGGCCTCGACGTGTACGGCGTCGGCGAGCATCATCGTCCGGACTACACCGTTTCCGCGCCGGCCGTAGTGCTGGCGGCCGCCGCTTCCCGCACGAAACGGATCCGGTTGACCAGCGCGGTGAACGTCCTGAGCTCCGACGATCCGGTTCGGGTGTTTCAGCAATTCGCCACCTTGGACTTGCTATCCCAAGGCCGGGCCGAAATCATGGTTGGCCGGGGGTCCTTTATCGAATCGTTTCCCCTGTTTGGCTACAACTTGAACGACTATGACGAACTTTTTGAGGAAAAGCTCACACTGCTACTCAACCTGCGTGAATCTGAGCGCGTCACTTGGTCGGGAAAACACCGCCCGCCCATCGACAACCGCGGCGTTTATCCCCGGCCGCTGCAAAATCCGCTGCCGGTTTGGGTGGCCGTCGGGGGAACCCCTGAGTCTGCCATGCGTGCGGGTGCGCTCGGCCTGCCGATGGCGTTGGCCATCATCGGCGGTCTGCCCGAACGGTTTGCGCCTTTTGCCCAATTGCACCGGACAGCCGCGCAAAAAGCCGGACATCCGAAGCCTCGCCTGAGCATCAACTCACACGGTTTTATCGCCGAGTCGTCCCAAGAAGCGGCTGACATCGCATTTCCCGCGTTTAAAACGATGATGGATCGGTTAGGGCGTGAACGCGGTTGGCCGCCCATGACACGGGAGCAATTTGAATTCTCCCGTTCTCTGCGAGGAGCCGATTTTGTCGGCAGCCCCCAGCAGGTGATTGAAAAAATCCTGTTCCAGCATGAGATCTTCGGACACGATCGCTTTCTCTTGCAGTTGACCGTGGGCACGTTGCCGCACAAAAAAGTGCTCCGCGCCATCGAACTCTTGGGCACTGAGGTGGCACCAGTCGTCAGGCGCGAAATCGCCCGGGCTAACCGGGAGACAAAGGAGACAAAGCCATTGCCAAAGGAATGAAAGGATCGTCATGCAGACCTACAACCAAAGTCTCCTTCGAATGATGCCTTACAGGGATGAAATATCCGCCTATTCATTGAGAAAGGAACTGATCCGTTTATGTATTTTGTGGCTCTTTTGACCATTATCGATGCCGACTTGAACGCGAAACTGCGTCCCGCCCATCTGGAGTATATCGACAAGCTGTATAAGGAAAACAAAGTGGTCATGGCTGGTCCTTTCACCGATGGGAAAGGGGGCATGGTGATTTACCGCACCGATTCGTTCGAGGAAGCAAAACGGCTCGCCGAAGCCGATCCGGTCGTTGTCCAAGGAGCCCGCACACTGGAACTACGGGAATGGAATCCACTTCCCTTTCCGCTTTCGTAAAAGTCGTTTAATGTTTAATACAGGGAAGCCGGTTTCAGATTATGAAGCCGGCTCTTTATTTTTTAATGATGTCGTGCATATTCGCAACGTTATGTCCTCTTTAGGGGTTCCGGAAGGAAAAAGCTTGGCCTCTCGTCAGACCCCGCCCCGCCGCTCAGTCTTTGTCCTGTGGGCTTTTCGGCTACTCCGGGATATATGGAAGATCAAGCTCCGTCGGCACGTGAATGACGTGTGTCTCGACGTAGGACATGATCCCTTCCACGCCGTATTCCCGCCCGACGCCGGATTGCTTCACTCCCCCAAAGGGGAACCGCACATCCAACCCTTGAACGGCGGCGGTATTAATCATGGTCGTCCCCGCCTCTATGCGGCGCGCAACACGGATCGCTTGCTCCTCATCCCCCCAGACGGAACTGGTGAGACCGTATATGCTTTCATTGTGCAGGGCAATGACCTGTTCCTCATCATCAAACGGAAGAATGGGGACAGTCGGGCCGAATTGTTCTTCCACCACAATCGGATCATGATAGTCGGCGCCCAAAACCAGGGTAGGCTGCATAAAATATCCTTTCTCAAACAAATCCGGATCGAGGATTCGGCCGAGCGTGACGACGTTGGCTCCCCGGCTTCGGGCGTCGTCAATCAAGCGTTGGACGTATTCGAGCTGTCCCTTGTTGTTTACCGGGCCTACCGTCACATCCGGATTGAAGGGATTTCCGACGCGTATCCACTTGTTCGCCGCTTCCATGTACTTTTCCACGAACGGATCGAAAATGGAACGATGCACGTAAACACGTTTGGCAATCATGCAAATTTGGCCCGTTGTGAGAAAATTGGAAATGACCAACCTGCGCATCGCCCGCGTATCATTCACATCAAAACTGGGGAGAACAATGGCCGCATCGTTGCCGCCAAGCTCCAGCGTCATTTTCTTAATCGTTTCGGCGGCAGCCTTCATGATCTGTTTGGCCGTTTTCGTGCCACCCGTAAAGGCGATTTTGGCCACCTTGGGATTGGAAGTCAGTTCAGCCCCCACGTCCGCTTCCCCGTGCACCAAATTCAGCACCCCCGGCGGAAACTCCTCGGCAATGATGTGGGTTACCATGCTGACAGCCAGCGGCGCAAAAGGGCTCGGCTTCAACACCATGGTATTTCCGGCCAGCAGGGCGGGGGCGATCTTGATCGTAGACAGCGCAATGGGATAATTCCAAGGGCTAATGGCAGACACCACACCTACCGGGTCATACGTGATGATGGTTTTGCCCCGGTCATGCTCCTTGATCTTTTCCTGAAGCACTTCCTTCACTATCCTGCAGGCGAATTCCATCCACATGAACGACACGGCCATTTCTCCCTCGGAATCATATAACGCTTTCCCGTGTTCGCGCGAGAGCAGGCGTGTAATTTCCGGCGTTGCCGCCTTCATCTTTTCAATCGCCCGCTCCATTCGCCGGACGCGTTCATCGATGGGAGTATTGGCCCATTCCGGAAAGGCCTCTGCCGCGGCTTCAATCGCACGAACCGCATCCTCCCGGGTGTTGACCGGGGCATATCCCGCGATCTCCGAAGGATTGGCCGGGTTTTCCCGGGCAAATTGCTTTTCCGACCTCACCTGCTCTCCGTTAATGATGGCAAAAGCGATGAAGGGTTCATTCGCCAAATGACACAACCTGCCTTTCCATGGTAGTCACAACTACCTATAGATTGGCACGGAAAAGATGACTTTATGCGGAAATTTTGCATGGGCAAGGTGGGTCATTTCCAGATGCTCGCACAGCTCGCTCAGTGTCTGTCCATTTTTCTTGAAGAGCTGGTCAAGCCGCTTTTTTGAGCAGATACTCACAACTTCTACACAATCTCGTTCTAAGATAGACTTCGAAAACATCAGCACAAAGAAGACAGGGGGAAATGTCATGACGAAGGGATGGAAACGCAAGACCGCGGTCATAGCTGGCGCCGTCGCGATTTTATTAACGGGGTGTGTCAACTCTGGCGGAAATTCGATGAACATGGATCACTCAAACATGCCGATGGGGCAAAATCAGGAGGATCAAGAGCAAGCACAAGACCAAGCCAACATGACGACCAAAACGGCCGTGATGACCGGCAAAGCGTTTACACTGACGGCAAAAGTCAGCAATCAGGAACTGGCGCCGGGGGTTACGCTTCCCGTCTGGACGTTCAACAACTCTGTCCCTGGCCCGGAAATCAGAGTCAAACAAGGAGAGACCGCCAAAATCACCTTGAAAAATGAACTGCCCGAACCGGTCTCCATTCACTGGCACGGTTATCCGGTTCCGAACGCGATGGATGGCGTTCCGGGCGTCACGCAAAACGCGGTTCAACCCGGGGAATCTTTCACGTACGAGTTCCAAGCCACCGTTCCAGGAACGTACTGGTATCATTCGCACCAGGACAGCGCCAATCAAGTCGACCGCGGCCTGTACGGGGCACTCATCGTGGAACCCAAAGACGGACCCAAGGTTGATCGCGATTACACGCTGGTTTTGGACGAATGGATGAGTACCGGCATGAATATGTCCGGCGGCAGCATGTCAGAATCCAATATGCCCGGAATGGACAATATGGGTAATATGGACCACAGCCAAATGATGAACATGGACAACGGCGGACACAACATGAACATGTACGATTTGTTCACGATCAACGGGAAATCCGGTTCGCTCGTGGACAAACTGCCCGTGAAAGAAGGGGAAAAAGTGCGCATCCGGCTCATCAACGCGGGCTTCCTGACGCATCAAATCCACCTGCACGGACATGAATTTAAAATCACGGCTGTCGACGGCCAGCCGCTGAACAACCCGGGCGTACTCAAAGACAATGTTGTCGCCATCGCCCCCGGGGAACGCTACGATATCGAATTCGAAGCCAACAATCCCGGTCAATGGTTCATCGAGGCGCATGGAGACAAGGAAGCCGTCAAAGGGATGAAAGCCATCATCGCTTATGAAGGCTCTGCGGAAGGATCGGATCAGCCGAACGAAATGGCGCAATTGGCGGCGGTGGACCTCAGCCGTTACGGACAGGCTGGAAACATGAACTTGACACTGGATCAAAAGTATACACTTGAATACACCATGATTTTAAACACGGAAACGAAGAACGGCGAAACAGTCTACACGATAAACGGAAAAACGTTTCCGGACACTGAACCGCTCCAAGTCAAAAAAGGCGATACCGTCAAGGTGCGTCTCGTAAACAATTCCAAAACCGACGATCATCCGATGCACCTGCACGGACACTTCTTCCAGGTCCTCAGCAAAAACGGCAAACCGCTGGCAGGCACTCCGGTGATCAAAGATACGTTGAATCTGAAACCCGGGGAAGAATACGTCGTCGCCTTCCAGGCGGACAACGAAGGCAACTGGATGTTCCACTGCCACGATCTGCACCACGCCTCAGCCGGCATGGTGACAGAAGTGAAATATACGGATTACAAAGCCGGTTTCGTTCCCGATCCAAAGGCCGGAAACAAACCGGAATAACCACTGAGCATGCGGGAAACGGCAGGTCCGCCGTTTCCCGTTGATGTTTGGATGACACCATTTGTGTCATTATAATTGACGGTAAAAGGCAATATACGAAGGGTGAACGACGATGATGAAAACCATCCTCATGGTGGATGACGAAGACAAGATTCGTGACGTCGTTGTTTCTTATCTTCAGAAGCACGGATTCCGCACACTGGAAGCCGGAACAGGGACAGAAGCGCTGCAAACCATCCGAAGTGAACGGGTCGACCTGGTCATCCTCGATTTGATGTTGCCTGACATCCCGGGTGAACAAGTATGCCAGACGATCCGGCAACTGTCATCCGTGCCTATTCTCATGCTTACTGCAAAGGTGGATAAATCCTCACGGATTCACGGCCTGACCATTGGAGCTGACGACTACGTGATCAAACCGTTCGATCCCCTCGAACTGGTGGCCAGAGTCAGGGCGATTCTCCGCCGGAGCGACGATCACCACCCGCTCGCCGATCGCATCGCTTTCAACGAGGGTGAATTGGTGATCGATGCGGTCCATCATAAGGTGTTTCTTTGCGGTCAACCGGTCAATTTGACCCCCAGCGAGTTCAAATTATTGCTTGTTCTGGCTCGTCATCCGCAACGACAGTTTCACCGGGAAGAATTGGTGGAAAAGGTGTTGGGGTTCGATTTCGAAGGGGACGTTCGCGCCATCGACCAACATGTCAAAAATTTGCGCCAAAAAATCGAGCCAGATCCAAAACAACCGAAGTACATTCAAACCGTATATGGCATTGGTTATCGTTTTACGGGAGGCTCCCAATGAAACGCGGATTGCGCTATCGCCTGTCGCTGCTGTTGGTCTGCATGGTTGTCGGAATGTTGCTCCTTGCCGGCATCAGCTTGATGGTGGAAACCCATTATCATTTTCAACTGTATCAAGAACAGTATGGGACAGTTAACAATCTGCAAGGACTTACCTTCCATCTTGAACAAGCCTTGCTTCAATCCATGATGTGGACCCTCATCGGCACCGTTGTACTCGCTGCCATGATCAGCCTATATGTGGCAAAACGCCTTTCCGCCCCGCTGATAGACATGAAAGAGGCGGCGGAAAAAATCACGCGAGGAGATTTATCTGCGCGGACAAACGTTCCAGGAAACGATGAACTCTCGGAACTCGGGAATGCGCTGAACCACCTTGCCGCGCAACTGCAGAAACAAGAGCAGCTCCGCGTCACCATGACACAGGATATCGCCCATGAATTGCGGACGCCGCTGACCACTTTGAAAAGTCACATACAAGCCATGCTGGACCAAATCTGGGAACCGACACCGGCGCGGCTGCAGGCCTGCTATGAAGAAACCGAACGTCTGATCATGTTGGTCTCCGACCTGGAACAATTGACGGAAATGGACTCTCCCCATTTCCGCCTTCACCGAAAACCGGAAAACCTTACGGCGCTCATCGAACAAAGCGTCCGCATTTTATCGGCAGCTTTTCTGGAAAAAGGTATCCGGCTTGAAGTAGGACCGCACCCTGACCTCCGTTTGAACGTGGATCGGGATCGGTTGATTCAGATTTTGGTCAATGTCTTAAGCAATTCCCTCAAATTTACACCTGAAGGCGGGCAGGTCGAAATACGGGTGAAGGACGAGAACGATTCGGTTCTCATTACCGTGCAAGACACGGGGCCCGGCATCGCGCCGGAGGATTTGCCTTATGTTTTTGAACGTTTTTACCGCGCGGACAAATCCCGGAACAGAAAATGGGGAGGCAGCGGCATCGGCCTTACGATTGTCAAAAAACTGGTTGACGCACATGGTGGAACGGTATGGATCGAAAGCGGCCATGGCACAAAAGTATATATTCGTTTGCCGAAGGAATGTAATAAAGATCAAAAAGATCAATGACCTAACAAGAAGGGTGAACTGCCACTATCACTAAAAAAAGATCCCGGTAATAGGACTCCACCCGCTTCACTTGCAATCCTGAACGTCGCACCAACTGCAGCGTGTTGCGATTCAGATGGCAGCCATCACACAATCGCTTCCACACTGGGGTCAGCAAGTCCTGTAAACGGGCAAGGAAGGGACTCTCAAGCCGAACATGTTCAAAAATCAAGACCGTTCCACCCGGTTTACAGACGCGGCGGACTTCTTGCAACGCCTTCTCTGGATCGGGGATCGTGCAAAAAACCAATGTGCCCACCACGGTATCGAAGAACGCGTCGGGAAAGGGCAGGTTCTCCGCACCCGCGGCAACCACTTCCACGGGCACCACAGCCTCCACTTTGGCCAAGGATCGCCTGCGCATCTGCTCTGCAGGCTCCACTGCGATGACACACTGTACCCGCTCCGGGTCGTAGTGAAGAAAGTTCGCTCCTGTACCCGAACCGATTTCTAATACCTTCCCATGCGCCTCCTGCAACAACCGCTGCCGGATGCTCCGCAGCCCACTGCGCTCCAGCGGCTCCATCAAACGATCATATAGCCTTGCAAACCACCAACTCAAACTCATCCCCACCTCACAAGTTTCCTTTCCGTTTCATAACCAGACATCCTTACGCCTTTTCCGCTGTAACTCGTTATATATTGATTGTCCAGTACGTTAGCGTATCCAGGATTCCCAACAGGATAAAGACGGCCCCGGCCAACCACTGAACGTTTCTTCCCATGACTTTGGCCTTTTTCACGTAAGCGTCTATCCCGAACCCATAAGACAACCCCAAAAAAAGCAAGAAAGGCACTGCCGTTCCCAGGGCAAAAATGGGAGGCAACAGCACACCAGCGCGGGAATCCAGAGCCATAGGCATCAACAGTCCGAAGAAGAGCCAAAACATGGTAGGACAGAAGCCCAAACTGAAAGCCACACCCAGAAAAAAGGCCCCGGCCTTCCCTCCGAGGCGCTTCGCCCACTGCTTAAGGGTAAACGACCACTTCATCCCTACCCCCCCTGGCAACCGTACCCATCCGAGCAAAAAAAGCCCGATCAGTACCAATAAGGGGCCAACCAGCTTGCGGGCCCAGACAAAAAGAGGAATCGACTGAGTGGAGAGGTTGCGCCCGACCAACCAGAACAACAGACCGAAAGCGGCAAACACCGCTATCTTCCCCAGCAAATAGAAGAAAACTTCACTCAAAGCAAGTTTCTGTTGCACCTGACGGTTCCCAAAATATGTGATTGCGCCGATATTGGCGGAAATTTGGCAGGGTGCGAGAGCTCCCACGAGACCTAGAAAGAGAGCTGAAAGCAAAGTGACATCCGTACCCTCCGTGATGGCAAAAATAGGTTGGCTGATGAGCGCACTGAACTGTGAAAACCAGTTGTACAACACGTTCTCTGCTCACCTCAATTTGGAGATTGTCCTTCTTAGATAATGTCATGGATGGATTTGGCCGGCATATCCTCTTCTGGCTCTCACATACTAACTGTAAACCCGGAGGAGGATTTCGACAATGAAACCACTTTCGTCGATTCTCATTATCCTTTTATCCGCTTCCATACTCACCAGCTGTAACGCTGTTCAACGCGAATCGATGCCTGAAAACCAAAACACAGACAGGAGTCCACAATCCCTGGTCGGGCAGATTCAAAGTTTGACGGAAGATCACCAAAAAGAAACCGCGGCACCCAATGAAAATATCTTGACGACGAGACAATTGCGCAATCTGCCGGCGTTGCCTGAAACGGACACAATTCGCCCGACAGGACAAGTCCGCGAATTTCAACTGGAGGCGAAGGTGGCGCGTTGGGAACTCGTTGCGGGCGTCCAGACCGATGCTTACACTTTCAACGGCACGGTTCCCGGGCCAACGATACGCGCCAAGGAAGGGGACACCATCCGAGTGACCCTTAAAAACAGCTTGCCGGAAGAGACGTCCATTCATTGGCACGGCCTTCATGTTCCGAATGTGATGGATGGCGTGCCTTCGTTCACCCAGCACGCCATCAAACCCGGGGAAACCTTTACGTACGAATTCACAGCCAACCATGCAGGAACGTACATGTACCATTCTCACTTTAACAGCATTCAGCAAATCGATAAAGGATTGTACGGATTGTTGATTATCGATCCGCAAACCTCGCCTTTAAACTACGACCGCGAGTATACCATGCTGCTCGGCGGGTGGAACGTTCCGAATCAGGACGGCGGAACAGAAAAAGAGGGTAAAGCAGGGATGGGGCATGATCGCATGTCCGGCATGTCGAAAGGCGAACCTGGCCCGCTGAAAAAGAAAGGCGATATTCGCGCCATGATGGAACAGGGTTTGAAAGACAAACCGGAGCAAAAAAATCCGCACGGAGGCATGGACATGCCCGCCAAACCACCCGGCGATCAAGCGGGAAGCTCGGTCATGGGGATGGATTATAACTATTGGACCATCAACGGAAAGTCGTTTCCGGACACACAGCCCATTGAAGTAAAGTACGGAGAGTTGGTACGCGTCCGGCTGGCCAATATCAGCAACGGCATCCACCCGATGCATCTTCACGGGCACGATTTCCGGATTATCGCCAAAGACGGCCATCCATTGCCCGCTCCCCAGATCGTAAATACGGTCACGGTGAACCCGGGTGAAACATACGACATCGACTTTATCGCCGACAATCCAGGCGAATGGATGTTCCACTGTCATGAACTGCATCATACCACGAATGCCGATGTGGAACCGGGCGGACTGATCACGCTGGTGAAATACGCAAAATAAAGGGGTTTCCCTTTATTTTTCCAGCTTTCCTGTCCATTTTGCCATTCCTCCTTCTAAGTTGTACACCTGCTTATACCCTTTTTCCAATACAAAATTTCCGCTGTCCGTTCCCATCCGTCCAGTATGGCACACAAATACGATTTTTTTGTCCTTGGGAAGCTCACTGTATCTTGACCGGAATTCGGCAAAAGGAATATTAATGGCGCCAGGAACCCTGCCGGCGGCATAGAGTTCCGGTTCGCGCAGATCGACAATCACCATATCCTCGCCTTTTTCAATCATGGCAGTCAGTGCTTTCGTATCCACCAGTTGCAACACAGGCTTGTCATTATCCGGTTGGGCCATCACATACGCGATCGAAGCAATGATTCCCGCAAGTGACAACAATACAACGAGCGTAAAAATCGATTTTTTGTTCCTCAAATCCTTTCCCTCCCTTTCAAACTCCCTCCATAATCCAATAATACACTACAATTCGTAGTGTGTCTACGTTATACGGGCGGTTTTTACAATTTATATTCAGAAAATTACGGTTTGGGCCTGGCAGGACCTATTTTCCGTTCCATGCTGGAATACAAGGCCGATTGGTACGGGCGCACCGTGGTGGCACTCAGCAAAACCTTTCCTTCCAGCCAGCTTTGTTCCTGTTGCAGCCGAAACTCCGCTTTTGACAACAAAAAATAATTATACTACAATCTTTAGTGCAAAGGATGTGAATCATGGATGAAAGTCTCTCAGATTAAAGTCAATGAAGAAGGGCTGAACCGTTTTTTCGGGCCGCTTGAAGCGCGGATTATGCGAATCATCTGGGAAACGGGCGAGTTAAGCATTAAAGAAGTGCAGCGGATATTGAGCGAAGAAAGCCCGATCTCCTTTAACGCCGTGATGACGGTGATGAATCGGTTGGCGGAGAAAGGCCATCTGGCAAAGCGGACACGGGGCCGCTCCACTTATTTCCGGGCGGTTCAGACCAAAGAACAGTTTCTGGCGGAGCAAACCCGGGCCGTGACGATCGGATTGATTGAAGAATTTGGCGAACTCGTCGTGAACCATATGATTGAGGCGCTGGAACAAGCCGACCCCGCTTCGATCCGCAAGCTGGAACAAAAATTAACAGAATTAAAAAACAGGAATAAGCCATGAACGGTACAATTAAATCAAAGTTGTCGTTCCTGTCGGTCCTCGTGATCGCCATCTTCGTGCTGTCGCAAATGGGGCTCTATTTGGCGCACCAGATAGGGGGCCTAAATCTGCAGTGGGGATTGTTCCAGTATTGTTTGGCTGCGTTAAAGAAAAATTCCCTGCAACACCGGCTTGCGGAATTTTTATTCTACGGTCTTATTGCGTATACGATCGCAAAAATGCTTCAACGTATCCTAAAACAGTCTTACCTTACATGGAAACTGGAAAAAAAGATAAAAACCCACAAAGATGTCCCTGCAACCAACCGATTAAACAAGAAATATCCTTGGCTGGGAAGAAAAATCGTCGTTGTCAGAGATCAGACGTTTTTTGCGCTGGCGATGGGGATATTTCGCCCCAAGATCCTGCTGTCCACGCATGTCTTGGACGGTTTCACGGAACGGGAAGTTGAGGCGATTTTGCTTCATGAATGGCATCATTGCAGAAACCGTGATCCGCTTAAACTGTTCCTGGTGACCTTATTTGCGGATAGCATGAAGTATGTTCCCGTGTTAAAAGGATTGGCGCATCATTACAAAGTGTGGAGAGAATTGTTGGCTGACCGATTCGTGATGCATCGCATGGGATCCGCTTATGAACTGGGAAGTGTGCTGTTAAAGCTCACTGGGCAAGCCCGGTCCCCGTTTGCCCCTGGTGCTCCGTTTGCCGATGCGGCGATCAATTATCGGATCCAACAAATGATTGAACCAGCCAGGCCGCTCCGGGTGCCGGTCTTGCGCAAGAAGCCGGCGCTATTGTCCATAACTGTCGTGTTGCTTTTCATGTCGTTGATGTTGAGCGGGTGCGCATAACTTCCTTTATTTTAAACCATTAACACTAAATATTGTAGTGAAAATAAAAAAGATTGGACAGGGTCAAGCGTGCGATCGGAGGAAGATATACATGAGAAGACAAGCTTTTGTTTTAATCCTCGCTGTTATTTTAGCCGGTATCGCAGTGTATCAAAATCGCTCCGTGAACATGTTCGATCAAAAGGCGGACACGCAGACGGGAAATTCTCCAGTATCACAGACAATCGAAGAACTTCCACAAGTTGGTTTTCAAGCGCCGTCATTCACTTTGAAGGCATTGGATGGAAAATCATATTCACTTCCCTCTTCGACAGGCAAACCGGTCATCGTCAACTTTTGGGCATCGTGGTGCGGACCGTGCCGTCTCGAAGCCCCGGAGCTGGTGAAGCTTTACGACAAGTACAAAGGAAAATTGGAAATTTATGCAGTGAATATGACGACGCAAGATACGGTGGCGGATGCGAAGGCGTTTGCCGATGCGTTTGGATTTACGTTCCCGGTACTTTTGGATGACGATAAAAAAAATAATGTGTCCAAGCGGTATCGCGTGCAAGCGATCCCCACAACGTTTTTTGTTGACAAGAACGGTTTCATTGTGGACAAAATAACCGGCATCGCCGATCCGAAAACGTTGGAAAACAAATTCAAGAGTCTGGCTGCCGCAAAATAACGCGTGACGAGGAGAGAGAGTATGCCAGAAATATTGCAGTTCGGTCCGTTGATGATGCGGCTTGATTGGCTGCTTTTGGCGATCGCTGGCGCGATCGGTTACACCGTGATGAAGTACAAATTGAAAAAAGCCGCGTTGGGCGATCAACCGGTGCTTGACATCCTAGCGGGCGGTCTTCTGATCGCCGCTCTGGTATGGAAATTCAGTCCGGTGTTATCCTCGCCGTCCATTCTTCTGGCAAATCCATTCAGCGCGCTTTTCATGAGCGGTTCATCCGAAGCCGCATGGTTTGGAGGTATTGCAGGAGCGGTGTATATCGGGTTTAAATGTTGGAGAATGGGCAATTTGCGATGGTTATTGCCCGATCTGCTGCCGTACGGGATCGCGTCGATGGTTGCAGTGTACAGCTTGCTTTCCTGGCAGTATGGAGCGCCCACGAATTTGCCTTGGGGCATTTCGATCGAAAACCCCGCGTTCCAATATCATCCGGTAAACGTTTACAGGATCATGGTGACAGTGCCCTTATTGGTCTGGCTTTGGAAACGAAAGCAGGAGGATTTGGGATCGGGGCAAACGTTTGCTGATTTCATGAGCTTTTATGGTATCGGACTTTTGCTCGTGTCGTTTTTTGAAACGAAAACCAAGTGGATACTCGGAATGTCAACCGAACAGCTCGTTTATTTCGTCATGGCTGTTTTGGGAAGCATCCTCAGCATATGGTTGAAACAGAAAAACAAAATCCGGCAGATCAAGGAAAAGGTATAACATGATTCTGCCGGGTACATTGATTGACTTCAACAAAAGGGGAAGAGGATCTGGTGTCCACCCGCTCCCCCTTTATTTTTTTATGCAGCCATGTTGCGGCATTCTTGAGCACACTTACGGCATGCTTCAGCGCATTGCTTACAATGTGCGTCTTGAAATTTCTCGCATTCAGCCCCGCATGCATCGCAGATGGTTGCACACAGGTTACAAACTTGCTTGGCGTATGCGCTATTGCGCGCCATAAATTGAGCGGCTAAAGCACAAATATCGATGCAATCCCGCAGCAGATTGATACAGTGGATTCTGGCTTGCACATCAGGTTCCTTTAAGCACGAAGTCAAACATTCTTCGCATGCCTGCATGCATCTGTTACACACATCAATACAGGTCTGGTATTGTTGAACTGTTGAGTTGACTACGGTAGCCATTGAACATATTTCCCTCCTATAGTTCTGGGAATGATTTAGGAAACATCTTGTATTTTAAGCAACCTGGGTTTTTTTATGCAATGCGATTCACGATCTCATGAAAGAATTTGAATGTAAGCACCATTTACAAGGAGTTTTGGCTTGTCAGGAAGCCTCGCGTTAGCCCTCAATCCCTAAATGTTACAAGTGTTATAAGCGTGTTTGAGGCTGCAAAAGTTGTGTTAAAAATAAATGAGCCAAATGATCAGCGCCAAAATGATGCGGTAAATGGCAAACGGCACCAGCTTTACCCGGGAAATGATGTTCAAAAAGAATCCGATTGAAATCCATGCAAACACAAAGGCGCTGACAAACCCTGCAACAAAAAACGGAAACATGTCAAGGGTCATGTATTCCCAGTTTTTGAGCAGGGACACCCCGCTAGCTCCGAGCATAATCGGCACAGCCATGATAAAGGTAAAATCGGCTGCCGCACGGTGACTCATCCCCAGCAATACGCCACCGGAAATGGTCGCCCCGGAGCGCGAAAAACCGGGCCACAAAGAAAGGCATTGAAAAAGCCCGACAAGCAGCGCCTGTTTGTACGTCACTTGATCAACCGTCTGGGTTCGCGGCCTCCTTGGGCCAAAGCGATCGGCAAGGATCATGAGCGCCGCACCGAACACCAAAGCCATTAACACCGTCGCTGTCGAAAACAAATAATCATCAATGAAATCCTTAAAAACGAAGCCCAGGATGCCTGCAGGCAGCAAACCGACAATCACTTTCGGCAAAGTTAAACGGCTTCCTTTTCGCACCATGGCCTTGCGGCGACCTAATCCAAGCAACTGCGCAAAACGCTCTCTAAAGTAAACGACGACGGCCAAAATGGAACCGAGCTGAATAACCACTTTAAATGTATTGGCACCATACTTGCTCAGGAATTCTGCAGATTGCAGCCACAGGTCATCCACGATAATCATGTGTCCTGTTGACGAAACGGGAATATATTCGGTTAATCCTTCTACCATCCCTAAAATCATCGCTTTCAAAATCAAAGCAAAATCCATTTGCATTCGTTTCTCCTTAACCCCATCGTAAATATCATCTCATGCATCCGCACTTTAAAACCTCATTTTAGCTAAGCCTTCCTGTTCCGGCGAATCCACCACAGAATCAAAAAGACAGCGCCCATTCCGAGGATCACATAAGTAATATTTGAGTAGATATCCAGATATTGGAGAATCGTCGACCAGGATTTTCCTAACGCGGCTCCCACCGAAACCAGTACCACATTCCATACGGAGGTTCCAATGACGGTAAAGAGAAGGAATAGCCAAAAGTTCATATGCGACATGCCGGCAGGAATCGAAATCAGACTTCGCACTAAGGGAACCATCCTGCCAATGAACACGGTCCAATAGCCGTACTTTTTGAACCATGCGTCGGCTCTGTGAATATCTTGTGGCTTGACGCGAAGAATATGGCCCCATCTGTCCACGAGCCTTTCCAATCTTTCCGCATCGAGCAGGCGGCCAATTCCATAAAGAATGATCGCTCCTCCAACGGAACCTGCCGTTGCCGCAACCACAACCCCCGGTACGGTCAAATTGGTATACGTTGTCATGAATCCTCCAAAGGTCAGGATGACTTCCGAAGGAATGGGGGGAAACACATTTTCCAACGTGATGAGCAAAAAAACGCCAAGGTAGCCAAACTGCTCTAGAAAATCAATAATCCAATGTTCCATATTTACACCTGCAACTCTGTTTGATGATGTTTGGATGAGCTATATCTAAAACATAATATATAGACAAGTATGTCACGATAGAACTTGAACCAAAAAACCGGGCTCATAACCATTCCGGTTTGGTTTCCATCATTCATGTCACAATATTCTTTTTTTAGAGGATGTCCGAATAAAAAAGAAGTAGATCACCCTTGAGCTTGGAGGCTGGGTGATCTACCCTGTCCTAAACTTGAGCCGAAGCCCTTGAGTGGAAAACCCCGTTGTACATCGACCGCAGGCGCTGCAACACCCGCGGTTATTTTCATCGCACGTGCATGTACGTACAAATAATGAAATCCTGGTGAATTGGACATTTGGAGGCGGCACCCGGATTCGAACCGGGGATGAGGGTTTTGCAGACCCGTGCCTTACCACTTGGCTATGCCGCCATTGGATCAAAATGGAGCGGAAGACGGGATTCGAACCCGCGACCCTCGCCTTGGCAAGGCGATGCTCTACCCCTGAGCCACTTCCGCTTGATTAAAACATGTCTTGTTTATATGGAATCTGCTGATAAATGAGCCGTTTTGATGGCTGGGGAGGTAGGGTTCGAACCTACGCATCACGGAGTCAAAGTCCGTTGCCTTACCACTTGGCTACTCCCCAATGGGGCGATCGATGGGACTCGAACCCACGAATGCCGGAGCCACAATCCGGTGCGTTAACCACTTCGCCACGATCGCCATATATCACATAATAGCCAATCTGGCAGGGGCGGCAGGAATCGAACCCACACTGGCGGTTTTGGAGACCGCTGTTCTACCGTTAAACTACGCCCCTAACATGGTGGTTCGGGACGGAATCGAACCGCCGACACGAGGATTTTCAGTCCTCTGCTCTACCAACTGAGCTACCGAACCATGAAAAAAATGGCGGAGCTGACGGGACTCGAACCCGCGACCTCCTGCGTGACAGGCAGGCGTGAACTCCAACTTCACCACAGCTCCACATTGGTTGCGGGGGTAGGACTTGAACCTACGACCTTCGGGTTATGAGCCCGACGAGCTACCAACTGCTCCACCCCGCGTCAATTTTTGAATGGTGGACGGTACTGGGATCGAACCAGTGGCCTCTCGCGTGTGAGGCGAGCGCTCTCCCGCTGAGCTAACCGTCCAAATGGTGACCCGTAGGGGATTCGAACCCCTGTTACCACCGTGAAAGGGTGGTGTCTTAACCACTTGACCAACGGGCCACATCGACATATTCATGGCGGAGAGAGTGGGATTCGAACCCACGAGACGCTTTGTGGCGTCTACACGATTTCCAATCGTGCTCCTTCGACCAACTCGGACATCTCTCCAAGATGGCTCCTCCGACAGGACTCGAACCTGTAACCTACCGGTTAACAGCCGGGCGCTCTACCATTGAGCTACGGAGGAACAAGGACGCTATACATTATAACACCTAGCGAATCAATTTGCAACCATTGCTTATCCCCAGGCGTGGTCAGGCTCGTTCCAGGGGCAATTGGTATAATAGCACAGGTTTACAATGAGGTCAACACCCCACCGGATGCACAAAGAATCGATGATGATACGCCGGGATTGTGCTATACTGATGGCTGAATGGAGGTATTTTTGATGTTGTTTTCAGGGAAACTGAACAAATTCCGCACCATCGCAATGCTCCTGATCTTCGCCGGCGTGATCGTGATGTATATCGGCCTGCTGTGGCGGCCCGGTCTCTACGTGTTCCTGACGCTGGGATTGCTCATGCTCCTATTCAGCATGATCATCTATATCATGGCCGGAACGCTTTCAAACAGCGCGCCTAAAGTAGTTTGTCCGCGCTGCAAGCGAGTCACCAAAGTGATCGGCATGACCGACGAGTGTCTCTTTTGCGGAGCCACACTGACCTTTGATCCGAAATACGCCCCAAAAGAAGAAAATGCCCCGCAACAGCCGGAGCATGCGCCTCCATCTTCATGAGCAGTGAAAGACGCTAAATTCTGACAAGCTCTTCAACCGCGGCGCGTATCAATCGTGCTTGCTCGCGGTTTTTTTGCGTTCACAGTCTTGACATGTCCCGTACATTTCCAGACGGTGGTGATCGATCGTAAACCCGGTACGACTGGAAGCGACCCGCTCCAACTCGGCCAGTGACGGATACTCAAAGTCGACAATTTTTCCGCATGACTTGCAAATCACGTGATAATGAGGGTGTTCAATATTGGCATCATACCGGCTGGAAGCGTCGCCGAAAGTCAGCTCTGACACGATCCCGATATCTTTGAACACACGCAAATTGTTGTATACCGTGGCCACGCTCATATTGGGAAACCGATCAGCCAGGGCCTTGTAAATTTCATCCGCCGTTGGATGCGTCATCGACTGGATCAGGTACTCCAAGATCGCCTGGCGTTGCGGCGTGATCCGAACCCCAGTCGCCTTTAACTTGTCAAACGCTGTATTCATCCGTTGCTGCCCCCGACGCACCTTAACGTCGTGAGGACCGCTTTGCTCGGGCAACACGCGACAACCCTCCGTTTATGCTTTCAACAATTTTAGAAACGAATTTAGAATCATTATAATTAGTTTATGCCATCTGTCGAAACCTTGTCAATAAAACCGGCTGCCACACGCCATTACCTTTGTTTTCCGTAGCGGCATACCGCATGCAGCGGACAGGAATGGCACTGAGGGTTTCGGGCGTGGCAGATCCGCCGTCCGTGCCAGATCAGCCAATGATGCGCCTGCGACCATTTTGTTTTGGGGATGCGGCGCATCAATTGTTCTTCTGTTTCGCGGACATGTTCGCTGTCAGCCAAGCCCAACCGGTTGGCCACTCGGAAAACATGCGTATCCACGGCAATCGCGGGAATGCCAAAGGCGTTGCTCAACACCACATTGGCCGTCTTTCTGCCCACTCCTGGCAGCGATTCAAGCGCTTCACGGTCAGCGGGAACCTGCCCGTTATATTGTTCCACGAGGATGCGACAGGTTTGCAAGATGTTCTTGCTTTTGTTTCGAAACAGCCCGATTCCGCGAATTTCTTCTGCCAGTTCTTCCTGCGACAAAGTGAGAAAACTTTCCGGCGTCGGGTATTTTTGAAACAGGTCAGCCGTCACCTCGTTGACTCGTTGATCGGTGGATTGCGCTGACAATATGGTGGCGATGAGCAACTCAAATGGGTTTTTGTAATTTAACTCACAGTGAGCATCCGGATACGTTTGTTCCAAGATATGTAATATTTTTTCCGTGTGCGCGGACCGACTCATTGTTTTATTGGTTCTCCTTCTCCTCGCAGCTTTTTGAAAAAATTGTCCGTTTCTTGTCGTGGACATTCCTTGTCTCATCTTGCCATAACAGCGCCTTTTTGACAAAATTGGAAGACACAAAGTAAACCTTTTTTAACATCATATACGGAGATGAAATCGTGATGAAACCAGCGGACATCCAATCAATATCCTTTCCAAGGCCGAATTCCGAAAAGCTTTTCCGGGAGGCAGAGCGGATCATTGTGGGTGGTGTCAATAGTCCCTCCCGTTCCTTCAAAGCCGTTGGAGGCGGCACCCCTGTCATCATGGAAAAGGCCAAAGGAGCCTATTTCTGGGATGTGGACGGAAACCGGTACATCGATTATCTGGCAGCCTTCGGACCGATCATTGCCGGCCACGCTCACCCGCGCATCACTGAAGCGATCCTGAATGCCGCTGAAAACGGCGTCCTCTACGGCACGCCGACACCGCTCGAGGTGCGATTCGCCAAAATGTTGCAGGAGGCCATTCCCTCTCTGGAACGGATTCGCTTTGTCAATTCGGGGACAGAGGCGGTGATGACCACGATCCGGGTGGCTCGCGCCTACACGGGAAGAACCAAGATCATCAAGTTTGCAGGGTGTTATCACGGCCATTCCGATCTGGTCCTGGTGGCCGCCGGTTCGGGACCATCCACGCTTGGAATCCCTGATAGCGCCGGCATTCCACAAGGAATCGCGGATACCGTGATCACTGTCCCCTACAACAATCTGGACGCCTTGGCGAAAGCGCTCGACACCTGGGGGGAGGATGTGGCCGCAGTACTGGTGGAGCCTATTGTCGGCAATTTCGGCATCGTCCCGCCCGCAAACGGCTTTTTGGCCGGCGTCAATCGATTGGCTCATCAGGCCGGAGCGTTAGTCATCTACGACGAAGTGATCACGGCCTTTCGCTTTCACTACGGGGGCGCCCAGAATCTACTGGACGTGGAACCGGACATGACCGCCATGGGAAAGATCATCGGCGGTGGCCTGCCGATTGGCGCTTATGGCGGCAGGCAGTCAATCATGGAACAGGTGGCGCCGCTTGGTCCCGCCTACCAGGCTGGAACGATGGCCGGCAATCCGGCTTCGCTGGCAGCGGGCATGGCTTGTCTTGAACTGCTGCAGGATCCACGCGTGTATCAAACGATGGACCGACTGGGCAAGCGATTGGAAAAGGGAATCCTGGAAGCTGCCAACCGACACGGGATTGCCGTCACAGTCAACCGGGTCGGCGGCGCGCTGACCCTGTTCTTCGGCAGCCATCCGGTGAGAAATTATGAAGATGCACAACGAACGGATGGCGAGCAATATGCCCGTTTTTTTCATCTGATGCTGAAAAGAGGCGTGTATTTGCCGCCTTCCAAGTTTGAGGCGTGGTTTCTCACGTTGGCCCATACCGATCAGGATATTGATGACACGTTGCAAGCGGTGGATGAGGCCTTCGGGGAACTTGTCCGTTAGGCGCAACCGGAGGAGGAAAGGGAATGCGTTTTGGCGCAAGGATCTTCAAAACGGGGCTGACGGTCATGCTGGCCTTGTACACCAGCATCTGGCTGAACCTGGAACCCCCAGTGCTAGCGGCCATTGCAGCCGCCCTGTCGATTCAGCCATCTGTTTATCGCTCCTGGAAAAACGGTTTGGAACAGGTGCAATCCAACC
This sequence comes from uncultured Bacillus sp., assembly GCA_947085265.1. Lineage (GTDB taxonomy): Bacteria > Bacillota > Bacilli > ZCTH02-B2 > ZCTH02-B2 > Bacillus_BB. Next base: position 22,153 of record CAMTVR010000053.1, on the reverse strand, counting down.
TCATCGGAGCGGTCATCGCCACAGTGTCTATCCTGTTGTTGGGAAATGAACCGTTCATCATCGCCATGGTGGTCATGCTGGTGATCGGCATCAATTTGCAATTAAAGTTTGAAAAAAGCACTTATTTATCCGTGGTCACTGTCTTGGCGATGATGACAGTGCCCAAACAAGAGTTTCTGCAATTTGGCCTGGATCGTTTTTTTCTCATCCTGATTGGCGTCCTGTCGTCATTTGTCATCAATATCATTTTTTTCCGGCCACAATATGAAAAAATGCTGTTTGCCCAACACAAGCAATTAATGGATCAGGTCGCCCTTTCCCTGCGCTTTTTCTTGGATCCGGCCCGCGATGCCAAAGCGAGCCGGAAAGATATCCAAGAAATGAAAAAACTGCAGGAAAACACACAAAACCTCTACCTCCTGATGCAGGAGGAAAAAACCCACTTTCAGAAAGCCCGTTTTTCGCAATGGCGTAAACTGGTTGTCTACCGGGAAATGATCAAATTGGCCGAAGAAGCGCTGCGATTCCTCGAAAAGGCGGAACACCACCGCGCAGCCTTGGAACACTTGCAGCCAAATTTACAAGACACGCTGCTCAACTGGTTGGAACGGGTCGCCAACGAGCAGGAGAGAGTTTACCTGCTCTTTGAAAAAAAGCTCCGGGATGCGCGCCAAAGCGGCGAGGAACATGAGATTCAACCACTCACGCTGGCGCCCTTTTTAGAACATCCTGAAGTTTTGCCGGTTCTTCTGTTTGCCGAGGAATACCTGACTCAGCTCAAGCACGTCGGCCTCATGGTTCAACAGTTGCTGACCAGTGAGGAGCCCGCACATCAAGAACAACAGAAAGACGAATCAAGGAACGGAGAAACTTAGATCGAACCGTGCATCCGTACCCCGGCTTGCCCTGCCCGATTACGCTTCGCGTCATCACTCAAACCCACCTTCGATCAGAGCAACAGCGACAAACCACCATCCACAATAATCGTCTGGCCGCGGATCATCCAGGCATCCTCCGAGCAGAGAAAGGCTACCACTTTGGCCACATCATCCGGTTCCACCAACCGCCCGACCGGGGATCGCTTTTGCGAGTCTGCCAAAAGCTCATCCCGGTTGGGAAAGTGCTTCAATGCGTCGGTATCCACCGTTCCCGCGGAAACGGCATTCACAGCAATATTTTTTTCAGCCAGTTCAATCGCCAGATACCGCGTCAATGCCTCCAGGGCTGCTTTGGACACGCCGACGCCGGTATAATTGGGCAGCGCCCGAATGCTGCCAAGGCTGGAGATGCTGACAATCTTCCCACCGCCGCGCGGCGCCATCAGGCGGGCCGCCTGTTGCGCGCCAAACAGCAACGCTTTGCTATTGATGTTCAATGTCCAGTCCCAGTGACTTTCTTCCAGCTCCATCAGCGGTCGGAGCACTCCGGAAGCGGCATTGTTGATGTAGATGTCAAGACCTCCGGAAGCGGCCTCCACTTCCGCAAACATCTCCCGCAATTTGTCCATATCTCCTACGTTTGCCTTGACCAGATGGGTTTTCACGCCGAATTCCCTGCTGATCTCCTCAGCTGTCTCTTCTGCCGGCTTGCGATTGCGGAAAAAATTGATGTAGATCTCACACCCCTCCGCGGCAAGACGCTTCGCAATCGCCCGGCCAATGCCACGGCTGCCGCCCGTAATTAAGGCCACCTTCCCTTCAAACCGCCGACATGCAGGCTTGTCCATTCCGTGTTCCACCTTTCTCGCTGACATTTTGGAGTATCCTGTTTCCCGTTTTATGATTCCTCTCGTGAGGACGCGCCCAGGATGCGCCGAACCACATTCCGGTACGGTACAGGAAAAGCATACTGCAACAGCTCATCCGCGCTCACCCACCGTTCATCGGGGTTTCCCGATTGTTCATCTTGGTTTTCCCATGCCGGTGGCGGCGTCACGGTGAACGCAAAGACTTCCCCATCCCACTTCAAATGGCTGAAAACATGGCGAATGGGTGTCAGAAACTGCGGTCGTTCCAGTCGAAATGGATAAATGGATTCCAGGCGGCCCATAAGCCAGAAAACCTTTTCATCCCGCGACATGCTCTGCCACCGCTCAAACGAAGCCTCCCAGACCATATTGGGAAATTCCCAGAGACCGGCCAACAAGCCTGTCTGCGGACGTCGCCGGATCAACACCTTTCCCTCGCGCCATAAGACAGCGGCTGCCAGTCCCACGGGTTGAGGCGGCTTCTTTTGCGCCTTGACAGGAAATGCTTCCTGATTTCCGTCCCGATAGGCCTGACAAAACGCTTGCAGCGGACACGCTCCGCAGGCCGGGGAACGCGGCAGGCAGACCAACGCTCCCAGTTCCATCAGTCCTTGATTGAAGTGCGAACTGTCATCCGCTGGGATGAGTTGCTGGACCAGTGCCTCGATCTGTTTTTTGGTGACGGTTTTGGCAATATCCTCTTGAATTGAAAAAAGACGCGAGATCACTCGCATCACATTCCCGTCCACCGCCGGAACCGGCTTCCCATAAGCGATACTCAAAATGGCCCCCGCTGTATAGGGACCAATGCCTTTAATGGACAAAATTTCCTCTTTCGTATCAGGCACCCGGCCTCCATAGCGCTCGCGAACTTCCCGCACCCCTTGCAGGAGATTCCTGGCCCGCGAATAATAGCCCAGCCCTTCCCATGCTTTTAAAACCTCCGTCTCGTCTGCCCTCGCCAAATCCTCTAAGGTCGGGTATTGACGCATAAACCGTTCGTAATAAGGAATCACGGTATCCACCCGCGTCTGCTGCAACATCACTTCAGACACCCAAATGCGATAAGGATCGCTTTCCCTCCGCCAGGGCAGATCGCGGCTCCTTTGACGAAACCAGGCCAGCAATGCCGTTTGCATTTCTTCAATGGTTTCTGCTTGTAACTGTTTATCGATCATCTCGCTTTATCGGCTCTGACCTCCTTGGCACCCGGCGGCGCCTATTCCGAGGATAGCCATCGCCACCTGCTGTGTCAAGGGATAAAAAAAGAGGGTGTCCCTCCATAGGCTTTTCTACGTTTGGAACACCCCTTCTTGCAAAGAACGAATTGGAATCTATTCGAGAATATAGATGGTTACCCTCCGCATCCCCCACGCGTAAGCCTCACGCGAGGTTTCATAGAACAAATCGATGCGGTTTCCGACAATAGAACCTCCCGTATCTTGAGCCACACCCACACCATAACCAGGGATGTAGAGACGTGTCCCATAAGGAATCACTTTGGGATCAACCGCCACGGTGCCCCGTTTTGGATACACCCCTGTTGCCGTGCGATTGCCGGTATGAGTATAAGCCGTTGCCACCACCCGAATTGACTTCTTATACGGCATCCCTGCAATGGTCTTGGTTTGACCATCCGCTGCGGTAGCCGCGCGTTCCCTTGCACTGCCACGGGAGGCCACGAGACGATTCCGTTCCAGTCGAGGCGCTTCTTTGGTGCCGATACGAACCACTTTGTTTTGTGGCTTGACCTCTTCCAACACCTGCTGTTTGGTCTCAATCTTCTTGCCGTTTTTATAGGTGTGGATCAACTGAATCGTCCGGTACCCATTTCTCCCCTGCTGGTACACCTGTTCCTTTCCTTTTGCAAGGCTGTTGTCCTTCTCGTATGTCGTCTTAAAAGGAAGAATTTCTTGCTGCTTCTCCGATTTCTTTTCAATCCGATCGATGACGATGTGCATTGCATCCGCAATCGGAGCATTCAGGTTTACATTGATCTGATCCAGCGGGTTCAGTGCAATCCCTTGTTCACGCAGGAAAGCATGGACGTTTGGCTGCGTGGTTCGGTATTCCCGCTGCTGCCCTGCTTCGGTCAACGTCACTTGGTAGATACGCTGGAAGTTCACCTGCGTATCCTGATTGATGACCGCCTCCCACGGAAGGTCACTCTGGTACTGCTCCGCTACTCGTTCCGGATCATAGCCGGCTTTCTCCAGCAGCGAACGCAGCGTCTCGCCATGAGACCTCATCGTGACTGGCTGTTCCCGGTCACTAAAGAAGAGCTTGACCTCATTCTGTGTCCCGAGAAAGGTGAGCGTCCCGGCAAAGAGCCCGGCCACCACCAGGACAGCCATGGCGGCACCAATCCAAGTTGTTCGTTTCCTCATGCAACACCTCCGGTTGCGGGTTGGTGACTTTCAGATTATAGCAGAGAAATCTGGAATTGTCCAGTTTGATAGCCGCCATTGTATAAAATTGCGCATAATTTTCTCTCTTTATAAGCCCGATCAGCCATCAAGCAGACCGCTTTTTCCCAATTCCTCCATTTGATCGAGCAAACGGCCAAATGTCCGCATCGCCTCTCTGACCGGTTCCGGCTTGGACATATCCACTCCCGCCTTTTTCAACAGATTGATCGGCGTATCGGAACCACCGCCCTTGAGAAACTCCAAGTAACGGGCCACGGCCGGCGCCCCTTCCGTGAGTATCTTGTTGGCAAGGGCCTGCGCGGCGGAAAAGCCGGTCGCATATTTGTACACGTAAAAGTTGGAATAAAAGTGAGGAATCCGCGCCCATTCGACGGCAATTTGATCATCCACCACCATCGCCGGTCCGTAATAAGTCTTGTTCAGGTCCAGATAAATCCCGCAGAGCAGTTCGGCTGTCAATGCCTCACCCGCCTCCACCTTCTCATGAATGATTTTCTCAAACTCGGCAAACTTCACTTGCCGGAAGACCGTCCCGCGGAACTGCTCCAGGTAATGGTTGACGAGAAGCATTTTTTGCCTTGGATCTTCTGTCCGCTTCAGCAGGTAATCCATCAACAACGCCTCATTCAACGTGGAGGCCACTTCGGCGACAAAGATGGTGTATTGGGCATAAATATAGGGCTGCTCTCGATCGGAATAATACGAATGCAGCGCATGCCCCATCTCGTGGGCAATCGTGAACACGTTGTCCAGATTCTCCTGGTAATTGAGCAACACGTAAGGATGCGTGCCGTATGCCCCCCATGAATAGGCGCCGCCCCGTTTCCCACGGTTTTCATAGACATCGATCCAGCCGTTTGAAAACGCTTCCTGCAGCAACTGCTGGTATTCCTCGCCCAGCGGATGCAAGCCCTCTTTCACCAATTCCAGCGCCTTTTCATACGGAATTTTCATCTCCACATTTTCAACCAGCGGCACATACAGGTCATACATGTGAAGCTCATCCACCTTTAACAGCCTTTTGCGCAGTTCCATATACCGGTGCAGAAGGGGCAGGTGTTCATGAATCGTGTCAATCAAGGAATGATACACTTCCACCGGCACATGATCGGGGTGAAGCGCCGCTTCCAGAGCGGAACCAAAACGGCGCACCCGCGCAAAAAAGATTTCTTGCTTCACGCCGGCGTTCAAACTGGCCGCCAGCGTATGACGGAATGATCCATACGTCTCATACATGGCGTTGAACGCATCGCGGCGCACGCGCCGGTCCGGGCTTTCCATAAACGTGATGTATCGTCCTTTGGTCAGTTCCACCTCTTGCCCCTGTTCATCCCGGATGGACGGCAAGCGGATTTCGGCATTGTCTAATACAGAAAAAATGTTGGATGGCGCCTGCGCCAACTCCCCGGCCATAGCAATGATCTCCTCTTCTTCCGGCGAGCGACGGTGCGGTTTTTCCCGCAGGATTTCCTTTAAAAAGAAATCATACAAACGCAGTTCAGGACGATCCTGGAAATACTGTTCCAACCGTTGTTCCTCCAATGAAAGGATCTCCGGAACGAAAAAAGCCATCGCGCTGTTCGCCTGTACGCTCAAACCTTGCGCCCGATCCGACATGGCCTGATACTTTGCCACAGTCTGATCCTCATCACTGCGCATCCGCGCATAAACATAGAGCTTTTCCAAACGCTGATTGAGCTGTTCGTAAGTTTTGATCACTTCCAATAGCTTGTCGGCAGAAGCTGTCACTTGTCCGCGATACTGGGAAAACCGTTCAACCATCGCGCGGGCGGCGGTGAAATCTTGCTCCCACTGTTCGTCGGAAGGGTAGATATCTTCCAGTTTCCACTTGTAACGGGCATCGATCTGATCACGCGACGGCAATGGAAAGGATTTCTGTTCTGCCATCTGTCTTATCCTCCTGTGAATGGATTAAGTCGCATGCGAACCCATTTCATTTGTATGTCAAGAAATTAGAAGATCGTGTACAATGAAATCAGGATCTGTCAATCACTATACCTGAAATTTTCTCCCAGGACAAAAAATGCAATCCATGCTTGGAGCATCTTCAGAAAGAGGTGCATGACCATGACTCTTGAACACCCACAGCCCATCCAGTTTTCAGCATCGCCGAACAAGACACCTTATGAGGCCATCGGCGGAGCAGAGACAGTGCGAAAATTGGTGGAGGCTTTCTACAAGCGGGTCAAAGCGGATCCGGACCTAAGCCCCATTTTTCCCGAAGATTTGACACCGGTAATGGAGAAACAATACAAGTTTCTGACGCAATTTTTGGGCGGTCCGACCCTTTACACCGACGAATATGGGCCACCTCGCCTGCGGATGCGTCACTTGCCTTTTCCCATCACGCTGAAACGGGCCAAGGCATGGCTGAATTGTATGGCACAGGCGATGGATGAGGTGGGTTTGGAAGGACCGACACGAGACCAATTTTTCAACCGGCTGGCCCTTACGGCCGAACACATGATTAACACGGAGGATGACATTCATCCCACCCGCTGACGCTCAAAACCTCTTCGGGTAAATATCGCTGACGTCATTTTAGCGTTGGCTTGTCCAACGCTTTCATGTATCATTTATAGTGTCCGGAGGCAAAAGCAAAGATCGCTTTGGCAAGGCAAAGCGTCAAAGCGATAGTTGAGGAGTGAAAGAAATTGGCCTACGCTTTACAAGGGGCGGTGGAGTCTGGCCTCATTTATGCTATCATGGCCATTGGCGTCTACCTCACCTTTCGTATCCTGAATTTTCCAGACCTGACAGTGGACGGCAGCTTTACCACCGGCGGAGCTGTCGCAGCTGTGATGATCATTCAAGGTACAAACCCAATTTTGGCATCGCTAGCAGCCCTGGGGGCAGGCATGCTTGCAGGGATGTGTACCGGACTCATTCATACAAAAGGAAAAATCAACAACTTGTTATCCGGAATTATCATGATGATCGCCCTGTATTCGATCAACCTGCGAATCATGGGGCAGCGGCCCAATATACCCTTGCTCGGCGAGGAAGGCAACGTCATCACATGGATGAAAAATTTGCTGCCTACGGCCTACTCTCTGATCATTGTGATGGCGGTTGTCTTGTTCATCATCAAACTTTTGATCGATTGGTTCCTGAAAACAGAAATTGGTCTGGCGTTGCGTGCAACTGGGGATAATCCGCGGATGATTCGCAGTTTTGGGGTACACACCGATCACACCATCATTCTCGGCTTGTCCTTGTCCAATGGCCTTGTGTCCCTTTCTGGCGCGCTAATCGCTCAACAACAGGGATTCAGTGATGCAGCTATGGGAATCGGGATGATCGTCATCGGACTGGCATCGGTCATCATTGGCGAATCGCTCTTCGGAACCCGATCTCTGGTATGGACGACGGCAGCCGTGATCGGCGGCGCGATTGTCTATCGAATCGTGGTGGCCATGGCCATGCGCATCCCAGGTTTTGAAGCCTCCGACCTGCGACTGCTCACAGCCATCATCGTCATCATCGCATTGACCGCACCGTTGTACGCCGAACGCTTTAAAAAACGGACTTCCGCCCAAAAAACTCTCGAGTCAACCACTGCCGGTTTGGTCAAAGCAGATCAGCAGCATTTGAATAAAGAGGAGGGAGCCTGATGTTGCAATTGGAAGCAATCACAAAAGTCTTCAATCCAGGTTCCCAGGACGAAAAACGGGCCTTGAACAATGTCTCGCTGCATCTAAAACCAGGCGACTTCGCCACCATCATCGGAAGTAATGGGGCGGGAAAGTCCACCTTGATGAACATCGTTTCCGGAGTGCTTTCATCCGATCAGGGGAAAATATGGATAGACGGGGTGCGTGTTGACGGTTTGCCGGAATACAAGCGGGCAGCCATGATCGGCCGCGTCTTTCAGGATCCGATGGCCGGCACCTCACCCAATATGAGCATTGAGGAAAACCTGTCGATCGCCTATGTCCGCGGCAAAGGCCGTGGCTTGCGCAAAGGCGTGACGCGACAGCAGCGCCAGTTTTTCCGCGAGCTCCTTTCAACCTTAGGGATCGGCCTGGAAGATCGTCTTACCGCCAAAGTGGGCCTTTTATCCGGCGGCGAAAGACAGGCCCTGAGTCTCCTGATGGCCACGATGAACCAGCCGAAAATCCTGCTGCTGGACGAACATACGGCAGCCCTCGATCCCAACCGGGCACAACTGGTCACCCGGCTGACCGAAAAAATCGTCAAGGAACATCGGCTGACCACGCTGATGGTGACGCACAACATGGAACAGGCCATCCTGCTTGGAAACCGTCTGATCATGATGGACAAGGGAGAAATCATCCTGGATATTTCGGATGAAGACAAACGACAATTGACTGTACCAAAACTGCTGGATCACTTCAAGCGCATCAAGGGAGAAGAACTGGCCGACGATCGCATGGTGTTGGGTTAAGACGGTTGTTGAAGTGATAATAGGCATTCGATAATAGGCATTCGTTTAATGAATAAATAATTCGCCGACTTTTGCCTCTTGTTAAAAATTTTTCTCCCGCTTGCAGGATTTTTGCTTTTTGTGTCGAAGTATAGAAACTGAGACAAAATGGAAATAGAGGAATAACTTGCTTTCACATTGTGGGATAATCCTAGAGGTGCGCATTGAAATGATTCACCGTTTGTCTTACGCGGTAGCCAACTGGATTGGCAAACAGGCATCCGAACATCAACCGATACCTGTAATCGCATACGGAATTGAGATCTTCTTCAACATGCTCATCCAGCTAATGGCGATTCTGCTCACCGCATATTGGCTGGGTCTTTTTGGGCCGGCACTCACTGTTCTGATTGCTTTCAGCCTGCTCAGAATCGTCTCGGGGGGAAAGCACTTGAGCACATTCTTGCGCTGCACCCTCTCGGATGTCATCCTGATCAACGCGCTCGCCTGGGCAGCCATGATGGCGTCGGGTACCCACTGGATCATTCACGGGCCCCTGCTCATCTTCCTGACAGCGGGAACCTGGATCTCGATTCACCGTTATGCACCTGTGATTACCGTCAAGCGGCCTCGTTCCCATTTGCAAGTTCACGGGCGCAGATACAGCAAAGGATTCGTCCTCGCCGCCGCGGTTATCGCGGCAATCTGCTATCTCTATGCGCCCAGCTTGTCCGCTGCCATCATCTTCGGAATGGCCACACAGGGGATGAGCATCACACCAGTCGGATGCAAGGCCGTCGATCAACTGGATCGTTGGCTTTCATCAATATCAACACTTTTCAATTTAAGGAGGGTGAAACAATGAAGCGGTTCTTGTCCAGTGGCGCGCAAGTTTTGGCGTCGGTCTTTGCATTTATTGCCATAATAGGGGTTACACCCAACAGTAGTGTTTGGTTTTATGAACCTGAAATCCCAGAAGAATTGATGCAGTAAAAGCCTTTAAGGCAGCCGAGGTGCCCTGATGCAAATTCTCAGTCAATATCTCTTCATTTCACTCCCAGAGGCCCTGATTTTCCTGTTCTTTTCCTTCACCTTGATGGGCATCGATTGGAGACCCGTTTGGAAACAGGGCCTTCTTTCTTCGTTCGCCTATTCACTCTTTACAATCTTTACATACATTGTATTTCCTTATCATGATTTTATAAGAATAACTGTTAATTTTATTCTTTTTTTCAGTTTAGTTAAACTACTTTTCTCGTTTTCCTGGACCTTTTGCGCCATAATCACTTTTGTTAGGTTGATCAGCCAAATCTTAATTGAATCCATAGCTCTCTTTATATTCATGCAAGTACTACAGATAGATCCAGAACAATTAACCACTTTCCCTACTTCGTTTATGATCGTTTGGGCTTATTATCTTCCCGTCGTTTTATTGACAATTTATATAGGCAAAAGACAGATCACTTTGCCAAACATCATCAAACAGTACCAACGCTTCAACCTCACCGTATTGTTATGGGTCTGGCTTGCAGTACTCTTGATCATCACCATTAATAGCATTGTCATGTTCTACACGATCACATATCCGTCACCAGATTTCGCGGGAATTTCAATTTCATTGATGTTTGGTTTGCCTTTGCTCTCCGCCATCCTGGCTACATACATGGTGTTTCGGATTGCCAAAAACATCGAAACTCTGACGATGCGGCAAACGGAAGAGGTATACCTGGAGCATCTCGACGACCTGATCACGCATTTTCGTTCCCAACGGCATGATTTCCTAAACCATATGCAGGTCGTTTACGGTTTGGCCAAACTGGGCAATACAGAAGGCGTAATCCGTTATTTGGAGGATCTGAATCTGGAGGCCGCCGAAACGCTCTCCCTTCTCCAGTTAAATCACCCACCTATGGCTGCATTATTGCAAGCGAAAGCCGCAACGGCAATTGTCAAACACATCCAGTTTAAGGTGAAGGTACATTCCAGCCTGGAAGGACTGTCCATCCGCCCCTTCGAACTTGTCAAGGTGATCGGGAATATTATCGACAACGCGTTTGATGAAGAGCTCAAGGCGCCTGAGTCCATTCGCTATGTCGATGTGACCGTGGAACAGCCAGACGCTTCATACATAGCCATTCATGTATTTAACCGCAACTCACATATCAAGCCGGAAGAGAGAGAACTGATTTTCCGTCAAGGATATACAAGCAAACGGGAGAATCATTCAGGAACGGGGTTGGCCGTTTCCAGGCAAATTATTCAAAAGTATAATGGAATTATTTCCATAAACAGTGAACCGGGACAAGGAACACGTTTTACCGTAACACTGCCAACCGACTCGCGACAGCCCCATTATTCACAAAATCTTGGAAAAAACGGATTGTATGCCGAGCGAGATCTGCCGAATTAAAAACGCCCGTCACCTATCCAAAGATAGACAACGGGCGTAATTGATCGCATCAATTACTGAAACGGATCAGGCAAAAACCGGTTCTTTGAACTGCTCCAGCTTCTCCAGCGACGTTTTTTCCACATCGGCATGGAGGCTGTTGCCGTGGGCATCCATCGTGACAATGGCCGCAAAGCCTTCCACTTCAAATTCCCACATCGCCTCAGGCACGCCGAACTCTTCGAGAAAATGAACCCCATTGACCTTCTTCACGCAACGGGCGTAATACTGCGCCGCTCCTCCAATCGCGTTCAGATAGACGGCCCCGTATTCTTTCAACGCCGCCAGCGTTTTCGGGCCCATGCCGCCCTTGCCGATGACGGCGCGAATCCCGAATTTCCGGATAATCTCTCCCTGATAGGGTTCCTCCCGGATGCTGGTGGTCGGTCCGGCCGCCTTGACTTCCCACTCGCCAGTTTCCTTGTTTTTCAACATCACCGGGCCGCAATGGTACAGCACACCGCCATTGAGGTCGACCGGGGCGTCGTGATCCATGAGGTACTTGTGCAAAGCATCCCGTCCGGTATACATCGGACCGTTGATGATCACGATGTCCCCCACTTTCAGCTGACGGATCTGCTCTTCGCTGATCGGCGCCTTCAAAACAACTTCTCGCCTTTCTTCACCTGACACAGCGCTTCTCGCCGGCTCTTGCTCTTCAGAAGCGGCTGTCGTTTCCTTGTACAACCAGTCGCGAATCTCTCCCGTTACTGGATCAAGGATGACGCCCTGTCTGCGGAAAGCCCAGCAATTGTACGCCACGGAGACAAAGAAGCTGGCCGGTATGCGGTTGATGGCCCCGATCTTGCAGCCCAGAAGCGTCACCTCGCCGCCAAATCCCATCGTCCCGATAGACAATTGGTTGGCCGCCTCCATGATGTACTTCTCCAGTTCCGCCAGCTCCGGCACCGGGTTGACATCATCCACCGGACGGAAGAGCTGCTGTTTGGCCAAAGCGTAACCGCTCGTCCGGTCGCCGCCAATGCCGACGCCAATAAACCCGGCGCTGCAACCCTGCCCCTGCGCCTGGTAGACGGCATGCAAAATGCACTTGCGAACCCCGTCCAGATCGCGGCCGGCCCTGCCGAGGCCCTCCAGATCGGTCGGCAGGCTGTACTGAATGTTCTTGTTTTCGCAACCCCCGCCTTTGAGGATGAGTCGCACTTCAATCTCGTCTTTTTCCCACTGTTCAAAGTGAATGACAGGTGTTTCGGGCCCGAGGTTGTTGCCGCTGTTCTTGCCAGTCAATGAATCGACCGAGTTGGGACGCAGGATTCCTTGGGCCGTCGCCTCCGCAATGGCCTCGCGAATTTGCTTCCGCATCACAATCTGGTTGGCGCCCACCGGCACCTTGATTTCAAAAGTGGGCAAGCCCGTATCCTGGCAAATCGGCAACACATTGGCCTCCGCCATTTCCAGGTTTTCCGCGATGGTGGACAGAGCAATCCCCGCCCTGGTGGCTGCATCTTCCCTGGCTTTGGCCTCCGCAATCGCCTTCCGCACGTCCGGCGGCAATTTGGTCGAGGTTTCCGTAATCAACTTGAGCATGCTCTCTTTGAACCGTTCCATGATCTTTCCCCCTGTCATCAGAAACTGGCTATCCCCTGCAGATGCATGCCTTTCCTAACTACTAAATTCTGTACATTAATTACTACACTATATCTGTACATTGACATGCATCATCCGCAAAGGGCCGGTACAGGCTCTGCCGTAACATCAACAAAAGATTCCTTGATCATTTTAGCATAAGAGTTATCATTCTACATCAACCAGCAACTTCTCCAATATTATTTTCCGGCATGCTCATCCATGTCTTTTGGCGGCTGAAATGATTCGCAAAAAGCCAAGACGGCCAAGCAAGTGAGCGGCGGTGGCCACGCCGCCCATCATGGCGCCGACGATTCCCGGAGAAACGACATCCGCACCCGTCAAATACAGATTTTTCACCGGTGTCGCTACCCGCAGTTGAGACAGGCGATAGCGCTCTGGGACGGCAGGCAAACCGTAAATGGAACCGAAAGGGTGGCCGGTAAAGGTTTCTACCGTGAGCGGCGTGGCCACTTCGCAATAATCCACCAGCGCTTTAAACCCAGGGTAGTGTATGTCAACAAGGTTTAGAAGCGCTTCAGCGATTCGATGTTTCAACGCTTCATAATCCTGTCCGCGTCTCCGCCACGGATGAGACTGCCATGCTTCAACCGTTTCATACGGCAGTGGAGCGACGATTTCCGCCGTGTGCGTCCTTGCGTTTGGATCCCTTAATGAAGGGAATGAGAGAAAACAGCAAAGAGCTCTCCCTTCCAGCAGGCCGTTCTGGTTATTAAAAATCGCGTCATGGTCATCATCGGCAAAAATCCAGTGATTCGCACCCGAAAATCCGAGGCTGGACGGATTGGCTTTAAAGCCCAAATAAACCGACACCGCGCTATAACCTTTTTTGGCAAACCGTTCAAGTTGCGCACGAAATGGAACCGAAATTTCTCCCGGCAAAAGCCGGCAAAATGTGGTGTATGCGCCCGCATCCGAAACGATCACAGGGGCATAAAATGTCACTTCCCTGTTTTGCGCTCCTTTCTTTGCCGTTGCCTTTACACCGACCGCTCTGCCTTCCCGCGTGAGTATCTCGGTAACGGTATGATTCAAAAGACACCTGCCACCATGGGCTTCAATGACGGAAGCGACGCTCTCGGCAATCGATCCCGCTCCGCCTGCCGGATAATAACCGCCCTTGAGGTAATGGGACACAATGACCGCATGAATGAGAAAGGAACTTTCGGACGGAGGCAAACCATAGTCTCCCCACTGGGACGCCAAAATCGCTTTCAATCGCGGGTTCCGAAAATGTTTGCTGAGATATTCGCCCGTGGTACAGAGGACCAGTTGTTCTTTGCCGCGGCTGAAAAAGCGCAGGAAAGCGGAAAAAGCCGGCGCAGATTGCGCGAAAACATAAGTGTTAAACCACTTTCTGGCAGCGTGAACATCGGCAAAATACTGTCGAATGGATGCCTCCTCGTCAGGGAAATGCCGGATTAACGCTTCTTGATAATCGGTTTCGTTGTCCGGGACTTCAAATGTGAAGCCGGGATAAACAAATCTTTCAAATGGGGAGGGCATTTTATGCCATTCGACGCGGTTTTGCGTGATCAGATCAAATATCTCCCTGGCCATCTCGCCTGAGGCCATCTCACCCACATAATGCAACCCAACATCCCAAGAACGGTTTCCCGGGCGCGCAAAACGGTGCGTAAAACCGCCAAGTTTGAAATGACGCTCCAGCACAAGCACACGCTTGCGCGCAAGCTGCGCCATCAAACTGGCAACGGTCAGCCCGCCCATCCCGGAACCGATCACGATCAGGTCATAATGACCGGCCACCTTTGTTTCGCTCCTTTCATCCCTCATTGTCGCCCTAATTCCTGCCTGTCCGGCTGCAGCATGTTGGCCATCAATGCCGCAAAATCGGCGCTGCCAAACGCAAAACGATCCGCAGATACAACACTGCGCACGCGAAGCCCAAATGAAATGAGGACAAACAAATCCGCGGTCTTGTCCGCATCGACAGACAAAGGAATGACTCCCGCCTCTTGGCCTGCCAGAATCCACCGCTTCGATATGTGGAATGTTTGCTCATAAAACTGTTGAAGCACATTCCTCACTTCAGGTTGATCCCTTTTCCCCAACAAGTACATGAACACTTGATTGCCAACATCGTCCGGGTCTTCCAGTTCCGGCAGTCGGGCGATGATTTCGCCCAATGGCCCCGCAAACTTGTCTTCCTTTTCCACCGTCGCTTTAAAAAAACGGCGGTTCGTTTCTTCAAGCCTCTCCTGCAACACCAAACTGAAAAGCTCATCCTTGCTTTTGACGTAATGAAAGATCCCTCCTTTGGAAAGCCCCGAACGTTCCATGATGTCGTTCAGCGTCGTCCTGGCGCATCCTTTTTCGCGAATGACCTCTTCCGTCGCATCCAACAGCAGCCGCTTGGTCCGTTCTCGTCGCAGTTCCTGTTTCATTGCGTGCCGTTCCTGCCTTTCAACGTGTCAATAAGGTTGATTTCCGTTAAAGGTGTGGATCTCCTTTTCATTATATAAACCGACTGGCGGTTTGTAAATGTTATTGAGAATAAGAACTCTCAAAAACAAAAAGCCCTGTACCGTATCATATCCAAAAGGTAAGAATATAAGTGGTTCAGGACATTCTCGCTTAAAAATCCTCATGTGGTGACGGAAAATATAAAGGATTTTATCCATGAGTCCGCGGCAGTGTACGCCCGGTCTTAAGCAAACTTTTCAGATTGCTCAGGATGGCCGGCCAGCCATGATTGATTCCATAAAAACCTTCCGTCTCATCGCAGATGTCTAAAGGCATTAATTCTTCATGCCTGAGATCAGTTTTACCGTTCCCTCCATTGGATACATTCAATCCCTCAAATTGGGGTACCAAGTTAGAAGACCAACTCCATTCCTCATCCACCCGAAAATTAGCATGCCAAAGAGATCAGGAGGCATTGACATTATTGTTGGTTATATTTTTCTTGTGTTTGGATTTTACAGGTACTTGATGAACTTTTGCATCCAGGATAAACAATTTCATGGGATGACAGCCAGAAAAAATCCCGTCAGTACCGAGTGGCGGCACATGACGGGGATTTTTCTTGATTGATACTTTCATACATATACCAATTGTCACAATTTATTTGTTTCGCCTGATTCTACATCCACTCATTCGCCATTATGGCTACTTGATTTTTCAAGTTTTAGCTCATCAATCCCCTTCAGCTCATGGTGATATTTTTGCAGCAAGTCATTCCCTTTCTCATTTATCCGGATCGTTCGCCTCCAAATCCCACCTTCCGTCAAAAATCCGAGACGAATCAACTTCGATAATATCACCGATACTCTAAGAGAATCGAGTCGATTCTCCTGAACGTGACGACGAAATGCCTCAACACCTTCTTTCACTTTTTGCAACACCACTAGATCATTCAGATTGACCTGTTCTTGGAATAAAATAAAACGCTTTTCATCAATCAGCCTCATACCTTCTGGAGTTACCTGAAACGTATAGAAACCAGGGCCAACATAATTCTTTCGGACGATTAAACGTTTTTGATCCAGCCGCTCAATCATCCGGTTGTTCACTGCGGAGTCCAGCCCCATCATATCTGAAACTTCAGCCATTGTATGGTAACCAGATGCGATCAGTGCAAGAATCTCTTTTTCCTCTTTCGAAACATCCAAAACAGCATCCTCTGATTTGCCTTTTAACTTCCAAGATTTTAGTCCATAATACTGTGGCTCTGTAACTAAACTGACTACAACAGTGGTGATCAAGGTAACAAACAAACCCACCACACCCACATGAGTATATTTCTCAATAGAGAAGATTTTTAGAAGTTCCAACAAAGAAAGAATCGCTGTCACAACAATGCCGAGCAACGCGCCGTAAAAGGCACCCGTTTTTGTTGTCCGCCTCCACCACATCCCAAGCAGTACCAGAACAGAAGGCGGTCCCAGCCAGGCCGTTGAAAAAGCAAACAGATACAACGGTCCTCCAGGATAAAAACACAATAACCAAACCAACAGCCCTAAAGCAACAGTAATCACCTTGGAAGTAGTGGTCAATTCCTTTGGATGAGCATCTGGACGCAGATGCCGCTGGTAAATGTCACGAACAGCCGTGCTGGATGCACCAATCAAGGCAGTCGTAGACGTAGAAATAGAGGCGGCCAGCGCTCCGATCAAAGCAAACGCGGCCACGCTGATCGGTAACGCTTTCAGAACAACGCCAAAAGCCGCCATCGGCGAAACTTCTCCCATTGGAGCAAACGTATCAGGAAAAGCAGCCCCGGCATACAATCCCGTCAAGGTTAACGCCAAGTATGGAACCACTGCAAGAAGAATAGCGGCATAGACAAACGACCATTTCGCCGTCCGTTCGCTCCGTGTTGATGACACGCGCAACCAGTAATAATTGTTCCCCCAGACGAGAAAACATGAAAAAAGAATAACAAACGTTAAAAGACTTGGATATTTCCAAGAAAATAGCGGCAACTGCTCACCCGTTATGCCATGAGTCCAAAGGCTCGTCTCACTCGGCCAATTTTTCACCAAAAAATCCGGTCCACCAAATACACTGATGAGTGAAAACAATAACAGGGGAAGCGCAATCAATCCTATGCACATCTGAACAAAGTCCGTCAGCGTCACTGCCCAAAAGCCTCCGATGTACGTAAACAGCAAAAAGACGACAAAGATAGCTGTCAATGTCCAGATCAACGACCAGTTCGTAAACCCGGTAACAACAATCGCCATGGAAACCACATTGTTAGCCATGATGCCCAATAAACCCAAAACCGTAGTAATCGTTACCAACAACCTTGTTCGTGAATCAAACCGCATCTCAAGCCATTCCGGCAACGTATGCGCTCCGCACCGGCGGATATATGGGGCAAAGACCAAACCATATAAGGCTAAGCCGCCAAACAAATAAGCAAACCCAAACCCGAACGATCCCCAAAATCCGTTCGTCAACGCTAATCCAGGACCCAACGTAATAATCGTGCCGGCAAACCCAATGGCCGCTATGCCAAAAGTATTAATCAGGAGACTAACCTCACGGCCAGCCAACAAGTAATCGCTGGAATCATTCACCCATTTCCTCGTAATCCAACCACCATACAATAATAAAAGTAAAAATAGGGCGAAATAAATGAGAAAAAGAGTATTAAATTCCATATCTTTCCCTCCTTGTTATAGACATAAGTCTTCATTCTTCAATAATGGCCACCGGTCGAGCCCAACCACCACTAGCTCCCTCAATTTTTATCGGAAACACAGCCACCTTGAAACCATAAGGTTTTGGGATTTTCTCCAAGTTGGCCAACTTCTCTATTTGGCAATATTCTTTTTCTCTCCCGACAAAATGAGCTGCCCAAAGAACACCGTCACGAGGGTTTTGCTTGTAAGCTTCCGCCTGTAGATAAAAGGGAATGTCCCACCCCCAACCATCCGTTCCCATCACTTTGACACCTTGATCGATAAGCCAACGTGTGGCTTCTGCCGAAACACCGGCATGTGCATTAAAATATCCTTCCTCATAAATCTTCTTGTCCGCATCGGTCCGGATCATGACAATATCAAATGGTTTGATGAGATACCCAATCTGGTCCAGGCGTTCTTTCAAGTCTTCCGTCTTAATCTCATAACCAGCCGGTTTATCACTAAAATCAAGCAATACAGCATCGCTATAGAACCATTCCAGCGGAAGCTCATCAATCGTACGCGCCCTTTTTCCTTCCGAGGTCGGCCAATAATGCCACGGCGCATCAACATGTGTTCCGGTATGCGTACTCAGGGTAATCGTCTCCACTGCCCAAGCTTTGCTCTCAGGAAAATCGGAGGGCTCTAAATTGAACATTTGTGCCGCTTGTACCGCTCCTTGTTCATGCCGAACATATTCAATTTTGGCTGGAAGCGGTTCTTTCACCTTTTCACTAATTGGAACACTCAAATCAATAATCCTGATTTTTCGCATCATATTCCTCCTCAAACAAAATACTTTGCGATTCATCACTTAATTCTCCAGTTTCAATATCCTCCGCGCATCCTCCACAGTGGCTACTTCACGTCCCAACTCTCGAGCCAATCGGACAATCCGTTCGACAAACTGAGCATTACTTTTTGCCAGTTCACCTGGACGATAATATACGTTGTCTTCCATTCCCACTCGAACATGACCACCCATCAGGATCCCCATGGTGTTCATCGTTAATTGAGCACGGCCAATGCCAATCACCGACCAAATCGAATCTTCCGGGATACTCTCGTAAAGATGGAGTAAATTTTTTGGCGTAGCCGGCATACCCCCAGGAACGCCTAAAACAAATTGAAACAGATAAGGTGGTTTGATGAGCCCCTGTTTAGCCAGCATCATGGCATTGTTAATCATTCCCGTCTCAAACACTTCGATTTCCGGTTTTACACCATGTTGCTGCATTTTGGAGGCAAGACGCTCTAGAAAATCCGGCGGATTCAGAAATACATTTCTGCCAAAATTCATCGATCCTGCATCCAACGAAGCCAGCTCCGGGTGTAATTCACAAACCCGCAAGCGGTCCTCGTCTTTCAGGTCTAAGCCACCCGAAGAAGTCAAGTTAATGATGATGTCACATTTTTCTTTGATTCGCTCCACCGTTTCCTTAAACGTTTCGTAATTCATGGATGGGTTTCCCTGCTCATCCCGAACATGAATGTGCGCAATGGAAGCTCCCGCATTCCAAGCCCGACACACTTCTTCTGCAATCTCTGCCGGTGTTATCGGTAAATATGGCGTATCTTTTCGAGTCGTAATGGCTCCCGTTGTCGCCACGGTAATGATCAACTTCTCCATGTGAATATTCCTCCCCTCTTTTTCTGGTTCACCTCTTTTCGCAAAAAATGTGCCAAAAGTAAAAACGCGAATTGTCGCGTTTTTTTAGATTCATGTTGAGAAGGAATTTATTCTTGTACGATTTTCAAACATTCTTAATGCACGATTTCTGTACACTGTATCATAATCAGACGATGTTATATCGTTTCAATTTTTCATACAACGTACTCCGGGAAATGCCCAGATATTTTGCTGCCAAGCTCTTATTACCCCTTGCTTTCGTGATTGCCATAAAGATAGCCCGTCTCTCAGCCTCCTCCAGCGGGAACAAGATTTCTTCAGAATTTTGCGTACAATCTTGAATAGAAGGTTGGAACAATTTTTCTGGAAACAGCTCTTTCGTCAGTTGATGTGAACTAGAAAACACACAAGCACGTTCAATCACATTCTCCAGTTCTCTGACGTTTCCCGGCCAATGATAGTTCTCAAGCGCCGCTTTCACTTCTTCATTGAGCACATAGAAGGAACGCCCAGCTTTTTTCGCATATTTTTCCACAAATGCAAACGCCAAAAGCAGTATATCTTCACGCCTCTCCCGCAGCGGCGGAATTTTGAAATGGACGACATTCAAACGATAGTATAAGTCCAGGCGAAAATTTCCCTTTTCCACCTCTTTTTCAAGATCCCTATTTGTTGCAGCAATGATCCGAACATCCACCGGGATCGGCTGATGTCCACCAACGCGAACCACATATCTGCTCTGCAGCACCCGTAATAGCTTTGTTTGCACTTCTAACGGCATCTCACCAATTTCATCCAGAAACACTGTGCCTCCATTGGCCAATTCAAATTTTCCTTGCCTACCTCCTCTTTTTGCCCCGGTAAAAGCACCTTCTTCATAACCAAACAGCTCACTTTCCACTAACTCACGCGGTAATGCAGAACAATCAATGACGACAAAAGGGCCTTGCTTCCGTTCACTGTAATTATGAATCGCGTGAGCCAATAGCTCTTTACCTGTCCCACTTTCCCCTTCGATCAATACATTGCTATTATCCATTGCCGCTCGCTTGGCCAAATCAATCAAACTCTGCATTTTGGGGGAACGCGTGATCAGATCATCAAACGTAAAAAACGCTTTAGCTCCGACGACGTTTGCCACCAAATTACGGATTGCCTTGATTTCGCGAAAAGTGTCAATCACACCGATAACATGTCCTAAATCATCGAAAATCGGAATCGCCGATTTCAGCAAGTGAATACGTCCTTTCATCGGCATTTCAATGAAAAATTCCCGATTCACCCATCCTTTACCCGTTTTTAAAACAGTGAGAATCTCTGGTTCAAAGTCGACAAACCTACGTAAATGCTTGCCGATCACTTCCTCTGGCTTTAATCCTAAAATTTCCGACCCTTTCCGGTTCAAATAAGCAATATGCCCATCTTTGTCGATAGCCATAAACCCTTCAGATATCGTCTCGACCATTTGCTTTTGGTATTGGTTATGTAAAATCATTTCCGCAGTGGCTTTTTTCTCCCGCCAGACAACTTCAATGAATGATTTGAGTAGCTGAAAATACGTCTGATCAATCGGTTGTTCCGCCAACAGACCAAGGTAGTACCGCTCCTCTTCGATCGTTATTTCTCCCAGGAACAGGTAAGCAGGTAATGTAGCACCCTGATGTAGATGTTGCTTTAGAACATCTATCACTTCAGATGCTTCATCAATAGAGATTGATTCATAATATTCATCAAAATGTTTTCTAGCAAGTAACTCCAGTGATTCTGAAAACAAATACATGGAATGGAAATTTAATTTTGGCAATTCAGATATAATTGCTAAGAGCATCGCTATCTTCTTTTGCATCATCCTTTTACCCCTCTCCAAAACACGTTAAACCAACTTCTAAGATACCAAGAAAGGGGGCCTTTTTCTATAATTTTTAAAACGGAATGTATTTGTCAACTCAAAAATCCGCCATTCGCTCATTTAATTTTCCCCGGTTCATTGTAAAATTAAATGCAACAAAACCACGGGTTCCATTATGTGGTAACCATTATAGCCTTTTGTAGGCTTTATATGGGGTGGCGGGCATGATAGGCTGATTAGCCATGCGATGTGCCTTACCACCATTGCCCAATCGCAAGAAGTCATGTCCGCAGGGGTCCCACGTCAAGCCGTCGTTCGTGTCCTGCCATCACGAGTTTCCGGTTAAGCGATCTTTGCGATTTCTTCAGCAAACTGATCATTCGGGGGTTGGTACCCTAGCATTTTACGTGGTAGTGTGTTACACCAGTTCTCCACATAGCCAATGAGTGTGTCATCGATGTCCTCCATCGCTTTTCCTTTCGGAATGAATCGCCGGATCAGGCCGTTATGACGCTCGTTTGTTCCCCGTTCACTGGATGTGTAGGGGTGGGTGTAATAAACCGTTACATCGTTTGAATCGATCGCCTGTGTTAGTCCACTGAATTCGGAACCATTGTTCGATGTAATGGTTTTACAGACGGATGGGAAAGCCTCTCCGTCAAGGTCTTTGAGCGATTGGAGTGCTTGATGGACATTTACCGCAGTCTTTTGCTCGAGCTTTATAATGTGTTCCTTCCGTGTTTTTCGTTCCGTTAATGTCAGGAGCGCCGCTCCTTTCTTACGTTGCCCTAGCACAGTGTCGATTTCCCAATGACCAAATTCCTGGCGCTCATCAATGTAAGACGGTCGTTCTTCAATACTGGCACCTAGAATCTTTTTA
>CAMTVR010000052.1:0-49520 GCA_947085265.1 uncultured Bacillus sp. | reverse complement strand
TGGGAAGCCCCAGGGCCAAGGCCTTTTCCAGGGGGTTTTCCTGGAAGTAGAGGAGAAGGAGAAGGCGGGCTTCCATCCTCGCCCGCCCAGGCGGGAACCCCTCCTCTTCCAGAGGCTCCCACCTAAGCCGTACAAAGGGGTCCCTGGGTGGAAGCTTTAGCCCGTAGAGGGGACCCAAAGCCCCAAGCTCCTCCAAAAGGGAAAGGGCCTCGAGGAAGGTGTCCTCCTCCAGGGTCAAGAAGAGCTCGTCGCGCAGGCGGCTCTTGCTGGCACCCTTGAGCACCTCGGGAAGGAGGGCTGGGGGCAAGGCCTTTAAGGCCTCCTCGGAAAAACGGAAGGCCAACCGGGCGGCCAGGCGCGCCCCCCGGACGATGCGGCTCGGGTCCTCCACGAAGGAAAGGGGATGAAGGGGACGGAGGAGGCGGTTCCTTAGATCCTCGAGGCCCCCATAGGGATCCAAAAGCTCTAAGGTGGCCAAGGACAGGGCCATGGCGTTCACCGTGTAATCCCGCCTCTCCAGGTCCTTGGCGATAGGGGCCGGACGCACCTGGGGTAAGGCGCCGGGATAGGGGTAGACCTCCTCCCGGCTTTCCGCCAGGTCCACGGTAAGGCCAAAACTCACGCGCACCCGGGCGGTGCCGAAGGCATAGTGGAGGCCAAAGCTGCCCCCGAAGCGCTCCACCAAAAAGCGGGCCACCTCCCCCACCCTGACCCCCGGTTCCAGAACCAGGTCCAGGTCGGGGCCCGACCGGTCCAAAAGGGCATCCCGCACCGCCCCCCCCACCAGGTAGATCCCTTGCGGAAACACCTCCCTAAGGGCCAGGACCACTCGCCTGGCCCCTTCCGGCAAGGCCTCCAGGATCCGCTCCCCCAGAGGCTTCTCCAAAGCGGGCCTCTTGCGGTAGAGGTCGGTACGGGTGAAGATCCCAAGAAGCTTAACACCCTCCCCCAACCTCTCCCCCACCAGAACCCTCCCCCCTCCCGCCTTCAGGTGGGGCTCCACCTCGGAGAGAGGGGTCTCCGGAGGCAGGACAAGGGCCCGGGCCAAAAAGCCCTCCACGGGATGCTCCGCCAGGCCGAGCCTTTCCGCCTTCCTGAGGTCCCTTCGCCGGGCCAGGCCCAAGACCCGCACCCTTCCTCCCTCCAGGGGCTCCACCACCGGCATGGCCCCGTACCCCCGCTCCTCTAGAACCCGCAGGGCTTCCCGCACGGTGGTGGGACGCAGGGTTTCCACGGGCGAGGTCATGACCTCGGCTAGGGTGGGCTCGGGCTCCAGGTACCGGGGAAGGCTTTCCAGAAGGCGCCGCACCGCATTGCGTACCCCCCGCACCCGGGCAAAGGCTGCCCGGGGGTGCCCCCCACCTCCCACCTGGGAAAGCCAGCGGCCCACATCCAACCGCTCTCGGCTCCGGGCGATGAGGAGGACCTCCCGGGCAAGCCGAAGCACCAGCAACACCCCATGGGCCTCGTGCAGGTCCAAAAGAGCATGGGCGAGGGGAGCCAAGGCCGGCACATAGCCCTCCTCCTGAGCCCGGGCGAGGAGGAGCCGGAACCCCTGCCGTTCCACCACCTTGGCGGTGCGGATAAGGCTCTTCAGAACCTCCCGGGCCTCCTCCCCCAGCTGGGGCCGCACCCACTCCCGCACCTGGGATCTCCGCACCTTGCTGGGCTAAAAAGTAAGCGGCCTCGAGGTCCTGGGGCGTGGTGGAGGGAAAGCTGAACCCCCCGGTATCCTCCCAGATCCCCGCATAGGCCAAGGTGGCCTCCAAGGGCGTGAGGGTCAGGCCCCGCTCCCGGATCAGGGGAACCAGGAGGCTCACCGTGGCACCCACCTGGGCCACCCTACCCCCCACCGCGGGCACATCCCCCGGTGCCCGGGGGTGGTGGTCGAAGACCAAAAAGGGCACCCGCCCCACTAGGGCCTTAAAGGGACCGATGCGCTCAGGCCGGGCGTTGTCCACCAGGACCACCTCGGTCACCTTTTCCACAGGAATCTCTGCAGCCGGGACCAGATCCAAACGATCCTCCAAAAGGGGGGCGATCTCCTTCAAGGGCCCCTCGAGGCCCCCAATCAAGGCCAGAAGGCTTCCTGAAAAGAGCCTTCCCGCCAGGACCATGGAACCCAGGGCGTCAAAGTCCAGGTTCTCGTGGGCCACCACCACCCGCACACCTTCAGCTTACTTGACGATAAAAACGGGCCTTGTTAAACTCAGGCTTGGCACTTGGAGAGGTGCCCGAGTGGCTGAAGGGACACGACTGGAAATCGTGTAGGCGGGCTTAAACCTGCCTCGCGGGTTCGAATCCCGCCCTCTCCGCCAAAGATCCCCTGCCCTTCAGGGCAGGGGATTGTCTACTTGAACCACCCTCCCCTCCCGCCTGGCCTCCTCCGCTAAGAAGGTGAGCCGGTGGGCCCAGACCGCCTCGGAGAAAGGCTCCACAAGGCTTTCGTCCTCCTGGGTTAGGGCCTCCAGGAAGGCCCGCACCAAACCCAGGTCTCCGCCCCCGTGCCCGCTTCGGATGGAGCCCTCCCGTTCCGTCTCCAGGTCAAAGACCCTCTCCCCCTCCCCGAACCGGTAGAGCCTCAGGTACCTCCCGTCCCCAAAGAGCTCCCCCCGGGTGCCGAAGATCCGGGTCTTGCGAAACCGCATCCGGCTTAGGCCTTCCACGTGCAAGCTGGCCGTGCGCCCATCCCGGTATTCCAGCATCACCACCTGGTGGTCCGCCACGTCGTTTTTCCCCAGGTACACGCACTCCCCGTAGGGGCCTTCCGCCAGGGCCTTTACCAGGTTCTCCCAGGTCACCGGGTAGGCCACCACGTCCAGGGGCCAGCCCCTCTCCCCCTTCTCGTAGGCTTCCAGGTAGATGCGCCTGGCGGAGAAGGGGCAGTTCCTCTCCACCTCCTCCGGGCATTCCAGGCATCGGGAGGCCGCCTTGGGAGGTCGGTTCTCCGGGCGGAAATGGAAGAGCCCCCCGAAGGAGGCTACCCGCCTCACCTCCCCCGGCATCACGAAAAGCAGCCAGTCCAGGTCGTGCACGCTCTTGGCCAGGAGAAAGGGGCTGGACTCCTCTTCCCTTCGCCAGTTTCCCCGCACGAAGCTATGGGCGTAGTGCCAGTGGCCCACGGGTTCCAGGTGCTGGACCGACACCACCTCCCCCACGGCCCCTTCCCTTAAGAGCCCCTTCAGGGCCCGGGCGTAAGGGGTGTAGCGGAGCACGTGGGCCACGGCCACCAGGCGTCCGGTGCGTTCCTTGGCCTGGGCCACCCGTTCCACCTCGGCCCAGGTGGGGGCGATGGGTTTCTCCAGGAGGAGGTGGTAGCCCTTCTCCACCAGGGCCACCGCCGCCTCGGCGTGGAGCCGGTCGGGCAGGGCGATGACCGCCGCCTCCCCCAGAAGGGGAGCCTCCAGAACCTCCCGCCAGTCGGCAAAGGTCCGCTCCACGGAGAAGGCTTCCCGGAAGGCCTGGAGGCGTTCGGGGCGGGGGTCCGCCACCCCGGCGATGCGGGCGCCCAGGGCGTGGGCGTGGTGGGCATAGGCCATGCCGCGGTTGCCCGCTCCCAGGAACACCAGGCTAGGGGCCATGGCTCCATCCTGCCATGGCCTACCTTCGCTGGGAAAGGCGGAAGGGACGATACCTGAAGCCCCATGAACCGCCCCTCCTGGCCTCGCCCTCCGCCAGAACCCGGCGCCGCCCCACACGCCGTACTCCCTCTTCACCTCTCGGAACGGTCCATGGCCCCGGTTAGCAGGACTTCGCCCTTCTTCCGGGCGTGGCCCGACCCGTAGCCACCACCTCTCCCAGGCCCAGGGTCTACCTGTACCGGAACATGATCCAGGCTAAGGTAGCCCTCGTGGGAAAAACGTAACTCCCGGGTAGGGGAAGGTAACCAGGTTAACCCTTCCGGTGCGTTACCTTCCCCCTGGTATCCTAGGGGTGAAGCCGAAGGGAGGGATGAA
Organism: uncultured Bacillus sp.; assembly: GCA_947085265.1. Classification (GTDB taxonomy): domain Bacteria; phylum Bacillota; class Bacilli; order ZCTH02-B2; family ZCTH02-B2; genus Bacillus_BB. The sequence continues at coordinate 45,564 of CAMTVR010000052.1, read as the reverse complement.
GTGTTCCAAGGATGGGCAGGAGCCAGGCTTTGGGGTTTGGCTTCACAGGAGGTAGGATTTGGCAACCGGTGGCGTACCCCGTCGAAGGGGGCATTATCTGGTTAGAAGGCTTCTCCGCAAACTTGTAAACCCATTTCCTCCTTGATCCGCAAGATCCCGCTGCTACCTGAAGCCTCGGGCGACCTGGGAGCCGCCCTGGGCTTTAGCGCCTTGGCCCTCGAGGTGGCCCGCACGGGGGAAGCCCTTTGGGTCGGGCTCTTCGCCGTCATGGGCTACCTGACCCTGGGACCCCTCCTTCTTCTGAGCCCCCGGGTCGACCGGGCCCACCCCGCCCGGGCTCTCCTTCTCCTCCGCCTCCTCCGGGGGCTCCTCTGGCTTCCCTTCCCCTTTCTCCCCCGGGAAGCAGCCCTCCTCGTCCTCCTGGCCTATCCCCTCATGGTAGCCACCGACTTGGCCGTGGTGGCTTGGGACACCCTTCTCCTGAGGGTGGACAGGGGAGGACTTCTAGGAAACACGGGCCGGCTCTACGCCGCCTGGAACCTGGGCGGGCTCCTAGGAAGCCTGCTGGGTCCCCCCTTGCTCCTCCTCCACCCTGCCCTCCCCTACCTTGCAGCGGCCGGTGCCCTCCTTCTCTCCCTGAGCCTCCTCTTGCCTTGGCTTCAAGGACTTAGCCCCTCTGGAAGCGGCAGGCGGGAAACGGGAATCCCTCTCGGGAAGGCCTTGGCCCTTGTGGCGGGCCACCGCCCCCTTCGCCCCTACCTCCTCCTCTCCCTGCTCTTCGCCTTGGCTCACGCCCTGGCCACCGCTCTTTTGGGCCTCCTGGTCCTCCGGGCAGGGACCCCGGAAGGACTTTTCGGCCTCTTCTTCGCCCTCCAGGACCTGGGCTACACCCTGGGGAGCTACGGAGCAGGACGCGTGCCGCAGATTGTGGCCCTCCTGGGAGGACCCCTTCTAGCTGGCTTCGGCCTTCTCCTGATTCTCCTCCCCTTCCCCCTCCTGCTCCTCGGGGGGGCAGCCTATGGTCTGGCCACGGGAGGCCTCAGCGCCCACCTCCGGGCCCTCCGGGGCTGGCTCCTCCCCCAAGAGGGCCAGGCCCCAGGCCTGGCCGCCCTTCGGGTCCTGCTTTACGGCACCGGCACCCTGGGAGGAGGCTTGGCCGGAGTCCTGGGCCGAGGCGACCCCACCCTACCCCTACGGCTTGGCCTCCTGGGCTTCCTGGCCTTCCTCCTCTTCCTACCGGGACCCTTAAACCCGGGGCGGCTTCGGGCCCTTGCCCGCTACCGAGAGGAGGCGCCGGGGACAGAGGAGTGAAACAGGCTTCCCCTTCCTCGTAAGCGCGCTCCCCAGAGGAGCATGGCTACGGTTCTACCCCGCCCCATAAACCGTATAACGAACCCCCCGGCCAAGCTACCGGGGGGTAAAGCTTTGTGTCCTAGACTTGGTGGAGCGGAGGGGATTTGAACCCCTGACCTCCCGCTTGCAAGGTCTGCCCCCTCCCCCACTTCACCCCCACCTAACCCCCCAGGAACCGTTGCCTGAAGGCAACAAACCCACTTCGGCGCTTTCGGGAACGGGAACGAAATCGCCCCCACTCCCGGCAGATAAGGGGTAGTCAAGGGGTAGTGACGGAGAAGCGTCCTGGACGGCACTTCCGGGGCCTCCTCCCCCGCCCCTCTAGGCAACAAGGGGAGATCGCTGGGGAAGCAGGTGTTCCTGTGGTATAGTTGCCTCATGACAACGCTAGACCGTGCGGAGGTGGGGGAGGCCCTGAGGCGGCGGCGGAAGGAGCTGGGGCTGACCCTGGGAGACGTGGCGCGTTCCATGGGCACCTCGGACGGGTACGTGTGGAAGCTGGAGCAGGGGCTGATCAACCTGCAGAACGTGCCCTTGCCGAAGATCATAGGGCTCTTGAAGGTGCTTCGGTGGACCCCGGAGGAGTTCACCCTGGCGACCGGGGTGCCTCTCCCGGGCCTCTCGGAAAAGACGGAGGAGACGGTCCCGGGGGTTTCCCTCTACAAGGTGCCCGTCTACGGGGAGGAGGAAGTCTACGTGGTCCTTGGACTTCCGGGCCTCGCCCTGGACCCGGCAAACCTGGTGGCCCTCCGGCACGAGGGGGGCCTGTACCTCTTCCGCCGTAGCGAGCCCCCGGAGCCGGGGAAGCTCTGCGTGGCCGAGGGAGAAGAGGGGGCCTTTCCCGGGGAATACATGGGCCTGAACCCCAAGCGCTCCCACCTGGTGCGCACCCTGGACTGCCCCAGGGAGGTCCGGGTCTTGCCAAAGGAGTCCTGGGAGGTCCACCGGGTGGTCCTGGTGGTGGACCTGGCGTAAAGAGGCTGAAATCAGTGGGGGCAACATGAAACGCCGCTGGCCTGAGGGAACCCAGTTCAGGCTGAGGCTTCACGGAGAGGAAAGGATCGAAACCCTAGACGCCCCCAAAGGTTCCGGCAACCGCATTGGCTCGGAATCCCCGTTAGGGCAAGCCCTTCACGGCTGGCTCTCCAACCCCGGCCCCACGGTGAGCGTTCAGGTGCCCAAAAGAAAAGACCCGGTAATCTGGGAAGTTCTAGGGTTCAAGCTACCGGAAGGAGAGTGGGTAGAAAACCGCCCCGAGTTTTGGGAAGCCGTGAAACTCGCGGGACTCACGGCGATTTCTGTGGGACCGGAGAAGGTCATTCCCATCGCCGCCGAAATGCGAGCCCTTGGACTTCTGGAGGGAGAGCTCTACCCCAGAAGCTGGGATGACCTGCAACACTTGATCGAGTGGGCGCGTTCGGGACAACCCCCAGACGAAGTTGTTGAAAAAGTAGCGCCTGAGCTTGCTTACAAGCGCTATCTTGACCTCTTGAACCAAGGAGAATACCACTTTGCTCCTACAATAGCGGCTCTACTTCGGGATCGGTTGAAAAGACCGTGGGAATCTTACCACTTCGTCAAAGAGTGGAAAGACCGGATACCTCCCGAGAACCGACATAACCTCCGGGCGCTTCTCACAGCGGGGGTCGGTACCATCAATCACCTATGGAACGAGGGCTACACCTCGGATTCAAGCCTGCTCAAAGAAGGGCTTTCCTGGGGGAAAGAAGCCCTCGCCATCAAGGAAGACCCATACACCTACTGTGCCCTGCAGGCGGTCTACCGGGCCCTAAACCAGGACGAGCTGGCCGACATGTGTCTGGAGAAAGCGGAAAAACTCGGAAAACCCTGCGACCCTAGGCGCTTTATACGCCGCGTTCCGATAGCACCGACCGCAGACGAAACACCGACCGATGAAGAAGAAGGAAATACTCCGTTCTGAACCTATCTGTCCCCCCCTTCCTCGATACGCTCACGAATCTCTCTCGGGTGAGGTTGCTTGGGGTAATCCGCGTGGGTGTAGGCCATGAGGAGGTCTACCGTCTGATCTGTTTCGTTCACCAAGGCCAAAACACGCATCTGTCCGGAGGCCCCCCGAGTGTGCGGGGGGCGCAAATAGAACTTGTAGAGCTTATGTCCCTCCGGGGCCAGCCCCCCTGTCATCACCTCAGCGTCCAGTAGCGGGGAAGAAGGACCATGTCGCTCAAGGACTTCCACAAAGGAGAAGAGAACCTTCAGGAACTCCTCCCTTTGCCTGTCGCTCTTATAAAGAGACTTGGCGAGGCGCTTCAAGTCCTTGGCGAAGCTGGGCTTACGCCTAATCGTCCAGGACGAGGGCGCGGAGCTCATCCTTGGTGAGAGGAACGCTTTCCTCGGAAAGCGCCTTCCTCAAGGCTTCCCGAAAAGCGGGGTCTTCTTCCTCCAAACGGTCCATCACCCTCCGGGAAAGGAGGCTGACCGCGTGTAGGAACTCCCCCAGGTCCTCCCTGGTGACATCGCCCCGCGCCAGGGCGAAGCTCAGCTTCAGGCCCTCCCAGAGGTCCACCGCCTTGCCCCAGAGGCCTCGAGAAGGGGGTCCGCTCTCCCAGGAACGGGCCAGGACCGCGAGCTCCCGGCGCAGGTCCTGAGGTAGCTCCCCCCACCTCTCCTCCACCTCGCTCCGCAACCTCTCGGCGTAGGAGGTCAGCTCCCGAAGCTCCAAAGTACGGGCGGAAGGCAGACCACGCGCGGCCTGGCCCAGCATCCGCGCACTCTTTGCGAGCACAACGGTCGTTCCCATATCACCCCTTCCCCCCTCTCAGAGCTCCCACGCCCTAAGATGAGGTTAGGGCACCATGACGACACCCGTCAACACCTGCCATTACCGTCCTTCAACCGGGAACGTCCATGACCTACAAGGAGCAGGAAAGGTTTGCAGAAGACCTCTTAGAGCGCGGGGCGAGCCTCGAGGAGTGGCTGAAAGCTCTGGAGGACTACCCCTACTCTCCTTACACCTGGTTGCGGGCGGCGAAGGACTCCCGCACCCCCCCCGAGGTCCTGGTGAGGCTCCTCGCCCACCCCTGGCACCTCGTCCCCGAAGAGGCGGCGAAGACCCTGGCGGGGCACCCGGAGGCCACGGACGAACACCTCGCGGCCCTGGTGGACGAGGTATTGTTCCGAAACAAACTCTTCACCACATCCTTGAAAGACGCCGTGGCGGCCACGCTGATCCGGCGGGGCGGGGATGAAAAACCGGAGTGGCTTAAGTTGGTACTCATCTACGAGCTCTCAAGGCTATGAGTACCAGGGTGCGCCCGGCGTGTGACCGCGGCTCCGGTGAGCCCCCAGGGTTTTCCGCAAACGGGGGGGTCTTCCGCAAGGCCGTTTGCGGAAAACCTGAGCCGCCCCCATCGCAAAAATCCGTTTTCCGCAAAGCCGCACCCTATCGTATAGGGGGCCTGCGGAAAAGGAAGGGGTGGGCTACCTTCCGGCCTTTCAGAAAGACCTTTACCGAGTGGAGGTCAACACCAGCCCCTTAGATCCCACAGCCACGAACTTTCCTTGGGCGTAAATGATGTCGGCCAGAGACCACATCGGGCGGTCCGAAGGCATCTCCGAGACCCACTCCACCCCGTCCTTGGAGCTGAGTATCTCGGAGCTCCCCACCGCGACAAAGCGGTCGTTGCCGTAGGCCACCTCAGCAAGTCCGGCGAAGGAGTTCGTCCTCTGTAGGGTCCACCGTCTGGCATCGGTGGAAGTCAAGACGGTTCCCGAACTGCCCACGACCACATACAGTCCCTTGCCGTAAGTTCCCCCATAGAGGTTATTGGTGGAAGAAGGGTTTTGCTCGGGAAGGGACCAGTTGAAACCGTCTGTGGAGACCCAAGGATCTATGTCAAACCGAATGAAGAGCCCGTTGACGAAAGTCACGTCAAGGTAGCGCTGAAGCCCCAACCCGTTAGCCCTTTGCCAGTTAAGGCCGTCAGTAGAGACATAGGTCAGGCCCAGGTCGGCCACGGCGACGTACCGCCCGTTGCCATAGGCGATGCCGTTGATGGGGGCGTGACTAGAAAGGGTGTACCTCTGCCAGCGGTAGCCGTCTTGGGAGATCAAAACTCCGCTCCAAGGTCCGCACTCAGGGACCACGAACCCCGCGTCACCAAAGGCGACATCGGCCAAGCAGACCCCTTCCGTGACCTTTTGCCAGCGCTCGCCGTCCGGGGAGACCAAGAGGGCTTCGCCCACGGCCACAAAGGCTCCGTTCCCATAAGCGATACCCCATAGATTTGCTTGAGTCCCGGTGGGGCGGACCTGCCACGGGCTAAAGGTCAACAGATCCTGCGAACACCCCGCCGCCAACAAAGCCAACGGTATAAGAAGAAGCCCCCAAACAGTACCTCGATAGCTCTCCACGGCTTTCACCCCCATACATGGCCCTTCCAGGGCGCTTCGTCTCCATCAAATATACACGAGTCCACACGGGCCAGCTAACATAGTCCGAGGAGGCGAGGTGGAGTTGGTAGAAGCCCTTTTGGGAACCCTGGCTCTCTTCTTCCTCTCCCTCCTGGACAAGAAGAGGGAGAGGAAGCACCGGGAAGCCTTCGAGGAAATCTGGCGGCGAAAGGAAGCGGCGAAGCGGGTGCTCCTCGGCCCCCTCTCCCTCTTCCTCCTCTTCCTTCCCGCCTTCGGCCAGGGCCTCGTGGGGCGGGCGAGCGTGGTGGACGGGGACACCCTGGAACTCCACGGGCAGAGGATCCGCCTCTGGGGGATAGACACCGTGGAGTCGAGCCAGACCTGTTTGGACTCCCGGGGGAAGCCCTGGCCCTGCGGCAGGCGGGCGGCCTTCGCCCTCGCCGACTTCATCGGAGGAAGCCCCGTGGCCTGCACCCCGAAGGACACCGACCGCTATGGAAGGGTGGTGGCGGTGTGTGTCGTGAGGGGTGTGGAGCTCAACCGCTGGCTCGTGGAGGAGGGGTGGGCGCTCGCCTACCTGGAGTACGGTGGGGCCGTCTACCTCGAGGCCCAACGGAAGGCGGAGAAGACGAAGCGGGGGATATGGCAGGGGAGCTTCGTCCCCCCGTGGGAGTACCGGAAGGATCCCAAGGCCCCGCCTTCAGCGGGGAGCTACACCGGGGCAAGAAAGGAAGGACGGTGCGACCCGGCCTACCCCACGGTGTGCGTCCCCCCGCCGCCCCCCAACCTGGACTGTGGGGACATCCCTTACCGAGGCTTCAAGGTCCTGCCCCCGGACCCGCACCGCTTTGACCGGGATCGGGACGGGATAGGGTGTGAGCGTTAGGGGACTCGACGTACCAGACCTCGTAGGGGGGTCCGAACACGTGTGCTGGCTCCCCTAGGGAGTAGCCTCGGTACACCACTCTGCGCACCACTTCAGGAACAGGGTGGAGGTTCCTACCCGGTTCTGGCAGACCCAAAAACCCCAGGGTCAACCAGGTCGCCAGAGCCCCCACGGCCATCAAGGCGTGGCGGAGGGTGGCCTTCTTCAAAGCCTGAGTACGCCCGTGCTTCAAGCTGGTGTAAGCGTCCCACCAGGGGTAGACCGACTGACCCTGCGGATCCAGGGGCTTCAAAGGAACTCCAAGGCCAAGGAAGTGGACCTCGAGGTCCTCCACCTCTATCCCCCACTTTTGCCGGATGAAGTCTTTGCTCCGAAGGTCAAGTTGCGTAAAGGAAGGAGAACGCTTGCCGCCGCATCCTCCGAAAATACCCCGGCACAGGGAGAGGAGGACCGCCTCCACCTCCAGTGCGGCCATCTGGATAATCCGGTGAAGCTCCAGGGAGAAGGTCTCCAGGTTGTCCTCGTAGAAGGCGATGTACCTTCGGAGGATCCGGAGGTCTTCGTCCAAGGCCAGAAAGTAGTCCCAGTGGGCGCGAAGGTCAGAGAGGTTCACGGCCCTTCCTCCCGAAGCTTCCTGGAGAGCTTCTGCTCCATCTCCTCGAGCCGTTTTGGCTTGGCAATGAGCTCTTCCGTGACCTCGTTGAGGAACTCAAAGAGGGCAAGGATCATCTCCCGGTCTTCCTGCCTCTGGGAGGGGTCTATCTTCCAAGGTTCATAGTGGGCGGCGGCGTTCCCTGCGAGCCGGAGGACTTCCGCGAGTTCGTAGATCTTGGCATTCAGCTTGCCCTCTTCGTGAGCCCTCTTCAAGCGATCGGCCAGGCTCCCCTTTTCGTATCCCGCTTCCTCCAAAAGGCCCTCCAGGGCTACCCGGAGCAGGGCGGCGGAAGCCCGAGGAGAAGCGGGAAGCACACCCCGGGCCTCCTCGTAAAGCTCACGGATTGCGGGCGGCATATCCGGGTGCGGGGGAGGAGCCTCCCCCGTCTGAGGGTAAAGCATCCTCTCCCCCAGCCAGAGGGAAAAACTTCCGCAATACTGACATAGGGCAATCCAAAGTTCCCTTCCCTTCTCTTTGGGAACCTTGAAAGCTTGGCGTAGCAACTTCAAAGCGGAAGAAAGAAGTCGCTCCCTATCCGCATCTGAGAAAATGGGGTTCGAATCTTGTTGCAATAGATACCTTAGCGTCTCCGAAACCTTGTTTAGGGCATCATCGGGATCATACAGCAGTTTGTACCACTCCTGTTTCGCCAGGACCCCACACCTGGGGCACACGAATGACATTTTCTGGAAAGCGGGTGCCTCGTAGCTCATTTGAACCTGTCCTCCGTGTACGCCCTCAGGGGGCGGATCTCTTCGACATCCCAGGGATACCTGGGACGCAAGCGGTCCAGGGGGAAGCTTCCCAGGCGCTCCACGATGTGCTTCCGCTCCTCGGAGGTGAGGCCGAAGAGGTCGAAGACCGCCTCGTCCACGGCGGCCAGGGTGTTGAGAAAGTCCCCCTTGGCCCTGGAGAACGCCTCCTCCCTCACATCGTACTCCCGAAGGAGATCCTGGTAGTCCCGAGGAATGAAGAGCTTCTGCGGGTCTTCGGAGGCCACGAACTCCGCCGCGAGGGAGGTCAGCAAGAGGTGGACAAAGCGGGCCAGATCGGGGTCACGCAGATCAAGCCAGGCGTGGAGAGAACCCCGGAGGACCGCCCCATCCACGCGCAAGTCCTTCGGAGGCACCCGGTCCTGCCACCCGGTGAAGTCCAGGCCGAAAAGGGGAGCGCTCAGGGGCAAGACCGCCCCGTTCTCTATGCGCCTCTCCACCTCCCTCGACAGCCATTCCCGAGGGTTGTCCCGGGAAGCCCTCGCCTGGCCCTCCAAGGTCCGGTACAGGTCCGCCAGCCGGTCCAGAAGGTCACGCCTTGGCTCCCTGGGCCAGGGAAGGGCCTCGAGGGTGCGGGGATAAATGTGGGCGTAGTACCCCTGAATGACCCCGCTTCTCAAGCGGACTGCCCAGTACCACCTGACCAGGGAGGAGTTGAGGTAGGCGGCGACGGCCTCCGCGAGGTCGGGCTTGGGAACACCTACCACCAGAGTATTTAGAGCCGCCGGAAGCTCTCCTTGCTCGTCCTTACGAATAAGGGCTCCAAAGGGAGCTAGCGCAATTTCGGCCACGGCGATATAATTCTCAATTAGGTCTTCCCTACCCCAAAGGCTGAGCTTTCCGTAAGGGCGTGCCCTGACCGCTTCCAGGTCGGTGTACCCCGCCTTCTCTCCTTCCCAGGCCACCGCCATCCCCCGCCCTGCCAACACAGGAACAGGGCGTGCCCCTTGAGGGCTTTCAGTCACCGAAACCCCTCCCCTTTGGATCCCGTAGGTCCACCAGAAGGGTTGGGGCCTTTTCTGCCGGGTGTATTGCGTCTCCATGGCCTCCGTCAGGGAGACCGCGACTGCCCCTCCCGGATAGAGCTTTTTCAGAAGGGGGGCATCCTCTCCTCGTAAGAGAGGAAGCAGGTACTCTCCGTACCCGTTGACCCTGGCCTCCCCTTGGGGGTTCACCTTGGGATCGAAGAAGTCCCGGTACCGCACCCTGGACACCTCGTGGGGCTCGGGAGCTTCCTTCGGCCAGGAGGAGGGCACCCAGATCTCCACCTCGTCCTCCTCCTTAGGAGGCGTGCGTTCCAGGATGAGCACCAAGGGAATGCGAGCCGCATCCCAGATGTTTTTTTGTCTACCGTTCTCTTCGACAAACTCCATCCACACCAGTTTTCGGAGGCTCCACTCCTTTCCCGGCCAGAGAAGGGACCAGACCGGGGCGGCGGCCTCGCTGTTCGCGTACCCCCCGGAGACCACCATCCCGAGCTTCCCTCCCTTCTTCACCCAAGGCTTGGCGGTGGCCCCGGAACCCCGCATGGCCCGCCAGAGGAAGAGGAGGCCCGTGTCCCCGTTCTGCCCCCAGACCTCCCGGTAGAGGTCGCGGATGGCCTGCCCGTACTTGGCCCTCTCCGCCCGGGTGTAGGGGGGGTTGCCCACCACGTAGTCCCACTCCTTCTCGTCCCTCGCCTCTTCGCCCGGGCTCCGCTTGACCAGGAAGGCGATGTCGCTGTCGTCCAAGAGGGAGTTGAGGTTGTAGACGTGGACCTCCGGCTTCCCCTTCTTCAACCGGAGGAACCCCCAGAGGAGCTGGAACATGCTCACGTAGGCGGCGAAGGGGTTGAGGTCAAACCCCCAGATGGAGCGGGAGAGGGCCTCGGAGTCCAAATGCACCCCCCTGGCTTTGGCGTCCTCCATCCGGTGGTGCAGGTAGCGCACCAGGAAGGAGCCCGAGCCGCAGGCGGGGTCCAGAACCTCCGGGTACAGGCTCTCCCCGTGGGCCAGGGCGGTCTCCCGGAGGATGAGGTCCACCACCTCCTTGGGGGTGTAGAACTCCCCCAGGCGCTTCCGCTTGTCCGGTGGAAGGAAGTTCTGGTAGATGTCCCCCAGGACCTCCTCGGAGAGGCCGGAGAAGTCGTAGGCGTTCACCCGGAGGATGAGCCTCTGGAGGGCGAGGTCCATCTCCCCGTTCGTCTCCAGGATCCAGGAGAAGGTCTCCTCCTCGAAGGGTTCGGCGTAGGCCTGGGAGAGGTCGAGGGAGGCCACCTTGACCAGGGCGGTGGCCTTGTCGGTCAGAAACTGCACGAACTCCCGCCAGCGCTCCGGCCCCCCGTCCGTCAGCCGGCGCTTGGTGAGGCCGAGGTCTTCCAGGAAGCGCAGGAAGAGCACCCGGGCGATGAGGGCGGCGGCGGAGTCGGCGGCGAAGGCCTCCCGGATGCGGGGGTTTCCGGGCTCTTCCTCCCCTTCGACCTCCCGGCCATACTGGTCGGCGAAGCGGGGGAGGTGCCGCTCGAAGAGGGCCTTCAGGGCTTCGGGGTACTCCCCCTCTATGCGGGCCAGGATGCGCCTCCGGGTCTCCTCGAGGGCTCCCGCGAGGTTCCGCTCGGCCTCTTCCCGCTTGCCGCGGTACTCCTGGTACCGCTCCTCCAGGGCCAGCAGGGCTCTGCTGGCGGCCTCCGTCAACTCGGCGAAGGAGACCTTCAGGTCCTCCTGAAGCTTCCGCGTTCCCTCGGGGTCCAGGACCAGGTAGGCGTAGGGCAACCTGCCCTCTACCAGGGCCTTCCAGTCTTCCTCGTGCCTCGCCTTCTCCCAGGAGATGGGGGCGAGCTTCTGGCGGAGGAGGTCCGTGGTCTCCCGGGGAAGGTGCAGAAGGGCGACCTCCTTCCCCGTGGCGTCCCTCAGCTGGAGGTACCGGGGCGTGACAAAGAGGACGTACCGGGTGGTGCCCGTCACGTACTTCCGCTTCTCCCGCCACAGGGCCGCGTTGCTCGCGGGGTCAGCGATGTGGCGGTCTTCCAGCTTGAAGTCCCCCACCACCCAGGGGTCCCCTTGGGCGTTCAGGAGAACCAGATCGGGGTACCCCTCTCCAGAGCGGTCTTCCGTGACCACCTTGTCCCGGGGATATCCCAGAAGCTCCGAGAGGAAGTCCCGAAGATCGGGGTAGTAAGAGCGCTCCGGGCGGGAGAAGTCCAGGGAAAGCCAGCGGCTCAGGGGGTCAAGGTGCGCTCGCGGGAACCTCGGCATGTTCTAGGAGAGTCTACCCTGTCGCGAGGGGGTGGCGCACGGGGTGTCGCGGTAAGGCGGCCCGAAGCCGTGGTTCTGGTAGCCATGGGCCACTTGAGCCTCAATGGACTCAGGGTAGCCCTGCTCCTGTGGTGTGACCTAGACCCTTCCCGAGAAGACCTCTAAGGGCCATTCCGTCATCCCGCGCCTACGCTTGCGCCCGGGGAGCGCTCAGGGTGCCTTGGAGCCTCCGCAGGACCTCACCTGCCCCTACCTCTTCCCCGTCTTCCAGGACGGAGAGCACCAGGGGCAAGAGGCGTTCCACCGCGCGGAAGGTGTCCTTCGCGAGTTCCGCCGGGGCGACCACGACCCTCCTCCCCTGTCTACGGAAGCGCACTCCCCGGGCCTCCAGGGTGGAGAGGACTTCCCACGGGGTGTCCCCGGAGGGGACAAGAAAGCGCTCCCCTGGAGCCGGGGTATACCCCTCGTAGTACACCCACCCATCGAAGACGGTGAAGACGAGGATGTGCCACCCCTTTTCCCGCACGTCCCGCAGGATCCGCCCCAGAGCTCGGGTTACGACCTCTCGGTCCTCAGGGTCGCCGTGGTAGGCGTAGGAGACCAAAGCGTGGCTTAGCTCCTCGGGGTTCACCCCCCAAACCTGGACATAGGGGAAGTCCTCGGGGAGTTCGTGACGGAGGCACAGGGTACTCCAAAGCTCTTCCACGATTTCGTCAACGGTCCGCACCCGCATTCTTCACCTCCTAGTGTAACGAAAACCCCCCGGTGAGGTCACCGGGGGAAAGACCGCCCTCTCGGGCCTAGTCCGCCCAACCTTCCAGCTCCTGCCGGAGGTGGGCGAGGATTTCCTCGCCCTGGGCACGGGGCAACCCAGACCGGATCTCCGCCCCCTCGGGAGTAGCCCCGTCCATCAGGGCCTCGACAAATGCGAGGCCCGGATCCCCCCAAAGGAGCTTAACTTCCTCGACAAGTTCCCGGACCTTCCCCCGGAGGATGAGGTAGTCGTAGTCGACTTCCTCCGAGGGCTCCACCCCGTAATCCTTGAGGAAGTCGGTGGAGGCGTACTCCTTTTCCTCCAGGACCCGGCGAAGGTGCCCGGGGAGTTCGGGCGTCTCGCCCAGGCTTAGTTTCGCGAAGTATTCACGGAGGGCCTGGGCGTCCCTCTCGGAGAGGCGGAAAAGCCCCTGCTCCTCTGCCCTCAGCTCCGAGAGGAAGTGGGCTACCTCGTAGACAAGGATGGCGATGGGGTTTACTTCGGCCCACTTCTTCCTCCGCCGGAGCCTCTGGGCCACCTTAAGCCCGTGGTGGAGGGTCTGGTAGAAGGCGAACTCGGGATCCCCGAACCCCATAAGGACGACCCTGTGGGCGATGGTGGGGGCCAGGTTTTTCGCCATCTTCCCCCAGTACCAGATCTCCTTATCCCCCTTCTTGGTCTCCCTGACCTCGAGGAAGTCCTTCCAGTCCTGGAGGACTTCCCCGTAGGTAGGGACTCCCCTCACCCACTTGGCGAACCAGGGTTGGACACCCCGGGAGCGCGGGGTGTGCCCCAGAAGACTCCTCAGATCTCCCTCGTAGTAGACATCGGCGTTGAAAGTGAGGGAGTCCAAGGCTTCCAGGGCCTCCCGCTCGAGGAGGTGGAGGTACTCCCACCCTACCCCCTCCAGGTCCTCCCCCTGGTTCTCCAGAATTGCCCGGATCGCCCAGGTGGGCAACCGGGTCTGGTGAGCCCAAGGACCACGGTCTCCTTCAGGTTCGGTGTCCTCCTCTAACTCTTCCAGAATCTCCCGAAGCGCCCGGACCGCTTCGGCGATCCGGGGCTCGTCCCAGTCGGGGTGCTCCCACCTGTCCCCGGGAAGAAGGGGGATTTCCTTCCCCCAGGGGGTGAGATATTTGTCCCCGCTTTGCTTCGCTACCCTAGCGGCCCGGGTGGCGATCATGCGCTTGACCTTCTCCCCGATCCGGGAAGAAGGCACCGCCACGCATATCTGCTTCCCCTGAGCTACGGCAAACGCCGCCGCCCAGAGGACCTTCTGGTTTATCTCCCCGCTAAACCAGAAGTCAACTCCCTCTCCCCGGGGATTAGAAACGACCCTAACGCGAATGCGCTGGCTCCACACGTCGTCCCCGGTAACCCGGATGGCAGGTTTATCCTCCCGCTTCCGCTTCCACCCGTGGCGTTCCGCGAGCCTCCGGGTGGCCTCCTCCAGGGCGACGAGGACCACCACCGCCACCGGAGAGCGGTCCCGGATCTCCCACGAGATCCCCCTCACCCAGACCTCGTGGGCCTCCCTCAAAAACTCCCCCTTCTCCGTGGGGTTGGCACGGAGGAAGGCGCCCAGAGCCCTAAGAGCCTCCTCGGGAGTCCTGGGCTCCCTCCCGAGGGTCTGCCGGATCCCGTTGGCCCACCTCTCTGCTTTCATGGCGTGTCCATTATACCATGTCAGTTGTGAAAGGTGGGGTTTACTTATCTCGTGGTTGTGATATACTGAAGCCGCCGAACAGGGGTCTTAGGACCACCTCTCGGCCTTCATGGTCGTCCGGGGGAAACCCCGGGCGTTTTTCTTAGGGGGTGAAAGGGGATGCCCTTCCTTCTGATCGGGGTCTTGACGGTATACACGCTGGCGTTGGCCCTCGGGAGTCCCGAGGTGTTCCGGAAAGCGTGGCTCTACGCCCTGGTCTACTACGGGGTGAGCGCCCTTGGAGACACCTGGACTACCCTGGAGGGGCTACGCCGGGGGTACCGGGAGGGCAACCCGCTCTACGCCCGGGCGCTCTCCTGGTCCCCTTGGGGGATTTTTCTGGTGGACCTCGGCCTGCTCTCCTTGAAGGTGGTGTTCCTCTTGCGGTTGGGGTTTGACTCCACCGTGGCCTACCCGGTGGCCTTCGTCATCGCCGGGCACGGGCACGCCGTGGGGTTTCTTTGGAACCTCGGGTTTGTGTTGCCTTTGAGGAAGTAGCCTTCTTTTTTCTCTTGGTCTGGGGCGGGCTAAAGCCCGCCCCGTGTTTTACTCCAACCGGATGAGGAGGTCTTCCCCTTCTCTGGAGATCTCCAGCCGTCCTGGCCTTCCCTTGTAGGCGAGGTAGGCCTCGGCCAGGGGATCGGCCACCAGGGACTCGATGGCCCGCTGGAGGTCCCGGGCCCCGAAGCGGGCGTCCACCCGGGAGAGGAGGAGGTCGTACACGCCATCGTCCACCTTCACCTCCAGGTAGGCCAGTCCGGCCTGCCGTCTCCAGTTCTCCAGGTAGCCCCGAAGGTGTCGTTCGGCGATCCCGCGAAGGGTCTTCTGGTCGAAGGGGCGGAAGGCCACCACGGTGTCCAGGCGGTTCACGAACTCGGGCCGGAGGCCCAACCCCACCAGGTGGCCCCGGAGGAGGTGGTCGGGCATCTCCCCTCTCCCCTCGAAGGCCTCCCGGGCCAGGAGGTTGGTGGTGAAGAGGAGGATGCACTCCGGGGCGGAGGCCACCAGCCCCTTGGAGAGCTCCTGGAACCGCCCCTCGTCCAGGAGTTGCAGGAGAGGGTCTAAGACGGCGGGGTGGGCCTTCTCCATCTCGTCGAAGAGGAAGACCCCCTTGGGGTGGCGGGCCAGGTCTTCGTAAAGCCTCCCCGGGCGGTCGGAGCCCACGTACCCGGGCGGGGAGCCCACCAGGGCGGCCACGGTGTGGTCCTGGCCGTACTGGTTCATGTCGTAGCGCACCAGGGGGCGGCCCAGGGCGTCCGCCAGGGCCTTGGCGAGCTCCGTCTTCCCGGTCCCGGTGGGCCCGGCGAGCATGACGGAAAAGGGCTTTTCCTTCCGGGAAAGCCCCGCCGCCTTCCGCTTGAGGCCCCTGACCACGGCTTCCACCGCGTGGTCCTGGCCGATGACCCTCCGCCTCAGGGCCTCCTCCAGGGCGGTGAAGTCCACCGCTTCGGTACCGCCGCTCACCGTCTTCTTGACCACCACGGGCCTTCCGTGTCCATGAACCCGGATGGGAGGACGGCGGTACAGGTCTAGGCCATAGAGCCCCGCGAGAACCCCGATGCCTCCCACGAGGGCCACGGTGAGGAGGGACGGATCTCCCGGAGCAAACCCCTTTCCCCAAAGAAGGTTGATGGCGGTAAGGACGATGTAAAGAAGCGCGGTTCCCGAGAGCACTAGCCCGGAAAGCATGAGAAAGACGGCAAAGAGCCGCCTCAAAAGGAAGAAGGGACCTCCGGCGAAGATAGGGGGAATGCGCACCCCGGAGGCAAACCTCAAAAGGGGCTCCCGGTAAGTGTAGAGAAGCCAGAGGACGGCGATGGTCAGAAGGAAGATCTGCGCGTCCCGGTTTCCGAGGACGGCGGCCAAACCGAGAAGCCCCAAGAAACTGGGCCAGAACAAGACGATCATAGGGACCCCCGGTAAATTTTATCCCTTTCTGGCCCTAGGGCCGGAGACCTCGTGGAGGCCGTACTTGAAGGCCAGGGTGCGGGTTTCGAGGAGGCGGTCGGCGAGTTGGAGGGCGGCCTCGAGGCCCTTGCGTTCGTAGACCGCGAGGATAGCGCTCACCTCTCCCAGGTGGGCTGTGTACGCCATGGCGAGAAGGGAAGCCCCCTTTCCCCTAGAGTCCACCCCTTCCCGTTCCATGACGGCCAGGATGGGCCGCCACCCTCCCTGAGGGGCCCGGAAGACCTCCCGCTTCTCCAAGACGGGGTGGTGGGTGTACCCCATGGCGAGCCAGGCGGCTTCTTCGATGTCCCCACGTTCCAGCGCCTCCATCACCTGGTCCAGCTGGGTGGAGTAAAGAGCCTGGGACGCGAGGATCAGCGCCAACCCCTCCTTCTCCATGCCCCGGAGCAAAAGCCCAGCCCCGGCGTAAGCGAGATTTTGACGAGTCGCCTTCTCCACTTCCCTGTCTACGATCATTGAAATTGGCACCTCCCTTCACGGATTATACCATGGTAGAATGGGGGTGAATCTCAAAGGGGGTGACTCTCATGGTTCGTTGGAGAATGGTGCTGTACGCCTCGGCTTGGGGCTTTGCGGCCTTGCTCTTCGGGATCTGGGCTCTCCTCAATCTCTTAGGGTGGTAGCTACCTGACCTCCGGTGACCTCACCGGAGGTTTTCTCTTTTTGGTTGGAGAAGGGGTGTGAGGAGGAGGCCGAGGGCGATGGCGAGGTCTCCTGGGGAGAGGACGCGGCCTGGGAGGGGGATCCAGTCGCCGAGGGGGAAGGCGGGGGCGAGGTAGTGGAAGCCGTCTCCCTTTTGGGCGAGGTAGTCGCGGTAGCGTTCCAGTCCTGCCCTGTTGAGGGCATCAGGGTCTACGGGCATTCCCCCGTGGAGGAAGACCGCGAGGGCGTTGAGGAGAGCTCCGGTGAGGACGAGGTAGATCCCTGGAAGGTGGCGGTTTGCCCACGCCGCCACCCCCACGAGGAGGTAAGTAAGGCTTTGGGTGAGGGCGGTGGGAAGGTTGAGGAAAGCCCCCAGGATTTCGGGAGTGGGGGTTAGAAGGAGGAGCCAGGGGTGTTCAAGGCGTGGTAGCTTCTTCTTCAAGAGTCTTGCCAGAGATACCCCGATACTCAAGGCGATGAGCGCAAGCAGGGTCATTTTCTCTCCGGTAAAACAAGGTAATCACGGTGAAGAGCGCTCCTCCCCCGATGGCGGTGATGGTGCCCGCTAGAGCCGCCTTCTCCGGGGAGAGCCCGTGGGCGAGCCCCCGTTCCGCCCCGCCCCAGGCGAAGTAGAGGGTGCCCGCCAAGTCCAGGAGGAGGGTGGGGAGGAACGGGAGCTTCAAGCGGTAAGATCCCCAAGCGCTGATGGCCGCCACGGGGACGAAGGCGGGGTGTGCGAGAACATAGAGAGGGAGCCCGAAGATCAAGTCCCTCGCGATCCCGCCCCCCGCCGCCACCAGGACCCCGCCCAGAAGAGCGAGGAAGAGGGTCTTCCCCCGGCTCCCCCCGGCGAGGCCCAGGGCCACTCCCGCAAGAAGGTCAAGCCCCCACACCGAGCAGGGCCTCCACGAGGTCTTGAACCGCTTCGGCCTGGGAGCCGAAGAGCCCCACCCGGACCGCCTTACCCGCCGTGGGGCCGATCCCCGGGGCCACCCGGAAGCCCGAAGCCTCGAGGCGGGCGAGGACGGCCTCGGGGGACTCCCGCTTCGGGAAGAGGACGGCCACCGTGGGAGCGGCCACTTCCTCGGGAGGGAAGTCGAAGTCTCCCCTCAGGGCCTCCCGGAGGAAGGCGTAGGCCTCTTTGCTCCTCTTCTCCCGCCTCGGGATGCCCTCCTCGAGGACCCGCGCGGTGGCTCGCTCCAAGGCCTCGATGAGGGAAACGGCGGGAGTGTGGTGGTACTTCCCCCGCTCCCAGAACTCCCAGATCCGAGTGAGGTCGCCGTACCAGGAGGCGGGCCTGGCGTGGGAGAGCCCCCGGGCGGAGAGGGCGATGGGGGCGAGGCCCGCCGGGGCGGAAAGGCCCTTTTGGCTGGCGGTGAAGGCGTAGTCGGCGAGGCCCTCGAGGTGGAGGGGGACGTTTCCCGCTGAGGCCACGGTGTCCACCACGCTCAGGGTGTAGGGGCTGGCGTTGCGCACGAACTCCAGCACCTCGTGCACCGGGACCATGGTCCCGGTGCTGGTGTCCACGTGGACGCAGAAGAAGAGGTCGGGCTTCACGGAGTGGAGCGCGTCCCCGAGGAGCCCCCAGGGCACCTTGCCCTCCCCGGTGAGTTCCACCACGTGCACCTGGGCTCCCCGGAGGCGGGCCATCTCGGCAAGGCGGGCTCCGAAGAGCCCCCCGGAGAGGACGAGGGCCTTCTTCGTGGGGTCCAGGAAGTTCATGCAGGCCACTTCCCCGCCCCAGGAGCCTGAGCCCGTGAGGGCGGCGGTGAACCCGGAAACCCCGAAGACCTGTTGGAGCGCATCCTGCAGGCGCTTCATGGTCTTTCTGAAGTCGGGGTCGGTGTGACTTGTGGCCTTCATAGGAACCTCGGCTTGAAAAGGTACGGGACCGGGAGTCAGCAATCTCATCTTTTGACCTCCGTGAAGACTTCTACGGTCTGCCCTCGCGTCACTCTTTCCTCCTCAAGCGAGCGTGGTCTTCAGGTACTCGTTCTTCTTTTTCCACACCGGGTTTTTCTCCCAGACTCTGATGAAGGCTTCTACGACCCTTGGGTCAAACTGGGTTCCAGCGAGGTCTTGGATTTCCTTGAGCGCTTCTTCAGGAGACTTTGCCCTGCGGTAGGGGCGGTCGGAGGTCATGGCCTCGTAAGCGTCCGCCACGGCCACGATGCGGGCCGTGAGGGGGATCTCGTACCCCGCTTTGCCCTCGGGGTATCCCCGTCCGTCCCAACGCTCGTGGTGGTAGAAGACCACGGGGAAGACCTCCCCGAGGAAGGACTCCAGAGGTCTTAGAAGCTCCACGCCGTACAGGGGGTGTTTGGCGATCGCGTCCCACTCTTCCTTGGAGAGCCCTCTTTCCTTCTTGAGGACCGGATCGGGGACCTTGACCTTGCCGATGTCGTGCAGGCGGGCCCCAAGCTCCACCGTTCGGGCCTGATCGGGGGGCAACCCCATCTCCAGGGCGATGTCCCTGGCGATGGCCGCCACTCTCTCGGAGTGGTAGGCCGTGTAAGGGTCTTTGGCCTCGAGGTAGCGCACGGAGGCTTCCACGATGTTTCTCATCGCGTTCGCTAGCCGCACCTGGTGGACCCAGAGGAAGTAGACATAGACCACGGGAAAAAGCGCGATCAGAGCGTCAGCTCCTCCCCAAGGAGTCACTAGAGGGTGGCGGTATAGGGCGGATACCGTGAGGCTCACCGGAAAGAGCCCGAGGTAGGAGGGCAAGAAGGCACGGAAGTTCTCGCTCCAAAGGCTGGCGGGGGGCTTTCCCAACCCCACCCCGAGGAGGGTCAGGGCCCCGAGGTTGGTGAGGAAGTATGCCGCCCCTCCAGCTAGAGGTCCGGCCACCTGGTTTGCTGTGGAAGCGAGGAATGCGGCCAACCCGAGCTGAGCCCGGTTGAACGCCTCCTTCCAGGGGTTGAACCCTCCAGTCCCGAGGTATCCCAGGGCCCCCACCGCTCCCGCCGTGGCTGGAGGAAGGGCCAGGGCCGCCGCGATGTGCGCCACGAACCCCATGGTGAGCCTCCCAAACTGGAGCGGGATACCTATCCTGGAGAGGACGGCCCCCAAGAGGGCGAAGAAAGCAAGTCCTTGGTCAGCCCGGAAAGTCCTGATTTCTCCGAAGAGTAGGCCCAGGTAAAGCGCCAATAGGCTTAGGACGATGAGCTTGGTTTGAGCGTTCATAACCCGTTGAACGCGGGAGGGGAGATGCTTCCCCTCCCTTCACCGTGAAGTTCACCAGACGAACCCGCCGCCAGCGGCCACCGCCAGCCCCACCAGGGCCAACGCCCAAACGAGGGAGTTGACCAGGGTGCGCATCTCTCACCTCCTTTCGGGTGGATTATACCACCGAAGTTTCGCGGAAGAGGGACCTTCTTCTTTCTAAGAGGGGGGGTTGAGGTAGCGATACACCTCCATCAGGTGGGAGAAGGCCTGTTTAGGTCGTTCCAGGTCTACCTCTTGGACTTCCAGGAAGCCGTCTTTCCCCAGGCGCACCAGGAGTCCCCTGGTGGGGGTGATGTTTTCCCACCACTCCAGGGCAAGGGCATAAGCCCCGAGTTGGAGGCGGTACTCGGGGTAGAGGGCCTTGGAGGTCTTGAAGTCCACCAGGGTTCCGTCCTGGAGGACCAGGTCTACCTTTCCCGCGTAGCCGAGGGGGGGATGGGCCACGATCTCTTCGGAGAGGAGGAAGTCTCTTTTTTCCCGGTGCCACCAATCCAGGAAGCTTTCTACCGCTTTTCTTGCCTTGGGGTTTACCGGGAGTCCCTTAGGGACTCCTTGGAGGAAGCCCTCGATCCAGTCGTGGACTTCGCTCCCGGTGTCGGCGGCTTTCTGGGACTCTCCTTCGGGTTTAGTCCGGGCCTCCTGAAGGAGGAGGGTCATCTCCTCGGTGGACATGCCGGGGTAGTAGTTGTCCAAGATGTGCTGGGCCATGGTGTCCATGGCCCAGGTGTTTACCCGTGGCTTCGCGAGAACAGAGAGGACCCGGGTGACGGAGGGCAACACCCGGGTTTCTCCGTTGTTCTCCAGGGTGTAGCGGTGGGTCTGGGGGTCAAAGGTCAAGGTATACCCTTTTCGGTGTCTAACGATCATAGGTTCCTCCTTTACCATGGTGTTTATGGGGGGAAATCCCTTATACCATGGTTTACTGAAGGTGGGAGAAGGGAGGCGAGAAGGGGTGGTCTCTTTTTACGCCGGGGAGAGGCGGGTGGACCTCCATGTGGCAGATGGGTATCTCCTGAAGGCCACGGGGCTCGTACCCCTTTCTCTCTTTTGTCCGGGGCAGACGGGGGCGAGCTGAAGGCGGTGGAGGAGTGTGCCGCTCGTTTACCCCGCCACGAGGTCTGGTACGCCCTGGCGGCCCAAGCCAGCGCTACGCTTTTGGGTCTCCCGTCTTTGCCGGGGAGGAAGCGGCTTGTTTTCACACCGAATCCGGTCCCCTTGTCTCTCCACGTGGTGGGGGCGGGGTTCCGGCTTAACGAGGAGGTCCTTTCCCTCTTCTACCCCGAGGTTTCTGTTTTGGCCTGGGAAGAATGGGAAGACCCGTTTCTCCTGAGCTTCTTGTAGAGGGTCGCGGCCAGCAGGTGCTTGCACGGGCGGAGGCCGTAGGTGTAGGCAGGACAGGTACAGGTGCTGGCCTCGAGGTCTACCCGGTAGACTCCCTCTCCCCTCTGGCTTTTCACCAGGTAGGTCTGAGCGTTTACCGGGTGGACGCTGGTAAGAAGGGCTTTCGCTCGGTCAAAGATCGCTGTCTTCATGGGTTTCCACCTTTTGGGCCACGGCGGGGAGGTCGTCTTCGGTGAGTCCCGCTTCCAGAAGGAGATCGCGGTTGACGAAGGTAGCGGGTATCCACTTCAGGACGGGACGGGCTGAGGTTTTTCTTCGTCACGGCGTGTTCACGCCCGGTTTTCAGTCCGTACCGGAACCTGGTGGGTCAACCGGGCGAGTTCCCGGGTCTTGTCAGCCAGGGCCACCAACACCGCGGTTTGAGTCTTGTCGGGGTCTGCCTGGTGTAGACGGTGGAGAGTGAGGAGCAGGGTCCGGTAGACCACGGTGAGGGCTTCACGTTTCGCTCGCATGTTCACCTCCTTTGACGACGGTCAGTTTTAGTCCTTCTCCTTTGGCTCGTTCTGCCAACCACTCGGCGATGACTTCCGCGTGGCAGGGTTTGGGGGCGCAATGGCAAGAGAGGGTGAGGACGTTTTCCCGTTTGAGCCTCTGGTACAGGTTCTCCAGGGCCTGGAGAAAGCGGGAGTCTTTCGTCCTCTCCTGGAACCAGGCGCGGTAGAGGCGCACGGCCTCTTCGTGGGAGCCCACCTCCTCCACCCGGTACGGGTTGCCGAAGCGGGTGGGCCTTCCCACGTAGACCGCGCGCCTCACGAAACGCCCGCCCTTGACGATGCGTACTTCCACGGTTCACCCCCCGAGTTCGCGGATGAGCCGTTGGAGTTCCCGTCTCGCCGCCTTGGTTTCGAGTCCCTTTAGGAAGGCCGCCCGAGGGTCTGAGCCCTCGTAGGCGGCCATGGCGGCCCGGGCGTAGGCGGAGGCGAACCCGCCCCACAAATCGGCCTCGGCCCAGGCCCTGAGCCGGGCTTCCCATCGGGGGAGGCCCATGCGGCGGAAGGCGCGCCCTGCCGCCGTAGCCTCCTCGTAGAGGCTTTCGAGGTACTTCGCGGCTTTGTCGGGGAGGTCGTGCATGTTTCCCTCCGTCACAGGGGTTCGAAGGTGTAGGTGCCGGGGTCGTAGGGGTACTTGAGGCGGGTTACCCGGTACCTTTTGCACCCGTCCGTGTAGATGGGTCCGAGGACGTGGTGGAGCCTGGGAAGGTCGTCCAGGAACACTTTCCACCCCAAGTCCTTCCGAAGGGAGGCCAGGGCCTTCCTCGCCTGGCGCTCGGGGAGGAGCATCCGTTCGCCGAGTGCGGTGTATTCCGAGACGTCGTAGAGGACTCTAGGCCACACGGTCCACCTCCGCGATGAGTCGCGCGAGAAGGCTCATTTCTTCCGTGTACGACCGGGCGATCTCCAGGGCAGTCTTGGTCCTCTGGTAGCGCTCCTCGGCCTCGGCCAGGGCCTGGTAGAGGTCGGCGTAGGTTACCCGGGCCTTGGCCTCCCTTTCTTCGGCGTTCTTGCCCTGGATTTCACCGGAGAGGAGGCCCTGGGCGACGCGGGCTTCCAGGGCCTCCTTCGCCCTGGTCCGCTCCAGGGCGGCCTCGAGGGCCTCCTCCAGGGCCTTGCGGTACCGCTCAAAGGCCTGCCTCACTTCGTTCTCGAGTTCGGTCATGACTACCTCCTTAGCTTGGGTTTTGGGGATTCGCGGTCCTCAACCCGGCCATGAGGGCGTAGAAGCCCTCTTCCCTGATTTCCAGGAGGGGGGATTTGGGGCCGGAGTGGAGGTGAAGGTGGACGCGTTCCTCCTTGCACTCTTCCAGGGCTTGGAGGAGGAACTTCCCGTTGACCCTGACCTCGCCCTGGCCTTCTCCGGGGACGACTTCTTCGGAGGCTGGGGTGTGGGTGTGGTCAAGGGCCTGAACCTTGAGCCCTTCATCCTCCACCTGAAGGTGGATGCTGTGGTCTTCGGGGTGAGCGACCAAGAGGGCTCGCTTAAGGGCGCTTTGGAGGGCCTTCCTTTCGGCGATGAGGGTGTTCACGGGAGGTTGAGTGGGGAAGACGCTGGCGTAAGGGGGGAATTGGTCCTTGGTGAGAGGGAAGCCCACGCGTCCGTTCTGGGCCTCCAGGACGAGGGCGTTCATGCTCCCGGCTTCGTGGAGGACCACGGGGCCTTCCAAGGTTTTGAGGGCTTCCTTGACCTGATTGGGAATAAGGTAGTTCTTCTCCACATGGCCTTGAGCGGGGAGGGTGTAGATGTGGATACGGTAGCCGTCTGTGGCTACCACCCGAACCTTCTCTTCCCCCACTTCCAGAAGGGTCTTCCCTAGGGAGAGAGCCTTGAGAAGGGCTTCGAGAAGGTCTTCCCCACTCCGAAGGACTTCTCGGGTAAGACTCTTCAAGATGTGGAGTTTGATGGGGGGAGCGCCGTGGAGTTCTCCCCCAAACCTTCCTACCCGGAGGAAGAGCTTGTCTTCTTCGCCTCGGGTGAACTCCACCTCTTCTTCCTCCATGCCCTCTAGGAGGTCGAGGAGAGGCTTACGAGGCAAGGCGATGGGGGGGAAGGGGGTGTCCCCGACGCGCACCTCGACTTCGAGGTCGAGGGCTCCCGTCCACACCTTGACTCCATCAAAGTTCACGTAGTCCAAGAGGCGGGGTGTGGGAAGGTGTTTTAGAGCGGAACGGAAGGCTTGCGCTTGGACCTTCACGGTAGCCTCCTTTCGTAGAGGGTGTAGATGGCGAGGATGTCCCTGTGAGCGTCCTGGAGTTCCAGGTCCACCTTCCAGGTGGCGGTTTTCAGGGCCTTGCGAGCTATCTCCAGGGCCTTGCGTAGAGAGCGCGTGGTGTCCACGATCTCCGCCTCATCTACGCCGACCGCGTAGTAGGCGGTGTCCGGGCCTTCGTCCAGGTCTACCACCACGGGGTGGCCTATACCGGGGTAGGTCTCGGTCACCACGCCGTTCTTCACTACCACTAGAGGGCGGATGTCCCTTGGGTCTTCCACGGGGACCAGGACAGCCCCCTCCACGGGGTTCAGGATGTTGCGAAGCCCCACCTGCAGAACCCGAGGCCTCCCCTTCTCTGTCTTGACCACGGCGTGCATCGCTCACCTCCTCTCCTCTTTCACCTCTTGGTCTGGGGCGGCCTATAGGCCGCCCCGTGTTTCCTCCCCGCGGTGGTTGCGGTGGATGCGGTGGATGAGGGGAGACATCCACCGCAAGGAGAAACACCGTTCCTGACGAGGCCTGCGGTGGTTGCGGTGGTTGCGGTGGATGGTCGCCCCCTTCTTTCTAAGAGGCCGGGGGGACCCCCACCGGGAGCTAGAGATTTCTCTCACTTTTTAGCGGAGACTTTTTTCACAGGTTGCTTTGCGGTGGATGCGGTGGTTTGCGGTGGTTGTGGTGAACAACCACCGCAAGAGAAAGTGCCGTCTCTGACGAGGTCTGCGGTGGTTGCGGTGGTTGCGGTGGTTGTGTACCCCCTTTTTTCTAAGAGGGGGGTGGGAGCTTTCCAGGGGGCTTTTTCTTCACCCTTGTCCGTTGCGAAAAGGGGGTCCGGGCTTTCCCGGACCCCCCTGGTCTACCCCAGCACCGCCTCGGGCTCCACCCCCCGGGCGAGGGCCTCGAGGCGGGCCGCCTCCTTCTCCACGCTGTAGGCGATGCGGGCCATCTCCAGGTTGGCCTCGGCCACCCGCAGGATGGCCCGGGCACTTCTCAGGGCCTCCTCCTGCTCCCGGGTCTTCTCCAGGAGCTCCGCCTGGCGCTGGGCCTCGTTCTTCCCCTCGAGGCCTTCCAGGATGGCCTTGGCCCTGGCGTCCTCTAGGGCATCCAGGGCCTCCTCGTAAGCCAGCTTGGCCTCGGCGTGGGCGGCGATGGCGGCGATGAGGGCTTGGGCTCTTTGCCGAAGGGTTTCTCCGTTCATCCTTTCACCTCCTAGGTCACGGGCGTGGCGGGCACCTCTTTCACAAAGCTTTCCAGGTCTTCCCAGTCCAACCATCCTTGAAGGCCTGCTCCAGCGAAGGACACACCCCAGCGAGGCCAAGCCACAGCGATCAAGTCTTTTTTCCCAAGGTAGCTGAGGGTGCAAGGACGAGGGGGAGAGCTGTCCTGGAGCCGGCTTGCCAAAATCACGGTGGTATCGGGATCTTCCTCCGCAGCTTTTATGAAGGGCGTGGGATCCTGAACCAGGTGGTGAGGATCCCCCTCGTATTCCAGAAGGTACAAACGAATGAACTGGGCCTGACCTGGAGCATTTTCGTTCTTAGGCCGAAGAGCAAGCAAGTCTTTGGCCGCTTCCTCGTCCAGGTAGGTCAGGAAGTTGTTGTCAAAGGCATCGCCAACTTCAAACACCAAGACTCTTGCCATGTTTTCTGCCTCCTTCAGAACGGCAGGGGACCCCGGACCTCCAGGGTGGCCCCCGTCTCAAGGCTTCAGCGGAGTTGTCCCCCGCGTATACCCGGACCTCCGTGCGGTGGTTTCAGCGGTTCCCTACCTTAGGGCTTTGTGAAGAAAATCTCCGCTAGAGAAGTTTGTGAAGACCTTTCGTATCTCCCCCGGGTCTTAGATCCAAGGGGCAGACAACCACCGCAACCACCGCAACCACCGCAGGCGCTGTCCTGGACGCGGTTTTTGCCTGCGGTGGTTGTTTCGGCCAACCACCGCAACCACCGCAGGACCACCGCGGGGGTCTTAGAGTCCGAGTTCTTTACGGAGGTTAGGGCCGGAGTTGTCCTCGTCTTTAGTGGAGAGGACGGAGAGGTGGTAGAGGCGGTAGGCGATGGTGCGGAGGGTTTCGAGGGCGTTTTGGAGGTCTTGGTGGAAGGGTTTGACTTCTTGTGGGGGGAGTTTAGTGAGGTTGTCCCGGAGGTGTTTGACCTCGGTGGCGATGTAGCGGGCGGTGGTCTCCAGGTCGTTGAGGAGATCTAGGGTCTTCCGCATACTCTTCTCCTTTCGCCTCTTGGTCTGGGGCGGCCCTTAGGGCCGCCCCGTGTTTTCACTTGTCGGCGAGGAGTTTTCGGAGGGTCTTCTCGGCCTCCTTATTGGAGGAGGCGATGGGGGGGGTGTTCTTTTTCCATTGCTCGAGGAGTTTAGCGGCCTTGTGGAGGTTGAAGGGGTCTAGGGAAACGGTCTTTTTGCCGTTGCATACCCACCCTGCCCCCCCGGAGTCTGGGCCGATTTCGAGGGCGAAGCCGTGAGTGAGGCGGGCGATTTCGGTGGCCTCTCCTTCGGCGGGGAGGTTTTCGAGGACGGCGTAGCCCTGGTGGAAGGAGACGAGGAGGTATTCGGTGAGTTCTCCCCTGGCCCACCGGAGGAGATCTTCGGGGTCAGTCATGAGCTTCAAGAGGGCTCCGAGTCTTTTCAGGGCGGGTTTACCGAGGATTAGGGTGCTGTGGGCGGTGTAGTTCATGCTTCCTCCTCGACCCACTCTCCGTGGAAGAGCATTTCGTCCACGAGGTCGTGGAGCGCGGCGTGGGCTTCCAGGACAAGCCTTTCGGCGATCTCGGTCTTCCCCTCCTGTAGCGCGGCCAAGGCGTGTTCGAGGAGGGCCTTCATTCGGGCTATGGTGCGCACGGTCCCGTTCACAGTCCGTCTCCTGGGAAGAGGGCGTATACCCGGTCTTTTTGGAGGGCTTCGGCGAAGGTCATGAGGTAGTCCTTGAGGAGGACGGCGAGGTAGAAGTGGTCGTCATCGTGGGTTTCGCCGTTTACCTTCAGGAAGAGGTCGGAGGGAGGGGTGAAGAGGATGAAGGAGGCGAGAGGGTGGATTTCCTTTCGGGCGGGGATGCGGATGTCCTCGATTTCGGCGAGGGGGTTATCTTCTTTGGTGGAGCAGAGGAGGTAGTAGGGGCCACCTGACCAGAAGCCTGCGAGTCTTTTTAGGGGTTTCATGGTTTCCTCCTTTGGGGGCGGGACAACCCCGCCCCCGGTTGAGTCAGATTTCGTCTTCCTCCTCTTCGTCTTCTGCCACGAGGAGTTGTTGAAGCTTCTTTAGGGCTTTAGGGTGGATGTTTCCCGAGTCGTCGAGGTCCACCCATTGGGAGGGGAGGGAGTAGAGGTATCGGCTCACGCCGAACTTGACCGCCGCTCGTTTGAGGGCGTCGGAGAAGGCGGCCTTGAGGGAGTCGCCTTCGCCCACGTCTTCCTTGGTGATGCCGAGGATGGTGAGGCGGCACCTGACTTCCGCATGGCGGCCATCTTCGGTGTTCCTGTCGGCGAGAACTTCGTAGGTGTCGTACCACCCTTCGGGGCCTACGACCTCATCGAGGCGGTTGAGGACTGCGCGGGCGTCCACGTAGGCCACGGCGAGACCCCTCTTCCGGTCCTTTGAGCGGGTCTGGACCTTCCATTGGACCTCGGAGGGGGGGAAAGGTGCCTGTAGTGCCTGTGCGATTTCCCTGTTCATCTTTACCTCCTTTCGCTTCTTGGTCTGGGGCGGCCCTAAGGGCCGCCCCGTGTTTCAGTTCCCTCTTGACGGGGCGAGCAGGAAGGTTTGACGGGCTCTTAGGATGGCCTCTTGACCTTTGGCGAGGACCTTGAGGTGGACCGGGGTGTTTTCCCTGTAGACCTCGAGGCCGTAGGTCATGGTGCGGGGGTCGTAGAAGACCGCGAGCTGGTCTTCGTAGCGCCGGAGGACTCCATCGGGGTCGGTGGGGAGGACGCGGTCTCCGATGCGCACCACGGGAAGGAGGAGGTCAGGGGGGTGGTACTCGTAGGCGAGGAGGCCTTCAGGCGGTTCTTGTACGGGGACAGGGTGAGGACCGTTGGGGTAGATCAGGTACATGGTTCACCTCCAGGGTGTATACGGGGAGCATTTCGCGGTCGTAGGCGGTGAGGGTGGCGGGAAGTCCGAGGATTTGGGCGTAGACGATGGCGGTGAGGGCGAGGTGGAGGTCTTCGTAGATCTCCTCGCCCTCCGAGGTGGTGACCCCGAAGAGCTGGGCTCCCCTTTTGAGGAGGAGGTCTTCGGAGAGGACGATGGCTTCACCTCCGTAGACTTCCAGTTCTCCGTTGACCCGTTTTAGGACGATGGTTATGTTCCTGGTCATGTTCCCTCCTGTATTCCACGAAGACGAAGGTGGTGCGGGAGATGCGGTATTCTTCGCGTTCGGCTTCGAAGTCGGAGTAGCTGATGAGGATGTAGATGGCTTCTCCCGCGTGGTTTTGGACGGCCTCTTTGAGTTCTTTCAGGTTTTTCGCCGTGAGCTCTTTCTTTTCGCCGTTTTGGAGGAGGATTTCTATCTCCACCGGGTAGTGGGGTACGAGTTCCGAGAGCTTCATGTGGCCTCCTTTTCCATGGCGGTTCGGGCGGCGGTGAAGAGGCCGTCTGCGAGGAGGTAGTGGCCGTAGTTCTCTTTACGGAGTTCTTCCATCAACAGGTAGATAGCGAGGTGAACGCGTCCTTGTTCCTCTGGGGTTTTCGCGTTTTTGAGGTGGTGGAGGAGGAGGAAGCGTTCGCCCCAAGGGAACAGGTGGATGAAGGTGTTGAGGGCGTTGATGAGGTCATTCATGGTCCACCTCCCACGCGCGGCGTTTGGTTCTTGCGTTTCCCCCTGCGGTCCCTGTGGGGGCCTGCCTTACGGGTCTTGAAGGTGGTGAAGTCCCTTTGGTCCGCTTCATGGTTTCACCGCCTTTTGGTCTGGGGCGGCCCTTAGGGGCCGCCCCGTGTTTTCAGAAGAGTTCTGCGAGTTTAGAAAGGGTGTCGGTTTCTTTGCCCTGGTAGCCGATGGTGGGGTTGTAGTGGATGAGGTTGGCCGGGGTTTCTCTGGCGAAGCGGGAGGGGGAGGTAGCTCCTCTTTCGCCCACGAGGTGGTAGGAGAGGTAGGCGTGTTCCTTGGCGCGGGTGAGGCCCACGTAGAAGAGGCGGCGTTCTTCTTCGAGGGTGGCGGGGTTTTGGGCGCTACGCCAAGAGGGGAAGGCGCCTTCTACGAGAAAGGGAAGGAGGACCACGGCGAACTCCAGGCCCTTGGAGGCGTGGAGGGTCATGATTTTCACGCCGTCTCCGGAGTCTTCGGGGTCTTCTTCTTGGAGGAGGATGTCGGCGAGGTAGGTGTCGAGGTCGCCCTCCGGGGTGTGGTGGGCGAAGGCGAAGAGGGTGGAGACGGCCTCTTCCAGGTTGGCCCACCTGTCCCACGCGGCCTCCTCTATGCCGTCCGCGAGTTCGAGGAGGTAGGGCCACAGGGTCTTGCGGTGGCGGTGGAGGGTGTTTTGTACGGCGGACGCGAGGTGTTCACCGCGTTCCCCGGTGTAGGCGCGGAGGTCTTGGAGGAGCTGGAGGGCTTCCTCGGCCTCCTTGGGGTACTTTCCCGTCTCCAGGGCTTTACGGGCTTTTTTAGGCCCCATGCCTGGGACGAGGGAGGCGAGGACTTCCACGGTGCTTTCGGGGTTTCCGCTGGCGGCCTGGAGGAGGTGGAGGTAGAGCTGGACCTCTTTGCGGTTCCAGAAGGAGAGGCCGCCCACGATGGTGTAGGGGATGCGGTAGCGTCTGAGGGTAGCTTCGATGGGGCGTGAGTAGGCGAGGGAGCGTAGGAGGATGGCGATTTCCTCCGGGGGGGTTCCTTGGTCCAGGTGGCGTTTGACGACTTCCGCGACGGCGAGGGCTTCGTCTTCGCGGGACTGAGCTTGGACGAGGGTGGGGAGGTCGCCGTTCCGGAGGGCTTTGAGGTCGAGGTCTTCCCGCTGGGTGTTGTGGGCGATGACCTTTTTTGCCGCCGTGACGATGCCGTTGTGGGAGCGGTAGTTGGTGTGGAGCTTGTAGACGGTGGCGTTGGGGAAGTGTTTTTTGAACTCGAGGATTAGGCGGAAGTCCGCGCCTCTCCAGGCGTAGATGGCCTGGTTGGGGTCGCCTACGGCCATGAGGTTTTCCTCCGGGGTGAGGAGGAGGCGGAGGAGGTTGAACTGGACCAGGTTGGTGTCCTGGTACTCGTCCACGATGAGGAAGCGGGCGCGGTGTTGCCACCGGGCCTGGAGGTCTATATCGGTGGAGAGTTCGTGGACGGCCTGGTGGAGGAGGTCGTCGAAGTCGAGGAGTTTCTTTTCTTCCTTGTAGGCTTCGTAGGCGTCCCAGGCGCGTTCGATGTAGGGGGAGAAGTCGGCGTAGAGGGCGATGAGTTCCCGCCGTCCTCCGCCGGAGTTCTTCACGCGGGAGAAGGCTCCCTGGGCGACTTTGGCGGTGAGCTTCTTGGGGGCCTGGAGGTCTTCGAGGATCTCCCCGATGAGTTTACGGGCCTGTTCCGCCGGGAGGACGCGAACGGTTCCGGTGTCTTTGAGGATGTGGTAGGCGAGGGAGTGGAACGTGGCGGTAAAGACCTTGGTGGCGGTTTCCTCCCCCACGAGGTGAACGAGGCGCTCGCGCATTTCCCCGGCGGCCTTTTTGGTGAAGGTGACGGCGGTGACGGTCTCTGGGTCCACGCCCTTGCGGATGAGACGGGCGATGCGGTGGACCACGGTGCGGGTCTTGCCGCTACCGGGTCCGGCGATGACGAGGGCAGGCCCGGTGAAGTGGTTGGCTACCGCTTCCTGTTCCGGGTTGAGCATGGGGAACCTCCGTGGTGATTTTACTAGGGTTGAGGTGTTTTATAACCCCCCGAGGTAGTTCCCCGGGGGGTCGAGGGGGGTAGGTCTACTTCCGCTTGCGCCGGGGCTGGAGGTCGTCCTCGTCCTCGTTCTCCTCGGTGGGGGGGAGGAGGGTGAGCTTGCCGTCCTTGGGGAGGGCGTCGAGGAGGACCACGATGGCGCCGCTCTCGTACTGGAAGGCGGTGCCCACGCGGATCCAGTAGGTCTTGGGGTCTTCCTCTTCGCCGTACTCCCGGGTGACGAAGACGCGGTACTCCTGGGTGACCTTGCTCTTCTTGCCGTTTTTCATGTTTTCACCTCCTTCACTTTTTGGTCTGGGGCGGCCTCTGGCCGCCCCGTGTTTCACCTGACCTCCACGGTGGTCGCCCACCATGGGGTAGGCCAAGAGGGTTGGTCCCGGAGCAGGGCGATGATGACCCTGGCCGGGGGTGGGTTTTCGGGCCAAGGGGTTTCGCCGTCCGTGAGGACGATGACGAGGGTGTGTCCGTCCTGGACGGCGCGGTGGATGCCCTGGCCCATGTCGGTCCCTCCGCCTCCGAGGAGGGTGATGTCTTCCGGGCGGAAGACGGTTTGGGCGGTGTGGACTTCCGCGTCCACGGTGTAGACCTGGACTTTTCTGGTGACGCGGAGGACGCCTTTGACCTCGGAGAGGGCCTGGTTCAGGAGTTCCCTGTCCACGGAGCCGGAGGTGTCTATGACCACGGCCACTTTAGGGCGCAATCCGTAGGTTCCTGGGAGGACGAAGGGGTGGTAGGCGTGGTTTCGGCGGTGTGGGCGGGCGTAGGTGGGCCGGGACTTCTTGGAGAGGTCGGCGTAGGCTCTGCGGATGGTGTGCCGGAGGAAGTTCCTCCAGTCCACTTTGGGATTTAGGTAGGCTTCGGCCCATCTACGGATTCCTGAGGGGACGGTGCCGCGTCCTTTTCCCTCTGCCGCCCTCTGGGCTTCTTCGGCCACCTGTCTGCGGGTGACCTCGAGGGCGGCTTCCGGGGTTCCGGGGTAGTCGGGGTGATCGGGGGGTAGTTCCCACGGGGCTTCGCCTCCTGTGTTGGAGCCGTGGGGGAAGTCTGGGAGCTTCTTACCTTCCAGGAGGGCGAAGTATTCCTCCAGGGTTTTGCCCCGTGGGAGGCGGAAGGTTTCTGGGTAGACACCCCCCTCGGGGAGGGTGACCCCGGCTTCTTCCGCGTCGTCGTTGACTTCGAGGTCGGCGGCCACCATGGTGCGTTTGGGGTCGATGTCGTGGAAGGGTTTACCCCGGCCTGGGTGGTCGCGCACCAGGTGGTTGACCTCGTGCCACATGAGGCCCACCAGTTGGCGGTCGTCCACGGTGGCAAGGAAGTCGGGGTTGTAGTAGAGGCGCGCGTGGCGGTCTACCGCCATGGTGGGGACGAGGCGGGTTTCTACGAGGGTGAGGGTGTAGGCCATGGGGGCGAAGTAGGGGAACTTCGCCACCATGGCCGCGCGGGCGGTGCGGATGCGCTCGTCCATGGTTGCCTCCTACATGGCCTTCGCCATGTTTTCGAGGAGGTGTTGGAAGGCGCGGATGAACTCCTGGGGGAAGTCCCACGTGGGTTTACGGGCCTTGCGGGCCTCTCCGTAGAGGCGGATGAGCCTTCCTGCCGCTGGGGCGGCGATGTCGGCCCTTCCTTCTTCGGCGATGTAGTTGAGGACGCGGCAAGTCCCGTAGAAGTTTTCCTTTGTCCACTCGTGGGCGAGGGTGGAGACCACGGAGTGGAGGGTGGCGAAGGCGCGGTCGTCCCGGGAGGGGACGAGGGTGGGGTTTCTGATGACCTCCCTGGGGTCTGGGAGGTCGAGGTCGCGGAGGAAGCTCATGAGGGCGTAGCCGCTTTTCCCCACCGCGCCTACCACGCCTAGGGTCTGAACCTCTTCGGGGAGTTCGAGGGCGCGGGCGGTTCCGAGGAAGCGGGCGGCCATGTCCCAAGTGCGGTAGGAGGGCCAAGCGCGGGAGGCCTCGTGTCCCTTGGGGAGGTTGTAGGCGTGGGCGGGGTTTCTGCGGATGTAGAGGGCCACGAGGCTTCGGGCCTCCTCCAGGTGCTGGTCGAGGACGTGGGGAGCCGGAGGGTTAGGGAGGGGTGGGTAGAGGAAGCCCCATCCTTCGGTCATTCCCCTAACCCATTCTTCGGGGGAGAGGTGCCATTCCAGGTGAAGGAGACGATTGGCAATGGGAGGTTCCAGGGGTAGGCCCCCCACGGCCTGTTCCTCGGGGTTAGCGGCGGCCACGATACGGGCGGGGATGGGGATGTCTCCGGCCAAGCGTTCGTTGATGACTCTGAGGAGGGGAGCCCGCACGTCTTCCGGGGTAGAGGTGAGTTCGTCCAGGAAGAGGAGGGCGGTTCTCCCCTCCCGTGTGGCCTGCAAGATGCGGGAGAGCCACGGGAAGGGTTCGAGGACTACCCCTTCTGGGGTGAGGCGAGGGAAACCTCCGAAGTCGGTGCGGTCCCGGGTAGCCCCGATGAGGACTTCCAGGTGCCACCCGAGTTTTTGGGATATGTAGGTGACGGTAGCGGTCTTGCCGGTTCCGGGGGGTCCCCAAAGGAGGGTGGGGATGTCCCCGATTAAGCTTGCGTAGAGGGCCAAGACCTGTTCTCTGAACACGGTCTACCTCCTGGCGAAGTCGAGGAAGGCGAAAATGAGGGTGAGGGCGAGGATGGGAACCATGGTGTGGAAGTCAGGGTCCCCGCATATTGGGAGGATCGCTGGTGCGGGAGTGCACTCCCGCGCCAAGAGCGCGGCTGCAATGAGGGTTACTATTCCGAGTAGGGTGAGGATGGCTTTAGCTACTACCATAGTTTACCTCCTTCGCTTTTTGGTCTGGGACGGGCTTTAGCCCGCCCCGTGTTTCAGGACTTGACCCGCCACCCTCGAGGGGAGGGTAGGAGGACGAGGGCGTCTTCCGGGGGTTCAGGGGTGAAGTGGACGGTGACCCCCCGGGGGAGGTCCTCGAGGCTCACGGTGCCGTCCTGAACGGCACGGGGGTCGATGTAGACTTCCCTGTGGTTCCAGATGGTGTAGAACACTTGCCGGTCGGTGAGTTCTTGGCCTTGGAACGCCGCCTTTCCGGTGGTCAAGTAGACTTTCATCTTGACCTCCTTCGCTTTTTGGTCTGGGGCGGTCCCACGGTGGTACACCGGGGTTTACTGTGAAGTCCCCGGTAGGCCGCCTACCGGGGACCGCCCCGTGTTTTCCTTACAGGCGGTAGAGGACCACTCGGTTCCCTACTTCTCCCAGGGCCTCCTCCATGGCCTCGAGGACCTCTCCCGGCTTCAAGCCTCCGAGGCCGATGCCCGGGAAGGCCATGTGGACCTCGAGGCCGGGGCGCTCCTCCAGAAACCGCCGGAGCCTCGAGGCCGCGAGGTGGACGAGGCGGAGGTCCGCCCGGTCCCGGAAGTGGGCCTTCGTCTGGAAGGCCCCGTAGGACCTTCCGCCCACTTCCACGGCCACGAAGCCGTAGAGGTAGACGCCGCCCTGGTAAGCCCCCTCCCGCCGCACGGCCTCGGCGAAGAGGCGGGGGAGGCGGGGCTCTGCCTCCGCTAGGGCCTTGGCCGCCCCGGCCCCCATGACCAGGCCCCGGGGGGTGAGGACTCCGTTCGTGGGGGCGGCCAGGGCGTGGGAAGTCTGCAGGCCCGCCAGGAAGTCTCCTCTGAGCACCCGCGCTACTCTTGCCATCGTTTACCTCCTTCACCTCTTGGTCTGGGGCGGCCCCTCGGTGGTACACCGAGGTTTACTGTGGAGTTACCCGGTGGGTGGGTTACCAGGGGCCGCCCCGTGTTTTCTAGTCTCCAAAGAAGAGGTCAACGGGGTTTACCTGGGCTTCGTTGAGATACCGGATGACCTCGAGGGCCTTTTCCAGGGCGGCCACTTCTTCGGGGTCAAGGGCAAGCTTAGTTAGGAGGGTTTGGAGGACCACCGTAGTCTTCGCGAGGTCCCCGGCCTCGAGGCCGAGGAGGTCTTCGGGGGCGAGAACCTGGAAGACCACGAGTCCGCCGCCGGTGGGGATGACCTCGTAGGTCATCTTGACCAGGTTTTCCTTCGTCATCGTTTACCTCCTTCACCTCTTGGTCTGGGGCGGCCCACCGGGAAGTGACCGGGGTTTATCGTTGGGGTACCCGCCAGGTGGTTCACCGGGGCCGCCCCGTGTTTCCTCCCTCCCCCCTTTGGGGGGAGGGGCGGGGAGGGGGGATACAATCAACGCCGGGGGGGCTACCTGCTCCTGCCTTCCCCGGCTTTCATCGTCCTGTCGGAAGCCTTTCTTTCGGCAGTCGGATTTCCTCCAAAAGAAAGCGCTACAGATTATTCCACTTCTTTTACCGGAGGCGCGTATCCACCACTTCGCCTTCGGGGTCTTCACGGCGGAGGGCCTGGTCGATGGCGAGGGTGAAGTCGGGGTAGACCTTGTAGACTCCCTTGGCGAGGACCGCGATGCCGATGCGGAAGGAGGGGCGGGTGAGCCTTCTCCCGTGTTCTAGGTCGGGGTAGCCGAGGAGGGGTTTGAGGACGGGGTTTTCCAGCACGTCTATGAGGTCTTCCCCGTGGACGGTGGCTACGATGTCCACACCCCTTCTCCTGGCAGTCTCCAGAACGGCCACGTCATCGTGGTAGCCGATCTCGTCCACCACGATCGTTTCCGGCGAGTGGTTGGTGATGGCCTGCATGATGATAGATGCCTGTTTCCTCGGGTCCCCCACCATCATCCGCCGCGCCGAACCGATGATGGGGTGCGGCACCGTGCCGTCCCCGGCGATCTCGTTGGAGGTGTCCACGACGACCAGCCTGGCCTTCAAGACCTTCGCCTTCTCCTCCACGATGCCCCGGAGAAGCGTGGTCTTCCCTACCCCAGGAGGACCGATGATGAGTACCGAGTCCCGCCCCGAAATCCACTTCTGCAAGGGCTTAGCGATACCCGGGATAGCCCGCCCAAACCGGATGGTAAACCCAATTGCCAGGTCGTCCGAGTCCCGGATCACCGAGATCCGGTGGAGCGTACCCGGTATACCCGCCCTGCCGTTGCTACGGAAGGAACCCACCTTGTTGTAGAAGTACTCGATGTCTGCGGCGGAAACTTCGCGGTAAAGGTACTGCTCCCCCCGCCGCCGTATCACCAGGGGACGATCGAGGTCCATGGCAACTTCCTCCGTCCCCTCCACGTCCTCTGTGATGAGGCTACGGATCCACGCCGGAAAATACGAGAGAAGACGCTCTAACCCCTGCCGTTCCGCCCGTTCGGTCCGATCAAGGTACTCCTTCTCTTCAACCACGCTTCACCACCTCCCACCTGCCGTCTTCACGCTTCACCAACCCCTCTTCCTCTAAAGCCCGGAGTTGCTTGTAGACCGCCGCCTTGGTCACCCCAAGAAGATCCATCAACTCCTTCGCCGTTCTCGGCTGTTCCAGGAGCTTCAGGTAGACCTCCCGGGTGTTCCGGCGTACCTCTACCCTCTCCACCACCCGGTCAAACCGTATCTGCTCCCTCTCTACCTCCACCTCTGGTTCCTCGTCTTCCTCACTCTTCCTCGGGTACACCACCGGGTTTACCGCTACGGGTTGCTCCACCGCCTTCTTTTCCCCTTTGGGTAAACTCAAGAGTTCACCCAGCACTTTAGCTACCACGTAAGTAGACACCGGGACAAAAAGAGAGGCGAGAAACACCTCGTAAGGGGGAACTCCAGTATTCGCCCGGCTCATGGAGAAGAAGTTGCCCACCCACACCAACCCTAGAGCCGTGAGCGCACCATAGTTTGCCCACCCGGACCCCCGCAACAGGCTGTTGCTGAGCAGGGAGAGGAGGAAGGCCGAAAGCTCTAAGGCCGCCGCTAAACCCACCGCGAACCACCCCGGTAAACTCCCTAGGGTCAACGCGTACCACTCCGAAAGGTGCCCGGTAGACATCACCAGGGCGAAGGCGTAAGCGAAGACCAAAAGCCCCGCTAAGAGCTTCCGCATCATCCCGAACCACCCCCTTTGAACTTCCGGTAGACCGCTAAGACCTTTTCGGCGTACCGGAGGGTGGAGGCCGGAACCCTCCCGCTCCGCACCGCTCCGAGCCCGGCGTTGTAGGCCCAGAGGGCCTTCCTCCAGTCCCGGGTCACTTCCCAGAGCTCCCGGAGGTGCTTCGCCGTGGCCCAGAGCGCCCAGTCGGGGTGGGCCCGCCACTCCACGGGAGCCCCCGTGGTGCGCGCCCAGGTCCCCGGCATGAACTGGCCCAGGCCCACCTCGCCCGCTTTCCCCCGGGCGTGGGGGCAGTACCCGCTTTCCACCCACACCACGGCGGCTACCAGGTAGGGGTCCACCCCCCAGGCCCGGGCGTACTCCCAGGTCTTCGCCCAGAGGCTCTGGGGGATATAGCCACAGGCTACCGCGCTACTCAAGAAAGTCAGAAGAAACACGGACTTCCTCATGCCCGCGCTCCTTCTTCTCCCCCAAGAGGTAGACCAGTTCCTCCATCACCTCGAGGTGCCGATGCCAACGGTCCCAAAACCTCGGTACAGCCCACGCTACCAAAACCGCATAAGGGGTGTACCAGAGGTTCAGGAAGAAGACGAACGCTACGCCTACCCAGAGGACGACCTTGCCCCAAAGAGGAAACTCCATCGCTACCTCCCGAACCCCAACCTTCTCAGAATGTGCGCCAACGCCGCGCCCTGAGCGTCGTACTCAAAGGGCACACCACTTCGCGCCAGGGCAAACCCGTACGAATACCACTTCGCCACCTCGTCTTCCCTGAACTCCCGCGTCTTCCCCTCTGGATCCGCTAAACCCGCAACCAAAGGCCCCATCACCCCCTTTTTCCCGTCTACCACCACAAAGGATCCCTCAGGCTTCAGCGGCCAAGAAGGAACCAGGTACGCCTTCGCTCCTAAAGCCAACAGAGACAAAAAGTATGAAGCCGGATCCCTAACGGCCTCAAAGCTCGTCACCAAAATCACCTGCCCCCGCTTGGCCCTCACGTTCTCCCACACCGCCCGCATCAACGCCTCCTCACGAAACACCGGAGCGACCACAAGCACGGTACCTCCACGCTCCACAAACGGCGTAAACGACTCCCACGAAAACGCCTTACTCAAAGAGCCAGTCCACAGGACTGCCCCCATCAGAAGACCCCTTAGAACGCTCCTTGCCCTTACCCTTGCCATCTCCAGCGGATTTGTCCTCTTCAGGTTGAGGAACCTTACTATCCCACAGATATTCTACCACGGCGGGTAGCTTCACCGATTCCACCCCTTTGCGCCGGGTGCGCTGGGGTTGCAGAAGCTCCCTCACCCTGGGAAGCTCCTCACCAAAGATGTCCTTGAGAGCTCCTTCGGGGACCACCAGAGCGGCCTTCTCAAAGTAGGCCATGGGAGTTGGCACTTCTTCCCCAAGTCCAGCAATGACCCGCTGGTTCTCCTTGGCCCACTCCGCCATCCGCCAGGCGAGGCCAAGCTTCTCCAAGCGCACCTTTTCTTCCGCCGGGAGGACCTCGAGGCCCTTCAAGGTGATGGCGATGGCCTTGTCGTTCTTCTCAAACCGCGCCCACCCGTTCCTTCTCCACTCGTGAAGAAAGGCGGGTGTCGCTAAAGGTTCCGGTAAAACCTCCCTGT
The DNA here is from genome assembly GCA_947085265.1 of uncultured Bacillus sp. GTDB lineage: Bacteria > Bacillota > Bacilli > ZCTH02-B2 > ZCTH02-B2 > Bacillus_BB. The sequence continues at coordinate 7,427 of CAMTVR010000052.1, read as the reverse complement.
CCACATGGACCTTCGTGAGAGCAAGAGTCTTCGGATCCCGGAAGAGTCGTACCGGATACTCCCCGTCCACCACCGCCTTCACCCAATCCCGGAAGCGCACCTCGGGCACATGGGGAACTTCCTCGCTTCCCTCCTCCTGGGGAAGCAGGTGCCTCTCCACGGCGGCGATGACCTCGTCCGGGGACTCCCGAAGCTTCTGAAGGTGTTTTCCGTAGGCGTACAGAGGATTTCTGTACCCGCCAATGGTAGGTTCGTCCAACCGAGGCAACCAGGTGCGCAGAGGGTACAGACGAGGGCCGAGGACCAACGCTTCTCCCTCCCCAAAGGAGTTCATCTCCACCGGGGAAAGGAGCAACCGGGCCACCTCCTTCTCTGCCACCTGAAGCCTTGGATCAAAAATGGGAACCACCCCCTTCCACCCGTGGGCTACGGTCTTCTCGTACGCCGTGGTTTCACCCAGAAACTCCGCGATATATTTCCTGTCGTCCAAGGACACCGCTTGGGGAAAGAGCACCCAATGGTTCAGGTTGTTCACGATGGCCTTGAACTCCGCCTCACCGTAGTCCTTGATCCCCTGGTTGAGGTTCTGCAGGGTCAGGATATAGGCGATGCGCCGTTCCCGCACGGTGGCGAGCATCACGTCCATACCGGGGAGGTAACCCAGGTTCGCCCACTCGTCCATGTAGATAATCACCGGGACAGGACACCTCCCCCCGTGGTGCCTCGCCTCCCGCAGAAGCGTCCGGTTGATGTACCGGACCACCATCTGCAGAAAGACCTGCCCCACCCCCTCCATCAGCTGGTCCTGAGGGATGCCGATGTAGAGAAAGGTCGGCGTGCGGGCCACCTCGGCCACATCGATCTCCTCGTGAGGCAACCCGCGACTCGTAGCCCGCTCCAACCTCGGGTCGTCAAAGGGCTGAAGCTTACCCACCAGCCCCGCCACCAACCCTGTCTGCTGGTTTGGGGTAAGCTCGTAGAAAAACCCCATCTCCTCCTTTGCCCTCTGGTCGCCCAGCTCGTCCACGAACTCCTTCACCGCCTTCGGCCCCTGCTTCAAGAGCCTCACCAACCGCCCCATGGACCCGGCCCCAATGGTCGCCTCGAGACGAATCAGGGTGGCAAGAATAGCTCGCTCTTGGTCCTTGTAGTAGGTCATGGCTGTAGCCCGTTGGTCCACGGGAATAATCCCCTCCGCGATCTCCATCGCCACCAGAGGGTCAGAAGCGTCCCGGAGCAGGGGAAGCTTCTTCGTCCCCGGCTCGTAGGGAAGGAATAGCTCAATGCGGTGCCCCGTGGTCTCCAGAAGAGGTAGGAAACGGGGGAACCCCTGAAGGTTCGGCCACTTCAGGTCCACCACCACCACGCTGTTCCCGTCCAAAGCGTCCATGAGAAGGTTGGGCTCGTAAAAGCGGCTCGTCTTCCCCGCCCCCGGCTGTCCAAGAACCAAGGTGTGCCCAAAGCGCAACTCCTTCGGATACCGGAGAGGCTTCCCCTGAAAGATGCCAAGCCACCCGCTTCGCTCCCCCTCCAGATACGCCCGCACGTCCTGCACCGTGGCGTACCGGGAAGCGCCCGGTGCCTTCCTCGGCTTCTCGTTCATCCGCACCCGGGCAAGGGCGGCCAAGGGCATCAGCGGAAGAAGCCAGTATACGAAGTCGTAGTTGAACTCCCGAGCCAACCGTTCGTTGAACCACCGGGCGCACTCACGGTTTTGCAAGCACCCGAGAATGCTCACCCCGGACCGCCCCATTTCCCCTACAATGCGCCCAAACCCCGCGAAAATGCCGTAAACCCCGTAGCCTATCCCGGTCAGCATCAGAACCACGCTGACCAGAAAGAGAACCACCCACTTTTTACGGTCTTGAACCCCGTTCACAGCCTAATCCCCGCGAACGCGTTCATCACCCGGGCAGAAGCGTAGAGCAAAGACCCGAAGCTGATGATCCAGACGAGCAGGGAGATCACGGAAGTCACGAGAAAACCGGCAATCCGTCCGGCCAGCGCGTCAATCGGTTGAGTCACGAACTTCACCCTGTCGCTCACCCATTGCTTAGCTTGAGCTAGCTTGTCTCCAAGGGCGTCAATGTACTTTTGCCACTTGGGCTTGTTAGGATCGTCCCTTGTCATCTCGGCGGCGTACTGTTCCGCCGCAAGCCGCATCTCTTGGGACCGCGTGGCGAACTCGTTTGCCGCTTGTTCCGCGAGAGCTTGTGCCTCCTGGAGCTGTCGGTAGACCTGGGAATAGGTGATCTGCCCCGCCGTCTTCGCGCTCGCGGCAAACACCATAGGCGCAACTACCCCAAGAACAACCCCGCTGAAGTAAAGGGAGAAGGTGGCGGCCAAAAGGCGGTTGTTTCCTATCGCCAAAAGCCCCACTCCAAGGGGCATCAGGGCAATCCCGAAGTACGCCATGAGCCCAGAGAGCACCATGGCCGCAATGTACGGCACGACCAGGAACATGACTCCCCACCCCATGTACCTCCCCACGGTGGCCGCCCGCTGGAACGCTCCCGTGACTCCCACCCCCTTTGTGGCCGACCCCATCTTTCCTCGCAACTCCGTGGCATAGTCCAAGACAGCCTTAGCCCCTTTCACCCCCATCTTCCCAGCAATCCCTACCGCCGTCCCACCAAGCGCCATAAGGCCAAGCCCCTCTAAAGCCCCCTTGGTCGCGTCCCTGATGTTGAGCATCCAGTTGGAGAAGTTGTTGGCGATGGGCTGAACCGTCTTCCCGGCCACAAACTGGTGGGCATTGCTCCAAAGCTTGAGCAACTCCGCCCTCGTTGCCGCCCCCTCGGGACGGCTAAGGATCGTCAGGAGAGCCAAGGCCACCATGACCCGAACTACCCCCAGCTGAAAACCCAGCCTGTTCCCCATGAGGAGCTGGGCCACGGAAAACACGAAGGCGAGCAACAGGAGCGCCCAGGATATCCCCCAAAACCACCCCATCAGCCCCACAGAGTGGGACATCTGCACCACCTGGCTCACAAAGTAGCCGTAGTCCGGTAACCCGGGGATCACGTCCTCTCACCTCCTACTCAATATAATCCCCGAGGTTTGGCACGTTGTCCACCATGGTAGAAAGGGAGTCGAAGACCCGAATAATCTGGTCGTATTCCCGCGCGCTGTCACGGATCACATCATCTACGGCCATCGCCGCCACCTGAAGCGCGGCTTCCGCGTCACCTGCTTCCTGCTCCGCCTGTTCCGCGAGCACATCGTACAGGGCGGTAAGCCCGCTGTTAGAGAGAAGCTGGGCCTGGAGTTGCTGGTTGATCTGGCTGGCGGTGGCGATACCCATGGCCGCCTCAAGCTTCAAGAGGTTCGCTATCCCCTCCACGGCGAGCTCCAAGACCTCCCGGCTGGAAACCGCGCTCTTGGCCCGGTCGATCAGGTTGTCCGCTACACCCTTTTTCACCACGCCCCCGGTGGCGGCCTCGGCTTCCTTAGGAGTCAGTATCTTAGTCGCCAGCTGAGTCCCCTCTTCTAGAGCCTCCTTGCTGTCCTCAAACTTCTGGTTTGCCTCCGCAAGCCCCGAGGTGAACCCCCCTACGGCTAGTCCTCTCTTCAGGTTGCGAAGGAACTCGGTGATCTTCCCTATCAAGACCGTGGGGGAGGAGTCTTCCTTGTCCGCTAAAGACTTCTGCCCCGAACCTCGGGGAAAGTCCTTCCCGCTATTCAGGTACTTCTGCTTCGCGTCCTCCACCATGGCCCGGGCAATAGCCTGCCTGAGCTTAGTCGGTGCCACGCGCACAGTCCTGATCGCATTGTCGATTTCTTGGACAAAGTTGTTCACCCCAGGACCGATCGCGAGCCCCAAAGACTGCATCGTTCCCTCGAGAACCCCCGTGAACATCTCAAAGACCATCGACTGTCCGTACTCGCTTATGTTGTCCAAAATCCAACGGATGTTTTTGTAAATGGAGCTGAGAGAACAGATCCACTCCCAGTTGCTCCCAAAGTTGAAAGTGTAGGTGTAGCCACACCCTGCCCTCAGCACTTGATCCAGGGTGTTCCAAAAGGGGTTCCCTCCACCTCCCCCTCCGGCCTTCACCGGAGCGAAGGAGGCCAAGAGAAAGACCAACAGAACCCCTACACCGCGCCGCATCACACCACCTCCCCTTTAGCGAGGGCTACCAAAGCGTCCCGAAGGTTCCCGTACTTCTCCACCGCCCTCCGGCGCTTCTCCTTGTCCTCCGGGTTCGTGGTGTACGCCCAATACTCCAAGGGAGAGACCCTGTTGCGTACCACGCCTCCCACAAGGCCCGTCCCGGCCCGAAGGACTACCAAGACTTCGGAATACTCCCCGGGCTTAAACTCAAGCTTCTTGTAAACCCTCTCTATGGCCCGCTCCGGTACGCCGAAGAGCTTCCTCACATATTCCTCTTGCCCCGGAGCGGGTAGGAGGTAGTGGTAGTAGGTGTTCTCCAAAATCCCCTGGGAGTACCCCGTCACAAAGTCCTGAAGCGACTGGGTAACGGCGTACACCGCCGCACCAAAGGTTCGGCTCCGGCGGTACAGGTTTTCCACCACCGCCGCGCCGTAGCGCGTCTTCAGAAGCGCCCAGGCCTCGTCTAAGACCACGACCTTCGGCCCAGACTTCTTCGTAATCTTCTTCCAAATGAGGTCCGAAATCAACAGAAGACCCACTTGCGTTAGGGGACCATCGCTACCCAACTTCCCGGTTTCAAAGTAGACCACCTGAGCGTCCAGGCTCACATTAGAGGGGCGGTCAACGAAGCGTCCGTACACGGAGTCTCCCGTCCAGTTGTCCAGGGCGTAGGCGAGGCGGGAGGCGATCTCCTTTTCGTTCGGTCCCATGGGTTTCCCGTTCACCTGCTCCATGGTCCGAAGCTTTCTGACCACGGTGGACAGGGTGAAAGGCTCGAGGTAGCGGTTCCCCCGCTCGTCCTCCTGCTGTTGCATCAAGTAGGTCTGCTCCACCGCCGCCATGAAGATCGCCTCCTCGATGGCGGCCTCCTGCTCGTTCGAAGGAGGCGGAACCATGGCCCGGAAAAGAGCCCGGATCAAGTCCTTCTTCTCCTCCGAAGGGAACAGCTCTCCCTCGGGAAGCTCAAAGGGATTGATGCTCGTACCCTCCACGGGGTCCACCACCACAACGCTCCCCCCTAAAAGCTCCACCAGGGCCACGTAGTTGAACCCCCGGTCTACGATGACGACCTCTACGCCTCGAAGGGCGAGCTGGTTGAGGAAAGACTGGACGAAGAAAGACTTCCCTCGCCCGGTCCCCCCTACCACAATCCCGTGCTTCGCCGGAAACTCCTTGGCGAAGGGGTCTATCTGCACCGTGACTCCACCCTGTCCTTCATAGACCGCCACGGGCTTCTCTAAACCCCGCCAAGGAGACCAGGTGGGCATGAAATCCGCCGCGTTGTCCTCTAAAAGCTTCGCCTTGTAGTAAGGTACCCGTCCGCTCCCCGGAGATACGGAGACCCAAGCCTCGAAGAAGTCTTGGACCTCAATCCCTCGCACTCCACCGAGTTCAGCGAAACGCCCACGCGCTTCTTGTAACTTGCGCACAACCTCCTTTTCGTCCCGGGAAAGAAAGATGAGGTGCACCGCGACATCAAAAATCTGCCTCCCCTCCCCCTGCACCCGCTTTAGAGCCTCCGAATAGTTCTCCGCCTTGACGAAAACCCCGGGGTCGACTACGGTGTCCGCCCTGGTCATCGCCGTAGCGGTGCGAAGCGTGGTGGAAAGCTTCCGTACCTCGCTCGCGGTTTCCCGGTGATACCAGTCCACCACGAGGTAAAACTCCCCATCCATGCGAAGAAGCTTGTCCACGAACCCCGTGGAAGTCACGTCTGGGCTCACCCCCATCGCCATCCCTGATATCCAGGTGTTCCCCACGAAAATCCGAGTAGAGTAGGCGTTGTCTACCTCGGTTTTCGCTAACTGAGCCGTCAACCCCTCGTAGTCCGGGGAGCCATAGGGGGGCCGCTCTCCTGGAGGAAGGTACCGAGAAACGGGTTTGTCCGGGTTGAACCAGCGCCACAGCGTCTCAAAGAGGCGCTGGTCGTCAGCGGGCACCGCCTTGATCCCGATGCTCCTCAACTGAACCGCAAACTCCTCCCGAATAGCCCGGGCCAGCGCCATGGCCTCCTCATACTCCCGCTCGGAGAACATTCCCCGCACCTTCCCCCGGGGAGGAGTCAGGGTGAGAAACCCGTAGTACCGCCAGGTGCGGAGCACTCCACGGCGGGCCAGGTCTTCAAACATCTTCATACGAGCGTCAAAGAAGAGCTCCCCAAGAGGGTGAACATAGCTTCCCCGCTCCCGCCGAATGCTCTCCAGGTAGCTCTCCGCCTCCTGCCTAACCTCCACAAAGAGCCGGAACCTCTCTCCCTCCGGCACCGCTAGCCGAAGAAAGTAGGAAAACCCCCGGTGGAAGTCCTCCAGGTCGGAGTCAGAAAAGAGAAGCATCTGAGGAAGTTGAAGCTCAAAGCCCACCTCCATTTTCCCGTTTCGGGTGAAAACGATTCCTCCCTCTAGCTCCCATTGGGGAAGCTCATCGGCTAAGGGCAAAGTCTTGATCCCAAACACGCTCATCCTCGCTCACTCCCTCTTCCTCAGGTTCCGGCAAACCCGCTCGGGAAAGCGTTAGTGGTACCTCCTTCTCAGGAGGCCGGACCTCGTACACGTCGCCCCGCGTGATAAAGCGAAGAAACCTAATCCCCGCTCCGTTGCCATAACGGTCACTTATCCAGAGACTCAACCGATAAACCACAACTACGGCCAAAAGCGAAAGCAACCCCCGCAACCAAAGGTTGCTCACCAGAACCTGCATAATCTGCAACGCCAAAAGACCGCCCAAAAGGGCGCTCACCACAGCCCCCACAGGCATCCCAAAGATGGTCAACGCCGTGTCTAGTCTGGGAACTCTCCGCATAGGGAAAAAAAGGGGGAACAGTACTGTTCCCCTTACTCCTCGCACGAACTTTCAACTGCAACCGGTAGCCCCAAGAATGGCGTTGCCCAGGGTTTTCGCGGCAAGAAGCAGAGCGCCACCTGCAATGGCAGTAATGATCAACCCCATCGAGTTCCGGTTGCCGATGATGAGCCCCGCAAACCCTAACCCAAGCATGATGATCGCCAGAGCGGCACCAAATGGCCCAGTCAGGGTTCCCACGACCCCACAGATGATGTTCTGGATACGGGTCATGGCCCCCGAAAGCGGGTTGCTACCACCACTAGCTACCGCCACTTGGGTCAGCGCCAGGGTAAGGGCCAAACCCAAAACCCGGGGGTCCCGCCGCACCATCTGGAGGTAAGCCTTAATCCGCTCCACCTGTCACCTCCTAGCTTCCCCCTCAGCTCACGTTGGTCATCTCAAGCGCAACCCGTTGCCCCCAGAATGGCGTTGCCCAAGGTCTTGGCGGCCAAGAGTAAAGCCCCACCCGCGA
>CAMTVR010000051.1:0-4008 GCA_947085265.1 uncultured Bacillus sp. | reverse complement strand
GGGGCCCTCGTTCCATTTGTTTTTCACACTTTTTCTACCGCGCTTCGCTTGGTGTCCCCCTCATTAAGCACGGGTTTCACCCGTTCTTAATGAGGGGGCTGATTTTTAGTGCCCTCACCCACAAACATTTTACTCATACTGATTGATTCCGTCTTGTCCGTATGTCTTGAGCCAAAGGCTTGCGGCAGCGGGTTTTGTTAACGTGCCGTGGGGAGCCGCTTGACATCTTTATCCTCTGCATGGTAATATTCCATACGAAAAATGGATCATCGATGAAACCTCCTGATGCGGTTCGGTAGCTCAGTTGGTAGAGCAGAGGACTGAAAATCCTCGTGTCGGCGGTTCGATTCCGTCCCGAACCACCATGATACCGAGCGGATGTAGTTCAATTGGTAGAGCATCAGCTTCCCAAGCTGAAAGTTGCGGGTTCGAGTCCCGTCATCCGCTCCATACATACGACATCAAGAGCCTTGTAAATCAAGGCTTTTTTCTTTTTGTCAAAATGTGGTAAAGTCGTCATGAACCGTGGTTGGTGTCCAATTGGTGTCCAAATATTTTCGGGTCAAATTTCTCGAGTTTGGCTGCCGTTTCCTTGGACACCTTCTTTGTGACGTGTGCGTAGAAGTCTTTCCACGGCGAATTTTGGGAACCATTCTTTTATCGCAAAATCCTTAAACCATTTCTTTTCTAGTGATATGTCATTGCCAGCTTCCACTTCCATCTGGAATTTTGCGAGCTCAAGGTCAAGAAATTCCTTGAGCTTTTTTGGTGACAGTTTTTTAGTTACATGGATGGTTTTTGTACGCCTGATTCGGCCGCCTTTTGTGTCTCGCCCGAGATCGACCACAAGCCGGTATGAATTTTTCTCCCGTTTTTGTATATGCGCCACGCAAGTCACTTCCTTTCAAACTTCACAAGCTCGTTTTTCAGGTGTTCCCACAGCTTTGCCGTTGATTGCAGCAGCTTCACATCGCGCACCTTCACCGCTTTGACATGTTCTCACCTTCTTTCAAAACGCGTTTTAAAATCAAATGTATGTTTGGTAACAAGGGCGTAATGAGAATCCAAATTGCATTGAAGTTAAATTTTAAAAAAATTAAGGTAAAAATAAATTTAGAAAGACTTTTTGAATCCATTTTTGCCGCTTTTGGGGTTATTATGTTCTGAATCGACAATAATTGACAAAAAAATTATATTGACAAATATCAGAATAACTAGAAATAATAAAAATGGTCAAGATATATTAAGGGGGTTGATTATTTTGATAAGAAAAACCTTCCAGGGTGCTTTAATTATAATATTGGCCATTGGTGTAATATTTGGTAATAATATTACTTTTGCACACTCTGGAGATGGAAAGGGATGTAATTGCTCGGCTGACACTGAAAATTTAACAAAGGAAGAGGTGCTTCAAAAGCTAAATGAAGTAGGGGTTATTGTTAATGAAAATCCTCCAAAAGAAGATGTCCAAATGGCAGAGAAAGTATTAAAGAAAGAAAAAGACTATCAATCGGCATTAAAAACTCTAAAGAAAGACGGATATAAGATATCTAAAGACACTGTAGATTATATCCAGTTTAAGAATATAGTATTGAGAGAATTTTACTACGAAAACATAGTAGTAGTTGCCGGGTTGTTACAAAATGGTGATAAGTTTGCTAATTTTGCGGCATGGATTGACATTAAAAACGAACAGATAATAAAATATAACATAATAAAGATTAGCGAAAATGGCGAGTGGGAAAATCTCGTTTCTTATGAGAAATTAACCGAAAACTTAAGCGGTTTTTCAACCATGGGATTTCAGACAGACTGGGGTTCGTTTACATGTTCAATGATTGGCCTATTTACATGCATTCACTACTGTGGAATTTGGCATCTAGTTAATCCAGGGGCAGGAATAATTTGTGACATAGCATGTGGGACCGCATTTGCTCTTGCATGTTCTACTTCTGGGAATTAATGTAAAAGGGTTATTAAAAGATTGGTACTTCATTTATGCCTCCAAGGTTGGGATTGTATTTCATTCTATCCTTTAACTGAGCCTTGGAGGCACGATTAATAGTGTAGAACGGTTGAAAAATCATCCTGCTCTTCAAGTCAAGAGAGAATTAGAAATTATTAATATCAATGGAGACGCAAGATGAAAAAGGGAGAAAAATTCGCTGATTCGTTTTATTTATGGGGAACCCCAATTTTTATGTCTCTGTTATATACCTTTCTTAAATATGGATTTCCTCCCAACATTAATTTTAACAAGTTTTCTGGCTTTTATTTGGGTTGTTTAGTGTGGTTTTTTTGTGGTTTAGTTACGGACATTATTATTAAAAGGAAAGGCCTTACAATCCGAGAAATTGCTAATAAGATGCTCAACAATAATTGATCTCCGTTTCTGAATAAAATGGTTCTAAAATTATACACCTTGACTCTACTTCTTATCTAAACATATCTCCGGAATTCTTTTTCCCCACATATTTCTCCGTAAATTTGTTGCTACCACTTCGGCAATCTTCTTCTATTTGTGTCAAGCGTCTGAGAAAATGACAGGTTTATCGTTTCTGTGAAAATGTCAGGGAAAATGCCTGACCGGGTATACGAGATTGTCCGAAACGTCTCTCCTCCCGTCAAGGATTGCCGGTCAACCGGCCATCGTCTGACGACGACGGCTTCGCCGCCCTTGACGTCCGGGTCGCCGTTTCGGGTGAGAGTGACAAGCCGGTCAGGAAAACGGTGACATCGTTAACCTGGTGATCTTGCCTGATGCCCGCTAGCTGTGCTACGCTGGTATTGCTTGCTGGAGAATGGTTTTCTCCAGGGGTGGTTTGCAGCGGGCTTGCGTGCTGGCGCAGGTTCCGCTGTTTTTTTCGTCGACGTTGCCGGAGTCTGAACCTACGGTGCTTCCACGCACGGCCACGCACGCCCTTGATGCCACAGCCATACTTGTCCTTTTCGACAATTGTCTGGCTTCCCAGCGAGGCACGCCGGAACCAGGTTGGGGCATGTAGCATTTGCCTTGCCAGGAAAACGTCTGCCCGCTACTGATGCGCCGGTATACCCGACGGGCAAAGATGTGCTCCAAGGGTACCTCAGGCAGCGGCCGATAGGCGGATTCGGCTTCTTGCGGTTGTACGGCAAATAAACGATTGTGCTTTTCGATGAGTTCCGGCAACACCCGATTGGCTTCCTCCATGGTGCACACGTTGCGCAAGCGCAATTCGATCACCAGACGATCTTGAAAGAGGTTCGCCAGAGTCGCTCGATGCGTCTCTTGGCTTGTGGAGACAGCGCCTCCACGTGGGTGATGCCCAAATCGGCGATGGCTTGGCCAAAGGTGGTCAGGGACGCGGGTTGACCCGCCAGTTCTTGTTCGAGGGTGGGTTTTCCTTTGGGTGGGCAAAAAGTCGAATGTCTGTCACTGTAAAGTGCCAGTGGACCGCCGTTGCGGCGCAGGGCCTCGATCATCACGGTAACGTAGCCTTCCAACGTCTCGGCCGGACGAAAAACAGCCGCCAGCACTTCACCCGTGGCATCATCGATGATCGCATGCAGCACCCATTGCGGGCCGCGGTCCTCCAACCAAGCATAAGGAGAGGCATCGAACTGCCACAGCATGCCCGCTTGCGGTTTGCGGGGCCTGGGCCGATGCGCCTTGGAACGCCGACGTACACGTGCAGGGCGCAACCCGCCTTGGATGAGAATGCGCCGGACCGAAGAGACGCTTCAACGGATGTTTTCGTACTCAGCCAACAGCTCTGTAAAGTGGGTGCAATGACTGCCGTAATAGCGTTCCTGATACAAGTGCTGAACGTGTTGTTTGAGCGGGTCGGTCAAGGCATGAGCGGGCTTTCGGCCTCGATTGCCGTGAACGATGGCTTGTGCACCTCCATGAAGATATTTTGCCTTGAGCCGATACACTTGACGAACACTTAACCCTAAGATGTTGGAGACATCCTGTTCTGTCAGCCGACCGTCCATCCATTGTTCGAGAACCATCACGCGTTTCAATTC
>CAMTVR010000050.1:0-41418 GCA_947085265.1 uncultured Bacillus sp. | reverse complement strand
TGCTTTCGGTCGCGGTATTACTGTCTAATTTCATTGATATATCAGCCTTTCGTTTATCTAAGGCTGACTATATCATACAACAAAAAAAAGAGACAATTTTTGGCTACGCCAAACCGAAATTCATCTCCCGCTTTCACTTCGCTTAGAAGTGGGAGACTTCTTTCGGAGATAAGTTAAACAACCCCTTCAGAACGAAATCGCTGCACTTCATCCTCTGTGTAGCCAAGCGCTCGGAGCACCTCATCTGTGTGTTCTCCTGTCAACGGCGGGTGGGATCGGTAGCTGACGGGTGTACGGGAAAGGTGAAGCGGACTGCCAACCAAGCGCACCCGCTCCGCCGTCGGATGCTCCATCTCCACCACCATCCCGCGTTCCAGCACCTGCGGATGGCGAAACACCTGGTCCAACGTTTGTATCGGCGCGCAGGGAACGCCCACCGCTTGCAGCCGATCCATCCACTCCTGCGCCGTTCTTTTTTTCAACGCCTCTTGGATGATGGCAATCAGCTCCTCACGGTGAGCCAGGCGGGCTGAATTCGTCGAAAACCGCGCATCTTCCGCCAGATCTGGCCGTCCGATCACTTCTGCAAAGCGGGCAAACTGCCGGTCATTGCCAACCGCCACCACCATCTGCTGATCTTGCGCCTGAAAGGCTTGGTAAGGCACGATGTTCGGATGGGCGTTCCCCAACAATCGCGGCAGCGTTCCTGAGACCAAATAATTGCTCGCCACATTGACCAAGGCGGACACACTGACATCTAGAAGCGCCACATCCACCACTTGGCCCCGGCCGGAGCGCTCCCTTTCCTGCAGCGCCGCCAAAATTCCAATAGCGGTAAACAAACCGGTCAGGACATCCACGATCGCTACTCCCACCTTCATGGGGCCGCTCTCTTCGCTCCCGGTAATGCTCATTAATCCGCCCAAAGCCTGGACAATGTAGTCATACCCCGGCAACTCACGCAACGGACCGCTTTGCCCGAAACCAGTGATCTCCCCGATAACCAACCGGGGATTCAACTCCAACAACTTTTCCGGCGCAAGCCCCATCTTTTTCAACGTCCCTACTTTAAAATTCTCCACCAATACATCGGCCTCTTTCACCATGCGGAGAAAAATTTCCTTCCCTTGAGGATGCTTCAAGTTCAACGTGATCGCCCTCTTGTTGCGATTGGCTGTCAGGTAATACGCGCTCTCCCCGCCCGTGTAAGGCGGGCCCCAACCGCGCGTCTCGTCGCTCCCGCCCGGCGCCTCTACCTTAATCACCTCTGCACCCAAATCCCCCAGGATCATGGTGCAAAAGGGACCCGCCAGCACGCGGGACAAATCCACCACACGAATTCCCGACAAAGCTCCCTTCAAATCGCTCATATCCTCACCTCATGATGAAAATTCTGATGTTCCGGATAAAAGATCAAAAAAACCGGCATGCGAAAAGGTGCAGGTAGGTCTTGAGGCGGTATCCCCCTGCCACATTCCGTCATCCCGGTTCACGCCTGTGGCTCCTCGACCGGCAAGTCGTTGGACACAGGCTGTGATTTGTTCTGTTTTTATTTGTTTGTAATGAAATATAATCGTTACCTGGTAAACTGTCAATTACTCAACTTTCGCGGCTCAAACATGGCAGTAAAACCTTGATGGCACTAGGACTGTTCCCGAAGTCTGTGACCAGGGTCAGCCCCGTACGGCATCACGATCATCCCATCTATTGTTTCACCCGTCAGTCCGCCACCTTGACCAGTTGCTTGCCGAGGTTTTCTCCCGTAAACAGACCCAAAAAGGCTTTGATCGTGTTTTCAAATCCTTCCACAATGTTCTCCTTGTACTTCAGCCGTCCTTCGCGAACCCACTGCGCCAGCTGGGAGACGCCTTCCTCAAACCGGCTGGCATAATCCCTGACAATAAATCCTTTCATCAAGGAACTGGTAATCAGCAGCTGCGTTTGCATGCGCGGACCGACATCCGGCTTCTCCAGGTTGTAGAGCGCGATTTGTCCGCACAGCGGAATGCGGGCCTGGAAATTGAGCAATGTCATGACGGCATCGGAAATCGTTCCGCCGACGTTGTCAAAGTAGATGTCGACACCGTTCGGACAGGCAGCCTTGAGAGCCTCGCGGAGATCGGCCGTCGTTTTGTAGTTGATGGCCGCATCAAACCCCAGTTCCTGAACCAGGTAAGCGGTTTTTTCGTCTGACCCCGCAATGCCGACCACACGGCAGCCTTTGATTTTGGCGATCTGTCCCACTGTCATGCCCACAGCGCCAGCTGCGCCGGATACTACGACCGTTTCCCCCTTTTTCGGCTGCCCGATGTCGAGCAGCCCGAAATAGGCGGTCAATCCCGGCATGCCCAGAACGCCGAGCGCGGTGGTGATCGGCGCCAGTTCAGGGTTGACCTTCTGCAATTGGGCGGCGGGCACCACCGCATAACGCTGCCAGCCGTAATTGCCGAGGACGATATCCCCTTCCCGGTAGGAAGGCGACTTGGATTGCAGCACCCGGCCGACGGCGCCGCCGCCGACCACGCCATTCAGCTCATAGGGCGGAACGTACGACTTCCGATCGCTCATCCTGCCTCGCATGTACGGATCGACGGACAAATACAGGGTCTGAACGAGCACTTCCCCTTCTTTCGGTTGCGGAACGGGCGTTTCAACGATGGCAAAGTGCTCATCCGTCGGCATTCCCTTCGGCCGGCTCACTAAAATGATCTGTTGATTCATTTGCGCATCCAACAACGTTCACTCCCTACAATCCCAATTGTCTCGCAATGATCACCTTCATGATCTCATTGGTCCCGGCGAAAATGGTGTCCACCCGCACATTCTGGTAATGACGGCAGATGGGGAATTCCTCCATATAACCGTATCCGCCGTGTAGCTGCAGGACGTCCGCCGCCACCCTGTTGGCCATTTCAGAAATCCACCACTTGGCCATCGACACCTTGGTGACCAGTTCCTTCCCTTCCAGATGCTCCGCGATGAGCCGCTCCACAAAGGTGCGGGCGATCTCGATTTCTGTGGCCATTTCGGCCAGTTTGAAGCTGTTGTGCTGGAACTTGCCGATCGGCCGGCCAAACGCTTTTCTCGTCTTGGCATACTCAAGGCCTTCGGAAAACATCTTCTCGGCGGCGCACAGGGAACCGATGGCCGCCACCAAACGTTCCTGCTGCAGTTTTTCCATCAGGTAATAAAAACCTTTCCCTTCCTCGCCGAGGAGATTGCTCCGGGGCAACCGGCAGTTGTCAAAGACCAGCTCGGCCGTCCCTTCGGTGTGACGGCCCATTTTTTCCATCTTCTTCGCCTTGATGAATCCCGGCGTGCCGTCTTCGACAACAAAGAGGCTGATGTTTTTGTGCGGCTTTTCATGATGGCCGGTCTTGGCGACGACAATCACCAGATCGCAATCCCAGCCATTGGTGATAAACACCTTTTCACCGTTGATGATGTAGTCATCCCCGTCCCGGACCGCCGTCGTCTCCACGGCAGCCAGGTCGGAACCGGTACCGGGTTCGGTCATCGCAATGGCCGTCAGAATTTCCCCGGAAGCGCAACCGGGCAGCCAGCGGCGCCTCTGCTCCTCATTGCCGTAGGAATAGAGGTAAGGCACCACCACATCCGAATGCAGGGTAAAGGGAATATCCACATCGGCCCGTGACATTTCTTCCATGATGATGACGGAATAATCAAATCCCATCCCGCTGCCGCCGTACTCTTCCGGCAACCAGGGGCAGAGAAACCCCTGGCTCCCGAACGATTTCCAGATCTCCTTCGGCACCTGGCGTGCCTTGTACCACTGGGGAAAATGCGGCACGATTTCCTTTTGCAGATACTTGCGCAGCGACTGGCGAAACAGTTCATGTTCAGGCGTGTTCATGATGCCCATCTCGTTTCCCCTCTCACGCGGTCGTTCATGGTCGACGCCGTACATCGTCAGCTAGGCACTATCGTCCACTAGGCACTGCCCTTCATTTCCATCTCCCGCAACACCCGTTTGAGCACCTTTCCTGCGGCGCTGACAGGAATTTCGTCGACAAACGCCAGTTCCCGCAGCTTCTTGTACGGAACCACCTGTTCATTGACAAAGTTCATCAGTTCTTCGGCCGTCACCTGGCTGTCCGGCTTGAGCACCACAAAAGCTTTTGGAATCTCGCCCACTTCCGGGTCCGGCTTGCCGATCACGGCCGCATTGGCCACCGCAGGATGGCGGAAAAGGAGCTCCTCCAGCTCACGCGGATACACATTGTACCCTTTGTAGATCAGCATGTCTTTCTTACGGTCGACGATGAACACATACCCGTCTTCATCCATATACCCCACGTCACCCGTATGCATCCAACCGTCTTTCAACACATTGGCCGTCTCTTCCGGATTGTTGTAATATCCGGCCATCACCTGCGGACCGCGGACACAGATCTCTCCCACTTCACCGGGCGGCAACGGCTCTTCCCCGCCTTCCAGCGGCACGATCTTGCATTCCGTATCAAAGACGGGGATGCCGATGCTCCCCACTTTGCGCAAACCGCTCCTGCCGCTCGGGTTGGAGATGGCGCCCATCGTCAATTCCGTCATCCCGTACGCCTCCACAATCGTGGCCTCCGGAAAACGCTGCTGCAACAGATGGATCAGCTCCTGCGGCAAGGGAGCTGCCCCAGAGGCGATGCTTCGCACGGAACTCAGATCGCGTTTCGCCAAATCAGGATGCCGCAGCAGCGCGACAAAGACGGGCGGCGCCCCGCCGATCGTGGTTACCCGATACTTCTCCGCATCCTCCAGATACTTGGTCGGATCAAACCGGCTGTGAATGATCAATGTCGTCCCCGTCAAGATCGGGTTGTTCAGGTAACCGACCGTTCCCATCGCATGGAACCAGGGGGTAATGTTCACGAGGACCGCTTCCCCGAGCGGGACGCGGTACTCCGCATCCTCACCGACGAGAGACGGATCGACCGGTTCCAGCCAGAGCCGCTCTCCATCGGTCACCGGTCGGCTGGCCGTTCCCCAACAGGCAAACTGAATCGTGTTGACCACCACATGATAGTGAGGCAACATCACCCCTTTGGAGCGACCCGTCGTCCCGCCGGTATAGGCCAAGTGGGCCAGATCGCGCCGGGGATCAATGGACACCTCGAACGGTTCCGGATGTTCTTTTGACAGAAGCTCAAGAAAACTGTGCCAGTTCTCTCCATAGCCGGAGGGGTCGACAAGATGGTCGCCCGCCGCTTCCGACTCGCCCGTCAGCACCACAAATTGCAGCTTTGTGTTCGACTGGACGGCCTGAATCGCCTTGGCCATCAACTCGTGGGTGACCACTGCCTTGGCGCCGCAATCATTCAGCTGATACGCCAGGTCGTGAGGCGGAAGCAGCGGATTGACGGGCGAAAAGGTGGCACCGGCAAACAAAATCCCATAGTAGGCAATGGCGTATTGCGGCGTGTTCAGCATATGAATGGCCACCACGTCGCCTTTGCCAATCCCCTTCCGCCGCAGGGCGTTGGCAAATTGCAGCGACCGTTCATAAAGCTGGCGGAAGGTCAGCGAATGGCCTTCATACACTAAAACCACCTTGTCCCCATACCGCTCGGCGCTTCCCTTCAAAATGGAAGTAACAGGCAACTCCGGGTATTGGATATGTTTCGGCAACCCTTTCGGCCAAAATGGATACCAGACTTTTTCTGCCAAGAATAGGCACCTCCTGTAACCCAAAAATGATGACGGACTCATATGATTGAACATTCATTCATCTAAAGCAACAGGAATGTATGCGGTTTCAAAAAGCCTTGTCAAAAGTATATCACATCATATGACATTACGGAACAGTCTTTGATGCATTTTCTTTGCGTTTTTTTGATCAATAAACCAAATTCTTAACAAAGGCATTCCGTTTTCCTGTCAAAAATATAGGTTGAATTTGATTTCTATTTGTAAGATAATTAGCAAAGAATCAAGAAGGGAGGGAGCATCGGGTCATGTTCGTGGAGTACATCCGGCGGACAAGAGAAAAGTTTCCGGATCAACCGCCCTATCAGTGGTCCACCTTTGAGGACGCGCCCTTTACCCCCATTCAAAAGCCGCTTCAGGAGTCAAGGGTCATGATCCTGACCACAGGTGGCGTCTACCACCAATCGCAGCCGGCCTTCAACCCGGTAAAAAACGACTTTACCATCCGGACCATTCCCAAAGACGTGGATGTCCGGGAACTGCGCATCAGCCATGACAATTATTACAAGAAAGACGCCGAAAAAGATATCAACTGCGTTTTTCCGATTGAGCGGTTTAATGAGCTGGAAGAAGAGAGATTTATCGGTTCTGTCGCGCCATACCACCTCTCGATGATGGGACGCATCTTCAGCCGCAGCATGCTGCAATCAAAAATGATTCCAGAAATGATCGAACATTTGGAACATAATCGGGTGGATTTGTTCTTCTTGGTTCCCGCCTGACCGCTCTGCCATCAGTCCGTCGGACTGATCGCAAGACAAGTGGAAGAACACGGCATTCCCACGATCACAATGTCCTCTTGCTACGACATCACCCAGGCAGTCAAACCACCCCGGGCCGTTTTTCTCGACTTTCCACTGGGGCACACGACGGGAAAACCGAATGACGCAACATTGCAGATGAGCATTGTCAAGGAAGCCCTGACGTGGGGCGTGAATGCGGCACGGGCAGGGGAAATTCACATTCTCCCGCATCGCTGGTCCGAAAATGAGGATTGGCGAGAAAAATATTACTAAACCCTGCTCCTGTAACAAATGATCACAATCAAAAATTATAGACGAAGATAAAAGAAGACAACACGAGACAAGGATGTGGAGACGATGATCAAGACGCGCTTTACGGAATTGGTCGGCATCGAATATCCGATCATGCTGGGAGGAATGTTCCAGGTCGGCCGGGCGGAACTGGCGGCCGCGGTCTCGGAAGCGGGAGGACTGGGAACCATCACCTCTGTCACGCAAGGCGAACCGGAAAACCTGCGCCGCGAAATCCGGCGGGTAAAGTCCCTGACCAAAAAACCTTTCGCCGTCAATCTCAGCCTCTTTCCCAGCGCGCGGCCTATCCCCAATGAAGAATATATCGAGGTCCTGCTGGAAGAAGGGGTTCGGATCGTCGAAACCAGCGGGCGCAGTCCTGAAGCGATCATGAAACCGCTGAAAGATGGCGGCTGTATCGTGATCCACAAGGTCCCGGGGGTCAAATACGCGAAAACGGCCGAGCGAGTCGGCGTCGATGCGGTGAGCGTGGTCGGCTTTGAGACGGGCGGGCACCCGGGCATGGAAGATATTGGCGCGGTCGTCCTTATTCCGCGGACAGTCCAGTCCGTCAAGATTCCGGTGCTTGCCGGCGGTGGATTCGCCACGGGCCAGGGCGTGGCGGCGGCGCTGGCGCTCGGCGCAGAAGGCGTGGTGATGGGCACCCGCTTCATGGCCGTCAAAGAATCCATCGTCCACGAAAAGGTAAAACAGTGGATGATCGAGGCCGATGAAACTCAGACCACCATCATCCAGAAAAACATCAAGTCACCTTCCCGCGTCGCGCTCAATGAAGTCAGCCGCAAAGTCATGGAACTGGAGCAGGAAGGAAAAGGTCTGGAAGAACTCCTTCCCTACATCACTGGACAGCGCAGCAAGTCGGTCTACTTTGAAGGGGATATCGATGGCGGCGTCTGGTCATGCGGACAATCAGTCGGACTGATCGAAAACGTCCCGACGGCCAAAGAATTAATGGAACGGATCATCAAGGAAGCGGAGGAAACCGTCGCTCGTCTGAGCGAGGTATTCAACTTGGCCCGTCAATTTGCCAAAGAAGGTTGATCATCTCACGTTCTTCAGCCATTTCGGACAAAACAAGAAATGCACGAAAACAGGAAAAATAGACGGCAAAAAAACGCAAGAAGGCTGCTCTCACAAGGTGTTTCTCATCTTGCAAGGGCGGCCTTTTTCAATGGCGTTCCTTGCCCTTAGTGAAGCTACGCATGCTTATTGTACCCGTTTCAATAGCATATCTTCAGGTCACCCGGACTTTGGCAAATTTGCGCTTTCCTACCTGTACAATCATGCCGTCACGGACAGGCACCTGGCAATTGACATCACTCACCTTTTCCCCGTCAATCCGCACCCCGCCTTGTTGAATCATTCGGCGGGCTTCCGCATTGGAAGGAACCAGGTTCAAGGATGTAAGCAGGGGGACAATCCATAGATTTCCATTTTCAGTCATTTCCCGAGACACGGAAACCTCCGGCATCTCTTCTGGCAACGCTCCTTGCTGAAATACCGTCACAAAATGCCGTTCCGCTTCTTCTGCTGCAGCTTCACTGTGATACATCCGGACAATGGTTCTCGCCAGGTACATCTTGGCATCACGGGGATGAAGCTGCCCGTTTTCCAGCTGCGCGCGAATCTGCGCCACCTCTTCCAAGGGGAGGTCGGTCAACAGCTCATAATATTTCATCATCAACGGATCAGGTATCGACATGGTTTTTCCGTACATGTCCTTTGGCGGCTCATTCACACCGATATAGTTGCCGAGGCTTTTGCTCATTTTCTGGACCCCGTCCAGTCCCTCGATGAGCGGCATCATCATCGCCACCTGCGGTTCCTGTCCATACTCGCGCTGCAACATGCGGCCCATGAGCAGGTTGAACTTCTGATCGGTTCCCCCCAACTCCACATCCGCCTTCAAAGCGACCGAGTCATACCCTTGCATCAGCGGATAGAAAAACTCATGGACGCTGATCGGCTGCTCCTGCTGCATGCGCTTGGCAAAATCTTCCCGTTCCAACATTCGGGCCACTGTGATTTTGGCCGCAAGTTCGATCACTTGCGCAAAAGTAAGGGGAGCCAACCACTGACTGTTGTAATGCAAAATCGCCCTCGTCGTATCCAGCACCTTGGCGAACTGTTCCACATAGGTTCTGGCATTTCGCTTGACATCCTCTTCGCTCAGCTGTTTTCGCGTCTCCGACTTTCCTGTCGGATCGCCAATGCGCCCCGTAAAGTCCCCGATCACTAGATGCACCTCATGCCCCAGCTCCTGAAACTGGCGCAACTTATGTAAAACAACGGTATGCCCCAGATGAATGTCAGGCGCAGAAGGATCCAGGCCCAGCTTGACGCGCAGCGGCTGGCCTGTGCTGACACTTTGGGCCAGTTTCCGCCACAACTCCTCCGCCGGCACAATCTCGGCCACACCGCGCCGCAAAAGCGTATATTGCCGCTCAACCTCCTGCCTCTCCGCAGGACTGAGTTGAAAATCCATCACGTTCATCCGCCCTTCCTTTCTCCACTCACGACGCTAAAAGAAGAAGCCCATTCCCGGTGGAACGGACTCCCAGCCATCATCTCATCACCCACTTTACCAATAGTCCGTTGTTCGCGTCAACACAACTTAACCCTTCGACCGGAAGATCAACGCTACCAAAAAGCCGAAGATAATGGCCGATGATATTCCCGCGCTGGTCACTTCAAATATCCCGGTCAATACACCTACGAGGCCGCTCCGCTCTGCTTCCGCCATCGCCCCGCGAACCAATGAATTCCCGAAACTGGTAATCGGCACCGTCGCACCGGCCCCCGCAAAGTCAATCAATGGGTCATACAACTCCAACCCGCCGAGAATCGCGCCCGCTACCACGAGCGCGCTGGTGGTATGGGCAGGGGTGAGCTTGAGCACGTCAAACATCAATTGGCCAATGACACAGATCAGACCCCCGACGACAAACGCCCAGAAAAAAATCAACCCTGATCCATCCTTTCCACCGCAACAGCATGCGCAATACAAGGGATACTTTCCTTTTGCTGGTAGGATACCGGGGAAAGGAGAGCACCCGTGGCCACCATCAGGACACGACGCAGATTTCCCCGTTCCATCTCCCGCAAAATATGTCCGTAAAAGACCGTGGCCGATGAGGCGGCGCCACTTGCCCCCGCAAACACCGGTTGATCTTCACGGTAGATCATCAAGCCGCAATCGGCAAACCGATCCTGAGGGATCGTCATGCCATGTTCCGCCAGCAAATCGATACAGATTCGATGCCCGACACGGGCCAGGTCCCCCGTCAGGATCAGATCATAATGATCCTCCTCCAGCTGCAAATCACGAAAGTGGGTCTCAATCGTGTCCACTGCCGCCGGAGCCATCGCCGCCCCCATATTAAACGGATCTTGAATTCCCATGTCCACCACCCGGCCGATGGTCGCCGAAGTGATGTGAACGCCCCTTCCTTCCTTGACAACCACACCCGCTCCCGCTCCGGTGACGGTCCACTGCGCAGTGTCGGGTTTTTGCGCGCCGTATTCGGTCGGGTTGCGGTATTGTCGCTCGGAAGCGGCATTGTGACTGGCCGCCCCGGTCAATACCCGCTCCGCTTTCCCCGCATCCACAATCAGGGCAGCCAAGGCCAACCCTTCCATCGATGTTGAGCAAGCGCCAAACAGTCCGAGATAAGGCACGGCCAATGTCCGGGCTGTGAAATTGGACGTGATGATCTGGTTCATCAGGTCACCAGCCAAAAATACGTGGATGTCCTCTTTCTTCATTCCTGCCTTGTCAATGGCTTTTTCACAGGCCTGTTCCAACAATTTTTGTTCCGCCTTTTCAAAACTGCTCTGGCCGAGCCAAAAATCTTCATGCAGCACGTCGAAATCTCTGGCCAGCGGTCCCTGCGCCTCCATGGGCCCGCCCACCGCCGCCGAAGCCAGGATCGCCGGTTGGCTGGGAAAAAGCCATGTTCGGCCTTTTCTCATCCGACCGCACCTCCGACAACCCAAGTCACCCAAATCGTTTTAATTAACGCGACGACAAATGCGGAAAAGACACCAAAAACAATCACCGATCCGGCCAATTTGAACATGTTGCCACCGACCCCCAAGACAAACCCCTCACTCCGATAATCAATCGCGGCCGAGGCAATGGTGTTGGCAAACCCGGTCACCGGAATGGCGGAACCGGCGCCCGACCATTGACCAAGGTGATCATAGACCCCGAGCCCCGTCAGTAACGCTGAAAGAAAAATCAGGGTAGCGACGGTCGGGTCGCCAGCCGTTTTCTCCGTGAAATTAAAGTAGGTCATATATAAGGTGGAAATTCCTTGACCGATTAACGAGATGGCGCCACCGACCAAAAAGGCTTTGACACAGTTGACAAAAACCGGTCGGTGCGGTTCTCTTCCCTTTGCAAAAATGTGGTATTTTTGCTGGGTGGGGGTCATTTTTTTCTTTTTCTTATCCGACATCGCTCATCTCCCCTTCAATGCAGCAATGGTTCCAATTCCTGGCGGACTTCCCGCATTTTTTCTGAACACCGTTGAAACATCGCCCGAACGGATGGATCCTGTACCTCCAGGGAATAACTTTGCAAATCGGCTTCCGCTTGTTCCAGCTGGGCCGCCAACAATTGGCGCGTGGATGGCGGCGGCACCTGCAAGGCATCGTCAAACAGATCCACGTACAGATCGCCGTGCGAATCCACCTGTCCGATCAGGACATTTTCGGCGGAAATGCCGATTTTCTCCAGTTCCTTGAGGAGCCAACCACGGTTCAAGCCCAGATTTCGCAAACCTTCATCGAGAATATTTCCATCCAGGATCACGGTTTGCGGCGCGTCTTCTGGGGCCATCGCGCGCCCAAAATCAGATGGGGTCAGCGGCTTTTGGTCCGCCTTTAAAAGGGCGTTGACCTCGCCGTCCGACTCGATCACGGCAAAATCCACGTCTGACACCTGAAAAATCTGTTTACTCCTGAGCTGACGCAAGAAATCTTCCGGGTTCATGCGCGCTTCCCAGAGGTTGTCTTCCAACACCTTCCCATGTTGAATCGCGACAATTTCCCGCCCTTCCAACAAGTCTCGGACGGCCTTGCTCTTAAGCATCATGTAGTTGACGAGAATGGCCAGGCCCGTCCACATGACGAGCGCCAAGAGCCCCTCCCTGATCGGAATCAGGTTTACCGTGACGCCGGCGACCATAAAGGCCAAAATCATCATCCAGATGCGTTCCCAACCTGTTCTTGCCGCCATCCAGCGCCGGCCAACGAGACGGCTGATCAGAATCACGGCAAAGAACAGCAGAAATGATTTGATGAGTACGGCTGCATACTCTGGCACAGTTGTCTTCCTCTCTCCTTCATTACTTATCCTTCGCTACTTATCCTTTATCATTCTCGCCCTAATAACCCTTATACTGCGGTTCCTCTCGCTCCAACGTCTGCACACGTTTTTCCAGTTGCTCAATCACCTCTTCCAAGCGCGGGATTTGCTTTGCCCAGATCTCCTTCGCCTCTGGATGTTGCGTTGTTTCCGCATAGGCACGAATCGTCGCCTCAATCCCTTTGAGCAGAACCGCTGTCTTTTTGACTTGGGTTCCCACGGTCATTTTTCCAATCCTCCTGTCCAACTCAATTATTTCTCGGTTTCCTGGTGAATAAATCCCTGAGAGATGGGAATCCTTTCCTCATGCAACCCCAAAACATCCGTTTAACCGATACTTTTTAAGTATGTCTCAGAACCAGCAAAGATATATCGCCATCTTCTAGAGGAGGAATTCAAGCATGCCCTTGCGCCTGCTGGTGTGCTTGCTGACAGCGGTCATGTTGGCCAGCGCCTGCTCTCCCCAGCCAAATCAAAAGCCACAAGGAGGTTCTGGTCAGTCTCAAGGAGGATCTGGTCAAAAACAGTGTCAGGAAGTGCCCGTGCGCCACTTTGACAACGAACAGCAGGCCACGCAACTCGCACGCCAAACGAAAGGCGTGGATGACGCAGTGGCTGTTCAAATCGACGACAAGCTCAATGTGGCTTTAAAAGTGAGCAATTTTAACCGCCTGCGCCTGAAACCCATCCGCAAGGAAACGTTTGACAGGCTGGAAAAAGCGCTGCCTGAAGTAGAGCTGCATGTCACCACGGATAGCAAATTGTACAAAGAGCTGGAAAAGATGAACCGGAAGGCATGGACCAACGATCAGAAAAAAGCGTGTGAGGAAAAGAAAAAGTTGGAGCAAATCGAGGAAATGATGAAGGGATAAAAAAATCCCGCCTTACTGTTGACGAGGCGGGAAAAATGAACATGAGATGAGAATCAATTTTCTTCCTATGCTGCCTGATGCATCCGTACATGCGGTTGAATTGCTTTGTACCCGGGTTTCCAACGGTTCAGGAGAAGGGCATTGGCGACCACGGAAACAGAGCTGAACGCCATGGCCGCGCCGGCCAGGATCGGATTTAACAAGCCGACCGCCGCCACTGGTATCAACAGGACATTGTAGCCGAGTGCCCAACCGAGATTTTGCTTGATCTTTCGCATCGTGGCGTGGGACAGCCGAATACTGTCCACAAGGGACATCAAATCGCCGCGCATCAGGGTGATATCTGCCGCCTCCATCGCCACATCCGTTCCCGTGCCTACCGCGATTCCCACGTCGGCTGCCGCCAGAGCGGGGGCGTCATTGATGCCATCACCCACCATGGCCACTTTCTTTCCAGCTTGCTGCAGCTTTTGCACCCAGGCGACCTTTTCCTCCGGCAGCGCTTCGGCAATCACCTGTTCAATCCCTACCTGAGCCGCAATGGCCTCGGCCGTCCGGCGGTTGTCACCGGTCAGCATGTACACGTCAATCCCCATTTTGCGCAGTTCGGCGACAGCTTGCGCCGATGTTTCCTTGACGGTATCGGCCACGGCCAGGTAACCCAGCAACCTGCCACGTTTGGCAGCCAAGATCACCGTTTTCCCCTGTCCTTCCAGGGTGTCAATGTTTGGCAAATGAGGTTCCAGGTTGACCGCCTGCGCTTCGATCCATCTTTTGTTCCCTACGTAAAGCGTCTCAAGCCCCACTTTGGCCCGGATGCCATGACCTGGCACGGCTTCAAACTCACTGGCTTCCTGTATCGCCAATCCTTGCTGTCGCGCGCTCTGTACAATTGCTTGCGCCAAGGGATGATCGGAAGCCTGTTCGGCGCCGGCCATCATTTGCAACAGTTGCTCCCGGCGCAGATTTCCGAGCGCCACCACATCCGCCAATGCCGGTTCTCCTTTGGTGATCGTCCCAGTCTTGTCCAGGATGACCGCATTCACGTCTTGCAATGCCTGCAGGTGTTCCGCGCCTTTGATCAATACCCCGTTTTCGGCCCCTTTCCCGGTTCCAACGATGATCGCGGTCGGCGTCGCCAATCCGAGCGCGCAGGGACAAGCAATTACCAAAACGGCCACTGCATGGATGAGCGCCGGAGTAAAGCCGGCAAACCACCATGTCATAATCAAAGTGACAAGGGCGAGACTGACGACAATCGGGACGAAGAGCCCGGAAATCCGGTCGGCCAAATCCTGGATCGGCGCTTTGGATCCTTGCGCCTCTTCCACCATCCGGATGATCTGGGACAAAACCGTATCCTTCCCCACTCTGGTAGCCTGCATCCATATGGCGCCATGTTTGTTCAGCGTGGCGCCGACAACCGGATCGCCGGGGCTTTTGGAGACAGGCAGGCTCTCACCGGTCAGCATCGACTCATCCACCGTTGTCCGCCCTTCAACCACCACGCCGTCCACCGGAATTTTTTCGCCGGACTTGACGAACAGCAGGTCTCCTGGCTGAACCTCCTCAATCGGCACATCCACCACCTGGTCGTCGCGGACGAGATGCGCTGTCTTGGCTTGAAGATGCATCAACTTCTTCATCGCCTCCAAGGTGCGCCCCTTGGCCCGCGCCTCCATGAGCTTTCCGAGAAGGATGAGGGTGATAATGATCACACTGGCCTCAAAGTAAAATCCATCATGCGCCCCTGTAAACAAGAGCGCACTGCTGTAACTGTAGGCAGCCAGTGTCCCCATCGCCACCAGCACGTCCATGTTGGCGCTGCCTCCCCGCAGCGCATTGTAGGCGCCGCGAATAAACCGCCAGCCAATCGTGAATTGGACGATTGAGGCAAGGACAAACTGCAACCAAGGCGTCATCATCCATGGCAAACCGGTTAAATCGCCCACCATCTGAACGAGAAAAGGAAGCGAAATCACGGCGCCTAGGAAAAAAGCGGCAAATTGCCGCCGTTCCTGACGCTTCCGCGCTGCTCTTTTCGCCTCTTCATCGACCTCGTCCGCTGCCTTGGCTCGGTACCCTGCTTTTTCAACGGCAGCAATCAACCCATCCACCCCGACCTTGCCGGGAACGTATTGCACGGTAGCTCTCTCGTTGGCCAGGTTGACATTGGCCTGAACCACGCCATCCACCTTGTTCAACGCCCGTTCAACGCGGTTGGCACAGGCTGCACAGGTCATGCCCGCAATATCCAATATCACCTTGCGGTGAGGCGAATGTTGTCCATGTTGCCGGGAAGCTTGCCGTGTCAGATCGCGCGCCATGCCGCTCCCTCCTTAACCTTCTATAAAAACTTCAACATAACATCATGAATGATTATCGGAAGTCGAAGCGGGTCGAATTCAATCGAATACCATTACCCCGTATCAAAATTATACGCTTTAAAGCGCCGGATCATAACATCCGTTTGTCTGACTTGTCTTCAAGATAGCCCGGGTGAACCTCATCCAAGTCAATCACCTGCTTCTCCTTGCCCACTATGCGATGGGGCCAATCCGAGGTTGCCGGAAATTGGCCGTATCCCCAACCTCTGTTAAAATGAACACTTGGCATAAGACGCTCCAAGCAGAGGAGCGTCTTTTCTTTTCTCACGAGAGCTGAGGTAAACCCTTGGTGAGATTCTTGTAGCGGGTTCATGGTATCGTGGTATACTGGTAAAAAACCGAAAAGGAGGATCGCAATGGCAAAAGAAAACTCTTTTGATATCGTATCCAAGGTCAATCTGGCAGAAGTGACCAACGCCATTCAACAGGCGATGAAGGAAATCGGGAACCGCTACGACTTCAAGGGCAGTAAAAGCAAGATCTCCCTGGAAGGCGAAGAGATCGTGATTCTCTCCGATGACGAATTTAAATTGGAACAAGTGAAAGATGTGCTTGGCAGCAAACTGATCCGGCGCGGCATCTCCCTGAAAAATCTGGATTACCAAAAAATAGAACCCGCTGCTGGTGGAACGGTCCGACAGCGGGTTCTCATCAAACAAGGAATCGATCAGGAACAGGCCAAACAGATCAACAAGCTGATCCGGGATTCCGGCATCAAAGTGAAGTCCCAAATCCAGGGGGATCAGTTGCGCGTCTCCGGAAAAAGCCGCGATGATTTGCAGAAAGTGATTCAAATGCTGAAAGAGGCCGATCTGCCGATCGATCTTCAATTTGTCAATTATCGATGAAATCGCGCAAACCGTTCATGATACCTCGAACTTCCCAATCAACCGTTCCAGCTCCTGAGCCATTCGGCTCAATCGATCAGCAGAGGCAGAAATTTCATCCATCGTGGCCAGCTGCTCTTGGGAAGCGGCGGCCACAGACTGGGCGTGAACGGCCAGTTGCTTGGTGTTCTGCAACGCCTCTGCCATTGAAGCGGCAATTTGTTCCGAGACAGCTGACATTTCTTGCGTCGATGCCGAGATGTCCTGCACCTCTCCGGACACCCGCTGCGCCTCTTGAAGGATTTTTTGAAATGCCTGCCGCGCCTCGTTAACCATGTTCATCCCTGAATCCACCTCTGCAACCACCTCATCCATCGCCGTGATCGAAGCGCTGATGCCTTGCTGGATGTTCTGGATCACCTCGGCAATCTGCTGCGCGGAGCGGGCCGATTGTTCGGACAGCTTGCGGACTTCCTCGGCCACCACGGTAAAACCGCGGCCATACTCCCCAGCGCGAGCCGCCTCGATCGCGGCGTTTAATGCCAGAAGATTTGTCTGCCCCGCGATGTCGGTAATCGCCTCGACGATTTGGCCAATTTCCGCAGAGCGTTCCTTCCAGTCCCCCAGAACCTGTGACAACTCATGAGCCGAATTTTGGATCGCGTTCATCTGTTGAACCGTTCGCTCGACCGATTGGTTCCCCTGGCTGGCCTCCGCCGCCATGTTCATCGCCCCCTCCGAGACCACGGAAGAAGTTTCGGCAATTCGGCTCACGCCACTCGCCATCTCATCCATCGCCCTGGCTGTCTCCTCCGCCGTATTCTCCTGGCTTTCTGCCCCGGATGCCACCTCTTGAATCGCCTGGACCACCTGCTCATTGGCGCGCAGGGATTGTTCCGCGTTGAAGGATAACCCCTCCGATGCCTTTAACAGCTCCTGCCCTGCTTGACCAATTTCCTGGACCAACAGGCGCAAGTTTTCCACCATTTGATTCATGCCGTTCGCCAAGTGGCTGAACTCGTTTTTAAAAGGCACTCCTTGAGCCTTGACCCGCAAATCTCCTGCCGCCACACGCTGCACCATTTGCGTGAGCTGGCCAATCGGCCGCACCGCCATATGTGTAAAGAAAGCCACGACCATGCTGCAAAGAATGGCCAAGGCGAGCGTCAGGTACAAAATCCAGTTGGAATGGTTGAGATCTTGGATCAGGCTCTGAATGCGCAATATCTCATCCACCGCCTGAGTCGTCTCCACAATCTGATTGAATTCCTTCACGATACTATGTATCCGCAATCCGTTATACACGACCCCTGCAATAAAGAGCGCAATGACCAGCAAAAAACCGACCAAAACCTGATTCCCGATGCGCCAGTCCATCCAGAACAGCCATTTTTGAAACCAGTTTTTCTCCACCATCCAGGCTTCTCCTTCCTTCATCCCTGATCACCTGCCGGTTCATCAGAGGGCAATCCGATCATGAATGGCATTTGATTCCATTGTTGCCATAATTATATCAATCGATCCGGTGGAGAAACAACTTATTATTTCGTGACAATCTCACGCTCAGCGGCTCACCCGATCGCAGTGGTCATCAGTCTGGAGCCCCATCCGCTTTCTTCATGAAAAACCAGGATAGACATTGCAGGAGACTAAAGATAAAGAGGAAGAGAAGTAAATGGCCCGTTTTCTCTGTCTGTTGCACCCAGATGAGGAAGGCGACGATGCCCAGAAGGCGTCCCACACTGAGAGCCAGCTCGCGCATGACGACATGCTCAACGCGTGTTCGAACGCGCCAACGGTTGGTGCCAATAAGGTCGAATACCGTTGAAGTCAAAGGAATGAGAAAAAACGGCGCAAACAGGCTGAGGCCAATTCCGAAAAGGATAAGCGTCCAAAAGCGGGTCTGAAAGAGACTGGGAACGAGCGCAATCGACATCATCAACGCGCCTAGGAGGATGAACGCGTTCCGCCAGCCCCGCTTGATGAACCGCCCGACGAGAAAATAGGCCACCAGCGCCACGCTGGCTGTGACAAAGGAAAAAACCCCTAATTTCCATTCGCTTTCGGTCACCACATACACCAATAAACCAATCAGAAACACAAACACCGCGTCGGGAAGTCCCTGACCAATCGAGGCCAGCATGGCATAATGCCACTTGCTCTTCTGCCGCGACTCGCGGTAGACTTCCAGCAGTTCATACCTTCCCCGTAAAGGCCGTTTGGGGAGAAAAAAGGTCATCAAGACGGCAAATAAAAAAATCCCCAGTGAAATCCCGAAGATCACGTAGTAACCCCGCAAGCCAGACAACGTCATGATCAACCATCCCGACAACAATGGGGCAATGATTTCCGACAAAGAGGTGAAAAGGCCATCCGCGCCATTGTACCGATCTCGGTTCTCTGGTTCTGTGATTTCAAAATAGAGGACGTTATAACCTAGCCAATAAAAACCGTTTCCAATCCCCAACAAGGCCCCGAGCCACAACACATGATCCACTGAGCGTTTCCCGAGTAACAACACAGATAAGTAAAACATCGCCAATACAACCACACCCACGCGCAAGGCAACCGCGCGATCCCGGCGCTTGACCAACCAACCTGCAAGCACAAAAGTGATCCCAATCATGAGATATTGCAACAGGTTGAAAAGGCCGATCATCGTGAAGTCATTTTTCACTTTCCACAGATAGACGTTGACAAAAGTACTGGACAAAGCGACAGATACAGCAAATAAAGCGTTGATCGTCAGGAGCCGCTTGGCAGAACGATCCAGGAGCATGATTCCTCCTCAGAGGCTGTTTTTCATGAGGTGTTCAGGGCAGTGATGAAAGTTTGCAAATGATGCCCCTTATCCTTGTTTTTCCCCATTCAGTCGAAAAAAACCGTCCTTATTTCAACACAACGACGGTCACGCCGCTCCCGCCTTCGTGATAATTTCCCAGCCGGTAAGAATTCACCTGCGGATGTGTTCGCAGGTACTCCTGAATGGCCTGGCGCAGGCTGCCCGTTCCCTTGCCGTGAATGAGATGCACCTGCTTCAGGCCGGCCAAGCTCACCTCATCCAGATATTTGTCCAATTCCGCCAGCGCCTCATCCACACGTTGACCGCGCAGATCCAGCTCCGGGCGAACCGGCCGTTCCTGCGTCACCAGCCGCACCATCGCAGGTGCAGGTGACTGCTTTTTCTTGGATTCAACCAGCTGAAGCTGATGCTTGCTCAGGCTGAGTTTGATTTGGCCCATCTGCACCAGCGCCTGTTCTCCCTGCAGTTCTACCACGGTACCGCGCTGCCCGAAAGGGAGCACCAACACCTCGCTGCCAGGAAGCAGTGGCGCGTCAGACGCATCCCCGCGCTCTTTCTGAAACGTGTAAGACCGATCGATAGTCGGCTGCTCTTGTCGAGCCGATATTTGTTCCAGCTTTTTCTCCCATTCGGTGATCTGATGTGGTTTCACAGCAGAACTTTGTTTGACCCGTTCCTTTAATTCAGCCAGCAATCCAGCCGCCTCCTTGCGTGCGGCCTCAACCACTTCTTCCACCTTTCGCGACATCTCGTCCTGCAATCGCTGCCGTTCCCTCATCAGTTCCATATCGCGGCGCGCCAGTTGCCTCTCTTTTTCTGCCAGCTCCTTGCGGAGAGCAGCCAGCTCCTCCAACTGCTCTTCCATCTGCTGATGACGTTGCTCCAACGAACTGACCATCGCTTCCCAATGTCGGCTGTCTTCATCCAACTGCTCAC
Source organism: uncultured Bacillus sp. (assembly GCA_947085265.1). Classification (GTDB taxonomy): domain Bacteria; phylum Bacillota; class Bacilli; order ZCTH02-B2; family ZCTH02-B2; genus Bacillus_BB. Next base: position 21,449 of record CAMTVR010000050.1, on the reverse strand, counting down.
GCGCCATCTGCAGCACATGTCGCGGAAGACCCAAACGCTCTGCGATGACAAAGGCATTGCTCCGCCCTGGAACTCCCACCATCAGGCGATATGTTGGCCGCAGCGATTCGACGTCAAATTCGACGCTGGCGTTGGAAACGCCTTCCCGGTTGTAGGCATACGCCTTCAATTCACTGTAGTGCGTCGTCGCCACGACCCGGCAACCCCGACGGTGCACCTCTTCCAGAATGGCAGTGGCCAACGCCGCCCCTTCTTGCGGGTCGGTTCCCGCTCCCAGTTCGTCAAAAAGGAGCAACGCTTTGGCGTCCGCCCGTTCCAACATGTCAATCATATTCCGCATGTGGCTGGAAAAGGTGCTCAGGTTTTGCTCAATGCTTTGTTCGTCTCCAATATCCACATAGATCCCGGAGAACACCGAAACTTGCGTCCCCTCCGCAGCGGGGACAAACAGGCCAGCCATCGCCATGCAAGAAAGCAGACCAATCGTCTTCAGCGTCACCGTCTTTCCACCCGTGTTTGGGCCAGTGATCACCAGGGTGCGAAATGTGACCCCCAACTCCAGGTCAATCGGCACCACCGTGGCCGGATCGAGCAAGGGGTGCTTGGCTTTGCGCAGCCGGATGATCCCCTGATCGTTGAGCTCTGGCTTGCTTGCGGCCATTTCCCTGGCCAGGCGAGCCTTGGCCATGACCAGATCCAGATCAGCCAACCTCTCCACCAACTGGAGAATCGCCTTATCCGCCTCTCCCACCATCGCCGACAGTCTGCGAAGAATGCGCTCCTCTTCTTTTCGCTCCTGTACGCGCAGCTCCTGGAGTTGGCGATTGTCACGGGCCACCACATCCGGTTCGATAAAAAGCGTGGAACCGCTAGCCGACTGGTCATACACCACCCCGCCAAACACATTCCGGTAATGGGCTTTGACAGGAAGTACCAAATGATCGTGGCGAATGGTGATCAGCGGCTCCTGCAACATCCGGAGGATGTTCGGATCGCGGATCATCGCCTCCAGTCTTTCCCTCATCCGGCTTTCCAAGTGGCGCATCTGACGGCGTATCCGCGTCAGTTCAAGGCTGGCATCATCACGAATCGCGGCCTGCTCATCGATCGCCGCCGCAATCCCTTGTTCAACTTCTGGAAATTCCTCGATCGCTTCCGCTTGCGTCCGCAAATAAGGATAAGCCTCCGCATCTTTTTCCGTCTGTTTGAGCAGATATCGTTTCAACTTTCGCGCCCCTTGCAATGTCCACTGCACGGCCAGCAATGCTTCCGGCGTCAGCAGTCCGCCTTTGCCCGCACGGTCCACACTGGGTGAAATATCCTGAATCCCGCCAAACGGAAGATCGCCAAATTGAAAAAGCAACCGATATCCCTCATCCGTTTGATGAAGCCATCCCGCTGCCTGCTCGAAATCAGGGGTGGGCCGCACGGAGATGGCCTTGTCCCGCGAAAGGGAAAAAGAGGCATGTTTTTGTAACATCTGACATATTTTGTCAAATTCTAGACGCTTTAACGTGTTCTGTTCCAAGCTGTTCCCTCCTGATTCATCCTTCAGTATACCTCATCCCTGCCGGACCATCGCAACCATCACCAGTTCCAAGTGTATAAGGCGATTTCCAATCAGACACAATATAACCGTAAGAGTTCACCACACACATCTTTGTCGATGTTCCACGAGAAAGGATACACGTTCGATTGAAGGAGGAATCTTCGAATGACGATTGTTCGCCATCTGGTCCGATTTGTTGTTGCTGCCATCGTGTTGATGGTGGTCGGTTTCATCGTCCCGGGCTTTTCCATTCAGGGATTTTGGAGCGCGCTACTGGCCGCCATTTTCATCGCCGCGATCGGCTGGATTATCGAAACCTTTTTCGGGGACAACATTTCTCCGTACGCCCGAGGGATCATCGGCTTTCTCGTCAGCGCCGTCATTATTTATGTGGCCCAATTTGTCGTCCCCAACATGCAAGTGACGGTTTTAGGAGCCCTCTTGGCCGCCCTGGTCATTGGCGTCGTGGACATGTTCGTCCCGACCAAAGTACGTCTCGGAAATGCAGGACAAGGAGACAAGGAAAACGATTGACACTCCACACAGCTCGAGCAAAAGCAGGGCATCGGCACCTGCTTTTTTCTTTATGACGATGATGTCGAAATTCATCCTCTTCCCTTGTCAAGTTTTTAGAACTTTTGTGGCTTTCTTAGAACCTTTGTCAGCACGGAAGGATTTTGCTTTCCATGGCGCGAAACGTTTAAATTAACGGAATCCACTTCAAGGGAAGGAGGAGATGATGATGGAACAACAAGCCAAAACCCTGAAAACGGAGTACGGAACACGCGACCTGTCTGAAGCATTCAAGATGAATCCGCGAAAAGTGAGGGCATGGTTGGATTATTTCTACGAATACATCCAGCCATCCACCAACGCCAAGGGGCATTGGGTTGTAAATGAGACCGGTTACCAGCGTTTTGCGGAAGTGGTGAAGGCCATGCAGCAACCCGGCGTGTCGATGAATGAAATCCGCAAACACCTGCTTCGACAGGAGCCCGCTGCCAACCTTGTTACCGCCAGCCAAGATCCGGACAACGAGAAAGTGATCCCGATCCGTCAAGACGTTTCCTATCAAGTGCTCAAGCAGACACTGGATCTGGTCACACAGCTGGAAGAACGTGTGTCTAATATGGAAATCTATCAACGGGACATGCTGAAAAAATATGATGAAGTGCTGCAACGGCAAAAGGAAGAATACAGACAATCCATCACGATCCATGAAGACATCCGGAACTTGAAAGAAGAAATGACCGATCTCAGGGAAAAAGTCTCCAACAACTTCCGGGAGATGCAATTTTCAATTGAGATGCTGGAACTGGCGACCCGAGGGCAACGGAGAAAAAAGGAACGGCGATTTAAACTGTTCAGCTAGGATCTACCAGCTGGCATTTGACGCGCGTCATGCGCGTTTTTTTTTGCCTCGAAACGGCAACAAATGGAGACTTGTCCAACCTTTATGATAAAATCAAGTTAACGCAAAAGATACATCCTGTCATCCATTTCCGGAGAGCCATTTTTCTGGGAGTAGATGAGGTGAAACGGACAGATGGCGTCTTCATGCTTAAAAAGTATAAAGCGGCATGCCTTTTTAATCATCGGATTCTTTCTATCTTTAGGTCTCATCACTAGCTGCCTGCCGGTTCCTAGCGTTCAGGCCCAATCTAAACTCGGGCCACCGTTTATCGAACCGCCTGATTTGGCTTCGGCCGGGGCCATCCTGATCGACGCGGACACCGGTCAAGTTTTGTACGAAAAACAGGCCGATCGACCCTTTTACCCGGCCAGTATCACCAAAATTCTCACTGCGATCGTGGCCATCGAAAACGGTCGCTTGGACGAGCTCGTCACCGTCTCTGAAGAGGCCACCCGGGTCGACGGAACACGCGTCTATCTGGTGCCAGGTGAACAGAAAACGCTGCGTGAGCTGCTGTATGCGATGATGGTCAACTCCGGAAACGACGCGGCGGTGGCGATTGCCGAGCATATCGGGGGTTCCGTCGAAGCCTTTGCTCGGTTAATGAACCAAAAAGCCAACGACTTAGGGGCTACAAACTCTCATTTTGTAAATCCGTCCGGATTGCATGACGACAATCAATACACCACCGCACGAGATATGGCAAAAATTGCCCAATATGCGATGCGCAGCCCGATTTTTAGGGAAATCGTGGCCACCAAGACGATGCCGTGGAACGGGGACGGGTGGAAGTCACAGCTGGTCAATCACAACAAACTGCTTTGGCAATATGAAGGAGCCACCGGGATCAAAAACGGCTATACCTCTAAGGCAAAACAAACCTTTGTGGCCACGGCGAAAAAAGGAGAGAGTCAACTCATCGCCGTCTGTCTCTCGGCTCCCACTCAGTCACAGATGTATCACGACCTAAAAGCGCTCATGGACTACGGGTTTGAAGCATTTCAACCCATCCCTGTCGTCTCGGAAACGGAACAATTCCTCGAGCGTGATCGCTCACAGGAAATTGCGCTGCGCACGGGCAGGGAAATCCGCATCCAGCGTCCTGTCGCCGAAGCATCAGCGGAAGAGGAACTCAGCATCACGAAACAGGTCATCTTGGAACCTCTCCAATATCCGATTCATAAGGGACAACAGGTCGGTCTGTTAAACATTGCCCTGGGCAACCGGTCTGCCATCCAGGTGCCTCTTTATGCAGCGGAAGCCATCTCGCCATCGGAAAATGGGAAAAAAGACAATGCCTACTCTTCCGTTCCTTTCTTCTGGTTCGGCGTCACCGTCGCCGCTTTGGGCATATTGTCTTTCATCCATTACCGCAGACAAAGATTGCCCCGCAGGTGGCGGTATTATGCACAGAGAAGTGTTCAATCAAAACCACCGTCCAGCTCTTGACAGAAAACACGGGATCAACTAAGATGACTGGAACAATCGGGAGGAACCACAAGGAGGAAATGTTGTGGCCGAAGGGGAAAAAAACCGTGTGACAGTGGATATATTTGGCAAAACCTACACCATTCGCGGGGAAGCTCCCCCAGAATGGATCCATGAAGTGGCAGGATATGTTGACCAGAAAATGCGGGACATTGCAAATAAACACCTTTATCTGGACACGACCAAAATCGCTGTCCTTACAGCACTAAATCTGGCCGACGAATTCTTCCGACTGAAAAAGGAACATGAAGAATTGCTTCAACTCATCGATGAAGAAGGGAATTGACCATGGCGCATTGGGTTGATTTCATCCTGGTTTTTCTGCTCCTCGCCTCCGCCTGGACAGGCTACCGGCAAGGATTCCTGCGGCAACTGTTTCACTTGCTGAGTTTGGTGATCGCTCTGGTGGTAGCCTGGGCAGGATATCAGGATTTGGCCCACCAGCTGGCCGCGCTTTTCTCCATTCCCGTCCTGAATATTACGATTGGCTCGCTGGAACTGGGCATGTTGCCGTTAAGAATCGGTTCCTTTCTATTGCTCTTTTTCGCGGTTCGCCTGCTCATTCGCTGGTTGGCTTCACTGCTTGGCGTTGTCCATGCGATACCGATTCTCTCCACGGTCAACCGCTGGATGGGATTGTGCCTGTCCGTTCTCAAAACCGGCCTGATCCTTTTTCTCCTGATCTCTGTCATCTCCCTTTTCCCAGGCCTTGAAAAAACCTTTTCCAGCTCCTGGGTGGCCAGTCAGATCATGGAATGGTCTCCGCAACTCATTCATCTGACCCTTTAAAGCAACGATCTTTCCTCCTCTTGTCCTGCCGCTTTTTTCAGCATATTCAACTCATCCTCCGTCAGATGCCGATACTGTCCTGGCGAAAGGGCAGGATCCAGCATCAGAGGGCCCATCGATAAGCGTTTCAACTCCACGACCTGCTTCCCCACCGCGCGAAACATCCGCTTGATTTGGTGATATTTCCCTTCATAGAGGGTCACTTCGACCTGTGAATGTGTTCCAGATTGTAAAATGTTGAGCACGGCAGGCCGTGTCTGTGTGCCATCCTCCAACACCAACCCTGCGGCAAATCGCGCCACATCCTGTTCCGTCACATGTCCCCGAATCAACGCTGCATACGTTTTTGGAATGTGGCGCTTCGGTGAAAGCAGACGATGGGCCAGCGGCCCGTCGTTGGTTAGAAGAAGAAGGCCTTCGGTATACCGATCAAGCCGTCCGACGGGAAAGGGAGATAAAGCCGTGTACGCCCCGTCCAGTAAATCCAGCACAGTCGGCAAGGCGGGGTCTTCTGTGGCGGTGATGACTCCCTTGGGCTTGTACATCATCAGATAAATCCATTCCCGATAGGCGATGGGGCGATCATCCACCTCGATTTGGTCCAAATGAGGATCGACATGCAGGCCGCTGTCTGACGCGGGATCGCCATTGATCGACACTCGCCCCTCCTTGATCAGCCTTTTCACCTCTTTTCGGCTGCCGAGTCCTGCCCGCGATAACACTTTATCCAGCCGCTGCTTGGCCATTTTTGGTCGGCTCCCTTCTGTGTCCCTGACGTGGTCTCCGAATCATGTATAATGGGGATAGTGGAAATGCTGAAGCGGATTCTGAAAGTACACGCATTGAATGAAAAGGGAGTGTGTCAGCATGTTTTACAGTCAAATGAGCCGCGACGAATTGCTGCGGGAAGTGGATCGGTTGCGGAGAGAAATGGAAATTCGAAAAGACCAAGGCCTTTGGAATGCGGTGGCCGTTCTGGAACAAAAGATGAACATGGCGCTGTCCTATCTTCAGAAAGAACACCTGTCGATCCAAGTTGGCCAGACCTACGCTGTAAAAGGCTGCCCTGGCGTGTTCCGAGTCACGCGGATCAAGGGCGTGATGGCTTGGGGAACGTTTGCGGACGATGAAAGCCAGGAGGAACGCGCCTTCCCGTTTAACCTCCTGACGCCGCATGAAACGTGATTTACTGGCACACCTGAAGTGCATGGAAACCTCTCAGTCAAGATCCGCCTCTTCTTCATCCAGTTCTTTTTCCAAAGCCAGAAATTGTCGGTATGCCTCCTGCCATTCTGGATGCTGTTTGCTGAAGCGGATAAACTTCATAATCTGATGTAAAGTTTTTGTGCTGATGTGGTGCTCAATTCCTTCCACGTCTTGGTAGATGACCTCTTTATCCTCGACGCCGAGCAATTGAAGAAACACTTCAAGCACTTGATGGCGGTCATGCAGAAACTGTCCCAATTCATGTCCCTTATCGGTCAGGACAATGCCACCGTACTTTTCATAATTGACAAGCTCTTTATCCCCCATTTTCTGAATCATGCGGGAGACGGATGGCAGCTGCAAACCCAGCGCCTGCGCCACATCACTCACGCGAGCATAGCCTTTTTTCTGACTGATTTGATATATTTTTTCTAGATAGTCCTCCATGCTGGGGGTGGGCACGGTCACTCCTCCTTGCATCACGGCAAAGCTGCCTTAACACCATGTCTTTTTAGTATATGTTACCTTTTCCACACAGATCAAGTTAACCCAAGAGAGAGAAAAAGCAATTTCAAGAATATCGTCAGGCTGTCACAAACTTGAAGAAAATCGGCAACAAGTAGAGAGAAGACAGAATAGGAGGAACAAAATGAGAGGGTTGGCGATTCTTCTCGCCTTTCAGTTGGGCGGTTGGGCATTGCATGAGTTTGCTCATATCCCGTTACCAGCGAATGTTTTAGGCTTTTTTCTTTTGACAGCGGCCTTGCTAAGCGGATGGGTAAAGCTGGCTTGGATCGAGGATACGGCTCAATGGTTATTGAATCACATGACACTCTTTTTCGTGCCGTTTGTCGTCAGTACGATGACCTTTTTTCCGTTGCTGATCCAACAGGCGCTGCCGATCGTGGCCAGCATGATCCTCAGCACATGGGTCGTCCTGTGGGCAACCGCCCGCGTCACCCAACATTTCAATCAAAAGGAGCCGGGACGACATGGAACCGTGGAGTAATCCCCTCTTCGGCGTCAGCTTGACGGTCTGCCTGTACTTCGCGATGAGCCTGTTCAACAGGCGGTGGAAATGGGTCCATCCCCTCTTTTTTTCGTCTGGCCTGATCATTCTTATTTTACTGATGACTGGTATTGATCATGAAGATTATCAAGCGGGCGGGCAACTTGTCAGTTTCTTTCTCGGCCCGGCCACCGTGGCGCTGGCGGTCCCTTTTGTCAAACATATCCAAGCCTTCCGCAAGCATATGCGGGGGATTTTGAGCGGAGTAACCGTTGGCAGTCTCCTGGGCATCCTGTCGGCTGGAGGAATCGCTTGGTTGTTCGGAGGCCAGTTGGAGGTGATCCTGAGCATGATTCCAAAATCGGTCACCTCGCCTATCTCAGCCGAACTGTCACGCGAATTGGGGGGAATTCCCGGCCTGACCGTCGTCGTCACCGTCTTGGCCGGTCTTTTAGGCAATTTGTTCGGTTATTCGATGCTGAAAAGGATGAACATTGATGATCCGGTGGCCAGGGGCGTGGCCATGGGCACTGCCGCCCACGGAATCGGCACGGCGCGCGCGCTGCAGGAATCTCCCGTTGACGGCGGAATGAGCAGTTTCGCCATGGCGCTCACTGGCGTAGTGACCTCCATCATGGTGATCCCCCTTTACGGTTGGTTGAACCCGTAACGGTTACCGCACCACCAGCATCGAACCGAAAATACTTTTCACAAGATCGATCGTCGAATTCTCCACCACACACGCGATTCGCTGATCAACCGCCACTTGAATCTCTCCTACACGCTTGACGATATCCTGGCTTCGTGGCTCGTCCAGAGTCACTGCGATACGCGGGCCTCCTCACCCCATCCCGACATAGAAGACCCGCGCACCGCCGGCTCTGGATTTGGCCAACTTCTTTTGAATATATTCGGCTGCCTGGGACGTGATTTGCATGCGCTGTCCTCCTTTCGCCCTGTCCGGGCATCCTCCTGCGCCTGCAGTTGTAGACTTTCAAGTTCGAAACATTGTAAAATATGCCTTGTGAACATTGTAAAAAATAAGGTGATGCGAACATGCCGCTGCTGCATGATATTCTGGAATTTAACCGGACCTTCGTCGAAAATCAGGAGTACGAAGCGCTCCGGACCACCAAATATCCAAACAAAAAAATGGTCATTCTTACCTGCATGGATACCCGCCTGATTGAACTGTTGCCGCGAGCGATGAACCTCCGTAACGGAGATGTCAAGATGATCAAAAACGCCGGCGCCACCATCTCCCATCCGTTTGGCAGCATCATGCGGAGCATCCTCGTCGCTGTCTATCAACTGAATGCCCGCGAGGTGGCTGTGATCGGTCATCACGATTGCGGGATGATCGGCCTGGAAGCAAACACGGTAATGGAAAAAGCGCGGGCAAGCGGGATCCCGGAAGAAACCTTTCAAACCCTGATCCACGCCGGGATTCCTATCAACCAGTGGCTGACAGGGTTTACCAGCGTCGAAGAAAACGTCGCTCACAGCGTTCAACAGATCAAGCACCACCCGCTGTTTCCCAAACATGTCCCGGTCCACGGCTTGGTGATCCACCCCGAAACCGGAAAATTGGATCTGGTAGTCGAGGGATATACGGCAGACTGACAGTTAAATCAATGGCGAAAACAAGCGGGCAAAAGAGTTGCGGAACCGTACCCACGGCGGCATCTTGCTCCATTCATCCAGCGTCACTTCTCTCGCGTGCCGCAAATCCTGGAAAAACTGAGCGCGCAAGACCAGGATGTCCTCCGGACTGTACAGCAGCGCATTGATCTCAAAGTTGGTGTAAAGGCTGCGAAAATCCAGATTGGCAGAACCCACGGAAGCCACAAGATTGTCGCAGACCATAATCTTGGAGTGCAGAAATCCTCGCTGATACAAGTAGATTTTCACTCCGGCCTGCAGCAACTCGTAAAAATACGAAGAACTGGCCCAATAAACAAACGGATGATCAGGACGTGCGGGAAACAGCAGTTTCACCTCGACTCCCCGCAGGGCGGCCGTTTTCAACGCCATCAAGATGGCATCATCCGGAATCAGGTAGGGCGTGGTGATGAGCAGCTCTTCTTGTGCCGCGTTGATCATGGCAAAGTAGGCCTGGGCGATGCTATCCCACTTTTGGTCAGGCCCGCTCGGCACAATCTGAATGCCGCGCCTGCCCTGAACCTCCGGCAGCGGGAAATAGGCTGGTTCAAACAAATACTCTTTTTTTGCGGTATACCAATCGATTAAAAAAACCATCTGCAGCGAACGGGCAGCTTCACCATGAATCCGCAGCTGCGCATCCCGCCAAGCGGAAAACCGCCCCCCCGCCACGTATTCATCCCCGATATTCATGCCGCCCGTATAAGCAATCTCTCCGTCAATGACGACAATTTTCCGATGATTCCGGTAGTTGATTCGGACCTGGATAAAGGGAATCCGCGTCGGGTAAAACCAGGAAAACGAAACATTGGGATGAACCAGAAGCGGTTTCAGAAAGCCGCGGTTCAGGTAGGCAATGCGCCAGCAGCCGAGCCGGTCCAGCAGGATGCGAATCTTCACGCCTTCCCGCGCCTTCTCCAGCAAGGCATCCCTGAGCAGCAATCCGGCGGCATCCGCTTTCCAAATAAAAAATTCCAAGTGGATGTGCTGTTGGGCTTGCCTGATATCGCGCATCATCTGCTTTAACCAGGGTTCACCCGAAAAATACAGTTCCGTCTGATTTTGCACCGTCACCGGTTGGAAACAGCTGCGGTAAATAAATTGCTCAAACGCCGCCGACCGGCGCGAGGAGCTGCGATTCGCCGGCTCCTTCACATCACCCGGCATTTCCGGAAAAATATTGGCCTCAAACAATTTTTGATAAAGGCGGTTCTTCCGGTAGTTTCGGCCAAGCAAGAGGTACAAAATCAGACCGATGAGCGGGACAAAAATGATCACAATCAGCCATGCGGTCGTAGCCACGGGATTCTTGTTGTTGGATATGACAACCACACAGACCGATGCGACAATAAAAAACAATAAGGTAGAAAGAAAGAGCTCCATCGTTTCACCTTTCTAAAAAATCGGCAAAAAACCACCTTGACTCTATTTTCCCTTGCCTCCGGAAAATCGTCAAGGTGGTCGTGTGAATTATTCGTTAATGACCTCTTCCGCCTTGCTCCGCATCGAATCAGTGATCGTCACGCCCATCTTTTGGGCGGCATCGGCATTGATCACCAATCCCAGGTCATCTGGGTACCCAACTGGTATGTCTCCAGGGTTCTTGCCGTTTTTCAAAATATCAACGGCCATCATACCGGTTTTATAGCCCAGTTTGACATAATCCAGCCCATAGGAGGCCAACGCCCCTCGCTCCACGGAATCCGTCTCTCCAGCGAATATCGGCACTTTCTTCTCCGCGCCGACCTGCAGGACAGATTCGAGCGCTTGCACCACGGTGTTATCTTTGGGAACGTAGATGGCATCCACACGTCCGACCAAAGATTCGGCCGCCTGCTTCACCTCTGCGCTAGTGGCAACAGTCACTTCCTCAGAGTTCAGACCCAGCTTCTCCAGCTCTTCCTTGGCACGCTCCACGTTCACAACCGCATTCTGTTCCCCGGCATTGTAAATCAATCCCACCGTTTTGATGTCAGGAAACTCTTCCTTGATAAACTGCATCAGGAGAGGAATGGCATCCGGGTGCGTATCCGAGGTTCCCGTGACGTTTTTGCCGGGCTTCTCCAAGTTGTCCACCAGTTTGGCGCCCAATGGATCGGTAATCGCCGTAAAGAGAACCGGCATCCCGACAGATTCCGCTTCCTTGACCACCGCCTGCGCGGTAGAGGTGGCAATGGCGAGCACCAGATCTTTTTTGTCCGCGACAAATTTTTGCGCAATGGTCGTATTTGTATTTGGGTCGCCTTGCGCCAGCTTTACCTCGATATCCTCTTCACGAAATCCGTTGTCCAACAAAGCCTGAATAAATCCTTCCCGCGCCGCGTCGAGGGAGGGATGCTCCACCAGCTGCGCAATCCCCACTTTAAATGACGCATTGTTTTCCGCGGCATCCTTTTCCTGCTCCTGTCCCTGCTGCTGCTGACTTCCGTCGGGCTGCCCGGTGCCACAGCCTGCGAGAAGCAGCGCAAGGCTAAGGCCGAGAAGCAGCCAAACCCCCCATCGATTTTTCTTCATCCTCTTCCTCCTCTGTCTTCATCGTTGCATTTCTTTAATGCGGCAAAACACGAATCTGGTCTTATGTTATAGGGAAAGAAAAATTCTGTCAACTAGTTTCTTGTTTCGCAGATCGTGGCAATACCACATCCAGCATCTCCCGGTCAAAGATCTCCTTATCTCCGGAACAGATCACTTCAACATTGGGATACACCTTCTTTGCGCGAAAAATCCCTTTCAAAGAAATTGTCGCCTTGGTGCCGGAACGGGTGCCTACCTCCGAACTGTACACATCCCCCTCGGCGTAGATCTCAGAGGCCCTGATATAACCTTGGCAATGAACAGAACCTCGGGCATAAATTCGACTATAATAGACGGACTCCTTCACTTGGACATCGCCGCTCGCCTCAACTGTAGTGTTATTGAGACTCTGGGCGATCACGGACCCCTTACGTCCCTTTTCATCCACTGCGGCGTGCAAGCGTTCACCCATGTCAGCCAACAATTGCTCCAGGTTCAGTTGGGCCTGCCTAACCAAAGCTGAAGGCTGGGCATAGCTACGTAATTGGTCCTCCAATCCGGCGCTCCACTCTTGCAATAACGGGTTGTTTTTCATCATCTGACAAAATCGCTCAACCAGATTCGGCAATTGCCGAAACTTGTTTTCGGACAACAGGAAAACCAATCTCCCATCCGTTTCCCGGGCCACTTCAGGACGGTGCAAGCGCAAATGCTGAATACTCTGGTGCAATTGTATGAACTGTTGGTGAATCTGCTTCAGCAGCTGTTCTGCTTGCAAGAACTCCTCAGCGGTCACCCCGGCGGTCAAGCGGCCGCCGAATACCACTTTCTCTGCGTGAATGTCCCCCTGTGCCGCAATGCGGGCGTGGTTGACATTTCCATAAAGGTGTACATTGCCCACCGCTTCCAATTCGACGCCGTCCAAGACATCTCCCTGAACCACCACGTCCCCCTGAAAGCGAATGCCTCCTTCCTTAAAGGTCAAATCACTGTTCACGATATGGACAGGCAAAATGCTCACAACCGAACGGTTGATGATTGGCCGACCGGACATTTCGGCAATGGCCTCCGTTTGCTCTTCGTTGAGACGGACTCCTTTACCGGCTTTCAGCTGGATTTCTTTCCCAGGCGTGTGCGGGATCACCTTTCCCGTAACCGTCTGCCCGTCCCGTCCCGGCTGCGGGGGATGCAGGCGTGCCACCACTTGGCCTTGTTCCGCTGATTCAATTTCCCGAATCAGGTGCTGACGAAGCGGGGAGTCCGGGCTGTTCAGCATCCGGCGCGATACCCGATGGTAGATCAATTCAATCCAGCCGTCCACGCCATGCTGCGGCAGCTCCCCTTCCGCGACCACAACCCATTCCAGGGAGCCCTCCTGCGCCAGTCGTTCCAGCCTATCCTCCAGAATCCCCACCGTCACTCCTTTTTCCATCAGCGTCGCTCGAAGTTCCTCGACGCGAAAGCGTTCCGGTTCCACTTCTTGGATCTCGGCCCGCAAAGTCAGAACTGCCCGCGGTTCGGGCTGTTCGAGCACAGTGGCCTTATATCCTTTGAGATACTCAACGCGCATCAGAGCCTGTAATTCATCCTTTGAAAGGTCCACGTCAACCCGGCGCTTCGGCGCTTCTTCCACCGCCTGGACGATGACCTGCTGCTTGCCCTCGTACACAAACGGGTAATCCTCTACTACCTGGCCATCCGCAATCAACTGAACCCCTTTTGCCGCACGAATTTCCGGAAACCGCCCCTTACCCACCGGCGCCACAAAGTGCAGCTGTCCATCGACAAAGCTCAACGTTCCGTCCCTGTCCAATTCCACCCCGGGTTCCCCGGCCTCCGACTGGAGCTCCCCTGTCTCGCTTGAAACCGCTTCCGCAACAGCCAAAGGAACCTGACGCAGGCGCAACTCCACCTCCACCCACCTGGGTCCGAATAATCCTTTCTTCTCTTTAACAACCGTCACCTCAACATCCTCCTGCTTCCACCCTGTCTCTGCCAGTCCCCTTTGCACCGCTTCCTCCACCGTTTTTGCCCTGACTGTAAATGTCATGTTAGCCCCCCTTCCTCCACATCATTTCCGAACGCCCTTCATCCGGCAACCTGCATTTGAACCTGCTGTCCCATATCCCATCATCATTCGCATCGAGCAGCCTGGATATCCACAACGAGCATTGCGCGTTCTCATACAATCATAATAGCATGACGAACCCCAGTTGTGGCATTCTTATCCACTTGATTTTCGAACATTCTTGGTATATCCTCCTGTTGTCTTTTTCACTTCACATGCTTCAAGTTGCTTCTCCCTGCGCCGACTGCTACAATGACGATGATCAACATGCCTGCAAAACGGAGGCCGTTCATAAAGGGGTGTGCGGGTTATGCAACACGAAGAAAACGCGGCCCAAACAACCGAAAAACAAGTCGTCCAGCCGCGCAAAACCCAGCTGATCAACCGCCTAAAACGCATCGAGGGGCAGGTGCGGGGCATTCAGCGGATGATTCAGGAAGACCGGTATTGCGTAGACATTCTGGTGCAAATCGCCGCCATCAAGTCAGCCATTGAACAGGTGGCGCTCGTGTTAATCGAGGATCATACGCGGCATTGTGTGAGCCGGGCCATCCAAAACAATCAGCAGGAGCAGGCCATCTCCGAATTGATGGATGTCATCAGACGCCTCACCAAGTGAAGTGAATACAACTGCTCACGGCTCAAATGAATACCCTCTTGCCAAAAAACTGGGCGCAAAAAAACGGGCTGCAGTTCACCTGCAGCCCCCTGCGCGCTAAGCTTCTCGCGCGCCCCAAATGAACAGGATGACCACTGCCGCCAGCACCACCAACGGCGGCGCTACCAGAATCAAAAAACCTTCCATCATCCCCCTCCCCCTTCACGTCGATGATATCCCGATTTTATTGTCCTCTAACATACTTGGCATCGAACAAGAACAGCCGCAGCAAAAGGACAAGCGATGGGACCAGTAAAAGCAAGCCTGCTTGGAACGCAATCGTCAACGCCATGGTCATGACCGGATTGTTGACGCTGTCCTGCACCGTCAAGTAGGGATACAACAGATACGGCAAATGCGAGATTCCGTATCCGAAAAAGGCGAAGAAAAACTGCGCCATCACCAAGACAAAAGCCCAGCCAAAAGCTCGTTTCCGCCAAATCAGGAGCACCGCCAACAAGAAACACACGAGCGAAAGTCCAAACATCCACCCGTATTCCAACATGCGGTAGAAATGCTCCGGATTATGCTGCCGCAAGGTGGAAAAGATAAACAGGCTGCTCAGCAATGTCGGGCCGCTCCATCCAAGCGCATAACGGCGCAACACCTTCAGTGCCCGCTCATCGCCGGCCCGCGACGCATAATAGGTGAGAAAAGCGGCCGAGATGAAGAGCACACTGACAATGGCCAACATAACCACACTCCAGGAAAACGGGCTCCAGAACAACTCTTCGTAGAGCAATTCCACCCTCCCGTCCGCTGTCACCCGGATAAACCCGCCTTCTGAAATCGTCAACACCACAGACAGCGATGCCGGAATCAACAACCCTGTCAACCCGTAAAGAAATGGATAGACAGGATGAGACTTGGCCGAATGAAACGCGTAAAACGAGCCGCGAATCGCCAGCAGAATCACGGCGATGCTGCCTGGCACCAACAGAACTGTACCAAAATAATAGGCCGTGTTCGGGAAAAAGCCTACGATGCCGACGAGAAAGAAAATCAAAAACACGTTGGTCACTTCCCAAACCGGTGACAAGTAACGTTCAATGATCGGGTGAATCGCATGTTTTTCGCGTGTGAGGAGACTGTAAAAACTGTAAAACCCGGCGCCAAAATCAATCGAAGCCACAATCACATAGCCATAGAGAAACAGCCAGAGAACGGTGAGCCCTATCCATTCATAGCCCATCTGCCTTCATCCTCTCTTGTCAACCCGCGTAATTCCATCTCCTGCTCGGGAGAATGGTGCCGGAACATGCGCCAGAGAACTGTCACACAGAGAACAGACAATACCACGTACAGGCCCGCAAACAGGACCAACATCACATCCACATGGCTGGCTGTGGTGGCCCCCTCGGCTGTCCGCATCACCCCGACCAATATCCAAGGCTGACGTCCCAATTCCGTAAAAATCCACCCAGCCTCAATCGCAATCATGCTGAGCGGGCCGCCGGCCACAATGGCCCCGAGAAACAATGGATGTGACAACCGCGCCGGCGAATATCGCGACAACATGAGATACAACCCCGACACAACCAACAGGTAAACCCCGATCAGCACCATCGCATCGAAGAAATAGTGGATGGAAAGCGGCGGAATCAGCTCTTCCGCAAACTGATCCAGGCCGATCACCTCCGCGCCGGGCCTGCCATGCGCTAAAAGGCTCAATGCATAAGGAATCTCCAACGCAAATTTTACCTCGTTGTCCTCAGTGAGAATCCCGCCAAGCACTAAAGGCGCCTCTGCAGTCGTCGTAAAATGCCATTCTGCCGCAGCCAGCTTCTCCGGCTGATATTGCGCCAAATATTTCCCTGACAAATCCCCGACGACAAACGTGGCCAGCGCAAACACGAACGCAGCCACCATCGTCAATTTCAGCGCCTTTCGGTAATACACGTGCTCTTTCCCGCGCAAGATCGCGAAGGCCGCAATCATCGCCAAAACAAAAGCCGATGTCAAATAGGCAGAAGCCAATACATGCGACACCTTCGTCGGTGTGGCCACATTAAACATGGCCGCCAAAGGCTGAATCTCTGTCAACTCCCCATTCACCAGCGTAAATCCAGTCGGCGCATTCATAAACGCGTTCACCGTCGTGATAAAAAAGGCCGAACCAGAAGAGCCGATGACCACCGGAATCAACAAGAGAAAATGGCGGATCGGCCGCTGAAACCGATCCCAGGTGTATAAATAGGCCCCGAGAAAGATCGCCTCCAAAAAGAAAGCGAACGTTTCCAGGAAAAGCGGCAGCGCGATCACCTGGCCGGCCACCTTCATAAAGTTGGGCCACAACAGGTTCAGTTGGAATCCAATGGCCGTTCCGGTAACCACCCCAACGGCCACCGTGATGGTAAACCCTCGCGCCCACCGCCGCGCCATCAAAAGATAATGGGGATCGTTCCGCCGTATGCCAATCCATTCTGCCAGCGCAATCATCAGCGGCACACCCACGCCAATCGTCGCGTACACAATGTGTACAGACAGGGTCAGCCCTGTCAGGATACGGCTGTAAAGCACCGGATCGTATGCCATCCCTTGCCACCCCTTCCAAATGTCCGAATGTCTCCATCCATGTCTTGTGATGAAGCGGCTGCCTTCGCAACAAAAAGCCCATTCCGCTCAGAAAAATTTCCCAACCATTGCCAAAAGCATCAGTGCACCGACGGTCATCATCAGACTGAAAAGCCACTTTTCCTGATTATCAAAGCGGTTCATCCACACCCCTCCTCAGGGGTTTGATTCCTAAATATATCCATTGAAAATGTATCTTTACATTCATTCTAACACCTTGAAAGGCGGCCCACCGGGGCAGGCTGTGAAGAACTTTAAAAAAAATCGTGACATGATTGTGACAGCAAAAAAAAGAACCGCCCCGTTTATGAGGCAGTTCTCGATCCGTTAGGCAGTTGTGTCATTCCCGCAGTTCTGTCACTCATCCCTGGCCCACGAAACCCGTGGGCCTCGTTCAGGCCATTCATGAAAATCCGGAAGAGGCGCCGCAGCAGACCGGACCTTTGACGTTGGCTTTGAACACCTGCTCCTTCTCCTTGCTGCCACAGGAGGGACAAGACACTTCGTCCCGTTTGTCAAAAGCGACCCTCTCCTGATACTCGGCACCGCATTTCAGACAACGGAAATCATAGAGCGCCATTTCCCGTCACCCTCCATGTTTTGATATAAAGATATACCTTATCATGTATTTTATGATAGATCGGCGCTTGGTTCAAGCCGGATTGACAGACTGACTAATCACGTCTTGACACCCCACAGAACGGATTCTTCCATTCCATTAGCGCTCCATAGTTGCAGGATTCTTCGTCTTCCAGATAGTTGGCGACCACCTTGACGGGTGTTCGGCCGCAGCGAAGCAGGAAGGTGATCACCGGATCCTTCAGTTCGCCTTTGACGACCGCTTCGAGATATTGGTCCGCGCTCATCTCACCGGCTTTTTTATGATAGCCCGGCATTCTGCCCCCGCCCAGCAAACGGTCCAGTCCCTTGTGCACGACCACTTCATACATGGACAACATCAGCCATTTTCCCAAACCCAGTTTGCGATAGGAGGGACGTACGCTGATATCGACGACGTAAAGGGTGTTTCCATTCGGGTTATGGTTGCGGATATACCCGCCATCCGTCATCTCTTCCCAGGTGTGGTCCGGATGGTTGGGATTAAAATCTACCATCAGGCATGTCATTGAGCCTGCTAAAACTCTCTCTACCTCGACGCACAAGGCTCCCTCCGGAAAGAGTGTCACATGGTTCCGCAACTGTTCCGTGTTCCACCACAATTCAGACGGAAACGGCGGCGGAAAGCATTCCTGCTGAATGCGGATCAGTTCCTCAAAATCCTGTTCCCGATAATTTCGAATCACCGCCGGAACAGGACGGTCCTGATCGAAGACATAAAACTTTTTTCGATACATGCCAATCCCTCCTTGGAAGGAGAATCTATCATAGAAAATCCATCCCATCCTTATGGCCAATCGGGATAAAGATCGGTCCGTCGGTCGCGCCAAGTGGTCACCGAGCCGCTCTCACGGACTTGATACAGCAACGCCAGATCCAAATCGGCCGTCACCACCATATCGTGGTTAATTTCTCCCTCCGCCAAAATGCCGCGGGGCGGGAAAGGAATGTCGTTCGGAGTAATCACCGCGGCCTGGCCATAGTTGGCCCGCATAAAATCAACCGTGGGAAGAGATCCTACCGTCCCCGTCGTGACCACGTATACTTGATTTTCCACCGCCCGCGCATGGCTGGTATACCGAACCCGGTAAAAACCGTGCCGGTCGTCGGTACAGGACGGGCAAAATATGACATCGGCTCCCTTGGCCCTGGCCATGCGGACGATTTCCGGGAATTCAATGTCATAACACGTCAGCATCGCAATCGTGCCCTTCTCGGTCTCGAATACCTGAAGCCGATCGCCGGGAGACAGGCTCCATTCCTTGACCTCTGTTGGCGTGATGTGCAGTTTCGGCTGTTCCGCTATTCTGCCGTCCGGATAGAACAAATGGGCGACATTGTACAGTTTGTCTCCTTTGCGGATCACATGCGTTCCCGCGACGATGTGCATGCCGGTTTGTTTGGCCAAATCCGCAAACAATGAACGATATTGATCGGTAAAATCGGGCAGGTCTTGGATTGTCAATGGTTCTCCCCGATCATTGCCAATCGACATCAACTGGGTGGTAAAAAATTCGGGAAACAAGACAAAATCGGCGGCAAACTCCGCTGCCGTTTTGACATAATGCTCCACTTGCCTGCCAAAGTCCTCAAAACGCTGTATGGTATGAAGATGATATTGAACGGCCGAGACCCTGAGTTTCATGCATGCCCTCCTTTTGGCCCCATTTTTCGGCGCTGGGTCATCACAGAATCATCATTGAGTATACTATACTATTGTTTGATATTATACGTGTGATCTGAGGAAACAAAAGCTATCTTTCTTATTTATTTATAAAGAAATTTATGAAAACATACCAACTACACTATGGTTAAACCGCGCACAGATTCGCCATTTCTGTCAAAACAAAAACACCCCCCAAACACCATAGGGGGCGCCATAGCATCACAATGCTTCAAGCCGTTCTCTATTTTTATGTTACATTCTCCGTCTTAATCCTCCATCGTCGACAGATCCCCGGTCGGCAGGCCCAGTTCCCAGGCCTTCAACACGCGGCGCATGATCTTTCCGCTGCGCGTCTTGGGCAGGGATTCGCGAAATTCGATCTCCCTCGGCGCGGCGTGGGCGGCCAGCCCGTTGCGGACAAACAGGCGGATCTCCTCCTTCAGTTCCTCACTCGGCTGATACCCCTGCCGCAAAGCGACAAACGCCTTGATGATCTCGCCGCGAACCGGATCCGGCTTGCCAATCACGGCTGCTTCCGCGATAGCAGGATGTTCCACCAGCTTGCTCTCCACCTCAAAGGGGCCGACCCGTTCGCCGGAGGTCATGATCACATCGTCCACCCGGCCCTGGAACCACACATAGCCGTCCTCGTCCATCTTGGCGGAATCCCCGGAGACGTACCAGCCAGGGAAGCGGAAATATTCCTTGTACTTCTCCTCGTTTTTCCAGATCTTCCGCATCATCGACGGCCAGCCCGCCTTGACGCAGAGGTTGCCGATCTGCCCTCGGGGCACTTCGTTGCCTTCATCATCCAGAATCGCTACCGTAATGCCGGGAAACGGTTTGCCCATCGATCCCGGCTTGATCGGCATGCACGGGAAGTTGGCGATGAGCTGCCCGCCTGTCTCCGTCATCCACCAGTTGTCATGGATCCGCAGGCCATAGGCTTTCAGCCCCCAGCGCACCACTTCCGCATTCAGCGGTTCGCCGACGCTGAGAATGTGGCGGAGCGAGCTGAGATCGTATTCCTTGATCATCTCCTCTCCCGCGCCCATCAACATCCGGAACGATGTGGGCGCGCTGTACCAGACGGTCACCCGGTATTTCTCGATCGTGGCATACCAGTCGCGGGGATTGAAACGTCCGCCGCGAATCACGCTGGAGACGCCGTTGAGCCATGGACCAAACACCCCGTACGAAGTGCCGGTCACCCAGCCGGGATCGGCGGTGCACCAGTAGATGTCCTCTTCCTTCAGATCCAGGACCCACTTGGCGGTCTGATAGTGCTGGATCATCGCGTTATGGACGTGATAAACTCCCTTGGGCTTGCCGGTTGACCCCGACGTGTAATGCAGGATCATCCCGTCTTCCCGGTCCACCCATTCGATCTCCAGCTCCCTCGAAGCTTCCGCCATTTCCCGCTCGAAGCTGTAAAAACGGGTTCCTGCCTCTTTCGGCGGAAGTTCATCAGCGCCCACCAGGATGATGTGCTTCAGGTGGGGCAGCTCTTTGTACGGCACCCGGGGCAACAGCGCAGGTGTCGTCACCAGGGCTATCGCCTCGCTGTTTTCCAGCCGGTCCCGCACCGCCTGTTCCATAAAAGCTTCAAACAGCGGACCGGCGATGGCGCCCACCTTCAAAATTCCGATCAGGCTCACATACAGCTCCGGCGTCCGCGGCATGAAGAGAAACACCCGCTCCCCTTTTTGCACGCCCAGCTTCCGCAAGACGTTGCCGAATTGGTTTGAAAGCAGTTTCATTTCCAGGAACGTATATTTCTCGTCCCGCTGTGCATCACTGTAATACAACGCCACCTTGTTTTTCCGCCAGGTCTCGGCATGGCGATCCACCGCCTCATAGGCCATGTTCACTTTCCCTGTCTTGTGCCAAGTGAATTCTTTTTCCGCCTGCTCCCAGGAAAAGGTGGCATAGGTCTCGTCATAATCTTTCATGTTCGGCTTCTCTGCTGTAGGGGGGATCCATTCGCTCATCTTTCTTCCTCCTTGACGGGTTCTTCCATGCTGTTGAAGCGACAAACGATCAAGGTTTATATTATCATGGCATTCTGTTGATTCGCAACCGTATCCCGATTTTTGACTGAGTCAAGTTTTTGTGGGTGCTTTTCTTTTTGACAGTAGAATTTTTTTTATCAACCTCTATCTTGCAAGCGTTTTCTTTACTCGTTTCTCTTCTTGTTTGTTCTTTTTGTGGGTTTTTAAAAACCTCTCAGCCCT
>CAMTVR010000049.1:0-22762 GCA_947085265.1 uncultured Bacillus sp. | reverse complement strand
GCGAAGCCTTTGCCCTTGACGGAATGGACGAGATGGCTAGGATATGAAAGGGAATGAAAGGGAATTTCTTGGAAAAATTGTACAGAAAAAATTGCAAAGAAAAAATGAAGGGTAGAGCCAATGAGATATTGACAGTAACAATGCTTGATCATTGCCTTTCTGCTATGCTATATTATGTTATGTTAAAAGATGGGATTTGCAAAAATATGTCGCACAAGGTTGATTGTGCGACATCCATAATGATAATAATATTATCATTAACCCAATGAGGGGTATTTTCATACATAACTCGACAGGATTTCATTATTCTGAAACCAAAGAACCCTGAAAATCAAGGAAGAGTTTGATCTTCAGGGCTCTATCATATGCAGGGATATCAGGTAAGGAGAACCTCCATTCTTTTGAACGAGCTTTGGCCGCACGCATCTTACTTGTTTCGTTTATCTGTTTATGTAATAAAGTATCTGTTTCCAAGTAAATTAAAACCGTCCAACACGCAACATGATTGCATTTTGGACGGCACTTTTCATTTTACTCATATTGACGATCACAACAATCAGTAACATCAACATTTAACCTACGTTGCGATTGTAAAACTACTCTTCTATAATTTCCAAGTGAAATCCAAACCTTTCATAGGTCATCAAGAGTTCTCCGAATTGTTGCCAAGTCATCTTTCGGCCATCACTCAACACAACAAGCGGAACTTTGCCTTCAGCTTGTTCATCCCATTCGATTTTACCTTTGAAATGGTCAGTGCTCATTTCAGTTCACCAACTTTTCACAATAACGAAATGTATATATCCCTATTTATACGAAATCGGCGTTCAATCAACAAATCCAAATACAGTTTCAGGGCATCAATAGAGCCTCGTTTTTTCGCTGCAACTAACATGCCGATGGTTCCAATGGGTGTAAGCAAATTCATCTCCGCAAAATTTCGTGCCGTTCTTTCATCTATGAGCACAAATTCAAGAGAAAGCTCTTTTGCCGCAACGATAACCTCGAGTCCCCCCGGTGCATCTTCCCGTATAGCTGCTCAATCAACATCGCGTTTTGTACGCTATAAATCGTGATTTCGTTTCGATTGACAGCATCTTGCAGTTCTTTTTTGCCCCGTATCCATGAACAGATTTTGATTCGATAATTTCACGGTAAACTACCTTGGGAACATACACTTTTAGAAACAACCGAAACAAAAGAGGAAACTGTTCGATCATAGACAAAGCAATCAATGGGCTCGTATTCGACACAACTTTTTTCATGGTTCAATTCAAATCCTGCAATAGACTTTGAACAGCCCTTTTTCCGCTTCCGAGTTTTTCAACAAAGGGCTTGAGCGTATCCGGTAAGGAAACGGTAAAGTGCGGTTGTTCTTTTAACACGAACCCATCCCTCCATCTCAGATAAATGCAACAAAAGCTCTTAAGATCCAGACATTGCGCATCTTAAGAGCTGTTTGCTATGTAGTGGTACCGATGGAGGAACTCGAACCCACACCCTTTCGGGCGCGATTTTGAGCCGCGCGCGTTGCCAATTCCGCCACTTCGGCACGATCAATTAGCTTTCCCTGGTACAAGCCCCGTGACAAAAAACATATTACCAAATTCTGTAATCAGTCATCAAGAAGATATCACCTTTAGCTTCAAGCGGTTTGGAAAATGTTTTACAGTTCAATTACTCCGCTCCCGTCTTATCTGATTTTTCGGTTTGTCTGGGATTTACTAACTCTGGATAATAAACTTCCAATTGGCGGATGATTTCCTCGATTTCCTCTGGTGTGAGAATTTCTTTTTCCTCTCCCATATTAACCTCCTTGCTATCATAGCATAAACATATACACACACGATCATTACCAAAATTAAAACGATACCATCATCTCTTCTATAGCAGAAACCGCTTTGATCCTTTCCATCGCATTGCTATCCAGTCTCAACTAGGCTTCATTAAGCAGTTTCCCGTGCTATTGTCCGATGACACCATTGAGGACAGCCTTCAGATCAAGAATCAGAATGACCCTTTTCCCTTCGTTCAATTTTCCAATATGACGGATAAATTTCTTTTTGTTCCCGGCTTCCAACGCCCGGGTGGTCTCTTCAAGAAAATCCCTATTCACCCTGACGACTTCCGGAACAGAATCGATCATGAAACCAATCCGTTCATTCCGGTATTCAACGACCAAAAGCTTGGAAAAAGCTCTCTCGGTTGTTACGGATTTTCCAAAAAATGCTCTCAAATTCAAAACAGGTATGATATCTTCCCTTAGGTTTGCCATTCCATCAATGAAATCGGGGGCTCCCGGAAAACTGCGGATTTCATCCACACTGTTCACTTCACAAACATAATCGATTCTTATGCCGTATTCTTCATGATCAACCTTAAAAACTACAAACTGTTCCTGATCCAAAAATTGATCCTCCGGCATTTCTTTGTTGATCACAACGCCTTGGCTTTCGCCGTATGTCAGATGATCGAGATTCATCTCGTGAAAATTGTTCAGGGATGCCAATTTGCGCGGATCAAGGACCATTACTACCTTTTTCCGGTTGTTTAAATTTGCAAATTCACGTATAAACTGCTTTTCAGTATTTTTGACTGTATCGAAAGGTTTGTAAAAAAGTTTTCTTGGAACCCGTGCCACTTCCGACACTTTATCGACAATCACTCCATAGGAGAAATCGCCAGCATCTGCAACAATAATTCTGGCAGTTTCATAAATGCGGTGATGTTCGGCACCAAAAAGTTTTGCCAGATTGATTACCGCAAGAAGATTGTTCCTTACAGACACAACGCCTTCCACATAATATGGAGAATTGGGTACTTTCAAAATATCAACATATCGAAGGATTTCTCTGACGTTTCGAACATGAAGGGCATATTGTTCACCGTTGATGCAGAATATGACCAACTCCGCTTCATCCCCATGATCTGATGCCGGAGAAAAAGACTTATCGCGATCCGATGTCTTGTCGCTTAAAAAATCCTGTTCCATCTGCTCAAATTTCACAACGTTCTCCACATCTAAGACCATAATCATACGTTCCCCGTTTTCTCTCAATACAATGCCGATAACATCCCTTCTTTGATCATTCTTTATATTAGCCGGCGGCTCCAAAATGGATGAGGCTTTTACGCTGATCACTTCTGAAATCCCATCGGTTATAATCCCTACATTCCTGCCATGGATGTCGACAACGATGATCCTGCTGCCTTCATTGTATTCCTTCTCCGGCATACGTAAGCACCTGCGAATGTCGACAACAGGCAAAATGCTGCCCCTTAGGCTGCACAATCCCGCCACATGTGCAGGGGCATGGGGAATTCTCTTTATTTTGTCAACCTTTATGATTTCTCTTACATTCATCAGCCTGAACGCAAACTGTTCGTCCCCCACCCGGAAAACAACAAGATCAAGATGATCGACCTCAACCCTTTGTCTATCCTTTTCTTGGATGCGACTTCGGCTTGGAACATCAAACGCATCGTCCCGGGCTGGTTCACCCGACCACTCGTTTTCACTTGCATGCGCCTGGCGCACGAAAAGCGCCTCTTCCGGACGGAACGACTGTATTTCCTCTCCGCCTTCCCCTTGGAGAATAAACGTTGACTCGTCATGCCGTCCGGCAACCGATGCTTTTTCCGCCTTCTCCTTTTTCCGTCTCATTTCATTTTTCATCTTTTCCAGATTCGTCAGGTCTTTTTTACGATCACTCTTCCTGGGCATATCTGCTTATCACCTTTTTGACGATGCTCCGAAACTGCCGGGCAGATTCGTCATCATATTCAAAAACAGTTTTCCCCAACTTTCCGGCTTCTGCGATCTTTACCCTGCGATGTATGGGTTCGCTCAACAGACGATCGTCCGCAATAAATTCCTTGATGAACTTTAAGTTTTCTTTCGAGTCGTTGGTTCTCTGATCAAACATGTTGGGCACGATAAGCTTGATCATATCGGAATTCAGCCTCATATCCGAAAGATATTCGTAAATGTTCCCTACGGCCCTGACGGATGCGGCTTGCAGCTGGACGGGTATGATGATTCCGTCGACATAACACAGGACCGCATCATTTACCTTGCTGCGCTGAGGACCGCAGTCAATAATCACGAAATCGTAGCCAAAAGATTTAAGACCGTTCAGTTTTTCTTCCAAGATCAGGTCAATCCTCGACACTCTGAACAGTTCCGCATTCATCTGCTCGATTGGACCGGAAGGCAATAAATCGAGATGATCCCTGGCATGGATCAGGCAATCCTCAAGCCTGACATTTTTTCTTCCGTCAATGAGATCGTAAAATGTTTTTTTATAATCCTGCGAAGTAAAGCCAAGAAAAAGACTTGCATCGTTCTGCCCATCCATGTCAATCAACAGGACCTTATATCCCTCAAGAGAAAGGCCGTGAGCAATATGTACGGCAATCGTGCTCTTCCCTACTCCTCCCTTGTTATTAAAAACGGCATATTTTATCATTTTCTGATTCATGTTGCCCTCCCGCCAAAAGATAGCGACTATTTTTTCGCCATTTGTATGATCTCTCCGGGATTCACTACTAATACAACCTGTCCGTCGCCCAGCAAGGTAGAGCCGGAAATACCGGGTATACCCGCGAGGTGCCCGTTCAACGTCTTCATGACAAATTCCTGTTCATTTTTCAACTTATCCACGATCACGCCGAATTTTTCCGCTCCGTTGGAAAGGATGACCGTATTTAATTCTTCATGATCCATGTTTCGTTCCCCCAGCAAAAACAACTTGCTCAGCCATTCAATTCCAATAACATCCCCTCTGAGATGTACAAAATACTTTTCATTGTATTCATGGATCTCGCTCGTTTTGATCTTTACGGTCTCGGAAATGTAATCGATCGGTATGATATACGTTTGGTTTAAAACGTTGACCAAAAGCCCCCTGGAAACAGCAAGCGAAAGCGGAAGCTGTATAACCATCTTTGTGCCCTTGTCCACTTCGCTCTCGATCATAATGCTGCCATTGATTTTCTCGATATTGCTCTTTACGATATCCATTCCGACCCCGCGGCCCGACACTTCGGTAATTTGACCGGCCGTACTGAATCCGGGCAGAAAAATCAGGTTGAACAACTGTCCTTTGGTCATTTTTTCCGCGTCTTCCGCTGTGATGAAACCTTTATCGACAGCTTTCTTCTTCAGAATGTCGGCATCGATTCCCCTTCCGTCGTCTTCAACCTCAATATACACGTGCTTGTTTTTGTTATACGCCCTTAACGTGATCTTTCCCGTTTCGCTTTTTCCCTTTCTCCTTCTCTCTTCCGGACTCTCAATGCCATGATCCGCCGCGTTTCGAATCAAATGAACCATCGGATCGCTGATCTGCTCGACAATCGTTTTGTCAATTTCCGTATGTTCGCCTTCCATCAGCAATTCCATCTTCTTGCCGGTGCTTTGTGAAATATCGCGAACGATTCGGGGCATTTTTTGAAACACCGTCCTGACTTCAATCATTCGCATGGACATGACGGCATTTTGCAACTCATCCGATATCCTGTTGATCGAAAACCCTACTCGTTTCACTTCCTTTGACATTTCCGGAAGATCATATTCTGTATTCAATTTGGCGGCAATATGCGTAAAGGCGTTTTTCGCGATCAGCAATTCAGAAATCATATTCATCATCTTGTCAAGCTTGTCCTGGCTCACTCTTATGGTCTGCATGCTTTGCGCCAAAGGGGCTTTCCGCGTTTGTTCCTGACGCTGGTCTTGTTTTCCGGATTCGGACTGAGCATCCAAACCAACTTCCCGGTCAGGCAAAGACTTGACGTAAGATATGCCATGATCAATTTTACCCAATATTTCTGCATTGGGTATTGAAACCCCGTTTTCCAGCGCCACCGATTCCAATGAAGCTTTCAGGTAATCAACGGTCTCGTAACATAAGGACAATAGGTTCTCGTCAAAGCGGATTTCCCGATCCCGAATGAGGGCAAGCAGGTTTTCAAAACTGTGCACAACATGGGAAAAATCCTTGACGACCGCAAAATTGGGGCTCTCTTTCGGCTCTGTCGCGATAAACAGGCCCGTTCCGCCTTTGATGCTGTGAACGGCCCTGAACAGTTCGTTGATCGCGTCCCGATTGTTTTTTTCTTTATCCAGCTCGCTCAAACATTGATTTTCGATTCTGTCCAGATGCTCATAAGTCTCGAACAGAAACTGTTCCTTTACATCCCTGGATAATTTGTTCGCAAACTCTTCGGATTGCAATCCCCCCATTTGGGCGGCTTCCTGTTTGCCCGTTTCAATCGGTCTATGTGTTGAATTTGCTTGCCGCTTTTGTTTTTCAAAGATCGCATTTGTTTTTTCTATGATTTCATCGATGCTTTTTTCATCATCAAAATCGATAACCAGTTCTGCGCCATCATTTGACGGATCATACTCATGAACTTTCCGGATTAACCAGGAAATATGGTTGCCTAATAACTCCACGCCGTTCAGAACATGGTCAATAAGTTCGGCATCCACCCTGATGTTTTTTTTTCGAATGGCGTCCAGTACCGTTTCCATTTCATGACTGAGCTTTGTTATAAAAACCAGCCCTGCAAAGGAGGAGCCTCTTTTGATGCTGTGAATCCTCGTACATATATCATTGGCCAATGCAAGGTCATCGGGGCAAACCTCGAGCTGGAGAATCCCTTTTTCAAGACCTTCCCGGCTTGCCTTCCACTCATCCAGAAGCATCCTCAACAGTTCAATGTCCTCGAGAGCAAAAGTATAGCTGCTCATAATACACACTCCCCAATTCGCCCCAAACAACCTCAAGCATCATCAATGTCAACTACGGTTTCGCCGGCAAAAGCGGAATGGCAAATCCTGAGGCAGACGCTATCTGTTTGTTTGATCATTTCGGTTTGGAATAGACGATGGTGTCTCCAATCCTCTGCATCTGATACGCCGAGGAGATCCGTCCAACGGATTCGGAATGCCCCAAAAAAATGATGCCTCCGGGATTTAAGCCTCTGTAAAAATCGGATAAAACCGCCTTTCTTGATTCGTCATCAAAGTAGATGAGGACGTTTCTGCAAAAGATAAAGTCGCAGCCGGTGATATCGCTTACGGCGACCGAATCCATTAGATTGATTTTCATAAATTTGACCAGTTTTTTTACATCGGGGTTCACCTGATACGATTCGTGTTTTTTCGTAAAATACTTTGCCAAATATTCAGGGGGTACATCCCTGACAGACCGGTATTCATACAAACCGATCTTTGCCGTTTGAAGCACATCCGTATTGATATCCGAGGCAACGATCTGCAAATTCCAGTTTTCCGGTTCGTCCAGCATTTCCTGTAGAATGATGGACAAGGTGTACGGTTCCTCCCCTGTGGAACACGCGGCGCTCCAGATTTTGATATTCCTGTCGTTGTTCTTTTGCTTTTCTCTTACAACCATGGGCAGCACGTTTTCAGCGAAATTCCTGAGCTGCGGATAGTCCCGGAAAAAATATGTCTCATTGATTGTCAGTTCATTGATCAACTTGTCAAATTCAGTTGTATCTTTGGAAAACTTCAGCATCCGGTAATAATCATGAATGTTGTCCATTCCCAACATTTTTGCCCGTTTTTCTATCCTTTTCTGGACGTAATACTTTTTATTGTATTCATAAAAGATGCCTGTTTTCTTATAAACCATTTTCACGAATTTATCGTACAACTCATCGGACAAGACCATTTCATCACCGACTTCTTCAAAAAGTTTCAATCCTCATTGATCCGTTATGCAATCATCCCGCTGATCGCTTCTCTCCATCTTTCCAGTTTTGTTATCGAATCTTCCAAGACTTCCAATACATAATCGTTGCTTTTGAAAGGTTTGACGATATAATCGTTCACACCGAGTTCCAGGCAGGTCAAGATCCTGTCCAAGGTAGAATGTCGCGTCATGACGATCACTTGCGTCAAGGGATCATATTCTCTGATCTTTTTCAGAAATTCGATCCCGTCGAACTCCTGCATGTGAATATCCACAAGAATGATGTGATACTTCCTCTTTTGAAACATTTCCAGAGCAGTTACAGGGTCGGTGTATGTCTCGACTCGGGGATGACAACCGGCCGATTGGAAATTTCTTTCAAACAGATCCGATACCTCCGTTTCATTATCCAAAATCATGATGCGGTATCCGCTCATTTCGTCATCCTCCAATCCATTTGCCATTGAAGTCATGTTTTTCCCCAACGCTGCATCCACTTCTGTTTCGAACCACTCGAACTTTTCAATCGTTCGAATCGAATCAAAAATATTGATCAGTTTTCTTCGCGAAGGGTTGTCCATGATGACACTCATGACGATCCCCATGTCATGGAGACGCCTTTTCAGCTCGATCAAGCTTTTCAATTCATGATCATGGATCATTTCGAGCTCGCTCAAGTCAAGCAAAAATTTGCGTGTGCTTGATTTGTCCATTCGTTCGACAAATTGGGCAAGGCCGTCTATATAACGGTCATTTTTTACTTTGAAAATTTTATAGAAAAACCGCCCTCGAACATAGCCGTAAACCATCTCGAACAGTTCCAGGTACTTTTTACGAGGAAAATCCAGCGCCAATGTTCCGTCAATCGCTTGCAGGCACCCATCATACAATGTTTCTATTTCCTGTTTCAGGCTTTGTCCCATTGCATGAAACAAAACAGGACTTGCCGCTTCAACAATTTTTTTATACCACTCACGGACAGATTCAGTATAAACAGCTTGATCGGAGAAGTTGGAATGATGAAACAGAACCGGATACAGTTTCGGGTACTCCTGAAAAAAAATTTCAAAAAACCTGCGGCTGTCCCGGTCATATGGCAAAGCTTGCTTTAACATTCGGTGCTCCGAGATGTCTGCAATGGCTATCTTTTCCACATACATCACATCAAAATACGTATACAGTTCGGCTTTCTCCAAATCCGAATCGATGATCATCGACAAAGAAGAAATATTCGTATTTGCAGATGCTCCGTATATGTCCTCGTCGGAGACATCGGTATATACGAGCGAGCCAATATCTTTCATATTGTTAAAAATCATAAACAGAATCGGGGAGATCATAGGAATATCATCGCTGAAAGAAAGACAGATGCAGTATCGATTTTTTCCTGTTTGTTTACGTTCCTTTAAGGCAGTAACGATCCCGACTCCCGCGGCCGTTTCCTTTCCGTCGCTTCCCGTTTCCGAATCGGCTTTCAGAATTTCGTCCATTTCTCTTTCCAATTCCAAAGAAGTTTGAATGAAATCTGCGTTATCACCGTCAGCATGCCTGTGTTTTTTTGACTCAAACAATCGTTTGACATGATCCAACCCACGGAAACACAACTGCAGGATTTTACCGTCAAGGTCTATTCGGCCCTTCCGGATAATGTCCAGCATATCTTCCATTTTATGCGTCAGATTGCCAATATCCTCGTATCCGATCATTTGCGATGAACCTTTGATGGAATGAAAAGCTCTGAACAATCCGTTCATATCTTCGGTTGAATAGCTGGTCTCCAACCGGATCAGACATTCTTCCGCTTGCTGAAGCAATTCTTCCGTTTCCTCAAAATATGCAACATACAATGGATCCATATTTTTTCTACCGTCCTCACGAAGCTGCCAGTGGCATTTTTTATCATGCCGCCGCATTCCTTAATCGCATATTCGATGAACAGCCTTGACGATTTCGTCGGCGATCCGGTAAGATGGAACAACGATCTCGGCTCCTCCCCTTTCAATGGCCGCCCGTGGCATCCCATAGACGATAGCCGTTGATTCGTCTTCCGCAATGGTCACTCCTCCGGCTTCTTTGATTTTCACCATGGCATCGGCTCCATCGTCACCCATCCCTGTCATAAGGACACCGATCACATGTTTTCCGCCATATGCCTTCAACACGGACTCCATGGTCACATTCACACTGGGCATAAATTGCGTCACAGGGCTGGACGAAAGCCGCAGCATTCTGCCATCCTTGTGAACAAGCAACTGATAGCCCCCGGGAGCCAGATACCCTCTTCCGTCGGCCAACATATCGCCGGCTTCCGCTTCTTTAAACGGAAAAGGACATGCTTTCCCCAACCTTTTGGCAAAAGAGGATGTAAATGTCGGCGGCATATGCTGCACAACGATCAGCGCAGCCTTCAGATCGGATGGCAGCATGGGCAAAACTTCCATTAATGTTCCCGGCCCGCCCGTAGATACGCCAATCACCACGACCTTGGACAATTCATCGGTCCAAACGGCGCCGGATTTTTCCCGGATGGCAGATGCCTTGGTTTTCGAAAATGTGTTCCTGGCCATAGCCCTTTTCTGAAGACCTTTTCGATTGGCGTGCTTGTAGGCGAGTTTTATTTTTTCAACAATCTCTCTTCCGACAATATATAGATTTGATGACACTGTTCCGGAAGGCTTGGCCACAAAATCAAAGGCGCCCAGCGCCAAGGCCTCAAAGGTTGTAAACGCCCCCTCCTGCGTCAATGAACTGATGATGATCACCGGTATCTCGGGGTAATCGGCGAGTATATACTGCATGGAGGTCAATCCGTCCATTTCGGGCATATTGATGTCCATGGTGATGACGTCCGGCTTTAATTCCTTGGCTTTTCCGATGGCATCTTTTCCGTCCCTGGCCACGCCTACTACATCAAGATCCTCGTCCGTCATAATAATTTCCCGCAACGCTTTCCTCATCAATGCGGAATCATCCACAATTAATACTTTTATCCTGTGCTTCACAACCATCACCTGCATGAATACGAGAAACATAAGACTGGATCAGGACAAAAAAGCTTGCCTGGGACATCACGAATAGCATTATGCTGAAAGTTTCTCAAAATCCAGGACTTTATCGAGGCGCAGGATCAATACCATCCTTTTCCCATCGTCGAGTTTGCCGACTCCTTCGATATAACTGCTGTCAATGCCGTTGCTCAACAGTTCCGGCGGCGACTCGATCAATGCTTTTTCAAACCTCAGCACCTCCGATACCGAATCCACCATGATTCCGGTTTTTACATCGGCCGAATCCACAATAATGATCCTCGTGGCATCCGTCATTCCATTTTCAGATAGTCCAAAAAACTTTCTTAAATTCAGCACAGGAATGATATTCCCCCGCAAATTCACGATACCTTCAATGTAATGGGGGGCCCGGGGAATTTGGGTGACTTCGGTCATCCGATTGATTTCCTGCACATCCTTGATTTTGATCCCGTATTCTTCATTGTCGATTTTGAAGGCAACCAACTGTTCCTCATCCATCATCTGTTTTTCAATGCCTTTCATCTCGTCGTCGTTCTCCTGCGATGCACCTTTTAGGTCGCTGATCATCCTGTATGCATCAGCAGATATAATTTTTGACGGATCCAGCATCAAGATCAGACGTTTTCCGTTGTCCAGCTTGGCGACTCCCTTCAGCTGTTCCCCTCTTTGCGCAGAAAATCTTGGAGGGGGCTGAATCATGTCGGCGGGTACCTTTAAAACCTCAGATACCTTGTCCACGATAAACCCGGCCGTAAAGCCTCCCATATCTGCAACCAGAACTCTTGTATGGTCGGTAATCCCTGTGGACTCCATCCCGAAATAAGTTCTCAAATTGATAATGGGGAGGAGATGTTTTCGGATGGATACAACCCCATCCACGTAGGCTTCGCAGTTTGGAACCTTCATCATTTCAGGCACGCGTATGATCTCTTTGACCTGCATAATCCCGATCGCATATTCTTCTTTACCAAGCAAAAACGATACCAGTTGTTCGTCGCCGGCAGTATTCAGTGTAGCATCCTCGCTGGTTTTCAGAAACGGTTCGCCTGCGAACTCTCGCTCTCCCGTTTGCGTCTTTGCTCGGTCATCTCCATTCACCACTTTGACAATGTCAAGAAGCATGATTAATCGGTTTCCGTTATCCAGCTTGACGATTCCTTTCACATAGTCCGCATCCATATTTTTTACGATCTGCGGCGTGTCCTCAATATTTGCGGTACTAACACGAATGACTTCAGACACTCTGTCCACAATGACCCCGGTTGACTTGCCGTTCGCGTCGATGACCAATACCCTACTGTTCTCGTCCTTTTCTTTCTTTTCCATATTGAATCTGGCTCTTCCATCGATGATGGGCAAGACACTGCCTCTCAAGTTGCAGGCTCCCTCGATGTAATTCAGAGCATTCGGCACTCTGGTGATTTCGGGAACTCTCACGATTTCTTTCACATGCATGATGTCCGCCCCGAATTCATCATCTCCAAGATGGAAGGTAACCAGTTGGCGCTCATGAAAACTTGCATTTTTTTCGGAAGACGCCATAACCGCTCCTCCCATCCGCTATAGATTTTGAAGTTCATCTGCAAGTCCGGATATTTCCTCAATCGCTTCGGCCAGTTCCTGCATTCCTTTTGCCTGTTCGGATGCGGCATTTGCCGCCTCCTGTGTAGCCCTGCTGGCTTCCTGGGCGGCAGCTGCAATCTGATCCACGCCTTTTCTGGCCTGTTCCAAAGCAACCAGCGATTCTTCGGAACCTTTTTCCACTTCTTTTGCAGCCGCATCAATATTCATCATACTTTCCACAACCACATTCAGACTATGTGTGACCTTCTTCGCTTTCTCCACTTCGGCAAACGCAGTCCTGCTGGAAACATCGATATCCGCTGCCACCCTTTGGATCTGACTCTGGATGCCTCTTACCAGATCCTTGATTTTATCCGTATTCTCAGCGGATTCGTTGGCAAGGGTCCGGATGTCCCCGGCGACTACAGAAAATCCTCTTCCAAATTCCCCTGCCCTGGCCGCTTCGATCGACCCGTTGACCGCCAGCATATTGGTCTGAATGGTCACATTGACAATCGTGTCGACAATTTTATCGATTTTACGGACGGTTTCTTCCAGATTTTGGATGTTTCGCGCGGCAACCAGACTGGCATCAGCCGAAGCCGAAATTCCGGCAATCATGTCGTCCACCGCGATCTTGTTGCTTTCAATCAATTTTCGCAGTTCCTCCACTTTTTCTGTGGAGGCCGACGCCCGTTCATTCATTTGTTTTGCCGCCACAACCAGCTTTTCTGCAAACAGCGATGCCTTTTCAGAAAGTTCCGCTTGCTGTTCTGCACCCAAGGCAATCTGCTCCATCGCCTTCATAATTTCATTGGATGTGGAATTTGCTTCCTCCACGTTGGCGGCCAATTCCTGCGCTGCGGCGGCAAGGGCCTCGGAAGACTTTTGGGTGTCAGTAGACACCTTCAGATCTTCTGCCATCTGGGCCAATTCGGACGCGGCCGCATTCAACTCATCGAAAGCTTTATTTTGCAACTGCAAAGATTTTTCCACTTCTTCGGCAGCGCTGCTTTGCTGTTCGGCTGCCGCCGCAACTTGTTCGACAATGGCGAGAAATTCAGAGGCCCCTCGCCTTGCATCAACAGCATTTTGGGAGATTTCCGCAACGCCTTGCTGCACAACCACGATTTCCTCGTTGATTTTTACAAGATTTGCCGTCGTATTTTTTGCTTTTTCCACCTCTTCATTGGCGGCTTTCCCGGCATTTTCAATATCACTGACAACGATTTTTACTTTGTTTTGAATCTCGGCAACCAATTCTCTGATATTTCTAGCGGATTTCTCCGATATTTCAGCAAGATTTCTGACTTCGTCGGCAACCACGGCAAATCCCCTGCCATGCTCGCCGGCCCTGGCAGCCTCGATCGCGGCATTTAAGGCCAACAGATTGGTCTGATCGGCGATTCTCACTACAGCCTGCACGATATCCCCGATTTCATCCGACTGTTTTTCCAATTCTCCTACCAGTTTGACCGACTCCAGGTTGGTATCCGCGGCATTCTGTATACCTTTGATCAGGATTTCAATGTCATTGGAAGTGTTCTCGATGAGTTCTTTCGCGTCATTCACAAGCCGGAGCGATTCCTGGGCGTTTTTTTCCGCAACAACGGATGCCTTCTCAATCTGGTTAATGGCCGCCCTTGATTCTTCTGTCGCCGACGAAGCTTCATTTGCA
The DNA here is from genome assembly GCA_947085265.1 of uncultured Bacillus sp. Classification (GTDB taxonomy): domain Bacteria; phylum Bacillota; class Bacilli; order ZCTH02-B2; family ZCTH02-B2; genus Bacillus_BB. The sequence continues at coordinate 8,771 of CAMTVR010000049.1, read as the reverse complement.
CCTTTTGCAATTTGCCCGGCGTTTGCGCTGAGTTCTTCCGCCGCGCTGCTGGCTTCTTCTATGCCTGCAGCAAGCTGCTCGGTCGCCGTTGCGATTCTCTCAGCCAACTGCTGCTGCTTGGCCAATGTTCTGGCCTTCACTTTATCGAGAGCCTGCTTTCTTGCAAACTCTCTCCTTTTCTCGATCTGATCAGCCTGAACAGTACGTTGTACGCCCCCATGAACTTGAGAGTCGGCCGGTTTTGCAAGTTTCTTTTCCATAAAACACTAGAGCCTCCTGGTTTTAGATGTTGTACCAATCCTTTTGTTGGTCAAGTTAAATTCAATGACATGTGGTTTCAAATGGTTTCTTTATCTTCCGTAAAACCTTTCGTGTGCTAACCCTTCGGATCGCTTGCCAGCATTATTGCTCCGGGCAATAAATGATGTAGTATACGTTAACTCCGTCTCCCGTTGGCTCATTTCCCAAATACCCATCGCGAAATAATGAATAAACTCTCTTGCGCAGTTCGTCTATGGTTGTCTGGATATTGTTTTGGATTAATGTTTTGTGAATTTCGGCCAATGTATACAAATCAGTTTCACTGTTTTTTAATAACCTTAATAATTCTTCATCGGTAATCTGTTGCATATATAGACCTCGTTTTTAATTTTTCGGTTTATGAAAAAACTTAGCGATATAGAATGACTATCATTATTAACCTTTATGTTTTGACTATGTAGAGCTTTCTTTATCAGATGAGATTGAGATCATCGCCCTCCCCAAACGGATATCCCAACCCGTCTACCCGTTCACGACGAAACTACTTTGTTCTGAATCATCATTTTTTCGAAGTCATGAAGACAGCAGCCGGTCGATTGATTATTAATTTTTGTTCTTGTTCGTCACTACCTCCTTTCGCTCTCGAATATAACAAAATATCCATTTTGTTATATTAACAAAAATTTTTAATAAAGGCTTGATAATGAGGATTTTTAAGGTATGACTGTCCTAAATGTCTAGTGATGTTGAAATAACCATGTCTTTTTAGTACTATTAGGTTATGATTAGATATAATGATGTTTGTCCGATTTTGATGTTCATATAAAAAGGAAATTCAATCTAACATATCGAATTACATATCATATTGGATTATAGATTAACGAGGTGTTTTCTAAATAATGACAGCAAGACACGGAGCAAATGCCGTTGAACCGATACGCGAATTGGACAAAATTCAAGAAATAAAAAATTATTTGCTGGCCCGATCTTATCGTGATTATTTTCTTTTTGTTTTCGGGATAAATTCCGGTCTGAGAATAAGCGACATCCTTCCTTTAAGGGTTTTGGATGTAAAATACACAAAACATTTGAAGATAAGAGAAAAAAAGACGGGGAATGCTAGAAAAATTATCATTACAGACACGCTAAGGAAAGAAATTGAAAAATACACAAAAAACCTTGCCGATTCAGATTATTTATTTCCGTCCAGAAAAGGAGGAAAACCGATCCATCGTGTACAGGCTTGGCAAATTCTCAATGATGCTGCTAAGGCGTGTGGTGTTGAAGGGGCTATAGGAACTCATACATTACGTAAAACTTTCGGATATCATTTTTATCAACGTTTTAAGGACGTAGCGATGTTGCAATATATTTTTGGGCATTCCAGCCCATCTGTTACCTTAAGATATATAGGAATTAATGATGATATGGTAAATAAAGCCTTGGAGTCATTTTCTCTTTAAAGGAATTTTTTTGTCTAATTATGTTGAAATAATTATGTTCTTTTAGTACTATTAGCTTATGATTAGATATAATGTTCCATGTCCGATTTTCATAACACATTAACAAAATGGATATTTTGTTCTTTATTACGATTTATGTAGGGCTTAAGGGGTAAATAAAGAACGTGATTCATCAATCTCACAATGTTACTGACATCGCATAATGAATTCAGATAATATGGTGTCTTCTGCCCCGAATTGACAGATATTATGACCCAATTATTTAGGTATTTAGAAAGGAAGGCACAAGTGAGCTTGTACATATTCTGAGTAAGAGCCTCCCAGATTGTATCAACGCCATCTGTATTGATTACTTGGATTCATGAGGGTTCCTCCTTTTTGTCTGGTTGCTAACTGTACAAAAAGAGGAGCCCTCTACCTTTTTTTACCTTTTTCCCTACTGCGATTTGCTTCATGTCTAACTCATACTTGTACTTTTTTCACCAAAAAATGACAATCTGCAGCTCCAAGCCTGAAACGAAAAACGAACAAAATTTTTTTTGACGGAAACACATCATTTTCATATAATCAAATATGAACACATGTTCATATAATAATATAAATATGCTAGACGAACCCGCTTCTGAAAGGGGGGAACATCATTGTCAGCCGATACTCGCTCAAGAAATCATCGCAGGCAATATTACCTCAAAGGGCTTACCTGAGCCGACTGTGCCGCCAAGTTGGAGCGGCACCTTCGGGCGGTGCCCGGAGTAAGTACAGTGGAGCTGAATTTTGCAACCGCCAAACTGACCATTGCGGGAACGATTTCTGAGCAACAACTGCAAAAAGAGATCCGGACGATTGAAGATGTAGCCATCCTTCCGGCAGAGACGGCAGACGCAACTGTCCACCAGCCCTTCTTTCCATCAAACTGGACACTGCTGCGAACCGTGCTGTCACTGGCCACATTGCTCCTGGGCCTTTCTTTGAGCGCATATGATCCTTTGCAGAAAACATTCCTGCTTTCATCCATCCTTATCGGCGGCTATCCCGTGGCACGAAAAGGGCTCCGGAATCTGCCACGTCTCAACTTTGATATGAATGTGCTGATGACGATCGCCATCACAGGCGCTCTCATCATCGGCGAATGGAATGAGGCGGCTGTTGTCGCTTTCCTCTTTTCTGTCAGTGAGATGCTGGAATCCTATTCCATGGAAAAAGCCCGGCAGTCGATCCGCTCCCTGATGGAGCTTGCCCCCAGCGAGGCCACGGTGCTCCGCAACGGACAAGAAGTGCGCGTCCCTGCCGAAGAGGTCAACATCGGAGATATTTTGCTCGTCAAACCGGGCGAAAAGATCTCCCTCGACGGCATCATCCTGGAGGGAAACACGTCCGTCAACGAGGCTCCCATTACGGGTGAGTCCATGCCCGTCGAAAAGGAGGCCGGTGATCCGGTTTACGCAGGCACGATGAACCAACAGGGGGCTTTCCGCATGCGGGCCACCAAACGGGCGGAAGATACCACACTGGCTCGCATCATCCAGCTGGTGGAGAAGGCGCAAGGGGAAAAGGCCCCATCCCAGGCCTTTGTCGATCGCTTTGCCAAAGTGTACACACCCATTGTCATCCTCCTGGCTGTTGGGATTGCCCTCATCCCGCCTCTCCTGTTTGGCGGAAACTGGAATCTTTGGGTATATGAAGCCCTGGCACTGCTGGTCGTCGCCTGCCCCTGCGCGCTGGTGATCTCAACACCGGTGGCCATCGTCTCTGCGATTGGTGCAGCAGCCCGAAACGGCGTGCTGATAAAAGGCGGCGTCTACTTGGAAGAGATGGGACGGCTCAAGGCCATCGCGTTTGACAAGACGGGAACCTTGACCATGGGAAAACCGGAAGTGACCGATATCTTGCCCACAGGCGGACACAAGGAAGAGGAACTGTTGCGCCTTGCCGCCAGCCTCGAAGCCAGGTCGGAACACCCCCTGGCCCGGGCGATCATTCAACGGGCTGACGAACGGGAAATAACTTATGTAGCAGCACAGTCGTTTTACGCCGTAGCCGGAAAGGGAGCTACAGGTGAAATCGGCGGCATTCGCTATTGGATCGGCAAACCACGCTGGGCAGAGGAAAGGGGCCTGGACACCCAACCACTTCAGAACCAGATCAGCGCCTTGCAAAAGCAGGAAAAAACCGTGATGCTTCTCGGATCAGAGAATGAAATCCTGGGTCTTTTGGCCGTGGCCGATCCGATACGCCCGCAAAGTCTTGACGCCATTCGCCAGTTAAAACAGAACGGCATTAAAACCGAAATGCTCACCGGAGATAACCCGAACACAGCGGCAGCCATTGCCCGCCAGGTGGGTGTCGATGATTATGAGGCGGAACTGCTGCCGGAAGACAAGTTGCAGCAAGTCCGGCATCTCCATCAGCAATACGGCACCGCAGCCATGGTCGGCGATGGGATCAACGACGCCCCTGCCCTGGCCGCCGCCTCCGTCGGCATCGCGATGGGCGGTGCAGGCACCGATACCGCTCTGGAAACGGCCGACGTCGTGCTGATGGGAGACGACTTGCTGAAACTTCCCTTTGCCATCCGCCTCGGGCGGCGAGCTGTTCGTGTCATCCGGCAAAACATCGCTTTCGCTCTGCTGACAAAGCTGTTGGCCGTGCTGCTCGTCTTCCCGGGATGGCTGACCCTGTGGTTGGCTATCCTTGCCGACATGGGCGCCTCGATTCTGGTGACACTCAACGGGATGCGTCTCTTTCGCACCAGGGAGATGTAACACCCCTTCCGCCATACAATCGCAAACTGTCACATGAGTCAAGGCACGGATTCTACCCGTGCCTTGTGCCTTGTCGTGACTCCCTGCTTTTTTCTTGTACTTTTCAGCTTTTCCTCAATTTCCCCGGCTCCGACGAACGGTCACGGTCTCTCCGGCAATTCCCCAGTTGTCCGTGTCAATCTCTTCAATCACCACCATCGTGGTTTGCGGATTTTTTCCCAGCACTTCCACCAGATCCTGAGTAATCCGGCGGATCAATTCCGCCTTTTGCTCAGGCGTCGCGCCGTCTTTGGTGATTTTTACATTGACATAAGGCATACCAGCCCCTCCTTTTCCCTTTTGATTGATCAGTTTTGCAACACTCCGGATGGAAAACCGGCAGGCATTCACCGCGTCAGGATGTTCAGCGCTGTTTGACCGCAAATAGCATGCCCGCGCCTGCCAGCAAAATGATGGATGCGACAAACAAGGGGACAGCGTATCCGCCGCTCTGATCCGCCACCAGTCCGGCCGCGGTAGGGCCGATGATCTGTCCCAACCCGTAGGCAGCCGTTAGTTGCCCTACTGCCCTGTTGCCTTCATGTTCACAAAGAAAGCGCCCGATTGTCAAGGCCATCGTCGTGATGCCCATAAATGTCCCGCCAAACAGAATGGCGCCCAGCAGAACCAGCACCGGATGCGAAGAAAAAACCGGCAACACCACCCCGACCGCCTGCAACAGATACGCCCAGATCAGCGTTGGGACATACCCCCGGCGCTCAGCCAGCCAGCTCCAGAAAAGTGTGGAAGGCGCCGCAGCCAACCCGACCAACACCCAGCTGAAAGAGCCATACGGCTCCATCTTTGGCAAGCCCATGACGACAGCCACGAGAAATGTTCCGCTGACAATATAGCCCAGCCCTTCACATCCGTAGGCTGCCACAAGCCATCTAAACCGGGATGTTCGAGACGATCGGGATGGTCGGGACATTTGGGATGATTGGGATGAACGGAATGACTGAGATGCCTGGAATGGCACATGCCGCCGCCTCTTGGGCGCAGAATCATGGCACAGAACATCACGCTCGTTGAAGATTTCACGATCGACATGGTGTCGGCCCGCCGGTTTATGTGTATGTTTATATGTGTCAGCATTGTGGCCCATCGCATGAAGGTCTGCTGCATACTCATCCCGCAAGCCGTACCAAATCAACACGCCGAGAACCGCTCCCACAAACATCAATCCCCACCAGGCACCACGCCAGCCAAACAGGGATGCCAATTCAGGCACCAGCAATCCCGACAAAGCAATCCCAAGACCCACGCCACTATAGAACATCCCCACCCAGCCGTTCCGCCGTTCCGCAGCCAAGCGCTCCAACACCACACTGGATGCCAGGACGAACACCACACCGCTGCTCCAGCCGGACAAAAACCGGATCAGCGCCCACCACACGGTGCCAGATGCCCAGCCCATTCCCCCTGTCGTCAACAAATTGAGGCACAAATGAGCCCGCAGCCAGCTGATCCGACTGCCTTCCCATGAAAAGAAGGCCGCAAACAATGCCGCTAAAAAATAACCAAGATAGTTGGCCGCCGCAACCACTCCGGCGACCGACTCGAAAAACCCCTCACCGGCCTGCATCAAGGGCAGTATCGGTGTATAGGCAAAGCGGCCAATGCCCATGGCCACGACTAAGGCCGCCACGCCGGCCGACAACACGGCCGGCAATGGAACGGCGTGCTTGTCTCGTGCTTGCCAATCCCTTCCCAACGCTCCGCCTCCCGTCTGACCGCTTTTTTTCAGTTTAACAGGATATGCCCATAATGTATAATGATTGAAAATGATGTCTTCCATCACTATTTTTGATGAGCATACACAAAAAATGAGAGCGCACAAAAAAATGCCTATCACAAGCGTGACGTTTGAAGGGAGAAACGCACATGGAACTGCGAGACTTGCGTCTCTTTGCCACGGTAGCCAAAACGGGAAGCATCACCAAAGCGGCGGAACAGCTGGGATATGTCCAATCCAATGTGACCGCCCGCATCCAGCAATTGGAAAACCATTTGAAGACGCCACTCTTTTACCGCCATTCCCGCGGCGTCTCCCTGACTCCTCAGGGAAACATGCTGCTGAAATACTCCGAACAAATCCTCCTTTTAGCAGATCAGGCGGAACAGGCGGTGAGCCAATCCTCGGTTCCCCAAGGCCCCTTGCGCATCGGCGCGATGGAAACCACCGCCGCCGTACGCCTTCCCGCACTTTTGGCCGCCTTCCATCGAAGCTGTCCGGAAGTGGATTTGACCCTGCGCACCGGTCCCACGGAAGAGCTGCTGCATCTGGTCCTGGATTATCAATTGGACGGGGCTTTTGTCGCCGGACCTGTCAACCACCCGGAACTGGAGCAGGAAACCATCCTTGAGGAAAACCTTGTCTTTATCGCCGGTCGCGAAATCAGTCATCCGTTTTCGGCGGAAATCGCCCGAACGCTGTTGGTGTTTCGCAGCGGCTGTTCCTATCGCGCCCGCCTGGAACAGTGGGTCCGCACAAGGGGAATGCTGCCCGTGAAGATCATGGAATTTGGGACGCTGGAAGCGATCCTCGGCTGTGTCGAGGCAGGAATGGGCATTTCGCTGGTGCCCGCCTCGGTCATTCAACACTATCACGGCAAGGGGATGCATCAGGGACTTTGGGTGCAGCCGCTGGAAGGGAATGAAGGGCGTGTGGAAACCCTGTTCGTGCGTCGGCGCGATGCTCTGATGACGCCAGCCCTCCACCATTTTCTCGTCCTGTGCAGGGAACTGCTTTCAACAGCAGGTTGAAAAAGAACATGGATACAGACACGGATGTAATATAGCTGGCCTTGCCCGGAATCGAACGGTAGAAATTTGAAAGAAACAACGGAGGAATTGCAGGTGTTGAAAAAGCGTATCGCAGCGGTGGAAAAAATGATACGGGAGGTTGAATGAAGACGATCAAGATCAAGAAGATAGCGATAATGATCTAATCTTTAATGTATGGATCGTATCCAACAACATCTGATTGGCTCGTTCGTTTTTCCGCACAGCGCCCCTGTATTCCGGGCGAAACATCGCAACCGGAGAAACCGGATACTCCCCACATATATCGATTCCACAGATCTCCCGGTATTTCGCGATGCCACGGAGCAAGCCGATCAGTACTTGAAGCTTCATCGTTCCTTGTTCCCAGTCCGTTTCCGCCTCTGTCCGATCCAGTACATCCTTGTCAATGCTGATGTAAACCACATGGGTCGGGATCAACGAAACGACGGAACGCACGAGGGTTTCCGACGTTCCCGGAGGCACATTTTCGAGAATCGAAATTTTTCGTTTCAAGTGAGATGGAATTCTCCTCACCGTTCCATGTCTCGCACCGATAATAATGACCTTTTGAAGCAAGGGAAGTTCTTCTACGGACTTCAAGACCCACGAACCGCAGGAGACGACCGTCGCGCCAGGCGGTTCCATCATATCGGTGTGGTGATCGAACAATACGAACGAAAACGGCTTTTTTATTTCAGACAAAAGCAAATAAGTCACGTAATGATAATTCCCGCTCCCGATCAATGTCACGCCTCGTTTTTTTCGTTTCCTTAACCTTTGACGGATGACAGACAACGACTCAGCGACACAATAACGATTAGTGCCTGGAATATCTGATAAGTCAAGCCACTCATAGGCTGGATTTTGCAAATGAGCCTGCTGATGATAACTGTGATCAAAATCAAGTACGGTAACGCCATGACACATCTGCTTGCAACCTTCCCTTCTCTTCGCCCAGATGTTTTGGCAACCACCGTCTTATACGTCATGCAAAAAAACTCAACGCCCGCCAACTTGACGGGCGCCAGCTTATAGCCAAACCATGTGACAAACCTTTCCCCACGGTGCGCATCTTCTTTCACGCCACAGTATCCTTTTTGGTCGGCGTCCGCCGGATCAATCCATATCCGCAAACACGCTTTGACCCAAAATTTCCGGTAGCTGTAACAGGGAAAAGACCTCTGCCACTTCCGGGCTGAGATTCGTGATGACCACCTTCTTTCCATCACTTTGCAAATTCTTTATCAGCGTGATCAACAACCCTATCCCGGAAGAGTCTACAAAAAGAACATGTGAAAAATCAAACACAATATCGTTCTTGACTGAGTCAAGTTTTTGTGGGTGCTTTTCTTTTTGACAGTAGAATTTTTTTTATCAACCTCTATCTTGCAAGCGTTTTCTTTACTCGTTTCTCTTCTTGTTTGTTCTTTTTGTGGGTTTTTAAAAACCTCTCAGCCCT
>CAMTVR010000048.1:0-2370 GCA_947085265.1 uncultured Bacillus sp. | reverse complement strand
ATTGCCGCATTACGCCGGGATCAACACCTTCCTCAAGGTTCCCTTCCTGGAAGATGTGCGCCGGGTCGGCGAGTATGACGTGGCCTTCATGGGCGTCCCGTTTGATATCGGCACCACCTACCGTTCAGGCACGCGTTTCGGTCCCCAGGCCATCCGCAGAATTTCCAGCCTTTATACGCCTTACAACTACGAGATCGGCGTTGACCTGCGCGAATCCCTGAAAATGTGCGACATCGGCGACGTGTTTACGATTGCCAACATCGAAAAAAGCTTCGATCAGATCTCCAAGGCGGTCTCGCACGTCTTCGGCAGCGGCACGATGCCCATCATCTTCGGCGGCGATCATTCGATCGGTTACCCTTGCGTCAGGGGAATCGCCGAGCATGTGGACGGAAACATCGGCATCATTCACCTTGACCGCCACGCCGACATTCAAGAAAAAGACATGGATGAACGGATGCACACGACACCCTGGTTTCATGCCACGAACATCAAAAACGCTCCTCCTTCCAATCTGGTCCAGATCGGCATCGGCGGATGGCAAGTCCCGCGCCCGGGCGTACAGGTAGCCAGGGAACGCGGCACCACCATTTTGACGATCAATGACGTGGAAAGGCTCGGGATCGAAAAAGTGGCCGAGATCGCCCTGGAGATCGCCTGGAAAGGGGCCAAGGCCGTCTATCTCAGCTTCGACATCGACTCGGTGGACTGCGGCTTTGTTCCAGGGACAGGTTGGCCGGAACCGGGCGGCCTTCTCCCGCGGGAAGCGCTAAAATTGCTGCAACTGGTAGCCAAAGAAGGCGTCTGCGCGATGGAAGTGGTGGAAGTCGCTCCGCCCTATGACATCAGCGACACCACCGCCCTTCTCGCGGCAAGGGCGGCGCTGGACGTCCTCGCCACGATGGTAGACAACGGAAAAATCGGAAAAAGCAAATAAGGAGTTGTGGTCTCATGAGAAAAGCATGGACGTGGACCTTAATGCTCGTATTCACCAGCATGCTAGTGTTGGGCGGGTGCGGCGGGAACACACCCTCAGCAGGAGAAAATGCCGGACAAAGCAAACCCGTCAAAATCGGGTTCAGTGCGCTTCCTACCTGGTATTTATGGTACTTGGTCGAGGAAAAAGGCTTTTTCAAAAAACAAGGGGTGGACGTAGAGCTGGTCTATTTTCCGGTCTACAGTGATTCAGTGTCCGCGTTAAGCACCGGCGAAATCGATGGCAACAGCCAGACACTGCTCGATTCGATTGCCCCTTTGAGCAACAACATTGGACTGAAATCCGTCCTCGTGACGGACAACTCTCATGGCGGGGATGGGCTGGTTGTCAAACCCGATATCACATCAGTCAATGAATTAAAAGGAAAACGCGTCGCCACGGAAATCGGAACGATCGCCCACTTTTTCCTTCTGACCATCCTGAATGACGCAGGCATGTCCGAGAAAGATGTCAATTTTACCAACATGAGCATTTCAGATGCGGGCACCTCGTTTATCGCCGGAAAATTGGATGCGGCTGAACTATGGGAGCCGTTTTTAAGTAAAGCGGTGACGGAAGGAAAAGGAAAGATTCTGGTCAATTCGGCGAAATACCCGGGGCTCATTGCCGATTTGCTGGTGATGCGGGAAGATTTCGTAACCAAGCGCCCGGAAGATGCACAAAAAATCGCCGCAGCCTGGTTCGATGCCGTTCAATATTACAACGAGCACCCTGAAGAATCGGTCCAAATCATGGCGAAAAAAGCCGGGATCAGCGTGGAGGAGATGAAGCAAGGCCTGGCCGGTTTCAAACTGTTTACGCTTGAGCAAAACCTGCAGGCTTACAAAAAAGGCAATGACTATACCTCTCTCTTATATACTGCCAATGAAAATGCAAAGTTTTTGAAAGAACATGGGTTTATCAGCAAAATCCCGGAACTGGACAGCCTGATCGACGATTCGATTCTCCAAAAGGTCATGCAACAGCAAAAACAATAAGCGCAAATCATTAAGCGCAACGAATCCCGTCCATTTATCAACAAGGCAACAACATCCACAGAGGAGGCAGACACCATGGGCTTTTTCGACAACCACGGCTTGAGCTACCGCAAACGGCAAATCGCCGAAAACTTCGACAAGGGAGACTTGCTCGGCATCCAGGCGGCGCAAAAAGAGGCCGCCATCCCCCAAACCCGCTCGCAGGAGGAAATCGAACACGCCTTGCGATACGGCCTGGAAGCCGCCGAGAGCATCGAAGACCGCACCATCTCCTGTTTCAGCCGCGGCGAATTGCCGCATTACGCCGGGATCAACACCTTCCTCAAGGTTCCCTTCCTGGAAGATGTGCGCCGGGTCGGCGAGTATGACGTGGCCTTCATGGGCGTCCCGTTTGAT
>CAMTVR010000047.1:0-24134 GCA_947085265.1 uncultured Bacillus sp. | reverse complement strand
GAGACAGTTAGGCGTAGCCTAACGTCTACCAGAACCGTGGGACACACGGGGTTAGCTCGGTCCATTTCCCATCATGAGATGGGATTACCCGAGAAGCCCCCACCTCTAAGCGTCAGCGTAGGTGGTGGGAGCATGTCACGACGAGTTCGTAACGGATGGGTGATTTCGATTGAACCAACGAAAATTCCGGACCAAGGCAGAAAAGGTGTATCATCATCTCTGCGAGGGAATTATCCAGGGGACGTATGCCCCAGGGCAGCGGCTTGTCATTTCTCAGATCGCGAAACAGCTGGAAGTGAGTGAGATTCCGGTGCGTGAGGCGTTGCAGCGATTGGCGTCGGAAGGATATGTGTACCTGCATCCGCATGCGGGAGGGATTGTCAGCGCGCTGAGTGAAGATGACATCCGGCAAATTTTTGAGCTGCGGATCCATTTGGAGGGCTTAGCGACCCGCCTGGCTGTGGATCATATGTCGAATGCGCATTTGAAACAGCTGGAGGAGATGTTGCTGGGATCAAGGCAGTATATCGAAAACAGGGACTATGAGAGCTATGACCGGTTTAATCGCGCGTTTCACGAGTTTATTTACCAGTTTGCCAACAACCAGCGGCTGGCCGATTTGATCCGTGACCTGTGGAACAACTCGGCCCGTTATCCGCGCATTTTTCAAGATGTGAAACAACTGGAGAATTCGTATGCCGAGCACCAGGAAATCCTTCATGCCATGAAGCTGCGGGATGCGGAATTGGCGGAGCGTTTAACCCGCCAGCACAAGGCGAAGGCGTATGGGTGGGTGGTGAAGCTGGTCAAGGAACTGAACCAGGAATTGACGAACTCCCAGTAGGATTTCGAGCTCACGCTGACCTGCGCAACCGTTTGGAAGAAGGTTTGAATCGACAGGAGGGGGATGCTGGATGGATATTCGAGCTGCTGTAGAGCTGCTGGATTCGCTCCGTCCGCTGTTGCCGCGGCAGGTGTCGTTTGCTGTTTCCAATCCGTCCCGGTTTGTCTTTTATCAGGCCAGTCCGCTGATCGATCTGAAGATCAAGCCGGGAGACCCGCTGCAAGAAGGGATGCTGACCTGGCGGGCGGTGCGGGAGCGGCGAATGATTTCGCAGTTTTTGCCTAAAAATCCGTTTCATACCCCCTACTATGCGGCCAGTGTGCCGATTACAGAGGGCGAAGAGATCGCGGGTTGTATTACCGCCATTTATCCTCCGTCACATGCGCCTTTCATGACGCCTAGTTCAAGCTTGTCTCCTCTTTCCCTCGCCCAGGTTCCTCAACGTTCTTTCCTGATCGGCAAGGGAGAGGATCGCTGGATTCCCGTGCCGCTGCATGAGATTATGGTGATTGAGTCAGAATACGGGAAAACTTGGCTGCATACCGTGACCCGCGGGAAATTGCTCAACAAGCATAACTTGACCCAGCTGGAAAGCATCCTGCCGGCGGATCAATTCATTCGCTGCCACCGGGCGTATATCGTCAATGTGCATGCGATTGAGGAGATTCACCCGGATTTTCATTCCACGTTCCTTTTGAGCATGAAAGGTGTCAAGTTTCTTGTGCCGGTCGGGCAGAAATATGCCAGCCGCTTCCGGCATTATATGGGGATTTAAAGACATGTGTCCGCCTCAACCATATTCAGAGGCGGGATTTTTTGCCGAAAATGAAGGGTTTACATAAAAATAAACTGCTTTAGCAGAAGAATTTCTGCTTTATCGATTTTTTGGAGATGGAGAGGCGGGGCGCGTGATATAGTCAAAAAAAATTGAAGTTCGACAAAACGGTTACAGAGGGGGGTACACTGTTGTCAGAGCGTATTCGTAACAAAGATTTGGCATCACGGGTGGTGCAAGCGGAAGAGGCGGCGCGGTGGATTGAGCATGGGATGACACTGGCGATGGGCGGGTTTGCGCAGGCGGGTGATGCCAAGGCGGTGCCGAGAGCCCTCGTGGAACGCGTCCGAAGAGAGGGAAAGCGTTTCAAGATCAATGTGTTTACCGGAGCTTCGATTAACTCGGAAATCGACGGCCTGTTTGCGGAAGCCGGGATTGTCAACTTGAGGCTGCCATACCAGTCGGAAAAACGGATGCGCGAACGGATCAATGCGGGAGAGGTCAAATATATTGACCAGCATCTTTCCCATACGGCGGAGCTGATCCGCCAAGGCATCCTGCCGCCGATCGATGTGGCCTTGGTGGAAGCGGTTGCGATTACGGAAGAGGGGTGGATTGTCCCGACCACATCGGTAGGGAATGCGCCCATTTTTGTGGACAAGGCGCCGATGGTCATCGTCGAATTGAACGAGGCCCAGCAAGCAGAGCTGGAAGGGGTTCACGATCTGTATATTCCTGAGGCACAGGGGCATCGGGGGCCGATTCCGTTAACCTCTGGGGGCATGCGGGTCGGGGCGACGGCGATTCAGGTGGACCCTCGGAAGATCAAGGGGATTGTTTTGACGCATGAACCGGATGTAGCGGCAAACATTGTTCCCCCCGACGCCGAAACGCGACAAATGGCTGATTATCTGATCGAATTTTTGCGTCAAGAGGTGAAAGCGGGTCGCCTTCCGGCCAGTCTGGCTCCCTTGCAGTCAGGGGTCGGGTCGGTTGCCAATGCGGTGTTTTACGGCTTTTTGCATTCCGATTTTACGGATCTGGAGGTTTATTCCGAAGTCCTTCAGGATGCGATTTTTGATCTGTTGGACGCGGGCAAGATTCGCTTTGCTTCGGCCAGTTCCATCACGTTGTCGCCCCGGAAGGCAAAAGAAGTGATGGGGAGTTTTGCGCGCTATCGTGACAAATTGATTCTTCGCCCCCAGGAGATTTCCAATCATCCGGAGATCATCCGGCGTCTCGGCTTGATCGCGATGAATGCGGCGATTGAAGTGGACATTTACGGGAATGTCAACTCCACGCATGTTCTGGGAACCCGGATGATGAACGGGATCGGCGGTTCCGGCGATTTTGCGCGGAACGCGCGGCTGACGGTTTTTGTGACGAAATCGACCGCCAAGGGCGGGGCGATCTCGAGCATCGTCCCATTTGTGTCCCATGTGGATCACACGGAACATGATGTGGATGTGATCGTGACGGAACAAGGGTTGGCCGATTTGCGCGGATTGTCGCCGCGGGAAAGGGCGTTGGCGATTATCAACAATTGCGCCCATCCCATGTACCGCCCACAGCTTTTGGCTTATTTTGAGGAAGCGGTGGTCCGGGGCGGGCATACGCCCCACGTGTTGGAAAAAGCGTTACAATGGCACATCCGTTATGAGCAGGAAGGCACGATGCTGGAAAAGTCGTCCGTTCTTTCATGAATGCCTCGCGAAACGTCTGCGCGAGCAGGATATGCGCTGATTTTCGGTGACATCGCCATCGCTGACGGCTTTGCTTTTGCTAGTCGTCATGATCGGCCGGACATCTTGCGAGGCTCAGTACCAAGCAGGTAATTGGCGCAGGTTTTGGCCACATCGGCGCGGGTGGCTAGGCCCAAGTGATCACAGCCGTCAAAGTCCGCCGCGTGGATGGCGCCTTCGATGAGAGCGGAATCGGCAGGGACCAGGCCATCGCTTGCCGTCTGGCGGTGGAGAGCGCGGAGCGTGTGCCAGCCGATCCAGACTTCGCCGAATACGCCCCGATGTTTCAGCCTCCCCGTGGAAAATCCGCGCATCGTGTAGAATTTCCCTCCCGGGTAGAGCGGTGCTCCCGAAACAGGATATTTTCGATTAAATTTTTCTAACCATCCGGGCGTCAGGTTTGCGAAGGACTGGCTGGAACCGGCCAGGAACCCCAGCCACCGGAAGGTGTGCGCCAGCGGGGAACCGTAGTGGGGCGTGCCGAGCGTGACTACGTTGACGACGGTGCCAGGGTGATCATAGACGAATTTGCGCGTGATCAGGCCGCCCATGCTGTGGGCAATGACGTGAAAGTGCTGGCTCAGGCCGCACTTTTCCTGCAGGATGCGGATCTTTTCTGCGGCGCGGCTGGCCTGGGTTTCCACACTGGCCGTCCCGGCGGTGTAACTATTGTTGCCGATGAATGTGATCCGATTTCCGTTGTATTCGCGGAACCAGATCCGGTTAGAGGGGTTGGTGTAGAGGACATACACCTTCCCAGAACCCCAGATGTCTGCCAGCGCCTGAAGGAAGGCGCGGCCCCAGCGATGCATGTTTTGCAATCCGTGAATCAGCACCAGGTCATGCCCTGGTGTTTTTGTTTTTTCAAGTTTGTCGCTCATCGCCTTGCCCCCTATCATGAGAAATGCGTGTTATGTACAGATAAGGACGCCGGATCGAAATTGGCGGACGATTGTCATTCGAATCGTGATTGAAAAAGGATGAGTAAAATTATAAAATATAGACATATTCTTTCAAATAGGCAGAAACACCATCGAAGGATTGAAACAGGAGGTGTCACGAAGCCAATGGCGTTTGATCGTCATTTTCCATTTTGGCCGTCCCGTTTGCCCAAGTCGCTGGATTATCCGCAGGTTCCGCTGTGGGATTTTCTTGAAACTTCGGCGCGCCGTTATCCGCGCAAACCGGCCATCATTTATTATGGAAACCGGATTACGTATCAGGAATTGAAGCGGGAGGCGGAACAGGTGGCCGCCGGTTTGGCGGCCAAAGGCGTGGGAAAGGGGGACCGGGTGGCCCTGTACATGCAGAATGCGCCGCAGTTTATCATCGCCTTTTACGGAATTTTGCGGGCCAATGCGATGGTGGTGCCGCTCAACCCGATGCTCTTGCAAAATGAAATCGATTACATGCTGCGGGACAGCGGAGCCAAAGTGATTTTTGTCGGTCAGGATTTGGCCGGCCGTGTCATGGCCATCAAGGACCGGATGCTTTCGCTGGACGTGGTGACGGTGACGTATCGCGATTACCTGAACGAAGAGCCGGAGATCCAGGTGCCGGATTTTGTCCAGGCTCCGCGCCAGACGGTCGCGGGGGCGATGTCCTGGCGGGAGTTTATGGCTTCAGCCACCCATGTGCCGGAATTGGAGGCGGGACCGGAAGACTGGGCCGTGTTGCCTTATACCTCAGGCTCCACGGGGATGCCTAAAGGATGCATCCATACGCATGCGTCCGTGATTGCCAATATCGTGAGCGCCGCGTATTGGAACAATATCGCGCCGAGCGCGGTGAGTCTGGCGGTTCTTCCTCTCTTTCATGTTACCGGCCTGCAGCATTGCATGAATACCCCGATTTTTGTCGGGGCGACGATTGTCCTCCTCAGCCGTTGGGATCGGGAGGTGGCGGCCCAGTGCATTGCGAAGTATGGTTGTTCCCATTGGGTGAATATCAGCACGATGGTGGTGGATTTTCTGGCCAATCCGAAGCTGGACCAGTATGATTTGAGTTCCCTCAAGTCGGTCAGCGGCGGTGGCGCGCCGCTTCCTGAAGCCGTGGGAGAGCGCCTGTTTCAGAAGGTGGGGCTGCGGTATGTGGAAGGGTACGGGATGACGGAAACCATCTCGCAAACGCATTTTAATCCGCCGGATCGGCCCAAGCTGCAGTGCCTGGGCATTCCGGCCCCCGACACCGACTGCAAGGTGCTGGAGCTGGGAACCGACCGGGAACTGGGTCCCGGTGAGGAAGGGGAGATCGTGGTTTGTGGGCCGCAGGTGATGAAAGGGTACTGGAACAAGCCGGAGGAGACGGAGAAAGCCTTTGTCACGATTGATGGGAAGCAATTCTTGAGGACGGGGGATATCGGCCGTTACGATGAGGAAGGGTATTTCTTCATCGTCGACCGGGCCAAGCGGATGATCAACGCTTCCGGGTTCAAGGTATGGCCGACTGAAGTGGAGAGTATTCTGTACAAACACCCTGCGGTGGAAGAGGCCTGTGTGGTGGCCACGCCGGATGAGCGGCGTGGGGAAAATGTCAAGGCCTATGTGGTGTTGCGACAGGATTACAAGGGGAAGGTGACGGAAGAGGAAATCATGCAGTGGAGCAAAGAGCAGATGGCGGCATACAAATATCCGCGTATCGTGGAGTTTATCCAGGAGCTGCCGAAGAGCGGAAGCGGAAAGATTCTCTGGCGCGTGTTGCAGGATCGGGAATTTGGCCGCGAGGCGAAATAGATTTTCGGGATTTTTTGTTCGGTGACATGAATGCCAGCTGTGATTGCCATCACATCATGTGGATAGATGACGACCGGATCTGCCGTGATCCGGTTTTTTGTTTGCCATTTTGTGATCCGCGTCACAAAACAAAGTTTCATCTTCCGATATGCTAAAGATAATAAGGATATGGGAAAAAATACCGCATGGGAGGCAGGAAAAGATTGTTCGGCGTCAAGTTTCCGGGTGCCGCCGGCGCCGCCGGCACGCTGGGGCCGCGTTTTCGGATTACCCGGGTCTTTATGCTGACGGGATTGGCGTTTCTCGGCCCGGCCTGGTTCAGTCTGGTCCAAGCGGCAGATGCACTCGCCCAAGGTCGGTGGCTTGATCCCTTTCTCTTGTCGGCTGTCCACCTTTTTGTCATCGGGTACTCCTTGACGGTGGTGCAAGGAGCGATGCTGCAAATCGTCCCGGTCGCCTTTCAAGGACGGCTGCACTCCATCCGCCTCGGCTACCTGCAATACGTCTTGATGGTGCCCGGCTCCTTGGCCTTTCCGGTGGGGTTTTTTGCCAAGCGGTGGGACATCGTGGCGGCTGGGGGAATGCTCGTCCTCGTGGCGTACAGTCTTCTTTTTTGGAATCTTGTCCAGACGGCCCGGACGTTGAAAAAGCGGACCGAGGCGTTGGGAATCATGACGGCATTTCTTTTTCTTCTCGCCACCGTGATCATGGGGATTGGCATGGCTCTCGGGCGGCCGCCGGCAGGCCAGGTGACGTTGCCGCTGCACATGGTGGCCGGCGTCACCGGTTGGTTCACCACCTTGGTCGTCTGGCTCAGCCCCCGGTTGATGAGCTTTTTCGTCTCATCTCGCTATCCGCGCTTGCGCCGCGGCGGTCCCGGGCGCTTGTTGTTTGTGGGGATGCTGGCAGTAGCAGCAGGAATGGCCTTGCGGGGCGGCGGGACGATGACGCCTGTGGCGATGGGGATCTTGGCCGGAGGGTGGCTTCTCTATTTGGGCGGCTATCTGCAGGTGCTTATCGGCATCTATCGCCATTTCCGGGAGAGGCGGCGCCAAGAGGTGGAGTGGGTCCTGAAATGGATCCTCGGGGGACTGTACGGAGGCATAGGGGTGTTGGTGCTCTGGGCTGTTGTTTCCAGCCGATTTGAAAAGGGATGGACGCTGGCTTCCGGTGGCTTTGAAAACAGCCGGACGATGTCTGTCATGTTGTTGCTCATCTTCGGCTATCTGCAATGGATGATCGCCGCGTATATGGCCAAAATCATGCCGTTTTTGCGCTGGATGGGTCGCTATGGTCATGGAAATCCGGCGGGGAAGACGTCCGGAAGGCGTCCCGCCCTGTCGGAGATGATGCCCCAAAAGCCCACTGTGGCGGCTTTGCTGGGGTTTGCCGCGGGCGCCGTGATGTTGGCGTTGGGCGCGTGTTTCGGACGGGGAGCGCTGACGCTGACGGGCGCCGTGCTGGGGACGGTCGCGTGGGTCTTTTATGTGTCCGCGATGTCTGTCATGTACCGCCGGTGATCGGTTCCCATCGCGGTTTATTGTCAGCCGATGGTCAGCAAATGATTGCCAGAAAGGAATTGTGGCCGCGATGAAACCTTTTGCCTATGCATTCCTCAACTATCTGCACGTGGTTGGCGCGATTTTCGCCATTGGCCCTTATGCGGTTTTCTTTTTCCTGATGCGCCGGCTGAAAAAGGCAGAAACCGGCCATATCCCGGAACATTTCTCCGTCTTGCGTTTTGTGGTGTGGGTTTCCAAACATGCGGGTCACGTACTGGTCATCACAGGCGTGCTGTTGTGGTGGCTGGGAGGTTTCCCGCTTTTGACCTCTTGGATCCTGATTCCTGTGGTCATACTCTTCTCTGGCCTGTTTTTCTTGGCGAGGGCCTTTTCTCCCGTCATCGAAGCTTTGGAGAAAGGCGAGATAAACAGAGATGCAGGCGTGAAAAAATTGCGCAGATCCCTCTATGGCTACCTGATCATCCTGCTCATTTCGATGTGGTTCATGATTGCCAAACCTGTACTGTGGTAGAAAGCAAAGAATTGTGAGGCAGATCACGGCGGCAGAGAAGCGGAACATGTATCATGAGATGTAGATGGGATAGAGCAAGTGTCTTGGGAGGAGATGATGAGGATGGCAACCACTCCCCAAACCGTGGAATTGGACGTCCGTCCCTATTTGCGAAAAAAACTGGAGCCCTTTCAACTGATTATGGATACCGTGAAGTCGCTCGGCCCGGATGATACGTTCGTTTTGCATGCCACGTTCAAGCCCGTTCCGCTGCTTGGGTTGATGAAAACGAAAGGTTTTGCTTACAAGGCCAAGAAATTGGCGAAAGATCATTGGAAGGTGACGTTTTTCCCCAAGCACCGCAAAGGTGAATTGGCGGATGGGGCAGGGGAGGAAGACGCTCTCCGGGACGAGGAACCTGCTGTCCCAATGAAGGAGGGTGGCGATTCGCCGCAGACGATTGAATTGGACAACCGGGGGCTTGAACCACCGCAACCGATGATTCGCACCCTCAACGCCTTGGAAAGATGCCGGAAAGGTGACCGAGTCGTCATCCACAACGACCGGGTTCCCGTGTTTTTGCTCGAAGAGCTGAAGGCGCTCGGGTATCCGTATACGGTCGAGGAGCAGCCAGACGGCTCTGCGCGTGTGACAATCCAAAAAATGTAAGGGAGGCCTGCCTGGTGTTTCGCCTTCCTTTTCTTTTTATCTTCACGGGGCTGGCCTGTTTCGCTTTGTTCTCTCTCACGACGCTGCTGCAGGCGGCCGGCTGGATCGCCCAGCCGCCGCGCAGCCCCGGCGGCTGGTTTCACGTTCATCTGCTCATTCTCGGTGGGGCGACGATGATCGCGATGGGCGCGATGTATCAACTTCTCCGCGTAATCCTCCAAAGGGAGGTGTTTAGCGAGAGGTTGGGGGATGTCCACTACCTGCTGTTCACCGCAGGCACAGCCGGTTTGCTTGCCGGGTTTACCTTCGCCCAGGTACAGTGGATTGCCGTTTTCGCCACGCTGGCCTGGCTCGGCATCCTCCTGTTTGCAGCCTGCGATTGGGCAACATGGCATGGACGCAATGGAGCGGCGCGGCGCTTTCGCTATTCTCGCTGTGTTATGTGGGCTTGATGGGGTGGGTGTTTACCCGTTGATCACCTGGGAAATACACAGGAGGTGCTATGAATGGAAGCGGCAAACATTCGCGAGACGGAGATTCGGGAGTTGCTGAGACAGGTATACGACCCTGAACTGGGCGTCAACATTGTGGATCTTGGGCTGGTATACGAGATTCGCCTTGAGGATAGGGATGTCTATGTGCGCATGACGCTGACGACGCCGGGTTGCCCGATGCACGACACCATCGCCGGCGGGGTTGAACGGTTGCTGCGGCTTCATCCGGGAATACGATCCGTCAAGGTTGACGTCGTCTGGGATCCGC
This sequence comes from uncultured Bacillus sp., assembly GCA_947085265.1. Lineage (GTDB taxonomy): Bacteria > Bacillota > Bacilli > ZCTH02-B2 > ZCTH02-B2 > Bacillus_BB. The sequence continues at coordinate 14,597 of CAMTVR010000047.1, read as the reverse complement.
CATGGTCGCCCGGGATGATGTCGGAGGCAGCGAAAAAACATCTCGGCTTCTTAGACTGATCATCGGCTTCGTTTCAGCTGATCGCCGTTCCGGCCCTGCTGTGCCCGCCCTTTTTGTTTTTGGACTCGAAGGAACGTTGACGGCGCTCCCCTCCAGGCAGTATAGTTCAGACAGCGCTGTTTAAGACTGGAATATTTGTTAGGACAGGAAAATGGATGCTGTACAACCGAGGTATGGGAGGGATCAGGTCGTCATGAAACCGTTCTTGTATTTGCTGTTTGCGATCATCAGTGAAGTGATTGCGACCTCTTCACTGAAAGCATCCCAGGGGTTTACCCGCTGGTGGCCCAGTTTGTGGGTGGTGATTGGCTATGGAGCCGCGTTTTATTTGTTGTCACTCAGTTTAAAACACATCCCGCTCGGCATCGCATATGCGATCTGGTCGGGGTTGGGGACAGTGGGGGTGGCGTTGATCGGCCTTTTCGTTTGGCGCGAGGCGCTGAACTTATACAGCGTGATCGGGATTGCGCTGATCCTGATTGGCACCGTGATTCTGAATTTGAACAAAGTGGGGGCCTGACGATTTTGGTGACGTGGCGATTCAAGATGATGATTTTATGTTTTCGGGCCTTTTTTGTCCGTGCATCTTTTTGCTCGTGTAGCTTTACCTGTTAACTCGGATGAGGCGTGCGATGTTGCGCGCCGTGTGGGCAAGCAGGACCCGGGATTCGCGAATGGCCTCTTCCAGCGTCATCGGCCGGTTCGGGATGGCAAAAAGGGCATCGAAGTGCCGGTTTAAAGTTTCCAGTGTATGCGCATCGCTGTCGAGACTGCCGGATATAAGGATGGTTCTTACGCCGTGCGGACGGGCCAGGTTGGATAGGGTGAGGGGCAATTTCCCCAGCAAAGTCTGATGGTCCGTCTTTCCCTCACCGGTGATCAGCCAGTCGGCTTGGTGCAGCTTTTCCGGAAGACCGGAGGCTTGTGCGATCAGTTCGGCGCCGGAGCGCATCTTTCCCCCGATGCTCATGAGGGCAAAGCCGAGACCGCCCGCCGCACCGGCTCCCGGATGGTGCTGAAAGGAACGGCCAAGGTGAGATTCCACCTTCTTTGCGAAGGAAGCCAGCGCCTGATCCAGGAGCTGCACCTGTTCCGGCGTGGCCCCTTTTTGCGGACCGAAGACGAAAGAGGCTCCTTGCGGTCCGCAGAGCGGGCTTTTGACATCGCTGGCGATGAGGATTTCCGTTTCCTGGAGGCGCGGATCAAGGGTGTTGTAATTTACACGGGCGATGCGGGTGAGGGCGTCGGGGACGGAGAATGTCTGGGACGGCATTTGCTTAAGGGTTGTCACCTGTTTGCCAGCCGCGTCGAGAAAGGTAGCTCCCAAAGCCTGTAACATGCCAAGCCCGCCGTCGTTCGTCGCGCTGCCGCCGAGTCCGATGATGAGACGGCGGATGCCCTGATCCAGCGCGTGGCGAATGCATTCTCCCAGCCCGTAGGTGGTCAGGTGAAAGGGATTGCGCTTATCTGGCGCCACCAGTGTCAGCCCGGCGACCGCCGCTGTTTCGATGATCGCGGTCGCCGCAGCGCCGGATGCGGCGCCATGGGCTGTCGTATCGGTGGTTGGCGTGCCGCTTTGCCGGATGTCCGAGAATACACCGTAGGAAGTGGCGATGGGTGTGCCCAGCGGGCCGGTGGCGGTTAGGGGAATGCGGTTCCCGCCGGTACTGGCCAGCAAGGCGTCCACTGTGCCTTCGCCGCCGTCCGCCATCGGGATGACTTCCACTATGGCATCCGGGACTTCGGCGAGAAAGGCGGAACGGATGATTTCGCCGACTTCGATAGCGCTGAGCGAACCTTTGTAGGAGTCAGGCGCGACGATGATGTGCATGGATACCAATTCACCTCGATCGATTTGTGTCGATGTTTTTTCAATACTGCTTCGATAAGAGGATTACGTTTATGTTACCCTGATCCAAGGAACCAGTATCGTTGTCTGGATACGAGAATTTCGGAAGAAAGGGGGACACACCCGTTACTCGTATGATGAGGTGTGCCCCTTTAACCATAAATATATGTCAAAACATGGAAGTCTTAGGCCTACAGGTTGCCTGCTAACTGACATAATCTCTGTGAAACACCTTACTATGCTTCAGTTGTTTGGGCCTGTTCACGCAAGACGTATTTGAGGATTTTGCCGCTGGCGTTGCGGGGCAGCGCATCGACAAAGTGGTACTGGCGGGGCCGCTTGTAGTCCGCCAGTTTGTCGCTGTTCTTGCAGAAGGATTCCAGATCCTCGGCGGTCAAGTTCGGATCCTTTTTGACGATATAGGCCACGACGCGCTCTCCCCACATTTCATCGGGTACGCCGATGACAGCCACATCCAGGACGCCCGGGTGTTCATAGAGGACATCCTCCACCTCCCGCGGATAGATGTTTTCGCCGCCGCTGATCACCATGTCTTTCAGCCGGTCGGCCACATAGAGGTAGCCATCTTCATCGAGGTATCCCAGATCCCCGGAGTGGTACCAACCTTTGTACAGGGCTTCCGCGGTGGCCTCTTCCCGCTTGTAGTAGCCGACCATCATGCAGGAGCCGCGAACGATGATCTCGCCGACTTCTCCCGGCTGGCAGATATCATCCGGTTCGGAGGGCTGGCCTTCGCGCGGGCGGACGACCCGCAGTTCATGGTTGATGCAGACCTTTCCGGCGGAGCCGGCTTTTGTCAGTTGCTCATCCTCCAGCAGGAAGGTGACGGCCGGTCCCATTTCGGTCATTCCGTATGCCTGGATCAGATCGATGCCCAACTTCTCCTTGCAAGCCCGGACCAGGGCGGGAGCCATCGGCGCTGCGCCGTACAACCCTTTGCGCAATGGACTCAGATCGTATTGTGACAGGTCTTCTTGCAACAGCATGTTCCACATGGTCGGCGCGGCGAAGAAATGGTCGATTCGTTCATCCTGTACCAATTGCAAGATCTTTTTGGGTTCAAAGTGGTGCAGGATCACGCTGCTGGCACCGATATGAACCCTGGGCAGAAAGACGCAGTGCAGTTCGGCGGCATGAAACAGCGGTCCAACCGCCAGCCCCCGGCTGTTCGGTGCCAGTTTCAGGGCGCTCAGGCAGATCACGCTTTGTTCTATCATATCTCGATGGCGGTGCATGACTCCCTTGGGCCGTCCGGTTGTCCCGGAAGTGTACATGATGCTGTACAGTTCGTTTTCCGACACTTCCACGCTGGGGAAGGCATCACTAGCCTCGGCCACTTTCTGCGCATAGCTGTATGCATACGAAGGCGGCTCCTCGTCCACATACCAGAACTGGATAGACGGGAAGCGGTCGTGAATTTTTTCCACCTGTTCCGCCAGCGCCTGTTCAAAGAGGACGACCTTCGGCTCAGCGTCCGAAAGGATGAAGGCCACCTCTTCTGACATGAGGCGGAAATTGATCGGGTTGATAATGGCCCCAATTTTGGCGCAGGCAAAGAGGCAGGTGATCAGTTCATGCGTATTGTACAGGTAGGTGGAGACGCGGTCGCCCTTTTGCACGCCGGCTTCACGGAGAGCATTGGCCAGCTTGTTCACCTGCCGGTTCCATTCCGCATAGGTCCAGCGGATGTTTTTCCGCACATCGTAAAGGGCTTCTTTGTCAGGATACCGGATCACGGTTTGTTCGAACATGGTGCCCAGGGTATTGTAGAGTGCCACGCGCTTTTCCTCCTTGTCACACTGAGATTGTATGCGCTTTCAAGTATAACAAGTTTATCATAGCATATTTCGCGTTGGCCAAACAATAGAGAATTTTGTCAGGCAGTGTTAGCGAGATCTGGGGTATTTTGAAATATATAGTGAAGATTTTTTCACATGCTTTGTAGATTTATGTCAAATCATTCATAATAAAGGAAAATGGCATTGTTTTGATGAGAATGTTTGTTTGCTGTCAAAAAGGTGTCATAATCTTTGTTGTAATATATATTAAGGATGATTCATTGAAATGGAGTGAGAACAATCGATGGGGACCTATTATGCCCATACGCCTGCGGAAGAAGGGGGACAGTGGCATGATCTTAACGAACATTTGCTGAACGTCGCCAGATTGGCGAGAGATTTTGCAACCCCCTTTCAAGGCGGAGATGTTGCTTACGTGTGTGGGCTTTTGCACGACCTTGGCAAGTTTCATCCTCATTTTCAAGAATACTTGAAGAAGCAAGCCAAGGGAGAGCATGGAAAGAGTGTCCCACATGCCATCTGGGGAGCCGCTTTAGCTTATCAAATTTATTGGAAAAAGCTGGGTCATCCTGAGCTATGGAAACCGTTCGCGATTCCTGTTGCCGGTCACCATGCTGGCTTGCACTCAGCAGCCAACTTTTCTCTCACGTTGGACGAGCGCATCGAGAAACAGCAGTCACATTTTTTTGAAGTAGTACAACATGCCGAGCCTTATTTGCGCGAATTTGTATTTTCACGTATGCAGATGGAATGGGAGCTGCCGTCGTTGGCTGAAACGGAACGAGAGCTGTGGATCCGGATGGTGTTTTCAGCGCTTGTCGATGCGGATTATTTGGATACGGAACAACATTTCAAGCCCACACTTACTCTGACAAGACGGCCAAAAATCTCTGTGGAAGATTTATGGAACCGCCTTGCGGCTGACCAGCAACAGTTAATCAACAAAGCGGACAATACGCTCGTCAACCGGGTTCGAAAGCAGGTCTATGAGGCGTGCGTCGAAGCGGCAGCAAAGCCACAAGGCGTGTTCAGATTGACGGTGCCAACCGGTGGAGGAAAAACGCGAAGCGGCCTGGCCTTTGCGCTCAAGCATGCGACAGAGCACCAGTTGGAACGCGTGATCGTGGCTATCCCGTACACAAGCATTATTGAACAGACGGCAGGTGTGTATCGTGAGATTTTCGGTAAAGACGCGGTGTTGGAGCATCACAGCCAGGTGGATGTGGAAGATGACGAGGAGCAAAACGAACATGTGATCAGACAGCGTCTTGCGGCAGAAAACTGGGATGCGCCGCTTATCGTTACCACAACGGCGCAATTATTTGACAGCCTGTTCAGCAATCGGCCCGGCAAAGTGCGCAAATTGCACAATTTATCCCGGAGTGTCATCTTGTTGGATGAAGTCCAAACACTGCCCCCTGAACTGTTAAGACCGACGCTGGATGCGCTTGCGATGTTGGTGAAGCACTGCAGCTCCACGGTGGTTTTGTCGACCGCCACACAACCTGTTTTTGAAGAAAGCCGTTTCCTTGAAGCATTCTCCGGTTTGGCGGTGGAAGAGATTCTTTCCCCAGCGCTGGTGGACGATCACTTTAGACAACTGCGGCGGGTCGATTATGAGGTATGGAAAGAACCTGTTCCATTGGGGGAACTGGTGGACTTTATTCGCGAGCAGCGTCAGGTTTTAGTTGTCTTTAACACGCGGAAAGAAGCGCAGGAATGCGTCCAACTGCTCAGGGAAGATGGAGATGTATGGCATCTTTCCACCCTTCTGTGCGGTTCCCATCGGCGAAAGATTCTTGCCGAGGTGCGTTCGCGCCTGGCCGAAAACCGTCCGGTCCGGCTGATCAGCACACAAGTGGTGGAAGCCGGCGTGGATCTGGATTTTCCGCTTGTCATGCGGCAAAACGGCCCGCTGGATCGCATTGTTCAGGCGGCTGGACGCTGCAACCGGGAGGGCAGATTGAACCGTGGCCGTGTGATCATTTTTGAAACGCAGGAGGGCGGAAGCCCGCGTGGGCCATACCGAGTGGCAATGGAAGTGGCCCGTGCCATGCTTGCGCGTATGCAAGCGGAGGATTTGCACCGACCTGATCTTTTTCGAGATTATTTTCAACAGCTGTTTGCTTCGGTCGATCTGGATCAGAGGAAGATACAGTCTGACCGGGAGGCGCTGGATTATCCCCGTGTAGCAGAGAAGTACCGGTTGATTGATCAAGATACGGTTCCGGTGGTGGTTCCGTATGAAGACAGCATGCTTTACCTGCGTTCTTGGGAAGAGGAGCCTTCGCGAAAGAACCTACGCCGCCTGCAGCCATATATCATCCAATTGTACCAGTGGGAAGTGCAGAAAAAGGAACAGGAGGGATGGTTGCGATGGGTGTCTGGGAATTTGTATCAGTGGCTGGGGGGATATGACGTGTTGGTGGGGATGACAGAAGAATTCTATGATCCATACGATTTGATGGGATAAACAAATGTGTGAGTTATGCAGGGGAATGGAGGGGAAAGATGCAACAACGCGCACGTGTGCAAGTGAAGGTTTGGGGAGAGTATGCCTGTTTTACCCGGCCCGAGTTTAAGGTGGAGCGGATCAGTTATCCGCTGATCACGCCCAGCGCAGCAAGAGGAGTGCTGGAAGCTATCTTTTGGAAGCCCGAGTTTCGATATGAAATCCGTAAAATCGGTGTGCTACAACTTGGCAAACAGCATGCCATAATGCGCAATGAGATAGAGGACAAGCAAAGCAGAGGCCCGATATTGATCGAAAATAAACGAGTACAAAGGACAAGCCTGATTCTCAAGGATGTGGCTTATCTCATCGCCGCGGACATCGTGTTGAGACCAAGGGCCGTTGATCCGATATTTAAGTACCGGGATCAGTTCAATCGGCGGATTGAACGGGGTCAGTACCATCATACGCCATATTTGGGAACACGGGAATTTGCCGCCTGTTTTTCACCGGTTAAGGAGCATGATGCGGTTCAACTGATTGACATGGATATCGGCACTATGCTGTTTGATATTGCGTTTATCGAGGATGAATCGCGGAAGGAGATGGAATTCCTACGGCATGACGGATGTGGAACCCGAGTGGTCTCTGGGTTTGCACAACCGCTGTTTTTCGAGGCGCGGGTCGAAGATGGCTGGCTGAATGTGCCGCATGAAAAATATATGGAGTTGTACAGATTGGAGGGTGAATATGCTTCATGATTTGATTGAATTGGCGACAAAACTTCAGAAGGATAAAAAGTTGCCCCCTGCTTCCTATAAACCGAAGTCAGTTACCTGGGTGATTGATTTGAGCGGGGACAAGCCTTATCTAAAAGGGCCGTTCAAAAAAGGGGAATTTCGAGAAGTTTTTTCACCAGACTGTACACGCTCATCTAATATACTTCCATACCTTTTATTGGATAAGGCAAGTTATGTATTGGGGATACAGGATAACAAAGATAAAGCAGATGAATCTATAAGAAGACAAAAAAGTTTTATTAGGCTTCTTCAGAAAGCTTACGAAAAAACCGGTATGGAAGAACTGGTGAAGATCCTGGATTTTTATAAGAAACCTTTGTCAGACGATATCAGGCAAAATTTAATGAAAATCTCACCAGAAGAAACTGTCACATTTCAAGTTGACGCGCAAATACTGCCATTTGAAAGACAAGAGATACAACAATTCTGGCAAGAACATCTTGCTGAGGATCTGTTATCTGATGATGAGGCAAATTGTGCTATTTGCTCCTTGAAAAAACCTTATGTCAGGATAACAACCAGAGGTATTAATTTATTTGGAGAAAGTCCAAAATTAACATCGTTTAATAAAAGTGCATACGCATCGTTTTATAAAAAACAAACAAAAAATGTCCCGATTTGTATTACTTGCTCTACTCTAACGGTAGATACCCTGAATTACCTGCTTAAAAACCCCTTGAATCACACATTAATTTTTAAAAAAGAAACCGCAGGGAAAAAATTGGATCCCCTTGGTTCCCAAATGGCTGTTTATTGGGTAAAAGATATCAAAGAAAGTTGGGATTATAAGGAAAAACCTGATGAGATAAAGGAACAATTGGTTTCCTTGTTATCATCACCTATCAAGGACCTTTTAAAGGTTAAAGGAGAGAGTCGTAGAGTACCACCACCTGAATTTAAACAATTACAAGAGTTGTTGAGAGCTCCTTGGACAGGATTTGAAGAAGCATTACGAATTGATAGTGCCTTATTTTATATGGCAGTATTATCAGCTAATAAAACTCGCTTGGTTATTAGGGAATGGATTCACACATCGGTTTTGAGCATCCTTAAAAATTTGAAACAATACTTTGATGCAATTAGAATTGTTAATCCTTGGGAGAAGGAAAGAGATGTCCAACCATTACCTCTGTTATTACAAGCGATTGAAAACAAAGATGCAAATTTGGTGAAAGGATTATTGCGAACCATTTATATGGGTTATAAACCTCATCCTCATTTGTTAATTTCTGCTTTACAAAGATTTCGTTTATCTAATGTTCTGACAGATCCTAAAGAATACTGGAGATGTCATTCTCTGGCGAGTGTTCTCAAACTGGCCCTCACATATGGAAAGGAGGAAGCAAAAACAATGGAATCTCTTAACCCTGGGTATTTAAAACCGTCCTACCTTTGCGGCCGTCTGCTGGCGGTCCTGGAGGAAATCCAACAACGGGCTTCTGGATTTAAAGTTGGCTCCACCATTGTTCAACGTTTTTATGGGGCAGCGTCGACCGCTCCAGCTTCCACTTTTGGCCCCCTCTTGCGGCTGACGACGACAGCGCATTTGCCAAAAGTATCACCTGAAATGGCGCAGTTGCTGGAAGATGTGATCAAACAACTGGATGAAGCGGGAGGTTTTCCTTCCACACTTAGCCTGAAGCAACAGGCGGAATTTGGTCTCGGTTTTTATCATCAACGAGCAGAGTTTACTAGCCGTCGAAAAAATAAACTTAACAAAGAATGGAGGAATTTTCAATGACGAATCATTATCTGGATCCGAAAAAAAGGCATGAATTTGTCTTGTTTTTTGATGTCAAGGATGGAAACCCGAATGGCGATCCGGACGCGGGGAACCTGCCGCGCGTAGATCCCGAAACAATGCATGGCGTTGTTACTGATGTGGCGATCAAGCGGAAAATACGTGACTATGTGGCCAATGTTCTTAAGAGGGATATCTTTATCCAAAGTCAAACCGCACTAAATTCACTTATTTTTGAGGCTTTTCAAGAAATCGGTGTTAAATTGGCGGAGATATCGCTTACTGAGGATGAGCAAGAGAACTCAACGCTAATAAATTGGTTATCTCGCTTAGAAGAAGCTGGAGTTATATTAGAAAAGGATAGATTGATTTATGCGGCTGAAGATGTCAGTAAAAAAGATATACAAGATAAGTTGCTAGAAGGATTGGAAGAGGAGGGTCTTAAGTCTGAACTAGAAAAACCATTGAAAAATATTGCGAAACGTTTAGAACAAGCGGCCAAAAACATGAAAATTAATAAGCAAACGCGCCAAAATGCGCAAAACGTAATGTGTCAAAAATATTTTGATATCCGGATGTTCGGGGCAGTGTTGTCAACAGGTGTTAACGCGGGGCAAGTCAGGGGACCTGTACAATTGACGTTCTCCCGTTCCATCGACCCGGTTTTCCCTTGGGATTTGACGATTACCCGGGTCGCCATTACGAAAGAGTCGGATCGCCGCAAAAAGCAAACAGAGATGGGGCGAAAACCTTTGATTCCATACGGGTTGTACCGCGCCCATGGCTTTTTCAATCCATTTCTGGCGGAGAAAACTGGCGTCACATCGGATGACTTGGCTGACTTGTGGGATGCCCTGATAAACCTGTTTGATTTTGACCGTTCGGCGGCGCGCGGAGAGATGAATGTGCGCGGGTTGTTTATCTTTACGCATGAAAACGGAAAGGGGGTTGCCCCGGCTCACCAATTATTTGAACTGGTAAAGGCAGAACGTCGTGAAGGAGTGCAAGTGCCGCGTTCTTTCGAGGATTACGTGATCAAGGGACCTTTGTCCAATAAGGAGACTGATGTCCCGTTGGAAGGATTCCCTGGCATTACAGTGACCCGGCTGGTGTAGGGGAAAGCAGAAGGAGAGAAGGGAATGGATTGGGCAGATGATGGATGGATCATGCTTTCTGCTTTGCAACATTATGTGTATTGTCCGCGGCAGTGTGCTTTGATCCACCTGGAACAAACATTTAAAGAAAACGTTTTTACATTGCGGGGCAACCGGGTACATGAGCGGGTAGATACGCCAAACGATGAGCAACTGCCCGACAGGCGGGTTGAGCGCGCTTTGCCGATTTGGTCCGAACGGTTAGGGATCATCGGTCGGGCTGACTGTGTCGAATTTTTTCCGGATGGAACGCCCTATCCGGTTGAATACAAAGTTGGGAAACGAAAATCCAAACAAGCGGATAAGGTGCAACTTTGTGCCCAAGCGCTTTGTCTGGAGGAAATGTTTGGAGTGCCCGTCCCAAAAGGAGCTCTGTACTATTACCAGTCAAGGCGGCGACTGGAAGTGGAAATGACGTCACCCCTTCGAAACCTGGTGGAGGAGACAGTTAGCCATGTGCGGGAGATTTTGCAAAAGCTGCATCTGCCACCACCTGTTAATGATGCCAGGTGCCGTGATTGTTCACTGCAAGATGCGTGTATGCCGCAAGTATCGGCTTCGCTGAATATTTCCGCATGGTTGAGTGAGGATGAATGATGATCAAAACGCTACTCAACACTTTGTATGTCCAGACGCAAGGTTCATACTTGCGTCTGGATCATGAAACTGTAGTTGTCGAACAAGAAGGAGAAAAAGCATTGCAAGTGCCTCTACACCATATCGGTACGATAGTCTTATTCGGTAATGTTTTAATCAGTCCGTATTTGCTGGGGAAATGTATAAATCTTGGCATTGCAGTAATCTGGTATGATGCTTACGGTCGGTTTTTGGCGCGTGCTGTTGGGAGAACCAGTGGGAACGTCTTATTAAGACGAGCGCAGCACCAGGTTTTGACAGACGAGAAGCAGGTGTTGAAACTCGCGTCGCGTTTTGTGACTGGCAAACTCCGAAACAGCCGGGCGGTATTGCAACGGGCGATCCGGGATTATCCGGATTGCCGTCCTTTGTTAGAGAAGGCAGTCAAGCAGTTGGACCAAAGTATACGCGATGTGGGTAAACAGGCTACAATGAACGAATTACGTGGGCTGGAAGGGTACGCTTCTTCGGTATATTTTGAAGCATTTACCTCATTGCTAAGGACGGATGATGATTTTTTCGCTTTCGAACTCCGCTCCAGGCGGCCACCCCGCGATCCACTCAATGCCTGTTTATCATTTGCGTATAGCATGTTAACCCAGGATTGTATTTCAGCCTTGGAAGGGGTGGGATTGGACCCCCAGATTGGCTATCTGCATACGCTTCGTCCGGGCAGGCCGGCTCTGGCATTGGATTTGATTGAAGAATTTCGGGCATATCTGGCAGATCGATTTGTCCTTACCTTGATCAACCGAAAGCAATTGTCTAAAAGTGATTTCGACATGCGGCCCGGTGGTGCTGTCCTTTTAAATGAAAAAGGACGCCGGACATTTTTAGCGGCATATCAAAAGCGAAAACAAGAGGAAATCCAACATCCGATCGTCAATCAGAGGGTACCATTGGGGCTTCTTCCGCATGTCCATGCTCGTTTGCTTGCGAGGTATTTGCGAGGAGATGTTGTGGATTATGTACCATTTATCATGAGGTGAGTAGCTTGGATATTCTGGTTACTTATGATGTTGAAACCCAGGAAAAAAGTGGCCAGAAAAGACTTAGGAAAGTGGCAACCATCTGTCAAAACTTTGGACAAAGGGTTCAAAAATCTGTGTTTGAATGTCGCGTGACACAACAGCAACTTGAAGAAATGGAGCATCAATTGTCGCGCGTCATTGATAAAGAGAGAGATAGTTTGCGGATATATCTGCTGTATGGGGACCGGGACAGAGTTGTGCGTGTTTATGGAAGAGATCACTACATTGACTATGATGACCCGATGATTTTGTAATCGTAATGGGATAGGGGAGGGGGGATGGAGATGAGATGTAATCCTGTTACGCGAACATGGAGCGCTGAGAAAAACAGGGGGGATTCGCAATGGCACAGAGTATCAGTAATCAAGCGGTGTGTAAAGGTCATGTGTGTTTAAATGTTAACGATATTATGAGTAGAAAATGGAGGTTCGCGTTTTTGACTCATAAAACCCAGACCCGGTAATGGGTTTGGACGCAAACGGTTGCACCCAGCCAACAGGCTGGGTGAGGATTGAAACCAACAACGGCTACACCGGGGAACTTGAGATGGCCAAGTTGCACCCAGCCAACAGGCTGGGTGAGGATTGAAACCCGACCAACATCAGGTCGTGAGCCCTTGCCATGTTTACGTTGCACCCAGCCAACAGGCTGGGTGAGGATTGAAACACCGTCGGTTGTGGCACCGGTTAAAATTTCGATCGTTGCACCCAGCCAACAGGCTGGGTGAGGATTGAAACCATAAACTACTCTCCTTTCGTCTACTCAATTCGACGTTGCACCCAGCCAACAGGCTGGGTGAGGATTGAAACCCAGGCAAGTCTGATGTATGTCTTGATCGTCTCCCACGTTGCACCCAGCCAACAGGCTGGGTGAGGATTGAAACTCAGCAATGATTGGCGTTCCAGGCTCAATCACATTCCGTTGCACCCAGCCAACAGGCTGGGTGAGGATTGAAACGCAATGCCCCCAAGAATCCTTCGCGGCTCACAAGTTGTTGCACCCAGCCAACAGGCTGGGTGAGGATTGAAACCCCATCGATATAGGCAACAATGACCAGCGTCTGGAGTTGCACCCAGCCAACAGGCTGGGTGAGGATTGAAACCTGATTACCAGGAAGAGGTTGGCCAGACTCACTATCACATGTTGCACCCAGCCAACAGGCTGGGTGAGGATTGAAACCAGCAATTGAACAATCCAAAATTCGTGCCTATCTCGTTGCACCCAGCCAACAGGCTGGGTGAGGATTGAAACTTTGACCGCAATCTCGCCGCCGGACTTGATACGCGTTGCACCCAGCCAACAGGCTGGGTGAGGATTGAAACCAATATTTATCTGAAAACTATGACCATTGGCATGTGCGTTGCACCCAGCCAACAGGCTGGGTGAGGATTGAAACTTCTGCTCCTAGGGATACCGCAATATTCATCAACGTTGCACCCAGCCAACAGGCTGGGTGAGGATTGAAACACGGACACTTGTACCCATTGCATCAGCCAAGTATTGTTGCACCCAGCCAACAGGCTGGGTGAGGATTGAAACTTTCTTGGGCTATCGAAAAATGGACGGCTATAACGGTTGCACCCAGCCAACAGGCTGGGTGAGGATTGAAACCCGAATTGGTTTGATGTGGTGCACCATGTCAGCCCGTGGTTGCACCCAGCCAACAGGCTGGGTGAGGATTGAAACAACAGTTTGAGAAACTGACATCTGCTCGTCGGGTGGTTGCACCCAGCCAACAGGCTGGGTGAGGATTGAAACACCTGCATCTACAAAAACAGCAAGCTTATCACGCGTTGCACCCAGCCAACAGGCTGGGTGAGGATTGAAACAGCTGTTGCCCTTTCAGAAATTCGACTTGGGGTGCGTTGCACCCAGCCAACAGGCTGGGTGAGGATTGAAACCCATCACTTCTCATTGCTTCTCATTACTTCCCATTGCGTTGCACCCAGCCAACAGGCTGGGTGAGGATTGAAACACCCCATGGTCCATCAGGCCGCGGATACCTGGACGTTGCACCCAGCCAACAGGCTGGGTGAGGATTGAAACCCGAACATGGCGTATACCGGTTTCCCCAACGATTTAAAGTTGCACCCAGCCAACAGGCTGGGTGAGGATTGAAACGGATTGTGTGCTGCTTTTGACGTACCGGTACGACGTTGCACCCAGCCAACAGGCTGGGTGAGGATTGAAACAACGCAAGCTCGATGAGGGCGGGCTGGAAAAGTTCAGCGGGTTGCACCCAGCCAACAGGCTGGGTGAGGATTGAAACTTTTGATATTGCTGTTTCAGCCGTCTGCATGCTTGGGTTGCACCCAGCCAACAGGCTGGGTGAGGATTGAAACTTGAAAAACAGCGGAGACAACTTGAGGAATTAAAGTTGCACCCAGCCAACAGGCTGGGTGAGGATTGAAACGTGTTGGCCACAGCCTTTTCTTCCAATTCGCAATATGTTGCACCCAGCCAACAGGCTGGGTGAGGATTGAAACATCGACAACGCAGAGGCTGTAACACAGCTCATTGAGAGTTGCTCCCAGCCAACAGGCTGGGTGAGGATTGAAACACTAAACACGATACGTGCCTGGTCACGCTTCGTCGCGTTGCACCCAGCCAACAGGCTGGGTGAGGATTGAAACCAGAAAAGTTGTTTGCTGATTTTCCAACCAAGCAAGTTGCACCCAGCCAACAGGCTGGGTGAGGATTGAAACCTACGAGAGCTAGAAGGTTATAACCTTCAGTGGGGTTGCACCCAGCCAACAGGCTGGGTGAGGATTGAAACGAAGTAACCGGCATCGATGGCGTGTTGGTATGGCGTTGCACCCAGCCAACAGTCTGGGTGAGGATTGAAACCATCAATGCCTTGTAATAACAATGATACACCTGATAGTTGCACCCAGCCAACAGGCTGGGTGAGGATGACTGAGTCAAGTTTTTGTGGGTGCTTTTCTTTTTGACAGTAGAATTTTTTTTATCAACCTCTATCTTGCAAGCGTTTTCTTTACTCGTTTCTCTTCTTGTTTGTTCTTTTTGTGGGTTTTTAAAAACCTCTCAGCCCTT
>CAMTVR010000046.1:0-13081 GCA_947085265.1 uncultured Bacillus sp. | reverse complement strand
TCTTTTTTTTGTTGTATGATATAGTCAGCGTTATATAAACGAAAGGCTGATATATCAATGAAATTATACAGTAATACCGCGACCGAAAGCAGTGAAAAACGTTGTCGGGCTCGATTTTTCCATGAACACGCTTTATGTCGATAGTGAGGGTAAGAGAGCCAATTACCCTCAATTCTATCGGCAAGCCTTGAAAAAATTAGCAAAAGCTCAACGTATTCTATCACGTAAAAAGAAAGGGTCTCATCGTTGGCACAAACAGCGGTTAAAAGTGGCCAAGTTGTATGGCCGATCGAGATACCAACGCCGCCATCAATATCAAAAAGGAAGGAATGAAACAGTTAGGTATTGCCTAACTTCTCCTCGAACCGTGGGGCACACGGGGATCGCTCGGTCAACTTTCCTTCACAAGAAGGGATTACCCGAGAAGCCCCACCTCTAAGCGTTAGCGTAGGTGGTGGGAGTATGTCACAGGTAGTTACAAGTGGCGCTCACCTCTCTTTCAGCGCCTCATTCCATGTACGCTTGACGGTTCTGCGCCATCCGCGGTAAAGGATGGCGCTCGTCGTTTCGTCTATTCGCGGCTCAAAGATGGTGTCGATTTGATGCCGTTTTGTGATTCCAGCCAGCGTCGGGCTATCGCAGCGCTTGTGTTACAATAAAATGGATCTGAAAACAAGCGTGTAGACGGAGGGACAGGATGGCTGTACCTGATTATGCATCACTCATCGCGAAGGAGATGGGTTTGCGCAAAACACAGGTTGAGAAAACGATGCAACTGCTGGATAGCGGAAATACGATTCCCTTTATCGCCCGATATCGCAAAGAAATGACGGGGGAACTGGACGAACAGCAGATTCGGTCAATCCAGGAACGGTACCAAAGTTTGCGGAATCTACATACGCGGCGGGAAGAGATCATCCGGCTCATTGATGAGCAGGGGAAGCTGACGCCCGAACTGGCCACGGCGATTCAACAGGCCACCACTGTGACGGAACTGGAGGATCTCTACCGGCCGTACCGACCGAAGCGGCAAACAAGAGCCTCTGTGGCCCGGGAGAAGGGGCTTGCTCCTCTGGCCGAATGGCTGATCAAGGATGGGACCGGAGATATTTTAGCCACGGCTTCCCAGTATCTCTCTGTGGAGAAGGAGGTGCGTACTCCGGATGAGGCGCTGAAAGGAGCGCTGGATATCATCGCCGAGATGGTATCGGATGACGCGGAGAATCGGAAGTGGATTCGGGAGCGGACGTGGAAGCGGGGTATGTTGGTCAGCCGGGCGGCAGAACCGGACAGGGACTCGGTTTATGCGGATTACTATGATTATCAAGAGTCATTGCAGAAAATCCCGCCTCACCGAATCCTGGCCATCAACCGGGGAGAGCGGGAGGGGCTGCTCAAGGTGTCGGTCGAAGTTCCTCTTGATGAGGTGCTTCCGTCCCTTGAACGGAGAGCTCTGTCGAGGATGGCTGTTGCAAGCCGATCGACCGAGGCCCGCGCCTATCTCGTCACCGCCATTCATGACGCCTACAAGCGGTTGATTGCGCCCGCTGTAGAACGGGAGATTCGCAACCTCCTCAGCGAAAAGGCGGAGGAACAGGCGATTCGGATTTTTGGCGAAAACCTCCGGCATCTCCTGCTTCAGCCACCGGTGCAGGGAAAGGTGGTGCTCGGTGTGGATCCGGCTTATCGCACCGGTTGCAAATTGGCCGTCGTCGATGAGACAGGAAAAGTGTTGGATATTGCGGTGGCCTATCCAAATCCGCCCCACAACCAGGTGGAAGAGGCCAAAGAAACCTTTTTAACGCTGATCCATCAGCATCACGTGGATGTGATTGCTGTCGGCAATGGAACGGCTTCCAGGGAAACGGAATTGTTTGTGGCTTCCTTGCTTCCGGAATGTTCACGCCAGGTCGTGTATACGGTGGTCTCGGAGGCAGGGGCCAGTGTGTATTCCGCTTCTCCTTTGGCGGCAGAAGAATTTCCTGAACTGGACGTGTCGGAACGGAGCGCCATTTCCATCGCCCGCCGTCTGCAGGATCCGCTGGCGGAACTGGTCAAGATCGATCCGAAATCGATTGGAGTGGGACAGTATCAGCATGATGTGTCTCAAAAGCGCCTGGAAGAGCAGTTGACCTTCGTCGTCGAGTCGGCTGTCAACTCGGTGGGCGTCGATCTGAATACCGCCTCGGTGTCTCTGTTATCATACGTCTCCGGTTTATCCAAGGCAGTCGCCCGGGAAATTGTGGCTTGGCGGGAACGGGAAGGAAAGTTTACTCGCCGCCAGCAACTGCTTCAGGTGCCCCGCCTGGGCCCCAAGACCTTTGAACAGGCGGCCGGTTTTTTGCGCATTCCGGATGGCGAGACGCCGTTGGACAATACGCCCATTCATCCCGAGTCAACTCAAGTGGCGGTGAAGTTGCTGGAGCAGTTAGGCTTCTCCCCGGAGGTGTTGAGGGATAAAGAAGGACGGCGTATGCTCCGTCAAAAGCTGGAGGAATTGGACGTGCCGGCCAAGGCGGCCGAACTGGGAATTGGCGTCCCCACCTTGCGGGACATCGTGACCGCGCTCAAGCAGCCGGGGCGTGACCCCAGAGAAGAATTGCCCCCGCCGCTGTTTCGCAGTGACGTGATGCGCATGGAGCACCTGCAACCTGGGATGATCTTACAAGGTACGGTGCGCAACGTGGTGGACTTCGGAGTTTTTGTCGACATTGGCCTGGAACAGGATGGGTTGGTTCACATTTCGGAATTGGCCGATCACTTTGTCCGTCACCCGTTGGATGTGGTGGCGGTTGGCGAGATTGTCAAGGTGCGGGTCATACAAGTGGATTTCAAAAGAGGGCGGGTATCGCTGTCCATGAGGGAGATCTACTGAAAAACGTATGTGGGCACAAGTGAATGAAATCAATCGTTGAAATCGATGAAAGAACGACGAAGTGATGTTCGTCTGGATGAGATGATGAATGGTTTGGACGAAATCATCATTGTTTAGATGAAGCGATATTCATCAGGCTCCAAGTGTTGCGCGATGGGTGAGTCGTGGAGGCCATTGCTCAAAGGTGGATCATGATGTATACCATTTTGATTGTGGAAGATGATGTTTCCATCGCTGCCATTTTACAAGAACACCTTCAGCGATATGGGTATCGGACTTTATGTGCCATCGATTTCCGAGACATTCGGCGGGAGTTCCTCGCGGTGAAGCCCGATCTCGTGCTTCTGGATATCAACCTTCCATACTATGACGGGTTTTACTGGTGCCGTCAGATTCGTGCTGTTTCCCACGTCCCGATTATCTATCTCTCGGCTAGATCGGATGAGATGAACCAGGTGCTGGCCATCGAAAGCGGCGGGGATGATTACATCACCAAGCCCTTTCATCTGGAAGTGCTCCTTGCCAAGGTCAAGGGGGTGCTGCGGCGCGCTTACGGGGAATATGCGGGCTCACGTCCGTTATCAGATGTCCAGGAACTGGCGGGATTATACATCCACCGGGACAGACAGGAGGTTTCCTGGAAGGACCGAAAAGTTCCCCTCACACCGAAAGAGTGCCGTTTGCTGGACTGCCTGATCAGGCAGGCGGAAAGCGTGGTGACGCGTGAGGAGCTTTTGGAGGCGCTGTGGGATGAGATGGATTTTGTGGATGACAACACATTGACGGTGAATGTGACCCGCTTGCGAAAGAAACTGGCGGAACTGGGGGTCGCCGATGCCGTTGAGACGGTGCGCGGGCAAGGGTACAGGCTCCGGGTGACTTGGCGGGAGGAAGCGTGATGTTTTGTTCTTACCTTTGGGATCGGCTCGCTTTTATCGTGTTGTATTATTTCCATTTGTTCCTGATCGTGTTGGTTGTGGAACTGGTGATGCGCCAGCAGGAGCGAACGCTTGGGATAGGAAACGTGCTTTATCTCTTCTTGCTCTCCACCTTTTTTCTCCTGCTTTTTTACACCGTTGATTACTTGCGGCAGCGTCCCTTCCGGAAGCGGGTGGAAGAGGCTTTCCGGCAACCTGCTCTTGATCTCGCGGTTCATCTGGGGCGGCCGATCACGCGTGAACAGATCGTCTTTCAAAACCTGCTCGAGCGGCATTATCAGCTGTACAAGGCAG
The DNA here is from genome assembly GCA_947085265.1 of uncultured Bacillus sp. Taxonomy (GTDB): domain Bacteria; phylum Bacillota; class Bacilli; order ZCTH02-B2; family ZCTH02-B2; genus Bacillus_BB. Next base: position 8,974 of record CAMTVR010000046.1, on the reverse strand, counting down.
AACTGTCACGCCTTCAGGAGAGGCAGCAGCTTCATCTGGATTTGATGAACCAGTGGGCGCATACCATGAAAACGCCGGTCTCCGTCCTCTATTTGCTGGTACAGCAGTCGCAGAACGCCCATTCGCAGGAGATGTACCGGGAATTGTTTGACAATGTGGAAAAGGAATATGAACGTCTGGCCCACGGGCTGGAGATGATGCTTCATCTGGCCCGCCTCGAGAAATTTTCCTGGGATTTGCTCCCCCGGCGGGTGGAATTGCTGGGTCTGTTGCGCAGTGTGATCAACGAGGAACGGACGTTGTGGATCCGTTATCGCCTCTATCCCAGGCTGATTGCCGAGCAGGGTGAAGTGTTCGTGGAGACAGATCCGAAATGGATCCGCTTTGTCTTTCAGCAGTTGATTCACAATGCCATCAAGTATTCGCGGTTGGCTGTTAAAGTGGATGAAGATCGGTCACTGAAAGGGATCGGGGCACTGAGCTTGGCAGACATTGGGGATGATGAGGACAGCATGGCGGGAGATGAGGACAGGGAAGGCGAGATGGCCCGGAAAACGGTGACGATTGCTGTCCGGAAGATGCCGGACGGGGTGGAAGTGCAGGTGACGGATGAGGGGATCGGAATCCCGGAACAGGACCTTGGACGCATCTTTGAGCCTTTTTTCACCGGAGAAAACGGCCGGCGGACCCGGCAATCCACCGGGATGGGGCTGTACCTGGCCAAACAGGTGTGCCAGCGGCTGGGACATGATATCACGGTAGAGTCAGAAGTGGGGCGCGGAACCACCTTCACGGTGCGCTTTTCATCCAGAACCTTGCATCAGAGGGCCCTCAGGTGACAATTTTGTAAGAAAACCCCCTTGATTTGTAAGCTAAATCGATCGCAGCAAGCGGCCGTTCCCAGTATCATCATGTGCAGGAACAGATGATGGTGCAGTGGAAAGGATGAGTTGCGTTGAAGGTGCTGACGGCCCACAAGCTGACCAAAGTGTATCGTTCCGAAAAAGGAAAAGTATTCCACCAAGCATTACAGCAGTTTGATCTGGAAGTGGATTCAGGGGAATTTGTCGGCGTCATGGGGCCTTCCGGAAGCGGCAAGACCACGTTGCTGAACCTGTTGGCCACGATCGACTCGCCCACGTCCGGGGAAATCTGGATTGAAGGGGTCAACCCCAAAATGCTGAAGGATCATGAACTGGCCTTGTTCCGGCGGCGCCGGTTGGGGTTTGTGTTCCAGGATTTTCACCTGCTGGATACGTTGACGATCCGCGAGAACATCCTCCTGCCGCTCGTGCTGGAGAGAAAAAGTTTTCGCGAGATGGAGGAACGGGTAAACGAGATGGCCGAATTGCTCGGCATCACCGATATCCTTGACAAGCGGACCTACGAAGTGTCGGGCGGCCAGCAGCAGCGGGCCGCCTGCGCCCGTGCCATTATCCACAAGCCGGCGATCATCCTGGCCGATGAACCGACCGGAAATCTGGATTCCAAATCGGCCCGCGCGGTGATGGAGTCGCTGCGACAGCTCAACGAGGAACAGGGGGCCACCATCCTGCTGGTGACGCACGATCCGTTTGCGGCCAGCTACTGCCAGCGGATTGTATTCATCAAGGATGGGCAGTTTTTCTCGGAAATCCGCCGGGGAACCAACCGCCAGGCTTTTTTCCAGCAGATTCTGGATGTCCTGAGCCTGCTAGGGGGGAACTTCGATGACCTTTCGCCAGTTCGCCCTTAGAAACGTCCAGGGGCATTGGCAACGGTACCTCACTTATTTTCTCAGCAGCGTGTTTGCCGTGACGGTTTTTTACCTGTATGCCTCCTTTATCTTCCATCCGGATGTGGTTTCCGGCAACATCCGCGGCCGCGCTTTGGTGCAGCAGGGGATGGTGGCGGCCGAGGTCGTGATCCTGGTTTTTTCGTTTTTCTTTGTCCTGTATTCCAATGAGGCGTTTATCCGTTCGCGCAAAAAAGAATTCGGCCTCCTGACATTGTTCGGCATGACCCGCAGGCAGCTGCAGAAACTGGTCTATTACGAAAACACACTGGTTTCGACGGTGGCTATTCTCGCCGGTTTGGCACTGGGAACATTGTTTTTGAAGCTGTTTTTGATGGGGATGACGGAACTGCTGGATGTGGAAACCCCGCTGCGCTTTCAGCTGGTGCCAAAGGCAGTGTTGCTGACAGCGGCAGGGTATTTCCTGCTGTACCAGTTGATCACGCTGGTGATGCTGTTTCGCATCCGCCGGCAGGAAGTGGTGGATCTGCTCAAGGAATCCCGCAAGATGCGCCCACTGCCCGCTTTTTCCGTCTGGCTCGTGTTGGTGGCGGCGGTCTGTATCGGAGCCGGGTATGCGATGGCGTACACGGTGACGCTGATGAGCGCCCTTGTCCTGGTGCTGCCGATTGTCATCCTGACCACGGTGGGCACCTATTTTCTCTACACCCAGGCCAGCGTGGCTTTTTTCCGGTGGTTGCGGAAAAACCGCCATGTTGCGTACCAGGGCCCGCGCCTCGTCACGATCTCCCAGCTGATCTTCAAGTTGCGGGACAACGCGCGCGTCCTGTTTCTGGTGTCGATCATCAACGCGGTGGTTTTGACCGCCACGGGCGCGGTGTACATTACGTATCAGGATATTGAACGGCAGTACCGTGGGATGTATCCCCAAACTTTCAGTTTTGTTGAGAAAGGGGCAGGCAGCCATCAGGTGATTCACCCCGAGAAGGTGAAAGCCATCCTGCAGGAGGACGGGGCGGAGGTGGCCTACGAGACAAGACAGGTGATCTTTTCCGTCCCGGCGAGGCTCAAGAATACCATGGCGGACAATATGTGGTCCGGCAAATCGGTGGATGTGGAGTTGTCGGTCATGTCCAATTCGGATTACAACCGGCTGGCGGCAAACAGGCCACAGCTTTCGCCGCTGGAGCTAAAACCGGGAGAGGCAGGCTATGCGCTGCCCGATTATCTCACGTTCGATCAAGGTGAGAAACAGCTGACCACGCAGATCATGGGCGAGCGCGCCACCTTCCGGCTGGTCCAGCGGATTGGGGTGCCGCTGTTGACCATTCCGGAACTCGGCCGGCGCGGGGCCGGCTTCTTTTTAATCCTCTCCGATGCGGATTACCAGCGCTGGATGCAGGTGATTCCTGAACAGGAGAAGTACGCCGTCTATGCCTATGAACTGAAAAACTGGCAAACGGCCCAGCCGACGATCGATAAAATCGTGGCGCAGATTCCGAAGGATCAGCGCGAACATTTCGTGGCGGGAGTTGACTTCTACCTGTCCCTCAAGCAATCCAACGCCTTGACGCTGTTTATCGGCATGTTTGTCAGCCTGCTCTTTTTCATCGCCGGAGGCAGCCTGATTTATTTTAAAATGATCACCGAGTTGCCGGAAGACGCCAGCCAGTACCAGATGTTGAGCCGGTTGGGCATGACAGGCAAAGAATTGAAGCGGGTGGTCACGTCTCAAGTGGCGCTCCTGTTCTTCATCCCCTTTTTTGTCGGCGTGCTCCATGCGGTGTTTGCCTATAAGGCCATAGGGAATCTCTTGATGATCCTGGGTGGCGCGATCGATGGCTGGGTAACGCTGTGGATGTCAGGGTTGACCATCTTTTCCCTTTTCTTCTTGTTGCAACTGGTGTATTTTCTGCTGACGAGGAATATCTATTTGCGGAGTTTGTCGCGTGCTTCCAGGTAAGCGAACGGAGGGATACACCTTTCCGCGTATCCCTCCGTTTTGATCTTATGGAGTATTTTTCCAAGCGGAAACCATGGTGAGGAGGATGGATGCCAACGGTGGATCGCATCCAGGAAAAATGGATCGCCCCCGTTGTCAACGTAACGGATGCCGGCACCCCATTGTTGGAACGCACGAGTAAGACGAAAGGCGGCGGAGCATTTACCTGGCTGACGGGAGTGCTCGGATCGGACCGGCTTTTTTCGCAAGTATACCGTTTGGCTCCCCATGCTTCAGGCAACCGGCTTCATCATCATTCGGATGTCGATGAGATGTACGTGATTTTGGAGGGAACCGGGATCTTGCGGACTAATCACGGCAACGCGTCCCTGAAACCAGGGGATATCGTTGTGAAACCGGCGGGAAGCGGCTTGGCCACCCAATTTATTGCCGGGGACAACGGGATGACGATCTTGGACATTGAATCTTGGAACGGACCGGATCAGACAGACGTTGTGGGGTATTTGGATCACAGGGAAGTGTTTTTGCGGGGAAGAGGCCTGAATCATGTCGTGCCCTTGGACAGCTGTCTGCCGGGTGATGACATGATGGCCCATTATAACGATTCCTACGTACGAGAAAAAAGCGGGCAGATGCGGTTCGGAGAGGAGGCTTGAAAAAGGCCGGCCTGCGGGCAGGCAAGCGGTGTTATGCAAGCGGTGATATGCAGAGGAGGGTGTGAGCAGGGATAGTTGGGATGAACGAGGGGTGCCGTTTTGCGTGAGGAAGGCCGCAAAACGCACCCCCGGCAAATGATTCATTGAATCATTATGAAGATGACTGTATGCCGACTAGATGGAAAATCCGCCCAGTTTCGTCTCCAGGTATTCTTCAATGCCCTCTTTGCCGCCTTCCCGGCCCAGGCCGCTTTCTTTCATTCCGCCAAATGGCGCGGCGGCAGCGGTCGGGTTGATGTCATTGATGCCGATGATGCCGAAGTTCAGGCCCTCAAACATCCGCATCGCCCGGCTCAGATCTCGGGTGTAGACATAGGCGGCCAGGCCGTAGTGCGTGTCGTTGGCCATCTGAAGCACTTGCTCTTCATCCTCGAAGACGATGACCGGCGCGATGGGGCCAAACGTTTCTTCCCGGTATATCAGCATCTCTGGCGTCACCCCGGTCAGGACGGTCGGCGCAAAGAAATGGCCGCGCTCCAACCCGCCTTCCGTCAGCCGCTGGCCGCCCAGTGCCAGATGGGCACCCTTGCTTACCGCGTCCTCCACCTGACGCGACATTTTGGCCAGTGCCGCCTCGTCAATCAGGGGGCCGATGCGGGTTTCTTCATCCAGTCCATTGCCCACCTTCATCTTCCGGATGCTGGCGACAAGCGCTTCGGTGAAGGGTTCGATGATGTTTTTATGGACAAAGATCCGGTTCGGACTGATACAGGCTTGACCGGTGTTGAGCATCTTGACCAGCGATACGCCTTTGGCGGCGTGGACCGGATCGACATCCTCAAAGACGATAAACGGCGCGTGCCCGCCCAACTCCATCGACACCCGCTTCATCTGCCGGGCTGCTTTTTCGGCGAGCATTTTGCCCACTTCGGTCGAGCCGGTAAAGGTCAATTTTTTCACTTTCGGGTTGATCAGGAATTCCTCGCCGATAGGCGCCGGGTTGCTGGTCGGCACGAGGTTGACGACGCCTGCCGGGATGCCTGCTTCTTCGAACACTTTAAAGGTTTCGATGGCGCAAAGCGGCGTTTGTTCGGCCGGTTTCAAAACGAAGGTGCAGCCGGCTGCCAGCGCGGGCGCCACTTTCCGGGTGATCATCGAGATCGGATAATTCCACGGCGTGATCCCAGTTACGACGCCAACGGGTTGGCGGATCGCCAAGAAGCGCTGATCGGTCCGCGGCGCAGGGATCCATTCGCCATAGACGCGCTTGGCCTCTTCCGCGTACCAGAGCAGAAAATCTGCCGCATATTGCACTTCATTGCGGGCTGCCCGGATGGGTTTGCCTTGTTCTTCCGTCATCGTGCGGGCCAGATGCTCCTTTTTTTTCATCATGATCTCCCAGGCGCGGTAGAGGTATTGCGAACGCTGGTATGCGGTCAGTTTCGACCAGGAGCGGAAGGCTTCGGACGCGGCATCAATCGCTTTGGCGGCATCCGCTTGTTGGCCGTCCGCTACTTCGGCGATGGGGTCACCGGTGGCCGGATTGGTGACAGGGTATGTGTTCGACGTTTTGATCCACTCTCCATTGATGTACAGCATCAGGTCAACCTCCTGTACACATAGTTAAAACTAGTTAAAACGCTTTCTATTTCCTATTCTAACTGTTTTCAAACTGTCGTTCATCATTGTATCTGCGTGGAATGTGGAACAGAAATGAAAAGGGCTACCCTGTACGGTGGGGTGGCCCTTATTCACGTTCAGGGGGGCGCGGCATCTGAATCGGCCACGCCAACCCTGTCCATTTTCATGGTTTAGCTATTTACGCTGTAAACGTATTGCTGTGGACGCCACCCCGTGCGCGGATGGCAGCCTCAGATTGTCTGCTGTGCCGTTCCGTGCGGAAAAGCAGGAGATACGAGGCAATCAGGAAGATGAGGAGATAGGTGGCAGCCATGCCGTTATTGAGCGTGGAGTCTTTCCAGCTTTTACCTTTTACTTTCTGGTTGATTTCTTTGACGGCCGGAAAATTGTTGGCTTGAGCTTCCGGAATCACTTTGCCATTGGAAGGGTCCAGGTAGACCAGCTTATGCAGTGAAAAGCTGAAATGTTTGATCGTTGCGATCGCATAGGCGATTTCTTTCGGGTAGTCCGGCATCTCGGCCGGTTTGCTCAGTTCTTCCTCCAGACTCGCCACCTCTTTTTGCAAAGACTCGACCGCTTTTTTTGCTTCTTCCAGTTGTTTGGAGTACGTGTCGTACAGCAAGGCTTTGCTTTCCTGACTCAGCGTGGCTTGCTGGATACTGGTCAGTTCGTTTTGCACGGATTGCAGTTTCAGTTCGGCCTCACGCAGTTCTTGCCGCTTGGCCTGAAGGTCGGCCTGCTTTTGGGATTGTTTGTCCCGGGCCTCCTGTTCAAGGGCTGTGGTGTCGTTGGGCACAACGGTCCACTCCGAGATTTTCACCTGCTCCGGCTCCACCTTATTGGCATCAGCGAGGGCCGTTTGCGCCGCTTTGGTCCACAACTCATTGGTTTCGGCTTGGGCAGAGGTTGCCGACATCGTCAAGACAAGTGCCCCAGCCATGCACCAAACAGATGCTTTGCACAACCACTGTTGAAGTTTCAAGATGGTGTTTCCTCCTTCTGCTATGTTCGCTCCATCGCTCATTCATCTCCTACTATATCATGATCGTGACAGGCAATGAAGGCTTAGAATTGAATTTTTTGCGGCAGGTCCGGCACTTTTTTCCGTTGACATCTCAAACAAACTTGACGAGAAACCCTTTTTTAAAGTAATATTTTTTCAAACATGTTAAAAATATTGGTGATCATTCACGCATGATGATCGGAGACAGGAGGCTGGATGGACATACAAACGGTCCAAGCGCAAAGAGAACAACTGAAGGAATGGGTTGATCGCTTTTCGGATCAGCAGCTGGAGAGCCTGTATTATTATGCTGAGATTTTGGATAAAGCCTTCTCGGGGAGACGGGGTCCGGAAGGAAAAGTCATCGCCGGCTTTCTGAGGATGGAAACGGAGGTGACGGGGGAACGGACGACGCTCTCCCGGCTGCCTGTACGCTGGGAAATGTACAATGGCCTGGGAATTCTGCATGGTGGCGTATTGGCTACTTTTGTTGACAACGCCATGGGACGAACTCTTTTTACGCTTTACCCTGGAACCATTCGCCGGCAGGTGACGGTGGACTTGAACATTCACTACCTGAAAGGCGCCAGGGGAAGGGAGCTGACAGCACAGACAGCGTTGATCCAGGCAGGCAAAAGTCTGGCAGTTCTTGAAACAACCGTCTATGATGAAAACGGGGATGCTGTCTGTAAAGCCACCGGCACGTTTCGCATCTTTACGGAACCATTTGCATAGTATTGTTGCACAGGCAGGTTATCTAAAAACCGCGATAGGAGGCTCGAGATGGCGCTCACAGATTTTTCGGTCCGCGATCAGGTGGTTGTGGTCACTGGCAGTTCGCAAGGCATTGGAAAGGCGCTGGCGATTGGCCTGGCCACGGAAGGGGCCAAGGTGGCGATCAACAGCCGCAAGATGGAAAAGCTGCAGCCGATTGTCGAGGAGATCAAGGCTTTGGGCGGAAAGGTGCTGGCCTATCAGGCGGACATGCGGCTGTATGAGGAGGTGGCCGCTTTCATGGAGGCCGCCAAGTTTCACTTTGGCCGCATCGATGTGCTCATCAACAACGCCGGAGGGAGCTTTGGGCATATGCTGGAAGAGCTGAGCGCCAACGGGTTCAATGCGGTGGTGCAAAACAACCTCAACCAGGTGTTTCACGCCTGCCGGGCGGTGCGTCCGATCATGGCGGCCCAGGGGGGCGGGAAGATCATCAACATCAGTTCGGTGGCTGGACTGCGTGGGGCTCCCGGACTGGGCGCGTATGGGGCGGCCAAAGCCGGCGTGATCAATCTGACGCAGACGCTGGCGATTGAATGGGCCAAGTACGGCATCCGCGTGAACGCGATTGCTCCCGGCTTGATTCTGACCGAAGGGGCGGAGGAAGTGCTGGTGCCCAACGAGGAAAAGAAGCGTGAATATGAATCCAAGATCCTTGTCGGACGGTTGGGTGTGCCGGAAGACATTCTCAATGCCGTGCTTTACCTGGCTTCCGACGCTTCTTCCTATGTCAACGGCCAGACGCTGGTGGTAGACGGCGGACGGATTGGATGAGAGAAGGTTCGCAAAACATCTTTCAGCCCTTCGTTCATTGTGTTATAGTTTAGAGTGCCGGTTTATTTTTCAAGAAGTCGTTTCTGAAGTGAATTGCAACCGCTCACATTTGCTGTTCATCACGAGGAGGAGATACCCAAAGCAACCGGGGGACTTTTCGCCGGAGCGGGTAATTTTTTTTCCGATGAAATGAATGAGCATTCAACCAGTAGGAAGACCGATACTTACGAAAAAATCAGATGAAGAGGTGAACATCGATGGATTTGTCGTTTACGCCGGAGCAGGAGCAGTTTCGTTTGCGCGTGCGCCAGTGGCTGAAGGAGAACCTGCCGAAAGGTTGGGGCACGCCTCATTTCCAGTGGCCGGAAGATGAGAAGGAACGCGGCAAGTGGTTGAGGGAATGGGATCGCAAATTGTACGAGGCGGGC
>CAMTVR010000045.1:0-48552 GCA_947085265.1 uncultured Bacillus sp. | reverse complement strand
GGTGCTGCATGCGATCATCGATGATGCCACGGGTGAAGTGCTGGCGGCTGTTTTTCGTCCGGCCGAGACGTTGGAAGGCTACGTCACCGTGATGATCATCGCGCTTCGTCGCAAAGGTGTTCCGCTTGCGCTTTACAGCGACCGGCACAGTATCTTTTGTTCACCAAAAGGCAAGCCCACACTCGAACAAGAACTGGCGGGTCAACCCGCGTCGCTGACCACCTTTGGCCAAGCCATCGCCGATTTGGGGATCACGCATATCGATGCCTTGACTCCCCAAGCCAAAGGACGCATTGAACGGCTCTGGAGAACCTTTCAGGATCGTCTGGTGATTGAATTGCGCTTGCGCAACGTGTGCACCGATGGAGGAAGCCAACCGGGTGTTGCCGGAACTCATCGAAAAGCACAATCGTTTATTTGCCGTACAACCGCAAGAAGCCGAATCCGCCTACCGGCCGCTGCCTGAGGTGCCCTTGGAGCACATCTTTGCCCGTCGGGTATACCGGCGCATCAGTAGCGGGCAGACGTTTTCCTGGCAAGGCAAATGCTACATGCCCCACCCCGGTTCCGGCGTGCCTCGCTGGGAAGCCAGACAATTGTCGAAGTGCGTATCGGCATGCAAGGATAAGTATGGCTGTGGCATCAAGGGCGTGCGTGGCCGTGCGTGGAAGCACCGCAGGTTCAGACTCCCGCAACGTCGACGGTCAAAAAAACAGCGGAACCTGCGCCAGCACGCAAGCCCGCTGCAAACCACCCCTGGAGAAAACCATTCTCCAGCAAGCAATACCAGCGTAGCACAGCCAGCGGGCATCCGGCAAGATCACCAGGTTAACGATGTCACCGTGTTCCTGACCGGCTTGTCACTCTCACCCGAAACGGCGACCCGGACGTCAAGGGCGGCGAAGCCGTCGTCGTCAGACGATTGCCGGTTTATCGGCAACCCTTGACGGGAGGGGAGACGTTTCGGACAATCTCGTATCTCCGGTCAGGCATTTTCCATGACGTTTTTACAGAACGATAAACCTGTCATTTTCTCAGATGCTTGACAGCTGTCGCGATCGCTCGGGCAAAATCTGACAAAAAAAGCCTTTTTCAAATTCCCCTTGTGTTCAATCCAGCATCTCAAACAGGGAATTTTGAAATGGCTCAGGCAAATCATCTCGTTTTGCGGGATTGCTCAAAAGAAAAGTAGATCAAATGTTTGACTAACTGACCAAAATTGGAAAATCGATTATCTTTCGTTTGACCGTTTTTCCAACGATAATAAATTTGCTGCAAAACTACCGCTAACTTGAAATAAGCAAACGTAACATAAAAAGAAAGGGATGACAAATCTCGCCCAGTCCGCCGGGCATAGCGTTCAGCCATTTCTTCGCGGTTCAAAAATCCTTGCATTACCGTAACAGTGGGCAACCCTTGGCGCAGCCACTCCGAATCCCGGCTCTCTACCCAATAGGACAATGTGACCCCCAAGTCGAACAGAGGATCTCCAATTGTCGCCATTTCCCAATCGACAACAGCCTGAACGGAAGATAAATCCGCAGAAAAAAGTATGTTATTCAGCTTAAAGTCATTGTGTATTAAAGTAACCTCTCCGGATGTCGGAATATTTTCCAACAACCACTGGGTTAGCTTGGGAACAACCGGATGTTCGTCGGTTTTGACCCTTTCATACCGGCTAATCCAGCCCCGCACTTGCCGTTCCACAAATCCCTCAGGATGTCCAAATTGATCCAATCCAGAAGCTTTGACGTCGACTTGATGCAATTCAGCCAATGTATCCACCACCATGTAGGAAAGATGGCGGCAAAGAGCCTGATCCACCTTTACGTTCGAGGGAAAAGCGTCATTTAAAACAATTCCTTTTCTCCGTTCCATAATAAAGAATGGGGCGCCCAAAACACCAGGATCCGAACAGTACAGATAAGGTCGCGGTGCCAGCGGAAAAACGGGGTGAAGCAATTCCAGAAAACGGAATTCTCGTCCCATGTCGTGAGCTTTTGGGGGGAGCGGGCCGAATGGCGGTCTGCGCATGACAGCTTCCCACTCCCCTATACGTAGCAGATAAGTCAGATTGGATACGCCAGCGGAAAATTGCTTCACCTCAAGAGAACCATTGGGTAGGCCAGGAAGTGATTGACGCAAATACTCTTCCAGCTGCCGAACATTAATTTCTTCCCCTTTTCTGACTTCAATAACCTCTTTTTCAGGCCCCAAGCTCTCTCCTCACTTTCACAAATGGAAGTCAGTCCACTTATTTTCCGACAAAGTTTGGTTTGCGCTTTTGTAAAAAAGCGGCTGTCCCCTCCTTGAAATCCAGGGTATGCGCCAATTGTTCCTGAATCTCCGCTTCATTGGCCATTTGCTCATCTAGCGTGCGGGATTCTGAACCATAAACCAAAAGCTTTGTATGTTTGATCGCCAACGGAGCTTTCTCTGCCAATTTGTTCGCTAAACCAAGCGACTCAGCCATCAAATCTTCCTGGCGCACCACTCTGTTCACCAATCCGATTTCTTTTGCTCTTCTTGCATCTATCACGTTACCGCTCAGCATCATTTCCAACGCCAGACCATTCCCGATTAAACGGGGCAAAAAATAGGTGCTTCCCGCATCGGGAACAAAGCCAATGTTCACAAATACCTGGCCAAACGTGGCCTTCTCGGAAGCAATCCGGATATCGCAAGCCAGCGCCAGACTAAAACCGGCGCCGGCTGCCGGACCATTCACCGCGCAGATAATCGGTTTTGACAAACTCCTCATCCGCGTGATCAAAGGAATGTAGCGTTCGTGCAAAACTTTTCTCGGCGAAAGGTCATCGGAAACACCTTTCAAATCTTCGCCTGCACAAAATCCTCTGCCTGCGCCTGTCAAAACCACCGCACGAATGCTTTCATTTTCTTCAACCTCTTGGAAATATCGCAAAAGCGCGTAGCTCATCTCTGGATTCATCGCATTTAGCGAATCTGGCCGGTTCAAGGTGATCAAACCGATTTTCCCTTGGACTTCAAACAGCACTTCACTTCCTGACATGCCTCATCCCTCCTGTTTTTCACCAGATCTGCACTTCACCAACACTTTTTGGATCAACTTCAATAGTTCTTTATCCGCTTGGTTACGAACCGTCACATCAAGTGAGACAACACCACTCCCGTTACCCTTATCCTCTTTTTCAATCACCACTTGTTCGGCGTAAATTGTATCGCCAATTCGGCACGGCCCAATGAAACGCAACCTGTCCACTCCATAATTGGCCAACAGCGGGCCGGGCGTAGAGGGTATGCACAAGGCCGCAGCAAAGGACAGCACCAGATACCCGTGGGCAATCCGTCCTTTGAAAATGGTACCTTGCGCATACCCTTCATCCGTGTGCAGGGGATAAACATCCCAAGTCAGGTTGGCAAAATTAACAACATCCGCTTCTGTAATAGTCCGGCGCCGGGTTACCTCCCTGTCCCCCACCGAGAGATCTTCAAAATAGCGACTTAATAACATGCCTCATCCCCCTCTGTTAATGTAGCTGAATCTAGCCGACGCTTTGGCCTAGGTAAGCCTCGATGACGCGTCGATCGCGTTGAATCTCATGCGGAGCGCCGCTCGCAATCAACGTTCCCTGCTGCAAAACAGCAATCAATTGGCAAAGGTTCATTATAAAGTCCATGTCATGTTCGACGACAATCATACACAGTCCCTGAGCCTCCAGTTGTTTGAGCAATTGAAAAAGCTCTTTTTTTTCAAAATCCGTCAACCCAGCCGCAGGTTCGTCAAGCAGCAACAGTTTCGGGTGCGTCGCCATCACCCTCGCCAGTTCAAGTAAACGCTGCTGTCCTGGAGTCAAAACAGCCGCCTTTTGCGTGGCGACATGGGTCAGTCCGACAGCCTCGAGCCACTGCATGGCTTCTTCAAGGTGAGGCTTTGTGCCTTTTAATGTTCTGCCGTTTTCCAAACCGACGTAAACATTTTCCAGAACAGACATCTGCTTGAAGAGCCGCGGTGTTTGGTAGGTACGAATTAATCCGTGCCTGACCAACGTATGGGGCGGTACACCTGAAGAGACTTCCAATCCATTGAAAGTGATCTTGCCACTGGTTGGGGTCAGGCTGCCTGCAATCATGCTCAATAACGTACTTTTCCCTGCTCCGTTTGGCCCGATGATGCCGTATATCCCCTGTCCCGCAATGTGAAGGGATACCTGGTCGATTGCGACAATCCCTCCGAACTTTTTACACACTTTTTCCACGCGCAACTCCACGTGCGCAGTATCCCGGTTGATCTCAGGAATAGACAAAGCACGGACAGATTCCACCGGAATCCGCTTTTTTTCCTGGCCGTCATCTGTCTTTGGAGAAAATGACAACAAGCGAAGATACAGCGGATGAAGAAAACCAAACAACCCATCCGGCATGAACCGCAAAACCAGGACAAAGATCAACCCGTATAAAAACATCGCATATTCTTCCAAAGGCCCCAGGGCAATGGGTAAGAAACGCATCAGCAAAGAACCCAGTACAGCTCCAAAAAGAGAACCCCTGCCGCCCAAAAAAACAATTAATAACAGGGTAATGAGTGCGGTCAACCCAAATTGTGACGGGGAAGCATAGTGCAGAAAGTGTGCCATTATTCCCCCTGCCAAGCCAGCCGGAATAACACTCATCACAAAGGCAACGACTTTGGTCCGGAAAATGGGCACACCCAGTGACTCGGCCCCCTCTTCATCCATAAGCACAGCACGAAACCTTCGCCCCCACCTCCCTGCCAATAATTTAGACAATATCGCCAAAATCAAAAGCAAAAGCAACCAGGCAAAATAAAAGGTCCCTACACTGTCCAATGTCCATCCGAACAGTTGCAAACTTGGAATGCCGACTAACCCGCCTGCGCCGCCAGTCCACGGCGAAAACACTTCAAAAAGGACAACGACAAGAAAATTGAACGCAAGTGTAGCAATGGCAAAATAAAGTCCTTGCAATCTTAAAGTAAGCAGGCCTATCATGAGCGCCACGATCGTCACAACTACCACTGCAGACAATAAGCTCAAAACACCATCAAAACTCAGTTTCATCGTGGTCAAGGCACTGGTATATGCACCCAAGCCGAGGAATGCGGCCTGACTCAATGCCAACTGACCTACATAGCCAACAATGACATCATAGCCAACAGCTGCAATCGCGAAAATAGCAGTCAGTGTGAGAACGGTCAATAAGTAGGACCCCTTCATGTAAACGGGAACTAATAAGAGCATCAGCAGCAACAGAACCCAAATGCAGTGCGACAATCTAAGCGCTCGGATCATCGATTCCTTCTCCTCCCCAACAATCCAGTCGGACGAGCCAGCAAGATCACGATCAAGAGAGCAAAAGCAATGATATCTTTCATGTCTGAAGCTATCAATCCAGCCCCTAGAGATTCAATGACGCCAATGGTTAAGCCTCCCAGTAGTCCACCGTAAAAAGAACTTAATCCGCCAAAGATGGCAGCGATCAAACCTTTAATCCCTATCGCTTCTCCCAGCGTGTAACTTATAAAAGAAATGGGCGCAATAATGATTCCACCGATACTCCCAATCACCCCACTCAATGCAAAAGAGAGGCGATAGATCACTTTCGGGTTTACACCGGATAAACGCACCAGTTCCTCATTTTCCGAACAGGCCCGCATCAGCCTGCCCAAGTGAGTCCGATTTAAGAAGAGATTTAAGAGAACAATAAGTAAAATTGCAATCGTTAAAACCCAAATCGCCTGAACCGGAATACTGGCACCAAAAAACTGGATCTCACTGGAACTGCTGAACGGCGGCAAGGTATGAGGATTCCGATCGAAAACAACGGCTGCCAACCCGACAAACATCATGCTTCCGCCAAGTGTGAGCAGCGTCACAAGCAAGTGATCGGCGTTGCGGTAATTTTCTATAAAAATCACATAAAACAAAACCGCTAACAGACCCACGCTCAGCACAGCCAAAACACCGGACAATACCGGAGGAAAGGGGAACCACTGGAGAAAAAAAAACGTGGCCAATCCTCCTAACATCACGAATTCACCCTGTGCAAAATTGACCACTTTTGACACGTTGTAAATCAACGTAAACCCAACGGCTGCCAACGCATAAATGCTTCCTGAAGTAAGTCCGCCAATCAAGTACTGAAGCAAATGTGATATTTCCAAGCCTGGATTCACTCCTTTCCAAACCTTTCATCATCAACTCGTTGCAAACGGTGCCTAATTTCGGCACCGCTTGCCCTAAAAATAGTCGTCTGTCACCCGCTCTACTTATTTTCTTCCTTCAAATCGAACAAAGTGAACTTCCCATCTGCAATGGTGACAAAAACCATATCCTCACCAGGCAGCCCGATATGATTCTCCGGGGTGCGCGTGTATACGCCCTGTGCCCCTGCCCAATTCTTAAGATTCGCCAAGTAATCGCGAATTTTATCTGGATCCGGGCCGACCTTCTCTATCGCTTCCAACGTCTGTACAGCCGCATCGTACCCGCCGGCAGCCAAGTAGTCCGGTTCCTCTCCATAACGTTCCTTGTATATTTCAGAAAATTTTTCCATAACCTTTTTAGACGGGTGTTCATCAGGCAGCTCTCGCCAGACGAGCGACGGACCAGATGGCACGATCACCCGGCGATCAGGAACTCCTTTCATAAGGTCCAGCAACGGGAAAATCCCGTTCCCATGCGAAATAATCACAGGCACATTCAACCCGATCTGTACCGCTGTTTTTGCAACCAGCGCAGCGGGAGTACCGGTCGCATTGGTTTGTATAGCATCAGGCTTAACACTCTTGATCTTTGTCATTTGTGCCGAAATATCAGAATCGGTGTTTTTAAACCGTTCAACCGCCACAATTTCAACGCCGTATTCAGAAGCATACTGTTGGTAAAGATCAACACCTACTTGACCAAGTGCATCATCGGGTTGAATCAAAGCTAATTTTTTAATTCCCATCTCCTTCAATTTGTTCAGAACACCGCGCGTGGCATCATGAACATAGTGAAACGTTCCAAAGATATAAGTTTCTTCCGGCTTGATGGCATATCCCCCCCCGTTCACAGTCATGGGAATTTTGGCCTGCTGGACAATCGAAGCCGAGGCAGCAATCACGGGAGTTGCTCCATAACCAAACAATGCCACCACCTTGTCTTGCTGAATCAACCGGGCTGTATTTTCAACCCCTTTTTCTGGCTTGCTTTCATCATCGTAGAAAACAAATTTGAGAGGTCTGCCATTAATGCCACCTTTTTTGTTGATTTCGTCTACGGCCAACTGCGCCGCATTCTTCTGCTCACTTCCATAAATCCCCGCTGGTCCCGTCAAAGAGAAGCTGCCACCCACCACAATCGGTTCTTTTTCCCCTGACGCGGATGTGCTACTTGAATCATCGGCCCCTTTACTTGCGCCAGAATCTGTCGCCGGACCCTGGACAGATTGGGAAGAACAGGCCGCCAATAAAAGCAGGATAAGCGCAACAATCAAAATATAATTGATGAATGAAGATCGATTAAACCTCATCATTACGAACCTCCTTAAATTTATAAATAATTTTAATAAATTAATAATATTTTATATAATATTAATATTATACTTTTATCCATTTTATTCATTTTGTACATCACCTAAATCATTCCCTAAATAATACTCAGACAATCTCTCGTGTGAAAGTTGAGATAAATCTCCTCCCGCTACTATCCTCCCTTCTTTGATTACTAACGAACGATCGGTACATTCAGCAATCATCTTGACGTTCTGTTCGATCAATAAAACTGTCGTTCCATGCTCCGTCAATTTTTTGATTTTTTCACTGATCTCCCGTATAACCAAAGGAGCAAGTCCTAAAGAAGGTTCATCCAACACCAACATCTTCGGTCGACTCATGAGTGCTCTTGCGATCGCCAACATTTGTTGTTCACCGCCACTCAGCGTACCGGCCTTTTGTTCCATTCGCTGCCGCAATATGGGAAAGAGATCCAGGACCTCTTCAATGCGCAACTTCACTTCTTTTTTCGTAAATCTGGTTGCAGATAAAGAAATCAATAAGTTCTCTCTTACACTCATTTCGCGAAAAGTAGGATGCCCTTCAGGAACCATCGTCAGTCCCAATCTCGCAATCTTGTCCGCAGACATGGCAGTAATATCCTGGTTGTCAAACAGTATCTGCCCTTCCTGCACCGGAAGCAACCCGCAAATGGCTTTCAGAAGCGTTGTTTTTCCAGCCCCATTGGCCCCCATGATCCCAACCGATTCACCCACCGACACTTCAAACGAAATTTTTTGCAAAACGCGATTCCCTCCATACCCTGAGGAAAGGCGATCAACCTTCAACATGGGGGAGTGAACAGACAATGCTTTCACCTCCTCTCATACAAGAAAGCCAGGTAAAACGTCATACCGCTCCCACATTTTCCTGCCGACCTCCCCAATACTTTTTGCGCAATTCTCCTTTCATGATTTTACCGGTGGGAGCTTTTGGCAACGCTTCCAAACGTTCGAACAGTCGAGGAATCTTATACCCTGCCAACTTTTCACGACAGAACTGGATCAATTCTTCGTCTGTGACACTGTAACCAGGTTTAATGACAATAAACGCAGCCACTTTTTCTCCCCAATGTTTATCGGGGATTCCGATCACAGCCACCTCATCTAAGGCGGGATGTTTGATCAAAACTTGCTCCACTTCGGCAGAATAAACGTTTTCGCCCCCGGTAATGATCATGTCTTTTTTCCGATCAACAACGTATATATACCCATCTTCATCCATATACCCTAGATCTCCTGTATGCAGCCATCCATCAATAATGGTTTCAGCTGTCAGATCTGGTTTGTTCCAGTATCCTTTCATGACCACATCGCCTTTAATGCAAATCTCACCTACTTCACCTGGTGGAAGGATAGCCCCTTCTTCGTTCTGAATCGATATCAGATTAAACGGCGAACTCCTACCTACTGATTTCAGCCGTTGAATCTCTTTTTCAGTAGCATTCGGCGCCATTCCCCGTCGATAATCCTCAGCTGTCAGATTAGTCACGTGCGGCGAACTTTCGGTTTGCCCAAAATACTGTATCACATCACAATTGAACAACTGCATGGCTCTGCGTGCAGACTCCGGACTGACAGGCGCTCCGCCAGTACCAATGATACGCACACTGGAAACATCGCGGGGGTTTTTCTCCTGCTCATCCAATAACATTTTCAGAATCGTGGCCGTCGGTATCATTTTTGTAATGCGTTCTTTTTCAATCAGATCCAAGCATTTCTCCGGCGTGAAATTCATCACCACCACCGGGCAGCCTAATGACCAATAAACGATGGCACAATTGGTTACAATGTGGAACATCGCCCCTAGAACTGCGTAGACGTCATCCGGCTGAATCCGGTCAAAAAGCTGCATGTTCATCGTATAAGACTGAATATTGCGATGAGTGAGCATAACCCCTTTGCTCCGGCCCGTTGTTCCACCGGTATAACAAATCCAAACCACATCATCTTCACGTATCTCATCTTCAGGTACAGGTTCTGATAAGGGACAGGACGCTAAAACGCTTTCATAATCCAGTTCAAAACCATGCATTCCACCAAATCCGATCAGAGTTTTGACAAGCGGTAGACGTTCTTTCAACTCCCGGATCATTTCCGCATACTCAGCATGAACAAAGAATATCTTGGACGCTACATCGTTAATCACGTATTCCACTTCTTCTTTAGCAAAACGATAATTGACAGGGGCAAATATAGCGCCAATCTTTGCACAAGCCATGATCATCTCAAGAAATTCTGCACAGTTTCGAGCGAGGAAAGACACTGTGTCCCCCTTTTTCACACCGTATCCGCGCAAAAGATGGGCCAATTGGTTGGTCCGCCGGTTAGCTTCCAGCCAATTCCATCGTTGCTTATCCTCAAAAATGATCGCATCCCGTTGCGGAAAATTGATGGCATTTCGATACACAATGTCACCAACAAGCATTTTCACTCTCTCCCCAATTTGTTATATTAAATGATTAATATAATTAAACGAAGATTTACTGATAAATTCTCAGGTTTAATACAAAAACAATCAACAAAACTTTAATGATTAGAGCAACACTCTCTGTTCGGCCACCCCCTCATAATTACATAATTTCTCCTTTCAAAAATAATTTTATTAACTAGTCGATTAAATTATATAACTTTGATTTTATCTTAGTCAAGAACAAAATCTCCTTAAAATGAAACGTTTAAAACCCATTGTGCGTGTTAACCCCACAAACTTAAGAAACTATCCTCTGTAAAGCTTATCAACACCTTTTTCAACCCAAACAAAAAGGGTTCCTCGTCACAAATCTTTATGAGGAACCCATCGATGTTTCTTTGCTACAACAGCCATACACCCAGAACTCAAGCCTCCTGTGGTTGATCGGCCAGCGATTCGATATAGTGATAGGCTTCCATGGCTGCAATGGCACCATCGGAAGCCGCGGTGATGATCTGCCGCAACGTCTTGTCACGCACGTCACCGGCGGCAAAAATCCCCGGGATTCCGGTCCGCATCTGCTCATCGGTGCGAATGTATCCGGTCTCCGTCAGAAACGGCGCATCCTTTGGCAAGAACTGAGTGTTTGGCGTCATCCCGACATAAATGAATACCGCGTTGGCCGGAAGAAGTGTCTCCTCGTTCGTCTCCAGGTTGCGAAGCCGCACGCCGGTCACCAATCTGCCATCCCCTACAATCTCCTCCGTAACGCTGTTCCAGATGAAGCTCATCCGTTCATTCTCAAAGGCGCGTTTCTGCAGAATCGGCTGCGCTCTCAGCTTGTCACGGCGGTGAACCAGCGTCACCTTGTTAAAGCGAGTCAGGAAGGTTCCTTCCTCAACAGCGGAATCTCCGCCGCCGATGACCACAATTCCCTTATCCATTCCGGGCCGCTTCTCGCTGAAAAAGGCGCCATCACAAATGGCGCAATAGGAGACGCCACGCCCCGAGTACTCGTCTTCTCCCTTGACACCCAGCTTTTTGGCCTCTGCGCCGGTGGCGATGATGATCGCTCGCGCCTGCAATTGCTCCTCACCGAGGTCAACCACTTTGACGGGACCGTCCAGCTGGATGCCGCGAATCTCTCCGTACTTTTTTTCCACCCCAAAGTCATCGGGATGAGCGCCCATCATCTCCGACAACTCAGGCCCGGTCGTATGGCGGATGCCCGGGTAGTTCTCCACCTCTTCCGTATTCTGCATTTGACCGCCATAGAGACCTTTTTCCACAATCACTGTCTTCAATCCGGCACGTCCAGCATACACCCCGGCAGACAAGCCCGCCGGACCGCCCCCCAGGATGATCAAATCGTAGAGCTCTGGCATGTGGCATCCTCCTCATCCATCCAGTGTCATGGATTTCTTGTCCTGCTCACTGTGCGCCCTCTTACAACAAATGCTCATTCTTGCCGTCAAATACCACTATCCCTATCCCATCCGATATCTCTATTCTATCTGAACCAAGGAGGGAATGACAAATTTAAAGGATGTCCACCCAAAATTTTTTTATAAGGCAAAGATAGCGGCTAGGTCATTCTTTCGTATTGAAAAAGTTTCTCTGCCTCATCCGGTGGAAGTATGCCGGACTCCAGGACTAATTGGCGCACCGTCCGGTTTTCTTCCAAAGCCCGCTTGGCCAAGGAGGCCGCCCGCTCATATCCGATCACCGGGTTCAACACCGTGGCAATGGCTGCGGATCGCTCCAGCCAATAGCGGCACTGCGCTTCATTGACCTCAATCCCCTTGATGCACCGCTCCGTGAAGGCATCCATGCTATTGGCCAGAATCTCCAGCGAGTGCAGCAGGTTAAAGGCGATCACCGGCATCATCACATTGATCTCCAGCTGGCTGCCCATCCCGGCCGCGGCGATCACCGCATCGCCGCCGATCACCTGACTGCAGACCATGTACATCATTTCCGCCATCACCGGATTCACCTTCCCAGGCATGATGGAAGAACCAGGTTGGACGGCGGGCAACCGAATCTCCGCCAGGCCGGTGCGCGGTCCGGAGGAAAGAAGGCGCAAATCGCTGGAAATCTTGATCAGGTCAACCGCCAAATGTTTCAAAGCACCGCTGACACGTATTGCGCCGTGCGTATTCTGCATGAAATAAAAGCGGTTTTCAGGAAGGCAAAAAGGAAGGCCGGTTCGTTCAGCCACCTGTTGAACGGCCAGCTTTGGGTAATCAGGGTGGGCGTTCACGCCGGTTCCGACGGCGTTGCCACCGAGCCCAATCGGGTACAACTCCCGCAGAATCTGTTCCAGTTGCGCGATGTTCCGTTTCAACGTCACGGCATAACCGCTGAATTCTTGTCCCAGGCGAATGGGAACCGCATCCTGCAGATGGGTGCGGCCCGACTTGACAATCGGTTGGAACGCCTCCGCTTTTTGCGCCAATGCATCGTACAGGCGCTTCAGGGCAGGCAGCAGCCGGCCAACCATTTGCTCCGCCGCCGCGACATTGATGGCCACATGAATCGTGTCATTGGTCGACTGGGCCATGTTGACGTGATCATTGGGGTGAACCAGTTGGGTGTCTCCCACCTTTCCGCCGAGCAGTTCGGCGGCCCGGTTCGCGATCACCTCGTTGGCGTTCATGTTCTGCGATGTTCCCGCTCCGGCTTGATACACATCGACGACAAAATGATCATCCCAGCGACCCTCGATCACCTCTTCCGCAGCCTGGATAATCGCGGCAGCCCGCTTCTCATCCAACATGCCCACCCTCTGATTGGCGTAAGCGGCAGCCGCCTTGATGATCCCCTGGGCACGGATAAACACCCGCGGGAGCCTGAGGCCGCTAATCGGAAAATTTTCCTTTGCCCGCTGCGTCTGCGGGCCGTAATAAGCCCCCTCCGGCACGCGCACCTCTCCCAGTGTGTCCCGCATGATCCGATAGCCCATGCCAGCACCTCCGTGATACATTGCTCGTGCCAAGCGCGGCTGTGGGAACAGATGCCAGCCGTTTGGCACAATGTATACCTATTATGCGCGTTCTTACCGCTTTCTCACCTTCTACCTCCTCCGCATTTTTCATCGCTCCATTCTATCCCGCAGTCGCCTCGGGAACAAACTGATTGAGCAAATAGATCGATAGGGTGCTTTCGATGGCAGCCGCCAGAAGCAACAAACCCAGCACCAGATTGATCGTGAGTGGAAGCTGCGCGAGCAATCCGCGCCAAGTCATCTTCTGTGGCTGTTGTCGGTCAGCGGGGCGCAAGAGACGCATCAAGGACTGCCACACTTGGATGCCGATACGCATGCCAAATGCGGCTGCCAGCACAATGGCCGGGATTTCAAAGATGCCATGCGGAAGGATGCCGAACACGAACATTTTCCACGGCGTCTGTCCGGCGATTTCCAGCGTTTGCCACAGGTAGCCGATCGCCATGCCATTGACCACCAGCCCATACAGCGGGTACAGGCCAAAAAACAATCCGCTGAGGATGAACATCAGTGAAGCCATCGCATTGTTGATAAAAATCCGGATAAACAGCTCCACGCCCTGCTCTGCGGGACCCACTTTGCGTTGGATCTGTTCAAAAAACTGAATCATCAACTGATGCAATTGCTCAAAATAGACCACCCCGAGCAGAATGCCCAGCAGAAAAGTGGTAAATCCCAGGGCCAGAAACCAACGTTGCTGGTGCAAGTAAACCTTCACACGTTGTACCAGAATGGCTCACCTCTTTCTATGAAGAACAGGTTTGTCAAAAGCGTTGATCGAAAAACTGCCTGGAAAACCAGGCAGTGTGCATGCATCCCGCCCATCCCAGCGGACGGAGCTGAAACAGATTCATCTTCGTTACAACGAGTATTTTTGCGCCGTTCTCGTTCAGACACTGCGCCCGTTTATTTCTGATTGGCCAAGTTGCGCAGGACAGTCTGCAAAATGCCGCCGTTGCGGTAATATTCCACTTCGACCGGCGTGTCCAAACGGGCCAACACTTCAAAAGTGAACTGGCTGCCATCCGCACGGGTAGCTTTGACGGTCAGCTTCTGCTGCGGTTGCAGGTTCTCGTCGATCCCCTGAATGTCAAACTTCTCTTCACCCGTCAGGCCGAGGGATTGCCAGCTCTCCCCGTTCACAAATTGCAGCGGCAACACGCCCATTCCGACCAGGTTGCTGCGGTGAATCCGCTCAAAGCTCTCCGCAATCACCGCCTTGACACCCAACAGGTAGGTTCCCTTGGCCGCCCAGTCGCGCGAGCTGCCCGTTCCGTACTCCTTGCCGGCCAAGACCACCAGCGGCGTTCCATCGGCCACATACTTCATCGCCGCATCGTAGATCGGCATCTGCTCATTGGTCGGCAAGTACCGCGTATAACCGCCCTCTACTCCGGGGACCATCTGGTTCTTAATCCGGATATTGGCAAATGTGCCTCGCATCATCACTTCGTGGTTGCCGCGACGGGAACCGTACGAGTTGAAGTCACGGGGTTCCACGCCACGGGACCGCAGGTACTTCCCTGCGGGACTATCTTTCTGGATGCTGCCCGCTGGGGAGATGTGGTCTGTCGTCACCGAGTCACCCAACACAGCCAGGGCGCGGGCGCCGCGAATTTCAGACAGCGGCTCCGGTTCCGGTGTCAGGTTGTCGAAGAACGGCACGCGCTGGATGTAGGTGGATGCTTCGTTCCATTCGTACATTTG
This sequence comes from uncultured Bacillus sp., assembly GCA_947085265.1. GTDB lineage: Bacteria > Bacillota > Bacilli > ZCTH02-B2 > ZCTH02-B2 > Bacillus_BB. The sequence goes on along the minus strand of CAMTVR010000045.1, from coordinate 33,889 downwards.
GCCGCCGGTCACCGGAATGGCGTTCCAAGTTTCATTGCCGTCAAAGACGCGTCCATAGCGTTCCTTGAACAGTTCCGGTGTCAAGACGCTGGCAATCGCCTGATGTACTTCCTCCTGGCTGGGCCAGATGTCACGCAGGTACACCGGCTGTCCGCCTTTGCCCTGTCCGATCGGATCGTTCAGCAAATCGAGATCCACGGTGCCGGCCAGCGCATAGGCGACCACAAGTGGCGGGGAGGCCAAGTAGTTGGCCTTGACGGCGGGGTGGATCCGTCCTTCGAAGTTGCGGTTTCCGCTGAGCACGGAAGCCACCACCAGATCCCCCTCGGCAATCGCCTGCTCCACTTCTGGATCCAGCGGACCGCTGTTGCCGATACAGGTGGTGCAGCCATAACCCACAGTGTAAAAGCCCAGTTGCTCAAGGTACGGGGTCAGGCCTGCTTTATCCAGGTAGTCGCTGACCACCCGGGATCCCGGCGCCAAACTGGTTTTTACATAAGGAGCCACTTCCAGCCCGCGCTCCACCGCCTTTTTCGCCAAAAGTCCGGCGCCGATCAGCACAGAGGGGTTGGAGGTGTTGGTGCAACTGGTAATAGCCGCAATCACGACCGAACCATGTTTGAGGGTAGCCGCCTTCTCCTTGACTTTCAAAGTAGAGGCGCGTCCGAGATCTTTCTCCTCGAGGGCGAAGCCGCGCTGGTTGACGGGGGCGGTCAAAGCCGACTGGAACGACTGCTTCATGTCCGACAGGCGAACCCGATCCTGAGGACGTTTTGGCCCGGCCAGGCTGGGCTCGACCGTTGACAAATCCAGTTCCAATGTGTCGGTAAAGACCGGATCCGGCGTTTCGTCCGTGCGGAACAATCCTTGTTCCTTCGTGTAGCGCTCCACGGTCTGGACCAGTTCCTCGCTCCGCCCCGTCTCCCGCAGGTAACGGAGAGTCTCCGCATCAACTGGGAAGAAGCCCATCGTCGCGCCGTACTCCGGCGCCATGTTCGCAATTGTCGCCCGGTCTGCCAAGCTGATATTGCTTAGGCCCGTACCATAGAATTCGACGAACTTCCCAACGACACCCTTCTCACGCAACATCTGCGTAATGGTTAAGGCCAAGTCAGTCGCCGTAGAACCCTCCGGCAACGCTCCTGTCAGTTTAAATCCGATCACTTCTGGTGTAAGCATGTACAGCGGTTGTCCCAACATGCCGGCTTCCGCCTCGATGCCGCCGACGCCCCATCCGAGGACACCTAGTCCGTTGATCATCGTCGTATGAGAATCGGTTCCGACCAGCGAATCCGGATACAGTACCGTGTCTCCGTCCACTTCGCGATCTTGTACCACTTTCGCCAAAAATTCCAGGTTCACCTGGTGCACGATCCCTGTCGCAGGCGGCACGACACGGAAGTTTTCAAAGGCGCTCTGCGCCCAGCGCAGGAACTCGTAACGCTCACGGTTGCGCTTGAATTCCAGTTCCATGTTGTCCACCAACGAGCGATCCGAGCCATAGAAATCCACCTGGACCGAGTGATCGATCACTAGATCCACCGGAATCAAAGGGTTGATCCGCTGTGGATCGCCACCCATCCGAGCCATCGCATCCCGCAGCGCAGCCAGATCCACCACTGCCGGAACACCCGTAAAGTCCTGTAAAATGACGCGCGCCGGCTTAAATGGCAGTTCCCGGTTTGCTGGCTTGGCCGCATTCCACTTGGCCAAAGCCACCACATCATCTTCCGTAATCTGAAATCCGTCTACCTGGCGCAGCAAGCTTTCGAGCAACACCTTGATCGAAAAAGGCAGGCGACTGACGTCCGCGATATTCTCCTCTGCCAACCGATTTAAGCGGTAGATGGTTGCAGAACCACTTGGCGTCTGGAGGCGGGCACGCGCGCCAAACCGATCCTGTTTTGCCATGGTCCGGCCCTCCTTTACTGACGTTTCACTTAATTTTCACGTTCACTCATCAACACGCGTCGTTTACCTGCTCATAATGTATAGGATGGATTACCACTGCTAAGTTTATCACAAATTGGTTCGGCGTCAAGTTTTTAGAACATGGTTTCATCTGGTGAAACAATGAGCGAGGACCGATCAAAAAAGGACCCCATACGGAGGAGTCCCTTCCCGTCACATACACCTCAATCACCCGCTACCCAAGTGATCATCGTCCATTTTCCGTTCTCCTTGCCAAACACGGCCCGATAACCGATCGGATCCACGACGTACGCTCCAGAGACAAATCCCGGTTCCCCAGAAGGAAGAATGACCGCTTTCCAACCCGGCTGGTCATATTTCATCAATTCCTTGGGCATCCGCACCAAGAGATTGCTGACCTGTTCGATCACTTTTCCATCCAACGTCGGGGCGCTCCGCACATTCACGTTGCTTCCGACAATCGCCCTGGCGCGGTATTCGTCCGTGTTGGCCGGCAATTCCACCGCTGGCGCCCGAAAATATTCACCATCCTTTTTGGCTCCGAATTTCAACGCTTTTTCCAGTTCGTCCCATATCGGGGAGTCTTGCGGATTGGTCTTCAAATTCCACATCTCCTCCAAATCCGCATACCCCTGCTGGCCGCCAAAACTGAGGAAGATATCAGGCGACATGGCCTGTTTCAAGGCGGACACATCGCGGTCCTGGACCGCCTTTTGCAACGATTGAAAATAGGCGGCAAACTCCCGATCCTCACCGCGCTGGTCAACGACCCGAACCGACTGGGCGGGATATGCTTCTTCTGCCGGGGGCAAGGGCGCCGAAACATCATTTTCGTTAAAGGAAGCGGATGTATCCGGCTCCTCCATGAACTGAAGAGGGATGACGAGCTGATGAGTACGCTGTCCCGCCTGTTCGGCGTACAAGATAAGCGACCCGTTGGGGCTGGTGGGTTTCTGCTCCAGCTTCACCGTGAGCACAAAGGGCTGCCATCCCGCTCCCTCACCAACTGACGGCAATGTTCCGGATGCCAGGATATTATGGCCATCCTCCACTTCATAACGCAGCTGTGCCTGACTGTCCTTCACCGGCTCTTGCTTCACCTCACCGGTCACTTCAAACGAGGTTCCGACCTTCAACGGGGACGGTGTCGGCAACAGCACTCGGAATTGCTCGTTTTCCACTGTTTCAACGGAAGGGGTCTTCTCAACCTCGGTATCAGCGGGTTTCCCCATGATGCCGATTTGCTCTCCCGGCTCCCCCGCCGGACCTTGTTCCAACGCCGTGCTACCATCACCCTGCAGCAGGCTGTTCAGTTGAGGGGCCATATAGATGATCGCGACTGCCGCGACAGCCACCGCCAATCCTTCCAGCGCTCGCCGTATCCGCCTGTGTACGTGAACCTTTCTCCTTTCTTCGTGCAAAGCGGCCAACAGACTCTGCATACTTTCTTCCATATATTCTTTTCTGGGCAACACTTCCACCTCTTGCAGCTGGTTTTTCAGCCATTCCTGCCATTCATCCCGGCCATTATGAATACTCAACGTTCATCCCTCCTTCCACCACTTGTCTCAGTTGCCGCATCGCCCGATAATGCAGCGACTTGGTGGCTTTTTCCGAACGGTTGAGGATTTCGGCGGCTTCCCGGAGGGAAAAACCTTCCAAATCCACCAACAGGATGACAACCCGATAGTCGTCAGATAATTTTTGCAGATGCCGGATCAGTTCCTCTTTGGCTTCTTCCCTCAACACCCTGTCCTCCACCGTATCGACACGCTCGTCCATGCGGATCAGATCTTCCTGCGGGACAGTTATCGCCAGTCGTTTCTTCTTGTATGTGCGCAATTCATCCATCAGACAATTGCGCACGATGGTAAACAACCATGTCTGAAAGCGTGATTGGCCTCGAAAGCGAACCAAGCCTTTCACTACTTTCATAAAAATGTCCTGGGTCAGCTCTTCCGTACGCTGATAATCTCCGATTTGAAGGTAGACGTAGCGGAATACCTGATGGACATATTTTTGGTACAACTCGCGAAACGCATCATCGTCCCCTTGCTTGATGCGTTCGATGAGTACCTCATCTTCCACCGACTCATCCCTCCCTGGGGTGCAACTCGATCCATTAGACGAGGGAAAAACCATTTCGGTCGCAGTTTTCTGCACAAAAAAGAAAAACCCCGATAAGGGGAAAACATTTTACCTTCCATGATTCATGTATGCCGAATCGCCTTGTGACTGGATGAACATTTGGTTCAAGGCGTCTCATCTTACCTCGTCAATGGCTTCCTGCAGCGCCTTTTCCACCCGCTGCGCCGTTTCTTTCAAGCGGTCATCTCCAACCGCCTCCATCAAAAAGGTGGGTTTCGGCATGCCTATTTTGGTCATGCCCTGATCTTCATACACCACGATTTTACAGGGCAGAAAATAGCCCACCATCAGATTGGCGGAGAGAACCTCTTTGGCCTCATGCGGGTTGCACACTTCCAAAACACGGTAGGGCACTTCGAAGGATACGCCTTTTTCCTTCAGCTTCGCCGGAATATCTAGTTGCCAAAGCACGCCAAACTTGCGCTTTTTCAAACTCTCTTCAAGGGCAGCCACGGCTTCATCCACCGTTTTATTCACGGATACGGTATAGTAAAACACGTTCGATCATCCTCCCGCAGGCAATGTTTGCAAAAAATCCGTGTTGTTGCAATCTAACGACTCCGGACGAGCAAGTCGACCGCTTCCTTGATCGCACTCGAGGTATCTTCTCCCTTGGTAATTTCTTCGCGGATACAAGACTCCAGGTTGGTGCTGACCACGACACCGATAGCCCGATCCAACGCGTTCCGGACAGCGGACATCTGGCTGACCACCTCTTTGCAAGATTTCCCCTCTTCCATCATTTTCAGGATTCCCCGGATTTGCCCTTCCATCCGCCGCAGGCGGTTCTTCATCGCTTGTGAATACTCCATCTGCCGACACCTCCCGTCCAAGCCAAAAATCGTTTGTCCTTATATTTATTATACCCCGATAGGTACGATGTCGCAAACGGTTCTTGCCTCAAATCACGCAAATCTCCGCCCGCAATGAATGAGGGCGGATCCGGCTTGTCTTCATTCGTCCGTGATTGTGCGCTCATGTTGTCTGATCTAAATGGCTCGGTAAGGTCCGTACCCTAATGCTGCTGAAGTTTCGCGCCCGCTTGGAACGGATCGGTGCCTGCCGGAGGTTGTTTTCCCGAACTTGGGGATTGTTTTCCCGAACCCCCCGGGGTCTTCTCGACATCCTGCTTCGCCGGCACCTGTTGTGTTTTCGGCAGCGCTGGCTTGAGGGCTTGCGTCTCCTGCTTGAGGGCTTGCATCTCCTGCTTGAGGGCTTGCATTTCCTTTTTCACGGCCATTTGAATCATTTGTTCTAAAGCGGCCTTCATTTTCGGATCCTGCATCAACAATAGCATCCGTTCCACCATCTGTGACTTGCGGTTGGGATCGTGGACAATCCCGGAAAAAGTGTGCAGCGTGTCGTCCATCAAGCGGGCTTGATGAGGTTTGGACTGAAGAATGGCATCTTGAACGTCCAATGTGTGATCCAATAGTTTCCGCGAATATAACGGGGATTGGAGCATCTTCTCTTGTTGGGACAAGGCTTGTTCAAACATTTTTTCCGGATACACTCGGGCGGCCAACGCCTGCTCTTTTAGTCCCTGGAGCAGCAGACGGTTTCGCACATCCTTCTGCCGCAACGCTTCTTTGCGGGCGTTGAGCTGGCTTTCAATCAATTGGTTCCGCAAAGCCGGTTCCTCGAGCATCCAATGTTGTTCTTGTAGCATGTTGTTGAGAAAGCGCCGCCGCAGGTTGGCATCATCGCGCATCACTTGTGTCCGCCCATCGGCAAACGATCGCTGGACCTCTTTGTCCATGGCCAATTTTTGGGTCATCTCTCGGGCTTGATTTTCAAGCATTCCGCCTTGTTCCCCCTTCACGTCTGGCCTTTGCGCCGGCGTGCAAGCGGAAATAAGAAGGATCATGACAGTCAAAAGGTAGACAATGAGGCTCTTTTTTTTCTTGGCATGCATTTGCAATCCTCCACTCCGCGATCGAGTCAACCGCTTATCTCGGTCGCTGTGATGATTGTCTCTGGATATTATCCGCTTGTTTAGTATCCCAATCCTCCCTCCAACTTTTGCTGCATTATTCTCGGTACGGCAGCCATTTTTATGCTAGTTCTCCTCTTTCTCCTGAACGATTGGAGGCGGTGTAAAGCGGACAATCTAATATACAGCAACAAATCACCGTCGAAATTCCAGGAGGCTGGTTGTATGAAGATGGCACCCGAGCGGAGCAGTCAGCGATGGAATGCGATACAACCTCTCTATTTTCAAGAGCGTGATCTGTTTTTCCGTTGCTGGCTTCCACAAAATGACCCCATCGAAACACGCGCCATTCTCATCCTGATTCATGGCGCAGGCCAGCATTCAGGTTATTATACGGACCTCGCGCCAATCTGCCAGCAGCATCAATTGATCTATGTGACCCCCGATTTACGGGGTTTTGGACAATCAGGGGGAGCACGTGGCCATGTAAATCGTTTTAATGAGTATTTAGAAGACCTGGATTACCTGATTCAGCGTATTAGCAGCTGGGTGCCAGATAAGCCGATCTTCCTGGCAGGTCACAGCTTGGGGGGCCTTGTCGTCATTCGCTATGTACAGGAATACAAGTCTAAAATCAGAGGGGGAATTATTTCAGCTCCCGCTCTAGGACTGCGTTTTCGACTTCCTTATGTGTGTAAAAAAGCTTTGGAGCTGGCCTCTTGGCTGCGTCCCGCCCTTCCCGTCAACACAGTTTCTCTAGCGATGCGCTTGAGACATCTGCCATGGTTTCAATATCTGCGCCCTGATCCGAATAAACTTAAACAGGATCCTCATTTCACGTTTCATTATACGCCGCGTTGGTTGAAGGAACTGCTGCAAAACGGAAGCCTCGCACTGGTCAACGCGGTTCGCTATAGTTTACCCACATTATGCATCTACTTTGAAGAAGATCCCCTCATTGACGCCGCTCTAATCCGTCAGTTCTATGAGGCGATTGCTACAGAAAAAAAATTATGCATCGCGCTACCAGAGCGCTCTCATAATTTATGGGTTCATCCTGAAAGACCAAAAATTATCCAAAATATGCTGCAGTGGATGACCGAGTTGGCTGCAGAGCCTTAGATCCCTATCCATTAGTATTCCCAAAAAAGAAAAACACCCGAATAAACAGGGTGCAAAACGATTGGGTTTACATATTGTTCCATGTCATTGCGCTGGTAATCCAGCAAGTTGATAGCCCTGGTCACGGATATGATCGATCAGTTGTGGCAAGGCTTGCAGGGTGGCCGGTTTTTCGTGGAGCAAGATGACAGCGCCAGGGTGCAGTTGGGAGGTCACGCGCTGAATGATTTTCTCCGGCGTCGCGCCCTTTTCCCAATCCCGCGGATCCACGCTCCACAAGATCGTCTTAAGTCCAAGTTCGCTGGCCACACGGTCGGTATTGTGATCACGCGCACCATACGGTGGGCGCACATAACGAACCTGGGAACCGATCCAGCTCGAAAGAACGGCCATTCCTTGTTCGATCTCTTTCCTCTGCGCCTGATAGGACAGGCTGCTTAACCGCTGATGCCTCATGGTGTGGGTGCCAAATTGGATGTTGGAACGCTGCATCTGCTTGAGCAATTCTGGAGCCGGGGGTGAATAAACACCAATCCAGAAAAAAGTAGCGGGTGCCTGCTTCTCGATCAAAATTTTCACCATCTCTTGCAGATACCGTGTAGGGCCATCATCAAATGTCAGGTAAACCGCCAGTTCTTTTGCGGGCATTCGCTTCACAACAGCCGGCAGCTGCGCAATGGTCAACTGCTTCTGAGACGGGGTTCCGACAGCTGGCACTGCATCCGGTTTTCCGGATTTGGAGTTTTCCTGTTGTTTCTGACCAGACTGTTTCTTTTGAGCAGATCCGGCATCAGGTTGCTGCTTCGTTGGCGCCTGTTGTGCAGGGGTGACGCCGTGTTTTCCCTCGAGTGGCTGATCTGAAGCAGCAGGTGAGGATGGAGGTGTTTCATTTGTCTCAACCGGTGCAGATGCCTCACCTTTTTCGTCGGTATATGCTTTCTCCCCTGTATTTGCTGCCTCTGCATTTTCTGTCTGATTTACTTCCCTTTGCTGCACCTTGTCTTCTGGCGCAGCCTCCGACTTTTCGTCTGGTGATGGTTCCTTCGGATGTTCGTCCTGCTTTTCTTCGCTCGTTTTTGCTTGCGTCACAGTGACAGGAGCATCTTTTACCACATGAGGAGATGAGACTTCCGGATTACCGTCTAATCCTGAATGTTCCGCCTGCCGCGCCTCCATTGCTTGATCATCAGAAACAACGTGGTGGAAAAGCTGAATCGCTATCATTATCCCAATCGTACTACCCATGAGCGGCACAATGCCTAGCGCCAGCCATAGCCAAATGGTAGAGCGCCGCAGACGGCGTTCCCCCCAACCACTGTCTTCCCCCATGATTCCCCTTCTCCCTGTCAGATACTGTCATGTTCATTTCTACATGCTTAGACGAGAATGGACAGGAAGAAGTTGCGCCCTTTGAAAAATTTATTGTCGCACCGTCACATCCTCGTCCACACGCTTTCGGCTCCAATATGTGGCCAAGAGCGGCCCAGAAATATTGTGCCACACGCTGAAAATAGCTCCCGGCAAAGCGGCCAATCCGCCAAAGTGAGCGCTGGCAAGTCCCGCTGCCAAGCCGGAATTCTGCATCCCCACCTCAATCGAAATGGCTCTTTTCTGCGCCGCCTTCACTTTCAACACCTTGCCTACAGCATAACCCAACATGTAGCCACAAAGGTTATGCAACACAACGGCGAGAAACACCAGCGGCCCCACCGTCAGCAGGTTCGGTGCATTTTTCGCCACAACCCCCATGACGATCAAAATAATCGCCACCACGGAAATCAGCGGCATGACGGAAGAGGCTTTTTGTACCGTTTTCCCGAACAAGGTGTTGATCAGCACGCCCAAAATGACGGGAATCAACACCACCTGAACAATCGACTTGAACAATCCCCAAGCGTCCACAGGCAGCCACGACCCGGCCAACAGCAACATCAGTCCAGGCGTGACCAATGGGGCAAAAATCGTGGAAACCGCTGTCATTGACACAGAAAGCGGCACATCCCCTTTCGCCAAGTAAGTCATCACGTTGGATGCAGTGCCACCGGGTACACTCCCTACCAGAATGACACCCACCGCGATTTCCGGCGGCAATCGCAGTGCAAAAGCAAGCAGAAGACCCAAAAGCGGCATCACAGTAAATTGGGCGACGACCCCCAAAATGACGTCCTTCGGCCGCTGGAATACGCGTGCGAAGTCAGAACCTGTCAATGTCAATCCCATTCCGAACATGACAATTCCAAGCAGTAAATTGACATAATTGACCAGAACACCCAACGACTGTACAAAGTACGCCAAAATGGATGCCAAAATCACCCATACGGCAAAATAGTTCCCGGCAATCCGACTTATTTGTTCTAATATACGCAATTGTTCCCACCTCCTTCCTTACACAATGATCATTATAGCAGCCATCTGCCTCCCTGATGACAGCAATCTTATGAGAAAATCTAAGAACATTTCCGCACACCCCTTTCTTCTAACAATAAAATGGTATAATTTTTTTAACCTGCAGGATTGAATCGAATGGAAATTCAGGTTTATTCTCTAAATCTAAACACAGAAAGGAATCTGCCCATGACCCACACGGAAAAATCACTCGTTCAGCAACAATTTGGCCGAAACGCCCAAAAGTACCGTGACGAACCGCTCTTTTCAGCCGGAGACGATCTTGGTCACATGATTGAGGTGGCACAGCCGGACGGCCATGAACGCCTTCTGGATATCGGCACTGGCGCCGGACACACCGCCCTGGCCTTTGCCTCACATGTTCGACAATGCATCGGCCTAGACTTGACCGAAGAAATGGTACAAACCGCCACTCAACTTGCCAGCCAGCGCGGGATTCAAAACATTGCTTTCCAGGTTGGTGACGCCGAGGCGCTGCCTTTTCCCGATACTTCCTTTGATCTAGTTACCTGCCGTCTGGCCGCCCATCATTTTCCCGAACCGGCTAAAGCTTTATACGAAGCGGCTCGTGTGCTGAAACCAGGCGGCCGCCTCCTGCTGCTTGATCACTACGCTCCGGAAGATCCGGAACTGGACCAATTTATCAACGGATTGGACCGCACACGGGATCCGTCACACGTCAGGGAATACACCCTCCGCGAATGGGAGCAGTTTTTCCTTCAAGCCGGTTTAACCTGTCAAATCATCCTGCGCCCGGATCTGCCGCTGGACTTTGAAAGATGGGTGGAACGTGCGCAAACCCCACCCGAAGCGCGAGCACGGCTGATCCACATGATGCAAACGGCCTCGCCTATCTGCAGAGAAACCTTCTCCATCCGCCTGGATACACAGGGACAGCCCATCTCCTTTTGTCTCAAAACAGCGCTGTTCGTCGGAGAAAAAGCTGCCCCAAGCGTTGGAAACTGATTCAACCTTAAACGATCTGCTCTAAAACTGCCGATGCTTAATTTTTGAAGGAGGGAACAAGCATGACCCACGCACAGCCGCCGCTTTTTGCGCCGCTAACGCCGGATTACGCCGAGCGGGTGAAGGAAAGTTTCGCACGCCAGCGCGTCATGCGCTTGATCGGCGCAGAACTCTCCGAAGTCCAACCGGGATTGGTCACGATTCGGCTTCCCTTTCGTGAGGATCTCACCCAGCAGCACGGCTTCTTACACGCGGGAGTGATCACCACCATCGTCGATTCCGCATGCGGATATGCCGCCTTCAGCCTGATGCCGGCGGATGCCTCCGTCCTCACGGTGGAATACAAGCTCAATCTCCTGGCACCTGCCAAGGGGGAATGGTTTCTCGCCAAAGGTGTGGTGATCAAACCGGGACGCACCTTGACCGTGTGTGAAGGAGAAGTGTTTGCGGTGGATGGAAATGAGATGAATGAAAATGGAGAGGAAAGGCCGCCCAAGCGGATTGCCACCATGTCAGCTACGATGATCACGCTCATCGACAGGCCTGGCGTAACGCCAGGTTAAGATCAACCCAATGTCACCGCCCAGTCACAGATGGCCTCCACATCGTCCTTGTCGTGCGTGACAAAAATGCAGGTCATCGCCGCCTTTTTGAGAATCCGCCGAAGCTCTTCCCGAATAGCGATCCGGAGTTCGGCATCCAGGTTGCTAAACGGTTCGTCCATCAAAAGGATTGACGGTTGGGGCGCGAGCGCCCGCGCGAGTGCGACGCGTTGCTGCTGACCGCCGCTGAGCTCATGCGGATAGCGCTTCTCAAACCCTTTTAACTGCACCAGATCCAGCATCATCTCGAGCCGTCTCTGCCGCTCCTTTTTTGGGAAGCGGCGCAAGCCGAAGACAATGTTTTGGGCCACGGTCAGATGCGGAAACAGCGCATAGTCCTGAAACACCATGCCCACACCGCGCCTCTCAGGCTCAACAAAGGTGTGCGCATCAAAGACCGTCCGCCCGTCAATCCGGATCCGGCCGCTCGCAGGGACCTCCAAGCCGGCGATCAGGCGCAGCAGCGTGCTCTTGCCGCTTCCACTGGGACCCAAAATCCCGACAATCTCGCCTTGCTCCATCGCCAAGGAGAAGTCGCGGATGATGAGTTGCGACGGATGATAGCCAAAGGTCAGGTGCTCAATCGCAAAAAATGTCATTTCTTTTCTTCTCCCCTGATTGACAAAATCCAGACCGAAATCATGCTGATGCCGATGATCAGTAAGGACGGGATCGAGGCTTCAATGATTTGTTCATCGCTGGCATATTGGTATGTTTTCGTCGCCAGCGTCTCCAAGTGGAAGGGGCGCAGCAGCAACGTCAGCGGCAGCTCCTTGACCACCTCCACAAAGGAAAGGATAAAGCCGCTCAACAGCGCCCCCCGGATGAGCGGCAGATCCACTTTCAAAAAGGTGGTCGTGATGCCCAGCCCGAGCAGGCGGGAAGCCTCATGATACCTGTTTCCGATCTTTTCAAATCCGGCTTCCACCGGGTTTAACCCGATCGCCAGAAATCGAATGACATAAGCCACAACCAACATAATCGGCGACAGGCTGAGCACCAGACTCGATTCTCCCCAGCCCAGCCAGGCATAAAGCCATCCCAAATGTTGATCCAACGCGATAAACACCGCCAGCACACCAATCGCCACCACAGCCCCCGGAATGGAGTACCCCATCCCAATCACCCTGGCCAACACATGGGTCCACCATGTTTGCCGCAGCCGGTAGACATTGGCCACCACCACGGCCAGCAACATGATGATGGCCGTAGCCACAAGCGAAACCATCAACGTCTGATAGACAATCCGCAAAAAAGATCTGTTCAGGACATCAGCATAAGTCCATGCCGCCCAGATCATGAGCTGCAGAACCGGAATCGCAAACGATAAAGCAAAAATGAACAGGCAAAAGAAAACGGCAGCCCATGCCGGCAAGCCGTGCAGCTTTTTGGGTGCGAGCGGCCTGGTTCTGCTGTTGGCAAGGACAAACCGCTGCCGCTGTCTGAGCAGTCGCTCCAGGATCAACAAGCTGATAATCCCACTCATCAACCAAGCCGCTAGACGAATTGCCGAATCCACGTCATACATGCCAAACCAGGTCTGAAAGATGGCGGTTGTAAAGGTTTGTAAGCCGAAATAACTGCTCACACCATAATCGTTCAGCACTTCAAAGATGACCAAGCTGACGCCACCGACGATGGCCCCGCGCGAGAGGGGCAGCACCACCTGGAAAAGAATCTGCGCATCGTTCTTTCCCAACAACCGCGCGTTTTCCACCAAAGAGGCGCTTTGCCGCTCCAGAAAAGTCCGCGTGATCAGGAACACATAAGGAAACAGAAACATGGTGAAAATAAAAACGGCACCCTTCAGTGACATCACATCAAAATATTTCTGATCCAGAACGATACCCCATTGGTTCCGCAACGTGCTCTGTACCACGCCTGTATAACTGAGCATCGTGCTGTAGGTGTAGGCAGCGATATATGGCGGGATAGCCAGTGGCAAGACGAACCCCCAGCGGAAAAAACGCCGCAATGGAAAGTCATACGCAGCCACCAACCAGGCCAGCGTCACCCCGATCAACACGGTGAACAGCCCTGTGTACACAACCAGACTCAGCGACTCCAGCACATAACCCTTGAGCAAGTACTGTTTGATATGATGCCAGTTTTCGCTGGACGGTTGAAACAGATGAAACAATATGTATAAATTGGGCAACAAGACAACCGCCAAGCCAATCAGGCTGACGGTTGTCCAGCTGTTTAAATGCCTTTTCATCTCAGTTCCCTACTTTGCTGAACCCTGCATAGCAAGGTTTTTGTCTCTGATGCTTATTTCCAGCCCACTTTTTGGAAGATTTCAATCGCCTTCCGGTTATGCTCGCCCAACTTCGCAAAGTCAATCTGTTGCGCCTTGAATTCGCCCCAAGACTTCAGGAGTTCTGGCATCTCGGCTTTTGCATTCACCGGATATTCGAAGTTTGCCTGGGACAGCTTGCTCTGCGCTTCTTCACTCGTGAGGAATTCGACCAATTTAATCGCATTATCCTTGTTTTTACTGTGTTTCGTCAAGCCGATGCCGCTGATGTTGATGTGCGTGCCGGTCGTCTCCTGGTTCGGAAAGATCACACCCAACTGCTCCGCCACCTTCACCTCTTCGGAATCCTTGGAATGGAGCATCAGGCCAAGATAATAGGTATTCATGATCGCTACATCACCCACGCCGGCAGCAATGGCCTTGGCCTGGTCGCGGTCACCACCTTCCGGCTGGCGAGCCAGGTTCTGGACAATGCCCCGCGCCCATTCCTCCGCTTTCTGCTCGCCGTTCAGCTCAATCAACGAAGCTAGCAGCGACTGATTGTACCGGCTGGTCGAAGAGCGCACCAGCACCTTGCCCTTCCATCGATCGTTGGTCAAATCCTCATATGTGGAAAGTTCCTCCGGCTTGACGCGATCCTTGGCATACACGATGACGCGAGCCCGTGTCGAAACCCCAACCCAATAATTGTCTACATCTCGCAAGTGCGCGGGCACATTCTGGTCGATGACGGACGATTCAATCGGCTGCAGGATGCCATTCTTCTTGGCTTCGTTCAGGACGCCCCCGTCCACCGTAAAAAAGAGATCGGCTGCCGTGCTCTCGCCTTCCCGCTTGATCCGTTCAATCAGCTCTTCTTCCTTCCCCTTGATGGTGTTCACCTTGATGCCAGTCTGTTCGGTGAACATCTGAAACAGCTCATCATCAACTTCATAATGCCGCGAAGTGTAGACATTGACCACTTGCTCATGCTGATTTTCTGAATCCTGCTGCTCAACTGGCCCTTGAGCCGCTTGCTTGTTCTGGTCTGTGGCCTGACCAGCGCCGCATCCGGCAAGCAACGCCATGATCATGATCGCACCCAGGAACAAGCCGATGATTCGCCTGTTCATTAACGATGTTGCCAACAATTTCTCCCCCTCTTTTTATGCGAATGAGAATCATTATCAATCAACAGTTATGATGTTATCAAGGTTCATCGTTCCTGTCAAGTGAGAAACGAAAAAAATTTATCTTTATCTTTGGAAATAGGATCAATGATTCATGAACTGCAAACAAGAAAAAAGGAGGCTTTAATCAGCCCCCTCCTTCATTGACGCAAAATCAAACACATTATCCACCAGCGATGCCTCTGTGAGCAAGATCAACCCTTCCTTCTAGATTTTGTTGATGAGGAGCAGTATCTCTTCTTCCGTGTGGGCATCCTCTCCCGTAGCCGGTCCCAACCCGATGCACGCCGGGTTTCCCGGATCTTCACCATCGCATATTCAGGAGCCACAAAAAATCCATTCAAGAAGACGAGAAGCAATACGGCCAAAATATTAAGCCAAAATATTAAAAAGGATTATAAACGGATCGTCCGAATCGTTTCCTCAGCGATTGTCAGTCCGTATCGCTCAAGGCTACACCTCCCGAAATCCTAGATGATACATATTATTCCGAATTTCGAAAGTCCTTAACGAAAGTCATTTTATAACGGGGTGAATTCCTAGCAACTGTAAAAAACAGGGAAATTTCCAGTTGAAGTTCCTATTGACTCGAACAAAAGGGTAAACTTCCCCCCTTCCCATGAGACCGAACTAAGTGATTTCCATGTAAATTTGTGGTAAACATTACTCCAAGGCTGCTACTTTTGTTGCAATACGTTGCTAAATATGACGATTTAGAAGTCGTGCGCCAGTTTCAGAACCACTTGTCGGCCATGTTGAATGATCCTCGCTGCACAATTGAAAAACTCCAAACGGAAACGGGCAATCGTGCAGCCTTGATGAATCGGTTCGCAACAATCGCGTTTGAACCGTTCATAGAGGTTGTAGGCAAGCAACTTGACGAAAAAGTCTATTTCGTTGGCGGTAAAGTTGCTCGTAGCAATCCGGTCAATGGAAAAGCCGTGTGGCTTCTTTGATGTAGTTTTCCATACAGCAGCGTTGGTTGTAGAAGCGCCAAATGTCGATGGGCTCCCATTCAAGATTCGTGACCATCGCTTTGTAATGCCAACTCGTATCCAAAAGCAGCTGGGATTGGTCGTCATCGTACATTTGCGCTTTGCGAATCACCACAACTCGGCGCGGTTTCTTCCATGAAGTGGCTTGAACCATCACCTTCGATGATCCAATCTTCATCGACAAACCGTTTCCAGGGTGGACAATACGCGACTTCTGTTTGAAGGCGCCGGGTCCATTTTACTTTCCCGATATACCCGATTTGCTGGTTTTCAAAAAAGCTGTAAAAATCTTTGCCACCAAAGCCTTTGTCAAAGCGGGCATACTTCACTCGCCGATTGTCTAGCAACTGGATGGTTTGCTGAAGGAAGAGGATGACATGGGTGGAAGCATGGGTATTTCCGGCACGGAGAACCGCATGGAGACACAAGCGCGACTGTCCTTCAAAGGCCATGAGTGGGTGGTCACTTTTTCGTCCGGGTTTATGCGGATTTGTCCCAACAGCAGCCCCTTCCTGATCTCCCATAGACCGTTTCGACTGTGGAATCTAAATCCAGAATGCGTTCAGAAGGGAGAATAGGTGCGATCTGTTGTTGATTGAGCTTCTGCAATTCCCACGACAAAGTCGGATGCGTTTTGCGAGCCGCTCCAGTTCTTTGTACAACAGTGAGTGATACGGACAGCGGCCACCGAGAAATCTCCGAATCAATGCATCATGTTGCAGCTTGCGAAAATGAAAAAGACGCTCACAGCCGAGTGTCCATCCGACGATGAGATAGAGCAGGATTTTGTGAACCGGAAAGAGAGAGTTTCCGTGTTTGGTGCAATTGAGATTTTGCAAAGATTTACTAAGTTTGATTTTTTCGAGGCCTCCAGGAAGATTTTGCTTCCTTCCAAGTTTGTTGTGTTCTAAAACATAAATTGGTCTTGATTTTGCTTATGGGGTATAGTAGAGATCCTTTTTTGGTGGTTTGATGTCTGTTTAACACCTATTCTACAAAGATGATGAGCCCTTTTTTCATTTTTTTTGTGATGTTACTTGCGAAATCTGGGTTTAACACAAAATGACCGCACGTCAAGTTTTTTAGAACTCGGTTTCGTCTGGCGAAACTCCATGCAAAACAAAGCCACCTGCAGCTGAACCGGAACAGAAGTCCGGCCGCAAGTGGCCAAATAAACGGGGTTGCGAAAAAACGGGCTATCGGATGTTGTACGCTTTCATTTTCCGCCACAACGTGGCGCGGGAAATGCCTAACTGTTGCGCGGTTTTCGTCTTGTTTCCGCGGTTTTCCAAGAGGCACTCGATAATCCGGGAGCGCTCCCATTCATCCAGGATGACCGGTTGCCGATCATACGCCGCCGCATCAGCCGGCGGCTCAGCGGCGAGGGGGACGGCATGGGGATGCATGTGTTCCGCCATGACGTCGGCAATGCACGATTTCAAATCGTGGATCACCGTCGGATTGGCCGTCAGGGCGCTCAGTTTTTGCGCGAAGTTCTGCAATTCCCGGATGTTGCCCTGCCAATGATAATGCAAGATGTCCTGCTCGCCGATGCGCAAGAACGCATCGACATATTCTTTGGGCGTACCGTACTTTTGGAACAAGTGCCGCAGGATCGGAATGATGTCTTCCCGGCGTTCCCGCAGCGGCGGAAGGCGCAATTGCAGCACACTGATCCGGAAATACAAATCTTCCCGGAAACGCCCCTGTTTGACCAATTCGAGGAGCGGTTTGTTGGTCGCGGTGATGATCCGCACGTTCAGCGGAATGATTTGCCGGCCGCCGACCCGGATAATTTCTTTTTCCTGCAACACCCGCAACAGTTTCGTCTGGGTTTCCATGGGGATTTCCCCGATTTCGTCGAGAAAAATGGTGCCGCCCTGGGCCAATTCAAAATAGCCCGGTTTTCCGCCCTTCAGCGCGCCGGTAAAAGCCCCTTCCTCGTAGCCGAACAATTCGCTTTCCAAAATGTTTTGCGGGATGGCGGCGCAATTGACCGGCAAAAACGGCGCGTCTTTCCGCTGGCTGAAATTGTGAATACTGTGGGCCATCAGCTCTTTGCCCGTCCCCGACTCCCCGCTGATGAGGATGGGCGCATCCGCAAGGGCGTACTGTTGCGCCTTCATGATCACCTTTTTCATCGCCGGGGATTGGCCCACGATATCTTTGAACTCATACTTGGAGTGCAGTTGGCCGGGCTTTTTCCGGGGCTGGCCCAAGTCATCGATGATGGTCACATATCCTTCCAACTTGGAATTGAGATAAATGGGCACCGTCTTTTCCGTGACCTTATTATGCACGTGAAGAATCGTCCGTTGTTTTTGCCCGTCATCCTCAGCACGTTCCTCCAGCGCCAGGGGAGTGTGGAGCATGGTGTTGATATGGGAACCGATCAGCTCATACTTGGAACTTTTGGACGCATACGTCACGCCGGCGCCGTTGACGTCATAAATAATGCCGTTGTGATCGGACAAAAAAACGGGAAATTCCAAATTATCAAAAAGCACGCTCTTTAATGCGGCATACTGTTTCATCCGGTTTTTGGAAACCGCCAACTGATACGCTTTCATAAACTCGATGCGCATGGAATCAAACGAATAGACCAGCACCGGCCGACACCCATGTTTTTGCGCCAATTCGCAAATCGAACTGGTGCCGATGACGGCCGTATAGCCCTTCTGCTTGTATTCCAGAATCAGTTTTTCCGCTTCGCGAATGTCTTGAAAGGACGGCCGGACGACATCGACGCCGAGGATTTCGCAGTACTTGTCCAACTCGTATTCTTCCTCGCCGTAATACATCAACACGATTTTGTTACTGTACGCTTTCGCCTTGACGACCGACTTCACCACATCGGCTTGCGTAAATTGGAACGGATAGATGGGCACCCGGTACATCAGTTCGTGAAAATCCCGTTTGATGATCTCCCAGTGGGCACCGCTGGTAATAATGATGTCAAAGGTGTAGATTTCGTTCATGTCGATGAATTGATGAATATCGCCAAAACCGACTTCATGGATGGTAATTTCAACCGGAAGATGAATCGTATCAATGACTTCTTGCAACAATTTCGTAAAGTTTCTGTGGGTGATAAGCAATATCCGCGTTTTCACCCCGCGCACCTCCCGCCGAAAGAATGAGCGACTGACCATCATCCGGGCAGCCGCATCATCCATGCTTTTCGGTTCGTCTCTCAACCCCACAACGTCACGATTCTTTTTGCTTGTTCATAGACAGGCAAGTCCACCAGTTTACCGTCCATGGCAAAGGCGCCTCTGGCTTCGCTTTGTTCGTATGCCTCCACGATTTTTTTGCACTTGCTGATTTCCTCATCCGATGGGCGGTAAACGTCCCGCACCCATTCGACATGCGTCGGGTGGATCACCATTTTCCCGTAAAAGCCCATCTTTTTTCCGAGCAACGTATCTTTTTTGAACGCTTCCTCATCCCGGATGACCGGGAATACGGCGTCGATGGGCGGTTCTTTGCCGGCGCAGCGGGACGCCAGCACCAGATGGCCCATGGCGGCCAGCCGTTCCGTCCCTTCCGGCGTCCATTCGGTCCCAATGTCCAACGCGAAGTCCACCGAACCGAAGGCACACCGGCGGACTTGCGGGCTGGCACCTAAAATGCCGGCGGCATTCAGCACGCCTTTGGCCGACTCGATGAGCGGAATGATCTCCAACTCGACCAACGATGCCAACGTTTTCACCGCCGACGGTTCTTCGCATTTGGGGAGCATAACTCCGTCCACGGGCAATTCCTTGACCAGCGCCGCATCATCGGCAAACCACGGCGTCGATACGGCGTTGATCCGGAGGTAGACCTTCTTGTCACGGTTCCTTCCCGCGGCAAGCGCTTCTTTGACGATTGCCCGCGCCCGCCCTTTCTCGTCCACCCGGACCGCATCCTCCAAATCGACAATGACGGCATCGGCTGGACTTTGCAGACCTTTTTGAATCTTGTTGGCGTCTTGCCCCGGAGAAAACATGTAAACTAGCTCACCCATCGTCATTATAAAGCCTCCTCTGTAAGAGTTGCAACAGATCTAAAATTGAGAACATCTTGTATTTCTGTAAGTTCAAAGATCATGACACCAGCGCCAGAGACAGCCACGGCACGTACGTGATGAGCATCAGGCCGACGATGCGCACGGCATAAAAGGGTGCCACGCCTTTCACCACTTCGTGCACCGGCATTTTGCTGATGCCGCTCATGACAAACAAGTTCAACCCCACCGGCGGCGTAATGGTGGCAATTTCGATGTTGGCCGTCATGATCACCGCAAAGTGAATCGGGTTGACGCCGAGCGCCGTCACAACCGGAAACAAAATGGGTGCCAGAATGATGATCATGGACACGCCATCCAGGAAACTACCCAGAATCAAGAGGATAATGTTTATGCCCAACAGCACCGCCCACGTCGGCACGTTCATGTCCATGATGAACTGGGTGATCATCTCGGCGATGCCCAACCGGGTCATGACGAAACCGAGCAAGTTCCCACCGATGACGACCAGGTAAATCATTGCCGCCGAATAGGCCGATTCCAGAATGATCGGTTTCAAATCCCGCAATTTCAACGTACGGTAAATGAGCATGCTGACCAGCAACGCATAGAGGACGGCCACAACCGACACTTCCGTCGGGGTGAAGAATCCCATATAAATACCGCCGAGAATGAGTGCCGGCATGAGAATGACGGGAAAGCATTTGACAAATCCCGTGCCGACTTGCCGCACTTCCACTTCAGGGATGGTGATCCCGTATTTGTACTTATTGGAGAGATAGACCACCACCAAAATGAGCAGCAAGCCTTCCAATACACCGGGAATAATACCTGCGATAAACAAGTCGCCAATGGGGATTCCGACCATCGTACCGATCAAAATGAACGTCAGACTGGGTGGAATCATCAGGCCCAGCGTCCCGCCGACGGCCAACATCCCGGCGACCAGTTTTTTTGGATAATTTTCCTTTGTCATAATATCAAGCATGCTTCGGCCTAAAGCTGCCGAGGAAGCCACGCTGGATCCGGACACGGCCGCAAAGAAGATGCTGGACATCATGGTCGCGACGCCCAAACCGCCCCGAAACCGTTTTAGAAACGAACCGAAAAAGTCAAACAACATTTGCGCGAGATTGCCGTTTTTCATGATGTTTCCGGCCAGGACGAAAAAGGGAACCGCCAGCAATGCGTAGTTGTCGATGGACTTGAACAAGTTTTGGGAAACGACGGCAATCGGGATGCCATCGAGAAAAATCGCAAACAATGCCGCAAAACCGATGGCGATCCCGATTTCCATCCCCAGGGACAACAAAAGGATTAAGAGAATCGCCGTTGCAACGAATACCATCCGGCCACCTTCTTTCTACGAGGAACGTTTGAACTCAATCAGACGCTGCAGATAATACAGACACAACAAGATGCCAGCCACCGGCATGATCAGTTGCACCGCCCACATGGGCAACTGGAGCACCGATGCCGACAGTTGCTTCGTTTCATAGGCGTGGATGACAATTTGCACACTCGCCAAAGTAAAGACCGCCGCATACACCAAACTCAGCAAATTCGCCAGAAAGCTGAAAACCATCTTTTTCGTGCCTTTTAAATACATGGTGACCAGATCGATGCGGATATGATGATTTTCTTTTCCCGCCCGAGCCAGCAACAACAAAATCGCCCAAACCATGCTGTATCGGGCGATCTCATCGCCCCATTGCAAGGAGACGGCAAACGTGCTGCGCAAAAACGACTCCAGAAATACGATGAGACCCGACAAAGAAAACAAGATGACGGATAAGACGTTGAACACTTTCAGCTCCAGCCAGTCGAGCCACTTAAACACACCATCACCCCGTTTCGTAAAAGTGAACGGCGAGGGCCGCCCCAGGTTGCTTTAGAAACCGCTTCCACCGGCCTCCACAGCTGGCAGCCCCTTTTCCAGCGCCGATTTTTCAAGCGTTATTGCTGAAGAATCTGTTGCAGTTGGTCATACACGTCCGGATGTTCCGCGGCGAATTTGTCATGCACCGGTTGCAGCGCCGCTTTGACCGCTTCCAAATCGTCCCCCTCAAGGGTCACGATTTTCCCGCCCAACTCGTTTTGAATGCGTTCCACTTCTTCTTGCTCCGTCTTCATGTTGTCGCTCCATTGCGTTTTGGCCAGTTCGTCGATGGTGCTGGTGATCAGTTCCTGATATTCCGTAGGCAACGCTTCAAACCATTTTTTATCGACGACAATGCTATAGGTGCCAATCCACATCCCCGGTGCGTGCAATGCATATTTCCCCGTATCGCCCAGGATCGTCAACCAACCGGCAGGAGACGACAAAACCGCGTCAATGGCGCCTTGCGAAAGGGCTGTCGTCATTTCCGACGCCGGCATGCTGATGGCGGACGCGCCAAGCGCTTTTGCATTTTCCAGCAACACTTGTCCACCGGTCATGCGGATTTTAAGCCCTTTCAAATCTTCCACTGACTCCAGCTTCTTCGAATTTGAGATAAACATTCCGTCCGTCGTCCGGGTCAACCCCAACACTTTGATGCCGTTTTCTTCAACCAACGGGCTCAACAAGTCCAAAATTTGTTGCCGGTACGTATCATCCTGCATCTTTTCATCGTCAATGACAAACGGCAGAGAAATCACTCCGTATGCCGGATTAAAGTTTTCCAACTGGACACTGACCGGCCAAACCATGTGAACGCTTCCCGTTCCCAAAGCACGAAGAGCATCCAAGTCATTGTACAACTGTCCGCCTGGGTACAATTCGGCCTTGATGCGCCCTTCCGATCTCTTTTCAATTTCTTCTGCGAACTTCCGCATCAATTTCGTGTTGGGATGGTCTTCCGCAATTTCGTTCGTCATGATGATCGTGACTTCTTCCCCATTCCCGGCGTTCTCCGAACCGGAATCGGCGCCGGAACCAGAAGTGGCGTTTTGCGAACCGCAAGCCACAAGCACCAGTACCATGCTCAACAGCAACATCCACAAACCTTTTTTCCTCATGTTTTGTGCCTCCTGTCTTCGATCGATTGAATTTTTCGTTCTTCTTTCTTCATCATCGCGCCCGCCACGATCAAGAGCGCCATCACGAGAACCATCTGGCCGCTGGTAAACAGCCACGCGCCGGCATATCCGCCGGTGGTGTCGACAATCCAGCCAAACAACGGCGGGCCAAAAATGACGCCCCACGAACCGATACTCAGACTGAATCCGCTGGCCATTCCCGCCAACCGGCTGTCCACCGACTCGGCGGCGGCATTCATCCAAATGCCATTGAACCCGGCGATGCAAAAGCCAAAAAACAATGTGGCAACCATCAGCACCGCCGTATGCACACCCGGTTGAAACGCGGCGAAGACGACGCCGCAGCCGGCGGTCAAGACGGCGATGAGCACGAGGATGGGAATCCGCCGGCCGTGAAAGAACCGGTCGCTGACAACGCCCCAGATGACCCGTCCCAACGAGCCGCCCACTTCCGACAACGCCAGAAAGCTTCCGGCCGCTACCGCGGACAACAACAGGAAATCGGAGACGTACAACACGAGATACGTGGTCAGCGACAGTTGGGCGCTGGTCAACCCCATGGCCGCCACACTGAGCAACACCAGCGGCTTGTGGGCCAGCATGCCTTTCAACGACCGGAAAAAGTCCGGCCGCGAGGATGTCATCCCGCCTTCGTTCTTCATGAGCGGGTCCTTGTAAAAGACGTACGCGAAAACGCCTGCCATCAAGAGCACGGCGGTGGATACCCCCAGCGCCAGGCGCCAGCCGAGCCATGTGGCGACGGGTATGAGGACGAGCGCCGCCAAGGCGGTGCCGCCGGTTACGCCCATCTGTTTGATGCCCATGGCCGTGCCGGCCAAATGGCGGGGAAACCAGGACACGATCCCGCGGTTGGAAGTCGGATGCATGGCGCCGTAACCCAATCCGCCGACAAGGACGAACAACAAGGCGACCGCATACCACGGAACGAAGCTCACCACGAGGAACGATCCGCTCAGGACGAGGGCGATGAGCAACATCATCCTTCGCGTTCCGAGCCGGTCCGCGTACCAGCCGGCGGGAATGCTGGCCAGCGACTGTCCCAGGAACAACGCCGCGGTCAACATCCCGATTTCCGCTTTGGAGATGGAGAAATCTTTTTCCAAAAATGGAGCAAGGGGGCCGACGCTGCGGCCGACAAAGGCGACAAACAGTTGCACCAACAGCAGCCATGCCAGCATGGCCCATTTATTATGCACCGATTCGCTCTTCACGGTCCCACCCGTTGGTTATAAAATGCCTTCCGTCCGATAGGCGTTCATTTCTTCCGGCGACAGTCCCAACAGCCCGCCGTAAATTTCTGCGTTGTGCGCACCGAGCTTGGGCGCCGCCTGAAACGTCGGGCGATAGGCGGATACTTTGATGGGCGTGCCGATGAGTTTCAACGTACCGTATTTGTCATGCTCCATTTCCACGATCATGTCCCGCTCTTTGACAAGGTTGTCATGAAGCGCTTGTTCCACCGTATTGATGGGCGCTGCCGGCACTTTGCCCCGCAATTTTTCCAGCCAGACTTCCGTGTTTTCTTT
Organism: uncultured Bacillus sp.; assembly: GCA_947085265.1. Taxonomy (GTDB): domain Bacteria; phylum Bacillota; class Bacilli; order ZCTH02-B2; family ZCTH02-B2; genus Bacillus_BB. Next base: position 9,782 of record CAMTVR010000045.1, on the reverse strand, counting down.
TTGGAACAGTGCCATCAGTTCCGGAATCAGCGTATCTTTGTGGCGAAAGCGGCCGGCAAAATCTTTGTACCGTTCGTCTTCCGCCAAGTGAGGCGCCCCCAGCGCCTCGCACAAGATGGGGAAAAACTTCTCCTTGTTGCACATCACGATGATGTGGCCGTTTTTCGTCGGAAACAGTTGGGACGGAACGAGGGTCGGATGGGCCGAATAGGCGGTCCGTTGCGGCATGAACCCTTCGTTCAAATACCAGGCGGCCAAGTAGTTCAACTCCGAGATGGCCGTATCAAACAGACTGACGTCCACGTCACATCCGACCCCGTGGACTTTCGCGTGGTAAATGCCGATCATCATGCCGATGGCCGCCATCATCCCGGCGGAAAAATCGATGATGGAAATCCCGTATTTGGTCGGCGGGCCGCCGGGTTCCCCGGTGAGGGACATGTGGCCGGCCATGGCTTGCAGCAGGTAATCATAGGCCGGTTCGTTCCGCTTGGAACCGCTCGTTCCGAATCCCGACAAAGAGCAGGTGACGATTTTCGGATTTGTGTGCTTCAGGGCGTCATACGTCAAACCCAGTTTTTCCGGTACGTCGCCGCGCAAATTGTTGAACACCGCATCGGCTTCTTTGACGAGCCGGTGAAACAGCGCTTGGCCTTTTTCCGACTTCAGGTTTAACGTGATGCTCTTTTTGTTGCGGTTCAACGATTGGAAAAACAAGCTGTCGCCGTTTTCCGCATACGGAATGACGAACCGGGACACTTCGCCGTTGGTGGACGGGTCTTCGATTTTAATCACTTCGGCGCCCATATCGGCCAAGTGCATCGTCCCGTAAGGCCCCGCTCCGTACTGCTCGACCGAGAGGATGCGCAATCCTTCCAGCGGTTTCACATCCATGCCTCCTTTATTCCTCTTCGTGCCCGTACCGACCGTGGGTGTAAGGCCGTTGCATGTAGGCCTTCTTGGGAACCAGGAGTTTGCGGCGGTAACTCATGACGTCTTCTTCCCGCTGGTTGCTGATGATCGTCTCCACGTACACGATGCCCCGGTCCGGCTTGGATTTGGATTCCCATTTGTCCAAAATCTTGGTCCGGGCGTACAAGGTGTCGCCGCGGAACGTCGGAGCGAGATGCTTGACGTTTTCGTATTCCAGCATGGCGATGGCCGCGCCGCTGATGTCATTGACCGTCAAACCCACGCCGATGGCGAACACGAGCGTGCCGTTGACCAAATTTTGTTTGAATTGGCTCTTGGACGCGTAATGGGCGTCGATGTGCAACGGATGCTGGTTCATCGCCAGCAAGCTGAAAAACGCGTCATCGGCGTCGGTAATCGTCCGGCCCGGCCAGTGCATCAGGATGTCGCCGACATGAAAATCTTCGTATGCCCGTCCAAACGGGGTATGAATCACCGCCATGATGATGCCTCCTTCAGTTGATGCCTGTTGTAAAACTAAATTTGATACTTTTTGACCAGCCCTTTGCTGATGATGATCTTTTGCATTTCGTTGGTTCCTTCGCCGATCAACAGCAGAGGCGCGTCGCGATAGTACCGCTCGACGTTGAATTCTTTTGTGTAGCCGTAACCGCCGTGAATCCGCATGGCTTCCAGCGCCAGTTCGGCGCCCACTTCCGTGGCGAACAGTTTGGCCATTCCGGCTTCCAGGTCGCAACGCTCACCCCGTTGCAACATCACCGCCGCGTTATACGTGAGCAAGCGGGCCGCTTCCAGTTTGGTGCCCATTTCGCCCAGTTTCAACTGGATGGCTTGATGCTCGGCGATGGGCTTGCCGAAAGTCTTCCGTTGCTGGGCATAGCGGATGGCGTCTTCAAACGCCGCCCGGGCGATGCCCAATCCCCGTGCCGCCACGTTCACCCGGCCCAGTTCCAGCCCGCCGAGCACTTGCTTGAAGCCTTGGCCTTCCACGCCGCCCACCAGCTGATCCGCCGGCACTTCGTAGTCCTCAAAGGTGATTTCGCACGTTTCCACGCCTTTGTAACCGAGCTTGTCGATGTCCCGCTGCACTTTAAAGCCGGGATGCCCTTTTTGGATGATGAAGAGGCTGATCCCTTTGTAGCGGGGCTGGATTTCCGTATCGGTTTTCGCCGCCAGAATGAACGTGTTGCCGTAGCGGGCGTTGGTGATGAACATTTTGCTGCCGTTGATGACGTATTTGCCGCCGACCCGCACCGCTTTTGTGGACAAGTTCTGCACGTCGGTCCCGGCGTCGGCCTCGGTCAGCGCCAGGCCGCCGCGGAATTCACCGGTGGCCAGTTTGGGCAAAAATTTCTCTTTTTGTTCTTTGGTCCCGAACTTGTTAATGATGAACGCCATGATGAGATGGCTGTTGAGGATGCCGCCGATGCTCATCCAGTGGCTCGAAATTTCTTCCATAATCATGGCGTAGGTCAAATAATCCAGTCCGATGCCGCCGTATTCTTCCGGAATCGTAAAGCCGAAGAAGCCGAGTTCTTTCATTTTTTCGACGATGGCATGCGGGTATTCGTTTTTATGTTCCAATTCTCTGGCGACAGGCGCGATTTCGTTCCGGCAAAAGTCTTTCACCATGTCCAACACTTGCTTTTGCTCGGCGCTCAGTTCAAATAAGGCCATTTCGGACCTCCTTTACAACAATTCGGTCAATTCCAGAATGTTTTCGCAACGCTCCAAATTCCTTACCGCATCGATAATGGCCCGCTGTTGTTCTTGCGAGTACACCGGTGCGGTGACGTACATAAATTTGTCCATCAACTCGTCCCACGTCAGCGGGTTTTCCGGATCGCCTTTCGGGTAATCGATTGCTTCGTCAAACGTCCCTTTCGTGCTCTCAATGACCACCCGCGCCGGCCATTTTTTCGGGAACTCCCGGTCCAAGCCGGCATCGTGGTAACATTCCACTTTGTCCATCATGGCTTTGACTTCGGGCAATTGGACGACTTTATCCTCATATTGTTCCAGCAGCGTCTTCCGATACAGAATGGCCACCGCGGCGCCGAACGGCATGCTGAATTGGGCGTCCACGGCGGATGCCGGATTTTTCTTTTTGTCCACCGGAGCGCAGACGATGGGCATGGCCGTTTTGACCAGATAAACTTTCACCTTTTGCACGTCTTCCGGCTTCAAGTCCTGCTGGTGCACGATTTTCAAAATCAAGTCCAGCGGCCCTTGTTTGTACCGGCAACAGGCGTGGGGTTTGATGCTCGTCCGCAACATGGCGTTGTCTTCGTAGGAGAAATCGCCGTCCAACAGCGACAAATCGACATCGTACGAATAGCTGTGGGCAAAACCGCTTTTCCCTTCGATGACGGTACTCGGTCCCAAGAAACCATGCCGTGCCAGTTCGGCGGCGATGAAGCCGCTGTGGGCCGCCCAGCCGGGATGCAGGCGCTTCGTCCACGCGCCGGTGGCCAAAAACTCCATGGACGCAGCCGCCTGACTGCCGGCGATGCCGAACGCATGGGTCAATTGTTCGACCGTCAAACCCATGATCCGTCCGGCCGTACCGGCGGCGCCGAAAATGCCGCAAACACCTGTGGGATGAAATCCCCGGCTGTAAATGTGGGATGGATTCAACGCTTTCCCGAGCCGGACCATGATCTCGTAACCGTACACAGCCGCCTCGAGAAATTGCCGTCCCGATGCGTTTGCTTTTTCCGCCGCCGCCAACGCCGCCGGAAAAACCGCCACCCCCGGATGCATGGACGCTTCATTGGACGTGTCGTCCAACTCCAGGCTGTGGGCAAACGTGCCGTTGGCCAGCGCCGCGTATTGCGGCAAGGGACGGACATCCTGCCGGGCAATCACGCGATGGTTTCCTTCTCCCCCGAATTGTCGGATAAATTGAATAACCGGTTGGCTGGACTCCAGTGTGCTGCCCCGGGCAGCCAGGCCGATGAAGTCCAACGTCAAGTATTTGGCGCGATCCACCAACGCCGCACATGCATCGGTTTGTGCGTTCAGTCGGATTTGATCGCTGAGCTTTGCAAGCGCTTCAGCCTTTGTCATCCTTTTCCCCCTCCCTAGACCCAACTTGATAAGCAAGAATCGCGCCAAGACCAAAAACGCCTTGACAGATTCATTAGAATGTAAAAAAACGACCGGACAAGCATGCCGGTCGTTTCGTTATGTTTCATTTCGTTTCGTTGTATTTCGTCGGCGTTTCTTGAGATGAAACATTTTTAAACGGTTAAAAACAAGCTTCACAACGAGCGGAGGTGGGCCAGCACGTCCACTTTGGGCATCACATCGGCATACCGTTGATGCACGTCAAACAAGTTGGCCCGGTGTTGCTCCTCGGTATGGTCACCGACGCATTCTTCCGGGACAATGGTCCGCAATCCGTAGGAAAACGAATCGATGATCGTCGCCCGGATGCACCCGCTGGTGACGCGTCGATGCCGTCTTTTCCGTACCGGGCGCCGTAACTGCCTTCCATCACCTCCAAGTACATCCAATACTCATTGGTTTTTTCGTTGAACCCGCTGTAGGCCGTAAAGTGGGTGTGAGCCGAATTGCCCGCCGTCACTTTGTTGGGCAAGATGGGCGCCAGCGCTTGCAACACGCTGTCGGCCATCCGTTGCACTTGGTTGAACCGGGAAAAACAAGCCCGGGGGAAGCGGGGGTTGAAAATGGTCCTCTCCGGCGCAATCACGTTGACCGGCCGGAAGATCCCGTCGTTTTGCGGCACGAACACTTTCGACGTGAACTCGTCCAGCAAGATCATCCGCACGATGCAGTAGGCGGCCACCAACGTGCTGCCGTGGAACGGCACATTGTAGCCGGTTTCCACTTCCGAGCTGGAGCCGGTCAAATCGATGGTCAAAGAATCGCCTTCAATGATCACTTTAACGCAGACCGGCAGCGGTTTCCCGCGGTTTTTCCCGTCGTCGTCCAAGTACCCGATGGGCGCCTCATACACCCCGTCGGGCAGTTTGGCGATTTGTTGCCGCAGCATGCTCTCGGAATAATCCATCCACTCCTCGGCGGCGGTGATGACCGTCTCGGGTCCGTAACGGTCCAGCAATTCTTTAAACCGCTTTTCCCCTTGCCGGCAAGCGGCGATCATGGCTTCGATGTCCCCATTGTTCATGTAAGGCGTGCGCACGTTATCCAAAATGTGCTCCCAGAGGTCTTTGTTCAAAACGCCTTTCCGGTACAATTTGGCGCCGTTATACAATTTGCCTTCCGCGAACACGTCGACCACATCGACATTGACCCCTGGCGCGGCGCCCCCGATATCCAATACGTGGCCGGTCACGCCTGAAAAGGCAATCAGTTGCCCATCGTAAAAAATGGGAATGACGATGCCGATGTCCGGACTGTGGGAAGCTCCGTAGTACGGGTGGTTGTGAATGATGACGTCCCCTTCCTCGATGTCGTCCCCGATTTTTTCATGAATCCGCGAATATACCAGGGCAAAGAACCGATGTGCATGGGCGTACTGTCGGACTCGCAAATCTCCCGCCCGTCGGGCAGAAAGAGCCCGGCGCCCAAATCTTCCGATTCCCGGATAATGCTGGAATAGGCCATCCGGAACAACACTTGCGCCATCTCTTTGGCAATGGTGGAAAAAGCCCCGCCAATCACCCCTTTGGTGATGGGATCGATGGGCACCCGTTCTTTCAACTGAAAGATTTTCGTCGCCATTGCTTCATCACTCCTTGATTGAAATCGTGTCGGCATCCGACTCATGCCTTTTTATGCGTCATGATGATGTTCCCCCAGCGGTCGATGCGGGCCGTCATCGCCGGCGGGATAACGGTGGTGGAGTCAAACTGCTCGATGACGGCCGGTCCCGGAATTTCGTTGTTGGCCAACAGTTTCTCCCGCTGATAAATCTTGGTCGCATGCCGGCTCGGCCGATCGTCTTCCCAAAACCAGACGTCCGATATCCCGATCAAAGCCCCCGACGGATCGGTATTCCCTTCCGGAATGGCCTCCCATTTGACGTCGGGTTCTTTTGAAATGCCCACGACCCGGACGTTGATCAATTCCACCGGCGCGTCGAAACGGTGAAAATATTGCCGTTCATGGGCTTGGTGAAAATCGTTCATCGTCCGCTCAATCCAATGTTCGTCAATCTCGGCGGAGGACGCGGGAATCCGTAGCTCGTATCCTTGGCCGACGTAGCGGCAATCGGCATACCGGGCCAAGACGATCGTGTCTTCGGTGGCCCCGTCGGCTTTTAATTGGGCCAACGCTTCCGCTTCCAACTCCTCAAAGATGGTTTGCAACCGCTTCCGATCCACGTCTTGAATCGGCGAAAAAATCGTCCGCACGTATTCGTAAGACAAGTCGGTGGTCAACAGGCCGACCGCCGACGTTATCCCCGGATGGGGCGGAATGAGGACCGTCGGGATGTCCATTTCCAACGCAATGTCACAGGCAAACATGGGTCCGGCGCCGCCGAAGCCGACCAACACAAAATCCCGCGGATCGTATCCTCGCCGTACGCTGTTCAGTTCGATGGAGCGCACCATGTTGTTCACCATGATCCGCAAGGCACCCAGGGCCGCTTCTTCCAGGCTCAACCCCAATTTGCGTGCCAATTTTTCTTGGATGACGGCTTCCGATAAAGACGGATCCAATTGAAAATTTCCGCCCAACAACGAGTTTTGCCGAATGCGGCCCAAGATGAGGTTGCAGTCGGTAATCGTCGCCTCTTGCCCCCCGCGGCCATAACAGGCAGGTCCCGGATCCGAACCGGCGCTTTGCGGTCCGACGCGAAACATCCCGCCTTCATCCACATAGGCGATGGACCCGCCGCCGACGCCGATGGTATCCATGTCAACGATGGGCACCATGATGCTGTAATCGCCCACTTTGGAATCCAGCAAATGTTTCATGCGAATTTCGCCGTTGGGCGCCACGCCGATGTCCGCCGAGGTGCCGCCGATGTCCAGCGTGATGACGCTTTTGTAGCCGGCGTGATTGGCGATTTTCGTTCCGCCGATCAACCCCGCCGCCGGACCAGACAGCAATAACGTCACCGGCTTGTGGATGGCCGCATCGGCTGTGGCCGTCCCGCCTGAGGATTGCATCAAATGAAGCTCCGATAGGATGCCGTATTCCTTCAATGCGGTTTTCAACGAATAGATGTACCGTGAGACTTTCGGACCGACGTAGGCGTTGACCGCCGACGTATTGAACCGCTCATATTCCCGGTACTGGGACAAAATTTCACTGGATTTACAGACGTACGCTTCCGGAAACTCCTCCAACACGATTTCTTTGGCCCGGTCCTCATGGGCAGGATTGATGAACGAATTCAAAAAGGCGATGACGACGGCTTCAATACCGGAGTTTTTCAATTTTCTGGCAGATTGACGTACCCCCTGTTCATCCAGCGGAATCAACACCCGACCTTGGGCGTCGATCCGTTCCGCCACCGTCAGCCGGTACCGTCGTTTGATCAGCGGCCTCGATTGCCACGGCACGTCCAAATAGAGGCTGAAGTTGTACGGCCGCTTTTTTCTCGCGATGTGCAAAATATCCCGGAAGCCTTCCGTCGTAATCATCCCGACTTTGGAACCTTTATGTTCCAGCACGATGTTGGTGGCCACGGTCGTCCCGTGGTAAAAGCGCGAAAATTCTTCCGGCCGAATCCCCGCTTGTTCACAAATTTGCTTAACTCCCGTCAAAATGGCTTGCGACGGATCGGCCGGCGTACTGGGCACTTTGTTGATGAAAACGTTTCCCGTTTCTTCATTGATTAAAATCAAGTCGGTAAATGTTCCGCCCACATCGACACCGATGCGTTTCATCCATCCATCCATCCCATCCTTTCGTCTGCGAATGATTGTCACAACATGCCTTTAATGCAAAAATCGTGCCCATTTAATTTAAAAATGTATATTTTTCTCAAAAAATAAATGGTTCGCCGTTAACAACAAAACTACACATGTTTCATTATGTTTAATTTCGTTGCAGAAGCAAGAAATGGTTCGATACATTTTGAAACACTTTTTAACTGATTTCCCGCAAACCACAAAATAGACGATATTGCCACAAAATTTGCTGTTGACAATCAACGAGAGATGGGAAAGAAGGGCAAAAAACTTGTCCGAACAGGTCATGAAAAACACCATCTATCAACAGTTCCAGATGGATGTGACGGAAACGGCCCTCTCCACCTTAAGAAATTGTCAACGCCAACATGATCAAAGCCATCCGCATCCACTCGATACAAAGATGGTACGATCCGCGGGAATTCTCCTGGTGGCCTTCGGCGGGGCCGGTCCGCTGCACGCCTGCGACATTGCCGATGAACCGAACCGGCCAATTGGTGGGCTTCTCCGACAACGGAATTCACCGGGACCAACCGGAAAAAAATCGGCGTGAAAGTCATCGTCAAAGACAGTGAAATCACCGTCGATTTGACCAACTCCCCGCCGCAGCGGCCCAACGCGCTGAACACGCCTTACAGCGGCAGCACGTGCGTCGCGGTATACAGCTTGTTCCGCTTCAATCCAAAGTTTCCGGCGGCCACCCAAATTCGGTTCTGTCCAGCCAACCGGGTTGCCGATTTGATTCTGCAAGCGTTGACACCGGTGTTGCCCGATCGGAGCACCGCCGGAAACAGCGCCCAGTTGAACGGCATGTACATGAACAGCACCTACGACAGTTACCTACGCCAGGCGACACCGGAAGGATTGGCATAAAAGTTGCTTAGAAAACATTTGGAACGATAAAGTTTGGGAGGGTCTTCAAACATTGGGTTACACCAAGATGAAAGTTTGCGGCGTCCAACTGGGATCTTATCCGGGGGATTATGACAGCAACATGAAAATCATCCGGGAGATCACCGAAAAGATCGCCATTTCCGACAGCCCGGATCTGATCGCCTATACGGAACTGATGACGGGGCCGTATTTTTGCAACGTCATCGGGGACGAAAACTTCCGTTACGCCGAACCGATCAACGGCAAAACGGTGCAAACGATGCTGGAATTGTCCAGCATCTTCAACACCCACATCGTCGGGACGTTTTTTGAAGAAGCAGTGAACGGGATCAAACATTACTACAATACGGCTTTTGTTTGTTCGCCCACGCGGGGGCTCATCGGGCGGTACCGGAAAGTGCACTTGCCGAAAGTCGATGCGCCGGATCTGAAGACCGACGAAAAATATTATTTCGAAGCACGGGGCGGCGGCGGCACCGAGTTCCCGGTCTTTGAATTGGACAACGGATTTCGCGTCGGCATCCTGATCTGTTTCGACCGCTCCTTCCCTGAGGCGTGGCGGGCCTTGGCGGTTCAAGGCGTCGACCTGGTGGTCGTCCCGACGGCGTCGTACGGATTCCGCAAACATTTGTATGTGCCGGAACTGTGCGTGCGGGCCATGGAAAACAACGTCTATGTCCTCGGGGTCAACAAAGCCGGCGCGGAGACAGTGGAAGGGGAAACGGTGGAACGCATCCATTTTGGCTCCACGTGCCTCATCGATCCGTTCGGCGATGTGCTGCAAACGCTGGATGACCAGGAATGGACGTACTTGATCGGGGAAATCGACAAGGACGTGCTCGATGCGTCCAAAAAGCGCATCGACTGGCTCAAGGAACGCAAACCCCACATTTATCAAAAATACCTCAACGGATAAGGCTGATTTCCGGTATCGAGTAGGAGGGGGCGACTAACCCCCGTCCTCTCACCTATGAAAAAATGCAAGCCCTTCTCGAAAAAATTTCAACTCTACATGCAAAAAAGGCAATAATAAGCTAAACCGGGCCAATTCCGTTTTTTGACCCAGCCTTTTTTCTTGACCTGGCTTGCTTAATTACCAACCAT
>CAMTVR010000044.1:0-5294 GCA_947085265.1 uncultured Bacillus sp. | reverse complement strand
CAAGCCGCCGGCGCCGGAGGTCTTCATCCCGGCATTCGCGCGGGCGGCCCTGCAACCCCAACCAGCGATGCCGCCCGCGCTGGCGCCACGACCATCATTGCACTAACAATCAAATTGGACCCGTCCGTGGGGGCCGATCAAAGCCCTCAGAGCCGTATTCGATGTTGCCGCTCACAACATCGTTATGAAAACCGCGCCGCGGACGCATATTCTGCTCGCGTGCATGCCGAAAAGCGGATCGACCTATTTGTCGAACGCGATTGGCCGGCTGCCGGGAATTCGGAAAACATCTTTGGTGAGCGGCGCGGCGCGCGCGGAGCAGGAAATCAATTTCCGTGTCGCGCTGCGCAAGAGCAAGTACCATTACGTCTCGCAGCAGCATGTGCGTTTCCACTCGAGAACCGCCGAAGCCATCCAGAAATTTCAACTGACACCAGTTGTCCTTGTGCGGGACATTTTCGACTGTGTTGTCAGTATCCGCGATCACTGGCGCAATGAGTCTGTTCGTGCGCCAATGGCATATGTACTCGAAGACCACCTGGCGATGGATGACGGTGAACTGGATCGCATGATCGTTCAGATGGTGATCCCCTGGTACATCAACTTCTTCGTGTCATGGACAAGGTGCAACGACGCCCTGTGGCTCCGGTACGAGGATGTCATCTCCGATCCGGTGGAGGCCGTTGCCTGCATCCTGGAACGGGCCGGTCACAGCACCGATCCACGTACAATTTCTGCCGCCATTTATGAATCGAACCCGGCTGCGGAACGCAGAAATGTCGGCCGTCCGGGCAGAGGGGCTTCCCTGCCGGACGAGCTGAGGCAGATAATTCGGGAATACAGAGACTTTTATCCCGATACCGACTTTTCGATGATTGGTCTGGAATGACAGTGCGAATTCGTAGCTCGGTGGCTAGGTTAACCTTCGCAGCCACGCATCTGGCCAGTGAGTGATATTTCCAGTCAAACTCGACTCATTGAAGGGCCACGCAGGCTCGCCAAGTTCGAACTCCGGATGCAAGGCTGCAAATTCCCGCGCTGCGTTGGCAGGATTGTCTTTTTCCCAGTGTTCCGAGCCGCGCGGTACATCCGTTAAATCGCGCATCAGCCCGTCGGTTGCAATGATATATGATCCTTTCGTAACGATTGGCGCATAGGCATTCAATTCGTCCATCACATGGGCATATGAATGATCCGAATCCAGAACGACAAGGACGCTTTCACCGGGGCTGATCGCTTCTCGTATCTGCGCCAAAACATCAGGCGCGGTCGATGACCCCTCTATCAAGGTAATCAGATCGGCGAGCGGGTGTTGCTGAATCCGCGTGCGATTGTGGGGCCTAATTTCGATATCAACCGCAATCACCCTTCCCTTTCCAAGAAGGCGGCACAAGCTAGCGGAAAAAATCGCCGATCCTCCATGGGCAACGCCTGTCTCAATGATCACGTCAGGCTTAATTGCCGCAACAACTTCCTGATAACGAATCATATCTTCAGGAAGCTGAATGATCGGCACACCCAGCCATGAAAAGCTGTATGAATACTTCTGATTCCAACCGACCTTTACCCACATTTCAGACAAAGTCTTGAAGGCTTCATCCGTATAAAGGCCGATGGCTCGGCCATCGATGTCAAGCATCTGTGCCTTAGTGTCTATGCTAATCTTCATCGTCGTCTCCGTCATCTACAGGCACAAGCCGCGCATTGAGTTTGACCTCCCGCGCCTTCGCGGAAATCTCGTTCATGTAGTTTTCGTTCATCACAAAGATCGTGGCGGGGTTCCGCTTCGCCGAGTCTTCTGGCGACATGACCTGCAACCCTGAGCCGGGTAGAAAGTAGCTTTGTTTCTGCGGATTTACATCTACAACATGATCGATCAGGCGGCTCTCGGGATCACTCAATATCGCAAAACTGACACCCTTGGCGCCCGCGCCCCAGAGCGCAACCGGCCCATGCGCCGCAGCCGCTTCAACTCTGCGGCGCCAATTTTCGATAAAGCCCTCACGCACCCGGTCAAGAGGGGTTACGGCGGCATCAGGTCCAAGAGGAAATTCACATGGCCCAGGTGCCGCCAAAGCGTCGGCCCAAAGATACTGCCCACCAAAGACATGACGAACGCGTGGCTCAGCAAATCCTGCTTGAGCCATTGCATAGGCCAAGGAACGCGCAGAGAACAGTGAGCAATGTTCATAGAAAAAGTCATGAATTGCGCGCTTTCGCAAAATCCACTCAATGCAGGGAGTTTCTATCCATAGGCGCGCGCTCGAATCCGGCCCCAGAGCTCCCCTTATCGCGCGCAAGAACTCCAAAGGGTCTTTGATATGTTCAATCGTGTGGCGTGTGGCCACGACATTGGGCGCGTAACGAAGACGAACTACAGTTTCACTGCTGAAATATACAGCGTGAATATGAATGCCATCCGGTCCGTCTCCGTCCCCACCACGCCAAGCCGGATCGAAACCTTCCGCGGAAAGTAGCCGCGATCCAGCTATGCTGGCCACGTCGGCCACAAATCTACCCTGACCACACCCAACCTCAAGATAACTTATCTTCTCGCTTGGTTTGACTGATTCAACGATGTCCCGCGCGCGATCGACCATGTGAGCCCGAAAGACAGGCGAGTAGGCTTGATCATTCTCGTATTCCTCATCATAGGAAATCAGATTCGCATCAAACGCTCCGTTCCATACGAAGCCACACCGCGTGCACACCATAAACTCGAGAGGTCCACGCTGAGCATTTCGACCAGACTCCGCCGTCCGATAAATCTTGTTCATCAGAATTGGCATCTGCAGCGGCCTGTCGAGATATGTAAGGGTATCACTTCTGCATATCGGACAATGGTTACCCATTAAACGATACCCCCTCGTGGTCTGCCCAGTAAGACAGGGCATTTTTTAGACCCTCGTCAAGACTACGTGTGCTCCGATATCCAACCTCATAGACAAGCCGGTCGGTTTTCGCGACAATGATCGGAGGTTCTTCAAGCCTGTCTGGCAACGCCCCGATCCGAAGAAGATCGGGCCTCCCGCATAGTTCCGCCAAACGGGAAGCCACAGAGGCTACGCTTACCGGCACCCCAGATCCTATATTCACAGGCCCTTCCACGTTCGAGACGGCAAACGCAGCAAGCGCAGCTCCCGCGTCGCGAACATCCATGAAGTCTCGCAAAACTCTGCCCGAGCTACATAGCGCCTGTTCACCACGGACCAAAGCTCTCGCGATAGAAGGGACCAACCTCCCCGGAGACTCGAAAGGTCCGTAAAGAAAGAACAACCGTGCCCAGCCAAAACTCACATCACTTCCCACGCATATCCGCCTAATTTCACGAAAAGACTCGACTTTCATCTGGTCGTAAAGCGTATGAGTAGCAATTTTAGTCTCTGTTTCATTACACACACCTTGAGGCGGCCAATCGTACTCGTAGCAGGTGCCAACCCCGATGAAGCGGTTCACTGCATTACGTTTCGCTGCCTGCACAAGCTCAATTGTCGCGTCTTTCCATTTCCTGTTATCGGGGTCTGTCCAGAACTTGCCATGTTCGACACACCAGGCGAGGTGAATTATATGTGTGGGCTTGGTTGTCGCAATCAACTCATTAGCGGTGCCGTTTTTCAGAAGATCACACGAATGCCACTCGAAGTCGCCTGGGGCACTGGGGCGATGACGCCCAGCAACCTGAACGGAAGCACCTGCGAGTAGCAGCGTTTCCAGAACGTGCCGCCCAACGTATCCACTCGCCCCCGTCAGCAATATACTCATTTTGTGGACCACGGCAGTCGCACTTCCAAAATTTCCCGTACTTGCCGACGCACGGTTTTCCAAAATCGAAATGAACACTTGTTCGAGTAACGAATAGAAAACATCCAGATAATCGGCTTTTCCCACCAGCTCCACTCTCTGGTAGCAACTTCCGCGATGCATTCATTTCGGAATGCTCTGCGCAATTCCCACATATCGGCAGCCGACCGCTTGACCGGGTAGCGGACCGAATCCGGGCTGCCGACATAGAGTCGCGTTTCATTTGTGCCTTGAATACGCTCGTCCAGAACAATTGGCATCAATGCTATGTAGTCCCACCCCCATACGTGTGGAAAGCGTTCAAGAGTTCGATCGAGAGTTTCAACAAGAGCAGGTTTCCGCCAGATGCCATAGATGCTACTCGCGCCCAAATTCATGAGGGTGTACCCGATGCGAAACGCACGCCAACGCTGGTCCGCGACAGGAAATCTTCTGGATTCGGACAATGTTCCACTTGGCGTCACAAGTACACTTTCACATGCGGCAAGAACAGTAACGGGATTTCTATCCAGTATTGAGACTAACTTCTCGACGTAATCCAGATCCGACCAGTCGTCATCTGCTCTCCACATGAAGAGTTCGGTTTCCGCCACATCAAGCAGGAATCGGAAGTTCGGCACACTACCGATGTTGGCTTCGTGCTGGACAAGCCGGAACCGAGAATCCCTTTGAGCAAATTCATGCGCAATAGCCGCGCTGCCATCAGTCGAAGCATTGTCAGAAATAACAACTTCAATGTTCCGATATGTCTGCCTTGCGAGGCAGTCAAGCGAACGGGAAAGAGTAGATGCGCCGTTGAAAACCGGAACTCCTATTGTCACCTTAGGGCCGGAATGCATCACTCCACCCTCAACTCAGGAACCGCTGTCACGAATTTCGCACCCCATTCGCGTGTGTGGGAAAGCTGGGCCATTACTTCCTCCCGGATGTTCCACGGCAGGATAACGATGATGTCTGGCCGGTCCGCATCCAGGTGGTCCGGCGCCACGATCGGGATACGGCTGCCGGGCATGAAGCGGCCCTGCTTTGCGGCAGCCTTGTCCACGACATAGGGAACAAGGTCGGGCCTCGTTCCGGCGAAATTCATCAGTGTGTTGCCTTTCGCCGCTGCACCATAGGCCCCCACTTTCAGACCTTTTCGTTTCGCGTCGATCAGAAAGGCGGTGAAATCGTCCTTCACCTTTTCTGCACGCTTCTGGAAACCGGCATAAAACGCCTCCGAATCCACGCCTGCCCGTTTCTCCGCATCGAGCAGCGCGGCGAGACGTTCGGTCGTCTTGTTTCTGCCGGTGTCCGTGCGCTGCGCGAATACACGAAGACTTCCACCATGCGTCGGCAGTTCCTCAACATCGAAAAGGCTGAGACCGTTCTTGTGGAATACCCGCGCAACCGCGCTAAGCGAAAGATAGGAATAGTGCTCATGATAAATTGTATCGAACTGGTTCTCGGCAACAAGCTTCATGAGATGTGGAAACTCGAACGTCGACACACCT
>CAMTVR010000043.1:0-32622 GCA_947085265.1 uncultured Bacillus sp. | reverse complement strand
CCCAACGGTCGCTTCTTGACCGAGCTATCCCCGTGTGCCCCACGGTTCAGTTGGCTAGGCCAACAGACGCAAGCCTTCCTGCAGGATGTTCCTTGCCGCATTGACTTCCCGGTCGTGGTGAGTACCACACTCTGGACATGTCCATTCCCGCAATGCCAAATCTTTCACTTCCCGATTGCGATAGCCGCATCCGGGAGTGGAGCATCGCTGGCTGGAAGGAAAGGTTGTGCTGACGGTCACCACGGTGCGCCCGTACCAATCGGCCTTGTATTCCAGCATGGAACGGAACATGGCCCACGAGGCATCCGCGATTGCCTTTGCAAGGTGGCGGTTCTTCTGCATGTTTTTGACCTGCAAGTCCTCCAGGCAGATCACTTGGTTCTCGCGAATCAGCCTGGTCGACAGCTTGTGCAGAAAGTCCCTTCGGCAGTTGGACACTTTCTCATGCAGACGGGTCACTTTCAACCGGGCCTTCTCCGATCGCCTGCCGCCTTTGGTTCGGCGGGAAAGGATGCGTTGCCAGCGGATCAACTGTTGTTCATGTTGGTACAAATGCTTTGGATTGGCAATTGCCTCACCCGTGGACAGGACGGCAAAGTCTTTTACCCCAAGGTCAATGCCCACTTTACTATCACAAGCGGGTAACGGTTGAATCTCCGTCTCCACCAACACCGAGACAAAGTACTTCCCCGTCGGGTTCCGCCGGATGGTGGCGGAGATGATCCGGCCTTTGACCTCGCGGGACCTGGCAAACCTGACCCAGCCCAGTTTGGGGAGACGAATCCGGTTTCCTTGGATGGCGATGGTTCCCTTGTTGTTTTTGGATGTATAGGATTGTACCGGGTTTTTCCGGCTCTTAAAACGTGGGTAGCCTTTCTTTTCCCGGAAAAACCGTTTGAAGGCATCATCCAGATGCCGCAGTTCCGTCTGCAACGCCGTGGCATCCGGTTCCTTGAGCCAATCCAGCTCTCTCTTGAGACGGGTAAGCAAAGCGGAGCAGGCGTTATACCCAAGCGTCTTTCCTTCCTCCTCATACACTTCCTTCCGTCTGGCGAGGAAGTGATTGAAGACGTATCTGCAACATCCGAACGTCTTATGGATGAGTTCACGTTGCGTCCTGTTTGGGTAGATGCGAAACCGGTACGCCTTGTGCATTTGTTCCACCTTCTTTCTTTGTCCTTATGATACCATGGGAGAGAAGGATGGAACAAATGTTTGCGGGGAGGGGTCCATGTATCCCACCCCTGAAGGAGTGGGTTTTATTGCCCCTCCCAGACCCTCCCCGGTTTTTATAAATATTTATGGCCGACGATAAGTGATAACCAACGACAGCATTTAATAACCAACTGAATAGTCGGACGCTTTTCATAGCAAAAAACCGGACGTTGACAAGTCCGGTTTAAAATGTCAGTGCCCTTAGTTGACATTCTAGTTGACATTCTCCTCGCGCCTATCTATGCTTTAATACACCCGCATCATCCTTTTCCCCGACTCCTGGAGCATCGGCAGCAAAATGATCCGCTGTCCGGCACCGTCAGCATGAAAGAAATGAAGCCGGGTGAGAGGAAAGTGCAAAAGGGCGTTTTTCCCCGCTTCACTCCCTAAAGGAACGGCACTGGACACCTCCAGCCGCTGGCCTTCCCGCTCAAAATGATGCACATAATAGCTGCCCAGATACTCGCTGCGCAAATAGGCGACGGAAACGGAGAGCTCACTTGACACGCTTGCCCCTGCGCTGGGAAACTCGCTCATCCCCGCTGTTCCCGGCACCCCTCCAGGAACCGGCTGACCGTCCGCTCCAATCCGGATCGCCTCGGGGCGGATTCCCACCGCCAACCGCTCGCTCCCTTGCAATTCCCGCTTCAGTTCCAGCAGCCAGCCTGCCGGCAAATCAAATTGCTGACCCAACAGCAGCAGTCGCTGGTTGCTGATGCGAGCAGGCAACAGGTTCATCGGCGGGTGGCCGATAAAGCGGGCCACAAACCGATTTGCCGGATAATGATACACCTCTTCCGGCGTGCCAATCTGCTGCAGTTCGCCGCGGTTCAATACGGCAATGCGCTGGCCGATGGTCATCGCTTCCGTCTGGTCATGGGTGACATAGACCATTGTCGTCGGCATGCGCTGATGCAATTCAATCAGATCGTTGCGGGCGCTGACGCGCAGAATGGCGTCCAGATTAGACAGAGGCTCATCTAGCAAAAAGTAGGGGGCCTGACGGACCAAAGCCCGGCTCAGGGCCACCCGCTGGCGCTGACCGCCCGACAGCTCAGCCGGCTTTCGTTCCAGCAAATGGTCGATTTCCATGAGGGCGGCCACCTCACGGACCCGCCGCTGGATCTCGGATTTCGCCATTTTCTTCAGCCGCAGGGAAAAGGCAATGTTGTCAAATACGGTCATGTGCGGATACAAGGCGTAGTTTTGAAACACCATCGAAACATCGCGGTCTTCTGGCTCCAGTTCATTCACCGGCTGGCCTCCCATGAAAATCACGCCTCTGGTCGGCTTTTCCAAGCCGGCAATCAACCGCATGATCGTCGTCTTCCCGCATCCGGAAGGCCCGAGAAGCACCAGACGTTCCCCGCTTCTGATCTCCAAGCTCAGATCTTCGATGGCCGTAAAAGAAGAGCCATAACGCTTCTGGACGTGCTCAAACCGGACATCATACGCCGTGTGCATCATCCACGCTCCCTTCCCTTGATTCGTTTTTCCCAGTATCTCCCTGCCATTCATCCTCTCGCTACAGGCATTAACATCAGGACTTATCCTTATCACGCCAGCATGCAATCAGGCTGGACACGCTCATCCTGATACGCGTCCTAACCTTTCACACCGGTATGCAAAAAGCTGCTGATAATCTGCCGCTGCACGATGAAGAAAGCCATCAAAGGCGGCAGCGATGCCAGAGTGGCCACCGCCATCATCGGACCCCAGGAAGTTCCGCCCTCCGCACTGACAAACAATTGCAGGGCCAGCGGGACGGTCAACAACTCATCCTTTTTGATCATCAATAACGGCCACAGATACTCGTTCCAGGTATTGATGAAAAACATCACTCCCAGGGCGACAACGGTGGGACGGACCGCCGGGAAAAGAATCAACCACAGCCGCTGCCAATCTCCCGCTCCTTCCACACGGGCAGCTTCCAGCAAACTTTTCGGAACGGAACGAAAGGCCTGTCTGAGCAGGAAAATGCCCATCCCGTTGGCCAGCTGGGGAAGGATCAACCCGGTGTACGTGTCCACAAGGCCGAAGCGGCTGAGCAGAATGTAGTTGGGCAGCATGATCACCTGAATCGGCACCAGGATGCTGGCCACCACTAGATAAAACAACACCTGCTTGCCCTGGAACGAAAACTGGGTAAAGGCGTAGGCGGCCAGGACACTGGTAAACAGCTGAAACGCGGTTACTACCGTGGCCACAAAAAAGGAATTGAGCATGTATCGCCACATCGGGACACTAGTCCAGACGTGGACAAAATTATCCAACGAAAAAGGGTTGGGAATCGGGTTTAAAAATTGGCTGAACAACTGCTCCGGCTGTTTGAAAGCCGAGCTGATCATCCAAATCATGGGGAAGAAACTGGCCAACAGGCAGATAACCAGCAACATGTGCCAACCGATCCGTTTCAGCGTCACCTTGAATGCCGCAAAACGAAATGTCGCAAGTGTTACAGGTCTGATTGTTTCAGCCTTAGTTTTCATAATAAATCCTCCGATCAATCAACCGCGCCTGGATGATCACCAACACGAGAAAGAACAAAAAGGTCAGGACAGCCGTCGCCGAGGCGAGCCCGCTGCGGAAAAACTGGAACCCGTACTGATAAGTCAGAAACACCAGATGGTTGGTCTGCTGATCCGGCCCACCGTTGGTCAGCATCTGGACCGGCACAAAAGCGTACTGAATGCCGTTGACAATGGCCATCATGAACACAAACAGCAGCGTTCCGCCCGTCAGCGGCAAAAAGAAACGCCTTAACAGGCCCCAGTGACTCCGCAAGCCCTCCACCCGGGTCGATTCGATGATCTCGCCCGGGACGGCCAGCATGCCGGCCAGCAAGATGATGAAATGATAGCCAAAGGTTTTCCATGCCACAATGAGTGCCATGGAGAACAAGGCCCAATCCGGATCATTCAGCCAGTTCACCGGGGAAAATCCCAACACCTTCAGCAGGCCATTCAACACCCCGATAATCGGGTTGTAGAGCCAGAGAAAAATCAGCGAGGCAACCGCCAGGGACAACACGGTGGGTACAAACAAGGCGCTTTTGTAAAACGTTTGTGCCCGACCAGCAACGCGGGTCACGGCAAACGCAGCAAGACACGGAAGAACCACTAAGAACAATACCATCCACAGCGCGTATTTCAGGGTATTCCAAGTGGCCACCCGGAACTCACGGCTGTCAAACAGCAATTCCCGATAATTGTCCAGCCCCACCCACTTCGGGTTGGGGCTGACCATATTCCACTCCAGAAAGCTGATGTGAAACGACGCTACAAGCGGATAAAAAACAAACAGCAAAAGCGGCAGCAGGGCGGGCGCAAGATAGGCGTAGGGCTTGATTCTTTTCCACAAAACCGACCGCTTGCAGCCAGACCGCTTGCGGTGTAACGTTCTCTCCGCCATGTGTTTTTGCTCACCTGCTCTCAAGAAGCTTGGGGAGGCGGCGCGCATCGTTCAACAACGTCTCAACCGGTGTGTCCACTTCATATTCGAGGATCGCACGCCACGGATGACGCAACTGCCCTAGGACCTCCCATATCCCGGCCCAATCGATGGTTCCCTCCCCGATGGGCAGATGTAAATCCCGCGCCCCATCGTTGTCGTGAAGATGGACAGCTTGCAAATGCTCGCCCAGATCCTGAATCACCCGCGGAATGTCCCAGCCGTTGATATGGGCATGCCCCACATCGAGCAGCGCTTTGATCGTGGGGATCTCGTCAAACAGCCGGACAAACTCTTCCTGGTCAAACAGCATTTTGTCGTGAAACCCGATGTTCTCCACCAGCAAGATGACGCGGTGTTCCTCAGCTATCCGCCCCAGTTTTGCCACGTTCTCCCTCGCATGCCGCTGCGAGACTTCACGCAAAAAGATGGGGCTGGCAAACTGGTGGGTATGCAGCACCATATGTGTGGCCCCGATGGCCGCCGACCACTCGATAAACCTTTGGTACACCTCGAAGGAATACTCTCTCAATACACGATGTCTGGCCGTTGCCAGATCCAGTTCAAAGATCGGCGCATGCACGCCGAGCGGTCCCGAATGGGACAAATAACGCCGTTGTTCCACGGCCAGGTCGGTCTGTTCATGCCAGTTGGGGCCGTCTGTTACCAACTCAACCCCGCCATCCCAGCGCTCCAGCAGTTGGTGGACATCGTCCGGTCGTTGCATAAACGGCAATAAACTGATAAAGGGGATCATGGTCATGTCCCTCCTACGAAGTCATTCGTTTACTCATTTGTTCGTTGACCTGTTTTTTTCACGGATCGCCGTGCACGCCTCCTTCGCGTGGGTCCACTTGTTCCGCCCGCTTTCCTAGTTCACCAGGTTTCGAATCTTCTCAGCCGCCTCTTTTAACGCCGCTTCGGCCGTCTTGCTGCCGCTTAAGACCTGATCCCTGGCATCCAGCAAAGCCTGTTCCGCCTGCAGCCCATTGGGGCCAGGAAAGTTGAACCAAGGCACAATGGCATCCATTTGCGCGACGGCCACCTGCATCAACGGATTGGAATCGAAGAAAGGCTTAAGCGCCTCGGGATCTTCAGCCACGCCATTGACCGGCGGCAGATACCCTGTCGCCTTGACCCATACGGTTAACGCCTCAGGAGATTCCAGGAACTTGATAAACTCCCACGCCGCTTGTTGTTTGACCGGATCCTTCGACAGAACAAAGAGCGCATTCCCTCCCGCCGTCACGGCTCGCGGCTTGTTTCCGAATGTAGGGATCAGAGCGGCCCTGAGATCAAACTGACTCTGCGTCTCAATATGCTCCCGGCGGCCGATGGTGGTCATCATCATCCCCACCTGCCCGTTGATAAAGGCTTGCATCCCTTCCTCCCAGCTGATGTGCAAGGCCAGTCCTTCTTTAGCCATCTTCCCCATCATGTCGTATACTTCGATCACTTCCGGCGCGTCCACCGTTACTTGCTTTTCCCCGTTGGCTTCTTTTATCCAGTCACCGCCATTGGAGCGGACCAAAGCATACTGGGCCCAGTTATCCGGCGGTTCCTGGATGTAAAGCCCGTATTTTCCAGTTTTTTCCTTGATCTGTCGGCTCAATGTCTGGACTTCTTCCCATGTTTTGGGCGGCTGATCCGGATCCCAGCCGGCTTCACGCAACAAGTCGGCATTGTAGTATAAAACCGGATTGCTGAGCGCATAGGGGAGGCCGGCTAGGCGTCCGTCCGCTGTTTGTCCCAGCTTCAGGATATTCGGTTGGAAATTTTTTTCGATAAAACCGGCATCTTTCTCATCTTGCGAGGCAATTTGCTCAATCGGCGTATAAGGGACATTTTCGTGCACATAGGTGATGAAGTTGTACCCGATTTGCGCCACGTCCGGAGGGTTGCCCGCGCTGATGGCAGCCTGAGCGTTTTGCAAAAGTCCCGCGTAATTGCCGGGCTGGTACTTCTCGGCCACCTGGATGCCGTCATGCGTTTCATTGAACTTCTTGACCAGCTCCTTGATGGCATTGCCACCCCAATCCTGGTTGTTGACATGCCAGTACTCAATCGTCACCACATCCTTGGCGGCGGAATTGCCGCCTCCTGCGCTGCCGCTCCCACTGGTCTTGGCTGCCCCTGAACAGCCAGCCAGCAGTCCCGATACCGTGGCAATGAGGGACAGCCCTGCGACCACGGTTTTCTTTCTCCAACGCGCTCCCATCTCCACCTCTCCTGTCCATTGCTGTTTGGTATGTATGTCCGTTCATTGCCAATTGTACGTCGGGATTGTTAACGGTGTATGAAGTTCATGTAAAGGTTCGTAAAGAATTGATGAAGACGATGGCAAGTTGTTCAATTGTCGCCCCTGTCTCCGTCTGCTAAAATAGATGTAACTTGTGCTTGCAAAAGAAGGAGGGATCCCGATGACCAAATCGCCGCAGCAGACACGCGTCGTCGTCGGCATGTCAGGGGGCGTCGACTCCTCGGTCGCGGCGCTCCTGCTCAAGCAACAGGGATACGACGTGATCGGCATCTTCATGAAAAACTGGGACGATACGGACGAATTCGGCCACTGCACCGCGGAAGAGGACTTTGCGGATGTCAAGCGCGTCTGCCAGCATATCGGGATCCCTTATTACACCGTCAACTTTGAACGGGAATACCGCGACAAGGTGTTTGCCTATTTCCTGGATGAATACCGGAAAGGCAGGACACCCAATCCGGATGTGATGTGCAACCGCGAGATCAAGTTCGGCCAGTTTCTCGACAAGGCGCTCTCACTGGGCGCCGATCTCATCGCCACCGGGCACTACGCGCGCCTGGAACACCGCGGCGGCACCTGGCATCTTCTGCGGTCGGCCGACCGGAACAAGGACCAAACCTACTTTCTCAGCCAGCTGAACCAGTACCAGCTTTCCAAAACCCTGTTCCCCCTCGGCCGCCTGACCAAGCAAGAGGTGCGGCAAATCGCGCGGGAAGCGGGACTGCCGACCGCTGGGAAAAAAGACAGCACGGGGATCTGTTTTATCGGCGAGCGGGATTTCCGCACCTTCCTCAGCCATTTCCTTCCCGCCCAGCCGGGTGACATCCGGACGCTGGACGGCGAGCTGAAGGGCCGCCATCAGGGACTGATGTACTACACGCTGGGACAGCGTCAAGGGCTTGGCATTGGCGGAGGCGGGACCGGCGAGCCGTGGTTCGTCGCCGACAAAGACCTGGACCACAACATCCTCTACGTCGTCCAGGGCGCCGACCACCCGGCTCTTTATTCCTACGGTTTGCTGGCCACCGATGTCAACTGGATCAGCGGCCATCCTCCGGCGAAAGAGACAACGGGCCGCTTTTCCTGCACGGCCAAGTTCCGTTACCGCCAGGCGGATCAGGCGGTCATGCTGGAGCTCCTGCCGGATAACCGTTGCCTGGTCCGGTTTGAACAGCCACAGAAGGCGGTAACTCCAGGACAAGCCGTGGTGTTTTACGATGGAGAGGTCTGTCTGGGCGGCGGGATCATCCACCACACTTATAAAGAAGAAGGCCATCTGCGAACAAGGTACACCCGGCCGCTTTCAGAAATGAGTGGCGTCGTATGACCGGAAAGGAGGTTGCCGCTTGAACCCAGAAAAACCAGCCCTTGATTCGGGCCACCCTCATTCAAACTTTTCCTTGCCCTTCGACTGGCGCATCTGGTGGCGCCAAATGCGCCCCCACACGCTGACCGCCTCGGTCATTCCGGTGCTGATTGGCACAGCGATGGCGATGAGTCACACTAACATCCACCTGCCGCTGCTGATCGCCATGCTGTTGGCATCCCTTCTAATCCAAGCCGCCACGAATCTGTTCAATGAGTATTACGACTACAAAAGAGGCCTGGACACCCCGGAATCGGTGGGAATCGGCGGAGCGATCGTGCGTGATGGAATCGCGCCTAAGACCATACTGCGGCTGGCCATTCTCTTCTTTATCCTCGCCATTTTGCTCGGCCTGTATATCTGCATCAACAGCAGCTGGTGGATCGCCGTCGTCGGCCTGGTGAGCATGGCGGTCGGATACTTGTATACCGGTGGGCCTTACCCGCTGGCCTATACGCCGTTTGGCGAACTGGCCTCGGGATTTTTTATGGGTCCTGTCATTGTGCTCATCTCCTACTATATTCAGGCAGGCGCCCTCACCCGCGATGCCATGTTGATTTCCATACCGGTAGCCCTTCTGGTGGGGGCCATCCTGATGTCCAACAATATCCGTGACCTGGACGGTGACCGGGAGCGCGGCCGCAAAACGCTGGCCATCCGGCTTGGACGCGCAAAAGCAGTCCAGTTTCTCGCTGGAATGTTTGCCACGGCGTACGTGTGGACCATCATTTACGCAATCATGATCCAGTCATACTGGTTTCTACTCGTCCTGCTCAGCCTTCCGAAAGCGGTCCAAGCCATTCGCCGTTTCCGGGGTAAAACAACACCCATGGAAGTCATGCCAGCCATGAAATCCACGGCCCAACTGCACACCCAGTTCGGCATCTTGCTGATGGCGGGCATTTTACTGGAAGGATTTATCGTTTGAGGCAGAGGTTTAGGACAGTCGCGTACCGGTTCTCACCACACCGCTCCGAGAGCAGTTTGGAACATCAGCATCTGAAACGGATTAGTCCCCGCCTCCCGTAAAACGGATCACCTCTCCACAGAGAAAGTCGCTTTCCTCCGAAGCCAGAAAAACGGCCATCCGAGCAGACTCCCGCCCCTTGGCCAGACGGCCAAGGGGAATTTTCCGTCGAATCTTGGCCAAGATATCGGGATTTGTGAGCAACTCATCCGGATAGTATTGCGGATTCTCGACATAATTCTGGGCAATGGCGTTGACCTGGATGTTGTATCGAGCCACTTCCCGTCCCAACGCCTGCGTAAAACCATTGGCCGCAAACCGCGCCGCCGAATAGGCGGCGTATTTGGGCATTCCCCGCACACCGGCCGAAGAGGTAAAGTTGACGATTTTCCCTCGCTGAGCCTCGATCATATACGGCAAAACCGCCTTGCACGTGAAAAACAGCTCATCCACCAACCGATGGAACATGGATCGCCAAAACGACTCCTCCGTCTCGTGAACCAGTGATCCTCCGGAGGGATGGCTGTTGACATTCACCAGAACATCAATTCTTCCCTTCTCCTCGGCAATTTGCGCCGCGATCTTTTGCGCCTCGCCCGGGCTGCCAAGGTCAGCCTCCAACACTGTGACCGTGGCGAGATCCACCTCGAACCGTTCCAGCATTTCCCTGACCTGCCCGCCATCCCTTCCATGCACATAGAGAATAGCCCCTTCTCGCTGAAACTCCTTTACGGTTGCGGGACCCATGTAGTCTCCTGCATTGGTAATCAGGCACACTTTTCCTTGCAATCGCATCAATACCGCCCCTTCTTAAAAATCTGATCTTGTCATCTCAACGACGACTTCACTTCGTTCGAAGCAAGGGTCGCTAGCTTTTTTAGATAAGGATCAGCCATTTTCACTCAGAACCCTGCCGATCGCTCTTAAAATTTGTTATAATTTGCAGTTGTAAACCGTTTTTAATCATTGCAATCAACGAGGTGAGTTCCGTGAGCTCGATTCGCTTAACGGACAACATGAGTGTCATTTTGGGGCATCACCCCCATTTTGCACATTTGCCGGCCTGCAACAGCCTGCGGATTGAGGATGAAGCGGCTGTCATCATCGACACGGGTGCCAGTGATGTAGCAAAGTATCAAGGAAAAACAGAAATTGTCATCAACACGCATTTCCATAAGGATCACACCATTCTGAATCATTTGTTTGCAGAGCAAGCGCAACTTTGGGTGCCATCCTATAGTGCGGAGGTCTTCGAAAATCCAGAAAAGGTTCCGGAATACATAGGATTTCACTTTCTCGATCCGGCATCGCAAGCGGAACTGATGACCGGCGAGAAATTCATCTCAGGCATGCGGGTTCATCACACCATTCAGGACGGCGATGTGCTGGACTT
Organism: uncultured Bacillus sp.; assembly: GCA_947085265.1. Taxonomy (GTDB): domain Bacteria; phylum Bacillota; class Bacilli; order ZCTH02-B2; family ZCTH02-B2; genus Bacillus_BB. The sequence continues at coordinate 21,971 of CAMTVR010000043.1, read as the reverse complement.
TGGCAAAACAAAATTGCACGTCATTCACGCCCCCGGCCACGCCTGTGATCACATCATGCTGTATGAGGAAAAAAACGGGATTCTCTTCTCCACCGACGTGGATATGACCCCCTTTGGCCCTTGGTATGGAAACCCCCACTCCAGCATGACCCGTTTTGTGGAAGACATCGAGAAGGTTCGCGCCATTCAACCGGCGGTCCTGATCACCAGTCACATGCCCGAGATTTACACGGAAAATCTGGACAAGCTGTTGGATACCTACGCCAGCAAAATTGACAAACGGGATGAACGCATCCTGAACATCCTGCGTGAGAAACCCTGCACGCTGGAAGAGGTGATGGAAGGACGGCCGATTTTCCGCAAACACGCGCCGCCCGTTGCTCTAAACCGCCTCTTTGATCGGTTGATGACCAAACATCACATGGACCGGTTGGTGGAGCGGGGATTGATCCGGGAAGAGGAAGGATTGTACATGCTGGCGGAAAAAACTGTTCATCGCTCATCCCACATCTAAAAAGAAAACCAAGACGACGCAAGAAGAACGCGATATGAGCGAAGAAACCTCACGATGGCCCAAGCAACATCGCTGCTGCAGAGGACATGTGATCACACCGACCGAGAGGCGGCTTCCTCCTTCTCCAATAACCTCTGGAGATAACCCAACAGCTCAAAGCGCAGCTCTTCCCGCTGCAGGGCCATTTCAATCATTGTCTGAATGTATCCCAACTTCTCGCCGACATCGTAGCGCCTGCCGGCAAACTGGTAGGCATACACCGCCTCCACTTGGTTCAATGCAGAAATGGCGTCTGTGAGCTGGATTTCCCCGCCGCTGCCCACCTGTTGCCCTTCCAGCAATTCAAAAATCCTCGGCGTCAGGATATATCGCCCCATGATCGCCAGGTTGGACGGCGCCTCTTCCCGTCTTGGCTTTTCCACCAGATGAAGGACCCGGTAAAACGCCTCGTCGATCTGCTGCGCCTCGACGATGCCATACCGTTCCACCTCATCCTCACGCACCGGCTGCACGCCGATCACCGACGCCCGGTAACGATTGAATTGATCGATCATCTGCTTGAGGGCAGGGACCTCCGCCTGAACGATATCATCCCCCAAAAGTACCGCGAACGGCTCGTCGCCGATAAACTTCCGCGCGCACCACACCGCGTGGCCCAGCCCCAGCGGCTCCTTCTGGCGGATGTAGTGAATTTCCACCTGGGACGGCCGCTTCACCGCCTCCAACAGTTCCAGCTTCCCCTTTTGCCGCAGGTGATGTTCCAGTTCAAACGCGGTGTCGAAGTGATCCTCAATCGCCCGTTTTCCTTTTCCCGTCACGATAATGATATCCTCAATGCCGGAGGCCACCGCCTCCTCCACGATATATTGAATCGTCGGCTTGTCCACGATCGGGAGCATCTCTTTTGGCATCGCCTTGGTCGCGGGCAGAAAACGCGTCCCCAGGCCGGCTGCGGGAATAATCGCTTTCCGTACTTTCACCATGACTCCCCTTTCCCCCTATCATTCATTCGAGCCGCTTCCTCATTATTATATTGTATCAGTTCAATCCGTTTCCCGGCAAAATGAGGTAGTGAAAACGGAAGAAGACGGTCAAACGGAAGTGTTCCCCGCATGTGCATATTGGCGATAAGCTTGTTGCAGAACTTCTGTGAGCGGCCCCCGTTTTCCTTCGCCAATCGCCACCCCGTCCACTTCATACACGGGAACAATCTCCTGGATCGAATTGGTAAGAAAGATTTCATCCGCCACAAGCAACTCTTCGCGGTGAAAATCTTGTTCCTCCGCAGGTATCCCAAGCTCACGCGCCAGACGCAGCACAAATCCCCGCGTCACGCCGGGCAGAATACCTGTCGCCAGCGTCGGGGTGAGCAACCGTCCACCCCGGATGAGGAACAGGTTGCTGACGAGCCCCTCAGCGACCAAACCCTCTCGCGTCAACATCAACCCTTCCGCATCATCCTGTGCCCCGAGTTCCTTTTTCGCCAAGATTTGATTCAAAAAATTATGCGATTTGTGACGCGTGTGTCCTTCGGGCGTATTGCGGGGAATGGATACAGTAATGAGCCGTTTTCCTTTCACGTACATCGCATCCGGAAAGCAAGGAACCGGCTTGACCATGATCAAAACGGTTGGCCTCGTGTAGTCTTCCGCCGACAGGCCGAGTCCTGCCGCCCCTGCGGTGACGGAAAGGCGAATATACGCGTCTTGCAAGCGGTTCGCGGCAACGGTTTGCAACACGGCCTGGCGCAACTCAACTCTGTCCATCTGCAGGCAAATCCCCAATTCCTCAAGCCCTGAAAACAACCGATCCATATGCGCGTCAAAGAGAAACAGCCGCCGTTCATACGCGCGAAACGTTTCAAAAACTCCGGCGCCATAAAGAAAACCGTGATCGAAAACGGAAACCACAGCTTTCTCGGCTTCCACAATCGCACCGTTCAAATAGACGTAACCCGCCTGTTCCACGTTCAACCACCCGCTTGATGCTGATAAGTGAGGAAAAAGTTTCGTAAAAGCACTTTTCCGTACTCGGTCATGATCGATTCCGGGTGAAATTGTACACCCTCCACCGCGTACGTCCGATGACGCAGTCCCATGATTTCGCCTTCGCTTGTCCAGGCGCTGACCTCAAGGCAATCCGGCAACGTCTCCCGCTCAACGATAAGCGAATGATACCGCGTCGCCTTAAAAGGGGAAGGAATTCCTCGGAAGATCGTTTTCCCATCGTGATAAATCCCGGAGGTTTTTCCGTGCATGAAGCTCGCGGCCTGGCTCACTTTGCCGCCGAAGGCCTGTCCAATCGCTTGGTGACCGAGGCAAACCCCCAAAATCGGTATTTTGCCGGCAAAATGTTGGATCACGCGCAGACTGATCCCTGCTTCCTCTGGCGTGCAGGGACCGGGCGAAATCATGATGCAGCGCGGGGCGAGCGCCGCAATCTCTGGGAGAGTGATCTGATCATTGCGGTAAACTTGAATCTCCCATCCCATTTCTCCGACATATTGGACGAGATTGTAAGTAAATGAATCGTAATTGTCGATCATCAAAATCACGGCTCACGTTCTCCCCTCTGCATGCCACTGACCCCTCCCTCATCCCCTGTCCTGCCCACCTCAAAGGCACGCCAAAGCGCCTCCGCTTTCTTCAACGATTCGCGATATTCGGCTTCCGGATTGGAATCAATCACGATCCCGGCCCCTGCCTGCACATGCGCCCAGCCATCCTTGGCCAAAAGGGTGCGGATCACAATGTTCAATTCAAGATCCCCGTTGAATCCGATCCAGCCGATCGAACCGGTGTAGATCCCGCGCCGCACCGGTTCCAGTTCCTCGATGATCTCCATCGTTCGCACTTTTGGCGCCCCGGTAATCGTCCCCCCGGGAAAACATGCGCGAATGGCGTCATACGCGTCTTTGTCTGAGGCCAGTTCCCCATCGACAGAAGAAACAATGTGCATCACATGCGAATATTCTTCAATGACCATCAAATCGCGGACCTCTACGGTGCCATAACGGCACACTCTTCCCAAGTCGTTTCGTTCCAGATCGACGAGCATGATATGTTCAGCCCGTTCTTTCTCATTCGAAAGCAATTCCTGCGCCAGGCGCGCATCTTCTTCCCGATCTTTGCCGCGTGGCCGCGTCCCGGCGATGGGGCGCGTCGAAATGCGGGAACCTTTCACTTTGATCAGCAGTTCCGGGGATCCACAGACAACTTGGAATTCGGGAACCTGCAAATAGGCCATATAGGGCGAGGGATTGATGCGCAGCAGATTTTGGTATACCGTCCAAGGCTCCACTCCAAGGCGGCGCGACTGACGCAAGGAAAGGTTTACCTGAAAAACATCACCGCGCGCGATGTATTCTTGCACCTTTTCCACCGCCGCAACAAACGCCTCCTTGCCAAAGAAGGAGTCAACAGAAGGCACAAAAGGACGATCAGCATCCTCCTCGCAGATCGTATCTGCCAAAACATCATCCTCAGCAGCAGGACGAGAGACTGACAAGACCGTTTCGACGCCCGCTTTGCCCAACGGATCGCCTCCGGCTTCGCAGCCAGATGCTTCAAGCTCCCGCTGCAAGCGTTCCACCCTGTCCGTTACGACTTCGAAGCTTTCCTCTGCTTGCGCGAACCCGTTGCTAATGATGTATACCGCAGCCTCCGCATGATCGTATGCGATCACATCGCGGTAAAACAAAAAATAAAAATCGGGCAACCCTAAATCATCTTTTGCCAGCTGCGGCAGCCTTTCGAAATAGCGAACCATATCATAAGCAAAATAACCTGCCGCCCCGCCCAGCCAATCCGGTCCAACCGGGATGCGCGGCGCTTTCCATCGTTCCATTTCCTGCCTGAATGCGGTCAGGGGATCGGTTGTTTTGATCTTCCGCTCGCCGCGGCCGAAGCGACTCCACATCTCGCCATGTTTCGCCTTCGCGGCACCGAACAAACCATGCCCCAGGTAGCTGTACCGGCCGCCGCGGCCGCTTTGCAAAAGGATGAAATAAGCGTTTTTCCGCCATTTTTCCGCCAACGCGAACCATCGATCCACGTCCAATCCGCGGATTTTTTTGACCACCGGGATCAAAGCGAACCCTTCCGCTTTCCACGCGGTGTAATCACTTCGCGATATCAGATACAACCGACTCACACTCCAAATATGACCGATGATGCCTCTCATCATATCCAGATCCTCTTTGCATCGTCAAGAAAAAAAGGCCCTTGAAAGGACCTTGTGACGTCTATTCTTCATTGGATTTTTGGTTCGATTCCTCATCCTTACCGGATGCTTTGTCATCTCTCTTGGAATCCTCTCCATCTCCAGAGCCTTTACCTTTGGAGGATCCTTTGTCTTTTTTCGCCGGCTCATCTTTCATGGTGCTGCTTTCCTTTTCTTTCCCATCTTTCGCGGTTTTGCTCTCCGTTTCTTTCGCCGCTCGTTCAGGTTTGGCTTGCTTCTCGCCGTTAGATTTTTTCTCGCCGTTAGATTTTCCTTTCTCTTGCTCTTGCGATCCCTTCAATGGTTTTTCACTTTGCGACGATTTGCCTTGAGCAGCCTGGCGCGCTTTTTCGTCGTCCGCTTTATTCACTTTCTTTACAGGCGGTACAGGCTGTTCCTCTGTTCCGCTTTCTGACGATTGAATTTTACCCTCTTTTTTATCCCCTTTGGAATCGGTATCTTCGGCATCTTCACCGGCATTATCAGTTTCGTTCTCGTCAGACATCTCATCAGAAGCGCCGGCATTTGACGTCTCTCCTTCACTCGAAGGCTCGTTCAGGTCCCCGGTCTCCTCCTCAGGAAGCTGTTCCTGTGCGCGCAGCTTTTTCTCTGCCTTCGCCAGTTTTTGCTCCATGCGCAGGAAACTCTTTTCAATATTTTTGAGAATGGCCGCTTGCGCCTTTGGATTCTTCACTTTTTCCGCCACTTTCAACAAAGCGGCTATGTTGTTGGAAAGCAACACTTTAATCTTTTGGTTGTCGCTGTTTTCGAACTTCTCCCCTTGATCAGAAGAAGCAGATTCATCTTGATCTGACGGTTCAGAATCACTAGGTTCGCCAGTTGGCTGATCGTTTGATTCAGCGGCCGACCCATTGGTTGGCTCATCTGCCTGTTCCCCAGAAGAAGGTTGCTCGGATTCCTCCTCTTCCACGTTGGAAGAAGGCTCGGTTCCCTCTGTATCCGGGGTTTCTGTTTCACCGATCGATTCCAACGCCTGATTCTGGTTCTCAATCGCCGCCTGCAACACCTCTAGCGCCCGCTCTTCGTCGCCCTTGGCGAGCAGCGCCTTGGCTTCAGCAATCCGCTCATTGGCAAACTGCGCCAGCAACTTCGCTTTCTCCAACTCGTCAAAAGTCAAAGCCAACCTGATCCGCTCGTACATCACTTTGAAAAAGTAGAGGAAATCTCCTGGCAAAAGCTTCGGTTCCGCCACAGATTCCTCTCCATCTTCGCCTGCTTCGGTCCCTGATTGCTCTCCGTCAGACGAGGATGGATCTGGCTCTTCCTGTACGCCGTCCGTTGGCTGTGCTTGCCCAGCGGATGACTCCGATGGAACTGGATCGAGCGTTTCTTCGGCCGCCGTCGGATCCCCGTTGACCGTGCTGGCCAACACCGTGCCTGCGCCCGTGCCGAACATCAGCGCAATGACCAGGACACCATAAAACAGCCGGAATAATTGCTTCTTCATGAGAATTCTCCTCCCCTTCCAGTACGGTTTGCCCATAAACACAATAAAAAAGCCTGCCCCGCAAAGCGACCGAGACAGGTTATCGTTCAAAACAAACGGCAACCCGGCGATCATAGAGGACAAGCCATCGCTCGGCACAGCGCCGGCCTGCCCCCCTTAGACCCGTAGCTTTGCGTCCCAAACTTTCGTTTGGTTTGCCCTGAAACGTCGTCAAAATTTTCGTGGATGGATAATGCGTGCTAGTACGTCCATTATATCCATGCCGGACATCCTTGACAAGATATTCCTTCCAGGGACGCTAATTTTTTCATAAAAAATAATCACCATCCGCATTTATCCTTCCTTTCTATTAAGACATATTTTTATTATCTTTATAGCTAAATGACTCTTTCGATAAATATTGAGTATAATCGAAAATGAAAAGGACTATCGGTTCAATTCCAAGGAGACAGAAATGATGCGGGAACAAACGGTGCGGCTGATCTTGAGCCTATTCACTCTGTCCATGCTGATCCTCCTGACGGGGATCATGCCGGCAAGCCCGGCGTCAGGCAATAAAGGCGACGTGCCGGAAAAGAAACCGCTCCGCGTCGCCTATGATCCGGAGCTGCCCCCCTTTCATTTTTCCGAAAACGGGGTGCCGAGAGGTTTTTCAATCGACCTTCTTCAAGCCATCGCCGAACGGGAAGGATACACGTTGTTCTGGCGTCCGCTCAACCGGCGGCAGAGCATCGAAGCGCTGCATCAACAGGAAATCGACCTGATCCTGGGCATCAACTTCATGGCCGATTTAGATGAAGCGATGGCATTTACCGAACCCTATTTCCTTTCTTCGATTGCGCTGATCGTTCCAACCTCACAAAAAACGATCAATAGCATCATGGATTTGTCGGAAAAAGTGGTGGCGTTACAAGCAGGAACCCCGGAATTTGATTTCTTGAAAAACATTCGCCGCGTCCGCTTCCATCTCGCCAGCACGCAGGTGGATGCGTTGAAGCTATTGGAACGGCAACGCGCCGATGCCTATCTCGGCAACCGGACAGTAGCGGAGTACCTCCTGGGGAAAGGTCATTTGACCGGTCAATACAGGCTCGTGGAAAATTATCCGCTGCCATTGGAAATGTCCATGGCCGTCCGAAAAGAAGAACAAAGCCTCCTGCAAAGCCTGAACAGGGGATTGCGCCTGACTCAGATTGACGGCACCTACCAAGTGTTGCATAACCGCTGGTTTGACGATACACAGGCCCAGTTGTCCCGGCGGATCCAGCAACTGATCCGACTGCTGGTCGGAATCTCCATCCTGACCGCCCTGGTCCTCGTCGGCGGTCTCTACTGGAACCGCATCCTCCAACAGGAGGTAAGCAAGAAAACGCAGCAATTGCGCCTGGTCAACCAATCGCTGCAAGAACAGATCCGCGAAACCAAAAACAACCAGCAGTTCAAGGAGCAAATCCTCGACAGCAGTCCGCGCGGACTGATCACTTGTGACAAAGAGGGCACCATCACCTCCATCAATGCCGTGGCGATGGATCTGCTCGGCCTCGCCGCACGGCCAGTCGGCAAGCACTACACGGCGTTCCCGCTGTGCCACCAACTGCTGGCCGGCTCCTTTCAATCGGTGATCCAATCGGGGAAGCGCTATCTGGGACAGGAAACCACCTTTACCCCTTCCCACACCGAAGCGCGGCACCCGGCAAACAAAACGGTCGATCTCCGTTACTCCATTTATCCGCTTTACGACTTCGAACACCAAATCATCGGCATCATTCTCTCTTTTGAGGACATCACCGAGGAGAAAAAAATGCGCGCCTCCCTCTTCGAACAGGAGAAAAACCGCGCGCTCAACCAATTGGTAGCGGGCATTGCCCATGAAATTCGCAATCCACTCACATCCATCAAAACCTTTGCCGAACTGCTCCCGCGCAAAGCCCACCAACCGGCATTCCAACAAGAAATCGCCTTTCACGTGCCGCGGGAAATTGACCGGCTCAATCAGCTGATCGAAAACTTGATCGACTACGCCAGGCCACGGAAGATGATTCGGGTTCCGATCGAGGTGGCTTCTCTCATCCACTCCTGTCTGATTCTCTTTCAAACGATCATCCAGGACAAAGGGTTCCATCTCGTTCAGGAAATCGAGCCCAATCTCTGGATTGAAGCCGACCCCAGCGCGCTCAAACAAGTGTTGATCAATCTGATGCTCAACGCGATCGAGGCGATGGAGGAAAGAGCCCTGCGGGCGACGGCCCAACCTGAACAACCACTGACGCTGACCATTCAGGCCTATGCGGAAGACGCGTCTGTCCATATCCAAGTGATGGATGAGGGCATTGGCATGGACAAACAAAGCAAAGAAATGGCCCTGCACCCCTTTTTTACCACCAAGCCTGGAGGCACCGGCCTGGGGTTGACCCTCTCGCAACAGCTCGTACAGGAAAACGGCGGAAAACTTTTCCTGGAAAGCATCCCAAGGACTGGAACACAGGTGACTGTCATTTTCCCAAAAGGAGGAAAGCGCGATGAAGAAAATGCTGATTATCGATGACGAAGCGGCCATCTGCTCTTCGCTGCGCTTCGCGCTCGAAGACACGTATGACGTACATACCACAACCTCCGCGGCGGAGGGGGTCAAGCGCGCGAAGGAAATGACGTTTGACCTGTGCCTTCTGGACTTAAAACTGGGACAAGTCAGTGGATTGGACGTCCTGCAAACATTGAAAACCATTCAACCGCAGCTGGTGATCATCATGATGACCGCTTACGGCACCATTTCCTCTGCCGTCGAGGCCGTCAAATTAGGGGCCTACTCCTACCTGACGAAACCCCTGCAAATGGACGAACTGTTTACACTCCTCGAACAGGCGAGTGACTTTCTGGACCTCAACCGACCAATCGATGCCCTCCAACAACAACTGGATGAAACGCAAGGCTGTTATGGACTGATTGGCAAAAGCCCGCTGATGCGCAACGTGTACCAAATGATCACGAAAGTCAAAGATATCGACACCACTGTATTGATCACCGGGGAAAGCGGCACAGGGAAGGAACTGGTCGCCCGTGCCATCCACTTCGCCGGCAGGCGGAACCATCATCCCTTCGAGGTGATCAACTGCGCCGCCATTCCCGCAAACCTGCTCGAAAGCGAGCTGTTCGGTTACGAAAGAGGCGCCTTTACCGGCGCTTTCAGCAAAAAACGCGGCTCTTTTGAACGGGCTCAGCACGGGACCATCTTTCTCGATGAGATTGGCGAACTCCCCCTCACATTACAGGCCAAGTTGCTGCGCGCCATCCAACAACGGGAAATCTTGCCGCTTGGTTCCGACCAGACCATCCAACTGGATGTGCGGGTGATCGCGGCCACCAACAAAGATCTGAAACACGCGGTGGAAAAGGGCCGGTTTCGGGAAGATCTTTATTTTCGCCTCAGTGTCATTGAGATTGAATTGCCGCCTCTCAGGGAGCGTCGCCAGGATCTGGAACTTCTGTGCCAGCACTTCATCCATCGTTTCAACCAATCTCTTGGAAAATCGATCAAAGGGCTGTCCGCAGACGCCTACCAACGCTTGAGCCAGTACGACTATCCGGGAAACGTGCGAGAATTGGCCAACATCATCGAGTCCGCCATGGTGATGTGCGATGGCGACTACATCCGCCTTCAGGACTTGCCGGCCAAAGTGGCGCAGCCCTCCCCCCTTCCGCTGAGCATCACCCGGACGGATTTGTCTCCCCTTGTCGGCATGCCGCTGAAAGAGATGGAAAAGCAGCTCATCATGGCCACATTGGAGGCCAATCACGGCCATCGGCAACGGACAGCCGAGATGCTGGGTATCAGCGAGCGCGGCCTGCGCAACAAGCTCAAACAGTATGCAGATGCCGACGCCGATGAGCGTGCCGACGAACGGGCATCGCGAACAAGCACCTAATCGCGCGCATCGATGAGCGAGCGTCCCGAGATGAGCGGTAAAAATTGCCGCTTCGGAAAATTTTTCGGGGGTTCTCCCTCCATCGGATGAAACCGCTTTCTGGAGAAAAGACAGAAAAAGCCTTTCCGAAAAGTGACGTTCAACCACCGTTCCAGCTTTGCCAAGCCTTGTCAAACCTTGTATTCCTGGGCATGGCGAGTTATGGCCCACAGCACTTTCCCGAAAGTTGGCATCAGATTTGCAATAATAAGGGGCGCGTATCAGGGAGAACTGCATCTCTGATGCGTTGATACTCAAACATGAGGAGGGGTTGCCGAATGAAAGAGAGAAATCCGTATCGACAGAGGAAATGGGCTTTGCCGCTGCTGCTTCTGGCCGCGCTCCTTGTTCTGACCGCCTGCGGGCAAGCGCAGCCAACCGGGCAGGAAGCGGAGCAACAAGCAAATGCTGGCGGCGAAAACAACCAGACCAGCCAAGGGGAAACCCAGTTCATCACGATCGCCACGGGCGGCACTTCTGGTGTGTACTATCAGTTGGGGGGTACCCTGGCCAAATTGATTGAGGATCACCTCGGCTACAAAACCTCTGTCCAAGCCACCGGAGCCTCTGTCGAAAACATCCAGTTGTTAATGAACGACAGAGCTGAAATCGCTTTCTCCATCTCCGATTCGGCCACGCAGGCCTATGAGGGCTCAGGGCCTTTCGAAGGACAAGAACCGATGGAAAATCTCCGCGCCATGGCGGCCATTTACCCGAACGTCATTCAGCTGGTCACGACGGAGGATTCCGGCATCAAGACCTTTGCCGACCTGAAAGGCAAGCGGGTCAGTGTCGGGGATCGCAACTCCGGCACCGAAATCAATGCCCGGATGATCTTCGAAGCCCATGGAATGACCTACGACGATGTGAAGGTGGACTACTTGTCCTTCGGCGAATCCATCGATCAGATCAAAAACGGCATGATTGACGCCGCCGTCATCAGCAGCGGCCTTCCCAATTCGGCAGTCACCGACTTGTCGATCACCCATCAGGTCCGGCTGATTCCGATTGGCGAAGAGGCCATGAAATACCTCCAAGAAAAATATCCTTTCTTCATGCCGATGACGATCCCTGCTGACACATACGATCTGGCAGAAGACACGCAAACCGTCAAGGTGGCCAACGTCTTGTTGGTCAATGACAAATTGTCCGAAGAGGTGGTCTACAACCTGACCAAAACGATTTTCGATAATCTGGAGGCACTTTACAGTTCCCATAGCGCCGCCAAGGACATCAAGCTGGAGACCATCCAGGAAGGACTTTTAATTCCTCTTCATCCCGGGGCTGAAAAATATTTCAAAGAAGTGGGGGCCATTCAGTAATCACTGATAACCGCTGATGAAGCTGTTTACATCTGCACGCGAGTTGTACCATTTTTTTCTTCTGAAGCGCCATCCATCATATCGTCGCCCACCATGGCACCGTCCTGCATGTCGTTTCCCTGCATGGCGTTTCCCTGCATGGCGCAAACGGCCATGGAGCATGCACAGGTTGCTGTTTTTTTTACTGCTTGTCAGTCTGGCCTTCCTATCAGGCTGCCAGACATCCCTTTTATCGGCCCATACTGCATCGGGGGCCAAGGCCGTTCTCATCATCAGCGATCAGGAAGAGCCTGATCGCGTCTATCTAATCCAGGAAGTGCGTCCAGGCGATCAGATCCAGATCTCCTGGACGCATTCGATCGAAAAGAGCACGTGGATGGACACACTGATCGTGTCAGAAGATGCGCAACTTTACCTGGAAGAGACGCGATTTCAATCCTTCGGCGCTGGTATGCCTTTTACGACCGAAGGTCAAGTGAGGCTGAAAGACGGCTATGTGATCATGAGCCAATTGCACCGGCCGATGCCCGCCTACCGATGGGTGCATTCCCACCTTGTCGGGCACACCGTCCGACTCAATGGCCAGGTCATTCTTCATCCAGAAGCAATTCCCCACCATCGATTGGCAGAACTGTCCATCCGCAAGATCCCGTCCGGAGGTTTATGGGAGGTACGGAAAGTACAACCTGTCTGGATAAAAACGGTTGAACCTTTGCGCCATCCACCTAGATAAGCCTATCGTCCACAGCAGACGATTTGGCGCTGCATGAGCAGACACCATGTTAGGAGTGATCACATGTCGACGCCTGGAAAAAACCATTCGATTGACACGAACGACCCGTCTTCACCTGAACAAGAACACGCCGCTTCATCAACCATCAGCGAACAACAACTGCTGGAAAAGTACGACAGCGAATACCGTTACCGGATTTTTGACAGCGCTATCATGACGTGGATCGTTCGCCTTCTGGCCATCAGCTTCTCCTTGTACCACCTCTATACCTCCTATTTCGGCACCCCGGCCACGCTGAAGCACCGTTCCTTGCACGTGGCAGGTATCTTGGTCCTGATCTTTCTCTTGTATCCGGCCACCAAAAAGGGCTCACGAAAACGCCTGCCCTGGTACGATCTGATCCTGGCTGTCCTGGGTCTTTCGACCTCGGCATATATAATACTTGAGTACCAACAACTGATCTTCCGGCAAGGCATGCCAAGCGCCGTGGACTTGTTCTTTGGCGCAGTCCTGGTGCTGCTGGTTCTCGAAGCGGCACGTCGTGTCACCGGCTGGGCCCTGCCGTTTTTGGCGCTGTTGTTTATCGCCTACACTATCTTCGGCCGAAACCTGCCTGGGGTGCTCGTTCACCGCGGTTACAGCTGGGGCGAGTTGGTGGATTATCTCTATATCACCACAGAAGGCATTTATGGCACCGCGATCGGCGTCTCGGCCAGCTACATTTTTCTCTTTATTCTCTTCGGGGCCTTTCTGTCCAAATCAGGAATGGGAAAACTCTTCAATGACCTGGCGCTGGCATTGGCCGGCCACACCAAAGGCGGCCCGGCCAAAGTGGCTGTCATCACCAGCGGCTTTCTCGGGACGATCAATGGCTCTGCCGTGGCCAACGTGGTCACCACCGGCAGCTTCACCATCCCCTTGATGAAACGGATTGGCTACAGAAAAGAGTTTGCCGGCGCCGTGGAGGCGTCAGCTTCCGTCGGTGGTCAGATCCTGCCTCCGATCATGGGGGCCGCCGCCTTTATCATGGCGGAAATTCTCGGGATCAAGTATTCCACCATCGCCCTGACCGCTTTGCTGCCAGCGCTGCTTTACTACCTCGGCATTTTGACACAGGTGCACCTGAGAGCATCGAAAGACGGTCTGCGCGGGATGACGAGGGAGGAACTTCCCCGCCTGCGCGATGTGCTGAAACAACGCGGCCACCTCCTGCTGCCGCTGATTTTCCTGATCTACATGCTCTTTTTCAGCGGCAGAACCATCCTTTTCTCCGCCTTCTTGACGATTCTCATCACCGTTGCCGTCAGCATGCTGCGACCGGCGACGCGCATGAGCTTCAAAGACATTCTGGACGCCCTGGAGGAGGGAGCTCGCACTACCTTGGGCGTAGCCATCGCATGTGCCGCTGTAGGAATTATTGTCGGCGTGGCTACGTTGACCGGACTCGGTTTGAAATTGGCCAATGCCATAGTCACACTGGGCGGGGGCAGCCTGTTTTTGACTCTGTTTTTCACGATGTTGGCCTGCATGATTTTAGGGATGGGCCTTCCCAGCATTCCCACCTATATCATCACCGTGACCATGGCCGCGCCTGCACTGATTGAGTTGGACATCCCGCCCTTGGTGGCACACCTGTTCGTCTTCTATTTCGGTCTGTTTGCCAATCTCACACCACCGGTTGCCCTGGCTGCCTTCGCCGCCGCCGGCATCTCCGGCGGCGACCCGATGCGGACCGGCTTTGCGTCGATGAAGTTGGCTGCCGCGGGGTTTATCGTCCCGTACATCTTTGTCTACAACAACTCCTTGCTGCTAATCGATACGACCTGGGTGGAGGCGGCGCTGATCATTTTAACATCGGTCACCGGCGTGGTGATGCTGGGATCGGCCATCGAAGGACAGCTCCTCACCCGTCTGCCGATTCCTGTTCGCGTCCTGCTGTTGGCAGGTTCTTTGCTCTTTCTCACACCTGATTTTCTGCAGGACCTCGTCGGTCTCTCCATCTTGGCCGGCGCGCTTGTCTGGCAATGGTTCCAATCCAAACGGCAGTTGTCGCAAGACATGCGGCAAGCGATGTAGGTGGAATGAGATGACGTTAAACCGAAGCGAACTGGCATATACGGTCACCATTCTCGGCGGCAAGCAAACCTAGTTCCACGCCCTTTCCGTCAATGTGATAAAATACGGATATGAAACTGGTTAATGAAAGGAAAGGGTTTACATGACAAACTCGCACCCAATGGACATTTTGCGGTGGGATATCGCCAGTTTGGCAAAAGCGTTCAAAGAAAAACAGCTTTCCCCGTCCGAAGTAACCAAAACGCTGTTGGAACGGATCGAACAGGTCAACCCGACGTTGAACGCTTATATCACCGTGACGGCTGAACGGGCGCTGGAAAACGCGGCGCAGGCGGAACAGGAAATTGCCACTGGCCATTGGCGGGGGCCGCTGCACGGCATCCCAATTGGGCTGAAAGATTTGATTTACACGAAAAACGTTCGAACGACCATGGGTTCAGAAATATACAGGGATTACGTTCCTGATTACGATGCGACGGTCGTGGAAAAGCTGGAACAGGCCGGGGCGATCATCATCGGAAAGCTGAACACGCATCAATTTGCGTACGGCCCAACAGGCGATCGCTCGGCTTTCGGTGCGGTGAAAAACCCTTACGATACTTCCAAAATGTCAGGCGGATCCAGCAGCGGCTCCGGCGCAGCCGTGGCCGCAGCTTTATGTTTTGCCGCCTTGGGCACCGACACTGGAGGATCCATCCGCATTCCATCGAGTTGTTGCGGCATTGTCGGCATGAAACCAACCTTTGGCCTGGTCAGCAAATACGGTGTGTATCCGTTAAGTTGGACGCTGGATCACGTCGGACCGATGACCCGCACTGTGTTGGATAACGCCTTGCTGCTCAACGTGTTGGCCGGTTACGATGCAAGGGATCCTTACTCGGTGAAAGCCGATGCGCAAGACTACACCCGTCTCATCGGACAAAGCATCAGAGGTACCGTGATCGGTGTCCCTTCCTCTTATTACTTTGAAGATGTACAGGAAGAAGTAGAACAACAAGTTCGAAATGCGTTGAATGCGTTCGAAGAACTGGGAGCGGAAATTCGCGTCATCGATCTGCCTCATATCCGCCAATACGCATTGGCACAGCAAATCATCCTGCGAAGCGAGGCCTATGCGGTGCATGAGGCTTTGCTCCGGGAACATCCCGATCAATATGACCTGGAAGTGAGAGAACGCTTGCTCACCGGCCAAGATGAAAAAGCGCACGCATATATCCATGCCCAACAGCTAAAACATGCGGCTGTCGAGGAGTTTATGCATGCCCTCAAGCAAGCGGATGTGATGGTTGCACCGACGCTGCCAATTTTACCGCCCGATATCGGACAACGCCAGGTATCGATTCAAGGAAATGAAGAGCATGTCCGGGCGGCGCTGACGCGCCTGACCGGCCCGACCAACTTTACCGGCTTGCCCAGCCTCTCCGTGCCTTGCGGCTTTTCCGCTTCGGGATTGCCCATCGGCATGCAGTTGATCGGAAGGCCGTTTGATGAAGCGAATTTGTACCGCTTTGCGAATGCCTTTATGTCAAACCGCACCTAGGCGGTTGGCTGGATATGACACTAAGGTGGTTTGATCAGCAATTGATTGCAATCTTCACCCAGCCTGTCGGCTGGGTGCAACTTCGTTCTATATTGATGAAGAAATAGACGAGTATGTTGTTTCAATCCTCACCCAGCCTGTCGGCTGGGTGCAACGTCAATCCTGATAAATTCCAAAGAAGTCCAGCAAAGTTTCAATCCTCACCCAGCCTGTCGGCTGGGTGCAACCTGACAGCGCGGCAGATCGCAAATGCCTTTGGGGTGTTTCAATCCTCACCCAGCCTGTGGGCTGGGTGCAACGTGACGATGGCAAATATAAGCAATTACCTTGAGGTTTCAATCCTCACCCAGCCTGTTGGCTGGGTGCAACGAACAGGCATGCCGTCCGTTTCGCCGCGTCCGATGGTTTCAATCCTCACCCAGCCTGTTGGCTGGGTGCAACTTGAGCGTGACGGGATCTTCAAACCTGCGGTCAACGTTTCAATCCTCACCCAGCCTGTTGGCTGGGTGCAACCCCGCCACGTTCTCAAGCTCAATGCCCATGTCTTTGTTTCAATCCTCACCCAGCCTGTTGGCTGGGTGCAACCACACCCTTTTAGGAAAACTTGTTCCCAGGTTTTCGTTTCAATCCTCACCCAGCCTGTTGGCTGGGTGCAACTTAAATCGTCCATCCCACTGGACAGGTTGCTTGAGCGTTTCAATCCTCACCCAGCCTGTTGGCTGGGTGCAACGCAACGAGAAAGTGGAACGTGACGGAGCCTTTGAGGTTTCAATCCTCACCCAGCCTGTTGGCTGGGTGCAACGGTTCGTTCAGGTACATTTTTCTCGTCGCTTGCACTGTTTCAATCCTCACCCAGCCTGTTGGCTGGGTGCAACGCGTCCTTTTTCATTCGGTGCAAACGGACGTCCTGTTTCAATCCTCACCCAGCCTGTTGGCTGGGTGCAACGGAAGCGAAACGAAGGACAGGCTTCCTTATCGATGTTTCAATCCTCACCCAGCCTGTTGGCTGGGTGCAACGTACGGCAACGAAAAGGAAGAAACGGCGGTCAGAATTGTTTCAATCCTCACCCAGCCTGTTGGCTGGGTGCAACTCAAGAGTTGGGGATCGACATTAGCGCGCGGGTGGTGTTTCAATCCTCACCCAGCCTGTTGGCTGGGTGCAACCTGAGATGATTGAGCGAATCAGGCATGATTTTAACGTTTCAATCCTCACCCAGCCTGTTGGCTGGGTGCAACTGGAACAGCGTAGATGAATTGGACATTGATTTTGATGTTTCAATCCTCACCCAGCCTGTTGGCTGGGTGCAACTAAAGCCAGCAAAAACACCAGAGACAACGCATAAAGGTTTCAATCCTCACCCAGCCTGTTGGCTGGGTGCAACTGACATATGCCACTGCTCTATTTTTTGTTGTCATTACGTTTCAATCCTCACCCAGCCTGTTGGCTGGGTGCAACTCCAATGTAGCATAGCCCACTGTTCACCATCTCTTTTGGTTTCAATCCTCACCCAGCCTGTTGGCTGGGTGCAACCCACGTGGTGAAGACACATATGAAATTTCAATCGATCGTTTCAATCCTCACCCAGCCTGTTGGCTGGGTGCAACGAGGACAGTCCTCCCATTCGGTGTATTTTTTATTGTTTCAATCCTCACCCAGCCTGTTGGCTGGGTGCAACCGGAAGCGAAGCAAGAGGACAAGCCGGAGCCGGAAGTTTCAATCCTCACCCAGCCTGTTGGCTGGGTGCAACATTCAAGCGTATGGGATTGATGCCCAGGAGGCTCTGGTTTCAATCCTCACCCAGCCTGTTGGCTGGGTGCAACGTGATCAACTGATTGAAAAATTGTCTGCACACAAACAGTTTCAATCCTCACCCAGCCTGTTGGCTGGGTGCAACGGTGTATAGCTTGACCACAAGCGCGTCGTTGGCGGGTTTCAATCCTCACCCAGCCTGTTGGCTGGGTGCAACGCGAGATATTGCATGCCTTCCGCTGCCTGTGAAGCTGTTTCAATCCTCACCCAGCCTGTTGGCTGGGTGCAACCTATATATGACATGTAAAATAAAAGCAGTTCATTTGTTTCAATCCTCACCCAGCCTGTTGGCTGGGTGCAACCTAAGAAAGACAGCATATTTGCTTATTGCTTTTGCGTTTCAATCCTCACCCAGCCTGTTGGCTGGGTGCAACGTTAATGGCCTTCAAGTTCTTTCCTACACGAATTTGTTTCAATCCTCACCCAGCCTGTTGGCTGGGTGCAACCTGGGCCGTGGTTTGCAAACGTTGATGTTGGGGATGTTTCAATCCTCACCCAGCCTGTTGGCTGGGTGCAACACATCCTGTTGAGGTCAAAGAATTCGATGTGACGGTTGTTTCAATCCTCACCCAGCCTGTTGGCTGGGTGCAACACTTGGGAATGGACACGGAAACGATGACTTCACTGTTTCAATCCTCACCCAGCCTGTTGGCTGGGTGCAACTTGACTCGTTATTTGTTGATGACAAGTACCAGAGGGTTTCAATCCTCACCCAGCCTGTTGGCTGGGTGCAACCTGGAATTATGAGACGACTGCCAGCGGCTCACGAGTTTCAATCCTCACCCAGCCTGTTGGCTGGGTGCAACTCAAACTGAGTGCCGAGCAGACCAAAAAGTTTTTAGTTTCAATCCTCACCCAGCCTGTTGGCTGGGTGCAACACGAGTGGCGGGCGCGGCAACTCAAGCGGCATGGGAGGTTTCAATCCTCACCCAGCCTGTTGGCTGGGTGCAACCTTCAAGGATCCCAAAATCAGTAAAACAGGCTATGTTTCAATCCTCACCCAGCCTGTTGGCTGGGTGCAACTCACGACCACCTATCTCTATGCCGGAATACAAAAAGTTTCAATCCTCACCCAGCCTGTTGGCTGGGTGCAACTTTTTGATCTGCAATGTGTCAGGAAAAATGATGTGTTTCAATCCTCACCCAGCCTGTTGGCTGGGTGCAACAAGAGTTGAAGTTTCGATATTCAAAAAAATGTTTGGTTTCAATCCTCACCCAGCCTGTTGGCTGGGTGCAACGTTTGTAGATTGTGATATATGGGTTGTCGTAATGCGTTTCAATCCTCACCCAGCCTGTTGGCTGGGTGCAACACCTTTCTGGCCGGCGAAAAGCATCGTCTCTTTGGTTTCAATCCTCACCCAGCCTGTTGGCTGGGTGCAACGTCAATTTTATAGTCAATTTCATCGCCTCCAATTTGGTTTCAATCCTCACCCAGCCTGTTGGCTGGGTGCAACGAAATCATCCAGTCCAACACAGACGGGTTGATTGTGTTTCAATCCTCACCCAGCCTGTTGGCTGGGTGCAACTAAAACATATTTGTTAATCAGACTAATGATGTAATGTTTCAATCCTCACCCAGCCTGTTGGCTGGGTGCAACAAGTCATGGAGCGTCCACTTGTATGTCCAATAATGTTTCAATCCTCACCCAGCCTGTTGGCTGGGTGCAACTGACTGCAAGACCATTTATCACTCCTGCTGTCGAGGTTTCAATCCTCACCCAGCCTGTTGGCTGGGTGCAACATTGCCGCCTCTATATGTACGACCAGTTGGGAATCGTTTCAATCCTCACCCAGCCTGTTGGCTGGGTGCAACGGAAATATCAGGATCTTTCACTGTTTCAATCCAAGTTTCAATCCTCACCCAGCCTGTTGGCTGGGTGCAACGAGACTTGATGAGAGGGCGATTCGTTATGTCCTCAAGTTTCAATCCTCACCCAGCCTGTTGGCTGGGTGCAACGGCAACACAGGTGGCAAGCCTGCAAAATACTTGGGATGTTTCAATCCTCACCCAGCCTGTTGGCTGGGTGCAACTACAGGGTTGTGACATCAATGCTCGAACAGCACCAGTTTCAATCCTCACCCAGCCTGTTGGCTGGGTGCAACCGAACAAGGCAACGCCTACGTGTATCGGGAATTTGTGTTTCAATCCTCACCCAGCCTGTTGGCTGGGTGCAACCTGTATCGCGGTTCGTCAACGTAACAAACTCTTTTGTTTCAATCCTCACCCAGCCTGTTGGCTGGGTGCAACGACTAAGTTGGTTGGAACAGGCAATCATCCCGTTTTCGTGTTTCAATCCTCACCCAGCCTGTTGGCTGGGTGCAACATTTTATGCATCGCGTTGTCGGTCCAGCTGAGATGTTTCAATCCTCACCCAGCCTGTTGGCTGGGTGCAACGGCGAAACAAAGCGCAAAGATTGCACAATGGGAGGAGTTTCAATCCTCACCCAGCCTGTTGGCTGGGTGCAACGGTGTAAGATGAGCAATCAACTTGCCCTTGTAAAGTTTCAATCCTCACCCAGCCTGTTGGCTGGGTGCAACGTTGCATCGGCTTAAAAGATTGGGGATGGATCATGTTTCAATCCTCACCCAGCCTGTTGGCTGGGTGCAACGAAATACGCGGATTTGATCAAGCGCATCGAACGATACGTTTCAATCCTCACCCAGCCTGTTGGCTGGGTGCAACCCGCACGCCAAACGAACAGACCGATGGCGTCCTGCGTTTCAATCCTCACCCAGCCTGTTGGCTGGGTGCAACGGGAGAGAACTATTTGAGGCTCAACAGACGCAAACGGTTTCAATCCTCACCCAGCCTGTTGGCTGGGTGCAACCCTAATCCAGCCGCAATTGCTCCACCTGCTGCCATGTTTCAATCCTCACCCAGCCTGTTGGCTGGGTGCAACGTGCACGGATGCAGCAAGAAGGACGAACAGCGGAGGTTTCAATCCTCACCCAGCCTGTTGGCTGGGTGCAACAACAAATGATCGACTTAAATGGCTTGCAAATGACTTGTTTCAATCCTCACCCAGCCTGTTGGCTGGGTGCAACATGAACTCAGGGGATGTGTCCACGCCGGTGACGATTGTTTCAATCCTCACCCAGCCTGTTGGCTGGGTGCAACGCTCGTCCTCAGCCACTTCGATGCCGAACTGCCGCTTGTTTCAATCCTCACCCAGCCTGTTGGCTGGGTGCAACGTCAAACGGAACAAGGAACGTGAAGATAAACTGCATGTTTCAATCCTCACCCAGCCTGTTGGCTGGGTGCAACCCGAAAAAGGCGCATGGATGCACGCCAAATCCCTGTTTCAATCCTCACCCAGCCTGTTGGCTGGGTGCAACTAAACTTCCAAACAGATTTTTTGAGGATGAGGAGTGTTTCAATCCTCACCCAGCCTGTTGGCTGGGTGCAACTGTGAAAAAAGAATGAGGAGTGGTGAAATGGCAAGTTTCAATCCTCACCCAGCCTGTTGGCTGGGTGCAACGTATCAGTGCCGGAAGAATTTTTCGGTACATGTGTTGTTTCAATCCTCACCCAGCCTGTTGGCTGGGTGCAACTTGATCAAGTTAGTTGAATCTGGTATCGAAGCGATGTTTCAATCCTCACCCAGCCTGTTGGCTGGGTGCAACATAAACCCAATCCTCATCAATATCCATCGCTTCCGGGTTTCAATCCTCACCCAGCCTGTTGGCTGGGTGCAACGAGTGACGATTCGCAGGCGGCGTGGTATCAACCATGGTTTCAATCCTCACCCAGCCTGTTGGCTGGGTGCAACGGTACAACCGGGTGGGGTGTTCCCATACCCATTCCCGTTTCAATCCTCACCCAGCCTGTTGGCTGGGTGCAACTTAATTCAAACTCCCTGTTGATACCTTCCTCGATGGTTTCAATCCTCACCCAGCCTGTTGGCTGGGTGCAACACAACGCCGGTACACAAGACCAGAACGACAAAATCGTGTTTCAATCCTCACCCAGCCTGTTGGCTGGGTGCAACACAGCAGACCGAGTTCTCATTTTCTACAACTTCCGGGTTTCAATCCTCACCCAGCCTGTTGGCTGGGTGCAACAAGTTTTTCAATTCTGACTTCATATGTCCCATGTGGTTTCAATCCTCACCCAGCCTGTTGGCTGGGTGCAACGCGTGGGATGATGTTGAGCCGGACATTCCGCTCTTGTTTCAATCCTCACCGTATGAGTAAAATGTTTGTGGGTGAGGGCACTAAAAATCAGCCCCCTCATTAAGAACGGGTGAAACCCGTGCTTAATGAGGGGGACACCAAGCGAAGCGCGGTAGAAAAAGTGTGAAAAACAAATGGAACGAGGGCCCCT
>CAMTVR010000042.1:0-3192 GCA_947085265.1 uncultured Bacillus sp. | reverse complement strand
GGGCCGCCCTCGCCACCCACGCGCCGGGCATACTCGCAGTTTACCGCGTCTAGGAGCACTTTGGGCGGCCCTCACCCCCCTACGCACCCCGTGAAAAACCCAGCGAACTTTAGTGGTGCTCAAACGCCAGCCGACTCTAGCGGGGTATTTTGCGGGGGACCTCGTGGATCCACATCCCACTCCTCCCCCTCCACGAGCCCCAGCAACTCACAGGCCAGGACCAGCGAGCCCAGGGACTCAGCCACATGGATCCAGTAGGCCAGCCGGCCCGACCGGAGGAGCCAGACATAAGCGGCCCGGGCCAGGCGGACCACCTCCACCGGAGGCCGGGCCTCCTCCTCGGCCTCCACCTCGGCCAGGGCCTCCCGGAGGAGGAGGGTCAGCGCCCTGGAAGTGGTCAGGGCCTTGCGACCCCGGGTAGCCTCGGCATACTCCACCCAGCGGTACGCCGCCTCCTCGGGGGAGATGCCCGCCTTTTCTGCACGGGTTAGGGCGCGGCCGCAAAACTCCCGGAGTATCAAGCCCCCCCCCTCCTCCAGGGGGTCCACCTCCACCTCCCGCCCCTCCCCGTCCACCCAGGCCGGGGTGCCCTGGTACGGGATGGCCCCCCCAGCCCAGGCCGCCCCCAGCAACTCAAAGGGGGTCAGGCCCTGGTGGCCCCCTTTCAGAGGTCCACCCGCCACCTCGAGGCCGAGGCCCCACGAGCCCTTGCCCACATAGCGGCTCACATGGCCCAAGTCCTCCTCGGACTCCACGACCTCAAAGGAGTAGGCATCACGGGACGAGGGAGCCCAGCCCACCGCCTCCACCGCCTCACTCCACGCCTCCCAAAGTGGATCCTCAAGGGCCCAGGGATCCCGGTGAGCAGGCACGAGCAGAAGGGCGTGGATGTGGGGGTGCCAGCCGTTGCGCCCGAAGGTAATCTCCACCGAACGGGCATAGGCCACCCCCCGGAGGAGCGCCTTGACCCGCCTATGCCCCCACGCCCACCGCCAGGCCGAGGAGAGGGCCCCAAAGACATCGGCCAGGGCCTCCCCCCGGGTGTGCCGGACCGTGAGCACCACATGCACGGCCCGGTAGCCGAGCCCCACCAGCCGGGCCGCCGCCCGGGCCAGGGCCTCGCCCCGGTCCCGGGCCAGCCGCGAGGAGCACACCGGGCAAGCCCACGGGGACCCGCAGGTCTGGATCCCGGAGAACCGGACCCGGAAGGCAGGCCCCTCCTCCTCCACGAGGAAGGCCACCACCTCATCCCCCTTGGGGGCGGGGTAGCCGCAAGTGGTCAGCCCCCGGAAGTGGTCAGCGTAGGGGGCGAGGAGCCTACGGCTCACCTCCCGGAGCCCGTAGGAGAGGGCCCGGGCCCCATCGTGAGCGAGAACTTCAGGGGAAGGTAAAACCCCCGGGGATTTAGGCCGACCACCGCACCCCCGGGGGTCAGACCATTCTACCCCGAACCTCCGGCAGGGTGAAGTTTGTAGGGGGGAAGTCCGAGCTTGACGGTGGTCGGCCGCATGCTCTTCATTATAGGGCGCCAGCCTACCGACTCATCCACCAGCCCATGAACACGCCCAGGGCGAGCACGGCGAAGTAGGGCAGGACGGCCTGAGGGCCGCCCCGCACGAAGGGCTCGAGGATGAGGGAGAAGAAAAGCAGGGCCAGGGCCGCCGCCGGAACCCAGCCCCCCGCCTGGGCCTGCCTCACCAGGTCCACCAACCGCTTAGCCTCCCCCTGAAGGCGATTAGCCTCCTCCCGAAGAGGGCGAAGGGCCTCGTTCACAGCGTGCGCCGCGTCCTCCCCGGCCCGACGCACAGCCTCCTGCACCGCGTTCTCCACCGAGGGGGGCAGGCCCTTGAGAGTAGCCACCAGCCTACGCATGTCCTCCTGAAGCTCGTGCACCCCCTCCAGGAGGACCGGGATGGTGGATCCCTCCCGGGCAGGCACCGCTACCTCAGCCGCATAGAGGATGAGCCCCACCGCCTCCTCGAAGGAGAGGCGGGGCTTGGACACCCGAGCCATCTGATAGGCCACCCGGGCCACCTCAGCCAACTCAGGGGACCAGAGATACGCCTCCTCGCCCCCAGGGGCCTCCCCCTTGGGCATCTCGAACCCGAGGGAGCGCAGTACCTCCCCGTAGTGGCGAACCGTGCCCGGGGAGACCCCTAGCCGCCTAGCCACATCCGAACTGGTCAGGTAGCGAGCCTCTAGCGCCACTTCCACACCTCCCAAAACTCCCCCGACTCCCACCAGCGGGGCAGGTAGAGAACCCGAATGGGCCAGGCCCAGTAGCGACGGGCCACCACGGCCTGGAAGGCCGAGGCCAGGGCGTGGGCCCTTGCCTCGGAGGGGGTGAGCCAGACCGAGCCAGCGTAGACCTCGGACCACCGGAGGAGCCTCGAGGCCATGCGCTCCACCGGAAGCCGCCCCGTATCCACCTCCACCGCCCAGGGGTCAGAAGCCCAGTCCTCGCGCCACCACTCAGCACCAGGGCGGGGAACCCCCCTCAGCCTCCCCTCCCGGCCCAGCCTCCGGGCCCAGGCCCTTCCCCGGGAGGAGCGCCGGGAAGACCGGACCGCCAGAGAGTCCCAGGCATCCGGGGGGGCGGCCAGGACACGCCGGGCCACCGCAGTCATGAGCCCGTGGCGAAGGGCCCGGGAACCCAGGGCCGCCTCCCCAGGGGACCAGGCCAGGTAGTAGACCTGGACCTTCCGAACCGCCCGGGCCGTGGGGTGAAGCCACAGGTACCGGAGTATTCCAGCCCGGGGAGGCACCCCGTACTCACGGGCCAGCCACACGGGCACGACCCCATCGCAGGCCAGGTGGACCAGGGGGTGGGGCTTCTCCTCAGCCACCTGCTACCCCCAGACCCGGGGCGGCCTCGGGGCCCCGCAGTGTACGGGGTGGGCCACCCTGTCCAGGGCAAGCCCCCTTCGGGGGTGCGGGGCCCCTACCCCGCACCCTGGACAGGGGCCCGGCCCACCCCGTACCCCGGACCCCAAGGAGGCCGCCCCGCCGGGAAAATGCCGCCCCAAAGGAAGGGGGGCACCTCCAGGCCCCTGACGGGGCCCCACGACACCCCCGGCGCGGGTTTGCAGGCAGGGGGGACTGACGCCCCCCTGCACCCCCCACATCGGTAGGTAGGGGTGCGTAGGGGGGGAGGGGGGCGGGGGCGATTCCCGTGGAGCCCCCTAGGGGCCG
>CAMTVR010000041.1:0-129397 GCA_947085265.1 uncultured Bacillus sp. | reverse complement strand
TTTTAGGGGGAGATCGATATTCTTTACTGGGAGTAGGCCAAGGTCAATGTAGTGGTACAGTGTCTTGGTACAAACCACTGTACCCTCAAAGAGATGATTGACCTTCGCGTAGCCGCAAACGGCATCGGGAGACCAATGGTCCTGTTGCATTTTTTCCACAGCGAAATGGACAAATGCAGCGGCTTTCACAAGTTTATACTTCGCACCACAACGGGAACGATTCTTCTCGTATACAGCTTGTCCGGTTTCAGGGAAATACGCCCGATATTCCGTGAGATCCGATTTTCCGTTGTGTGACTGTGCCGCGTTTTCATTCACGGGAGATGGTCGACTTGTGGCATCCAATCACATCCGCTATTGCCTGTAAGGTTTTTCCTTCGTCACGAAGGGCGCCAATTCGCCCGCGATCATACGGCGTAAGATGTGAAAAGGTACGCTTCTTTGTATTATCATGGGCGTGAGCCATCGGTAATTCCTCCTGTTATGAAGGTTTTCGTCGACTTCATCATAACGGAATTACCATGGCTTTTGTTTATTTCTTTTGTTGCATTTGATTTTACAATGAACCTCAATATTATTGCACTCTTCAACGTAAATTCGGTCTTGACTTTGCTCATGGATGTGGTAGATCACCTTAAGGTGCTCCTTTCTTTAAGTATGCGATGTCTTTCAACATCCATTCAACAAAAGATAAGGAGCCCTTTTTCATTCTTTATGCGATGTTACTTGAGAAATCCGTGATAATTATTCTGGAATTTTTCTCTTTCAAAAATTAAGTTACCACAAAGCCAAAAGAGCTATTTGGTTCTTTCGGATAAATAATGATACTAAATAATGCTACCATTTCAAATATCTTGTCAAGTGGAAAACATATTTTTCCCCTAAATAAAATGCTTTGCGAAATTCCAAAGGTGTTCCATGTTGATCAAAAAAAATTGAAGTGACTTTCATCAAAGCTTCTTGCGGCGAAACCTCCAAAATATCAGCAATTTCCTGGCTGGCCTGAATCGCTTCAAACGTTTGCTTGACTTGACATGGTTTTGGGTCTTCGATGGTATTGTATAAATCCAAACTAGAAAAGGCCCGTTTTTCTTCCGCATACGTTTTTGCCGCTTCTGCCAGTTGGTTACCAATCGCTTCCGGAAAAATCGAATGATAAAAGACAACGGGTTTGTCTAAAGAATACCCTTTCAATTTTAGACTGACCAATGGCGATCCAATTTGTGTTTGTAAAATGCTTGCCAGTTGCAAATCGGACCAAACAGGACTAATACACACAATTTCCGTTCGCCCGGTCTCACCTTTGGACTTCAATAAATCTTCAAAGCGGTGAATGGTCTCCAACGGTTGTTCAAAGCGTCCTTGCGCTGCCGTAACAAATGTACCCCGTCCCTGAATCCGATACAACAGCCCCTCCTTGATTGCTTCATCCAAAGCCTGTCGCACCGTAATCCGGCTGACGTTAAATTGTTCGCAAAGTTCTCTTTCGGAAGGCAATTTTTCATTTGGTTGATACTCGCCGTTGAGTATCTTTTCACTGATAATTTGTTTCAATTGCTGATAAAGCGGAATCATCCCTTCTCGTTCCAGCATCACTTGTTAACCACCACTCTCCATTGAGTATAGTCTCTCCCAATACTCCTTCTCTTAAAAACAATCATTTGAACGCTTGTCACTGGCTTTCCTTTACTTTTACACTACCTGCTAATAAACAATAATGACAAGATGGGGAACAATGTTACCAATGCCAATACGACCATTTCCACAATCGCAAAAGGAAGTGCGCCCCTTAACACCTGAACAATCTTTTCCTTGATGATCCCACTCATGATAAACAGGTTCATGCCCAACGGTGGCGTGATCAAAGCCAATTCCATGTTAATCACAAAGATGATCCCGAAATGGACCGGATCGATACCCAATTGCAATGCAATCGGAATAATAATCGGGCCTGTCAACAATATAATCGAAGTGATGTCCAAAAACATGCCCAAAACGATAAATAAAAGGTTTACGATCAATAAAAACAGCAATGGATGCATTTGGGCGTTCAAAACAGCTTGCGTAATTTGTTGCGGGATCATTTCAAAAGAAAGTACATACCCAAAAACCGTAGCACCGGTGATGATCAACATAATCATTGCTGAATTGCCAGCGCTTGTGACCAACACATCCACCGTATCCTTAAATGAAAGCCGCTTGTAAACATATTTGGCAATTATGTACGCATATACCGCCCCGACCGCTGCGGCCTCTGTCGGTGTGAAGATACCGCCGTAAATTCCGACCGCGATAATGACCGGAAACAACAAAACCCAAATGGATTTTCTCGTGGCTTCCATCCGTTCCGAAAAAGACGCTTTGGGAGGCAAAAAAATGTTGTCTTTCCGCGTCAGAAACACACCGGTTACAATCAAGGACACCGTTAAAATCAGCCCCGGAATAATCCCTGCAATAAACAAATCTCTGACACTTTCCTGCGCCACCGATCCGTACACAATTAACGGTATACTGGGCGGAATAACAATCCCCAAGCCTCCCGCAACGGCAATCAAACCCATTGCGTATCGTTTATCATAACCTCGCCTTACCATCTCCGGAACCAGGATGCCACCGATGGCTACTGCCGTAGCTGAGCTAGAACCGGTGATCGCCGCAAAAAAGGCGCATGCCACTACGGCAACCGTAAATAAGCCCCCTCGCCAATGTCCCGTCCATGCCTCAATGGCCCGCACTAAATCGTCAATGACATTGGCCTTGATCATCAACTCAGACGCCAGCAAAAACAGAGGAATGGCAATATATAAGAACGTGTCAATCGAAACGTACATCATTTGCGGTACGGCGGAAATGATGTTTTCACCGGCCAACACGTACAAGAAAATCAACCCTGCCAAGCCAAGTGAAAAAGCGATGGGCAACCCAGTCAACAGCAAAAACAACAAAGTAACAAGGGCAAAGATCACCGTCATCTTATTTCACCTGCCTCAAAAGCACCATATGTTTCATGATTCTCTCCAACAGTCGAAAAGCCATCAGCAAAGCGCCTACCGGTACCGCCAACCGAGGAATCCAGAGAGGAAATTTCCAGGAAGCGATTGACCGTTCATCCAACTGATAGCTATTTACTACTAATTCCAATCCTTCTACCACCAAAAAAACGCAAAACACCAACCCCAACAAGCATGCAAAGGTTTGCAAAAACAATTTTTTCCTTTCACTTAATCTGTCAACAATAATATTGATCGAAATGTGCATGTTTCTTTTAAAAGCCAAGCTGCCGGCAACAAAGATCATCCATATCATGGCAAAACGAATGGATTCCTCAATCACTCCGGAAGAATAACCAAACAACTTCCGGGCGACGACACTGAAAAATACAAGCAACGTAATAAAAGCAAGAAAAAAAGCCGCAATAAACACCTCAACTTTGTCGACAATGCGAGAAATTTTGCTGTTGAAAGAGAAGCCGCGCTTGTCACTCACATTTCCCACAACCTTCCTGAAAAAGAGTAAAATTAAAAAATGATGCAAGGTATCCAGCAAGCTTCTGAATACCTTGCGCGGCTTATCAAAGCCCGTCAACAAATTCGATAACTTGATTAAATAAATCCCCTTGCAATTTTTCAGCCGTCTTGTCATAAATCGGCTTTAATTTTTCCATCCAAAGTACACGTTCCGAATCGTCCAATTGGTGAATTTGTAACCCGTTGTTTTGCAGCGTCGTTTCGTATTCACTGGAATTGGCTTCTAAATTGTCACGGTTGTGTTGAACAGCCATCCGGACCGCTTCCAGAATGATTTGCTGTTGTTGTTCCGATAAAGATGCCCAGAAATTTTTGTTAATCACAATCGGGTAAACAACTGCACTGATGCTGACTTTTGTCATGTGCGGCGCAACTTCCTGCAACTTATTGGGTGCGGCATACGCGGTTGTCGTCAACATACCGTCAATGATACCTTGTTGCATAGCGGTATACATTTCCTCAGCGGCCATTGTGATGGGACTGGCACCCAAAGTCCTCATCGATTCTTCCAGCAAAGCCGTATGCGCCCGAATTTTTTTGTTTTTCAAGTCTTCCATCGTTTGAATCGGTTCTCTGGTAAACAAGTCTATCGGAACGTTTGTAATGTAACCTAACCCTTTTAATCCTTTTGCATCCAGCAACTGCAACAATTCTTCACCCAGCTCACTGTCCTCTAAAGCATACAAAGCATTCAAATCAGGAAACATCATCGGCAAGTCAAACACTTCAAACTCAGGAACCAAGGAGGACAAATATCCGGTACTGCTGATACTCATTTGAATAACTCCCTGAGCAACCGCTTGCAATGCAGCCTGCTCTTTGGCATACAATTGCCCGTGATGGTACAACTCCACCTTGATATTCCCGCCGCTAGCACTTTCCACATTACTTTTGAACTCTTCTGCCCAAATGCCTTTAATATGGGTCTCCGGTGATTCATGGGCCAATTTAATCGTTACCAGTTGTTCGGAAGCAGTCTGGTTATCGGTTTGCTGTTCGGACCTACCGGTTTCCGAACCGCCACAACCGATCAACAAGAGCGACAAAGCTACGACCATTATCACGACCGGCGTCAATCTGCGAAACGCTTTCATCATATTCCTTCCCCTCCCTAGTGAAATGTCCTTATCTGATCCCGAACACACCCACACACCCATGTCCACATTACAGGAAACGCATCCCTTGGACAACCACCTCCCTCATCACTTTGACAAATGCCTTATGCACGGAAACATCTAGTCCATCGGCACTCGGCATCACGTATCCGGTAATCCCATCAATCAATTGAGCATCCGCTGAGCGTGTTAACACACGTTCTTCGAGAGTTTCGTCATGGAATACATTCAAATTTTTTGTCAACAAAGCTAAACAAGCCGCAACACCATAAGCCCCCCAATTCGAAATAGAAGCGGCCACCAATACATCAGTCGGAACACACGGGGTAATCCCACCGCCACATCCACAAAGACACTTTTCACCATAAGGAATGATGCGCTTCAATTCAGACGCAATGGTACCCATGCCAACCTCATTCCCGCCATCACCAATCCCGATTGTCAAAACACCTCGTTTGTTCAGTTCCTTCACCAAATAATCCACTTTCGCCATATGTTCCGTCGTGTCGGCTCCCCGGCTGGTATGAATCGTTTCTTGTTCATTCATACCGCCTTTTTCCACCACAACCAACGCAGCGGGCTGATAAGCATCGATCAATTCTTTTGCTTTGCGTTCTGCCTCTTTTTTATCGGACGGAAAACCGATGACGGCTGCCGCATGGATAGGCGCACTGGAAACAATCGCTTTTATTGTTTCCTCAGGTCGCACCACCCGTAACCCGGTAGCTTCCAATACAATTTTCATCGCTGGCACCAAATGTTCTTCAATTAATACAATGGGCACACAATCCAAACCAATATGCAACGCCCGAGCCAACACCGCCGCTCCTGGAGGCCCATCGGTCTCGGCGATCTCGGGAGTAATGTGAGGCCGATCCGGCCATCCCGTGGCAATGAAAACCACATCTTTCGACTTGACCTGTTTATGTAACCGTTCCGCTGCAAGCATCGCCAGTGGGTGCCCGGCATGTTGCCTCGCAATTGGATAGATCGTATGAATAACATTCCGCGAGGCCACATCCAATTGAATCATTTGGTCAATCCGTTCCGCGATCAGTTCAAGCATTCTAACCCCTCTTCCTTTAAAATATGCAAATTTATAACACGTAACATGTTATAATCAAATGCCATATATTTTACAATATTGCCATGCTATATCATGATCGTATATAACAATCAGTACCTTTGTCAATAATTTTTTACGTTTTGGTTCTTAGTTTAAGTTAACAAAGAACATTTCCAGGAACAGTTCTTCGTCCTCATTAAATTCACTCGCAATTCTTACTACAAATCCAATGCATAAGAACCAGGCAGTAGTCGGAGGGGAACCACAAAAGAAAAAATACGATTATTATTGATCATAATAACTTATTAAGATTGTTGACAAATTAGTAGGCAAATAGTAATATAGGCATGGAGTTGTTATTATCAATTCTAACATTTGTTATAACATATTATACCTTTTGTTAGCAAGATTAAATTCAATTTTTAGAGAGGAGACACATGAATGACAAGAAAGAAAGAATTGCGCATCCTCTGCCCAAACGGGCATCTCGGATTCGCACCGACAAAAGAAGAAAGTTTCCGCATCGGCGCGGCCACAAAACCGGACTATTACTGCTGTGATTCAGGCAGTGACGATATTGGCCCTGCCCCCCTTGGCGCTGACAAATCGGTCAGCATGTACGAATGGCAAAAACACGACCTGGAGCTGATGCTCCTCGCCGCGCGAGAACAAGGCGTGCCGATGATCATCGGCTCTGCGGGCGACACAGGCTCCAATAGCCGTGTCGATCTCTATGTTCAAATCATCAAAGACCTGGCGAAAAAGCACCGCCTGCCCAAATTCAAGCTGGCCTATTTTTATTCCGAGGTGGATAAGACGTATTTAAAACAAAAAATGGATCAAGGCGTGATCATCGAAGGACTGGATGGAAGAAATCCGCTGACGCCAGAAGAACTGGAGCAAACCGATCGCATCGTCGCGGTGGCGGGCGTTCATCCTTACATCAAGGCTTTGGAAATGGGCGCCGACGTGATCATCGGCGGCCGCTCCAGCGATTGCGCCATCTTCGCCGCGCCCGCCATCAGGGAAGGCTTCCCTGAAGATCTCGCGTATTATCTCGGGAAAGTATTGGAATGCGCCTCCTTTTGTGCGGAACCTTATGGCGCGAAAGAAACGGTGATTGGCACAATCACTGCAGAAGATGTAAAGGTCACCGCCATGCACCCGGAACAACGCTGTACCATCGCCTCCGTTGCAGGTCACGCGATGTATGAACGATCGAATCCTTTCTACGAATACGTGGCGGGCGGCATGCTGGATATGACCGGTTGCGAATATGTACAGTACGATGAAAAAACGTGCCAAATCACAGGTTCAAAATTTATTCCCGTCGAAGGCAAGATCAAAGTAAAATTAGAAGGCTCGGGAAAAGTCGGCGAAAAATATATCGGCATCGCCGGCATTCGGGATCCATATACCATTCAGCATATTGACCAGGTGGTGGACTGGGCGTCCAGCCAGGTAAAAGAATCCTTCAATGGCGTGGATTATCACCTTGATTTCAAGATTTATGGAAAAAATGGCGTCATGGGGGAACTGGAGCCTGTGAAAGAAATCCGTTCCCACGAATTGTGCGTGATTGTGGAAGGGATTGCGCCTACGAAAGAACTAGCGGAAGCCATTACACTGATGGGAACCCGGCAGTTGTTTTACGCGCGGTTGCCTGAGGTAAAAGGGACGGCAGGGACAGCCGCCTTCGTTGTGGATGAGGTGTTACCGGCAACAGCCTCTTACCGTTGGACAATGAATCACGTCATTCCTGTCGATGACCCGTTGGAACTGTTCGAGGTAAAAATGATCGAAATTGGGGGAGAGTCTGAAGCATGAATGAGACATTGACAAAGAACGATACCAGAAAATGCAAGAAATTGGTGGAGCTCGCAAAGACGATCCGCAGCAAGAACGCCGGCACCGACAAGATCACGTTTGACATCATCTTCCGTGAAAAAGAGAAGTACGAACTGGTTAAAGCCAGCAAGCGGATTACGCGCGAATCCATGGCCGAATTGTTCGGTATTCCTGTGGAAAGAATCAGCGATTTCGTGGAATTTGACCCTGCTTATGCGATCAAATTCACGATTTACCGTGCCGCACCCAGCGGCAGCCCGGGCGAACGGGACATTTTCGGATGCCAGCAATACGCGCCGCTGCTGGATATTGAGATCCCGGTGGAAGAATGGTAAGAAATTTACATCCCCACGGATAAACCTGAGGGTCTTGATCATGTGAAAATCGCCTGGATGCACATTCCAGGCGATTTTGCTTCACCGGATTCTCGAATCATTGAACCACAATGTAACCGATCATCGGCCCCTCATTCTTGGAATCGGTGTGCACCAGACAGATCAGCTTATGCACGCCCTTTTCCTTGGCAACAAACTCGACCGTTTTGATCTCTCCTTTGGCCACTTCACTCTGAATGCCCAGGCCTTCGATCAGGAAGGGATGCTTATCCCCGTTCAGCCCGTGAATGTTCAGGCGCACCCGATCCCCCTGCCGGACAACAATCGTGCCCGGATCCCAACGATACACTTCGCGTTCTTGGCCTGTTTTCGGATCGGTCCCATCGAATTCCACGGCCACCATTTCAAACGTCTTCACCTTGGCTTCAGGAAGCGCTGAGACCGGGATCGCCGTGACCGAGTTAATGGACCAGATCCAATACCCTCCAACCACCACGACGAGTAGCAACACCAGCCATTGCATCAATTTCCTGCCTTGAATCACAATCATCCTGGTTATCCCCCATCCGCTTTCGTCCTTTACATAAAGGCATGACCCGTTTCATGGTACAAACGTATGCGGGGCCAGGACAAAATATGCTCCGACATCATGGAGACAAGACCGATGCGAAGGAGGTTCCTAATCCTGCCTCTCCGCTTGCGATGTCCAGAATCCTCTGAGCGAGATACTGTCCAATCATGAGGGAGGCGGTTGCCGCCGGGGACGGGGCATTGAGGACGTGGAAACCTCTTCCTTCCTGACGGATGCAAAAATCATCCAAGAGTTGTCCGTCTCGGGAAAGGGCTTGCGCGCGAACACCTGCGGGCGCCGGCGTCAAGTCTTCCGCACGGACCTCATGCAAAAAAAGCCTGCACGCGACGGAGAAAGGCCTGTTTGCTCCAAGAGCGGAGCATTTCGCCCATCCCGAGCCGCCCATAGCGGCGAACAATTTTCCAAAATGCGGGATAGGCCAGGACTTCCATGCTGTCGCGCAGACTGATATCCCCTTTCCGGTACCCCTCCCGCTTGAGACTGAGGACCGCGTTTGGACCGGCATGCACGCTGCCGTCTATGGCACGGGTCAAGTGTACCCCAAGGAAGGGAAAATCCGGATTGGGAACGGGGTAAACGAGGTTTTTCACCAGATGTCGCTTTTGCGGAACCAACTCGTAATATTCGCCACGAAAAGGGACAATTTTCAAACCGGGTGAAATCCCCGCAAGCTGAGCCACGCGATCGCTGAACAATCCAGCGCAATTGACCACATAACGCGCCCGTATCTCCTCGCGATTTGTCTGTAACACCACACAATCAGCCGTTTCGGTCCACCTCTCCAGTTTCGCGCCTAAACGCAGTTGGCCACCCGCCTGTTCCACATTGCCGGCCATTACCGTCAATACTTGCTTGAAATCGACAATCCCTGTCTCTGGCACGTAGATGGCCGCAATCCCCTGGACATGCGGCTCCCGCTCATGCAATTCTTCGGGCGAAAGTTTTTGCGCGACCAGCCCGTTTGCCAATCCCCGTTCATACAACGTTTCAAGCACTGGCAGCTCGTTCGGATCCACCGCCACGATGACTTTTCCGCAGTTTTCATAAGGAATCCCGTATTTTTCGCAAAACGCGTACATCGCCCGGCTGCCTTGTGTGGCAAACCGCGCCTTCAAGCTGCCTGGTTTATAATAAATGCCGGAGTGGATGACCCCGCTGTTGTTGCCGGTCTGATGAAGACCAAGTCGCTGCTCCTTTTCAAGAATCACCACCTTGGCTTCCGGGGCCAATTCTAACAAATGCATGGCCGTGGACATTCCCACGATGCCGCCGCCAATCACCGCCACATCAAACATCACGCATCCCCCATTCGCAAACTTGCCATGCGTTTCACAAAGCTTCCTGTTTCGTGGTAAGCTATCTTTATAAACAAGTTTAACAAAGAAAAGGGACAAACTTAAAATTTTTGGTTCAGCCAAGTTTTTGGTCAAGCGAGAGGTGAATGCGATGATTCTTCCCTTTGACGGCAAAGAACCACAAATCCACCCGACGGTCTTTTTGGCGCAAGGAGTGGTGATTTCTGGTGACGTGAAGATCGGTGAATATACCAATATCTGGTACAATACGGTATTGCGCGGCGACATCGCCCCCACCATCATCGGCGCCCGCGTCAGCATCCAGGACAACTCCACGCTGCATCAAAGCCCAGGCAACCCGCTGATCATTGAGGATGAGGTGACGATCGGCCACAATGCCATCCTCCATAGCTGCATCATCCGCAGAGGGGCGCTCATCGGGATGGGCGCCATCATCCTGGATCGGGCAGAGATTGGGGAAAATGCCATGATCGGCGCAGGTGCCCTGGTGCCTCCCGGCAAGAAGATCCCGCCCAACACGCTGGCTGTCGGCTCTCCGGCAAAAGTGATCCGGGAATTGACGGAAGCAGATTACAAAGAATTGCAACGCATCCGCAAATCCTATACCGAAAAAGGCCAGATCTATAAAAAGATGGAGGAGGAATACCGAACCGGCAGGCATCCGGCAGGTTAAGACGGACTCCTGTCATCCAAAACAGGAACGAAGCGATTCATCCCGCTCCCCAGGACCTAACATCACCCTAAATCGCGATGCGCCGGAACGCCTCCGGCCCCGCTCGCCTCACGAATGCCACGGACAATCGCGGCGGCCATCACCTCGGCGGCCAATGCTCCCACCACATCCACCGGCACATTCAAATTCCCGGTGGAAACGGCAAAAACCGTATCGCCGTCCCGCATCGTGTGAGCCGGATAAATGGTGCGGGCCAGGCCGTCTTGGGCCATTTGCGCCACTTTCGTGGCCTCTGCTTTGTCCAGCCTGGCGTTGGTGGCCACCAACCCGATCGTTGTATTTTCGCCGACAAAGCGGGACACCCCCGCTGCGGCGGCACAAGGCAGCAGCTGTATACTATCGCCAATCCGGCCATCCTCCAGCCGAGGGCCGGCCAAGATGCGGCCGGTCTGCGGTTCCCGCACGTCACCAAAGGCGTTGACTGCCACCAACGCGCCGACAACCAGTTGTTCCGCCTGGCATTGGATATGTATGGAAGCCGTGCCGAGGCCCCCCTTCATCGCCTTCTCCATCCCCAGCACCTTGCCGACCGTCGCTCCCGTCCCCGCGCCGACATTCCCACAGTCAAATTCTCCCTGCCTGGCGTTTCTGGCCGCCTGATATCCCATCGCCGCGTCTGGACGAACCGCGCCGTCCCCAATCGCCAGGTCGTACAAAACGGCGGCCGGAACGATCGGCACGCGTCCCGCCCCCGTATCCAGACCCACACCCTGCTCTTCCAGATAGCGCATCACCCCGCTTGCCGCATCCAGGCCAAATGCGCTTCCCCCCGTCAACAAGATGGCGTGAACCTGCTGAACCAGGTTGATGGGCGACAACAGATCGGTCTCCCGCGTCCCAGGAGCCGAGCCGCGCACATCCACACCGGCCACCCCGCCTCCCGGGAACAGGCATACCGTGCAGCCGGTCAGCGCTCGTCCATCCTCCATATGCCCAACGTACACTCCTGGAACGTCACAAATATTGTTCCACATGAATCTCACCTCCCACCATGCCAGCGCGACACACATCAAGCCCTGACAGCGCCTGACGTTCATTCGGATGATTATCCCGCTACAGGACAAAAGATACACGCCGTTTCGGCCAGCCGATAATCCTGGTTCTCCCGAGTCTCTCACCGCAACAGGCGGCGGGCTTCCGCCAGGCGTTGGCAAGCGGTAAACACTTCAGCGATGAGAAACAGCGCGGTCCAAAACACCAGGTGTCCCTGAAACAAAACCATCAGTGTGAGAAAGATAAATCCTTCCGTCCGTTCGACCAGCCCCGCCTGATAATAAAACGACTTTTCTCCTTGCTTCTCGCTCACCGCGCCTACGGTCAAAAAAACCGTCATGGAAAAGAGAAAAGAAATGACCAGAAGCAGAAGGAAAAAGAGGACCTCAGGCCGCGGATGGAGCGTTGCCAGGGCAATGATCACGCCGACTTCCACCAGCCGGTCCAACGTCACATCCAGCACCGTTCCCCATGCCGAAGGAGCACCCTTCAACCTGGCCATGCTTCCGTCCACCGCATCCAAAAATCCGGAAAGCCAGAGCAATCCTACCCCCAAAAGTGGCTGACCCGACCCGATCAGCAAGCTGGCCGCCATCCCAACCAAAAAGGACAGCGCCGTGATTTGATTGGGCCGCCACCCTCTCCGGAGTAAAAAAGCGGCCACTTGCTCGATCACCGGTTGGACAAATCTGCGCGCATGTGTGTCCAGCATTCGTCGTTATCACCTCCGGCCAAGCGCGTTGTTTCGGCTGTTGATCCGCCTGCCGTTATCCTTCCGTGATCCCTCGCGGATACCAGCGAATCTCCGAACAAGGAATGATCAATTCGACCGGCAAACCAGTCTCCGGAACGGGATCTGTCGAACGTTGGGCGATCGACCAGAGGACACCCCCAGCCTCCACCTCCACAATCGATCCGCTTCTCTCGGGCCGCACCCGTTTGACAATTCCAAATAAGCGGGACTCAGGCTGCTTTCCCTGTCCATCCGCCACGCCGCTGGCCAAATCTCCCCATGGCTCCTGTACCCCTTTCATCTCTGCGGCGCTGAGGTTCTCCTGCGCCTTGGATGACACCGACTTCCAGCGGATCAACTCGGGCGGGAGCCACCCCATCAGGTCCTCGATCTCACCACGGGACCGTCCGGAAAAAACGTCAGCAGAATGCCTGTCAAACTGAGGCACTAACCCCGGAAACCACTCCAACCACCGCTTCTCGGGGTGGCGGTTGGGCAAATCGAAAAAACGGGCCACCTCTTCCGAACAAGGGAAATGGTAGACTTCCAGCGGCTTTCCGGCTTGCAGAATCTGCCCGTTCATCATCACGCCCATTCGGTCAGCAACCAAAAAGGCTTCGTCGAGCAAGTGGGTTACCCAGAGTACCGTAAATCCTTTTTGCCGCTGCAATTTCCACAACCATTGGCTGAGCTCCACGCGGAGTGGCGTGTCCAGTGAGGAAAACGGCTCATCCAGAAGCAGCAGATCAGGTTCCAGCACCAACACCCGCCCCAGCGCCACGCGCTGCTTCTGGCCGCCAGATAACTGGTGCGGATACCGTCCTTCAAGGCCGCTCAATTGCAAGGCATCCACCATCGCCTGGCTCCGTCTTTCCCGCTCTCTTTTCGGCATTCTTTGCGCCCTGAGGCCAAACGCCAGGTTTTCCATGACCGTTAAATGAGGAAAGAGGCGTGGCTCCTGAAAAACGAGCCCCACCTTCCCAGGCTTTTCGTTCCACACCAAGCGGCCCGCGCGCAGTGGCAACACTCCAGCGATCCCTTTTAACAGGGTGCTTTTGCCACTTCCTGAAGGACCCAACAAAACAAAGATTTCGCCTCGTTCCAGGGACAAATCCAAAGATCGGATCACCAAGTGACCATCGTAATCAATTGCAATACCTTCCAGATATACCATGCATCGCGCTGACATCCATCGTGCCCTTCCGTTTCCTCAAGTCATATTCTTCTGTGCTCATGTTCTGCCGCTGATTTCCGTGATTTCCCTGCTCTTCAAAATTTCCATTGCCTTTTCTCCGGCCTTTCCGCACCCCACAGATATATGACATAGAGACACAAAACCGGCCATATGTACCACAAGCTGTAAGCCGCCACCAAAGAGGCCTTGCCGCTGCTGGCAAACGGGAACATCAGGAGCGGCAGCGTCAGCAACATGCCACCGCTCGCCACCCAGGTGATGATATACTGGCTGAGCGAAATGAGCGCCACCAACAGGCTGCCCATCGCAAGGCCCGGCCACAGCAGCGGCAACTCCACCCAACGGAAAATCTGCCATGAATGAGCTCCCAATGTCCGCGCCGCCTCCTGCAAATGGCCACCAAGCAGACGGTACTGATACCAAAGAAGGGCGATAAAGTACGGAAGCGTTGGCAAGAGATGGGCCAAGGCCACCTTAAGGTGCAAAAATTCCCCCGGCCAGCGGGAGATCCACAAATGCATGCCCATCACCGTCACCGTAAAAGGGACAAAGAGCGGCGCCAGAAACAATCCGAACAGCCATCGCTTCCCTCTAAACGAACGCAAGGCCAGCGTCCGGGCGGCCGGCAGGCCCAGAACCAGATTGAAAAACAGCGTCAATCCGGCAACCGCCCAACTGTTCATCATGCCGTCCCAAGCGTGTCCAGACGGTGAAAACAGATACTCCCAAGCATTTCCGCTCCACTCTCGCGGCCACACTTGCGGCCAAGGCCAATAACCGGCAAAACTCCAAAGAACCAGCGGAATCAAAGGAAGAAGAAGAAAGAGGGTCAAAACCCCTAGCAAAAGCAATTCGCTCCATCCGCCTCCCCGCCACGGACTAGATCTACGCCACGGATGGGATATCCCATCCTTCGACAACGGCTCCATCCTCAACCGCGCCACATCCCTCAACGCCTAAATTCTCCTGCCTTTAACATACCACACTCGCTGTAAACGGAGGAGAAAAAGCCCGACGATCAGGGCCACCCCGAAAAGAACCAGGTACATCGCGACCGCCACAGCACGCCGTTCCAGGCCAAACATCGTATACTCCTGCCAGGCCCGCACCGGCACCCAACCGGGAAAAGTGGCGGCCATCAAGGCTGGGATCTCATAAGCGCCCAGCACAAAAGCGAAGAGAATCCACATTCCCCCGACCCAAACCGGCCAGAGCAGCGGCAGGATTACCCAGCGCAGCGTCTGGCTTTCCGACGCCCCCAGCGACCTGGCTGTCTCCGCCCATTGCTCCTGCAGCCGAAGGAGGAAGGGAACCAGCAGCAAAATCATGAAAGGAATCTCCTTCCAAGCATACGCCGACAGCACGCCAATTCCCCACTCATCCTGCGTCAGCACCGGAAACTGGTCCATCTCCTCAATCCACCCCAAATGGTAAGCGAGGCGGGAAAGCCAGCCGCTTTGCCATAACACTTGTGAAAGCAGATAGGCGGCCAACAAATGAGGCAGCGTCATCGGAAATTGGAACAAGAAATACCATTTTTTTCGCCAACTGTCCGGACGTGTCAGCAAGATGGCGGCCACCAGCCCCACCACACCGCAAAAGAAACTCACCCATGCGGCCATTCCGACCGTCACGCCCAGTGAATGAAAAAAGTCCGGACTGGCCAGTTCCCGGTAAGCCCAGCCAATCCCATGGTTGAGGTCCTCGTCCGGGCGAAAGCTTAGCCAAACCGCCTGCAGCAAACCGCCACAGAAAAAAAGGAGAAAAAACAACGCCGCGGGGAGCACCCCCCACGGCCACCCGAACCGTTTTTTTGCAGCTTTATCCACCGCTTGCATCGAGACTTGAACACGTTCCATCGCAATTCCCCTAATCAACAAATTTCCTGAGCAACTCATTGATGGATTTTTTTATGGAGCTATTTTCCGATATTCTCCAGCCATTTCCGTTCCAGCCATTCCACGTACTGGCCATCAATTTCAGGAAGACGATGTTTGGCCAGAACCTCTTCAGGAAGCGTGGCAACCCCGCGATCCAATTGCTGTACCCACTCCTGATCCTCCGGGGACAGCCGCTTCAGATCGAGGGACATGTTTTCGCCCCAGTAGGTTTGTTCCATTTTCTTCTTCTGGGCTTCCGGCGAAACGAGAAAGTTGATGACGGCCAAAGCGCCGTGCGGGTTGGGCGCATTGAAAGGAACCGCCAGATAATGCGAATTGGCCAACGTCCCTTTTTCAAAGACAAATGTCCGCGTCGACGGCGGAAACTGGCCTTCGGCGATGCGCAAGGAAGGCCTGGCCTCGTCATATCCCATGGTCATCCAGACTTCGCCGTTTTGATACAGCTGATCCAACTGCGCCAGCGACTGGGGATACGACTTTCCTTCTCGCCAGAGATATGGAGCCATCTCGCGCAACACTTCCCAAACAGCCTGGCCGTACGTTTCCATCGCCTGTTCATCAAACGGCTTCAAAAAAGGCTCGACGCCACCAGCCGTTTCATAGAGGACGTGGCGGATAAAGGCGCTTCCTGTAAAATCGGGCGGCGCCGGATATGTAAATTTCCCAGGATTTTGCTTGACCCACGCAACAAGCTCCGCCAACGTACGGGGCGGGTCGCTGATCTTCTCCGAATCGTAGGCGAAGACAAACTGCACCTGACCCCAGGGCACCTCATAACCTTCCGTAGGGTATCCGAAGTCGTATTTCAAATCGTGCCGCTCCGGGTCCATGTATTGCCGGACGTTGGGGATCACCGGGGCAATCGGCCCGAGCAAAAGGCCGTTTTCCTTGGCGTTGCGAAAGTTTTCGCCGTTGATCCAGAGGATGTCCATGCTCCCCTTTTGCTTTTGCGACTGTTTCTCGCTCAACAGTTGATTGATAAATTCGGAGGCGTCCATCGGATACCGTTTTAAGGTGATGCCATACGCTTCCTGCACGCGGGGAGCCACCCATTCGTCGATATACCGATTGACGCCGTCATCGCCGCCCCACATAAAAAAGTTCACCTGCGTCCCCTCTGCGGCCGCCTCAATCTCTTCCCATGACAGCGCCAAGACATCTTGAACACGGGGGGCAGCACCGTTGGCCGCTCCGGATTCCTGCTGCTCTCCCGGCTCAATCGTTCCTGACGCGCAGGCAGCCAGCAAGACGGCAACCAGGCAAAAGATGCCAAGAAGCAGCCAGTTATGACGTCGCATCTTTTTCCAACCCCTTTTCCATCCTCTTCCGCATCCTTTGCAATGACCTCTGCCATCATCCGTGCGACCACAATCGCAATCTCTGGATTCTTGAGCCCTTGTCAGGATGACTTCCGTCGGCCGCACGACGCCCAGCATTCAAAATAACCTTCCCACATCCAACACAAAAAAAACGCCGCCCACCCGATCGCCTGCATAGAAATAAAGCGGCGGAAATCTCCGGGAATCACGAAATGCCATATCCCGCTGACAAGCAGCCCAAGCAAGACCAACCAGCGCAGATGCCAGAGCGTGCGGCGCAACATCTCCGCGACATGCGGTCGCATTTCCATCACACCCCGTTTGATCAAAAGAAATAGAGTCGAGGATCTCATTCCCGCCTCGCGTCCTCCAGTGAACATCATTTCGCTCCGGCCTTTCCGTTTGCCTCCTGAGCTCCGATTTTCTGCAGCCGTGGTTTGAGCAGCATCCCGATGACCGCCAGCGCGATCACGATCGTAAAGAGGAAAAAGAGGATTTTTACCGTACCTGTCGCGGTCTGGCCGAGGTAGGAATACAGCAACGTCGCCGGCAGCTGACCGAGTCCGGTCGCCCAAAAGAAATGCCAGAAGCGCATATTGGTCAATCCCGCGGCATAGCTGACCAAATCAAAAGAGACCACCGGCACCAGACGGGCGATAAAAATGGCATAACTTCCATAATGCGCAAAAAAGCGGTCGGCCCAGGCCAAAGCCGTCCGGCTGACCAGCTTTTCCACCAGCGGCCGGCCGAAAAACTTTGCCAAATAGAAGCAGAGAACGGCTCCCGCCATCGCGCTGCTCCATGAGAGCGCGGCACCCCAAAACCAGCCGAAAAGCAGCCCGTTGGAAAACGTGATGACAAATGCCGGCAGCGGAGCAATTACGGACTGAAACACCATCAGAAGCGAAGAAACCACAGCGGCCAGCGGACCAAAGGAAAGCAGATAATCGCGGAAAGCCTCCACATCCGCCTGCGCCATCACCGCCGCGGCATGGTTGACCGCCGCCTGAAATTCCCCTTGGCCGAGATAGACGAGGATAAAAAGGCCAATCAGGCCGAACATCAACAACATCCCTGTTCGTGTCCAACGCGTCAGCGACTGCCACTGCATGGGCGCTCCTTTGACAAAGGCCAATGGGACCCGCCAAGCCATGACCAGAAAGGCCAGGCCCACCAACAGCCAAACGAGCAGCCATCCATTCATCTGCGGCAGTGTCAATGCCTGCTCGAGAAACAACGCCTTGCGGCTGACATAAGCCGGCACGATCAGCAGTCCGCCCTTTGGCAGGCTGGTCACGACCACAACCCCTAAACTCAAGCCCAAGACGGCCAGTGAGGGGCGTCTTCTTCTCCACCATGAGAATCCCGACGCGTCCATAAACAACGCGGCAAAGGCGGACCATAAGCCGGTCAGCATCGACACCAGCACCACGTATTCAACGTCAAAGCGCATATCCAGCCATCTGCTCTGCATGAGCAAATGGCTGATACCCATACCGAGCGCGTAATAAAGAAAGAGGGAAGCGACTGCGTGCACCCCCAGCCGTGCGAGCACCTTCATCTTCAATCCCTCACCGCCATCACAGATTCATGCCGCCTCACATGTCAGAGAAACCGTTTGTATTCACGATTTCGGCGCAAACGTCACGATGACCGGTGTGCCATCCTCCGGC
Organism: uncultured Bacillus sp.; assembly: GCA_947085265.1. GTDB lineage: Bacteria > Bacillota > Bacilli > ZCTH02-B2 > ZCTH02-B2 > Bacillus_BB. The sequence goes on along the minus strand of CAMTVR010000041.1, from coordinate 111,051 downwards.
AACACGTCCGGATTGCCGCGGAACTCCGCATTTCCATTTTCAAACGTGCCGACAGGCTGGTTTGAATTGCTGGTAATGCCCACCGAACAACTGTCAAAGCACATGTAACACCCCGTCATCTTTTTCAGGGCGGCGTCATAATTCCCGCCAAACCGATATGCCAACTCCTTGCCTGTCGAATCCAACATCACCTCATTGATGTCGTACTCCTTGTCCGCTCCTTCCCAGGTGATCGTAATCTGCACCGGATCCCCTTTGATCACCTTTCCCTCCGGTGTCTCCTCAAACTCTTTGCTGGCATCGCCGCCCTTTTCCACAGCCGGAGTCATCTCCAAGTCGATCAACGCCTGATAAAAGGCCAACGGATTCGCATAGGCTTTTAACACCGCCTGATCTCCATAGGCGCCTTCCACCCAGTTGAGGCCGTGCCGCGTCGGCTCGACCAGGTACTTCCCATTGACCGTGGCATACACCTTCACCTGTTTGTTTTCCTTATCCACAAAAATGGGCTTGTCCTTCCCCAATTCCGATTCACTGGCGGCAAAATATTGTTCGAGATTCTCCTCTCCTGTTCCTGATGCAGCCGAAGAGCACCCCGCGATCAAGGCGCCCATCACAACAACCGCCAAAATAAAGAAAAGTTGTCTGAACCAAACCTGCCGGCTCACCGTCAAACGCTCCTCTCCCATTTCAATATCCGAAAGAAAATTTCCATCTTTTACAAAACGAACATCACAAAATATAATATAGCAAATAAGAGGAAATTATGTAAAGCGAAGTCGGTTCATTCTATGGATTGAACCATGCGTTCCACAATCCTGTAGGAGCGTTCCGCGGCCATACTGACAAATTCGCGAAAATTGATGTCGGCCGACTTGTCGGCCCGGTCAGACATGGAACGAATGATCACAAACGGGACCCCGTTCAAGGAACATACTTGCGCCACCGCTGCCCCTTCCATTTCGACACATGCGCCGCTCAATTCCAGATAGAGGTTGCTGACCGTATCCAGATCAGCGATAAATTGATCACCGGATAAGATGCGGCCCTGCATCACCTGTTTCCCCTCTGCAGTCTCCTGCGCAGCCCGCACAGCCAGCTGGACCAGCTCCGGATCAGCGATAAAAATGGATTGATCCATAAACGGAATCATCCCCCGCGCAAACCCAAGCGCCTGAACGTCCATATCGTGTTGGATACAATCGGTCGAAATGACAATATCCCCAATGTCCAGTGTCGGCACCAAGGCCCCTGCCACACCGGTGAAAATCACTCGATCGACCGCAAAGCGATCGATCAGAATTTGCGTGCACATCGCCGCATTCACCTTGCCCACGCCGCACCGGCAAACCACCACCGGCCGACCCTCAAACTCCCCTACGAAAAAGGAAATGCCGGCCACACTGCGGCTCTCCTCAATCACCATCTTGTCGCGAAATTTCTCCACTTCTTCGTTCATTGCCCCGATGATGCCAATCCTGTTCATTGATTCACACTCCATCCTCCGTCTTTTATACTTTCCAACACGCGCTAACGATGGTACACTAGCCTTGTTGAAAGGAGAGAATCACATTGAGCAAACCTTTGGCCCTCTTTTTTGCCATTTTGACAGCAGCTTTGCTCGTCAGCATTTCCGGCGCGATCGCTTACCAAAACCCGCTTGCCATCCTGCTGCTCAGCTTGGCCACTATGTTGACGATCGGCATCGGTTTCCGTATTAAAAAAGCCCCAAGAAAGCGGCACTGATCTCTTTCGCTCGCCTTAACCGCGTCCCGGTTGGGTCTGCTCCAGATGGCCCATCAAAAGCCGTCCGTTCAGGTAGAAAAATCGGGCCTGCCACCCCCGCTCCCGTAAAAGTTGGCGGGCCGTTTGTCGTACATGTCTCATCTCTTTCACCTTGCTGTTGGACAAGTACAGGCCTAACAGGCCCTCAATGACCAAGCGATGAAAACGCGCCTGCGGCAGATCCTTCACCCTTTCAGCCGCCTGCTGAGAAAACCTCCGCAATCGTTCCAATACATTCACACCTTCCGGATAAGCCGTCACAAAATTCAAGTCCCCGCCGATTCGATCCTCTTCTTGATCGATCAAGTAATCCAATAAAATATGTAAGCCACATAACCACGGAAAGTAGGCTTGCCGAACCTCCTTGACCAACTTCCCTTGGCAAAAAGGCTGGCTGGCCGCCGCAAACAGAGCAAACACCCCTAATGTGGAACCGCAAGCCGCTGCAAATTCATTCCAATGAAGCTCCCGCACTTCTTGCAGATGATCCTTACGGAACTCCTCAAACCATGCCCGCAACTTGTGCTCTCTGTGCTTGGGATGAACATGTTTATAGGTCTGCATTTGCGCATAGTGCGAAACCAGCCTTTGAACTTCCGGAAAAATCACCGAATAGGCCGGCAACTGACCGAGCTCATCCTGACAGACGCGCACCAACTCCTGCAGATACCCGCCATCCTCTCGCTCCTGATGATACCGATAATAATCGGAAAGCGGCCTCGCGGGATCGATCGCGTCCAGCATCGACCGATGCAACTGCCAAAAATCCTCTTCCGCCATCGAAGAACTTCGGTCGCACAAATTATCCAAGTAATCGCTGATCGTCTGAAACGCCACGATGAGCCGGATGAGCGAACGGAGATGGTTCGGCGACAACAGCGCGTAAATGGCGCCTCCTTGGCAGTGAAACTTTTTGTAACGGATGCTGTTCAAGGCTTGTCGCCGCAGTTCCGGATCGGGGATTTCTCCCGCCCGCTGCCGCCACCTGTCCATCTCCTGATCGACATTGGGCAAAATGTTTCGATATACCTTATACATCAAATGCAAGGCGCCTCGTATCTCCTGTTGCACAATTCAGCCTCCAAATGGTGCGTGATATCGATGGACACGTCTTTCCTCAATTATACCCATCCTTGAGCCACTCCGGTCAATCAACAACACATTCCTGTCAGAAACACCATCGCGTTCCAGGAACTCCATAATTTACATCTAGGAGTATCCGACATTCTGTAGTACCCTAGACACGTGAGACAGATAGAGAGCGAAAAAACAATCGGGTAGAGGAGTGAGAAGGTGTTTCGAAAACTGGCCGTTCTCGGCGCAAGTATGATGCTCTTTGCCGCAATTCTGTTTCCTGCTGCCTCAGTCAATGCCATGTCACCGGCAGGTTCCGCTGAAACCCCCGTGCAGAGCTCGCCGGCAAAAAAAGTCACCGCAACCTTCATCAAACACGTGCATATCCCGGCAAAATACCAATATATGTATGTGATTTCTTCTTCGCAAATCGGCAAGCACTTGGTCATTCACTGGCCGTTCAAGCAACCATCAAACAAACAATCCCCCGTGAAACAACCGCCAGCTTCGCAGCCACCTGCCAAACAGCCACCCGTGAGCACCCCGCCAGCCAATCCAGGACAAGGATCGAATGATCAACTGCCGGCCAGTCTGACTGCCGATGAAAAACAGATGGTCCAATTCATCAATCAAGAGCGGCAAAAAGCGGGTCTGAAACCCTTGGAGGTGGACATGCGCCTGGTTAAGGTAGCGCGCGCCAAAGCCAAAGACATGATTGAACAAGGCTATTTCTCGCATACTTCGCCCACCTATGGCTCACCGTTTGACATGATGCGGTCCTTTGGGGTGACCGATTGGCGGGCGGCGGCTGAAAACATCGCCCAAAACCCGTCGGTCACAGGCGCACACGAGAGCTTCATGAATTCGCCCGGTCACCGCAACAACATCATGAATCCTTCGTTCGACAAAGTGGGCGTCGGCATTCTGGACGGCGGCCCTTACGGCAAGACGTTTGTCCAGCTGTTCATTCAAAGCTACTGAAAACCAACATCAACAGCTTGACACCTCGGGATCATCTCTCCCGAGGTGTTTTAGTGTAAGATCTCATCTTTTATCAAGGACTCGTCTTTCCGTAGTAATAATGAGTATGTGGAATTTTTCCGTTGACCGTGGTATATCCCCTAAACACATGATAATGCCCCCCGCCGGGTAGTGGAATGGCCGGTCCGGTCCAGCCACGGATGATGTGCCGGTGTCCATCATCAAACGAGGTTTCCGTGTAATAAGCATGGGTATGCGGGACACCGCTTGGGGCCGCTTCGGTGGTTCCCAGATACCGGTGCCGGTGCCCCGCATTGTAGGAGGTCACGCCATTAAAATGGTGCACATGCAGCGCCTCCCCGTCCCATGAGATCAGATACATGTGGTGGGTATGTTGGCCGTTATCGTCATCACCATCCAGGCGGCAAACCACGCCAAAAACTTCCCTGCTTTCCCCTTCCTTTCCGTCCTGAACACCTGTGTGCCTGCAGCAGCCCACGCAAAAACACCCTCCCTCTCCATGTCCATGGAATTGATCGTGTTGTGTTGATTCAAGGAATGCGTCACTTCAATGTATGAGGGAAGGCGCCAACAGGGTTGGACGAACAAAACGTTTCTGTCAAATCAGGCTATCTTCCTGGCGTGGGCTTTTGCCAGGACCATCAAGAGATGCCGCCACACAAAAAAAGGGCTATCCCACGCAGCGGTTTCGCTCCACATGAGGATAGCCTTCTTACAGCACTCCCTTTTCGTTCCGACGTACGTCCAGGTGTCTTTAACCGGCTTGTTCAGCAAGCCAATCGGTGATTGAAACGCCACAAGGAGTTCGCGCGCCAACCAGCGGCCAGCCACGCCTAGAGTTTAAGCCTCAGCACAAGATCCCCGGCTTCCACCGCGTCGCCCTCCCGGACCAGGATCTCTTCCACGACCCCGTCTTGGGGCGCCTGAATGGTCGTCTCCATCTTCATCGCTTCCGTCACCATCAGGTGTTCCCCTTTCTTCACCTTGTCGCCGGCGGAAACAAAAATTTTTACCACTTTCCCTGGCATCGAGACGCCCACCTGCGCCGGATCACTCAAGTCAGCTTTCGGCCGCGATTGGACATATTCGCCCAGCGCTTGATCGACCACCTCGATCTCACGCGGCGTGCCGTTCAACTCAAAGTAGATGGTCCGCTTGCCGGTGCGTTGCGGCTCACCGACAGACATCAATTTGATGTACAGCGTCTTGCCCCGTTCGATCTCGACGGCGATTTCTTCCCCAGGCCGCAAGCCATAGAAGAAGGTCGGCGTGTCCAGCACAGAGACGTCTCCGTATTCTTCCAAGTGTTTCTGGTAATCCAGAAAAACCTTCGGATACAGGCAGTAGGAAAGCACCTCTTCGTGCTTTACGGGACGCTTCAGTTTTTGTTCCAGTTCTCTTTCCACCGCGGCAAAGTCGATCGGCGGCAGTTCTTCACCCGGCCGGCCCTTCAAGGGTTCACGGCCCTTGAGGACCATCTTCTGCAGTCGCTCCGGAAACCCGCCGTACGGCTGTCCCATATAGCCCATGAAGTAGTCGACCACTGAAGCGGGAAAGTCCAGTTGCTCGCCCCGTTCATACAATGTCTTCTCATCCAAATCGTTTTGCACCATGAAGAGCGCGAAATCGCCCACCATCTTCGAGGAAGGCGTCACTTTGACGATGTCGCCCAAGATACGGTTGACCATCGCAAAAGCCTCTTTCACTTCCGGCCACCGCTCGCCCAAACCCAACGCCTTGGCCTGCTGTTCCAAGTTGGTGTACTGGCCTCCCGGCATCTGGTATTTATAAATGTCGGCCGAACTGGCCTTCATACCGCTTTCAAACGGCTGGTAAAATTCCCGCACCTTTTCCCAGTAATCGCTCAACGCCTGCAAGCTGTCCGGGTCAAGGCCCGTCGCCCGTTCATCCTGAGCCATCGCCGCCACAAGACCATTGAGACTCGGTTGCGAAGTGGTTCCAGACATGGAGCTGAGCGCCGCGTCCACGATGTCAACGCCGGCTTCCGCCGCCTTGAGCAGCATCGCCAGGCCGTTCCCGCTAGTGTCGTGCGTATGCAGGTGAATCGGGATCCCGACTTCCTGCTTGAGCGTCCGGATCAGCTCGTAAGCGGCATAAGGCTTCAAGAGCCCGGCCATATCCTTGATCCCGAGAATATGGGCGCCGGCTTTCTCCAGTTCCTTGGCCATCTGGACATAGTATTTCATCGTGTACTTGCTTTCGGCAGGATCCAGCACATCCCCCGTGTAGCAAATCGTGCCTTCCGCAATCTTGCCGGCATCGCGTACCGCATCAATGGCTACCCGCATCCCATCCAACCAGTTGAGGCTGTCGAAAATCCGGAACACGTCGATGCCCCTCTGCGCCGCTTCTTTGATGAAAGCAATCACGAGATTGTCCGGATAATTTGTATACCCGACTGCGTTGGCGCCGCGCAGCAACATTTGGAAGAGTATGTTGGGAATCCGCTCTCTCAGCTTGTCCAGACGCTCCCACGGACTCTCCTTGAGGAAACGCATGCTCACGTCAAAAGTGGCGCCGCCCCACATTTCAAGGGAAAACAGTTCCGGCGCAAGACGCGAAGTCGCCTCCGCAATTTTGACCATGTCATTCGTTCGCACCCGCGTGGCCAGCAAAGACTGGTGCGCATCGCGGAAGGTGGTATCGGTGATGAGCAACCGCTTTTGCGCGAGGACCCATTTTGCCAATCCCTCCGGCCCTTGCTGATCGAGTATCCGCTTGGTGGACGGATAGGGCCCCTCACCGGCCATCTGGCTTTCAAAAGCCCGTTGATGCTCCTCCGTCATCCGTGGCAGGGGCGGTTTGGCAAACACGGGCTTTTTCTCCGCCAAGCGTTCGTTGACAATGACATGGCTAATATACCGCAGCAGTTTGGTGCCGCGGTTGCGTCGTTTGGAGATGCGCAGCAAATCGGGCCGGCTGTCAATATAAGAAGTGTCATAATTCCCTTTCAAAAATTGCTCATCCTGGATCAGATTCTCCAAAAACGGGATGTTGGTCTTTACGCCACGGATGCGAAATTCCTTCAGCACCCGGAGCATTTTGTCGGCGGCCATTTCAAAGGTGTTGGCGTACGTGCAAGCCTTGACCAAGAGCGAATCGTAATACGGTGTGATGAGCGCACCGGTAAAACCGTTGCTGCCATCCAAGCGCACGCCGAATCCTCCCGGTGACCGGTAGGCCAACAGACGTCCCGTATCCGGCAGGAAGCCGTTTTCCGGATCTTCCGTCGTAATCCGGCACTGAATGGCATAGCCGCTCGTCTTGATCTGCTCCTGAGCAGGCACACCCACTTCCGGATTGGACAGCGGGTACCCTTCAGCCAAACGGATCTGCGCCCGCACCAGATCCACGCCGGTGATCAGTTCCGTAATCGTGTGTTCCACCTGAATCCGCGGGTTCACTTCGATGAAGTAAAACTTGCCTTCGTCGGTGACGAGAAACTCCACCGTCCCGGCATTGGCATAGCCCACTCGCTGCATCAGGCGCAACGCGGATTGACAAATCTCCTCCCTGAGCTGCGGAGTCAGCGAACGGGCCGGGGCCACTTCCACCACCTTCTGGTGGCGGCGCTGAATCGAGCAGTCACGCTCGTACAGGTGCACGACGTTGCCGTAGCGGTCGCCCAAAATCTGCACCTCGATGTGTTTGGGGCGCTCAATCAGCTTTTCCAGGTATACACGGTCATCGCCAAAGGCGGAACGCGCCTCCGAACGGGCACGGTTGAACGCCTCCGGCAGTTCGTCGGCATTCCTGACGACACGCATGCCGCGGCCACCGCCACCCGCGGCCGCCTTGATCATGATCGGAAAACCGTGCTCTGCGACAAACCGTTCCGCATCCGACAAAGCCTGAATCGGCTCTTCCGTCCCGGGAATCACCGGAATGCCCGCGGCGATCGCCTGTTTGCGAGCCTCCACTTTGTCGCCAAACATGTTGATATGTTCTGGACTGGGGCCGATAAAGGTCAGCCCCTCTTCCCGGCAGCGGCGGGCGAACGTCGCGTTTTCCGCCAGAAAACCGTATCCTGGGTGAATGGCGTCCACGTCATTCCGCTTCGCGATCTCGATAATCCCCTCGATATCCAGATAGGCCTCGATCGGCGCCTTCCCTTCTCCTACCAAATAGGCCTCATCCGCCTTGAACCGGTGCAAAGAAGCGCTGTCCTGATCCGAATAAATGGCGACCGTGCGGATTTTCATCTCGGTGCAGGCCCGAAAGACGCGTATCGCTATCTCTCCGCGGTTGGCAACCAATATCTTTTGAAACCTTTTGATTCCTCCCATGCCGAATCCTCTCTCTTCTTTTAATGAAGTTAATCGGATAACTAAGACACAATGTCATTCTATTTCCGGAAAAAGGTTATTCTATTCAGATATAAAACTTTAAATGAGCTATACTATTGAACAAAATAGTATAACAAAATGAACGAAAATGCAACACTTCCGCTGCGACATCTTTGTGCGGGGCACTGTTTTTGGAGGTTCGTTCACCTCAGTGGAGGAATCAAATCGTGTGTCATGATCAGCAAAACGCTCAATACAAAAATCAGGCCAAAATAGGCCAGACCGTACTTCACGCGGGTGCGGGCCGGTACCTGGTAATAGGCATCCTCACGAATCGGCATCTGCTGTTCGTCCGGCTGATAAGAAATCTTCAGCAGAACTCTCAACGATTCTCCCTCTCTCTCCCCAACCGGCCTGATCCCTGTCATCTGCACACCGACGACATCACCATATGGAAAGGGGATGGTTCCTAGTTTTCCCAAGCCAGGATAAAAGATGTCACAATATCTTTTCTGATCCTCCAGCCGGCTGTAAACCAGATACTCAAGTGAACGGACATGTTCAGGACCGGGAATCGGGATGGCTGCATCCTGGAACTGTTGTCGGTATACCTCAAAGCTCGTTTGCATCTGGCTGATGGGCTCTTTTTTCCGCCGCCAGCTTTGCACCAGCTGCCAGACAAACAGCAACCAGACCAGTCCAAACAAAATGGATCGCAACCAAATGACGACGGCCAGCCCGACGACCAACCCCGCCACCCATAGCCAACGCGAGATGGCTGTCACAATCCGGCCGCCGTCCAAGGGGTGAATCGGCAACAAATTGATCAAATTGATGAAAAATCCAAACCACGCCACCAGCACGAGCACAGGCATCTCCAGGCTGCGGCCAAGCCAAAGGCATGCCAACGCGCTGATGCTGCCCACCAGCGGGCCGGCATAGGCAATGTAAGCCTCCGTCCCCGCGTCGGGCGGCGCCTTTTTCATCGTGACCAACGCACCGACAAACGGAATAAAAGCCGGCGCTGAAACCGGCAACCCCTTGCGCTTTGCGGCCAGCAAGTGACCCATCTCATGGATGAAGATCATCAGCACAATCCCGATGGCAAACTGCCACGGATAAATCAGGGCATAGGTGCCCATCATCAGCAACATGCTCCAGATCGTTCCGCCAACCTTCCCCAACTTGAGAAGAGGCAAGAGGAATTTCAATTTCCCGCCAAACGCCAGCAAAAACGCGCCCAACCCGGCGAGCGCCTTCCACCATCCGTTTCGCCGTCCACCCCCACGGTGGTCACCTCCATCTCGTTCAACTCCATGGCGCCCACTTGGATAGGCGGTTCTGCCACTTTCTTCAACAGACTGAAGTCTTTCGTTTTGACGTTCGTCTTGATGTTCTTCGTTTAGCGGCGACATGGCCTCACCTCCGAGTTAAACCCGCCGCCTTTCAGGCATGATCCAACCCGACCTCCCAGCCCGTACTAGCATGCCCGGCAAGTTGGTCCGTCATCCTCGCGCTAGGGCTCCTGTTGCGCCAAACTGGCGCTCACTTCACACACGCGGTCGAGAAATTGCTCCTGAGGCAATCGCTTCTGCAAATTGGGACTGTTGTTGAATCGCTTGCATCGCCATTCAGCTCCAGTTTAATCCATCGCTTATCCATTTATTTTATCATGAGGCCCAACGTTTGACACTGACCTTTGTGCAAAAGCCCCGGCAAATCGCCGAAAACAAACAGACATAAAGATCGCGCCGCTGCTTCATCGAAATCATCTGAGCCTCATGCACGCCCAATCCTCACCCGCTAACGCCTGACGGAATGCTGCCTCAACATGCGGGTGGCAGGTAAAAAACAGGATTTGCCGACGCCGGCTCAGCTGTTTCAACGTCTGTACCGCGTGAGATAACCGCCAAGGATCAAAATTGACGAAAATGTCATCCATCACCAGGGGCAACGCAACCCGGCTGCTGTATTCCTCCACCACGGCAAGACGCATCGCCAGCAGCAATTGTTCCAACGTTCCCCGACTCAGTTGCGTCGGTGAGAGCCGCTCCCCGTCGTGACGTTCCACCAACAACTCCCGCTGACCAAGCGGAGTCAACACGCGAACATAGCGGCCGGCGGTCAATCGCGAAAAGTAGGCAGAGGCCCGCTGCAGAGCCAGTGGCTGGCGCTCCCGTTCCAAGACGGCCATTGCTTCTTCCAAGACGGCACGAGCAAGAACCACCGCTGACCACTGCCTCGCCAGCTGTTGCAGCCTGGCTTTGACGAGTAATGCCTCCTGCTGTGCCTCCACCAGCGCGGCAGCGCTCTGCAAAGACGCTTCCAACTGTTGCAACAGCCGGCCCCGTTCTTCCAAGCGGGATGAATAGATCTCCATCTGCCGGGCCAATGCCGTCTCCAGTCGCTCCCGCTCGGCCAGCAACTGCCGCTCACCCCGCAACGACCATTCAGACATCCATGTCTGCCATTGCGGATCCATGCCCCCTTCGCCAAACGATCCCCGGATCGCGCCGGCTTCTCGCAGGCAGGAGACGACATGATCTTCTGCCGCAATTTGCCGTTCGAGCCGTTCCTCCTCCTGCTTCAACCGCTCCCCCATCTCCATGAGGCGACGCTTCACTCGACGGACTTTGGCCACCTTTTGTCGGAAAGCCACGGCCAGGCAGGCGCCTAGCAGAAACAGGACCGCCGCCATACCGAAGGAAAACAAACTTTGTTCCCCTTTCCATATCTGAAACAACAGCAGCCAAATGAACGGGATGGCAAAAGAAAAACCGAGAAAAACACCCGCAACCAACCGGCCCGCTTCTTCCAAATCGCGCCCTTGAGAAGGTGAACGCAACCGCCCTTCAAGCCGTGACTGGACCTCCGTCATCTGTCGCTTCACCGTTTCTCGCCGCTCGCGCAAATCTTTCAGGCGTTTCTCACTGACGGACAACCGTTCCGCGATATCGTCCGTCAACCAAAGAGAGACAAGCTCCCCACATGCTTCCTGCAACCTTGCCTCCAAATCTTTCAATCTTCGATAGGGGACCAGCAGGCGAGCGATACGCTCAAGGCGGCCCAGTTGTTCTTGCCGCGTCGCGATTTTTTGCTCCAACTCAGTGATTTCCGCGTGCACCTGTGCCAGTCTCTCTCTGACAGAGTCTGCCTGTTCCTGTTGGTTGCGCAAGTTCCTGCATCTGGCCTCAAGCACCTCAAGTTGCTGAAGAGTCTGCTGGATATGGCCGGATTTGGCGCGTGGGCGGAACAATTCCGCTTCCCGTTCAGCCAACCTTTTTTGCACACGTCCGAGCGATATTCCGGTTCCTGCCAGCGTGTGATATAAAAACGGAGTGAGCGCCTCTTCTTTCAGCCACCGTACTTGTTGCAAATCATCCAACCCAAAAGCGAAGACTTGCCTGAACGTCTGTTTATCAATACGACCCAGCCATTCCTTCAGCCAGTCCTCTCCCGCCGTCTGCCCGTCAGGCAAGTGCACGCTCAGCTGGCCGGAAACCCGCCCCTTTCCCAACCGTTGGATTTGCACACACAAACCGGCCTCGTCCATCATCCAGATGGAGCCGCCAAAAGCCCCTCCTTTCGACGGCTCATATCGATGCGGCGAGTGGCGCGACTCAAATCCGTACAGAATTCCCCGGATAAATCCGAGCAATGTGCTCTTCCCGGCTTCGTTCTGCCCCACAACGAGCTGAAGACGCGGATGGATCTCCCACTCTTGATCGCGCCAGTGACCAAATCCATCAATCCGCAGTCTGCGAATACGGCGGCAATTCATTCTCCTCCCTCCCGTTCCGAAAGCAACAAAGATAAGAGGAGGCTTTCCGCCTCTTCAAACAGATCGTCCTGTTCCTCCTCCGACCAGTCTTCCAGGTATCTCCTGGCGGCCGGATGTGTCCAGAGGGCTTTCAGCGGGGCCAACTCCGCCGCTCTTTGCCCGTGGCTGGCAGCGCGCCATTCATTAAAAACGGACACCACTTCACGGACCAACGGCGAAGCGGTTTGATGATCGAAAGAGGGGAACGTCCGGTTGACAACCTCATCCAGCCATACCCAAGCAGACAGTGGACGGTTATTCCGCCACTCATCAACCGGCCTCCCCAACCTCTCGCTGACCTGGCTGTATTTTCCTTCATCATCCAGGTTCGTGGCCTGCTGAGCTTTGTGGAGAAGCACATCTTCCGGGTCATTGACAAGCTGATGTACGTATTCATCGTTCAACAAGTTCACCACATCATCCAGCATAAAAGGGTTCTGCAGACGAGCAGCCAGCACAGTCATTCCGTGAAGGACAAGGCGTACCATGGCGGACCGGCCCGCAAGCCGCTTCCGCAAGCTGTCCACCACAGCCCGCATCCGGCGCAGCATCTCCTCTTCGGCTTCCACCCCCGTCAGATCCACCTTCAATTCCTGCCAAACCACTTCACCCAAGGGCACAAACTGGACGCCATCCACCTGTCCATCCCGCACCTCCACGAGATAACCGCCCTTCTCTCCTTGCTCCTTCATGTTTCTGCCCTGAAGGTTCCCGGGATAAACCACCCAAGGCGCCTCATGCAAAATCTGACGCTTGTGGACATGACCAAGCGCCCAATAATCCATGCCGCTTGCGACCAACTCACCCAGTCGGCAAGGGGCGTAGTTTTCGTGCCCGCCATTGCCGTCTACATTCGTGTGGTGCATGGCGATGGCAAAAGGCGCCAGCGGGTCCCGCCGGTATTCGGGCAGGATATTCTCTTGAAAGCGGGCTGTCGGATAGCTCCGGCCATAAATACGAGCCACCTCTTCTCCCGCTTTGTAAAAAGGGATTCCTTCAACGCATCGGGAGGAGAAAAGATGGACCGTGGGCGGCCATTTCAACTGTGCGTGCGGGCCGTCCTCAGGATCGTGATTCCCCCGGATGATAAAACTGTGGATTCCCGCCTCATGCAGTCGCCAAAGTCCCCGCTGTAGCGCCATCGGGCCAGCCAGGCGCCCATCAACCACCTCATATAGATCGCCGCACAAACAGAGAAAATCCACCTGTTGTTCGATGCAGAAGTCAATCAGGCGGTTGAAGGCGGCAATCGTGGATCGTCTGAGCGCCTCGTAGATCGGCTCCGGCAAACGAGAAAGCCCCTTGAAGGGGCTGTCCAGGTGTAAATCGGCGGCGTGGAAAAAACGAAAGGTCGCCATCTCCTCTCTCCTATCCATGACGTATCGATCCCAATCCCTCCACAAAACCGTCCCGACTCAACTCCAAAAAATGGCGTAGAATGCGGGCCGTCAAGCCCCAAATCACCTTATCCTCATAACAATAAAAATACTCCGGCAGCGTATAGGTTCGCCACTTGTAGTTCCGGCCGCCGGGAATCAGGTGGAATGGAAAATCTTCATCGGGATGGGCCTTTACAGGGACATCAAACCGCTTCGGCTGCATCTGATACAGAACAGATAGTGGAACAGCAAAAACTTTCGCCACCTCATCCGGATTGGGCACAATCGCTTCATAAGGAATTGTCCCCACAAAGGGAGTGATCATCAACGGAAAGGCACCAATCAGAACATCCAGCGGCCCGTACACCTGGACCTGGCCCGGGCTCAACCCAAGCTCCTCGCACGTTTCCCGCACGGCCGCCGCCTCCTCATTGGCATCATTTTCATCCACTTTTCCGCCAGGAAAACAGATTTCGCCAGGCTGCCGCTTCAGATGGTGCGCCCGCACCTCGAACAGTACCCCAAGTTCGTCTTCGCACTCGACGAGAGGCAACAATACGGCCGAGCGGACATAAAGATGCTGGTCGAGAATTTTCCTTTCCCTCCCTCGAAACTGTTGTTCAATCCGCTCGAGAAGCTCGCCTGACGGCACGCGTCTTTGTCTCACATGGCTCATCCTCACACATCCCGTTTCTTTTTAAATCATTATAAAACACCTGTCAAACATTTCACACCGTCGCTTGACCATCCGCTCTTTCGTTTCTGCAAAATATTTCCTCATCGCGTTACGAAAAAATACACTTTACAAATCCGCATCTCGTGTTATAATACAGTTAACTGTTATTACACAGATGGTGTTTTTTGAGATTGTTTCGATACACCGGTTGGGAGGTGAACCCTTTGAGCCTGAACGTCCAGATCACCCCTGCGGCGGCCGCGTTTTACCGACAGGAAATGGAGCTGTCCACAGACCAAGCGCTACGGTTGTTTGTCCGCATCGGCGGCTTTGGCTGCGGCGGCTATTCCATTGGCGTGCAAGTGGATCGGCCGACGGCACGCGATCACAAGATTCAAATCGGCGGAGTGACCTTTGTCGTCAGCCCCGATGATACATGGTACATGGAGGGATTGGTCATCGACCACGATCCCAGCCATGGCATCTGCTGCGCGAACAGGAATTGCGAAGACTTGCATCACCCTGAGTTGCCAAAGCAGCATTTCGCGATGGCCGTTTAATACCCACTATTACCCCAGTTTATGGATTTTGCACCCTACCATATTCGATCCTTACCCCTACCCCCCTTTTCACGGGGGTCTTTTCTTTTTGTTCACCGCGTTCACGATACTTGACGAGACCAGTGGGCAATGTCATAATTTTGGTTATAAGGCTAGAAATAGCAGCATGTTCCAATTTTATCTGACATATGAATCATAAAGAGTAGAAAAAGAAGTTGTTTCAGTTGTTGTTTTCGACGAAGAATGGGTACCCGCAACGACGCATGTTCAAGGGCCTTTTTGAGTTGGGACACGACAGATAACTTCTTTTTTCTTTACTCTTTTTTAAGTATCTGACATTTTAGCACTCTTAATGCTTGTTTGCTGCTATTTCTAGAACATTTATACAACACCCATTTTCGCAAGGAGGGATCGTATCGTGAAGGCATTATTGTTGGCAGGTGGTCTTGGCACTCGTCTTCGCCCGCTGACAGAAGATTTGCCCAAACCCATGGCTCCTCTGGGGAATCGCCCCTGGCTGGAACACTTGATCCTTCACCTGAAAAGGGAAGGCATCAGGCAGTTTGTGATCGCCGTCAAACACTATCCCGAAGTGATCCAGCGGCATTTTGGCGATGGAAGCCGGTTCGGGGTGGAGATCCAGTATGCCGTTGAAAAACAGCTTCTCGGAACGGCAGGCGCCATCAAAAATGCTGAACCCATGCTCAGCGACCAGTTTCTCGTCATCAATGCCGACGTGGTGCAAATGGCTCCCCTTTTGCCCCTTTTGGAATTCCATCGTGGCCACGGCGGAGCTGTGACGATCGGGTTGACGCGGGTTGAGGATCCTTCTGCATATGGGGTTGTCGAACAAACATGGACAGGAAAAATCACGCGCTTTGTCGAAAAGCCGCCACGCGATCAGGCGCCTTCCAATCTCATCAACGCCGGCATCTATGTCATGAACAAAGAGGTGCTGGAGTCCATCCCGGCAAACCGGGAAATCTCCATCGAACGCGAAACCTTCCCGCTGCTCATAGAGCAAGATGCGGGCATTTACGGCACTGTGATCGATGGATATTGGATGGACATGGGAACGACAGAAAGATACCGGCAGGCGCACTGGGATATCTTGGACGGCAAAATGCCTCTTTCATTGCCTGCGACACACCAGAAAAAAGGGATTTACTTAGGCGAAAATGTACAAATCGGCAAGGGGGTGACCCTCATGCCACCCGTCCTGATCGGTGATCACGTCGTCCTCGAAGACAACAGCATCATCGGACCGTACGTTGTCATCGGGAATCACAGCCGGATCGGAAAAGGATCAAGTTGTTCCCGTTCGATCATCTGGGAAAACACCTCCATCGCATCCGGATCCTATGTAGTGGACTGTATCCTCTGTGATCACCTGCTGACCGGAGCCGACCAAATGATGCACGGAGCAGTCATCAAGTTGAAAATGGATCGGCGGCATGTGCAGAAATCCGGAAGAGCGGCGGTGGCAAAAGCATGAAGCTGCTCTTTATCGGCACATATCCTCCCACACGTTGCGGCATTGCCACCTTCACGCAGCATTTGCGGCAAGGGGTCATAGAGGCACTTCACTTGTCCGACGAAATGCTTCCCGTAGCCCCCATCCTGCCTGATCAGGACACCGAAACTTCACCACATCATTTCATCCTACGCAAACAACAGCTAGAAGATTATTTGTGGCTGGCTGAACAGATCAACCTGAGTGATATCGATGTGATCAGTTTGCAACATGAATTCGGCATCTTTGGCGGCGAGGCCGGACGACATATCGTCCCTTTTCTCCGTTCGCTGAATAAACCGGTCATCACCACGTTTCACACCGTCTTTGAAAAGCCGCCGGAACCTTACAAAAGCGTGCAGGCGGAGATCATCCAACACAGTGACCGGGTGATGGTCATGAACCGGTTGGCGATTCCCTACCTGACCAACCATTTTCCGATCCGCCCGGAGAAAATCGTCTACCTTCCCCATGGCGCCCCGAAACCTCCTGTCTTGCCAAGGGAGACGATCCGGAAAATGCACGGCCTGAACGAGCGCAAAGTGATGCTGACCTTTGGCCTGCTTAGCCCGGGCAAAGGAATTGAGATGTTGCTTCAGATCCTTCCCGATGTCATCGCAAAAGTGCCTGATCTGCTGTATGTGATCGCCGGACAAACACACCCCGAAATCAAAAAACAAATCGGCGAGCGTTATCGGGAAGAACTGGAAGACCGGGTAACCCGAAATCACCTGGAAACACACGTCCGCTTTGTCAACCGGTATCTGTCCGAGGAAGAATTGCGCCATCTTCTGGCAGCCTGTGATCTGTATGTCACCCCTTATCCAGGCATACAACAAATCACCAGCGGCACGCTGGCCTATGCGGTCGGCCTGGGGCGGCCCATTCTCTCCACGCCTTATGCGCATGCCCGCGATCTGTTACATGACTATCCGGAGCTGCTGCTTCCGTATGACCAGCCCGATTTGTGGCGAGAACAGCTGATCCGTTTGCTGGGCGAGAGGGATGTATTGGCCCGCTATGAACAGGCGATGGAACAATTGGGGCGCGAGATGAGCTGGGATGTGGTAGGGCGAAAATTTTATCACATCTGTCAGGACATGATGGGTTTGCAGGTGGTGAAATAAAGATGATCCAACAGGTAAGTTTCCGCCATCTGATGCGACTCACCGACGACGTAGGGCTCCTGGAACACGCCAATCACCTGATCCCGCGACGGCAGGAAGGGTACACCACCGATGACAACGCCCGCGCGCTGTGGTGCGTGCTTTGGTGGTTAGAGATTCTCCCGCAAGGGCCCCTGGCCGAGCGGTTACATCGGCTGGCTGAAACATACCTGGCTTTTTTGCACTGGAACCAACTGGAAAACGGCCATTTCTATAACAACATTGACTACACCCGAAACCGGGAACCAGAAATCCCCTCCGACGACTGCCTGGGCCGAGCGCTCTGGGCACTGGCCTTCGCCTCGATCCACGCCTCACATGAAGCGCACCGTCAACTGGCCCGCCAGATGTTCTGGAAGGCGCTGCCGCAAGCCGGCAGACTGACCTACGCGCGAGGGTGTGCCTACGCACTGGCTGCGTGTGTGCAGGTTGCCTGCCAGAGCAACCATACGTCACCGGCCGCGGAACAGAATGAGCCGACTGGCGAAAATGAAAACTCGAAAATCCGCGACCAACTGAACCCGCTCATCCAACAACTCACCGATAAACTGGTATCCATGTATGAACAATCCGCCAGTCCTGGGTGGAATTGGTTTGAACCCGCGCTCACATACAGCAATGGCCTTCTCCCTTGGGCATTGCTCGTCAGTGGAAATTACCTGCAAGACCAAAAGGCGCTTCAGATCGGAATGGATTCGCTGGATTTCCTGCTGACAAAGATGCGTCATCCTGCGCATGGGTATATTCAACCCATCGGAAACCGCGGCTGGTGTACGAGAGAATCTTGCAGCCAGTGGGACCAACAGCCGGTAGACGTCCTGAAGCTGGCCCTGGCTGCGGCCAAGGCGCACGAACTCAGCGGAAAGCATGAATATCGTCAAGTGGTCATCCAGTGTCGTCAATGGTTTTACGGAGAGAACCGTCTCGGCAAAATGATGTGCTTGCCGGGAGAAGGAGCAGGTCTTGACGGACTGAATCCCGATGGCCCCAACCCAAACGCGGGTGCGGAGTCCACCCTCTCCTTTCTTCTCACGGAGCGCATTTTTTGCGAGCACATGATCCAATCGCAGAAAGGGCATTCTTACAATATCGAAGCGGCAGCGGAAGCCGTTTGGATAACAAGCGGGGTTACGGAACCTCAACCTTTGGTGGCTCGCACAAGTTGACAGGAATAAGGGGGGTATGCCGATGCAGCCATATCCACTTTTTTTGCAGCCGGTGTTCAAGGAACGCATCTGGGGCGGGACCTGGCTTCGCGAGACGTTCGGCTATATGATTGACGGAGAGGCGATTGGTGAATGCTGGGCCATCTCGGCGCATCCCCACGGCTGCAACCGGATTGCCAACGGCCCCCTGTCCGGCAAGACGCTGGCCGAAATTTGGGATCATTTCCCGGAATGGTTCGGCACGCAGCCAGGTGCCCCCTTTCCCATCCTGGTCAAACTGATCGACGCGGCGCAAGATCTGTCTGTTCAGGTTCACCCAGACGATTACTGGGCCAAGGTACTGGAAGAGGAACCCATGGGGAAAACGGAATGTTGGTACGTGCTGGACGCCGAACGGGGAGCGGAGATCGTATACGGACACACCGCGCGCCGGCGGGAAGAACTGGAGGAGATGGTTCGAGAAGGCCGGTGGGAAAACCTGTTGCGTCGGGTTCCCGTGGAAAAAGGGGATTTTTTCTTTGTCCCCGCGGGAACGGTACACGCCCTCGGTCAAGGTGTGCGAGTGCTCGAAGTGCAACAAAGTTCCGATGTCACTTACCGGCTCTATGATTACGGACGTCTGGACAAAAACGGTCGGCCGCGCCAATTGCATCTGGAAAAAGCAATGCAGGTCATCCGGATCCCGTCCCCGACGTTGCAACCAAACAAAGTACTGAAAAAGGGAAATGCCACATCCTTTCCGTCTGGACCCCACTTCCAGGTGGAACACTGGGACGTGGCCGGGGAAATGTCCATCGTCTCCCACGGATCGTTTTATACGGTCAGTATTCTCGAAGGCGCAGGAGAACTGCGCATCGACGGGCAAACCTACCCATTGCAAAAAGGCGATCACCTTCTCATCCCCGGCACCATTTCTTTTCATCGTTTCCACGGTTCGTTCCAGGCCATCGCCGCCTTTGTAGCGAACACGCATTGAGATGTCCATCAGGAGGTGATTGATTCGTTGCGCATCGGGATTCTGGCCCCCATTGCCTGGCGGACGCCACCGCGAAAATACGGGCCTTGGGAACAGGTTTGCGCCAATCTCGCCGATGGTCTCGTGAAACGGGGACACGAGGTATACCTCTTCGCCACCGGTGACTCTTCCACGCGGGCCAGACTGGTGTCCGTTTGTCCCGAACCTCTCGGAGAACATCCCGAATGGCCCTCCCGCCCTTGGGAAATGATCCACATCGGCCACGCCCTGGAAATGGCTGACAGGCTGGATTTGGATCTGCTGCACAATCACATGAACTACTTCCCTCTGCCTTTTGCGCGGCTCATCCGCACCCCGGTGGTCACGACGCTGCACGGGGCCGCCCTCCTGGAAGCTGACTCCCGCGTGGCTTACCGACACTATCGCGAACTGCCGTATATCTCCATCAGCTATGCGGAACGAACGGGATGTCCGGAACTGAATTACATCGCCAATGTATACAACGGCATTCGCCTGGAACAATTTGACTTTGTCGAACAGCCAGGGGAATACTTGCTGTTCATCGGCCGTATCTGTCCGGAAAAGGGAACCGATTTAGCGATCGAAACGGCGAGAAAGGCCGGATTGCCATTGATCATCGCCGGTATGGTGCCGAACGGGCAAGAGGAATTTTTCTCCGCCAAAATCCGCCCTTGGATTGACGGGAAACAGATTCAGTTCGCGGGTGAGGTCGGGCCTGCGGAACGCAACCGCCTGATGGGCGGCGCTTTGGCCCTCTTGCATCTGGTTCGTGCGCCGGAGCCGTTTGGACTCGTCATGGCGGAAGCGATGGCCTGCGGTGCCCCGGTCATCGGCTTTGGCCTCGGGTCGGTGCCGGAAGTGGTCAATCACGGCAAAACCGGCTTTGTCGTCTCCACCGTGGATGAGGCGGTCAATCACATCGAAAAATTGCCCAGCCTCCGGCGGCGGGAATGCCGGCGCTGGGTGGAAGAGAGGTTTGCGCTGGAAAAAATGGTCTCGGGATACGAACAGGCCTTTTATCAGTTGCTCTCCGGGGCATCAGTGGCACAACGGAACCATACCGCACGGAGAAACGTCTCTAATTAACAAATGAGTTAACAAATGAGTTGTTGTCATGAGAAAATCAGTTTGAACCCCATGATTATCTAAAGAAAGGAAAGGGTGGTTTCGTTGTCTCGCCTGTTCGCCCGAATATCGACTAAACTGTTCCCGGCTTTCTTCCTCGGCGGCCTGATCATGGCCCTCAGCGCTTGTGGGACTTCAAATGCCAATTCGGACGGGAACAGCCGTTCCAACGCCGGCAACGATCAAAACGGCGCAGCTCCCGTTCCGGTTGAATTCGCAGTAGAAGAAAATGTGCGGCTCACAGCTTTGACGGAATTGCAATCCAAACCGGCCGGCGCCTATTGGGTCGCTAAAGACGAAAAAACCTACCTGGTTGTGACAGCCGGAGAGAAACCGACAGCCGGATACGTGGTGGAAGTAAAGGAAATCACGTATGATGGGGAACAGTTGAAGGTCAGCGCGCATCTCAATGAACCGCGCCCTGGGGATGTGGTCGCCCAGGTGATCACCTATCCCATGCTTGTCCTCTCCATCCCCGATGAAACGCTTCACGGTCTGCCAACGACGGTGGAGTGGCTGAATTGACATCAAATCCGCATCACACAAACGAAAAAAACAACTCCCGAACCACGACGACTGCGGTTCGGGAGTTTTTCTTCATCCCGGTTGACGTATTTTGGGACATGGACGTTCCTTGGCTCATTCATGCAAACTGTCGGCTGAGATTGGCCATCTCGATAGCCGCGACCACGGCGTCCCAGCCTTTGTTGCCTGCTTTCGTTCCCGCCCGTTCGATGGCCTGTTCAATCGTGTCCGTCGTGAGCACGCCAAAGATCACTGGCACCGCGCTGTTCAATGCCAACTGGCCGACCCCTTTGGCCACCTCGTTGGCCACATAGTCAAAGTGCGGTGTCGCCCCGCGGATCACCGCACCCAGCGTCACCACGGCGTCAAAACGGCCGCTCTCGGCCATTTTTCGGGCCATAAAAGGGATCTCATAGGCCCCCGGAACCCAAGCCACCTCCACATCCGCTTCCGACACCCCGTGCCGGCGGCAGGCATCCAGCGCCCCTTCCAGCAACTTTTCCGTGATGAACGCGTTGAAGCGGCTGACGACAATCCCGATGTGAAGTCCTTGACCGATCAACACGCCTTCCCATACTTTTACCATACTTCCAACCCCCAGCGTTTATTTGAACACCGTTCCCACGTTGAAAACAGTCCTCACAACGATTCCAGCACTTGTTCTTTTGGACCTACAAATGAAGCATGTGACCCATCTTATACTTTTTGGCCTCTAGGTAGCGGTAATTGGCGTCCGTCGGCGGGATCTCGATCGGCACTTGTTCCACCACTTGCAAACCGTACCCTTGCAGTCCGTGCAGTTTTTTCGGGTTGTTCGTCAAAAGCCGCATCTTCCGCACGCCGAGATCGCGCAGGATCTGCGCGCCGATGCCGTAATCCCTCAGATCGGCGGGAAAGCCCAATTTTTCGTTGGCTTCCACGGTGTCCAGCCCCTGATCCTGCAATTGATACGCCCGCAGCTTGTTCAACAAACCAATCCCTCGGCCCTCCTGGCGCATATATAGCAGCACGCCCCGTCCCGCTTCGCTGATCTGCCGCAGCGCGGCATGCAACTGAGGTCCGCAGTCACAGCGCTGGGAACCGAATACATCCCCTGTCAGGCACTCCGAGTGGACCCGGACCAAAACCGGCTCATCCGGATGAATCTTCCCCTTGACCAGCGCCAGGTGTTCCTTGTCATCGACGCGATTGGAGTAAGCCACCGCCAGAAAGTCCCCGTAATCGGTCGGAATCGTCACCTCCACTTCCCGCTGAATCAAGGTCTCCCGACGTTTCCGGTACTCGATCAGATCGGCTATGGAGACGATCTTCAAATGGTGCCGCTTGGCCATCTCCAACAATTCCGGCAAGCGGGCCATCGTCCCGTCCTCTTTTACCACCTCACAAATCACACCGGCCGGGTAACTTCCCGCCAGAATGGCCAAATCCACCGCCGCTTCCGTATGGCCGGCGCGCCGCAATACGCCGCCCTTGCGGGCAATCAACGGGAAAACGTGTCCCGGCCTGCGAAAATCGCTCGGTTTGCTGCCTGGGTCGATGAGCGCCTGGATCGTCGCGGCTCGCTCGTAGGCCGAAATGCCTGTCGTCGTCGAACGATGATCCACGGAGATGGTGAAGGCGGTCCCGTGCGGATCGGTATTGTGTTCCACCATCGGCGGCAATTCCAGTTCGGCCGCCCGCTCTTCCGTTATCGGCACGCAAACCAGTCCCTTGCCATGCGTGATCATGAAGTTGATCACCTCCGGGGTCGCTTTCTCCGCCAGCGCCACCAGGTCGCCTTCATTCTCCCGATTTTCATCATCCACAACCAAAACGATCTTTCCCTCTCTCAGATCCTCGACCGCAGATGGAATGGAATCCAGCATCCCGCTCATGATGTGCCCCCCCTTTTCTCGAAACCACAAACCCAAAACCATTTCATGGACGAAGCTTCCAAGTACAAAGCGTTATTAGGACGGGTTGAACATATGTCGCTGATCCAGATAGCCGCTCTGCTGATCCAGATAGCCGCTCTGTTGTAAGTATTGCCGGACGTACTTGCCCAACATGTCGGCTTCCAGATTGACCGTGTCACCAATTCGTTTGTACTGCAGGATGGTCTTCTGCAAAGTGTGTGGAATGATGGACACGCAAAATCGATCCGGCTTGACATCCACGACGGTCAGGCTGATGCCGTCCACCGCTACCGAACCCTTGGGCACCAGTTCCCGGAGAAACGGTTCCGGTGCGGCAAATTCAAAAAGGACCGCATTGGCAATCGGGGCCCGGTGGATCACCCGCCCCGTCGCATCCACATGCCCGCTGACAAAATGCCCGCCAAAACGGCTTGCAGGCGTCATCGCCCGTTCCAGGTTGACAGGGGCGCCCGGCTGCAGTTGCCCTAGATTGGTGCTTTTCATCGTCTCTGGCATCACATCCACGGCAAACCAATGCTCCGGCTCAAAACGGGTGACCGTCAGGCAGACGCCGTTGACGGCGATGCTGTCACCCAGCTGAACTCCTTCCAGCACCTTCTTGGCGCCAATGGTCAGCTGCATGGCCTGCGAACCGTGCCGCCGCATGGCTGTCACTTTGCCGATTTCCTCGATGATCCCCGTAAACATCCACCGCCCCCCTTTTTCCATCGTCGAGTCGTGCTTAACCGATGGCTTTTCCACGAATGAATGGCACGCCTATGCAAGCCTGCTGGCATAAGAAGGGGTGCCAATCAGGCAAAAATCCTCGCCAACTTGCTCCATGTGAACATCTACCAAGTGAACAGCGTCGGCCATCGCAGGCCACCCCGGACCATCAAAAGGCGTGGGCGCTCCGCGTCCACCGATCAGTTTAGGCGCGACAAAGGCCACCACCTGGTCCACCAGATGGCGCTCCAACAGCGCAAAATTGAGCGTGCCGCCACCCTCCACCAGCACTGAAGTCACGCCGCGCCGGCCCAGCTCTTTCATCACCGCGCCTAAATCCACCCGTATGCCAGCCTTGCCAACCTCACTGCCGGGTGCGACCGACGACGATACGGCGGGCACAACCACCACCTCGACACCCCGTTCGCGCAATTGGGCGCGCTTCTCCTCCGGCGAACCATCCGTTGTAAAAATCAACGTCGGCGCTTCACCATCGCGCACCAAACGGCAATCCAACGGCACACGCAAGAGGGAATCCACCACCACACGCAGCGGCTGCCTGTTTCCATGGCCAAGCCGTACAGTCAACCGCGGATCATCCTGCAGCACGGTGTTGACGCCCACCATCACCGCATCGTGCTCCTTTCGCATCCGGTGCACCTGCCGGCGGGCCGCCTCTCCTGTCACCCAGCGGCTGTCACCCGTGTGCGCCGCCAGTTTTCCGTCTAATGTAGCGGCCGTCTTGACGGTGACAAAGGGCTGTCCGGTCTCTGCCCATTTGAAAAAGAAACGATTCAGGCGACGCGCTTCCTCTTCGCAGACGCCCACCACCACCTCGAGGCCGGCGCTTTCCAACCGCTCAATCCCCGAACCTTGCACGAGCGGATGCGGATCGCGGCAGGCCACCACCACTTTCCGGATTCCGGCGGCGATAATCTGTTCCGTACATGGAGGGGTTTTTCCGTAATGGTTGCAAGGCTCCAGCGTCACGTATAGCACCGCCCCAGCCGCTTTCTCTCCCGCCATTCGCAGCGCGTGGACCTCTGCATGCGGCTCACCGGCCCGCAAGTGGGCCCCCATCCCGACCAATTCTCCGTCCCGCACGACGACCGCACCCACCACTGGATTGGGAGATGTCTGTCCCAGCGCGGCCGCCGCCAATTGCAGCGCCAGCCTCATCCATTCGGCATCCCGCATCCACTCACCACCTCTCTTGGCTGAATCGATCAAAAAAGCCCCGTTCCTTCGACGGGGCGTTGCATCGATGAGCAAAATGGTCATGGCTCTCCGGTTGTCCGCACACACGTTCGCTTGCACACATGCTTGGTGCATAGGCATGCGTGATCCAATGGCAAGCCCAAAATTTGGACAGTTTCCAAACGACAAACGATCTCGGATGAACGGCAACCGATCGCCGGGCCGGGCGAGATCATCTTCGTTACTCTGCACCAAATCTTGGCACGGGATGTCCCGTGTAAAGGCTCATGCCGACGCACAGAGGCCATGGCGTTTGGCTATCCCTTCTCCCATCCAGACTATACTGTCGGTTTCGGAATTTCACCGAATCCACCGCTTTCGCGGGTCACGGACTGAGGTGCGCTCTTTAGAGGCACCATCACCGCCGGTCGGGAATTTCACCCTGCCCCGAAGGTCCAATCACCATGCTTCATGGCATTCAGTTGTCAAAAAGAGAGACTCAAAGTGATGACTGTGCTTTAGCCTAGTATAGCGAAAAACTGGCCGGTTGTCTATAAGCGTCTACCATTCGTTCTCATATCCGCAACCGCTCCTGATGGCGCGGATGGTGGTGAAACCATCCTTGCCCGAGAGGACGTGGCTTGAGAACAGGTTTGGGCTGTACCTGTGCCTCGGCTGCGGTTAAGTGAAGCACGACCCCACTTACACCAAAAAAGATCACTGCCACCTGCGGCAAGAAGATCGGGTGATCCACCAACCCTTGCATCGCCAGGACCGCAAACGCCCCGACAAAAAGTGGCGCGAAGGCATCCCGTTCGGCTGTCAGCTGAACCAATCCCCTGATCACGAATATCTGCATCCATAAAAACAGCCCCAGGCCAACAATCCCCAACTCCACGGCAATCGATAACAGCGTATTGTGGGCATGCGGCAGCGGATCCGGATAGCTTCTCATCCAGGGTTCCACAAACCACATGTTGGCCAGGCCAATCCCAGTCAAAGGCTTTTCCAAGAACAAATCCAGCCCCGTACGCCAAATCTCCAAACGCGTGTCCAGCGATTTCCAGAACAGTTCCCCTCTCGGTAACCATTCCATCCTAAAAAAGCCCACTGTCATCAAGAGTGCCATCGCCCCCGCCAAGAAGAACAATACCCTTTGCCGGTAGCGAATGAACAAATAGAAAAATGTGCCGACCAACCATCCGGACATCCCGCCACGTGAACCGGTAAAATACAGCGCACCGCATAGAACCAGCATCTCCAGCGCCACCAAAGCGCGCCGCGCTCGCGCAGATCGTTCCCACATCCACATCCCCAAGATCAGCAACACCGCATACCAAGAGGCCGCAAAGTTGGGGTTGTTAAACGTGCCTGAAATCCGTTCTTCCGAAATCGGCACAAAGGGGGCCCACCCCATCAGCCAGGTAAACCAGCCTGGTTCAGTAGGCAATTGGCCCATCTGTTGCAGCCAACCAATCAAAGCGGTACCCGTGCCGAGGTGAAACAATTGCGTCATCAACCGTTCCAGGCCATCACGCGTCCATTCACGTGAAAGCATCCACTGGTGAAACAGAAAAAAGCAGGCAAGGACAAAAGAGGCTGCAAAGCTCACCCAACTTTCATAAAAAACAGCGACACTAAAACTCCACATAGTCAATAACATCAAGCCGACACTGTAAGGTTCCAACTTGACCTCACGCAGCTGAAACAGGCAATACACCCCTATCCCTACCAACCATAACATGCTTGCAACCGGCGAATACAGGATGGCCGTCAAAGACAGTCCAATCCCCATGATAAAACCCCCAATGGTTTCTCTCTCTCTCATTTCTTTGTCATTTCTAAATTTGACCGACCCATATATGGGCCCATCTTCCCCTCCCCTGATTTGGATAAATATGGAAGGGTTTGTAATCATTCTGTAATTATACTCTTCGAACCGAAATCTTTTTTTAGGGTATGTCCAGCCCAATTTAGGCATGCCGCCTTTAACCTGGTGAAAAAAGCCTCCTGCTTTTTCCATAACTGTTGCGCCTCAGCGACTGACACCGGTCGAAACTGAAGCACATCTCCCGGTTTTCGCTGCGCGAGATAGGGCAAATCCACGCTTGCCACCACGCCAATGACCGCATAGCCACCTGTCACCTGGCAGTCGGCCATTAAAACAATGGGCTGGCCATCAGCAGGAACCTGAATCGCGCCTGGGAAAATAAACGTGGACAGGATATCCGCCCGCTCCCGATGCTTTAAAACCGGGCCTCGCAACCGATAGCCCATCCGATCCGAAGCAGGAGAGATGCGAAAGTGACCCGTCCAAAAACGCTCCAAAGCCTCTGGCAAAAAAGCCTCCACATGCGGTCCAGGGATCACCCTCACCGGTCGAAACCGCCCGTAGTCCGGGATCAGTTCAGGAGCAAGCCGCCGACGTACAGGCCGAGGCCTTATGGCATCATGAGTCCCGTCCAAATCCGCTACAGGCAGCTGATCGCCCGCTTTCAACGCCCTTCCCTCAAAACCGCCGTAGCCACCGCGCAGGAAGGTGGCGGCACTCCCCATCACTGGCGGCACCTGAATCCCTCCCGCCACCGCCAAGTATCCGCGAGCGCCGCTGCGGCATCGTCCCAGTGAAAGCTGTGTACCCCTCGACACCGGCAGCGACTGCCATTTCGGCACAGGACGGCCATCGATCAGCGGAGTAAAATCCCCCCCTGTGATGGCAATCACCTGATCGCAAGCAAAGCGCAACGTCGGCCCTGTGAATGTAAATTCCAGCACCGGGGCTTCCTCGGGATTCCCAACCAGCAGGTTGGCCACGCGCATAGCAAAGTGGTCCATCGCCCCTGAACGGGACACCCCGTACACCTGATGATCAGCTCGTCCTCTATCCTGCACTGTGGTCAGAAGCCCCGCCTTCTCCACCTCGACGTATCCCCGCCCCGAATCGAACCGCTTCGTGCCGATTCCTGCCCGCAGCTCTGGCATCTGCTTACGCATGTTCTCAGGCTCCTTCTTCCTCAGAGTTCCCTGCTTCCGAGTCTCTGAACAATGCCGCTTCCGCTTCCTGAATCGCCCGAAACCGAAGGCGATAACCCGCTTGAAACAAACCTGGCGGTTCTCGCTTCAGATCAAAAATGGTCAACGGCGTCCAGCCGATCACATGCCACCCGCCCGGGGAGGCCAGCGGATAGATCCCTGTTAGTTTCTCGGCAATGGCCACCGATCCGGGGCGTATGGAAAGACTGGGAGAGGCCTTCCGGGGCAACACCAGTCTCGCATCGAGCTCGCCCGCATAGGGAAAGCCGGACAAAAAACCGATCATCCACACCTGATACTCTTTCCCGCTATGTACACGCACCACCTCGTCTTCTGTCATTCCGGCAGCCTGGGCCACCAAAGGCAAATCCGGGCCATATTCACCCCCGTAGACGGTCGGCACTTCGATCAAAGGCAACTCTTCGGCCTCCTCTGGCTGCTCCTCGCCATCCAGTCCCATAATATGCCTAGCCAACTCATCATAGGTCAGACAAACCGGATCGTAGATCACCGAGAGGCTGTCAAAGGCCGGAAAGACCTGCCGCACGCCTGGTATTCGCGCAGCGCGAATGCGTCGCGCCCAGGCATCCACCATCTCATACGTGACCTTATCGGGCGCAGCGTCTTTCGTCTCCCAACGGATCAGCAACACATGATCCCCATACGGCAACAACACCAACACGGCATCCCTCGCTTTTGAATCCGTACTCAATAAAACCTACATGCATCTCCTAATCATTTTACCATCCATGCAAAAAGGGCGGTCCTTTCCGCCCTCACTGCTTCGTTTCTTCAAACGGGATGGCAGGCTCCCCCGTATAAAAAAAGGTGCCGGTGGCCTGTGCGATTCGCTTTCCCTCGTCATTTTCGATGTAAGCTTCCGACACGGCCGTCTGCTTGCCCATGTGGGTTGGCCGCGCAAAGACTTTCAATTTCTTTCCTTTTCCAGGCGCCAGATAGTGAACATTCATCTGTACCGTGACCACCTGTTTTCCCGTCGCGTCCGCCACACTCCAACCCATCGCCGAATCCAGAATAAACGCTGTCACACCGCCATGCATGATGCCTAGCGGATTCATTAAAATCGGCAGGATGGGCACCTCCATGACCAGCCACTCCTCTTTTCGCGAGCGATTGATCGGAATCAGCTCCATCAGCTTCATCATGTCCCCGCTGGCCATGGCGCCGAACGCCTTGGCAATGGTCTTTGGATTCATCATCTGGTCCCTCCACTCCTTCCATTTCTTTTTTTCTTTTTTGTTTTCTTTTTTGGATCCCTGGATTCCTGTCTGAGCATTTGATTTCATCTCAGCAAATGGATGTTACCGCATCAAGAACATCAAAAAATGATATGGAAATGAAAATGATAGTATTATCCTCCCACGTACCGCCGCAAAACAGCATCCGCCGCCGGACCGTAGGCCTCGCCAAACAGGTTCAGGTGGACCAGGATGTAGTACAGTTGATAAAGCGGCTTCCGATCCTCATAGGCAGGATCCAGCGGATACACTTCCTCATACCCCTCATAAAACTCGCGCGAAAACCCGCCAAAATACTCCGAAAAGGCCAGATCCACCTCCCGGTGTCCGGCATAGACCGCCGGATCGATCAGGAGGTTCCGGCCATCGGCTGCCGGTAGCACGTTGCCTGACCAGAGATCGCCATGCAAAACCGAAGCGGGCGGCCTGGTGGGAAGCCATTCATCCAGCTTCTCCAACAACCGCTCCAGCCGCTTGGAACGTGTTGAAGAAGGGGTCATTCTGCCCTTTTCCAGCGCGATCCGCCATTGTACTTTGAGGCGCTGTTCCCGGTAGAACTCCGGCCAACCGGCGGTTCGGCGGTTGGACTGGGGCAGGAGCCCGATATAATTGTCCGCAGCAAGACCGAATGCCTCCTCCGTCTTGCGATGAACCGATGCCAGCTGTCTCCCCAACGCCCGCATCCGTGGTGGGGTCCAGCTCCCTTTCGGCACCCATTCCATGAGCAGGAAGGAAACGCCCCACTCTGTTTCCTCAACACCATCCCCCTGTCCGGCGATTCCCTTCTGAGCACCTGAAGCTGTTCTTTCATCTTCTCGTTCCTTGTGAATGTCCGGGCGCATACCGCCACCTTCCAGCACAGCACCCGTTGATACAGCCCGATCCGTCACCGCCACCACTTCCGGCACCTGGGCGCCCGCTTCGCGCAACCGCCGCAGTCCATCCGCCTCCCTGCAGAAAAAAGACGGCGGCGCATCCTCCCTGACCTTCAGAAAAAAAGGGCCTGCCGTCGTCTCCAGACGGTACGCCTGATTGATACTGCCACCACTTACAGGAACTGCCCTCTCCAGTCTGACAGCAGCCCCGGTCTCCTGCTTCAATCGGTCCTGCACCTGTTCCGCCAGGACTCGATGTAAACCGTTCAACCATGCCCCCTCCCTTTTCATTCGTTGCACTTCATCATGTTTCGCTTTATAACGTTTCGCTTCATTTGTTTCTGTATCATATTTTCCAGCCTATATAAGTTCCAGCCATCGATTTTCGCCAGTGCTCTTTGTTTGTCTGTCCTTCATTCGCTTCCCTTTGTTTCCTTCTCTTCCAGCGTTTGGGTGGAGTCCTGCCCATTCCCGCGTTCCTGGCGGAGGCGCGTCATCTGCTGCCAGACCGTGCCGCTGGCCGCCTCGCCGCGTTCAATCCGCTCAATGGCCATGTTGACCTGCATTCGGACCTCAAACTCCGGGTCTTCTTGCGCACGCCGCAACGCAGGCAAAGCCGACTCATCCCCCACTTCATACAAAAAGCGGGCCGCCCGCCAGCGAACCAGCTTGTTGGGATCGAAAAGAGCCCTGGTCATCGCCTCAATCGCCTTCGGACTCCCCAGATCGGACAAAGCATCACCCGCCGTCCGCCGGATGGCCACCGAAGGATCCTGCAAGGCATCAATCAGATACGGCAACGCCTTCTCGCTGCCCAACGCCCCCAAATAGGCGACGGCCAGCCGCCGGATCGAGGGATGGCTGTCTTTGAGCGCGGAGACCAGCACGGGCAGCTTGTCTTCCGTCAACTCCATCCGCTGCAGAGCAGCATACCGCTTTTTCCAGTCGGGATCGACGAGCGCTTCGGACAGCGAAGAGGCGGTCATGCTGGTTGTGTCCTCCTCCGTCTCCGGATGGCGGGCCTGCTGCACCAGTTGCCGCAGCCTTGCTTCATCGTAGGCAGCCACCAGTTCTTGCACGACCTGATCCGCCACCTCCTCCAGGCTGCCGTAGCGCAAGCCCTGCTCTTCCCACCGCCGCTGCAGGATGGCATTGCCCGGGGCGGCGCGCTGAGCCTCCATCGCCGCGGCCAAAAACCGCTCGGGCAAGGCGACGCGCTGTTCCTCCTTTCCCGCCACCAGCTTCACCTGAGTGGGAATGCCCATCAGAATCTGGACAAAAACCTGCACTTCACGCCAGCGTTCCTCTTCCCCTTTCACCCCTACCGTTGCAGATGAATCCGGATCGGCCGGCGCGCCGGGTGATGCCGGCGCATCCGGCATGTCGCCGAAAAGCTTACTCACCTCAGAGAGAATCGCCTGCCAATCAGCCTTCGCCCTGCGTTCAATCGACAGGAAATCGGCCGCGCGGAACAGGCTCTTCACGCCGGGAATGGCCAAAAGCTTCCGGAACAACTCCGGCGCCGCCGCAAGGTTTTCCTTCGTATATGTCCATCTCTCTCCTGATGGAAGTTGTTCGTCCAGATTCAACTTCATCACATTGGGACTCGGAGTCGGTTCGATCGAGATGATCTTCACTGCCACGTCCCTCCTCGTGATTTTATATTCTTCATCATTCTACATAGATCATTTTTCTCGTCATGCCGCCGTCGACGATCAGATTGACACCCGTGACAAAATCATTTTCCGGATCAGTGAGATAGAAGCATGCCCTGACAACATCATCCGGCCGTCCCACCCTTTTGGCCGGGTGCTGCTCATGATCCGCCCGCCTCAGCGCATCATAATCACCCGTTTCGATCCAGCCGGGACTGATGCAATTGACCCGGATTCGGTATTCGCTCAATGAAACCGCCAACGCATGAGTCAATGCCACGATGCCTCCCTTGGAAGCGGCGTACGCCTCGGAATGGGGCTCGGACATCAGGGCCCGCGTCGAAGCGATATTGACGATGGAGCCACCATAGTGATTTTTGCGCATATGTTTGGCGGCCTCTCTCGCGCAAAGAAACGCTCCCCGTAAATTGGTGTGGATCACGTCGTCCCATTCGTCCACCGTCAATTCAAAGACGGGTTTAAAACGGGAAACACCAGAGTTGTTGATGAGGATGTCGATTTTCCCGTAGGCATTCACCGCCTGCTCCATCAACCGGCTAACGTCATCCGGCACGCGAACATCGGCCGGTACAAAAATGCCTTCACCGCCTGGATCCCTAATGTTGCGGACCGTGGATTCTCCGGCCTGGACATCCACATCCGCGACAACCACTCTGGCCCCTTTTTCGGCGTAACGGGCCGCAATCTGCCGCCCAATGCCTTTCCCGGCGCCTGTCACGATAACGACCTGATTTTGAAACGTCATGCGCATCTCCTCCGAGTCGGCTCCACATCACTTGCGGTTCTCGTCATCTACATTTAAATATTTTGGCTTTCATTGAGCGTCAAAATCAAGTGATCGTATTCTTGAACATATTCAATAAGATGGCGGGGTTATTTTATACGCCACTAACATCCAAATAAGTAGGCTATCTTTGGTCCCAATCTTCTATAACAAAGTTAACGCATAAACGCCCTTTTCAACATCGATGGCCAAAAAACAGCAGCACCTGCGCCACCATTCCAGCCCGTTGCAAACCACCCACCCTTGGATAAAACCATTCTCCAGCAAGCAATACCAGTGTAGCAGAGCTCCCACTCATTTAAAAAGGACCGCCTGTCCAACGCTAGGCGATCCTTCATGACAGATGTCATCTTGATTCCGTCATCATTTCATTTACGCTCACGCTTCCGGTTCGATCAGGCCGTATTTACCATCATGGCGCCTGTAGACCACGTTCACCTGGCCAGTCTCCGTATTGGAAAAGAGGAAAAAATCGTGGCCCAGCAAATCCATTTGCAGAATGGCCTCTTCCACATCCATCGGCTTCAAGTTAAACCGCTTCGTGCGAACAATTTCATAGGATTGTGCCTCAGGCTCCCCCACGCTTTCAGCAAACGCTGCCCCATTGGGAAAGGCCGTCACCTGACGCGCCTTGCGATTGACCCGTGTCTTGTACTTGCGTACCTGGCGCTCCAGCTTGTCTGCGGCCAAATCGATCGCCGCGTACATATCCTGGTGTTGGACCTCCGCCCGCAACAAGAGGTTGGGAACCGGCACCGTCACTTCCACCACGTGCTCGTTGCGAACGATGCGCATCGTCACCTGGGCAATCTGATCTTCAGGGATATCATCGAAATACTTTTCCAGGCGGCTCAACTTCTTCTCGGCATATTCATGCAAAGCCGGTGTCACTTCCACGTTGTCTCCACGCACAATAAACCTCATATCCCATCCTCCCATCTTTGCCCTGAAACAACAAGGGGCAACACGCGCTGAAAATAAGGACCCTCGCGCAGGGCAAAAGGATTCGCACAAGACTCAACAACCGCCATGAGCAAATGCGACGCAGGGCATGCCGCTTTTGGAGCTGCCTTGTGTTATGATAATAATTCCATGTGAAAGGGAAAAAATCCTGCCGTTTCGACAAATTTTCATTCTTGCACAATGAATCAACAAATGCTATTCTTGAATTTGCGTAGTGACCAAAAAACTAATTTAGTCAATTAGTTTTAAGGGGGCGATCATCATGAACCGCAAACAAAGCATCCTGGAAGCAGCAAAACAGTCTTTTGCCCGCTTCGGGTATAAAGGCACCACCATGGACTACGTGGCCACGGCTGCCCAGGTGGGGAAAGGGACCATTTACACTTTTTTCAAAAACAAAGAGGAGCTTCTTCATGCTGTCATCGAAGAGGTCGTGCAGGAGATGAGCCAGCTTCTGCAAAAAACGGTGGACCCGAATCGCTCCTTTTTTGACAACCTGCACCACACCTTGATCCAGATCTTGGATTATCGCCGCAATCACCCGTTGCTGCAGCGGCTTTTCCTGGAAGCGCGTGAACTGGGAGGAGCGACTATCCAGCTGGCTGTAGAACTGATCGAACAACAAAACCTGCAATTCATCCAAAACCACATCGAACGGGCCATCGAAAAAGGCGAACTAAAGCCGTGCCCTCCGGAAATCACCGCCTTTGTGATGATCAAACTGTATGTGGCCCTCTCTTTTGAATGGGAACAAAAGCACTCGCCGCTTGCCAAGGAAGAACTGGCCGAGCTGTTCCAGCTTTATCTGATGGAAGGCTTGGCCCAATCTGACCCGCCTGCTCATGCAAACCAAGCAGACTTTCTCCCTTGACAGCACAACGGGGATTTTCGAGGAGGATGGTCAATGCTGCAAGCCTTTTTCCATGAAGCGCTCTCAATTGCCAAAGACAAAAAGGTTCTCTTATCCGTGCTGGTCCTCCTGCTGATACCTGTCCTGTACAGCGCCACTTTTCTCTGGGCTTTCTGGGACCCGTACAACCAGATGGACCGTTTGCCGGTGGCGGTGGTCAATCTGGATGAAGGAACCGTTCAGGAAGGAAAAAATGTCAATCTCGGCGCGGAACTAGTCGAAAAATTGCGGGACAACAAGTCCTTCAACTGGCGATTGGTCAATCTGGAAGAGGCCCAGAACGGAATGGAAGAAAACCGCTATTACATGATGGTGAAAATCCCGTCGGATTTTTCCCGTAAAGCAACAACAGCATTAGAGGATCACCCGGATTTACCCAAATTGGTCTACATGCCCAATGAAAGCTACAATTTTCTCGCTGCCCAAATCGGCGAGACGGCTGTCCGGAAGATCAAGGAAGAAGTGTCCAAAAGCATCCGCGAGGAATATGTGACTCTGCTCCTGGATGGCTTTGACAAACTGGCGGATGGCCTGAAACAAGCCGGCCAGAGCGCGCATGAGCTGCACCAGGGCACCCGGGAAGTCGAAGCGGGTGTGGATTCGCTGGAACAACACCTCCAGAAAGCTGCCGAGGGTTCCAAATCGTTAAAGGAAGGGGCCGAAGCGCTGACCGCTGCCTATGGACAAATTCACCAAGGCATTCAGGAGACGCACGAGGGTACTAAGCAGCTGGCCGATGGCGCGACGCAGCTGCAGGAAGGAACAACCCGTCTGCTGGATGGCGCCAGGAAGTCACAGGCCGGGATGACGCAATTGGGACAACAACTGGGCCAGGCATCGCAAGGCATCGACCAGCTGGAAAAGAGCAGCCGGCAACTGACACAGGGCATGATGTTGCTGGCCAGGCAACACCCGGAACTGGCCAATGATCCGGCATTCACCGCATTATACCAGGGCAGCCAATCCCTCCATGACGGCATTCAGGAACTGGGTGCCGCCACACGGCAACTGGCCAAAGGCGCCGACCAGTTGGCCGATGGGCAAGCGCAATTGGCCGATGGAATCGAACAATTCCACGGCCATTTGAGAAATCTCGACGACGGTGTCCGTCAACTGCTGCAAGGCGAAGAACAACTTTTGCAAGGCAGCGGCAAATTCCAGGAAAGCCTCGCTCGCTTCAAAGACGGGGCAAGTGTACTGGCAGACGGCAGCAGCCGCCTCCAGCAAGGCGCCCGTTCCCTGCACGAAGGCATGCGACAGCTGGCAGAAGGATCGGGCACGCTGAGCGAAAAGCTGAGCGAGTCCATCGAGGAAACCTCCAACGCCAATAACCATCCGGAAAACCGGGCGATGATTGCCGACCCGGTGCAAATGGACATTGAGAAGATCCATGAAGTGCCGAACTACGGAACGGGGCTTACCCCATACTTTCTCTCACTCGGACTTTACATCGGCGCATTGGTCCTTTCCATCATCCTGCCGATGCGCGATCCGGCCGTCTTTCCCCGTTCCGGAAGCAGCTGGTTTTTCAGCAAGTTCTTGCTGTTTCTCCTGATCGGCCTGCTGCAAGCCGCCATCGCCTGCCTGGTTTTGTTGTACGGCTTGGGCGTGCCGGTGAAGAGCGTGCCCAAATTCTTTTTCTTTACGGCCATCACCAGCCTTTGCTTTGTCACGCTGATTCAATTCCTGGTCACGACCCTGGATCAGCCGGGACGCTTTTTGGCCATCCTGATCCTCATCCTGCAACTGACTTCCAGCGCGGGAACCTTCCCGCTGGAAGTGTTGCCACCGGCCTTGCAACAGATGTACGCCTGGCTGCCGATGAGCTATACCGTCGCCGGGTTCAAGGCCGTCATCTCCAGCGGCAACGATGCGATCCTATGGCATAACATCAAGGTCCTGGTGCTTTTCACCGCAGGTGCGGGACTGGCCACGTGGACGTTTTTTGTCTACCTGTACCGGCGCCAGAAGGAAAGGCTTGCAAACCAAGAAGCAGGGGAACTGGCCAGTTAAGCAGGAAAATGGCTGCACAAACTTTCGACCGGCACGCCGTATCGCATGATTGTTCATACTAAAATAAAAACGCCTGTAGACGAAGCTCCATGACGGAGCGTGCCTACAGGCACGTGCATTCTGAATCCATATTGCTCAAAGATGTTATAATGCAACCTCATTTCCATCCAGTTCCCACCTCGCGGTGGACACCTTTGCTCAAGGATTTCGGTAGGCGCTCGCCAGCCCCCGTTCGGGACTTTTACCCAAGAATCCACACCCAAGCCGGGCGCACACAGAAAACCACCCTGTCCTTAACGGCACAGGGTGGTTTTGTCGTTATATAGATCCTGCAACTTGCACTTGCAAATTCGGCATCTATGATAACAAC
Organism: uncultured Bacillus sp.; assembly: GCA_947085265.1. Classification (GTDB taxonomy): domain Bacteria; phylum Bacillota; class Bacilli; order ZCTH02-B2; family ZCTH02-B2; genus Bacillus_BB. The sequence continues at coordinate 74,255 of CAMTVR010000041.1, read as the reverse complement.
ACTTCCATTACAGTCGAGTTACGTTTGCTGCTTGCGGGCCGCGGGCACCTTCGACGATGTCGAATTCGACGAGCTGCCCTTCTTCCAAGGTCTTGAAACCGTCGGCATTGATCGCGGTGTAGTGGACAAACACATCGCCACCATCTTCGCGCTCAATGAAGCCATAACCTTTTTCGGCGCTGAACCATTTGACTCGCCCTTGCATTGAATAAAACATTCCTTTCTTCATGGACTTGCGTGAGGGGATCTTCTGAGAAAAGACCCAACTTCAGTTGCCCGAAGCAGACTTTTCCAGTGAAAGAACCGACCCACAACTCGACTATACTGGAAAAAAGGGTAAAAGTCAAACGAATTATGAATGGGGGATTGAGGATTTTTAAACCCCCCGATTAAACAGCGTACTGACCAGGCCACTGCGGTCCAGTCCCTCTTCCAAATACCCGCGAACAGCTTGCCTGGCAATACGGTTTTGATGGATCTGCTTTTTGAGGATGCCTACTTGCTCTTCCAGCTTGTCCTGATTGGTCCGATCCAACTCCCGAATCCGGCGCAGGAGGCCCTGCTGGCTGTCGTTGAGCGGCAGCACCGATGCCGTCTCAAACCATTTTCCCTCCTGTTGGATGAACGCTTCCCGCTGATCCAACAGGTGAATCACTTCATCCCAATCGCACTCCTCTATCTCTTCCGAAATCGCTTTTGTGAGCTGGAAGTAGGTGTTCAAAAATTGATCGAGAGGATCCTTGCTCAAGTCGCTTCCGTTCCAGGTTTTCACATCTTTCACATCCCCGAGGTATAAATATCCGCACGTTTTCGCCGTTTCCCCAACCACTTTCCGCGAACCGATTTTCCGCCAACTTTCAGGATTGCTTCTGCTGTTTCATCGCCTGCTCCCATGCATCCCGCAACTCTTCTGTCAGGGAAAGCGCTTCTTCCATTTTGGCCACATCCTTGGCCACATTGGCTTCCCGGACGTGACGAATCAAAAAGTCATACATGGCCGACAGCGATTGGCTGATTTCGTACTCCTGTTTCAAGGTGGACAGCAATTCATAGTAGATGTCCTGTACGCGCTGCAGCCGCTCGTTGACCGTTGCCCAGTCCTTGTCCTTGTGCGCCTGAATGGCCTGTTTGAGGAATCGAACCGCTCCTTGATACAGCATCAATGTCAACTCTTGCGGCGTGGCCGTCATCACTTGGTTGGTCTGATATGCTTGATATGGATTGGTCATTCCCATCCCCATCGCCCTCCGTCCACGACATGTCTATCACATGAAGCAGTATGAGATTATACTTCCTTCACATGTTCGCAGTGACGATACCCCATAATTCCCGCACGACCTTAACAGAAAAGTGCATGTTTCAGATTTTACAACTTCCACGCATTCCTCACATCAAACCTGCGCTTACTGCGTGCCACCGCCAAACGTCTGCGCCAACCAGGCACTTTGCGCATTCATCTGCGCAATGGCCCGCTCCATCGCGGTAAACTGGCTCCAATATCGCTGCTCGATCATGACCAGGCGATCTTGCATGCGGGCAATGCGTTCGTCAATATCTTTTATTCGCTCTCCGAGCGTGCTGTTATCCACCAGGATCAGGCTGTTGACGCTGCCTGCCTTCTCACTGAGCTGGTTAATCGCAAGGTTGACCTGGCTGTACAGGCGGTGGCCAAGGCCAATATAATTTGTGTCGCTAACATCAGCACCAGAGCCATCCTTCGGTCGGGCGGTAAACAGCATCATCACATCATCCGGATTTTCGCTGATCGCCTTGCGCAGCTTGGCCTCGTCCTTGATGTACAGTTTTCCGCGCTCCCCATAGATCAGTTTTCCGTTATCATTCACATAGGAACCTGTTTCAATGCCCAACGCGGCCAGATGTTTCAGAGCATTGTTGGTGACACCGTTGGTCCAGCCCGGCTCTTGCGGCGTGACTGCGCTGTATGCAATCAAGCGGAGTTGGGACATGAAGCCAGAGATCATCGTGTCATTCCTGATCATCCCACTTTTCGCCTTTTCCTCCCAAAGTTCAATTTCTCTCTCCTTCATCTGTTCTTTTTGTTCTTGGGTCAGCGGCGGAAAATCGCGATAACGAGGCTCTTGCAATTTTTTGTTGACCTCGTCTACGAGCTTGTTGTATTCGTCGATAAAGGTTTTAATCGTGTTGTAGATGGCGTCGGTGTCCCGGGAGACGGTGATGGTCGTGGTGATCGGGGTACCGCCTGGATCTTTGAGTAGTTGAATCGTCAATCCGTTAATATTGATTGTATTGGTTTTGAATTCGAGATTTGTGGCCCCCTGAAAGTCAATGATTGCGTTTTGTCCCCTGGAAATGGTAGCAGGATCGGCAACGCCAATGGCATTTTTTAGAAAATCCTGCTGAGTCGTGTCGTTCCCCGTAAAATCTATTTTGGCATCGTTGCCGGTATTCGTTGTGACAAAGAAAAAGCGTTTTGTCGTCGTATCATAGGAAACTTTCACATTGGTTTCCGACGACTTCGCATTGACAGCAGAAACAAACTCCTGCACTGTCAGCGTGCCATCGGATGTATAGGGCGAAAAATCAATCGATGTAGCGTTAATCAGGATGCTGGAAACTGTGGGGTTCAATGCCTCGTTGAGCGTTCCATAAGTCATTTGCTTACTCGTCACCGAAGCTCCTGTTGCCAACTGCTTGACCGTCAATGTATAGGTCCCCTCAACCGCATTGTTGCTGGCAGTGACGGTAGCCAGTGTGGCATCGGACACATTGGCCTTTTTGGCAAGGAAAGTTCCCTGAAAGCGCAAAGGCTCCACCGCACTCCGAAAGTTGACCATGAGCCGATTGACTTCGCGGTAAGCTTCTTTTTGCCATTCTAAAAGTTGGCGTTGCTGGGTCAGGCGGTTGAGTGGAATTCTGTGCGCGCTCATCAGTTCCTTGACGATATTTTCCGTGTCCAATCCCGACGCTAAACCGCTGAACCGTATCGGATTGATTTGCACGATAGCACCTCCCCGAAAATTTCTTCAGATTAAAACTTTTTGATCATCTTTTTTCGTCCACTAAGATGCCTGCCAATTTCCAGATTTCGGCCACGATGTCGAGGAATTTTTTCGGCGGGATTTCCTTGATCACTTCCTGCGTTTGATCATTGATCACCTGGACATAGTATTCTTCCAATTCCTCATGCAGGGTAAAACGCAAATGCGTACGGGTAATTTCCAACGTTTGATTGATGCCCTCCACCACTTTCTCGAGGCTGGTCTTTGAGAGGGAAAGTGTTTCGTTGTTCCCTTGTGAGTTTCCGGTTTGTTCCAGTTCTTGGCGCTGATCCCCATTTTCTCGTACCAGTTGCTGGGAGGCAGCCTGCGGAGAATGTAGAGGTGAGACAAGCTGTACGGTTATATGACGCGTATCCATTCTCGATTCACCGTCCTTTATCCTTTTCTCCGGCTTTCTTCGACAAACCTGCTTTTTTGTTTTTTCGGATAAAGGAAGTTGCGGATAAAAGGCAAAATGGCCTTGAAAAGGGGCAGTTTTTCTGCAAATCTCCAGAAAATCGCCGATTTTTGAGGATATATGTATCATCGGCAGCCGCTTCATCAGTGGCGTTTCAATAGCCCACCTCCACAGCTGCAATGACGACATACGCTTGGTCGTTGATGTCTCCCTTGTCGGGCAGGATGACACCGCTAGTGCTTAACATGCCGCCTTTTTGCACCAGCACCTCGACCTTCCCGTAAGGCAACTGACGCTTGACATCTTCCACGTTCAATTTATCCTCGTCCGCAGGTATGGCCAGTTTCACCCGCACTTTCATGTTGTTCAGGCTGTTTTCTGGCAAAACTGAACGCAATCCCGGCATTGAATTGTGGTGGATGGCATTCTGCACGGCACGTATCGCAGCCTTGGTGACATTTTGACCATGCAGATCAATCCCCATGCCAAATTGGATAAACATGATTTTTTCCATCCGAATTCACTCCTTGATCACGAGATCATCCACCATCATCAGTGAGCACATTCATACTTATGTGCAACCCATCTTCAGTCGGAAAAACACGAAAAGCCCGTCATCAAACACGGGCGTCCAGGCCAACCACCCGAATCTCGAGATGGTTTTGCTGACGGATATAGGTATTTACTTTACCCCGATAGTATTGGATCTCTGGTTTCGGCGTATTGGGATCAAACGTGACCCGCGCAGGTTGATAAGAGAATGAAAGCTGTTCCGGCGTAAAACGGATGTCGACATTGTCGTAATTTGCGGGTCCAGCCACCGCTTCCGCGATTCGAATCGGTCGGTTCCACTCAAACGCCAGCTCCCCAACCGGATCATGGGGGATGTGGATCGCGGCCATTCTGTCTCCTTTTTGCGCAATGTCGGCAATCTGCTCTAAAATGGCTTGCCGTCCGTGCGCATAAATTCGTAAGAACGTGGTGAGACTGGGGCCTTGCGCCAACGCGTCCCACGCCCGATCAGCATCAATTTCAAACCGTACAGGCTCACGCTCAATGTCCAGTCGCGACGGTTCCGTTTTCGGATTGACCATCGCATGGTGTTGCCTTATTTGCAAGAAACCCGGTTCTGTCTGTATACCGATGGCCGCAAAGGTTTGCCGCATCTCCAGACGTGGAAACAAGGGGCATCTCTCCCAAGCATGTAAAACAATGGGGTCCATTTCAGGCCGCGGGAAGCCTATCTCATGGGTGTTGCCGAAAGTCGCTTTATGCGCACAGAAACATTCGGCGATATCGCTAGAGGACTAGATGACGATTACCGAAGAAAATCCACCAGACTTGGGCGGATAATCCGCGCGCCCACTGAAAGAGAAGCCTGGTACACGTTCTCGTCCGTCTTCAGGAGCATGTAAATTTTCGCCACGTCGGTATCTTGTGCCGCGCTCAACAACTTTTGCAGATTGAAATCTTCATCCTGCAAGCGGGCTTCGATGAGTTCCAAGCGGTTCATCCGCGCACCCACGTCCGTCCATTGGGTGAGGACTTTATCGATGCGCTGGTCGAGTCTGCCAATGGCGGTTTGGATTGCATTCAAATTAGGCGGTGAAGCTAAAGCTGCTCCTAAATCCTTCAATATCTCAAACGCATTATCTGGATCAGTTGTATCTCCAAAGACTTCACTGCCCAATGAATTGATTTGGATTAATACACCTGGCATTACTTCAAAACTAATGTTGTCAGAATTACTCGCCAGATGATCTTGTGTCGCACCATCATATGGCTTTGTTTGCGTATCCTTCCCGTTAAAAATATATTTCCCTTTAAACTGCGTGTTCCCCACAGCAATCAGCTGATCATAAAGCTGTCCGATCTTCTGGGCAATCGCTTCCAACGAGGTATCTGGATTCGTCCCATTTGCCGCGCGAAGCGCCTCTTGACGCGCAGATTGCAAAATTTCATTTACTTCGCTCAATGCGCTGTCATATTGCTCCAGCCAAGACAGAGCATCGTCTACATTTCGTTGATACTGGTAATTGGCCGCCAGTTCTTCCCGATAGCGCAAAATGAGGGTGGAGGCAACCGGATTGTCGGATGGACGATTGACCATCGATTGGGAAGCCAAGCGCTCCTGGTTTTTGGCCATTCGTTGTAGGTTGTTGTTAATATCCCGCAGCAACTGGCTGTTCAGCATGCTCTGCGTGACGCGCATGTTCTCACCTCTTTTCGGTTCAGCCCACTATACTACCGCCCGACAATCCCTGTTCCGTTGATCAGCTTGTCCAACATCTGATCCATCACCGTGACCGCCCGTGCGGCGGCATTATACGCGTGCTGAAACATCACCAGATTTGCCATTTCTTCATCCAGCGAAACGCCGCTGACCGACTGGCGCAACACATTGGTTTGGTCAACAAGCAATTGATGGTTCTTCACCCGACGCTGGGCTTCTTGGGATTCGATGCCAAGCTTGCCCACAATGCCGTTGTAGCGATCGGCGAGGATGGCTTCATTACCGGTACCATCATCAAAAAGAGTATTTCTCAATTGGGCAATTACACGGGCAAGCTCTCCATACCCACTGAATACAGTGCTGCCAGATGCCGCCAAGTCGTCTGGATCTACGATAAAAGCAATATCAGCAGCCGTATCCCCGCTAAATAAATCATTCCCTGTAGCCGCGTTGTACAATCCGTTTATACCCTGATAAGTAACACCATCAACGACTATATCGCCTTCTAAAAATATTTGGACTAATTCATCCAATTTCTCATGATACGCTTGCACTTTCTCGATCGACTTTAAGTATCCAAAAATTTCACCGCTTGGTTCGGTTATATTTTGAGGACCACTACCAATTACGTATAAATCTGCAACATTTTTCACCCTCAATGTTTTATTAGTTGTATCAAACTCAAACTTCGCCACCTGAGTCATATCCCCATTTGCCGGCACCAATAAAATCGGATTTCCTGTCCCATCATCAGAACGGCTCAACACAATTTCATACCCGCCAAGGGCGTCCTCATTGACTTCAATGTTCATCAACCCCGACAGCTCGTCCACCAAGAGATCCCGGCGGTCCATCAAGTCGTTGGCGTTTTGCCCCATCGACTGGATTTTGACAATCTGCCGGTTCAACTCGGCGATCTGCTCCAACAACCCATTGGCCTGGGTGACTTTCGCCACCGTTTGCTTCTCAAGGTCGGTTTCAAAGGCGTTCAATTGTCTGGCCATCGTGTTAAACGTCTCGGCCAGCGCCACACCGCGTTGAACGACGGCAATTTTCGCCGTCAGGCTCTCCGGGTCGCGGCTCAAGTCCTGCCATGCGTTCCAGAATTCGTTGAACACCCGGTTCAAGCCTGTGCCAAAACCGTCATCAGAGGCCTTGATCTCGTTGAAGATCACTTCCAGCTTGTCGAAGCTGTTCTGCATAACTACCCACTCACCGAGGTACTGGTTCTCGTTGCGGTACTGTAAATCCAAAAACGTATCCCGCAACCGGCGAATGGCATCCACGTTGACACCCGTGCCCAACTGCCCTTTTGCCGTACTCCGGTTTAACCCCGGCATTTCAATCGGCGGTGTCGTCACCATTTCGACGCGCTGGCGGGAATAGCCCGGCGTCTGGGCGTTGGAAACGTTGTGGCCGGCCGTGTTCATCGCGGCCTGTTGCGCGTACAACGCTCGTTTCAGCAATTCAATTCCGTGAAAAGTGGAGGGCATCTGGATCACTCGCTCACATCGAAAATATTGGTTAGGATATTCCTGTGCATTCATTAAATTTTCCGATCCAGCCAGGACAATCCGGTTCCTGGAAGTGGTTCATGTGTCTTGGCCTGTTTGTCATACATCGTGCCAATGCCATCTGAGGCGGCAAACAGTTCCATGCTGGAATGGACAAAGAGCAGCGCTTGTTCAACGAGCTGGCGGTTTTGCTCGTTCACTTGCTGCAACTCCTCCAACAATCGGCGCAAGGATTGCGCCAATCCTTCCAAACGTTCCTTTTCCGGGGACGGAGGCATTTTCGCAAGTATGTCCTGAAGCCTGATGCCTGACTGGAAGAACCCCCCCGAGGAGTCTGCCAGTTTCTGAATGATCCGTTGGCGCCTTAACTCAAGGCGCTCCACCTGCTGGACAGCTTTCAGTTCGTCCTGCACCAGCCGCTGAAGCGCCTGGACATCATTACGAACGAGCACCTGCTGCTTTTCTCGTCCAAGACGCAACAGATGCTCATGTTCTGAGACTAATTCCATCATGATCGTCGTCAGTTGTCTCGAACTATCCACGAGACACGCCTCCATCCAGCACAGCTTATGATTTGCGGGCCATAAACTGGAGCATCTTCTGTGCCACCAGTGGCGCGGGAACCTCGTAGGTTCCGGCCTGCACCTGCTGACGCAACGCCTCTATCCGCGCTTGGAGCGAAGATTCGAAGCGTCGGTCGTCTACCCGCTCACTTGGCGTGGCAGAACGGCTTTTGATCTGGGCCTCCCGGGAGATTTCAAGACGATCTTCTGCTGCTCGCGAAGGCACCACATCTTTTTCCTGCTTAGATGATGTGCGTGTATGCTGTATCTGATATGCCTGAAACGGGTTCCATTCGTGAATCCGCACGATTACGGCACCTCTTTCCGTTATCCAACACTCACTTCCCTGTAATAAATATCGGAGCAAAGCAAGATTTGTTAACCAACCGTTTAGCCGAAATAATGCCGTTTTATCAGCAATTACGGACGAATCCGGCTTATTTCACCCTTATTCGCCCTCATGTTGTTTCCGCCTCTCCCAAATGACATAGCCTTTTCTGGATCCGGATGGCCGTGGCAAGTCGGATTCCTTTCGGGGCTTTGGCTCGATCGCCTGACTCAGTTCATGAAACAATTCCTTGCTGCAATGATCGCAGTACCTCCCCTTCCGGATTCGCCGGCCACACCGCTCACATCCATAATCCAAGTGTTCACCGCGGGCAAACTGAAAACGCCCTTCTTTGACAAACTCTTCAATCTGCTTGACACTCACGCCGGTCGCCTCGTGTATCTCGATCACCGTGGCTCCCGGGTGATCGCGCAGGTACTCGTGGCAAAGCAAAAATTCCCTCTCCACCTCCTGGAGGCAACGTGGACAAATATCTTTGCTCACCCGAATAAACACCCGTCCGCAACGCTTGCAATCGACAAGCTTGTCCATCCCGCCCACCCCTGCTACCTCCCTCCGCCAAAATGCGCCCCTTTCAACGCGCTTATCCCACTCACGTGATAGGGCTCCCGGACCACATGTTCCATTACAATCATAGTATACAATCCAATGAAAGAATTGTCAGCCGCAAAGTGGCCATAGTGTCTAGGCTCGCGCCAGCGTGAGGCTGACGACCCGTCGCGCGCCTGCGCTGCGCAACAAGCGAGCACACGCCTCCAAGGTGCTTCCGGTGGTGTAGATATCATCAACCAACAGCACCTGCTTGCCTTTCAGTTCCCGTCCCACGTCTTGCGCCAAACGAAATGCCCCATCCAGCGCCCGTAACCGTTCCTGCCGCCCCTGTTGACTCTGTCTAACCGATGCCGTAAGCCGAATCAGCCGATCATCCACCGGCTTGCCCAGCCACTCTCCCAATCCGGATGCCAACACGCGCGCCTGGTTAAACCCCCGCTCCTTGAGAGAAGAAGGATGCATGGGGACATACAGAATCTCATCCGGAATCCCCAGTTCATCCCAGTGACATCGCCAACCATACACAAACATCTCCACCCAAAGCCCTTCTAAAGAACGGCGGCCGCCATATTTATACTCTCGCCAGTGCTCCCTCAATCGACCCTGGTAGCTGGTCACACTGCGATTGAGACAAAGGGCCGCTCCCTCCCTCAACCACCACTGGCAATCGCTGCAGAACCGGCGCATCCCTTCACCACCTGCCCCCGGCGTCTCGTCATCCGACCCCCGCAGGAGCCTCCCACAGCGTCTGCAAAAAGTCCCCGCGCCCGTTAACCAGATTATCTCTTCCAGACATTCTACACATAACGTCGTTCCCTCCTTCGGAATGGACCACCTGCTGACCACGCCTTGCTGCCAATCCACAGCATAATAAACCTTTCGTTCACAAAAACAGCACCGTTCCCCTTCCGGGTACATCAGTTGGCTGCCAGCCTGTATCAGCGGCCGAATTCGCTTCAACCCGTCTGATAGCAGGCGCAGAGGAAAAAGGCGCGCCCGCGACTGACTGACGGAAGATTTTCTTGTATGAAGTCTGTTCGCGGAAGAAAAACCAGGCGCATGGGGAAGCAAGGGCAAAGCATCGGCATGAGCATGCGGCTGCAAAGGCGCATGCGTCTCCCTCGCCAGCTGGTTCATCTGCCGGATCTGTTCACAGGCCTGCCAAATCGCCCGCGTTCTTGCTTCGGACAGGAACCAAACCTCCCCTTCCGGAAAGGCGGCATCCCTGCCTGCGCGGCCGGCGATCTGTACCAATGCCGCCGCATCAAACACGGGCGCATCCGCAAACAGCACCAAAACATGACAGCGGGAAATGGTCACGCCTCGTTCCAAAATGGTAGTCGTCACCAAAACCCTCCGTTTTCCCTGCCGAAAGTCGGACACCTTCAAATCCCGTTCCGGATCAGAAGCGTGCGTCCCGTTCACCTGTTCCGCATCATCCGGAAACTGTCTTTGCCACCACCGTACAACAAACGGGACATCCTTCACCCGCGGCACAAACACCAGCAACCGCCCTTCTGTTGCTCGCACCATCCAGACCAACTTTTCCACCTCGGAGACGGATTTGCCCTGCTGGATCTTCTGCCGCAACTTCGATGCATGTACCCATTGTGGCACTGGCAGCGGCCTGCCATGATGCCGTTGCGGGATGGTCACTACGGCCACTTCGCCACGTTCTGCTCGTTGTATCAGGTCATCCGGCGGCGTGGCCGTCAAATAGAGAAGCCGCCCCTTCTCCGATAAGGCGCCGGCCACCGCGCGCGGCAGAAGCGGCTCATGATGAAAAGGAAACGCGTCTACCTCGTCCACGATCAGCAGCTGAAACGCCTTGCGAAAGCGCAGCGCTTGGTGAGACGTCATCACCATCAATGGCCCCATCGCCCAACGATCCGGACATCCCCCAAACAAAGCCACCACAGGAACATGTGGAAAGGCTTGTCCAAGACGCGGCGCCAATTCCAGAACCACATCCCGGCGTGGAGTCACCAGGCCAACCCGCTGCCCCAAACGCAGCGCTTCGGCAATCGCGGGAAAGGTGATCTCGGTTTTTCCTGCGCCGGTGACGGCATGGATCAAAAGCTCCCGTTCGGGACATTCCTGTCTGACCAGCTGCACGGCGGCCCGGGCCGCTCTCTCCTGAAAAGGTGAAAAGCGCCCGTTCCAAGCCAGCTTTCCCAACGATGGAATCGCCGCCACCCCTTCATCATCCGGCCCGGTTCGACCGACCACCAACAGGGTACAGGAACGGCAGCGCCCCATCGATAAACAAGCTTCACAGGTGACGCACTGCCCTCCGCAGGAAGCGCATGGATGTTCCAGGAACCGTTCCTCTTCCCCGCAACGCACACAGCGAAAAGGGCTGCCCTTTTTTTCCCATTGGGAAACGATGCCTGGCAGCAAGGTCACCCTTCCGGATGCTTCCAACCGTTCCAGAACCACTTTTAATGCCTTTTGCGAAACGGCAAATCCGTGTTCCTTTACAGCCCACTCCAGCTCATCCCAGAGCAGCACTCTCCCTGGCAAAAACGCTTTCAACCATGCAAAAATGTCCTGCTGCTCCACCCTTTGTTCCACCCGCCCCACACCCCAGCATATGATCATGTGCAAGAGGCCATCAGACAGATTCTAGAGCGATCGATTCTGCATATTCCGTCATTTCTGCCTGCTTCTGAGATTATATCACATTTCACCGTCACGCGGGCTAACCTGCGCTTCCGACTTCCGCAAGTCCAGCAGGACCACCTCACGCCGCAGCAAGGGGGCGCAATCCGCAGGCCGGTTCAGCTCCGAAGCTTGGTTGAACTCCGAAACGTGATGCATCGCGTTAAGGGGCGGCAACAACTCCTTTTGCTGCTGAAACCGCTCCATGATCCGAACCGTCTCATCCAGGGAACCCTCATCCCGCCAGAGGATTCGGTAGTCCCGCCCAAGCAGCCGCGCCTCCCAATCGATCCGTCGCAACAAATATTCAAGGTGTTGGCCACTTTCCGACGTCATTACCAAATATTGAATCGGCTGCTCTTTTCGCGCCAACGGCCGAACAAGGCGGCGCACAGTGACCACGGTCAGGCTGGAAAGGCTGTAAAGGGCCAACACCATTATCAGCCAGGAAAACCACCCGCCCATCTCCTGGATAAACATGACCAAGCCCTCCACATCATTGCACGAGGTTTTTACTGCACTATATGAAAAAGCCCGGGAAATGGTGCGCTGACAATGGCATCATTGTGGGTACGCCAAAGTTCGCACAAAAAAACCGCGTCTTCCAAGATGGAAAACGCGATTGAGAGATCCCTCACTCCACTCGCAGACCTGCCTCTTCGCGCAACAAAGCAGCCTTGTCAGTCCGTTCCCACGGCAAATCCAAATCGGCACGTCCAAAATGACCGTAGGCGGCAGTAGGCAGGTAAATCGGCCGGCGCAAGTCCAGCTCACGAATAATGCCGGCCGGACGCAGATCAAAATGACGTTCGACCAATGCCGCTAAGACGTCATCTCCCACCTTGCCCGTGCCAAACGTGTCTACGCGGATGGAAACCGGGCGGGCGACGCCAATCGCGTAGGCCAGCTGCACCTCACACTTGTCAGCGAGGCCGGCTGCCACAATGTTTTTGGCCACATAACGGGCCGCATAGGAAGCGGAACGGTCTACCTTGGTCGGATCTTTGCCGGAAAAAGCCCCACCGCCATGGCGGGCATATCCCCCATATGTGTCAACAATGATCTTCCGCCCCGTCAGGCCGGTGTCCCCTTGCGGCCCGCCAATCACAAACCGGCCCGTGGGGTTGACAAAATACTTGGTCCCCCCGTCCAGCAAATGAGCTGGCACAATCGGCGCCACCACCTGTTCCAGCATATCTCTGTGAATCTCTTCCAGACTCACTTCCGGGTGATGCTGGGTTGAAATGACGATCGTATCCACGCGCAACGGCCGATCCCCTTCATATTCAATCGTCACCTGAGTCTTCGCGTCAGGGCGCAGATACGGAATCTGGCCGCTCTTGCGCAATTCAGCCAATCGCCGGGCCAGCTGGTGTGCCAGAGAGATGGGCAGCGGCATCAGTTCAGGGGTCTCATTGACAGCAAAACCAAACATCAGCCCCTGGTCACCGGCGCCGATCGCTTCAATGGCGTCATCGTCCATCTCGCCGCTGCGCGCTTCGTATGCCTTGTTCACACCCTGGGCAATATCTGGCGACTGCTCGTCGATCGTCGTAATGACCCCGCACGTGTCCGCATCAAATCCATACTTGGCCCTTGTGTACCCGATGCTGCGAATGGTATCCCTCACGACTCGGGGGATATCCACATAGCAGTCGGCCGTGATTTCACCCGCGACAAATACCAGACCTGTGGTCGCCATCACCTCGCAGGCCACCCGGGCATTGGGGTCTTTTTCCAAAAACGCGTCCAACAAAGCATCCGAAATCTGATCGCAGACCTTGTCCGGGTGCCCTTCCGACACGGATTCTGACGTGAACAGGCGGCGTTCCTTCGATGCGCTCATCCTGGCGTCCCCTCCTTCACCAATTCAACTTTCACAAAGTCATGAAAAAACGGCGGTCCCCTGCCAAGCAATCCATACGCCGAACATTAAACGATGATCATATTAACCATTCTCAGATACCCTGTCAACGGAAAGAATATCTTTCACGCAAAAAATGGGCAAAATTGGCTGAAACTCTTTCATTATTTTTCCTTTCAGGGTACAATCGTTATAACCATCATGATCGTCCCAACACGTGCCTGATGACGGTTTTCCAGTTCTGTTTTCCAGTTTACATTTTGTAGCTGGCACTTCCCCATATCGAAACATTTCTAGGAGAACAGGGAGTTGGCCTATGGACAAGACAACCTTACTCGGAATCCTGGCAGGAATCGCCGCACTTGTCATCGGTTATGCGCTTGAAGGCGGCGCCGTCACCCTGCTTTGGGGAACTTCTGCCTTCATCATCGTGTTCGGCAGCACATTGGCTGCTACCATCGCTTCTTACCCATGGGAGGACATCAAACGAGTCCCGCAGCTTTTGGCAGAAGCCTTCACGGATCGAAACAAAATCGATCTTCGCGCCAATATCCAAAAATTAGTGGAGTTTTCAACCATTGCCCGCCGGGAGGGTTTGCTGGCTCTCGAGGAAAAACTCCCTGAGCTGGATCACGACCCGTTTTTCCGCAAGGGAATGGAATGGGTGATTGACGGTGTGGAATCCGAACTCCTGCGTGAAATGCTGGAACTGGAACTGGATAATATGGAACGCTACAATAACCAAGGTGTGCGGATTTTTGAGACGGCCGGCGGATTTTCCCCGACAATGGGGATTATCGGAACCGTCATGGGACTGGTTTTGATTCTTAGCGAACTGAGCAATCCGGAGGAGCTCGGACACGCCATCGCTACCGCCTTCTTGGCCACTTTTTATGGATTGTTTACGGCAAACATCTTTTTCCTTCCAATCTCGAACAAGTTGCGAAACAAAAATCAACAAATGGTGCATTACCGCGAAATGCTGATTGAAGGCATTCTCTCCATTCAGGGAGGAGAAAACCCGAAAAACATGGAACAAAAATTGTTGGCGTTTCTCACGCCTGATGAAAAGAAATCAGATGAGAAAGTTGCTGCCAATTCCAATCCAGCCGAGCAGGTGAGCCCATGAGAAAACGAAACAAGACCGAACCACACGAAAATGTTGAACGCTGGTTAGTATCGTACGCCGATATGCTGACCATTCTGCTGATCTTTTTCATCGTTCTCTATGCCATGAGTCAGATTGACGCCTCCAAATTTGAACGCCTGCGGCTGTCGTTGGCCGAACAGTTCAGCTCACCCTATCTGATCAACCTCGGCCAGCCAGGTCCCGCCGCGGGTGAAGATGTCCTCGATCCAACCTATGACGATCTGGAGAGCCCGCTCACCAAAAATCCGGAAGGAGATCCCCTCACCGATACCTCTCCTGCTGAGGCAGGGAAGGAAATGAACGGCGACCAAGCGATTCAGGCTCTATACTCGCAACTGCAGTCTTTTATTCAAGACAATCATTTGCAAAACCAGATCAACTTGGTCGACAAACCGGAAGGCATCAGCCTCTCCTTTCAGGAAGTGTTGCTCTTTGACACCGGAAAAGCGGAAATAAAACCGGAGGGACAAGCCCATTTGAAAGCCATCGTCGATATGATCAAACAAGTTCCCAATGCCATATCGATTGAAGGGCATACCGACAAGCGGCCGATTCACACCAAAGAGTTTCCTTCCAACTGGGAACTGGCTGCCGCGCGTGCCTTGACCGTCCTCCACTTCATGGAAAAACAGGGGGTGAATCCAGCACGCCTACGCGCCGTGGCCTACGGGGAATACCAACCGCTCAGCGAAAAGGATTTGCAGCGAAACCGGCGCGTCGACCTGATCGTGCTGCGCGATCAACCGACGACAGCCGCACAAGCAACTGCGCCGGAGCGGGAATAGTCATGAACATCCATGCACCATGCTAAAACGCAAAAAACCAGTCGCGAAAGAGAGGCTCAAGAAAAGAAGATCGAAATGCATCTATATACCGTAGCCCATGAGGCAGAAGTGCTGCTGGAAATTAAAAAGTCCAAGTTTATTGGCCGTGTCCGGCCCGTGTCCACGGAAGTGGAAGCAAAGACGTGGATTGCGGAAATCCAAAAACGACACCACGACGCCACGCACAACTGCTATGCCTACCTGATCGGTCAGCATCAAGAAATTCAAAAATCCAATGATGATGGCGAACCTGCCGGCACAGCCGGCAGGCCCATCCTGGAAACCCTGAAAAAAAGCGGCCTTTACAATGTGGCCGCCGTCATTACGCGATATTTCGGTGGCGTTTTGCTGGGGGCCGGTGGATTGATCCGAGCCTACAGCCAGGCAACAGCGGAAGCGATTCAGGCAGCTGGTCTGGTGCGGGAGGTCCAACATACCCCGTATCTGTTGCAGATGGATTACCCTTGGTGGGGCCGGGTTGAACACCTGCTGCACAAGGAACGTCACCCCCATGATCCGCCGGAATTTACGAATCGGGTGGCGGTCAGGGTATACTTGACCGAACAGTCAGCTCCTTCCTTTCTCGAAAAGCTGGCCGAGACCACCAACGGGGATGCAGTGTCAGCCGCTGAAAAGCCTGTTTTGCTCCGACTTCCCGTCACCCCACCCGTTCATGAGCAAGCAGACGATGCACATTAATCCACCAAATAGACATCAACGCCTCTTTTCACACCAAACTCGAGCGCTTCCTGCAAATCCTCGATATACACGTCAATTCGCTTTCCTTTAATCGCACCCCCGGTATCCTGCGCCACCCGATAACCAATCCCCTCGATATAGACGCGCCTGCCCATCGGAATCACTCGGGGGTCCACGGCAACCGTCGTGCCTTCTTCCACATATGCTCCACTGGCCGTAATCCCATAGGCCGGGTGTCCGGGACGTTTCCCTGTCGATTCCGGCCCCGCCGTATACGCGGTTAAGGTGAAGGCACCCAGATATCTTCCACTGACCGGCAGAGATCTGTTTCCGCGCTGGCCTCGCGAACTCACGGCTTGCCGAACGGGATTGCTCTGCCCAGCCTCCAGCGCAACCTTGGCGCGATCCGGCAAGCGCAAGACATATCCGGCAGACACTTCCGACTTCTCATCCAGTCTGTTGAGCTGCCTGATTTCATTCTCCTCAACCTGCAAACGCCGGGCAATCATGGACAGCTTTTCTCCCGGCTTAACCACATAAACGAGTTGTACTTGTTGGGGAATTTCAATCTCCTGTCCTACCTGCAGCAACGAAGGCTGTGCAATCTGATTCCATTGGATCAAGTCATCCAGTGGCACCTGATATTCCTTCGAGATGCGGTACAACGTATCGCCAGGTTTCACCTTATACTTTTCCACTTGTGCCAGTCGGTTCTGCGACAGCCGGAAAGTGTCCAGTTCCTCCATCTCCACGTCCAGCGCGTAAACAGACTTGTCACTTGATGAAGATGGACTGACAAAAGATGGCAAGGAAGTCGCATGGGCCGGATAAAACCAGAGCAGCGAACAAAATAGCCCAAACATTCCTCCAAACACCCATGTTTTTTTCAGCAAGCGGCTTCACCTCTCAACCATTTTTTACTAGAATGGACCGCTTGCCTATTTTTTAAACCCTAAATTGTCTCATCTTTACAAATACAATAAAAAAGGCCATCCAGTTCATGTGGATAACCTTTCTTATATGGGGATCGACGAATCGCCCGCAATGGTTGATCGGACGATTCATGGCTATACACTCGAAACAGACGCGTAATCACCGCCTTCTTTCTTTTCATCCAGCAGCGACATCTTCCTGGCTCGGTTTACGATTTGCAGCAGCGTCTTGTAATCTTCTTCCTGTTGCAGATTGCGGCGGCTCATTTCCTGTATCTCTTGCTTTAATTGTTCATTTTCGCGCCGCAACATCTTGTTTTCCTCTTCAAGACGGTTGTATTCCCTGACCAGCGAACGGTAGCTCCGTTCCTTTTGCTTGAAGACTTTGATGGTGCGAATCACCGCATCCAGATCAATCTCGGTGTCCCCTTCCAAAATGACGCTGATCTGCTCGATGTTGACCTGTCGTTTCTGTAAACGTTTCTTTTTCACTTCCCGCGCTTGTCGCTTGGCTACCTCCACCGCCGCCTGATACCGATGCTTGACGACAGTGGCCCAACGGAAGGCGCAAGCTCCGGCAGTCCGGTTCAATCGTTCACCCGCTTCTTCAAACGCTTTCGTCTGGGTGCTCCCGTCGCGAATGTGGCGCAAGGTGATCTCAGCCAGCAACTGGTCATCTTCCTCAGTCCAACCATCCTGACGAATGGGGCGTTTCCGCAAGAAGCGCGGCAACTGTTCTGCCAACTCTTCACTCACCAACTTTTCTGGAAACTCATTTTGAGGCACAAATTGCGGTTCCGAATTCATCGGATGTTCAGACTGTGACATGTGTACATTTTGTTGGTCCATGCGAACCTCCTCCTTTTTTACCGTTTTTCGTACAAATACCCCATCGTCTACAAAACTGTCGATCATCTCATCTCTCTGTTTTGACATTCATTCCGCATCTTATACCTTTTCAGCCTATTTTTTTAGTATATGTCCAGTGCTTTTACCCAATCCATGTAACCGTATACATATTATAACATATTGTTCGTTTTAATTCATAAGATTTTAGACTATAATTGCATTTTTTTAATCAATTTTTTACAATACACTTTCTTCTCCGATGTACTTGTTTTTCCGCTGACTCAAGGCGCCGGCAATCCGCTCCCGCTCTGACTGTTCAATCAAAACCACCCATTTCCCCCTGATTTTACAAGGTTGGCTCTTGATCTGGATGATATTCACGTCCTTTCCGCTGAGCGAGTGAAAATCAGCGGCCAGGCGAATGACTTCCAACATCGTCAGATCGGTTTTCAGATGGGGCCCCAGAGCGCGAATCACTTCAATGATTTGGGGCATCTGACGAATGCCCAATTGCTCGACACGGGATATAATGGCTAAAATAACCTCCCGTTGACGACGTTGGCGTCCATAGTCGTTTTCCGCATCGCTGCGAAACCGGACATAGGCCAGCGCCTTTCTGCCATTCAACCGTTGCTGGCCCGCTTGGAGGCGGACATAGGGCTCAACACGGGAGATGATCGGTTTTTCCACATTCACACGGATCCCACCCAGAGCATCCACCAGCTTCACAAACCCTTCCATATTCAACAAGACATAATGATCAACCGGAACGCCGAAAAAGTTTTCAACCGTGTTGACGACGGCGGAAATGCCTCGAAGGTAGGCATGGTTAATTTTATCCCAGTGCCCAGTGTCGGCAATCGGAACATACGTATCGCGAGGGATGGACAAAAGTGTCACCTGCTTTTCGTCGGGATCCAATCTGGCAAGGATCATCGCATCCGGCCGGCCCCGATCCGCGGGCCGCTGATCCACTCCCATGAGCAGGACCGTCAAAGGAGGCCGATTGAATCGGGTGGGTTGATCAGTAGAATTGGTTTGTCCCTGCTGGTTCTGAGGAGCATCTGGAGGTGGCGGAGCGGGCGAGGCGTGATCGGTTGGCACGGGAAGCATTTCCACATGATCGAGTGGATTGGAGCGAATCCCCGTATTGTCCGATGGAACAACCCATAAATAGACGGCGCTCGTGAGCGCTAACACAGTCATCATCGCCAGCAGTTTTCCGCGCATCCTTGTCCACCCCCTTGGCTGCTTTGTTCTTTTGGGACTTTTTCTTTATTTACGTTCACCCTGGCTTCTATAAATAGTTTTTCCGGAATAAAACCATCCCATAAACACCTGCAAAGGCAAAAAAAGCCCCAGCCATTGGCTGGAGCCTTGCCACATCATGCCCATAACAAGAGATGTTCTGTTCCGTGCCAGACGCTACAGCGCCTTCGGGGTAAGATAATCTGGCCGCTTCGATTCGTAAGCCGCAATCGCCGCTTCGTGCTGAAGCGTGCGGCTGATGTCATCCAACCCTTTGAGCAGCGTTTCGCGCTGGAACGGCTCGATGTCAAAAGAGAGTTCTAACCCGCGCGCATCACGAATGGTGCAGTTCTCCAGATTCACATCCAAGCGGTACCCTTCCTGTTCCAGGCAACGCTGGAACAGCTGATCCACTAGCTTAGGATCCAAAGTGATAAGCAGGATGCCATTTTTCAGCGAATTGTTGCGGAAAATATCGGCAAAGGAAGGGGCAATGATCACACGGAATCCGTAATCCAACAGCGCCCAGGGAGCGTGTTCACGCGAGGAACCGCAGCCGAAGTTGTCCCGCCCGAGCAGGATGCTGGCTCCTTGGTAACGGGGCTGGTTGAGGATAAAGTCCGGATTGGGCTCTCCGTTCTCCAAAAAACGCCAGTCATAGAAGAGAAACTGCCCAAAACCTGTCCGTTCTATCCGTTTCAGAAACTGTTTCGGAATGATTGCATCGGTGTCCACATTGGGCCGGTCTAACGGGGCCACCAATCCCTCATGTCGCACAAAAGGTTCCATCAAACTGACACCTCCCGCAGGTTGAGATTCCACTGCCGAATGTCCACAAACCGGCCTTCCAGGGCGGCAGCGGCGGCCATCGCGGGACTGACCAGGTGGGTCCGGCCGCCTCTTCCTTGGCGCCCTTCAAAGTTCCGGTTGGAAGTCGAGGCACACCGCTCCCCAGGAGCGAGGATGTCCGGGTTCATCCCCAGGCACATGCTGCATCCTGGCTCCCGCCATTCAAAACCGGCTTCCTTGAAAATCACATCCAATCCCTCATCCTCTGCCTGTTGCTTGACGCGATAAGAGCCTGGAACCACCATCGCCCGCACGCCCGGAGCCACTTTTTTGCCGATGGTCCGTACCACTTCGGCCGCCTGGCGAAGATCCTCAATCCGCGAGTTGGTGCAAGAGCCGATAAACACCCGATCAATGGCGATCTCCTGAATCGGTGTCCCCGGTTTCAAATCCATATAAGCGAGCGCCTTTTCCGCCGCGATGCGATCCACCGGGTCGGCAAAATCCTCGGGCGACGGCACCTTGTCCGTCACCTGCGCCACCATCCCCGGATTGGTTCCCCAGGTTACAAAAGGCGCCAGCGAGGATACATTCAGTTCGACGCGCGCATCATAAGTAGCGCCTGGATCGCTGGCAAGCGTCTTCCAGTCGGCAACAGCCGCCTCCCAAGCATCGCCCTGCGGCGCGAAGGGACGACCTTTGAGGTACGAGAAGGTGGTTTCATCCGGCGCCACCATGCCGGCCCGCGCCCCTGCCTCGATCGCCATGTTGCAGATGGTCATGCGCTCTTCCATCGACAGTTCCTTGACCACCGGCCCGGTGAATTCGATCACGTACCCGGTCCCACCGGCGGTGCCGATCTTCTGAATCAGTCCCAAGATGATGTCCTTGGCCGTTACGCCGTAAGGCAATTTGCCGTCGAGATACACTTCCATCGTCTTCGGTTTTTTCTGCGGCAACGTTTGAGTGGCCAAGACGTGTTCCACTTCACTCGTCCCGATCCCGAACGCCCAGGCGCCGAAGGCGCCGTGCGTCGACGTGTGACTGTCTCCGCAAACGATGGTCTTCCCTGGCGTGGTAAGGCCCAGTTCCGGTCCGATGACATGAACAATCCCGTTGTTGGGATGATTGAGGTCATACAGCGGAATGCCGAATTCCTGGCAATTTTTGACCAGCGTCTCCATCTGTTTCGCGGCGATTTTGTCCTCAATCGGCAGCGAACGATCGGTTGTCGGCGTGTTGTGATCCATTGTCGCGAAGGTCAGATCGGGCCGTCTCACCTTCCGTCCAGCCAGGCGCAGTCCCTCAAACGCCTGCGGCGAAGTCACCTCGTGAACCAGGTGCAAATCGATGTAGATCAAGGCAGACTGACCCGGCTCTTCCACGACCACGTGCCGCTCCCAGAGCTTTTCAAACAACGTTTTGGGCATCTGCGTTCCCCCTTTGTCAGTTGTTCATCCTTTTTGACTATCAGTCTATGAGGCAGTAACGTGACTTTAAAATTAGTCACATTATATCACAAACGCGGTGATTCACCACCTGGTTGATGGCTGCCCTCCGCCATTCCCCAGATCAAAAGGCCCATCACCGCCAGCATGAGAACCGTCATAAATAACCAAGCGGTGGTGTAATCATGGTTCCGATCCACCAGCCAACCGAAGACGGGCGGTCCGAGGATCACGCCCCAGGAACCCACACTGATGCTGAACCCGCTGGCCAGGCCAGACCACTGCTTCGGCACCGATTCAGCCGCCGCGTTCATCCACATGCCGTTGAAACCGGCGATGCCAAAGCCGAAGATGGCGATCAAGGGAAGGATCGCCCAAAATGGCGTGCCCGCCGGCAGCCAGGCGGTGATGGCGCTGCAGACCGCTGTCAATAACGCAATCAGCAACAGAACAACCAATCGACGGCCACCGAATAGGCGGTCGCTGATCACACCCCACAGCACGCGCCCCGCTGACCCGCCAAGTTCGGAGACAAGCAACAGCAGACCGGCCAGATACAGGCTGTAACCAAGCTGTTCATGCGCAAAAAAGACCACGTACGTGGTCAAGCACATTTGCGCCGCACTCAAGCCAAAGGACGCCAGACTGACGGCCAAAAGCCGCCGGTGACGGACCATTTTCCAGAGCGAGACAAAAAAAGCGTAAAACCCCATGGTCACGTTTGTCCGACTGGAAGGCGGATCACGGTAGCCCCACCAGGCCGTCAGACCGACGAGGATCAATAACAGGCAAGCAACGATCAGAGCGGCACGCCAACCCACCTGCACCGCAAGCGGAAGCAGGACCAGGACGGCCAGGGCAGAGCCGGCCGTCACCCCCATTTGCTTGAGCCCCATCGCCGTGCCGCGTTGCTGGAGGGGAAACCAATACATAATCCCTCGGTTGGAGGTGGGATGCATCGCCCCGTAACCCAATCCGCCGATCGTGATAAAGACCAATATCCACCAAAAAGAATTCAGCAGGGCTGCCACGGCAAATCCGGCGCCCAGACACAGCGCCAGGGCAATCAGCAGACGTCGTGAACCCAAGCGATCAGCCAAGAAGCCGCTCGGCAGGCTGACCAGTGACTGGCCGAGGAACAGGGCTGCCATCAGCATCCCCACCTGCGCCTTGGTCAGGAGCAAATCTGCCTCCATCAAGGGACCGAGCGGGGCCAGGCTGCGCCCGACAAAGGCCACCGCAATCTGCGTGAGAAGCAGCCACCCCAGCATCCGCCAGGCGACAGTCAGGTTTTCCGTTTGCAGCATTTGCTTTTCTTTCGTCTCTGTTTCCACGCGCTCCATCCTCGCCCTGTCCTCTCCCCGGTTGATCAATTCAATTTCATCATCATGCCGTCCAGTCTTCGTTCCAGTTGCTGCTCCAGCCAGATCGCCGTGTCGATCAAGGGGTTGAGCGCGATGCCTGTATTGACACCCATCGCATGGAACATGTTGACCATATCCTCCGTGCAGACATTTCCGACCGCTTTGGGCGCAAACGGGCAGCCGCCACTGCCTCCCACGGAGGAATCAAAAACCCTCACGCCTGCTTCATACCCCGCAAACACGTTGGCCAACCCCAAACCTCGCGTGTTATGAAAGTGAAGCCCTAATTCAATGGCTTCACCAAACGTCTCCTTAAATCGGGTAACCATTCTTTTCACCTGAAGCGGATTGGCCATCCCTGTCGTGTCAGCCAACGTAATATTCCGGCACCCGGCTTGAATAAACCGTTCCGCGATCTTCAAAACCCTTTCTTCCGGCACATGGCCCTCAAAAGGACAACCAAAAGATGTCCCTAATACCGCCACGCAGGGTTTTCCTTGTTGGCTAACGGTACGAATCATCGTTTCAATTTCAGCCGCCGACTGCTCTGCCGTCCGCCTGGCATTTCGTTGGTTAAACGCATCAGAGACGGCCAGCGTAAAATGGATCACGTCCAGGTCTGTCTCCATCGCCCTTTCCAAGCCCTTCGGATTGAGCACCAGACCTGCAATCAATACGTCATCACGCCGCTGAATCCTGGCCAGCACCGCTTCGGGATCACTCATTTGCGGAACCACTTTCGGATTGACAAACGAGACGGCCTCGATTTTTTTAATCCCAGCGGCCATCAGTTTTTCAATCAATTCCACCCTTTGCTGAACGGACAAGTGTTTTTTTTCGTTTTGCAGACCATCCCTCGGTCCCACTTCACATACATGAATCATCGCTCATCGGCCCTTTCTCGATGGGTTCACCTTTTGTCAATGGGTTCACCTCTGTCGATCATGTCATTTAGATGATATTCTCCCGTTTCAACTGCTCAAGTGTCTCGCGCGTATAGCCAAGAAGATTGCCATATACCTCTTCGTTGTGCTTGCCCATAATTTCTGCGCCAGGCTCGCGAACGCTCCCGGGAGTCCGGCTCAATTTCGGGACAATACCGGGCATCGGGAACTGCCCGAATACTGGATGCTGGACATTTACAATCATCTCGCGGGCGTGATAATGCGGATCATTGACGATCTCCTTGGCGCTGTAAATTTTTCCGGCAGGCACCCCTTTTTCTTCCAATATGTTCAGGCATTCATCCGCCGTGTGCCGCTTGGTCCAATCTTCAATCAGTTGATCCAATTCTACCATATTTTCGCTCCGGGCATGATGAGTGCTGAACTTCGGATCACGGGCCAATTCCTCGCGGCCCATCGCCTCACACAAACGGCGAAAAACATTATCCGCATTGGCGCCAATCACGATGTAGGTCTGATCCTTGGTCAGATAGATATTGGAAGGCGCGACACCAGGCAAGGTATTGCCCATCCTTTCACGCACATACCCCGCCAATAGGTAATCCGGGACGATGCTTTCCATGACCGAAAAAACGGCTTCATACAAGGCGGTGTCCACCACTTGTCCCTCTCCCGATTTTTCACGCTCGTGCAAAGCGATGAGGGTCCCGATGACGGCAAACATGGCCGCTAACGTATCCCCGATGCTGATGCCGATGCGCGTAGGCGGCCGGTCCGGAAAGCCGGTCACATACCGCAATCCACCCATCGCCTCGCCGATACTCCCGAATCCGGCACGCGACTTATATGGTCCAGTCTGTCCAAAGCCGGATGTCCGGACCATGATAATTCGTTGATTGGCTTCTCTGAGCCGCTCATAGGACAAGTTCCACTTTTCCATCGTCCCCGGGCGAAAGTTTTCAATGACAATATCCGATTGCTTCACCAGCTCCAGAAAAATCTCCTGTCCCCGGCTTTCACGCAAATTTAAGGTAATAGACTTCTTATTGCGAGATTGGATCGGCCACCACAATCCATGCCCATCCTTTTGCTGTCCCCATTGCCGCATCGGATCTGGCTTGTCTGGCGGTTCAATCTTGATCACTTCCGCGCCGAAGTCACCCAACAGCCTTCCCGAAAAAGGTCCGGCCAGCAAAGTTCCCAGTTCCAATACGCGAATATCGCTTAAAGGAAGTTTGGCTGTCAATTGTATTACCTCCCAGGCTCAATCTTCATTGTACTGTTCAAAAATGCGTCTTACGAAGAGACGGCTCCAGTTTTGCCGATTCGTTTTTCCACCCGCTCCTGCCATAGCAGGAACAAAAAGGTGCAGAAGAAAGCGATGAACACAATGATCAAAATCAACGCTAAAATGGATGAAGTCCGATTTAACGACATATAGTGCATCAATTTAAAACCCAGACCCCGGCTGGAAGCAAACATTTCCGCGATAATCAAACCGAGAAAGCATAAACTGAACCCCATCCGAAGACCCGCAACCAATTGCGGCATAATCGAAGGTATCAAGATCATGCGTGTCTTTTGAAAAAAGTTCAACTGATACACTTCAGCCACTTTCAGATACGTTTTTGGGACCATCTGCGTCGCCTGCATACACATAATCATGATCGGAAAAATGCCGTGAAACATCGAAAAGGCAACTCTTCCTTGCATTGTTAAGCCAAACATCAGCAAGAAGATGGGATAAAGCGTTACCTTCGGAATCGAATACAATCCGATCAGTAAGGGACCCAGAGTGCGTGTCCAAAAGCCGTTTAAACCAATGAGAAATCCCAAGATGCTGCCAAAAATAGCCGCGACTAAGAAGGATACTATGAGCGCCAGCAAGGTTTCTCCAACATCTGGCAACCAATCTTTAAAATTAGTAAATAAGTCGAGCACACTTTGCCATGGGGAAGCCATTGCCGTCTCACCGGCGATCCAGTACGTGATTTCCCACAACAGGATCAAGAGCAGAGGGATGAGATAACGCCCCAGTTCAAACAACCATTTTGTCTTACCGTGAGCTTTCGTCATGATTTATCCTCCGTTAAACCATCTTAAGAATGCCGCTTAAACAAACGATTTTCGATGTATCCCAAAATGATATTGGACAGTAAAGAAATGAAGATGACCAACATGATGGCACCGTACATGTTATACAGATCGAAATTGTTATAGGCATAAGAAACGCTGTAGCCAATGCCCCGCGCGGACAAGATAAATTCTGTTGCAATCACCCCGATGATGGAATAGGCGGTCGCCAATTTTAAACCGGAAAAAATGTATGGCCATGCCGATGGAAAATAAATATACCAAAGCATTTTTGAAAAGGGCAGATTCAACGATTGTCCGTATTTGACTAAAACCTTCTTCGTTTCTCTAAACCCTATGGCAGTATTGCTGATCACAGCAGGAGCGGAAAAGAGCATTCCGACCATGATGACAGGTAACGGTCCTGTTCCAAACAGCGTGATAAAGATGGGATAAATGGAGAAAAATGGAACGGCATAAAAGAGCAACAAATAAGGCTGGAACGCAAAATTCAAAAAATCGGAACGCCACAGCAACAGGCCCATGCCCACCCCAAGGATGGCGGCACCAACAAAACTAATGACGATTTCAATGAAAGTCGGCCAAATGTGGCCCCAAAAAAAGTCGGCATTACCCACACTCTGGATCATCGAGCGCATCATTTCTGTAAACGGGATAAAGGTAAACGAATCTAACCATCCGATCCGCACCGCTATCTCATACAACACCAAGCAACTACCAACAATCAGGATTTGTACCATATTTTCCTTTTTCATCCACATCACCCTCTTAGGAAAGCTGCGTATCCGCGTTCACTCTCCCAAACATCAGCGCTTCTTCTTCTAGACTCGACCAGATGCGTTGCGTGATCGCGGCAAACTCCGACGTCGTCAAAATAGCGGCATCACGCGGTTTAGGCAAAGGACTGTGAATCACTTCCTTGATCCGTCCCGGTCTGGCTGAAAGAACCACAATTCGATCTGATAACAACGCCGCTTCCTGGATACTGTGGGTCACCAGGACAACAGTGGCCTGGGTTTCTTGTACGATCTTCAACAATTCACCGCCCAAAATCAGACGTGTTTGTTCATCAAGCGCGCCGAAGGGTTCGTCCATCACTACAATTTCAGGTTCCGTAACCAGCGTCCGGGCGATCGCGACGCGTTGTTTCATCCCGCCCGACAATTGGTATGGATAGGCATTCTCAAAGCCAGACAACCCGACCAGGTCAATCATGCGGCGAGCCTTTTCACGCCGTACAGCTTTGGCAACGCCTCGCATCTGCAATCCAAACTCTACATTCTCCAACACCGTACGCCAAGGAAAGGTAGATTCCTCCTGAAATACAATTCCGATTGAACGGTGCGGTCCTGTCACTGTCTCACCCTTAATTTTCACCGTGCCGCTGGATGGGGTCCGCAAGCCGCATAAGATTTCAAGCAGTGTGGTCTTCCCACAACCACTCGGACCAACAATGGAAATAAATTGTCCTTTTTCTACGGATACAGAAATATCCTTTAACGCCACAACCTTTTGCGAATCGTTTTCGTAAACCTTTGTTACATTCTCCACAAGCAATAAAGGTGCTGACAAGGATGCTCACCCTTCTTTACGTTTTAATTCGTAAACAGAACATAGAAGAAAAAGTTCCCGGCCGAGAGACCGGAAACGCCATTTTTGCATTTGATAACAATCGATGTTTTTGCATAATTACTTGAGCGCATCAATATCCAGTCGCTCGTTTTCAGCTAAAAAGCGTTGATCCAACAGATCATTCCAATCAATATCGTCCGGATTCTTCAAGGTGCCAACTGCCTGCATGCCCGCTACTGCTTGTTGAATGGACTCAACTTGGATAACCGGATTCCAATGTTCGAACGCGGCCACTTCCGCAACGGCCGAGATCGAAGCATTCTCATCAATCTCGGCATATTTTGCAAAATATTTTGCCGCCTCCTCTGGATTCTTATAAACCCACTCCACCGATTTCCTGTATGCCTTCAAAAACCTTTCCACAAGCCCCGGATTTTCTTCGATCAATTGGGGACTGGTCACAATCACGGTCTGTTGAAATTGCGGCACATATTCTGACACACGGAACAGGGTTTTCCACTTGTCTTTCTCAACCGAATAAGCCGGCTCCAACATCAACGCGGAATCAACTTCTCCCTTTTCCAAGAGTGTCAGACCTTCATTAATGCCGCCAGTGGCCACCATCTCTACGTCATCCTTATTGATCCCTAACGAACTAAAGATCAATCGAGACACCGTTTCCGTCACCGAACCCGGAGAAGTATATCCCCATTTATACCCAACAAAATCTTCTGGCTTTTCAAACTGAGCATCCTTGCGAGTGATATACACCACATCACTGACACTTTGGACGGCTCCGGCAACGATCTTAATCGGCGCTCCAGCCAAATAGGATTGTATGGCCGCCGCAGTCGAAACCTCACCAAACGGCAATTTACCCGACAGGACGTTCCGGACGGTTGTTCCGCCGCCACTGCTGCCCAAGATGTTCTTTATTTTAATGCCTTCCTCTTCAAAGAACCCTTGTTCCACACCCACATTGTATGGTACCGCATACAATCCGGTCGGATAGTGGGTTACCGTAATTTCAATCTCATCCAGTTCACCCTGTTTTGCTGAATCATTGTTCTCCGCATCATTGGTTGGCTGTGACTCATTGGTGTTCTGCCCGCAAGCGGTAATCAACGCGACAAATAATACCAGTATCACGGGTAACAACCAGCGACGCTTTGTTTTTGAAACGCTTTCTTTCAAACCAATTCCTCCCCCTTCTTAAGAAGATGTCAGTGAAATATGTCTGTCGAGTAATGGTATACGCAAATATCGTTCCAACTTCATGCAGATTCTTTCAAAAACTTGTCGAAGACTTGTAGATCTTTCGACAAAAAAAATCTGGACAAAAAAACATGGCGCGTGAACCCAACGGCCATGTTTCTATAACGATAGGCAATGAAACATGTTATGTTTCAAACTTGATACATTTCTCAAGATCTTTTGCATGAGATTTGCCCTTACTTTATCTCATAATCTTTCAGTTTTCTCCATAATGTGCTGCGGCTGATTCCCAGGAGCTTGGCAGCCCTCGTCCTGCTTCCATCCACTTCCCGCAATACCTGCAAGATGCGCTGACGTTCCCAGTCCTCTACCTCTCCCGCCAAGCCTTGCGAATGTGAAAGCTCGCCTGCCAGGCTGCCAAATAGCTCCCTTACCACTTCATCCACCACTTCTTTCATCTCGACGTTGCCTTGCAACAAAACACTCACCCGTTCCGCAATGTTTTCCAGCTCTCTGATGTTTCCTGGCCAGTCATGGCGGCATAATAGCGGCAACATGGCAGAAAGCGCTGTCTCAATCACCTGTTCATCCATGCCATACCCTCTTAAAAAAGAACAAAATAAATCAGGCAAATCATCCAACCGGTGCCGCAAAGGCGGCAACTCCAGGGAAAGCACATTCAGCCGGTAATACAAATCTTGCCGGAACAATCCCTTCTCCACCATTTCCTTCAAATCCCGGTTGGTCGCCGCCAACACACGCACGTCAATCGGCAAGATCGCCTCGCTGCCGATGCGCATCACCTCTTTTTCCTGCAGGACACGAAGCAGACGCGCCTGCAGCGGCAGGGACATCTCGCCCACTTCATCCAGAAACAAGGTGCCACCGTGGGCCAGCTCAAACAGCCCCGGCTTTCCCCCTTTTCGCGCTCCTGTAAAGGCCCCTTCCTCATATCCGAACAATTCGCTTTCCAGAAGAGATTCCGGCAAAGCGGCGCAATTCACCGCGACAAAAGGATGGCGATGCCTGGGGCTGGCATTGTGGATGCTCTGGGCAAACAGTTCTTTCCCCGTCCCTGTCTCCCCGCGGATCAGGACAGTGGCATCCGTCTTGGCATACTGACGCGCTTTCTTGATCGCTTTTCGCAGCGCTGCACTTTGGCCGATGATCTGATCAAAAGTGGCCTTGGCCACCAGCCCTTTGCTGTACACCCGCTTGCGGATGGCTTTTTCCGCCTGTTGAATGGACTGCGCATCCTGAATCGTGGCCACCGCGCCAATTCGCGCCCCTTGATGGACGACGGGAATGCGGTTCACCAGCAGCATTCCCTGCTTCACCTTCTGTACCACGTTGAGCAGCGGTTCGCCTGTTTTAAACACTTCATCAAACTGAATCTCAGGCACCACTTCATCGACAGGCCTGCCAAGAACCTCTGCCATTGAAATTCCAAGCAGCCTTTCAGCGGCAGGGTTGACCTCCATCAGATGGCCCTGGTTATCCACATACAGGATCCCGTCATGGACAGCCCGCATCATCGCTTGCATTTTCTCGCGCTTCTCAATCTCCGCCCGCCGCTGCATCGCCAGGTTGACGGCCGTATCCAGAGCCAGGCGAATCGAAGACTTTGAGTAAAGAAAAATGCTGTGTCCACCCATACGGTCCGTCAATTGGCAGATCAGGCTGGCCCCAATAATCGCCGGCTCTCCCTCATTCAACAGCCGGAAGAGTTTGTCCTGCGCGTCATCCACATCGTAATACACTTCCTGGGACAAATCGACGCGGAACAAATCGCGGAACCATTCCAGCTGCGGAATCGGCTCCCGATATGGCATCACCACCGCACGGCGGTTCATGCGTTTCGCTGACCATAAGGCGTGCATCAGGTCAAAACCCGTCACCTTGATGCGCACCATCGGCAGCTCGAGGTCCTGCGCTTCGATGGCGGTCGCATTGGCGCCGGAGGCCACGAGCACGTCAGCCGCTCCAGTATCTTCAATTTCCCGCGCCTTTTTGGCTGCTTCCTCGATCAAGACATCGTGCAGCGTAAATTCGGCCGACCACTGCCCTTCCGCCAACACCTCTTGCAGAATGTTCGTCAACTTGCTGTACGTAATCACCGCCACCCGTGGTTTGTTCACTGATCCAACCCCTTCCAACGCTCGGCGATTCCTCGCAACATTTCCGCCAATTCAGCCACTGTACGCGTACTGCGAGCCAGCTGTCCCGCCAAAGTCGCCTGCTCCTGCACTCCCGAACTGGCCTGCTGTGCTTCCGAGGTCAGGGATTGAGCCGCATGGGCGACAGCCTGCATATTTCCAAGCACTTCCTGGCTTCCCGCTCTGAGCTGCTGGCTGGCTTGGTCCATGGACAAGATCTCCTGATGCACCAGCTGAACCGATTGGTGGATCGCAGAAAATGATTCATTCATGTGGCGGGACAATTCCTCCTGCTCACGGGCCACTTCCTGGACACGCCGCGCCTGGCCCGCAGAGCGACTGATAAATTCTCGAAACTGTTCCAGCATGGCGCCGACTTGCTCCACCGAGCGGCTTGTATCTTCCGACAACCGGCGGATTTCCGTAGCCACAACCGTAAAACCCTTCCCCTGCTCGCCAGCCCGCGCCGATTCGATCGCCGCATTCAAGGCCAGCAAGTGGGTCTGTTTGGCAATGTTGCCGATAAGCTGAACAATCTCCTGCACCTGTTCAGACACTTTTTCAAGTGAGTTGGACGTCTGATTCAATTCGGCGACTCCCTGTACACTTTCCATCGTCGCGGCGCTGACTTTGTGGGCCGCCTCAAGCCCTTGTTCCACACGCTGGTTGGCCGTATCCATCGCTTCCCGAAGCCGCTCGGCGCTGACCGCCAATCCCTCGACGGCACGTACCATCTCCTGTATGGTATTGGTCGTCGCTTGGGCACGTTCTGCCTGCAGCATGACGCCTGCGGAAAGCTCATGAATCGCCGTTGCCAAAACTTGTGAAACCTCAGCCGAACCGGCACTCGCCTTGGCCATCTCTCCCGATTCGCCCGCAATCTGCCGGGCATGATCCCGTATCTCTTGCAATATTTGCTTAAACCCCTTAATCATCTTGTTGAGTCCATGGGAAACCTGTCCCAGTTCATCCCGGGAGCGATAGGCAATCTTCTGTGATACATCCACCTGGTCGGTGATTAACGCCAAAACGTGGCTAAATTCATGCAGCGGACGCAACAGGTGCCGCGCCAGCCCAAAACCCAGGAACCAAGGAATCACAATCAGCAGACCGGCCACGGCCAACCATCTGCCACCGGAAACCATCCTAAGATCAGGAACGATGAGGAAAACCAAGAGAAGCGCCGAAAGCAAAAAACCGATGAAAATCCAAAACCACAAAAACCTGAACAAGCGGCTGGAAATCATCGGAATCCCCCTTTTCAATAAAGCTAGACGCCTGTCTGCAACATCATTTTACATGTTTTTTAAAGAACTTACAATCATTGGAATAATTCGTTGATGCCATACAAATCGAAACAGGCCTCAAGCAGAAGCCTGTTCCTCCGTCTGAGGCCTTGATCATCGCACCCGTTCCATCACCTCGTCCACCATCCGGGACAGCTTCTCTTCCGTTTTCCGGATCTCTTTGTCCACAGCCGAAAAATAAACTTTCAACTTCGGCTCCGTTCCGGAGGGACGCAAGGCAAACCAAGAACCGTCAGCCAAGAAAAATTGCAGCACGTTCTCCGTCGGCATTTCCTTTGGAATGTCCAACGGTCCCACCTCGCCGGTGCGCCGGTCCATTCGCTGCTGGCGCAGGTAATCCCGCACTTCCACCACCGGCTCGCCACACACCTGGCTCGGCGGTTCCTCGCGCCAAGCGGACATCCGGGCAGCGATCTGTCGCACCCCTTCCTTTCCCGTGAGCGTGAGCGATTCCAACCGTTCCAAGTACACACCATGACGCCGGTAGATCTCCATGAGCGCCTCGTCCAGCGTCCGCCCCTGTTCCAGGTGCCAAGCCGCCATCTCGCAGATCAAGAGGCTGGACATCACGCCATCCTTATCCCGTACAAACGGCGCAGCCAGGTAACCGAAACTTTCCTCATATCCGAAGAGAAATGTTTTTCCCTGACGCTCCAGGATTCCGATCTGCTCGCCGATATACTTGAATCCGGTCAGCGTCTGGATGGTCTCCACGCCATAATGTTCCGCGATCACCCGGCCCAGCCGGCTGCTCACCACGGTCGTGATCATCACGCCCCGCTTCGGCAGTCTCCCCTGTTCCTTGCGTGTGGACAAGAGATAATCCAGAAGCAGCGCTCCCAGCTGATTGCCATTGAGCCTGAGATACTCCCCATCCGCCTTGCGGACCAGCACGCCAACCCGATCGCAATCCGGGTCCGTCCCCAAGACCAGATGCGCGTCCACCTCGCGTGCCAGCTCCATCGCCAGCGTTAACGCATCCGGTTCTTCCGGGTTGGGAGTGGAAACGGTGGAAAAATCTGGATCCGGTTCCGCCTGCTCCGCCACGAGGTGGACTTGAGCAAACCCGGCCCGCTGCAACAACCGCATGACCGGCCAGCGCCCCGTGCCATGCAACGGTGTATAGACAATCCGCAGCTTCTGCCCCATCCGGCGGATCACCTCCGGGCGCAGAATCAATTGCTGCAACTGGGACAGGTACCGTTCATCCATCTCCTCACCGAGCCAATGGAAGAATCCACGCGCCTCCGCTTCCTGCCGCTCCATGCGACGCACTTGGCTAAAGGAACTGATCTTCTCGATTGCCTCCGTGATCTTCCCGGCAATGCGGGGAACCGCCTGTACACCTTCGCTGTCATACACCTTATACCCGTTATAGTCCGGGGGATTATGGCTGGCCGTGATGACCACGCCTGCCGCCGCTTGAAGTTCCCGCACCGCAAAAGAAAGTTCCGGTGTCGGGCGAAGGGCGCGAAAAAGATACGTTTTAAAACCATTCCCATTCAGAACCAGCGCCGTCTCCTCGGCAAATACCGCCGACAGGCGACGGGAGTCATAAGCGATCACCACGCCCCGTTCCTGGGACCGATCCACGTTTGCCCGTAAATAATCTGCCAACCCTTGGGTGGCCCGGCGAATCGTATAGCGATTCAGGCGGTTACTGCCCACCCCGATCAGACCGCGCAAGCCACCCGTGCCAAAAGACAGTTCCTTGTAAAAGCGTTCCTCCACTTCATGCGGCTCAAGCGCCCGAATCTCTGCCTTGGTCGCCTCATCCACCATTTCATCCGCAAGCCATAAAGCGACACGCGCATGTGCGTCCATCCCCTGGTTCACATCCTTTCCTCTCGCTCATTTTAAAAATATTGGTCTGATGTTCCCAGGATTCATGAGCTTTCTTGATGAACACTCACATCTTTTGCAATTTCTATTTTAGTACGTCCAGTCTATCCGGGCAAAGGGGCTTCTCCGATCCCGCAACAAGCCGGCGCTCGTTGCTGCTCTTCAGCATCATCCACTCCGTGTGATATAATGGAATTGCCACGAATCCGAGCGAGCGCTCAGTTTTTGGCAGATATCGAGCAAGCGCTCAGTTGGCGCGCAAAAAGTGAACGAGCGCTCAGTTGTTAAGTATCAGGAGGAATCCTACGATGCCAAAACTATTTTCGGAAGAGCATGAGCTTTTTCGCGACAGCTTTCGCCGCTTTCTCGAAAAAGAGGCCGTTCCCTATTACGCGCAATGGGAAAAAGAACGGGAAATCCCCCGCTCTTTCTGGCGGAAACTGGGTGAGCAGGGGTACTTGGTCCCCTGGGCGGAAGAGCGGTACGGAGGAGCCGAAACCGACTTTCTCTACTCCGTCGTCATCGCCGAAGAACTGGCTCGCGTCGGCGCAAGTCTGATCGGCGTCGCTCTGCACAACGACATCGTCGCTCCCTACATTCAGTCCTACGGCACCGAGGCACAAAAAGCCGCCTGGCTTCCCCGCTGCATCAGCGGCGAAGCGATTCTCGCCGTGGCAATGACCGAACCCGGAACCGGATCCGACTTGGCCTCCGTAAAAACCACGGCTATCCGTGACGGGGACAGCTACATCCTGAATGGCGCGAAAACTTTTATCACCAACGGCATTTTAGCCGATCTGGTGGTGGTCGTTTGTAAGACCGATCCGGACGCTCAGCCGCCGCACCGCGGCATCAGCTTGATCATGGTGGAAAGAGGCGCGCCCGGTTTTACGCGCGGCCGCAAATTGGAAAAGATGGGCATGCACAGCCAAGACACGGCGGAGCTGTTTTTTGAAAATTGCCGGGTCCCCGCTTCCAACCTCCTCGGTGAAGAAGGAAAAGGCTTTTACTATCTCATGGAGAAGCTGCAACAGGAGCGGTTGATTGTCGCCATCCAGGCCCTCGCCGAGACCGAGGCGATGTTTGAGGAAACGCTGGAGTATGTAAAAACGCGGACCGCTTTTGGACAGCCTATTGGCACCTTCCAGCACAACGCCTTTAAGATGGCGGAAATGGCGACCGACATCGCGCTGGCCAGAAATTTTATCGAAAACCTGATCCGGGATCACATCGCCGGACAAGATGTGATCTCCCAGGTCTCGATGGCCAAATGGTGGGTCACCGAAATGGCCAACCGCGCAGCCTATCAGTGCCAGCAACTCTACGGCGGCTATGGTTACATGGAGGAATACCCGGTGGCCAGGCATTACCGCGACTTGCGCGTAAGCGCTATCTATGCGGGAACGAATGAAATCATGAAATCGATCATCGCGAAAAACCTGGGGCTGGCCTAAACACGGGTCAGCCCTTGTTGTCATAACCATTCTTCTAATGTGGCGCATGAGTACAGCGTTTACCGGCTCTGTTCGAGATATGGCGCATAATCGATCCCCTTCTTTTCCAGATAGGCAAACAGCGCCTTGTGATCCCGCTTGGGTGTAGCCATGATGTACCCGCGCAGAATCAGATCGCGGTCGATCACCTCAGCTTTTTCTTTAAGAGCCAACTCACCGATCTTCGCCGCAATGGTCTGCTTGGCTGTATCCCGAAAAGGCGAGGGAACCGGCTTCACCAGGTCGTTGAGCAACGCCTTGCCCTCTTCCGTCCACAAGGGCAATGTTTGCTCAATGTAATACTGCTGCCAGTCCAATGTGGACATGCCATCCGCCTTGGGCAAGCTTTTGAGGAACTTGCGAAACATAAAATAACCGCCAATGGAAAAAAGAACCACCAGCAAGATCATCCAGATCAGGATGCCAATGCCAAAAAGTGTTTCTCCCACGAGACAACACCCCCTGAACCAACCTATCCGTATACGTTTCTCTCATCTAATGGCGTTACTCTTCAGAATGACGTGACCTTATGGATGATTTTATCACATGTCCATGGTACAATCACCTCAGTACACAACAACCAAGAAATGGACACGAGAGGGGATACTCATGTTGGCTTACGGAATCCACTCTTTTTCGGCATTGGTTTTGGCCATTCTCATCCTGTTGCCTTTTCAGACGATGCGTTTGCGTCGGATGACCCCGGGAAGAATCGCCTCCTCACTCAAGCCGTGGCTGATTCTCTTGCATTTGGCACACCTTTTCCTCGTCATTGCGCTGATCACAGGATTGCTGCTCAGGCCGAACTTTGCCTCATCCTGGTTTTGGGTCGCAATCCTGGTCTTCATCATTCTTGGCGCTTTTCTGGGCATCACGGCTAAGGCACTGCGTGAAGTGGTTGGCACTGCCAAAAACAAACAGCCCCATTCTGAACAATTGCAAAGGCTGACCCGTTTCAGCGTCCTGCTTTCTCTTTCGGTCATCGTCATGATTTTGCTCATGGTGTTCCGCTGGTAAGTGCCAGAGGCGATGGCGGATATTAGGGAAAACGCTTCATTTGATCGCGGAGCCGCGCCATCCTTTTGGGGGTGTTGGTAATGACGCCATCCACCCCCATTTCGATCAAGCTTTTCGCGGCATGCAGATCATCCACCGTCCACGTATGCACTTTCAAGCCAACCGCATGACAATTTTTGACCAGCTGTGGCGACACACTTGTAAAAAAAGGGTGCAACGCCTGTGCGCCGATTCGCAAAGCCGTCTCTATCGGATTACATTCATTCGTGTAACACAATAAACCGATCGGCACTATCGGATCCACTTGTTTCAAGGCATGCAGCGTTTCAAAATGAAAGGAAGAAATCAGAACCTGGCCCAGCAAACCGTGCGTCTTGAGCAGCAGATACACCGACCTCTCCATGTCAGGATATAGCGAAGGCCCTCCCTTTAACTCCAGGTTCATCCATATTCTCCTGCGCTTGGCCCAGCGCAGAACCTCCGTCAATGCGGGCATCCGTTCCCCATCCCCGACATCGATTACTTTCAGCTGGCTCCACGTCAGGTGCGCAATCGGCCACTCACCCTCCGGAGTCATGACGGTTTCATCATGATGAACCACCAACATCCTGTCCCGGCTTCGGTGTACATCCAGCTCAATCCCGTCCGCACCGTTTTGGATGGCCTTTTTAAAGGCGGTCATGGTATTCTCCGGCGCATGTTCCGGGTCGCCGCGGTGGCCGATAATTTTGACGGACATTTGCCACATCCTCCACTTGGTTTCTCTTACTCTGTATCCAGGTTGTTCTGTGACATACTCCCACCACCTACGCTAACGCTTAGAGGTGGGGGCTTCTCGGGTAATCCCTTCTTGTGAAGGGAAGTTGACCGAGCGATCCCCGTGTGCCCCACGGTTCGAGGAGAAGTTAGGCAATACCTAACTGTTTCATCCCTTCCTTTTTGATATTGATGGCGGCGTTGGTATCTCGATCGGCCACAAAACCGCAATCACAATGGAATAGGCGTTCTGAGAGAGATAGAGAGGCCTTGACTCGACCACAACAGGAACACGTTTTAGATGAGGGGAACCATTTGTCGATTGTGATGAGCTTTTTCCCTTGTTCTTCCAACTTGTATTGAAGAAACGTCGTGAACATGCCCCAGCCGTTGTCGTGGACGCTTTTTCCAAAATGGAGGGCTTGAGACATCTCTTTCATGTTGAGGTCTTCGATGACCACACAGTCGTATTGTTTCGCCAATCGGTGCGACTCCTTATGCAAAAAGTCTTTGCGTTGATTGGCAATCTTTTCATGCAACTTGGCCACTTTTAACCGCTGTTTGTGCCAACGATGAGACCCTTTCTTTTTACGTGATAGAATACGTTGTGCTTTTGCTAATTTTTTCAAGGCTTGCCGATAGAATTGAGGGTAATTGGCTCTCTTACCCTCACTATCGACATAAAGCGTGTTCATGGAAAAATCGAGTCCGACAACGTTTTTCACTGCTTTCGGTTGCGGTTGATGGTCGTATGCAGTAAGAATCGAAATATAGTATTTTCCTGTTTTTGTTCGAGAAATGGTACACGACTTGATGACGTGGTGTGGTGGAATCTTTCGATGCTCTTTGAGCTTTACCCATTTCAGTTTCGGCAATTGGATATAGCCATCCAACAGTTTAATGTTTCCATTGACCACATTGGTTGTATAGGACTGTTTCGCCTTGCGGCTTTTGAATTTCGGAAATCCCGCATGACCCGAGAAGAAGTTTTTGAAGGCCTGCTTTAAGTTTAATTGGGCGTTGGCCAAAGCTAAGCTATCGATTTCCCTGAGCCAGGGGAACTCTTTTTTGTATTTGGCAGGAGTCGGGAATTTTTGCTTTTTCAAGGCTTCTTTGTTGTCCTTGAACTTCTCATACGTTTCCTTTCGTTCGGCCAACATTTGGTTATAGACGAAACGAACACATCCAAATGTTTTCACAAGAAGTTGCTCTTGTTCTTTTGTTGGGTAGAGACGGAATTGATAGGCTTTGTTGGCCATATCGGCATCACCTTACTTCATCCCTTGATTTTCTATATATTTCTTGATCACTTCGATGGGCGCACCGCCTGTTGTAAGCAAGCAAAAGCTTCTTGACCAGAAATACTCTTTCCACAGTTTGCTTTTCACTTGTGGAAAATGCTTTTTGATCAGTCGAGAACTTGCACTTTTATAGGCATTGATGAACTTTGATAGCTCACTAATTTCTTTTGCATAGTCAGATATGGCATCGTCAATCACTTTTCTGCGATATTTTACAACCAGAACAAGATGATAATATAGGAGGAACACAGAATGATTATTACTGTCTAATTTCATTGATATATCAGCCTTTCGTTTATCTAAGGCTGACTATATCATACAACAAAAAAGAGACAATTTTTGGCTACGCCAAACCGAAATTCATCTCCCGCTTTCACTTCGCTTAGAAGTGGGAGACTTCTTTCGGAGGTAAGTTAAAGAATATGTGAAGAACGACAGATTGTGATAATTGAACCAACAGGGAATTAGGCCAACTCACGATCCGTTCAGAAGACTCTAATTATACTAGCTATGCTTGTACTCCCGAAACCGAAGTGAACAAACAGTGAACAATTACCACCCCATTCAGCTACAGGAGGAATGGTGTCAAGCGTCTGAAAAAATGACAGGTTTATCGTTCGATGAAAGTGTCAGAAAGGTGCCTGACGGGGATACAGGACGTGTTATTGACACTGTCGTTGAAACAACAAAAACCTGCAGTCAGTCCCCTGACGGGAACCGTCGGCAGGTCTTTCTCTTAAGGTTCTTGAACAGTATCATCGGATTTGGCAACGGATTCGGTATCGGTTTTCGATCCATATGACCATATAATCGTCTTTTCAACACTATCCAGGTGTTCCATCATTCTCTTTCGGGCCAATTTATCATCCTTTGCCTTGACCGCTTCCAAAATATTTAAGTGTTCTTTCACGGATTGTAATCCCCGACCGGGGATAAGAATAGAATGGATCCGGCTTTTCTCAAACAAATCGATGAGATCATGCATGATCCGCATCATGACGGTGTTCCCCGATGACTCCGCCAGCCCCAGGTGAAATTCCTCGTCTTTTTCCAGCAACGTCTTGTAGTCAAGCGGCTCTTGACTGGCCACCTCAAGGGTGTCATGAACGGCTTCAAACAATTTATCAATAATTTTCGGATCACCCCGTTTGGCTGCCCACGCTGCGGCCTCGGTTTCAAGAAGGCGCCGGATTTCAAACAACTCGAAGATGGTATCGGACTCCAAAAAAAACGTCGAAGTAAAATTTTTGATTCTCTCCCGGTGATTGGCCACAAAGACCCCTTGTCCGTGTTTAATGTTCAAAAACCCTAACGAGGACAGGATTTTATACGCTTCCCGAATGGTCGGGCGGCTGACATTCATGATTTGTGCCAGTTCCCGCTCAGGAGGCAATTTATCTCCTTCTTTTAATTCACCTTTCAATATGAGATCTTTAATATGCTCAACCACCCGGACGGAAAAATTTTTCCGATCCGACTGGATGGGAGAAAACAAATCCATTTCAGAAAGTCTCCTTCATCCTGATTCTACAAGGTCCCAAAAACGCATTCGGTCATTTTGCCGGGACTTTTGCCGTGTATCCTTCCAATTCCTCAATTTTGATTCTGTTTTGGACGACATCTTCCACGTGGTATTTCGGTTCCCCGTCGTCCCCTTTGATGGCGAAAATGTTCTTTAGCCAATCTTCGTTATTCGTTTCCGCAAAGTCTGAACGATAATGTGAACCCCGGCTTTCTTCACGCAACAAAGCACTGTCGGCCACCATTTTTGCCACGGTAACCAAATTTCGAATATTGAGCGACTCTTGCCAAGCCACATTATATGCTCTTCCGCCTTTAAATGCAATCCGCTCGACCCGTTCGGCCAAATCCCGCAAAGCGTTCACCGCTTCTTTGAGATCCTTGCCGTTGCGGACGAGGCCGACTTTTTCCCACATGAGATTTTTCAGTTCTTTGGTTAATTTATATGGGTTTTCACCCTCTTGCCGGCGGAAGGGCGCAAGCATGCTGGCTTCAATCTCTTTAACTTGCGCGCTCGAGTATTTCGGTGCTTGCCGCAAATTCATCACATATTCGGCGGCTTTGTCCCCCGCCCGCGCACCAAACACCGTCGAATCCGCCACGCCGTTTCCTCCCAGGCGGTTGGCGCCATGTACGCCTCCGGCGTCTTCACCGGCAACAAAAAGACCAGGAATATTGCTCTCACAATCCACTGTAATGCGCACCCCGCCCATATGGAAGTGGGCCGTGGGGGAAACTTCCACCGGCTCGATGCTCAAATCCTTGCCCACATCGCGGCACCGGTCCAC
The DNA here is from genome assembly GCA_947085265.1 of uncultured Bacillus sp. GTDB lineage: Bacteria > Bacillota > Bacilli > ZCTH02-B2 > ZCTH02-B2 > Bacillus_BB. Next base: position 33,811 of record CAMTVR010000041.1, on the reverse strand, counting down.
CATCCCGGGAAACATGCGCAACACATTTTGTCTTCCCAAATGAGAAACGTCAATATAAACCCCGCCCAGCGGCGTGCCCCGTCCTGCCATAATTTCCATATAAGACGCCCGGGCCACCCGGTCGCGGGTGGAGCGTTCCATCCGTTCCGGGTCATACCGTTCCATAAATCGTTCGCCCAACGCGTTGAACAAATACCCTCCAGCACCACGCAATCCTTCTTCCAGGACAGCCCCATTCAAACGGGAATTCTCTGCCAACAGTCCCGTGGGGTGGAACTGCATCATTTCCATATCGACAAACTCCGTTCCGGCACGGTAACACATGGCCATGCCGTCACCGGACTTCTCCAAGCTCGGCGCGGCAATTTTGTACATGGTGGCACCACCGCCGGTTCCGACCACAATCGCCTTACAGTGTACAATGATAAACTCACCGGTACGCAAATTCAACAACAGGCATCCGGCGACACGGCCGTTGTTATCCAACAAAATGTCTATGCCCCTGATTTCATCCCAGGCGATGATATTGGGACGCGCAAACAATTGATCGCGCAACCGCGAAATAATTTCGATACCGGTCAAGTCTCCCCGGTGAACCGTCCGGTCAAAGGATTGACCAGCAAACGGTTTTTGGTGAATGGTTCCGTCTTCATTTCGGTCGAAAAAACAGCCCATTTTCGTTTCGAGTTCCATAATCCGTTTCGGCGCGTCACTGACCAGCGTCCATGCCAAGTCCTGGTTGTTGATGCCCCCGCCACCTTTGATGGTGTCTTTGAAATGTTTTTCCAGCGAATCCTTGGGATTCAACACCACGTTGTATCCACCCTGCACCATTCTGGTGCATCCGCTTTTTCCCACGAGCCCTTTGACCGAAACAATGATTTTCAAATTCGGATTTTTGTCTGCCGCATGATGAGCCGCAAACAACCCGGCGCCACCACTACCCAATATGAGAATATCCGCTTCGACGTGCTCCATGGTGTACTTCCCCTCTCATGAGAATGATTCATTCTCCATGTTTAAATGACCATAAAAAAGAAACTGAGCGCAAACAGCAAAGCGCCGACAATCGTAAACGCGCTGAAGACATCTCGGTTATCTTTGACCCAACCCAAATCAATGGCAATGACACGCAAACCGTACATAGCGTGAAAAATGACGGCAAACAACAGCAATGCATCTAAAAACGGACTGATGTGCAAGCGTTGGATAAATGCCGCACCGGGCAATTTCCCCACCAGCGCGTAACCGGTATAAATTTTTAACGGAACCAAAATGAGCAACATAATGGCCGTAATCCGTTGAATGAACCAAGCGATAAATCCGACAAACGCCCGTTGTTTGATGTTGATGGATGACATGGATGATCCCCCACATGTATAATGAATTAAATTTCATAATATTACCATACCTTACCATTTCAACCCAAGCGTTTTCCGCAATTTCTTTTCTTTCAGCTTTTGGATCGTTACCATCGGTTGAATCCCTTTCGGACAAACCTCAACACATGCCCCAAAAGAATGGCATCCGAAGGCGCCGGCATCACTGGTCACCAAATCAAGCCGTTCTTCCCGGGCGCCGTCCCGCTCATCGGCAATCAATGTATAAGCGCGGGCCAACGCGGCGGGACCGATAAACCCTTCTCCTCTGAACTTCACTGCATCACAAGATTGGTAACACAGCCCACAAGTAATGCAATCCAGATTTTTATCAATAATTTCGCGCCGACCGGAATTGGGCGGAATGACGGCAAATTCTTGCTTGTCGTCTTTTGGAACAAAATAAGGCTTCACTTTCTGATAGGCATTGAAGAAGTTGTCCATATTGACAACCAAATCTTTCACAATATCCATATTACGCATCGGTTCCACCGTTACTTCATCGCCCAGCTTTTCGATTTTCGTCCGGCACGCCAACCGCCCACGCCCGTTGATCATCATGCCGCAAGATCCGCACATGCCCAAACGGCAAGAACACCGGAAAGAAATGGTTGGATCTTGTTCTTCGATAATTAGAAACAACGCATCCAACACCGTCATGTTCTTTTTCACTTCGACTTGATACCGGTCATAACGCGGTTGTTCATCCACCCCCGGCTGGTACCTGAATACCTTCACCGTCGCTGTATGCATGTCGGTCCCTCCACTGGATTAAATGGTAATACCTCTAACCAATATTGAATCAACCTTGCACGCCATTGTCAAGCATTTGTCACGTTTTATTTCTGCGCCTCCAGACTACCTGTAACGAATGCAGCCCACCCATGAACCTTTACACGCCGTTCATCGAGTGGGCATCTGCGCCGCTCCTTCATTCAATCAATACAAGCGTCATTTGCGGGAATATGACTAAAACGATGAGCGCCGCGATCATGAGCACGATAAACTGGGTCACCCCTCTGACCGCCTCGCCCAACTTCTCCCGGGCAATCCCGCTCACCACAAAAAGGTTTAACCCGACCGGCGGAGTGATCATAGCCAGTTCCATGTTGACAATCATGACAATGGCGAAGTGGTAAATGTTGATGCCCAGTTCCTTGATAATCGGCAATAAGATAGGCAGGGTAATGACGATGATTGCCAGCGATTCCAAGAACGCTCCCATGATAAAAAACATGATGTTGACCAGCAAGAAGAACATCCAAACGCTTAAATTGTTTTCGATGACCCAATTGGCCACCGCCTGCGGGATTTGGTTGATCGTCAAATACATGCCGAACACGTGCGCCGCCGCGATGATCAAATAAATCATCGCGCTGGTGCTGACGGTTTCCCGCAAAATGGGGCGGATATCTTTCCAGCTCAATTCACGGTATATAAAAGCCGAAACAATGATGGCATACACCGAAGAAATGACGGCGGTTTCCGTCGGTGTCGCAATCCCAGAATAGATGATGTACAAAATCAATGCCGGGAACAAATAACCCCATATCGCCTTCCCCGTCGTCCGCCAACGGGTCTGCCAGTCCGCTTTGGGCAGCAATCCGTATTTGTGTATTTTTGAATAAATGACAGCCGCAGCCATCAGAACAAACCCGAGAAAGATTCCCGGAACTATTCCCGCCGTAAACAGCTTGCCGATGGATTCTTCCGCCGTCACGCCAAACATCATCATCGGAACGCTGGGAGGAATGAGAATCCCCAGTGTTCCGGACGCCGCCACCAACCCCATGGCAAAACGCTTGCTGTATCCGGCCTCCACCATGGCCGGAATCATGATCATCCCGACCGCGGCCGCCGTCGCCGGACTGGAACCGGAGATCGCCGCAAATATCATGCACGTTCCGGTGGTGACTATGGCGAGCCCCCCCGGCAAATGGCCGACCCAAGCCCGTAATGACTCAATTAAATATTTGGAAATTCCTCCCCGGGCCATGACAATCCCGGCAAAGACAAAGCCGACAATGGCCATGATCGTCGTATTGTCCAACGAGGAAAAAATGCGTTGTGTAATCGCTTCCGGCGCGAACGAAGAAGTGGTCATAAAGATGAGAATCGTCGAACCGGCGAGGGCAATGGCAATAGGGACCCGCAACAGCAACAACAGCGCAAACAGGCTGAACAGAACCGTACCCGTCATTTGCTCCCCTCCGTTTCCATGAGTAAATTTCGAGGTGCTTGTGAGCCCGACTCCTGGAGCAAATGTTCATATTCATTCGCTTGTTGGACGGCAGCTTCCGGGTGGCCCAACAACACATAGAGCAAACGTTGGAAAAATCGGATGCCCAGCATGAGTCCGAACAGCGGGATGATGAGATAAATCATCCACAAGGGAATCCCCAGACTCACAGTCACTTGGCCGGAAACAAAGCGTTGGTGGATCAAGACGCTGCCATAATACACCAAATATACGCAAAACAAGAAGCCGAACAAATTGGCAAAAATATCGATAAACCGCTTCATCCACGTCGGGACCATCTCATAGAAAAATTCCACGCGTATGTGCTGGTTTTCTCTAAGGGCCACACTCGTCCCGATCAACACACCCCAAATAATCAAGAAGCGGGAAATTTCATCGGTCCACGTCACCGGCGCTTTCAGAACGTAACGCAAAAACACCCCGAATACAATGACCATCAACCCGGCAAACGTCAAAATCCCCGAGATCCAATCCTCCAGTGCCGCAATTCGTTGAGACAATTTTTTCATCCTACCCCTCCTTTTTTGTTTGCAATGAAGGGTCGATGACGCATCGACCCTGATTGACCGCGTTTATTGATTGGCTGTGCGGGCGGCTTCCATCAACTCCGCTCCGATTTGATCTTCAAATTTTTCATAGACCGGTTGCATGGCCTCCTGGAACACTTGCAGTTCATCTTCACTCAGTTCATAAATTTCGAACAAGTTTTCGCTCCGGAACTTCTCCAAACTTTCTTGTTGCATCTTGTCGTTGAGTTCCCGTTCAAAAACCGTCGCCTCATCCAACGCTTCCTTGAACACTTGTTGTTGTTCCGGGGTCAACCCTTCCCAAAACTCCTTGCTCACGATGACCGGCCAATCGAGACGGCCGTGATTGGAAATGGTCAAATGTTTTTGAACCTCATAGTATTTCTGGGTATCAATGTTGTTCAGCGTATTTTCCTGCCCATCCACGACCCCTTGTTGCAAGGCGACATACGCTTCCGCGAAAGGCAACGGCACCGCGGCTGCGCCCAACGCTTTAAACTGTTCTTCCAACAACATCCCGGACTGGGTTCGGAATTTTAACCCCGCAAAATCTTCCGGCTTCGTCAGCGGCTTATTGGCGGTAAACTGTTTAAAGCCACCAAGCCACGTCGTCATGACAATCATGTTGTATTGTTCCAACGTCTGATATAGTTTCTTCATGGCCTCGCCGTCCACAAACCGTTCCCAAGCTTCTTCATCTTTAAACATAAACGGCATGTCCACAATTTGAAAAGCCGGATCAAAAGAAACCAATTTGGTCATGGATGGATCGATCATTTGAATGTTGTTGTACTGGATTTGTTCGATGGCGTCATTATCCGTGTACAACTGGCTGGACGGATACACTTCCACGATAAACTGTCCGTTGGACTTGGATTCCAGCAACTCTTTAAACTTGTCGGCCGCCTGTCCTTTGATGGATTGGGGAGTCCCTTCATGGGAAAATTTGACGACAATCGGTTGAGAAGCATGATTACCGGCATCACCGCTGGCATTGCTGCCGTCGGTTTGCTGTCCGCCCCCGCAAGCGGACAAGACGAAAACCACTGATAATAAGATCGCTAAAATTTTCAAACGGCTCCTCATACATTCTCCTCCTTATTTTTAATAAGTGAAAGTGATTGAAAGCATGAAATGGCACAAATGGGTTGCGATAACGCTTTCAGATTCTATGAACTTAAAATTATATTTTTATAAATATTTTAAAATATATTTATATGCAGTCAGTTCAACACGTATTGATAATTAGTGTTTTATAAAGCGATTTAACTACATACTTCAACATAATTCAACAGTAATGACCATTTTATGACACGATAAAATTATTAGATTTTTATAAAGGAGAGAGAGTCAATAACTTTTCCCTTACGGATGTCGCAGTTATTGAATTCTCTCTCATCCATTCCACTAGGCCGAAGGATACAGCCGCGTGGGAACAAACTCTCGATGACCCAGCACTTCCGCCGCCGTGAGTCGGCCATTGATCGTCTGATACGTCATGTCCATCAACATGTCTCCGGCCTGGGTCAAGTTCAATTCTCTGGTGAGTAGCCCGGAGACATCCACGTCGATGTGTTCCCTCATGGTACGCACCGTGTTGGGATTGGCTGAAATTTTAATGACCGGTTCAATAGGGTTGCCAATCACATTGCCCTGACCCGTCGGAAAATAGTGGAGTACCGCGCCACCGGCCGCCATCAGCGTGATGCACTCCGCCGCCGCCGACGAGGTGTTCATGAAATACAGCCCGTTGCCATTGTTCGGTTCTTCCGCGTGTTCCAACACGCCGATAATTGGCTTGGTTCCCGTCTTCTCGATGTTGCCAAGGGCTTTTTCTTCGATGGTTGACAGTCCGCCTTTAATGTTTCCTTGCGTCGGTTGCGAACCGAGCAAGTCGACGCCTTGCGATTCGATCTGGCTGACATACCGGTTATAAATGCCGTAAAATTTCTCTTTCAGTTCCGGCGTGGCCATCCGTTCGGCAATCAAATGCTCTCCTCCAGTCAACTCGGACGTTTCACCGAAAATGACCGTAGCCCCCGCATCAATGAGACGGTCCACTACATTGGCCACCGTCGGGCAGGATGCCAATCCGGTCGTCGTATCCGACTCACCGCATTTGATGCTGAATGTCAAATCTTTCAGCTCGATGGGTTCTTTCTTCAAAGAAGTTGCCCAATGTACAAATTCTTTTGCTTTCCAGGATGCGCGGCGAATGGTTTCCAAATCGCCGACCCCCTCTATCGAAAATGAGGCTACCGGCTTCCCGGTTTCCGCAATCTGATCCGCAATGATTTTGGTCCAATTTTCCTCAATCCCAATGACGATGGCTGCAGCTACATTGGGGTTGCGGCCGGTTCCGGCCATAATGCGGAAATGCAAGTCCAAGTCAGCGCCGTACTGCAACCGACCATAAGGGTGCGGCAGCGCGATAACCCCTTGAATGTTGCTCGCCACCGCTTCACAAGCTGCATTGGAAATGTCATCGACAGGAATAATGGCTACGTAGTTTCGAATGCCCACCTTGCCGTTTTCCCTTCTGTAGCCGTACAATTGCGTCATGATTACCACCTCGCGGTCTTAATGTTGTGGGTATGGACATAATCGCCGACTTTGATCTCGCATCGGGTCAAGCCGATCCGAATACCGTATTCAATCACGTCGGCTCCTTCCGGCAAATCAGCAAGGGATATTTTGTGACCCAGCGGAATGTCATGGTTGGCGACGACTGTCACCGTCGAATCATCATCCATGTACACACCGACCACCGATTCACCCGCGTTGATGTCTTCCGTGGCAACACCTACGTGATCACCACGTTTGTGGATTAAAAACTTATGCATCCGATCCACTCCTCCTGCTGTATTAGGTATGTGGTCATACCTCTATCCAGAATATAATGCATCGAACTTTTCTAGTCAATATGTTTTTGAAAATTGTTTTGACAACATATGACATGTGTGGGGAATTCCCGACATGACCCGGTAAGACGGTCCGAAGGATCCATACGCACTGGGTCCGACAAAATAAATGCCTTCGCAAGTGGATTGAAAATGACGATCCAAAACGGGATAACCGTCCCGCACCGCAATTCGGTCCATCAACCTCTCATCCAAAAACGGCAGTCGGGCCACATCGTACCGATATCCGGTGGCACAAATCAAATGATCGACGGTCATTTCCGAAACAGTGCCATGCCGCAGGTTTTTCAAACGCAGGCAAAGCCCGTCCTTTTCCACGGTCGCCTCTTCAACGGCCGTGGACGGATGTTCCTGAATTTTTCCAGTCGCCATCTCAACCAAGAAGTTGGACACGTGAGGAATATCATATTGGTGTCGGTATTTTTCTTTTTTACTGTCGGGCAGATCGTAGTATTCATATGACAATTGTCTGAGCAATTGATTGACACTACCGGGCTCAGGGATCCGTTGTTCCCGTCGATAGATCAGTTCCGGTTCCGCGCCGGACTGATGCAGTAAAACTGCGGCTTCCCACGCGCTTTGCCCGCCGCCCAAAACCGCGACATGTTGGCCAGCAAAAGGTGCATAGGTGGTATGCATTGACGTATGGGATACCCATCGCTTTGGCAACGGAGCAAGATGTTCGGGCATGTAGTGGGCATACATGATGCCGACAGCGATAACCACACTTTCGGCCTGCAACCTTTCACCGTTTTCTAAAACGACAGAAAAGTGATCATCAGTTCTTGCGATGCACGCCACATGGGATTCAGCGATGGCGATCCCGGATTGTTGAATAAACCAATTTCCGTAATCGACAAACATCGGTCTCGGCATCGGATATGAAAGCGGTACATCCTTTTCTTTCGCATATTGTTCAATGGTGAACCGGCCCGACGGATCACAAAAACTGGAATACTCAATTTTCGTGCGGATGAACATGCTCTTCGGCATGTGGCTTTGCCAAAACTCCATCGGCTTACCCACGATGACATAAGAGACGTTTAGTTTCTGCAAAAAAGCGCCGACGGATAATCCATACGGCCCGGCACCGACGATAACGACGCGAAAACGTTGCATCCAATCCCCCCGCCCGTCAAAATATGAGCGCGATAAAAAAGGGGCTGAACAGAATGAAAAAGTGTCCGGCATGGTCCATCCTGCTCAGACCAGATTGCTGGCCCATGAACAACCTAAGGAATCCGGCTACTTAATGCCGCTACTTAATGCCCAGTTTTTCGTAAATGGACTCCACTTTCTCTTTGGCCGCTTGCTTCACGTCCTGGTACATGCTGTTTCCATGGGCATCAATGGAAACAATGAGAGGGCCAAAATTTTTGACACGAAATTTCCAAATCGCTTCCGGCATCAGATCCTCCCACCAAACGTCTTCAATTTCCTCAATTTGCGTCGTTTCCAGTGCCGCAGCCCCACCGACGATGGTGAAATAACATCCCGTATAATCTTTCATGGCTTGAGTGCCCAATTGATACTGTCCGCCTTTGCCCACCAGCGCTTTCATGCCGTATTTGGCCATCATCCCAGGGGTGAACCGATCCATCCGGGTACTAGTCGTGGTTCCGATACAAATTTTTTCATATTTTCCATTTTCCAGCTTTTTTACGTTGGGTGCAGTATGAATGCAAACAGATCCTTTCAGTTGAGGAATCAAGTCTTCCGGCGGTTCGATGCCTTTGTCGAAGATCCGGATCAAATTGGCGTCACGAATGCCAAAAATGTGTCCGTCGATGGTAACCGTATCTCCGATCTTCAATGGTTTGATGTCTTCATCGGTCAAAGGGGTTTTTAAATGGTAATGCGCCATCCCTGCTCTCTCCCTTCTGCGGTTTCTGCTGTGTTTAATATGAAATTTTGACGGCTTGTCCAGGTTTGAAAACGGCCCTCATCCGCCGTGCCGGCCAGCACATCATGTTGACGGCGACCGGGTTCATGGTCATATGCGTATGGGCATATTCGATATGTACCGCCAAAGCCGTACTGTTTCCACCCAAACCATTGGCCCCGATCCCCAATTCGTTAATGGCATCCAACATTTCTTGCTCCAATTTGGCAATTTCGGGATCGGGATTAGGCTGTCCAACGGGTCGCGCCGTCGCCTTTTTGGCCAACGCCATGCACAAATCCGACGAACCGCCGATGCCGACGCCAACGATGGTCGGAGGGCAAGGATTGGCTCCCGACTCGAAGACGCAATCGAGAATGAACTTTTTCACTCCTTTTAATCCTTCAGCGGGGATTAACGTTTTCATGTAACTCATGTTTTCAGAACCGGAACCTTTGGGCAACATGAGGATTTCGACAGAATCTCCTTCCACGAACTCCCAGTGAATCACCGGCACGCGATACCCCAGGTTGTTGCCGTTGTTGATTCTCGTAATGGGGTGAACAATGCTGCTGCGCAAAGGATGTTCCAAGGTGGCCCGCTCCGTCCCTTTGCGAATGGCTTGTTCCAATCGATACCCGTCCAATCGTACGCTGCTGCCGATTTTGACAAAGTAAACGGGAATGCCGGTGTCCTGGCAAATCAACAGTTTGTTCTCATCCGAAACCGTAATGTTTTTCAAAATGGTGCTTAAAATCGATTTGGCCACTTCATGCGTCTCTTTTTCGTATGCTTTTTTTACCGCTTCACGCACATCCGGCGGCAAATCCTTCAACGACTCAATGTAAAGCGTTTTGCATGATTCCACCACATCATCGTAAAACGATTCGGGCACGTCCCATACTTGTAGAGAGGTCCCTTTTTCTCCCATCCTGCCATTCCTCCTTGATCGTGGTCGTTATGGTATTACCTCTTACCATTCTACATTCATAGTACCGGATTTTTCACTGGAATTCAACATGATTTAAAATGCGACGTTTTCAACCTAATCCGACGAAAACGGCACCGATGCCGATGAGGAGCGTACCGATGGACCCCAAGAGTGTGAACACGGCCAATTTGGCACCGCTTTGCTTGAGCGCAGAAAAATGGATGCCTAACCCGAGTCCCGACATCCCCATGGCCAGAAAGACAGTGCTCAATTGGATGCCCCATTGGGTCCACGAATCGGAAAGGGGGAAAAACGTTTGCAACGCGGATGCTCCCAAAAATCCGAAAATAAACCATGGCACCGGAAGTTTGTTGTTGGAAAAATGGCGGGCTTCCCCCATGTTTTTCTGAAAGGCAATCCAGTAAAAGAACAAAACGACCGGCAAGAGCAGCATCACCCGTCCCAATTTGACCAGGATCGACATATCCGCGCTCACAGTGCCGCCAACCGTGCCCGCTGCCACCACGTGCGCCACTTCATGCAGAGTGGCACCAACCATGGCACCGTAAAGATACGGATCGGGTTGAAACCAATGGAAATAGACGCTATAGAAAATGGAAAAAACTGTGCCGGCGATGGCAATGTAAGCGACCGCCAGCGCGGTTTTCTCTGGTTTTGCACGCAATACAGGCGCCACCGCGACGATGGCAGCGGCACCGCAAATAGCCGTACCCACCGAAATCAGCGACGTTAAGACGGAATCCAATCTCAACCGTGTGCCTAACCACATCATCAGTGCAATGGTGAGGACAATCACCAGGCCATCGAGGAATAAAACCGGCAACCCGGCGCTGGCAATCTGGTAAAAATTCAGACGAAGTCCCAGCAAAATGATGCCCAACCGTAAAATCGTCTTACTGCTGAATGAAAATCCGTTCTGAAGAACCGCCGTCACCGGCAGCAGACTGCGGATGCCCATACCGAGAAGGATAGCCAAAATCATCGGACCCATAAATGAAAAAACGGGCAATCGGGCCATCCATGTCGCTGTCACACCAATGCCCAATGTCAGCACGATCCCGACGAGCCAATAAGCCCGTTGCAGTTGGGCATTCAGCAAACTTCCTGAGACGGACGGGGACGGCTTTGCATTGGATCGCTCAGATGTTTTGAGTTCTATGTCTGCCATTCATCGCAGCCTCCCTAAATTCGTCACATTGATAAAAAGGAAAATAAGTATTCACCGACAAATTCGGACAACAACTTCAACGAGATGACGCAAATCACGGTGGCCATCACCCGTTTCAACCAGACGTTACTGATCATCGCACCGATCCGTCCGCCTAATTGCGCCCCGGCAATCGCGCCGACAACTAAAATGAGTGCCACGTCATAAACGAAATACGCGGTACCGATTTTTCCCAAAAGCGTTCCCAACGCCAGCAACAGCCCGACCAACATGCCACTGCCGACAGCGACACGGATCGGCGTGCGAAAAATGTACAAAAAGATTGGAATGTACAAAAAGCCGGCGGCCACTCCCATGATTCCGCCGATAAAACCGACACCCAGGCTTAATAAAACCGACAATTCTTTTTTGAATTTTTCGTCGTTAGAGCGTTCTTTGTTGGGAAAAAACATCGTGACGGCCGCCACGATGGCCAAAGCAGCAAAAATTCCCCTCAACAGTTGCTCACTCAATTGATTGGCGATCAAGGAAGCCATGTAACTGGTTGCAATCGAAGGAACGCCAAAATAGATGACCAAATTTTTGTCAATCAACTTTTTTCGATAGTAATAAAAAACACCCGAAATCAAAGAAGCAATCGAATGGAAAGTGGTAATGGTCGCAATCGACTGCATGGGATATTGGTAACCAAAGACAGGAAGCAGCAATAACAACAAAAAAGTGGTGACAATCCCGCCCCCAACCGAGGTCAGTCCGGTAATCAACCCGCTCAAAAACCCAAGGCCAAGCAAAATCATCCACATGGTCTTCAACACCTTTATGTTTGAGAAAGATTGAACGGCGATGGCAACTCCATGCCATACCGGCTGGCCAACTTCTGCAATTCCGCAATCACGTTCTCCGGCAACGCCACGCCTTGACGCAATTGGGTGACGTACGACTGATGACGGCGCTCCCCCGGATAAAGGATGGCATCAACCCCTTTCGCGCGGGGAACACGCTTCATTTCGTCAATCAATTGCCGCAACCGGAAATAGTATGTTTCCAGCGGCATCCACTGTTGAACATCCAACAAAATAAAGAAATGGCCGATATTGGAAGGAGGCAGATTCGGCTGAAAATGATTCTGCACGTGAGGACCGAACGCAGCGCCTGTCAGCACGCCGGACAAAATTTCTACGGCCATGGCCAACGCATAGCCTTTTGCTCCCGCCATCGGGAGCACCGCTCCTTTCAACGCTTCCTCCGGGTCCGTAGTCTCGATCCCTTCCTGGTTAATGGCCCAACCTAAGGGGATCGCCTCCCCTTTTTTGGCGGCCAAAATGATCTTTCCACGAGCTACGACACTGGTCGACAGATCGACAATCACCGGCGGTCCTTCCTGCACAGGAAATCCGAAGGCGATGGGATTTGTCCCAAAGAAAGGACGGGCTCCCCCCCAAGGAGGAATACCAGGCGGTGAATTGGTCATGGCGATGAGGATCATGCCGGCATCGCAAGCTTTCCGGCAGTAATAGGCCGCCGCGCCAAAATGGTTGCTGCGGAAGATGGAGATACCAGCAATGCCCGTTGCCTTGACCGTGTCCATGCCTTTCTCTAACGCCCGTGTGGCCACTACTTGTCCAGCCCCGTGATCCCCGTCCACTTTCAACACGGCGCCTTGCTCGAGAATGGTAATCTTGGGCCTTGGGTTGATCCGCCCTTCCTTAAGCAATGACACATAAAGAGGCAACCGGCTGATGCCGTGACTGGGAGCATCTTCCAGATCTGACTGGACAAGGGCATCGGCAACAATCGTTGCATCACCCGCCTCCATGCCTTCCTGGATCAGGACATCTTTGCAAAAACGCTTTAAATCTGCCGCGTTGTACATGTTCAGACTCATAAACGATTCACCACACAGAGTGAAGGACGTCCTTCCAACACATTCTTCACTTCTTCGGCCACCATGACGGAAATACGGATTTGGGACTCTTGGGTCAAACCGGCGATATGAGGTGTCAACAATACGTTCGGGTGCTGAAACAAAGGATGATCCGCAGAAGGAGGTTCTTGGCTCAACACATCCAACACTGCCCCCTGTATCACTCTCTCTCGTAAGGCCAAGTCCAACGCACGCTCGTCAACGATTTCGCCGCGGGACGTATTGACTAACCAGGCATGAGATTTCATCCGTGACAATGCCTGGGCATCAATGAGCCGCCTGGTTTTTTCCGTTAACGGCACATGTACACTGACAAAATCCGCTCGAGTCAACAACTTATCCAACGAAACCAATTGAATGCCCAGTTCCGTAACCGGATAGTCATAAACTGTTACAAACGGATCCGTCCCCAAAACATGCATTCCGAATGCTTTTGCGCGAACAGCCACACGCCGGGCAATCTCTCCCAGGCCGATCAAACCGAGCGTTTTGCCGTACAGTTCGCCTCCGGTAAAGCGTCGACGTTCCCATTTGCCTTGGCGTACCGATTGGTCGGCTTGTTCCAAAGGACGAATGACAGTCAGCAACGCGTGGATGACATATTCTGCCACCGAAACCGCATTGGCGTTTTTCGCGTACACCAACGCAATGTTCCGTTCCGTCACAGTTTGGAGGTCAATATTGTCCAAGCCAACACCTAAACGGCCGATCACCTTCAGTTTGGATGCATGCACCAACAAAGATCGATCTACTCGGGTTTGATTTCGTACAATGAGCGCGTCTGCATCGGCAACCGCACTTCGTAACACTTTCAGTTGTGACCAAAAATTCGGATTATAAATCACATCAAATGACTTTTCCAAGATGTGGAGACCTTCCGGCCACATCATTTCCGAAACGACAATACGCATCTCACGTCTCTCCTCTCAAATCATCCTCTCCTAAGCACAAGACTTCAATCCTGACTAATGGTAAGTGGTAATACCTCTTACGATTGTAATCGGAAAAAAATTTGAAGTCAACAAAATTTGTTCATGATGTTGTCGTTCTGTGATATTGTCAGACTTTGTTCCAAGAGCTTGCAAGCCCAATCGCAGCCGGACCAAGGGCAAGATCGAGCGCCCCATTGGATACATTTGGAAAATTTTTTAGTCCGTGGCGTTTTGTGACTTGGATGATCTCAATCGCCAGGCAGCACAATGGCGAGACACCGTGGCCAATGTACGGGTACATGGAACAACACGGCAGCGCCCTGTGGATCGTTTCGCCGAGGTTAATCTGCATGCGTTACCATCATCGTCTTATGTCCTTGCATACTGCGGGATGCGGAAGGTCACCAATGACTGCCACATCTCGGAATGCCAATTTCCTACTCCGTACCCGGCCGTACGTCGGACTTTGGACAATCGCAGGCGTCTGGAGGCACTGTCAACATGGCCGGAATCACCCACGCGCTGCATCAAGAAAACAACGACTAGGAGAACATATGTCTGGGAAATTTTATTCCGATGAAAATGGGGAAACTGGAACCGATTTTTGTGGGGAATTGAGGGCGATTTTTTTGGGGAATTTTTAACTCAACTTTCGAACCTAAAAAATCGAGTAAAACCCTTGTTCTTCAGGGAATGTTTGAATTTTGAATAAAAATTTGTGTGATTGACTAAAAAGCACCTTTCTGCTTGGTAAAATGGAATTACCCGAAATCTACCATCCCAAACAGAAAGGCGCGTGTCTTTATGTTACAACACAAACTATTCTCTGGCGCTTTATCCTCACGCCCGCGCTTTTTTCTCCACATTGAAATACTGCGCTTCGGGATGTGCGAAGACCATCGCCGAGACTGAAGCTTCCGGCTCCATCATAAACCCTTCCGTCAGCCGGACGCCAATCGCATCCGGCTGGAGCAAACTGAACAACTTCGCCTGATCCTCTAAATCCGGACAGGCTGGATATCCGAAAGAAACCCGAATCCCCTGGTATCTGGCGGCAAACCGCTCCTGCATCGTCATTTCCAGCGGGTCGGGGATGCCCCAGTTGTCCCGCAGGATTTGATGCAGCCGCTCGGCAAAGGCCTCTGCCAGCTCCAACGCCAGCGCCTGCAACGCATAGGAACGCAAGTATTCGCCCTCTTCCTTCCATCGCTGCGCCCGCTCCTGAATACCTTCTCCAGCCGTGACCACCATCAGCGCCAGATTGTCCATCTCGCCGCTGTCCACCGGCTTCAGGAAATCGGCGAGGCATAGGTAGGGTTCCACCTCCTGCCGGGGGAAGCTGAACCGCTCGATGACCCGGCTGGTATCATTGGGATCATAGATCAGGATGTCGTTCCCGTCGGCTTGCGCCGGGAAGTAGCGGTACATCCCGTGGGAACGCAAAAAGCCTTCCCGTTTTCCTTCCGTGATCAGTTCATCCACCACGCCCTTCAACTCCAAGGCGCGGCTGTCCCCTTCCGCCAGCAGGCGCTCCACCGGACCGCGAAGGCCCAGGTGTTTGCCGAGCAGCATCCGCCAGTTCAGATAGGGCACCAGATGATCGATCGGATAGTTCCGCAAAATGTGCCGTTCGTAGTCGGGAACCGTCAGAACGGCATGGGCGCGGGAAATGGCAGACTGCCTCCGCCGCCTGTCCTGTTGCCCGCTCTTTCCAGTTCCCTCCTCCGTCTCCCGAGACTGACGCAGCTTGGCTTCCTGCAGCGCCGCCACCAGACGCTGTCGCTTCTCTGCGTCGCTCAGCTGGTTTGCCAATTCCAACCCTTCCATCGCATCCTTGGCGTACAGCACCAGGCCGTCATACTGGGGCGCGATGCGCGTCTCGGTAAATTTTTTCGTCAACGCGGCGCCGCCGACAAGAATCGGGACATCAACGCCGGCAGCCTTCAAATCCTGTGCCGTCACCACCATTTGTTGGGCCGACTTGACGAGCAAGCCGGAAAGACCGATGGCATCCGGTTTCTCCCGGTGGTATGCCTCGATCAATTGCTCCGGCGCCACCTTGATCCCCAGGTTGATCACCTGATAACCGTTGTTGCTGAGGATGATCTCCACCAAGTTTTTGCCGATGTCATGGACATCCCCTTTGACCGTGGCAAGCAGGATCTTCCCTTTGACGGCCGTCTCCGCTTTTTCCATGTGCGGTTCCAGATAGGCCACGGCCGCCTTCATCACCTCGGCGCTTTGCAGCACCTCGGCCACAATCAACTGATTCTCCCCGAACAGGCGGCCCACCTCGTCCATTCCCGCCATCAGCGGCCCGTTGATGATCGCCAGCGGATCGTCATACTTGGCTAGCGCCTCGTCGAGATCAGGGTACAACCCCTCTTTGGTCCCTTCCACCACGTAGCGGGCCAGCCGTTCCTCCAGGCCGAGCGTTGAGACTTCCACCTGCTTGACCACTTTCTTCTGGCGGTAAAAGTCGGTAAAACGCGCCAGCGCCTCGTCGCTCGTGCGGAACAGCAATTCCTCCGCCATCTCCCGTTCCTCCGTGGGGATGGCGGCAAATCGCTCCAGCTTTTCCGTGTTCACGATGGCGTAATCCAAACCCGCCTTGGTGCAATGGTAGAGGAACACCGCATTGAGCACTTCCCGGCCGGCCGGCGGCAAGCCGAAAGAGACGTTGCTGATCCCGAGAATGGTCTGGCACTCCGGCAACGCTTCCTTGATCAATCGAATCCCCTCTACCGTCTCCAGCGCCGAACCGAGATAAGCCTCGTCCCCCGTACCCACCGGAAAGACCAAGGGATCGAAGATGATGTCCCGCGCCGGAATGCCGTAGCGGTGGACCAGCAGATCGTAAGAGCGCCGGGCCACCTCCAGCTTCCGCTGCCGTGTCACGGCCATCCCTTCCTCATCGATCGTCCCCACCACCACCGCCGCCCCATAGCGGTGGATCAGCGGCGCCATTTCTGCAAACCGCTTTTCCCCGTCCTCCAGATTGATCGAGTTGATGATGGCTTTTCCCTGACACATTTTCAGAGCAGCCTCGACAACGGCGGGATCGGTAGAGTCGATCATCAATGGCGCCTTGACTTTCTTGACGGCAAACGAGAGAAAGTTCACCATGTCGGCCAGCTCATCGCGGTCCGGATCGGCCAGGCAGACATCGATCACATGCGCCCCCTTTTTCACTTGGGCACGGGCAATCTCGGACGCCTCCTCATATTTGCCCTCCGCAATCAGTTGGCGAAATTTCCGCGAGCCGATCACGTTGGTCCGCTCGCCGACCAACAGAGGGCGGCTGTCCGGCTCGAGGAAAAGCGGTTCAATCCCCGCCACCGCATGATCGTGAGGTTCGGCGGGACGGCGTGGCCGAATCCCGTCCAAGGCCTGCGCCAACGCGCGGATGTGTTCCGGCGTGGTCCCGCAGCAGCCGCCCGCGATATTCAGCCAGCCCTGTCTGGCAAAAGCGGCCAGTTTGCTGGCCAAAGCCTGTGGTGACTCGTGATAATGACCATCCTCATCCGGCATCCCAGCGTTGGGGTAACAGCTGACGGCACAGTTGGCCAGGGAAGAGAGCGCGCGCAGGTGATCCCGCATGAATTCCGGGCCGGTGGCGCAGTTGAGACCCACGGCAATCGGCTGCAGGTGTTCAATGGAGAGGTAAAAGGCCTCGATGTTCTGTCCGGCCAGGGTGGTGCCCATCGGCTCAATGGTCCCGGAGATCATGACGGGCACGCGGCGGCCCGCCTCCTGAAACGCCTCCTGAATTCCCAACCCCGCTGCCTTGACATTCAAGGTATCCTGCGAGGTCTCCACAAGCAACAGATCCACGCCGCCTGCCATCAGGCCCAAGGCCTGCTCACGATAGGCGGCCACCAGCTCTTCAAAGGTAATCCCGCCGGTCACCGAAAGCGTCTTCGTCGTCGGACCCATCGACCCCGCGACAAAACGGGGCTTCTCCGGGCTGCTCCAGGCATCGGCGGCCGCGCGGGCCAGACGGGCGGCCGCCACGTTGATCTCGCAGGCCCGCTCCTGCAACCCGTACTCGGCCAAGACGACACGGGTGGCGCCGAACGTATTGGTTTCGATGATGTCAGCCCCGGCCTCCAGGTAAGCCTCGTGAATCCGGCGAATCACCTCCGGGGCGGTGAGCACCAGGATCTCGTTGCAGCCTTCATAGGCTTCGCCACCGAAGTCCTCCGCGCGCAGATCGGCTTGCTGGATCATCGTCCCCATCGCCCCGTCCAGCACCAAAATCCGCTGCGCCATCGCCTGCCGCAGCATTTTTTCCCGCTCAGCGGCTACCCGATCCAGCGTCCCTCGCTGTACATCCGCTGGCTTAGCCAACTCACGCTGGGGGACTTCCCCCATAGGCAGTTCTCGATCAGGGGTTGTTTCACCCTCTAACACCTCTCTCTCAGGCATCACGCCGGAACCATTGTCTTGGATATGCCATGGCGCTCTCTCCATCCACTCCAACTCCTTCCTCTCGGCGGGCTTGCTACAATCCCATCCAAATCATCTATCCCATGGATGCCCGTCCATCCATCGCCATCTGTCGCGAGCGCCGCCAAACGTGCCGCGCCAGCTCGACCGTCATTTCGTATCGCAAAAACGGGGTCATCAGGTAGATGCCGTTGAAATATGTCATCGCCACGTCCAGCAATTCCATCGCGATTTCCACCCCTTGCTGACGCGCAGCCTCCCCCTCAAAGCGGGACATGCGTTCCAACACGGTTTCCGGCAACTGAATACCCGGCACCTCATTGTGCAGAAAAAGCGCGTTACGGTAGCTCACCAGCGGCATAATCCCGACAAAGATCGGAACCGGCAGATGTCTCGTCCGTTCGTACAGTCGCTCAAACAAAACCGGATCGTAGATCGGCTGGGTCATGATAAAATCGGCGCCACAAGCCACCTTCCTCTCCAGCCGTTCCATCGCCTTGTCCAGGTTGCGGACGTTGGGGTTGAAGGCCGCCGCCACCGTAAAGCGGGCGCGATATTTCAACGGCTGACCGGAAAAGGCCAGTCCCGCGTTCAACTGTTTGATCATCCGAATCAAATCGAACGAATTGCCGTCGTACACCGATGCGGCTCCTGGAAGGTCCCCGTGCCGCGTCGGATCCCCTGTCACTGCCAGCACGTGATCGATGCCCAACGCGTGCAGGCCCATCAGGTGGGATTGCTGCCCGATCCAGTTGCGATCGCGGCAGGCAATGTGCAACAGCGGCCGAGTCCCAAGCCGCTCCTTGACGATCGCGCCCAGCGCCATATTGCTCATCCGGGTCATCGCCAGCGAGTTGTCCGCCATCGTCAGCGCGTCGATCCCCGCCTCTTTCAACGCGGCCGCCCCCTCCATAAAGCGGCTAATGTCCAAGTCGCGCGGCGGATCCAGCTCCACAATCAAGGCATGGCGCTGCCGGGCCAGTTCGGGCAAAGTCGGGGAAAAAGACAAACCCGCCGCATGCCGTTGCGAGATGCTGTCAGAAGTTGGATCATCCAGGGGATTGGCGTCGCTCCAATCGTTGATGATGGGGAGCGAGTCGCGCGCCAAAGAGCGACTGAGCCCGTCGATGTCCGTTTTCGCCATCCGTTCCTCCTCAGACACTTGGGCCGTCTGACGTGCTACCGGTTGCAGGGCGCGTTCCGCCAGCACCCGGGAAATCGCGGCAATATGTTCCGGCGTGGTGCCACAGCAGCCGCCGATGACGCGGACACCCAGGCGCCACAGGTCCAGCGCCCGCTCGGCAAAATAGGCGGCCGAAGAGGGATAAATGAACTGTCCGTCCTGATATTCAGGCAACCCCGCATTCGGATAAACGGACAGGAGAAGATCCTGTGGAAAAGCCGTCTGTTCCAGCAGGCGGATCATCGTGTAGGGACCGCTGTAACAGTTCAGCCCCACCACATCGGCCCCCTCGTCGCGCAGCATGGCGAGCGACTCTGAGAGGGTCAGCCCTTCCTCGGTGCGGCCGCTTTCCTTGACCGAGAGCTGGGCGAAAACCGAAATCGCGTCATCCAGCTTGCGGGCCACCTTTACGGCAAGCCGCAGCTCCGCCATCTCGACAAACGTCTCCAGCATCAGCCCGTCCACGCCGGCTTCCAGCAGCGCGGCCATTTGTTCCTTGTAAACTTCTTCCAATCCATAGTCCGACAACCCGCTGCGTTTGCCGCCGCGGATGCCGCCCAACGCCCCCAGCACAAACACGGGGCGTTCGTTTTTCTCATCCCGCCATCCGGCCTTGACCTGTTTTACCGCTTGCCGCGCGCGTTCCACCGCCGCCTGGTTCACTTCCAAGACTTTCTCAGCCAAGCCGTGTCTGGCCAACCGCTCCCGGTTGGCGGCGAATGTATTGGTCTCCAACAAATGAGCGCCGGCCAAGAGATAATCCCGGTGCGCCCGCTCCACCAACTCCGGGCGGGTGATGTTCAACTCTTCCAGACAGGAGCCCACCGGCACCCCCAACTGATATAAATAGGTCCCCATCGCGCCGTCTCCGACCAGCAGGCGCTCCTTCAGCATCCTGCGCAAATCCAACCTCATCCTCCATCCCCCTTCCCGAAGGTTTAGAGCAGGCGCACAAACAAGCCATTCCCGAGCCAACCATTGATGGTCGAACCCTGAATGAGCAAACCATTAATCCCTTCGCCATGAACCGACCCGATCGTAAAACCGGATCACCTCATCCATGAACTGGCCCAGGTGCGGTTTGAGACGCAGGGCTTTCGCGCGCGCTTCCGCCGGGCCGTCTCCGGTCTCCAACAAAAAAGCATATGTGCTGAGCAGTTCCAAGAAAGGAGCGCTTTGCTCCTGCAGCCTTTGCAGGCGCTCCCTCGGGACCACAAACGGGGGTTCTCCACCAAATCGCCCCTCCCATTTGCGGATAAAGTCCCGCCCTTTCTCGGTAATATGGTACACGTAGCTCCCCTGCTCCCGCGCTTCCTGCAACAATTCCCTGTCCACCAGATCCCTGACAGAAGCCTGCAGATCAGCCGAATAAGGACCGTAAAAATGATAGCTGAAGCGGGACATCAGATCGGTGCCCCAGTGCTGCAACAAAAAGGTGATCTTTTGCAATTTTTTCCGTCCATGCACCACGCCGAGCGCGGCAACCAGCGACAGCACGCGGTAGGTCTTCTCAAACATCCTAATGCCTCCGTTCCCACAAACAGCCGAGTCCAATCATCCGGTCCTCACATCATCCTTGACCGGCATCCATCGATCGAGAGCTTCTCCCAGCATCGATCACTTCTGCCGACCCCATTCACCGATGTTCATCTTTATTCCAATGCAATGCCCATCTCTATTTCAATGAGACAAGAACCTTGAGAATCTTCTCCCGCACCGGTTCCGGCACGTAAAGCCGCTTTAGCGCCGTCCGCTGATTGCGGATCGCACGGATCAAAGGAGACGTGCGTGACAATTCATGCTCCCGTCCCTGTTCGTCGAAGAGGTAAATGTTTTCGGAAGCCTCCGCTTCCCCGATTTCCTCCCGCTCCTCCTCTGCCGTCAAACTCCCTTCTTCCAGCAAATAGGGATCGGTATAGGGACTGCTGCTGGCCTCATCCTCCAAAACGAGATATTTCATGGGCCAATCCGCCCCCTCCCCTGCGAGCGCCTCTCCCAAAACATCCATGAGCGCCAGCGGATCCTTATCATCCAGATCAATCGGCTTGTATAAGCGCCGATTGAGCAGATTGGTGCATAACGTGGAGAGAATCGGGTCGGAGGACTGGCTCCATTGAACCAGCGTGTACCAGATGGTGTGATCCGTCAACCGCAAATAGTTGGCCAGTCCCTCCTCGCCCTCCCGATGGTAAAGGAGGCGAAACAACTCTTCCGGCATTCTGAAGGACGGGTCGTCCCGCTGCAATTCAAGCGCCCGTTCAAAAATCTTGTCCATCATCAAGTCGGCGCTCCGCGTCGTTTTATGCAAGTAGACGTGCAGGTACATATAGTAACGGGCCATCACAAAATCTTCCGCCACGCTGATGCCTTTCTTCAGGTCCAGGCCCACTTCCGGCTGGTCGTTGACCACCCCGATGCGGAGCGTGTGAATCAGCCATTCCAGGTCAAACATCCCATACTTGGCACCGGTCATCAAGGAATCGCGCAACAAATAGTCCATGCGGTCCACATCCAACTGACTGGATAGCAGTTTGACCACCAGCCGCGAAGGATGGGTGCGCCGGATCACCTCGGCCACTTCTTGCGCAATCCCCTTTCGATGCGCCTCCAGCACCTGACGTACCTCCGTATTTCCCAGCAAAATCCGGATCGTCCACTGTTCATGACGCTCCTTGGTCAGCCGCTCCAGCGCGTGGGAAAAAGGCCCATGCCCGATGTCGTGAAGCAAAGCGGCCACTTCCGCCACCTCCTGGTGTTCGCGCAGTTCCGCGATCCATGCCGGGCTGGTGTGTTCCGCATCCATCAAATGATGGAGAAACCGCTTCATCAGGTGGGCCACCCCCAAGGAGTGGGTAAAACGCGAATGTTCAGCGCCCGGATACGTATACATGCTCAGCCCCAACTGCCGGATGTGGCGAAGCCGCTGAAATTCTTTCGTGTGAATCAGATCCAGGAGCAGGCGATCCGCTTGCTTTTCAAAGGAGATAAAATTGTGTACGGGGTCCCGGAATTTGGCCAACGACCATCACCTCTGGGCCGGATATGGTTCACGCCTGTTAGAAACAAATACCAAGTTTTCCAATCAGAATTTCTAAGCGCTCACTTAGCCCCATCATAGCATGGTTTTTGAAAAACGAAAAGTAAATTCCGCGCCATGATATGCCATTAGGACGCCATCTGGATTTGTCGCATCAAGGCATGGCAGGCGGACAGCGGCAGCCAGGCGCGAACCGAACGCAAGCCCCAACGGTCTGTGCGAAGCGTCACCAGGCGGGCCAAATCCCGTATCTGAATGAAAAACACCTCCGCATCAGCCGGCGGTGAAAAGACGTAGGCCTCAACAATCAAGCCGTGCCCCCGTCCCCAAGGGCGCATGTGCATCCAATCCTTCCCCTGGGCATATAAGGGATGTCCCCGCCACACCTGCATGACTTCTGCCAAGGAAACCTGCGGGTCCACCTCGAGCGAAAGAGACACCGGCGGGTGACGGTCATACGGCTGGCGGGCAGCAGCGGGCAGCTGTTGCAGGACGCTCACGCCCAGCCACTGAAACACCTGCTGGTCGCCAACATCGTGGGCCACCAGAGCTTCCCACAATTTCTCAGGCGCGAGCCACTTCGTCTCCCCAAACAGGCGCAGCTGACTCCAGACATCCGCCGCGTAAGCTCCTTGTTCCAGCCCCTCTCGCAGACGCCACAGCCCGGACCGACCGGATAAATGCAAGCCGGTTCCAGCCCCGTGCTCCTGTAAAAACTGCGCCGCCGCCTCTTCATCACCCTGAAAGGCAAACGCGAATTCCTCTGCCATTTTTCTCTGCCACATCCTCCTTCCTTCTTCGCCGCATCGGACCGCTA
This sequence comes from uncultured Bacillus sp., assembly GCA_947085265.1. GTDB lineage: Bacteria > Bacillota > Bacilli > ZCTH02-B2 > ZCTH02-B2 > Bacillus_BB. The sequence goes on along the minus strand of CAMTVR010000041.1, from coordinate 10,380 downwards.
TTCTTTCTTCACGCCGCCAGCGTCTTCGCGCAACTCGCGTGGTCTTTCCATAGCCTTTTTCTCATCCTGGTGATGTAATTTTGTATGCGGCCTTTTTTCATGTATCGGAGGAGCCGATCACGTACCATGCAGCGTTTCCGTCCATTGCCGCAATTTGCGGATCAGCCGCTGCGGCAGGTCTTCCACCCTGCGCACTTCCAGCGCGTGCGGATAAACTCCACCAACCGCCGATGGCTCCTCGCCAATCGCCACCCCAATCACGTGAATCCCGTCCTTTTCCAATTCACGGACGGCGGCCCGCGCGTCTTCCTGAGCCGCCGCACCTTTCAATGTCCATCCCGCCACATCGTGAACCGGCTGACCGTCTGAAAAAGAGAGGATGAGCGGTCTGACCCGGTCCGGATCCCCCAGCCACCCTGTCTGTCTGGCCTGCCGGATGTATTCCCCCGCATATCTTAGGGACAACCCTTCCCGTGTGTTTTCCTTGGGGCCGATCAACACGAGGCGCTGCCGCTGGCTGGCAGGCCGGGGACCAAAGTCCAGGTAATGGTGGTGCTCCACCCGGGGCTGCCCGTAAACGGCCAGGTGCCCGATCACCGCCAAGGGGAGCCGGCACGCCCGGCACACTGCTTCCAGCACGAGGCAAGCCCGCTGCGCATGATGCCAGCGCGCCGATTCTTTCATGGAACCAGATTCATCCACCAAGACCAAAATGGCCAGGTCATTAGCGGTCTGATCTTCCGACCGCTTGTAAAACAGCCGTGTATCCCTTCGCCATAATCGCCGCTCATCCAGCTTTCCGCTGTAAAGTCCCGTCTCCCGCACCGGTTGCCCACCCATCAGCCAGTGCCGCCACTGACGGACCATGCTCTGCGCTAGCCAGCGCGTCTCCGCTTCAAGTTGTGCAAAGCGCGCCAATTCTTCCTGCCCTAGTTCGAAATCCCGGTTCGCAAAAAGCCGTATCCCCTGGTGCACGCCAGTCGCCAGGCGTTCCCCTCGGCAGGTGACATCCCTGGCAAAAGATCGTAAGATTTCCTTCGTCTCCTGCTCCTGCCGCGCCGCGGCATGGACAGAGAGCAGCGCTTTGGCCAAATCTTGGAGCACCGGCTCCCACATCGGATCGGTCGCATCATCGGGCTCGATGGAGGATTGCCCCGAAGCCGCATGATCCTGCGGCGACGCCTGTCCCTCTATCCGCGGTTGGGACTGTTTCCGCAGCTGGGCCTGTTTCCGTGGCTGTGCGCGCATCTCCGTCTGAGCTGGTGCTGGCACTCCTTCCTCCGCTTCTTCTCCCGCGCCCACCCGGCGCGCCTTCTCCGCATCCACGAGATGACGCGCCTCCGCCGAAGCCTTCCGTTTGCGCCGTCCCAGGCGAAACCACTTTAACCGGGGAACAAACCCGCCCTTCGGATCGCCCAAGTCCTGATCGCTTTGCTGACGAAAAGCCGCCTTGCGTTCTTCCCGCTCAAATCCTCGATCCGGCTGCCTTGTCTCGGAAACGGAAACGAAAGGATGCCCCAAATCCTCATCCCAACGCCAGTCACCTGCTCCGCTCTTCGAGGCTCCTGGTTTCTCGGGACGGCTCGTCTCAACACGCCAGCCTTCCACAGGCATGCTTGTCGCGATCCGGTCTCCCCCCGCATCCCCCCTGCTCTTCGCAACGTCGCTCTTTTCGACGCGCCTCTTTCCAGGATCGCGTTCATAGCGCCAGACAGGTTTGGCATATTGGAAGGACGGATCGTTCAGCGCGCCCAACCGTTCCATCTCTTCAATCCAGGGCAAATAGAGCCGGTACAGCGCCTCCGCATGGCGCAAGCGGGCCATCGTGTCGGCTTCTTCCCTTCCTCTTGCCAAAATGGGCAACGCCTTTGCAAAAACCGCGGCCAGCTGTTCGTCCCGCCAGTGACCTTTCACCCGGCCCAATATCGCCTGCATCAGCGTCGCCTGGGACAGCACCTGAAAAGCGGGCGCGCCCCGCCGCTGCATCTCGTCAATCGCCGGCATCTGCGAAAAAGCCACATGATTGCTGAAAAATACCGCCCGCCGGAACAATCCCCGGTACGCCTCGCACCCTTCCCTTTCCACCGCGGCATCCTCAATGATATTCAATAGACGGTAAGCCATCTCGCGGCGAAACGGTGTCTCCTCCCGCATCTTGGCGGGCAGCAGCCGGAAGGCGCGAAAATCGGTGTATGCAATGTGGAAGTATTCGTGAGCCAACTGGCCCAGGATGGCCAGCGTTTTCTGCTCCAGGGTGGGCAAGCTGGCGAGCAAAGGAGACAGGGGGTCAATCTGGATCACCCGCCCGTCCGTCTGGATCTGATCGGAAAACACCACCTGCAGATCATATTCTCCGCTGACTGTCCGGACCACCCGTTCCAGATACTGGCGGTAGGCTTCCGACAGCAGGAAATGCCGCTCATTCACGCCCATCACCCGCAAAACCGAACACGTTTTCCACGAGCACCTGCGACAATTCCTCCTGGATATCCCGGTGCTCCATGGCGGCGGCCGGAAGGATGGTGTGCCAGGCGGAAAGCACCGGATCCCCGGTAAAACGAACATCCTGCGCCCATTCGATCAACTCCCGCGTCCCCACTTGTCCAGACAGCCCTTCCTGCTCCACCCGGCGCTGCATTTTTTCCACCACACCGGCCATCCGGCGGATCATCTCCCGATCGGACAACCCGCTGGCTTGCGCCACGATCTCCACCAGCTCCTCAAGCGGCAGCGGCTCCACATACACCTTGCGCTGAAAGCGGGATTTCAGCGCCTCGTTCAGCCGCTGCGTTCCGACCATCTCCAGGTTCATCGTCGCCACCACGACGCAGTTGGGATGGCGCTGCACCACCTCACCGTTGGCCAGGGTCAGGCGGTACGGCGTCTCCAATGCGCTGTGAGCCGCGCCCAACACGCCAGGCCGGGCAAAATTCAGTTCCATCAGCTCCACCAGCCCTCCGTGGCGAAACGCCTGGACGAAAGGAGGTTCCTCAAAGCGGAAGCGGCCCTCCACCTCGGTGGGGACAAATTTTCCCAGCAACACTTCCTCTTCCGCATTCAGCGACAGGTTGACGTAATAATAAGGAAGGTTCAAAAGCTGCGCCAGAGCCTGCGCCAGTGTCGACTTTCCGCTGCCTGGCGGTCCGTAAAACAGCAAATTGCGCAGCGGCCGCCGGCTGCCGCTGGTCTCGCGGATCATTCTGGCCAGTTCCAGGACAAAGGACGGCAATCGCACTTCCTCCGGCTGAAAGCAAGGGATCAAGGCGCGCGCCTCATCCGGCCATTCTTGTGTCCCCGGCAACGCATAACGGCCATCCATCAGCGCCGACTCTGGACTCCTGACAACCGCCGAAACAGAGCCGTCGGTTGCATATTCGTCCGCGGGACGCCTTTCTTTCGCCATCCAGGAAAAACGCACCTTTTTCCCCGCCAGCTCCTCTGACAGATCGCGAACGTTCCGGGGAAGTGACGCCGGCAGCGGCTCCACCTGGGTGGTATCCTGGATATAGAAAAAGCGGTTTTGCCAGAGAAAGGCATTGACCAAAAAAAGCGCCTCCCGCCCCGCTGCGGTCTCTCCCAGGCACCCCCGTTCCCGCCATTCCTCCTGCAAAAGCGGCCATATTTCCGAGACATCCGGATTTTTCCCGTCCTCATAAGCCAGCAGCAGCGCCCCCACATAGATCGACCAATGCGGTTCCATCGTTTCCGACACCAGCTCTTGGGAAAGAATCCGCCCATGGGATCGCCCCAACGCTGCACCGTTTGCGTCGTGAAAATGATCAGTCGTTGATTGGCCCGATGGGAAATCGTTTGACGACGGATATACGCCCCAGAACAGCCGGCGCTGGACTGGGTGAAATATCCCGACAAACCTCCTCCCGGAATCGGGGGTTGCATCGTTATCCACCAGCTTGTCCGTCGATGGATCTGCAGGCATAACCGCCGTAGGCATACCTGCCCCAAGGTTATCCCGGGCTTCCCAGATGTACAGGCGATCTCCCCCTTGTTGCACTGTACCGACAGCCACCTCGCCGGCCAGCAACCGGCTCAGGGCCAGAGATGGCCCGTAGAGGATACGGCTGCCGCCTGTAAAGCTGAGCCGTGTGCGGATGGTAGGATGCGCCTCATTTTCCCGCATGGCGAGCCCCGGAATCCCGCGCTGTTTATCGGAATACCCCCACAATAACTGCTTCATCCAGATCGCCTCACTGAAGCAAGCATTTGAACAGCCCAAACGTATGTGCTCAGTACTGCATGACCTGTCACGATCGCATTTTTTACATGTCACGATTATACCAAAGGTTTGGCTGTCGTGATCAAAAAGAGGCTTGCCCCTCCCGAACAAGCCCTCCGACCATTCATCTGATTTTATCTTGTGTGTGCTCTACTCGCTGACGGTCAGCGTGGCCGTCGGCATCGTGTGCATCCCCCGCGCATCCGTATGGGGGATCACATAATAGGTGCCTGGCTCCTCAAAGGTATAGGGGATGGCATAGATCCCGTCACCCCGATTCTCCCCATTCATCTTCTGATGCTGATCATCTGCCTGTCCTTCCCGCCATAACTCAAACATCACCTTGTCCGCATCTTCCACCGGTTCCTCGCCCTGCGTCACCTTGGCCATGATCTGGACGGGCGTGCCAACCTTCAGCGTCTCCGGTTCCGTCAGCACTTCCACTTCCACGGGAACCGTCGGCTGAAGCGACAACTGATGATCCTCATTCTGCCCGGATGAGCAACCAGTGGCGAGAATCAGGACAGCCAATACCGCACTCATCACCAAATAGCCCTTTGCCAAAGCCAAGCCCCTACTTTTCATGCCACACCCTCCTCTGTCAGCAAATTCTGTTTGAATACCTTGCGACGATAACCTTGAGGCTTTCCTCACATTCGAGTTTTCTTCCATTTTAATATAAAAACGCACTGGTACGCTGGCAATGTTCACACTGGTTTTGTCAAGAAAATGACACTTTCTCAGCTGATCAGATCCAGCATATCCTCACTCTCATCAAAGAACACTTCAACGTATTTGATGGACAGCGATTGGGACTACGCGTATAACGGCCCTTCGAATCATCCAATGCTTCTGCATGGAGGAACTCGCCAAAAAACTAGTCTCATAGGCAAAATCAATGAACTAGCTGCCAGGTTCGCAATGGTTTAACCTGGTTCCAATTTATTGCAAGAAATGACGCGAACGTCACCAGAACACCTACGTCCGAATTTAGAAAGTCCTTAACGAAAGTCATTTTGTAGCAGGATAAGTTCATAACAACTGTAAGTAAAAGGCTAAGTCAAGTTTTTTATTTGTAAACATCGCCGCGGGAACCAATTTTTACAACAACAATTAAATGCCGATTTTCTATCGCCTCATATATTATCCTGAAATTTCCGACCCTCAAACGAAAAAAATGCCCCTCATACCCCTTCATCTTCTTGGTCTGCGAATGATGATAGGGATCATAACTCAAAGATTCAATCGCTTGAATGATTCTTTTAGCTGTTGTTTTGTCTAATTTACCTAGCGCTTTACTTGCTTGCTTTGTAAATCGAATATTATAATTGGAGTTCACGCTTTAAGTCCTCCAATGACTTGGTCTCCCCGTTATTCAGTTCCTTTCTGGCCTGTTCAATGGCTTCTATATCATCCGGAGTCAACATGTCATCCTCATCATCGAACTGTTTTTCTACAAGCCAGGACAAAAAACTCTTTGCAACCAGTTTATTCTTGTCGTTTAAATGTCTCAGCAAATGTTCCAATTCCTCAATAGTGACACTCATGATTCAATACCTCCCTCATCATCTCATTATAACTTTTTCGCAACTGTTACCATCATTCTAACATCATGTCTCCTCTTTTCGTACAAAAAACGTCCGTTACTCCATTCGAGTAAACGGACGATCTCTGCAATTGGTTGAGTCCAGGATTTTTTTGATTGTCTCAAACTCAACCTTCACCTGATCCCATCATGTCACGCGTTCACGGTATCAACACCAGCTTGCCCGTCGTCTGCCTGCCTTCCAGCATCCGGTGCACCTCCGCCGCCTGTTCCAACGGAAAAACGCCGCCAATCTGCAGCTTCAACCGGCCATCCTTCACCAATTGTAGCAGCTCTTCCATGCTGGGCCGGTACAAATCGGGCCGCTCCACAACCGGGGTGAGGAGAAAACCGACCACGGACTGGCACTTGTTCATCAGACGGAAAGGTTCCAACGCGCCCCGTTGCATGCTGGCCGCCCCGAACACCACCATCCGCCCGAACGTGGCCAAAATGCCCAAATTTTTCTGGAACACCTCACCGCCCACCATCTCCAAAATCACGTCCACACCTTTGCCCTCCGTAAGCTCCAGCACCTGCCGGTCCCAGTCAGCGGCGGTGTAGTTGATCGTGTGATCCGCGCCCAGAGAGCGTGCCAGTGCCAGCTTCTCCTCCGTGCTGGCCGTGGCGATCACCGTGGCGCCAACATGTTTGGCCAGCTGCACGGACAAGGTGCCGACACCGCCGGCCGCCGCATGGACCAGCACGGTCTCGCCCGGCTTGACCTGTCCCGAGGTCTTCAGGATATGGTAGGCCGTCAGTCCCTGCAACGGCAGGGCGGCCGCCAGAACCTCATCCAATCCTTCCGGAATCGGAATCAGCATCGGCTCATAACCGATCACGTACTCCGCGTATCCGGAACACTTGGGCCCCAGGAGGGTCACCACCCGGTCCCCCTGCTTCACCGACTTGACATCCGGTCCTACTGCCACGATTTCACCGGCCGCTTCCGATCCAGGAATAAACGGCAGCGGCGTGTGCTGGACATACATATTCCGCCGGCGCATCACATCGGCGTAGTTCACGCCGGCCGCCTTGACCCGGATCAGCACCTGGCGCGGTCCGGGAACCGGCGTATCCACCTCTTCCAGCTTCAGGACGTCCGGCTCGCCGTATTGATGAAAACGGATCGCTTTCATTCGGTGTCCCCTCCTTTTTGCAAGATTGTCCCCTGTTCATCCATCCCCTGTCTTGGGCACCACAACCATTGCACCATTCCAAAAAATGGACCATCCACTGTCAAATCATGAACCGCTAATGAACAGCCACCAAACGAAAACAGCCATATAAAACCGCCAAACGCAGCTTTCCCTGCTCCGGCAATCTGCCACTTAGCCAATTAAATCGCAGCTATCCTGCTAAATATCCAATCAGCACTGGTACCGGCCCGCCTCCACCATCTTCGCGGCGATCAACCGCTTTTGTTCGCGCACTCCCTTGTATGAGACCGCGGCAAGCGCCGAACGCCATTTTTTGATGGTCATCTCCCGCAGCGCGCCCCCGGAACCTCTGTTCACTTCCCCCACTTCATCCATCAGGGTGTCCAGGATATAGCGGGCCGCCCGTTCCACTTCCGCCACCGCCTCGTGTGCAACGAGCGATGCCAGCATCACCTGGAGGGAGGCCGCCGCCTCACCCTGTCTCGCGACCGTCTTTGCCGCGCGCAGGATGCCGCTTTCCGCAGCGTAAATCCAGATGGCCATGTCGGCCAGCCGCATCGCCACCTCCTGTTCCTGCTGCAACCGCTCGCCAAGCTGCCGCCAGGCCAGCCCCAGACAGCGCAGGAAGGACAGCTTCATCTCCTCCAGCCAGTCCGGCATTTCGCCCAACGCGTGGGACACATCAGGAGACACCTTGGAAAGCAGATCGAGACGGGGATCCTGCGTCAGCGCCCGGCCCATCGCCTCTTCCAGCGGCAACTGCCCGGCCTTGGCCATGCGCAGAAGCATCCCCGGGATGATCATCCGGTTGATCTCGTTGGTCCCTTCCCAGATGCGGTTAATCCGGGAATTCCGGTACATCCGTTCCACCGCATATTCCCGGATGTAGCCGTACCCGCCGTGAATCTGAACCGCCTCGTCCACGACCCGATCCAGCGACTCAGAACCGAAAACTTTGCAAATCGAACACTCCAGCGCATAGGCCTGCGAACGGCGGACAAATTCTTCAGCCATGCTTGCGCCACTCCGGCCAATCGGCGCAAACGCCGCCTCCAGCAGGGCGGCCGTCCGGTATTGCAGCGCCTCCAGCGCAAAGATCCGGGCCGCCATGTCAGCCAGCTTCTCCTGAATCGCGCCAAAGGCCGCCAGCGGCTGGCCGAATTGCCGTCGCTGGGCGGCATACCTCGCCGCCTCGCCAAACGCCTCCTTCGCCGCGCCGAGACAGCCGATGCCCACGTTGAACCGGCCGATATTCAGGACATTAAAGGCGATCTGATGCCCTTTGCCCACCTCTCCCAGCAGGTTTTCCACCGGCACCTGGCAATCTTCCAGGATCACCTGCCGCGTCGATGAGCCGTGCATGCCCATTTTCCGCTCCTCGGGCCCAAGGCGCAGGCCGGGAAAGTCCTTCTCGACGATGAAAGCTGTAAAATGCTGCCCGTCCACCTTGGCATAAACAATAAACGTATCGGAAAAAGCGGCGTTCGTGATGAACTGCTTGGTCCCGTTCAGCACGTAATGGGTACCTGCCGCATTCAGCACAGCGGTCGTCCTGGCGGCAAGCGAGTCCGAACCCCCGGTCGGCTCGGTCAGGCAATAGGCGCCGATCCGCTTTCCGGTCGCAAGGCCCGGCAAGTATTTCCGCTTCTGTTCGTCTGTCCCGAAATAGTAAATCGGCAACGTGGCAATCCCCGTGTGATTGACATGGGCAATGCCATAAGCGCCGGTGCGTCCCGTCTGTTCATTGATCAGCGCCGAGCTGATCTTGTCCAGCTCGCTGCCGCCGTATTTTTCCGGCAGGTAATGACCGAGCAGGCCCACCTCCCCCGCCTGCCGCATCAGCCGGGCCACCAGCTGATCATCCGCTTCTTCCTCGATGGCCTCCACATGCGGCATCACCGTTTCGTCCATAAAATCCCGCGCCGTCCGGGCAATCATCTGATGCTCCTCGTCGCAATCCTCCAGAGTAAAGACTTCTTCCGGCGAGACCGGACGGAGGAGAAAGGAGCCCCCTGGCGTGAGTTCTCTTTCGTTGTCCTTCCCATGGTGCCGGCTCATTCGTCCCTGCCCCCCAGTTTCACGATCGTCCGGCCACGCACGTCACCCCGCAAAATGGCGGCCAGCGTCTCTTTCAAAGTATCCAGGGTGACCTCCCGGGCGATCTCCGCCATCAATCCCTGCGGCTTCCAATCGCTACCCAGCCGTGCCCAAAGCTGCTTCCGCAGTTCCATCGGGCAGTAGACCGAATCAATGCCCAGCAGGTTGACGCCGCGGAGGATGAACGGAAACACGGTCGTCGCCAGATCGACGCCGCCGGTCAGCCCGCTCAGGGCAATCGCGCCACCGTACCGGGTCGTCCGCAACAGATAGGCGGTCGTCTTCCCGCCCACCGGATCCACCGCGCCCGCCCAGCGTTCCTTTTCCAGGGCCCGCTTGCTCTCCGCGGACACCTCATCGCGGTGCAGGATTTCCTTCGCGCCGAGCTTCTTAAGATAATCATGCTCCGAATCCTTTCCCGTGCTGGCCGCCACGTGATACCCCAGTTGGGCCAGCATCGCCACCGCACTGGAACCCACGCCGCCCGTCGCGCCCGTCACCAGCACCGGCCCTTTCTCCGGTGTCACCCCGTGTTCCATCAGCTGGTGGACTGACATCGCCGCGGTAAACCCCGCCGTGCCGATGGCCATCGCCTCTTTCAGCGTCAATCCGGCCGGCAGGGGAACCACCCAGTCTCCCGGAACGCGGGCCATTTCACTGAATCCCCCTTCGTGAGAGACGCCCAGCTCATACCCGGTGACCAGCACCTCATCTCCTTCGCGAAACCGGGGATCCTTGGAATCCACCACGATCCCGGAGAGATCAATGCCCGGGACCATGGGATACCGGGTGAGGATCCTCCCGTTCGGGATGCTGGCCAGCCCATCCTTGTAATTCACACTGGAATAGCAGACGCGTATCGTCACATCCCCTTCCGGCAAATCATCCAGGCTGCGTTCCCGCACTTCCACGGTAAATGCATCCTCCGCCTTCTCCACCACCAGCGCGCGAAATGTCTTCTCCACTCCTCTGTCACTCCTTTGACCGATTCGTTTAACCAAAGAAAACGGTTTCATGAAAACAAATATTTCGCAATTTGGCCTCTGTACGAAAACATCCATTCCCTAAAACGTGTTCCAATGAATATATACGACAAAACGATGTCCATATCCTTCATTGACACTCCACACGGCTTTAAGCCGTGGGATTCTCGGGAACAGCGGCCCAACGGTCGCTTCTTGACCGAGCTATCCCCGTGTGCCCCACGGTTCAGTTGGCTAGGCCAACAGACGCAAGCCTTCCTGCAGGATGTTCCTTGCCGCATTGACTTCCCGGTCGTGGTGAGTACCACACTCTGGACATGT
>CAMTVR010000040.1:0-10028 GCA_947085265.1 uncultured Bacillus sp. | reverse complement strand
TCCAGGGCCTTCTCCTTCCTCCGCGGCTTCATCCCCTGCCGGGGGTCGTCCGTGGCGTAGGGGTAGCGGGGAAGGCGCTCGGCGAACGTGGCCAGGTACCTGGTCTGGTGGAGCTGTCCCAGGGCCGCCTTGAGCTGGGACCTCAGGCGGGCCTTCTCGTCGGGGTCCTGGGCCGCTAGAAAGCGGGCGTAGAGCTCCTCAAGCCGCTGGAAAAGGGTTTGTTCGGGGGTTTGTGCCTGCACCTCTTGCCTCCCTCCCCCCGGGTCCGGGTAGGATGGAGACCTCCTGAGCGGGGAGAGGCCTCGGTTCCTACCCGGACCGAGGTCCGTCCGTTTGCCGGCATTTTACCCGGGAGTCCGGTGAACGCCGGGCCCACCAGGTACTCCTCCCAAGGCATGGACCAAGCCTATCCTTCCAGCAGTCTCCGCGCCCACTCCCTGCGGGCCAGCTTGTAGGCCTCCCGCTTGGAGGAGGCCTCCACGCTATAGGGGCCGCCCGGGCCCTCAAAGCTTCCTATCCACCGCCCTTCGGGGGTCCGGGCGGCCGAGGGGGCCCCGTGCCGGTCCCACCCCTCGGCGATCCGCTCCGCCAGGAGGCCGGCCAGGGCCTCCGTGGGCGAGGGGGAGGCCAGGAGTTCGCCCAGGCCTTTGGCGGTGAGGGGGCGGGACCGGGCCATCTCCGCCAGTAGGGCCTCCCCTTCAGGGGTTTCGGCCCCCAGGCGGGCCAGGAGGAGGAGCGCCTCGAGGGAGTCCATCAGCCCTCCCCCCTTCGCCGCTCCATCCACTCCCCCAGGGTCCTCGGCCGGTCCCCGTCCACCTCGGGGTCCACGTACAGGTAGACCGAAGCCCCCAGGGGGCGCCGGGGCCAGTCCTCCAGGGCCTTCCGCCAGGGGGGCCGCTTCCACTGGCCCTCGGGGCTCCGGAGGTGGGTGTCCCCCCAAAGCTTCTGGACCCTTCTGCGGATCTCCAGGGCCTGCCGGAAGACCCCCCCGAACATGGGGAGGTGGGCCAAAGCCTTTAGGTGCCCCACCAACTTGGGCCAGTCCCCCCTCCGGGCGTGGTGCAGGGCCTCCTCCAGGAGCTCCCGGTGGAAGGCCTCTGTGAGGAACCAGGTGAGGCGGTTCGTGTCCGGGTCCCGCCTGAGCTCGTAGGTGGGGAGCCAGCTCTCCTTCCGCCAGGCGGGCCACTGAAGGGGGGTCTTTCCCTCCGCGCTCTTCATCCGCTCCCTCTCCAGGCGCTTGGTGGCCACCAGGGCGTAGGGCCAGACCCCTCCCCGGGGCTCGGGGCCCAGGAAGAGCCTGGCCGTGGGGAGGCCCGCCTCCTTCCTGGCCCGCTGGGCCTCGGGGGAGATGAGGACCCGGTGCTTTTCGTGAATCTTGGCCACGGCGGCGAGGGCCTTCTCCTCCGGGGTGGTGGCCACCAGGAAGTACCGGTACCCCGCCACCACGGCCTGCCGGATGGCGGCCATGACGGCGGTCTGGCTCCGGTAGAGGCGGTAGTCCGCGGGGTCCATGGGGGTATGGTAGCCGACGGCTCCTCCCGGTGTAAATGCCGATCCGTGCAGGCGGTGGGAGGCGGTAGGGCTGGACGTAGTGAGGTTCCTTTGGGCGCGGGCGCTTGCCCCCGCCGGACCGGCGTGGTACCCTGCGGCTGACATCCTCCCGGTGTGGTGCCGGGGCCGGGTAGCCTAGGGTGTGCCCCCACACGCCCTAGGTGGCCGGGGAAGCGGGGTGCCGGGAGAAATCCTGGCTCGCCCCGCACTCAACGCGGCGCTGGGGTAACCCCCCTTCGACCGCACTCACCCGAGGAGATCGGGGTCGTGGATGTTGGGCGACCCGGACAGGTCTAGTAGACGCTAGGCCGCCAGCTCCGAAAGTGGGGGGGAAACCCATCCCGCCTCCGGTCTGGGGGGAACCCTAGGCCGGTGCCCACAGGCCCAGCGCTGAGGCCCACGGATGAACGTGGGGTGTCGTCGGGAAACCGGCGGCTGGACCGCGAGGTCCCAGCCCCCCAAGGGCGACTGGAGGGGGGGGCACAGGGGGGGAGGCTTCGGCTGAAACCCCTGGCCGCGCGCACAGCTCGGGTCTGTACATGGGGCCCGCGTGGCCCCTATGGGAAGCCAAGTGCCCACGGGTGACGCCCTCATCCCCTGGCCCCCCTATCCGAGCTTGGAACCTCGTAGGGTGGGGGGAGTGGTCAGACCACAACAGGGCTGAGGGCTCATAAGGGCGTACTGGCGCAGTAGGGCTGGCTAACGGGGGAACCTCTGGGCGTGAACGCCGGACGGGGTGGGGGCCCCGGTTGATGGCGGTAGCGTAGGGCGGCGAAACCCGGTGCCGTACGGGGAAACCCGGAGGGCCCGGAGAGATAAGCGCCCGCACCAGGGGGGGAGACCAGGCGAGTAGGCTGAACCGAAGCGGCTCCCGTCGGGGTACCTGTCGCCCGGCGGTGTCGTGGAGGGGCGCGCTCCTCGCACCACGCGCCGAAAGCCTGGACCGGCTAACCTGGGTTTCCAGCCCAGGGCCGGCCTCGGCACCACTGGGGGGGAGGGTGGCCTCGCCCTCCCCCGACAGCCGGAAGGAGGCCTCCCCGGGAGGGGAGTCGGAAAGCGGGGCGTGAAGGCTCCGAACCTGCGAGAGAGACGCGAGGGCCGAAGGGGCCCCTGGGAGGAGGGGACTCCTCGCCGGGATCCCGGCGGACTCGCCGGCCGCTCCCGGCCTCAAGGGAGGGTGGTGGCCACCACACGGCCAGCCACGGCGGCCCTCGGCCTCACGAGGGGGTCTGGCCCACCTGAAGGGCCCGCCCCGTTCCCGGGCGAAGAAGGGAAGCCCCTCGGGGGAACTGCCCCCGCCTCCGGGGGAGAGCGCTGGGGGAAGTCCGAACCCCTCCCCGCGGGGAGGGGCCAGGGCGGCGGCCAAGGGGCCTGCGGGCCTCGAGGTCGGAAAAGCCAAGGGCCTCAGGGATGCCCTTATCCCGAAGGGCCCACCCTCACCCCCCGCCCACCGGCGGGGGGTCTCGGCGTTATGCTGGATGGCCGTGGAAGGCCAGGAAACCAAGGCCAAGCCAAGCCACTACCACGCCGTGGTGCGCGCCACGGGCACCCTCCTACCCGCAGGGGAGGGGCGCAAGCACCCCGTCCTCCGGCTGGAGGGCCGGGAGCTTGAGGGGGAGGTCCCCCTCAAGCGCAAGCGCCTCTCCCCGGCCGCCCGAAAGCGCCTGGCCCACACCCTCCGCCGCCACCCCGAAGGGGCCGAGGTGGGGGTCCGCCTCTGGCCCAGGACGGGAGAGGGGCGGCTGGACCTCCAGGCCTCCCAGGTGGGCCTCCTCCACGCCCACCCCAAGCCCGAGCTGGCGGGGACCTTCTCCGTCCTGGGGGTGGTCAGGGCCTGGGAGGAGGCCGCGGGCCTCCTCGTCCTGGAGGTCCGGCCCAACCCCAAGGGCCTCCTCCCCAAACCCTTCGCCCTGGAGCTCCTGGTCCCCGGGGAGGGGCGGAGGAGGGTCCCCAGGGTGGGGGCGGAGGGGGCCCTCTGGGTCCGGGGGAGGGTCCACCAGGGCTTCCTGCTGGTGGAGGAGGTGGAGGCGGCGGAGAAGCCCCCGGAGCGGGAGGCGGGGCCTAGGGAGGGGGCAGGGTGAAGAGGCCCTCGGGGAGAGAGGGGTTCACCTCCAGCCTCAGGGTCTCCCCCAGGAAGAGCCGGGCCTCCCCCAGGTACCCCTCCGCCCGGAAGGGGAAGAGGACCCCGCCCACCTCCCGGTAGTCCCCGTAGGCCACGAGGACCTCACCCCCGAAGACCGCCGAGGGGTACCGCTCCGCCAGAAGCCGCCCCTCCCCGTCCAGGACCACCATCCCCTCCCACCCCGCCGCCTCCAGGACCCCCCGGGGCCGGCAGGTGGGGCGGCCCCGCCCCACCCGGTACCCGAGCCCTTTCCGTCCCCCAGGGAGGGCCACCTCCCCCACCGCCTCCACCCGCTCCGGGGGGTGGAGGAGGCCCGGGAGGCCTGTGTCAAACCCCCGCAGGAGGTCCAGGAGGAGGGGGTCCGGCAGGGGGACCCGCCGCCCGTCGGGGAGGAGGAGGGCCTGGAGGGCGGGGGTGAAGAGGACCACGCTCCTCCCCTCCTCCCTGCCCCCGGGGAGGACCTCCTGCCGGTAGCGGCAGCCCTTGGGGTCCAGCCAGGCCCGGCTCAGGCCCACCTCGGCCACCTGGCCCTGGGGGGTGTAGAGGGTGAGGCGGTCCTCCTGGTAGAGGGCCCGCACCTCCCGGCCCTGGAAGCCGTGGGCCTGGAGGGCCCGCCTCAGGGGCTCCACCTGGGCCAGGGCCAGGATGAGAAGAGGGGCAAAAAGGGCCAGTCTGCGCATGGGGTTATGCTACCCGAAGCCCTTGGGGAAGGGCAAGTTCTGACACTCCTCTGACACAAAAGGGAATCTTGACAGATTCCTTCGTGTGCTACTTGATCTGTCCCCCCAGGGTGTGAAAAAAGAGGGGGTGCTATGCCACAAGACCGTGAGCACCCCCTCTACCATCTTGACGCAGAGACCCTCATCGTGGCTACCTACATTTGGGTGGATGACGAACTCAAAGCCCTCGTCGCTCAAGGTTTCAAGCTCCCCAAAAAGCAAAAGCACCAAAAGGCCACCCTGGCCGAACTCCTGGCCCTCGCCATCTTCCTCCTCCGCAAGATGTTCCCCTACGGGGAAGCAGCCAGGGCCAGGACCTCGCCAAAGGCTACCTCGCGGCCAAGACTACCCTGAAGGCTTACTTCCCCTCCCTCCCCCACCTCTCCCGTTTCTACCGGATCCGCAAGATGTTCCCCTAGACGGGGAAGCATCCAGAAGGCTCATGGGCTGCTGGCCCACCTCGCCTTAAAGCTCTCCGGGGGACAAGGCCTGCTCCAGGTGGTAGACCTCAAGCCCATCCCCCTGGCCCACGGCCACCGTATCCACGGCCTCTCTCTTCCTGAGGCCGCGGTGGGGGTGGGTCCCCTGGGAGCCTTTGGCGGGTACGTCCTTGTGCCGGTGATGAACGAGCGGGGCCTCTTCTTTCGTTGGACTCTTCTTCCCGGGAATGCCCGGGAGACCTGGGCAGGGGAGCTTCTGGAGGGTTTGCCCGCGGTCCTTGGTGACCGGGGGTACAAGATACGCTGACGCGTGACCCGCTGGGTCCAGGGGGTCAAGACACCTTCCTACCGGCTTAGGGGAGGAAAGGTGGTGGAGACGGGGTGGAGAGAGTGGATGGGGAGGGTACGCAACTGGATCGAGACCCGGTTTAGCGTGATGGTACGCTCTTTGGGGCTTCACCGGATAGAGGTTCGGTCCTACTGGGGTCTAGTGGCCCGGGTGAACCTCATCCTGCTGGTCCACAACCTCATCCGTAGCCGGGTGCTCTTGAAAATGGCTAGGGGGGAGCTATGAGGTAGCACACGAAGGGATTTTTGGGGGGGTGCTACGTTGGTTTGGGGGAAACCCCAGAAGGAGGTGAGGCAAATGAAGAAGCTCCTATCTTTGGCCCTGGCCATCCTCCTGGTCGGGGGGACCGCAGCCCCGGCCCTGGCCTACGGGCCCGGGGTAGCGGCGGCGGCCTTGGTGAATCCGCAACCTGTGGGAACCGCCCTGAGCGAGGAGGCCCTGGCCGAGTACGAGGGGAAGGGGCTGCCGCCCGTGTTGGTTTACTATGGCGGGAGAGCATTAGTGGGGGCAGTCACAGGTGCAGTTGTTGAGTACGTGACTACAGGCCAGGTTACTTGGCAAGGCGTTGTTGGAGGAGCGCTAGGAGGTATTGGTTCCGCTTTCGCCGGCCAATACTTCCCCACACCTCGTCGCTAACGGTACCCTCCTCGCCCCGGCGGGATGAGCCCACGTCTGAAAGGCCAAAACCCCCGCCCATGGGCGGGATTTTTCAGCCTACCTACCCTCGTTGGGCATCTCCTCAGCCTCTCGGGCCTGGCCATCGGGGTATACTTTCTCACCTCAGGACACCACCTCCCCCTGGCCGCCTCCCTGGCCACCTACCTCGCCGCCACCCTTCTGGACGACCTTTCCACCTTCATTGCCCTGTCCAAGCTCTGCTTTGGGGAGGGGAACCCTCTCGTGAACTTCGCCCTCTCCCGCTTTGGGCTAGGAGTCAAGGGCTTCCTCGTGGCCGAGGTTCTGCTCCTCCTACCCCTCGCCATCCTGTTCCTCATCAGTTCGGGTAGCCCCGAAGAGCGGCTGGCCATAGCCCTGACCGCCGCAACCTTCTACCGCCTCGGGGGTTTCCTCAACAACGCCTGGCTGGCGGTGTGGTTCTGGAGGAAGGGGTGCTGAGGGCCCGGCCCATGGCCCCGTCCCCTCTGGCCCCGCTCCTGGTGGCCATTGGCATGGCCCTCCCGGCCGTCCTCGCCTCCTCTCCCACCCCCCTCAAGGCCCTCCGGGCCGAGGGGGTGGTCCTGCAGACCGACTGGTGGACCTGCGGGGCCGCGGCCCTGGCCACCCTCCACCGCCTCCTGGGCCTCCCCGCCGAGGAAGGGGAGATGCTGGCCTTGGCCCTCCGGCACATGGGGGACAGGGACCCAAGGGCCGGCCTCACCGCCTTGGCCCTGGCTCGGGCCTCCGCGGAGCGGGGCCTCCCCTTGCGGGGCTTCCGCCTGGACCCCCAGGCCCTCCAAACCCACTTCGCCCGGGGCGGCCTGCCCCTCGTCCTGCACGTGACCCGCCCCGAGCCCCATTTCGTCGTGGCCGTGGACAGCGTGGGGGACTGGCTTCTCCTGGCCGACCCCTCCTTCGGCCGCCGCCTCCTCCCCCTGGCCGCCCTCCTCCCCGAGAAGGGGTGGACCGGGGTGGTCCTGGCCCCCGAGGCCCCCCTCCCCGCCGCCCTCCAGGGCCGGGCCGCCCAGCGGGAGTGGCGGGCCTGGGCCCAAGCCCGCCTCCGGAGCCTGGCCCTCCTGGAAGGGAGGCTCCCGTGAGGGGCCTGGCCCTCCTCCCCCTCCTGGCCCTGGCCTGGGCCCAGGGCTTTGACCCCCTGAAGGAGGCGGCCGAGCCCCTCCTGGGCTACCGGATCGCCCTGGCTTACCGCCCCTTCGGAGGCACGGGGATTGGAGCCGACGGGGAAGGCCCCTACGCCTTCACCCAGGCGGGGCACAGCCTCCGCCTGGCCCTGGGCCTCCGCTACCGGGCCGGGGAGGCCCTCTCCGTGGAGGGGGTCCTCCTTGGGGACTACACCCTCCTGGGGGAGGTGCGAGACCGGGGCGGGGGCCCCCTGCCCCCCGTCTGGTCGGCCGGGGGCGGGCTCGCGGGGGAGGCGGGCCTGGAGTACCGCCTCCGGGACCTCCCCGGCCGGCCGCGGCTTGCCCTCCGGGTGGGCTACCCGCCCTGGTCCCTGGAGGGGGAGGTGCGGGCAGGGGTCCTGCGGGACCCGGTGGCGGTGAGCGCTGCCCTGGGGCTGGCCTGGACCCGGGGAAGCCCCCTGGCCCTCTCCCTGGGGGTGGGGATGGGCCTCCTGGCCAACGAGGCCTGGAGCCTGGGGGTGGGGGCAGGGGTGCGGGTGCCCCTGGGGGTGGAGGTCCCCTCGGGGGAGGTGTACCTGCGCCTGGGGTACGTGACGGACCCCGAGGGAGGGGAGGAGCTGGGCCTTAGGGCGGCCCACGGGACCTCCGGGTTTCGCCTGGTCCTGGAGGCCTCGGGAGCCCTTCTGCGGTAGTTCGCGAAAGCTAGGCTTCGCGCAAGAAAGGGGGCCAGGACGGCAAAGGAGAGGGGCAGCCGCGCATGGTCTTGCGGGGGATCCCGGGGGTCTCCCGCATAAACCCCGCAAGGGGGAGGAGGGAGGAGAGGGCCTCCCGGGAGTGGAAGGGTATGCAGCCCAGGTAGCCTGGGGATATGGTCCGTCGCCGGGAAGTCTCTATCGGCCCCGACCGGCGACTCCGCTTCACCATCGAGCTGGAGCGGGGCCGGCCCAGGTCCTGGGCCGTGCAGCTGGAGTGGTACGACCCCGAGGAGGGGCGCTGGGTCTGGGTGGCCCGGTACGACACCTCCGGCGGGACCCCCCACCGGGACCGCAACCGCATCGCCGCCCATGAGGCGGTGGACCTGCCCCGGGACCCAGGAAGGGCGGCCAGGGTGGCGGAGATGGACCTGGCCCGCCGAGCGGAGGAGTACATTGAGGCCTATAGGGCCGCAAAGGCCCAGGGAAAGGAGGGATGGTGAACCCGGCGGAGAGGCTGGCGGAGCTGGACGGGGTGCTAGCGGAGGAGCTCCTGGCGAGGGGACTTCTGGGGGAGCTCCCCGAGGCCTACCGCCTCGTCCCCCTGCCCCTAGACGAGCCGGAGGTGGCCCAGAAGGCCCTCCTCTGGGGCCAGGAGGCTCCCAACCCCGAGGGCTGGCCCCTGGTCTACGCCCTCTTCCTGGAGGGGAGGCCCCTCCGCCTCCTCCTCCCGGAGCGGGAAATCCCCCTGGAGGCCCCCCGGGCCGCCTAAGCCAGGGAGAAGATCGGCCCTAGGAGCCCCGTAAAGGCGGGGGTAGGGGAGGGGGGGCTATCATCAGACCCCCTCCCCCCCCCCTCGGCCTTCTAGGGGCCTTCTAGGCGGCTACAGGGGGGTCCGCGAAGGGGGGTCGCGTTCGCGCGGCGCGCGGCCGAAAACCCAAGCTCCAGCTAGCTCGATCCAAAGCTAGCCAACCAAGTACCTGACGAAAGGAAAAACCCAAAGGCAAAAGTAAAACCAAAGCCAAAAAACCGGTTCCTCCCCCACAACCCCCTCCTCCAAGAAACTACGTGCTGGACGATGAAGGTAGAGGGACCTCTCCAAGGTTATCAAAGCGAAGGGGCGGCGAGGGCGGGGGCCGCACCCCCGCGCCCCCGCCTGATAACCCTGATAGCCACCATCGGCGTAGACACCCCCCCGCAACGTCCAGGACGGCGAAAACCCCCGATTTTGGGGGGGGGCCCTTGAGTCAAGCACGCTCAATCGCGCATCCGCTTGAGCCAGCGAGAGGCCGTGGTGGGGTGCACCCCCGCCTCACGGGCCAGGGCCCGGGCGGTGATGGCCTCCCCCCGGGCCTGTAGGCGCTTCAGGGCCTCCACTAGGGCCTCCTCGGCCTTGCCCTGGCGGTTGCGGTTGCTGGCCTCGAGGCTGGCCACGCGCTTGGGCTTGGTGGCCACCAGGTGCTTCTCTAGCTCCTCCCCCCTCAGGGGCTCAATGAGGGCCCGGGCCCGAGGAGAGAGCCTGCTCCGGTCCGGCCTCCCGGTCCCCGAAAGGACCCAGACCCTCGTCCCCCGGTAGTGGTGGAAGGTCCACTTGCTCACCGACTTGACGATCCACCCCACCTCGTTCGCGGGCAAGGGCCCCTGGGGATGCCCACGGAAAAGCTCCCGGTTCAGCCTCTCCGCCTCGTAGGCCACCGCCTGGCGGAAGAGCTCAAGCCCGTTGGGCTTCCCCCGGTACAGGGCCACCACCGAGTAGGCGAAGGCCCGCACCCGGTCAAACAAGGTTTCGTTCCGCCCGTAGGTGGCGGTGTCCCGGTAGGCCGCCACCCGCCCCCGAGGGAGCAGTCCCTTCAGCTCCTCCAGGAGGCTCACCAGGTCCCAAAGCTTCCCGCCCCCGATGAGGTAGGGGTGGACCACGGGATTCCGCCCCAGGAGGCCCGTGTAGGCGGGATCCGCCCCGTAGAGGGCCCTCAGGAGGGCATCCACCTCCCGCGCCAGGGCGAAGGGGTTGGCCTCGGAGTCCCGGCTCGCGGGAGAGGCCAGCCAGATGGGGGGCTCCAGCTCGTAGACCACGTGGGCCCTCCAGGGGGCCTGGGGGTTAGGAACGGCAAGGCTTGGGGGGATGCGGTCCCCGGCATCCCACCAGGTGGGCTCGTCCACGTCCAGGACGAGGCGAAAGATGCCGTGAGGGTAGCGCCCCACTTGGATGTAGCGGTGTTCCAGGGCCTTCTCCTTCCTCCGCGGCTTCATCCCCTGCCGGGGGTCGTCCGTGGCGTAGGGGTAGCGGGGAAGGCGCTCGGCGAACGTGGCCAGGTACCTGGTCTGGTGGAGCTGTCCCAGGGCCGCCTTGAGCTGGGAC
>CAMTVR010000039.1:0-109970 GCA_947085265.1 uncultured Bacillus sp. | reverse complement strand
CCGGTAACGGGTTCGAACCCTCTTCCATCTTGTCCATAGCACAAGACGAAGTCTTCGCCGAATCCATTCGTCCAGCGTCTTCAGGGTGCTTGGCGTTTCGATCAGTGCGTAGTACCCCATCCATCCCATCAGGTAGCGGTTGAGGTCCTCAATGATGGATTCCATTGAAGCAAGATGGTTCAGCGGATGTTGTCCTTACCCGTTTCAGTGATTTCGGGGCAATCCGGATTTTCGCTTCCTTTTGGGAGGTGAAGCTGAATCCCAGAAACTTTCGCCTCCATGGACGGTCGACGGCACTTTTGGCCTCATTCACGTTGCGTTTTAACTTCTTCTCCAAGTAGTTCGTGATGCTTCGCTTCACCCGTTCCCCAGCCCGCCACCTTCTGACGTAGATGTTGCAGTCGTCGGCATAGCGGACGAACCGCAGTTGCCTTCGTTCCAGTTCTTTATCCAGGTCGTCCAGAAGGATGTTGGCCAAAAGCGGGCTTAAGGGACCGCCTTGCGGTGTCCCTTCCTCACTTCGGACACACACGCCTTCCACCAGGATGCCCGCTTCCAGGTAAGCGCGGATGAGTTTCAGGACCCGTTTGTCTTTCACTCTTCGAGCCACCCGGCTCATGAGGATGTCATGGTTGACCCGGTCGAAGCATTTCTCCAGGTCGATGTCAATCACATAGCGGTAGCCTTCCAGGATGTATTGTTGTGCTGTGGGGATGCCTAAAAGTCTCACGCCTCCGTCGGGTTTCGGGATTTCGACCCTTCAGACAGGGGAAGGCTTGTAGGTCCCCAATATACTGGAGCTAGCCCTTGGCGGCTTTGGACTTTGTCTTGTTTGGCAGACTCATCCGGCTAGTCCAGCCTCCGATTGGGTTCGTGTACCTCAGGTCAAGCGTTTGCCTTAAGCTTCCTCCAGATTCCACCTCACGGTGGACACCCTTGCTCTCGGCTAACGGTAGGCGCTCGCCAGCCCCCGCTCGGGACTTTCACCCTATAGACCACACTCATGCCGGGCGCACCAAAAAGAGAATATCCCCTGATGACTCAGGGGATTCATGGCCGGTGGTTCATGGCCGGCCTTTCAATCGCGGCTTTTGGAAAACTTTCCTGCCTGTTCGCCGGCGATTTTCCCAAACACACTGCCGGCCATCAACCCGGTCCCGCCGGGATAGTTGAAGTAAAACAACCCGCCCACCAGCTCTCCGGCTGCATATAGGCCGGGAATCGACGCGCCGGCCGTATCCTGCACTTCCGCTTTGCCGTTGATGCGCAGGCCGCCGAACGTGAACGTAATCCCGCAGGTGATCGCATACGCTTCAAACGGCCCCTCATCGATGGTGTTGGCCCAGTTGGACTTATTGACTTTCAACCCGACCGTGCAACGACCGTCTTTGATGTTCGGGTTGAACGGAATATCGGTCCGGACCGCCGCGTTGTATTCTTGAATCGTTTTGAGGAAGCCTTCTGGATCGACACCCTCCAGCTTGTGCGCCAACTCTTCCAATGTGTTGGCTTTGACTTTGGTCACTTGTTTGATGCGGTACTCATCCCGCAACAGATGGAGCACTTTCCGGTCGAAAATTTGCCAGGCGAAATGGCCGGGCTGTTCCAAAATGACCCGTCCGTATTTGGCGTACGTGTAGTTGCGGAAATCGGCCCCTTCATCGACAAACCGCTCCCCGCGAGCATTGACCATAATCCCGAAAGGATAGCTGTGTTTTTGGAACCCGTCGCCGACGGCCAAGTCGCCGAACTCCGGCGCGTTCAAATCCCAACCGACGGCATGGCAGCCAGAATAGTTCCCGTACGGCATGGCGCCGATTTCCAAGGCCATCCGGATGCCGTCCCCGGTGTTGAAGCGGGTGCCCCGCACTTTCGCTAAGTCCCAGTTGGGGCCCAAGTAGCGGGTCCGCATCTCAACGTTGGCTTGAAAGCCGCCGGACGCCAGAACGACCGCTTTGGCCCGAATATCCGTCGTCTTTCCCTTGATTTTCGCCCGCACTCCGTGCACGCCGTCATCGTCGTGCAACAATTGGATCGCCTGCGCCTCATAAAGAACCGTGATCCCTTGGCGCTCCGCTTCGGCATGCAAAGCGTCGACCAACCCCAGCCCGCCGCCGACCGCTTCGACAGTCAAGCCGCCCCAAAACTTGAACTTGCCGTCCACTTTAAAGGCTTGACGTCCGTAAATCGGCACAAAGCGAACATTTTTCGAACGCATCCAGATCATCGTCTCCAAACTGCGGGAGACCAAAATATTCGCCAGTTCGGGATCGGTGCGGTACTGGGTGACCCGGCACATGTCATCGTAAAATTGTTCTTCCGTGTACGTGCCGAAATCCGTCATGGCGATTTCTTCTTCCGTCAGGTCGGTCACGACTTTCTTCAAATCTTCCAAGCCATTGTAGGCAAAACGTATGGCACCGGCGGTAAACGCGCTGTTTCCGCCCCGTTCTTTTTTCGGAGCCCGTTCCAAGACCAGGACATTCACGCCTTGTTCCCGCGCCGCCAACGCCGCACACATGGCCGCGTTCCCGGCGCCGACCACCACGACGTCCGCTTGCAACATCTCATTCGAAGCCATCCAAGTTGCGCTCCTTTCCACATTGCCAGAAAACCAAAGGATTTGTCGTTCATAAAGCAGTGTATTATACTATAAAAAAATAAATAAACTATATTTATTTTATGATTAAAGATAAAATACTTTTATGATTGGGGGTTCCTGACGCATGGACGAAAAAGATTGGCTCATCCTCCAGACCCTTGCGGAAGAGAAAAACATCACTAAAACCGCGGAGCGGTTGTACATTTCCCAGCCGGCCCTCACCTACCGCTTGCAGCAAATCGAAAAAGAATTTGAAACCACTTTGGTCATTCGCGGCAAAAAGGGCATCGAGTTCACGCCGCAAGGCGAATACTTGGTCAATTATGCCAAAGAAATGTTGCTCCGGGCGCAAAAAACAAAGGAAACCATCAAAAACATGGAACAAAAAGTGCAGGGGAAGTTGCGCCTGGGCACCTCCAGCAACTTCGCCCACTACCGGCTACCGATCCTGTTGAAAAATTTTCTGGCGGAATACCCCGACGTGGAAATCAACTTAAAAACCGGCTGGAGTTCGGATGTCATCCAACTGGTGTACAAAGAAGAAGTCCACGTGGGCATCATCCGCGGGGATTACCAGTGGCCCGAACAGAAACACCTGCTCTATCAGGAACCGCTGTATATCGCTTCGAAAAAGAAATTCGATTTAGACGATTTGCCCCATCTGCCGCGAATCAATTACATGACCGACGCCCATCTGAAACAGACCATCGACACGTGGTGGAAAAGCCGGTTTACGGTCCCGCCCCTGATCACCATGGAAGTGGACAAAATCGAAACGTGCAAAGAATTGGTCCTGTACGGCCTGGGCTACTCCATTTTTCCCAGCATTTGCCTTCGTCCGGACGACGGGTTATACACCATCTGGTTAACCGACGAGCAATTGATCAAAAGAAACACATGGATCATCTACCGCAACACGGCCTTGGATTTGTTGGTAGTCAAAGCGTTTGTTGACTTTGTCAAACAGTTTTACGCAGGACAAGAACATTTGCCGTTCACATGATGCGGCATCCGAAAGCGGGTTCCGATTCCAGCAAAATGTAGGTCTGGCCCCTCATCAAGCGCCGCGCCGTACTGTACGTGGTTCCGTAGACGGCATGCCAACCGCCGTGTTCCCGGATGACCTTTGCCCCCACTTCGGTGATTCCGCTGCATTGCCCGATCCGCAGCGGTTTTTCTTCGCCAGGGTCACGCATACGCACCGTTTCATGGACAATCGTACCTTCAATTTTGGCCGCGACGGCCAGGCAAATCCCACCGGTGACGGCATAGGACGGATGCAGTTTGCCCATGGAGAGCATTCTGGCCGAAATGTCGAACTCTGCTTCGTGAATGACTTGTCCGCTAAGGCTCCTGTAGGTGGCAGGCGGGGCGACGATGCTGATTTTCGGTACAGCCGGGCTGTTCCGATACGCGTCCTCCTCATCGGTTGCCAAGCCCAGCAAAACGGCAGCTGCCGCCCGGATCTCCAACAAGGTTTCCAACCGTTGCCGATTCCCGTCCATGTCTGCCGGCAATTCTTGACCCGTCACCCCCACATCCGCCGCCCGGACATACACGAAAGGATTGGCCGCGTCGACAATCGAAACCTCAAACGTACGCCCCGTGCGGGTCGACAAAATATCGCGGACGTTTCCCGTGGGCAACAGTTTGCCTGTCACCGCTCCGCCGGGTTCCGTAAAATCCATCCTGATTCGGCTGCCGGGCGACGGGACGCCGGAAATGACAAAATCTCCTTCGTATACACATTTTCCATCACGGGTCGGCACGTGGGCCACGATATACTTTTTGGTGTTCGTGTTATAAATGTTTATCTTTGTATACGGCTCCTCCACTTCATCCACCAACCCGGCATCGAGGGCAAAGGGTCCCACGGCAACGGAAATATTGCCGCAGTTTCCGCGCATGTCGATGAGCAGGGAGCCGATGTCCACCTGGCCGAAAGTATAGTTGACGGCGTTCTTTTCCCCTTCCCGCTTGCCGATAATGGCCACTTTGCTGGTGGTCGATGTGGCTCCTCCCAGGCCGTTCACTTGCCGTCCGAAAGGATCGGGGCTCCCGAATGCTTTGGCAATGTATAATTGACGCAGCAAGGGAGAGGCAGGCAAATCGCTTTCCAGAAAAAACAATCCCTTGCTGGTCCCGCCTCGCATGATGGTACAAGGGATGCTCACTTCCACCGCACCTTCCCCCCTCTTTGCAACCGCCCGGATTTTGTGTCCACTGCGGCGAATCATGCGCTGCCTTTAAACCCGAATGCTGAACGGATCCCTGGGCTCTTCGTTGAGGTCGACCATCACATTCTTGACGAACGTATAGTCCAGCAAGGCATGCCAGCTTCTTTCCCGGCCGTACCCGCTTTGCCTGACACCGCCAAACGGCGCTTGCGCGGCGGCTGTCCGGTAGTTGTTGACCCAGACCGTTCCCGTATACAGCAATTTGCTGACGCGATGGGCTCTCGAAATATCACGGGTCCAAACCCCCGCGGCCAACCCGTACTTGGAGTCATTGGCCATTTGCACGGCTTCCTCCTCATCCTCAAAAGGAATCACGGTGAGCACGGGGCCGAAAATTTCTTCCTGAGCCACCGTCATTTGATTGGTGACATCGGCCAGCACGGTGGGTTCGACAAACAGTCCTTTTGCCAGCTCATCTCCTTCTGCCCGCTTGCCTCCGGCCATCACACGGGCTCCCTCTTCCTTCGCTTTTTCGATAAAGGAAAGAACCTTTTTCAATTGGGCCTCATTGGCCACAGGACCCATTTCCGTCGCCCGTTCCAAGGGATTCCCCAAACGAATGTTTTTGGCACGCTCCACAATTTTGGCGACCACTTCATCGTAAACTTTCCTTTGCACCAACAAACGCGAACCGGCAATACACGTCTGACCGGTCGCCGCAAAAATGCCGGCCACAGCCCCGACAACCGCATTTTCCAGATTGGCGTCTTCGAAAATGATGTTCGGCGATTTTCCGCCCAGCTCCAAAGTGACGGGGGTGAGATTTTGACTGGCGTTGCGGGCAATGATCTTGCCTGTTTCCGACCCGCCGGTAAAGCTGATTTTTCGCACTTCCGGGTGTACGGTCAACGCTTGGCCGACCCGGGCATCGCCGGTGACCACATTGAATACGCCAGGAGGGAATCCGGCTTGTTCCATCAGTTTCGCAAACTCCAAGGTCGTCACGGAGGTATATTCGGAAGGCTTGACGACAACCGTGTTTCCTGCCGCCAATGCCGGCGCCAACTTGTTGCCCAGCAGCGACATCGGTGAATTCCACGCCGTAATGAGGGCGACCACGCCGTACGGTTCACGTATGGTGTAGTCAAAAAGGCTCGGATTGTCCAGAGGAATGACTTCACCGTACAATTTGTCCGCATACCCGGCAAAGAAACGGTAGTTTCGGGCAGCAAAGTGCATTTGGTTTTTCGTTTCCCGGATGACCTTGCCGTTGTCCGTCGTTTCCAAGGTCGCCATTTCTTCGGCCATGTTTTCCAACAAGTCTGCCAATTTCAGCATCAGTTTGGCACGGGTATGACCATTCACTTTTTTCCAGGATTCGAATGCCGTTTTTGCGGCCATGACCGCCCGCTCCACATCGTCTTCCGTCGCTTGCGGAATCGTCGCCCAGGCTTCCTGGTTGTACGGGTTCATCGAAGGAAAGCGTTCACCGCTGGAACTGTCGACCCATTGGCCGTTGATGTACATCTTGTACTCTCTCATCCATATTCCTCCTGTTTCATTAGAAATGTAACGTTAACATTCATCGTAATGGCCGCTTCATCATCAAGCAAATATAATCGGCTTATCGTTTGTCATAAAAAATACTTATGGTTTATCAGAGCGCTGACGCTAAAATTTCCTTGATTTCTTTGACCCCAAGTTCCCTAGGATTCAGTTTGGAAATGTCCAATTCATACGCCTGTTGCGCAATGGTGTCAATCTGTTCTTCCGTAATCCCCAAATCTTTGACAGATGACGGAATGCCCAGCTGTTCATTCAATCGCCGCACATGTTGCACGGCTTTTAACGCATCTTCCCGCTCATCGCCGGTGACCTCTTCCCCCAACAGCCGGGCGATATCCGCGAATTTTCGGATGCTCACATCGAGATTGAATTCCATACAATAAGGCAGCATGACGGCATTCGCCAAGCCGTGGGAAATGCCTCCGCCCATCGGACGGGTAATGGTGTGGACGGCACCGGTACGGGCATGGGACAAGACGATGCCGCCTAGCATGGCGGCCAGCAACATGTTTGCCGCAGCCTCCGGACGGCTTCTGTCCTGGACAAAGTCGAGAAAATGTTTCCCGAACAATTCGATCCCGTACCGCGACAGCGTATCCGTAATGGGTGTGGCCCCTTTGGAAACATACCCCTCGATCAAGTGCGTCAATGCGTCCAGACCGGTCTCGACGGCGATTTTTTTCGGCAAAGTGCTTAACAGACGCGGGTCCAGAATGGCGACCGACGGTTGGGCATAAAAGCTTCGGATGGCGTGCTTCGATTGGGTTCGTTCATCTTTGACGGACACTTGCGTCGATACTTCGCTGCCGGTGCCGGCTGTTGTCGGGATGGCAATCAACGGCGCAGCGGGGTGGCGGACTTTGAATGCACCGAAATAATCGGAAATGGCACCGCCATTGGTGGCCAAAATGGCAATCCCTTTTGCCGTATCGATGGAACTTCCGCCACCGATGGCCACGATGCCGTCCGCTTGTTCGCCTCGGTAAAATAAATATCCCGCTTCGATGATGGCGGTGGAAGGATTCGGTTGAACGCCGTCGAACACCCGGCAATCGATTCCTTGCCGGCGCAGGGAACGTTGGACGTCGTCCACCATGCCGGTGGACATTAAACCTTTGTCCGTGACAATCAATGCCTTGCTCACTCCTAACCCTGTCAATTCTTTTCCGAGCAAGGCAATGGCGTCATGTTCAAACACGATCTTGGTTCTCAGCTGAAACTGAAACGCAAACATGCCTCACACCATCCTTTCGACCTGGTTCTGCCGTTAATAACACTGTTTAAGAATTTGGAAAAAATCTTCTTCGGTCGTAAAACGCGGGTTGTAGTCGTTATACCAGGAATTGGCGCTGGCTTGGGCAATGTCGCGCAGGTCTTCTTCCCGGACGCCCAGACGATTCAGCCGTACCGGCAGTTCCAAGCGCTGAAGCAGGGCCAGCAGCATTTCCGGCAATCGGTTCGCCGCTTCTTCATCACTGGTTCCATTGAGCCGCTCATCAAACATCCGCGCGATCACCGCAAACTTTCCGATCTGACTCGGCACGTTAAACGCCACGACCCGCGGCAACAGCAATGCGCATAATAACCCGTGGGGAATTTCGTATAACCCGCCGATGTAGCGTGCCAAACAATGGACATTGCCGGTGCCGGCATGGGAAAACGCAATGCCCGCCAAATTGCTCCCCGTCAGCATCAGCTGAGCAACGGAAACGTCATCCGGACGGGAGACAAACGATTCCAGATTCCCGGCGATCAATTGAATGGCGCGATAAGAGAAAGCTTCCGTCATCTCTGTCGCCTTCAAAGAAACGAAGGATTCAACGGCGTGGGTCAAGGCGTCCAGACCGGAAATTTTGGCCACGAACGGCGGAATCGTGCGCAACAGTTGCGGATCTAAGATGGCCAGTTTGGGTCGGTTCAGTTCCGGGTGGCGAACGGTAAATTTGACTTTTGTCTTTCCGTCGACGAATACCGCCGCATCTGTCACCTCCGAACCCGTCCCGGCGGTGGTCGGCACCGCAATGACCGGCAGCGGAGGACGCGTAAACTTTCTCATGCCGGCGTAATCCAACAAATCCCCGCCATTGACGGCCAATAGGCCGACGCCTTTGGCCACATCCATGCTGCTGCCGCCGCCAAATCCGATGACGAAGCCGCAACGGTTTTCCTCAAAACGTTTCAAGGCCGCATGGACATGCTCGGTCTTGGCTTCTCCGGATATTCCGTCATAGACGGCATAAGGCACCCCGCTTTCGTCCAACTGTGCAAGGAACGCCGGAAACAGTGGGCTTCCGGCAATCCCTTGATCGGTGACAATCAACGCTTTCGAGGCGTTTGACGAAGTCAGCGCCTGCAGTTCTTGAGGCAAACGCGCTACGGCGCCCGGCCCGCTGACAATCTTTGTCGGCAAGTAAAATTGGGAAACGTGTGACATCTTCGACTCACCCTCACGGCTATGGGATGTTTAATGATGAGATGTTTAAGAAAAGAAATGGCCCGCCTACATTCGGCTGGGAAGAAACAGCGACAGATCCGGAAACACAACGATGAATGCCAGTCCAATCAGCATGATGATGATGAACGGGAGGACACCCAGCACCACACGGGACAATTTTTCCTTCGCAATGCTTTTGACCACGAACAAGTTCAATCCCACTGGCGGCGTGATCATGGCCAACTCTATACTAATCACCAAAATGATTGCAAAATGGACCAAATCCACCCCCAACATCTTTAACACCGGCAACAAAATCGGCACCGTAATCAACACGACGGAAACCGCTTCTAAAAACATGCCCATGATAAAGTACATGAAGCAAACGAGCGCCAGGAACGACCAGTAACCGACATTGCTTTCCGTAATCAGGGCCGTAAACTGCTGCGGAATTTGTTCGTTGGTCAGATAAAGCGCAAACAACATGGCCGCAGAAATGACGACGTAGATCATCGCGCTCGTGCTGACCGTATCCCGCATCAGCAGGCGGATGTCTTTCCAACCGATGTTTTTGTAAATAAAAAACGAGACAAAAATGGCGTAAAACGCCGAAACCACCGCCGCTTCCGTCGGTGTCGCGATCCCGGTGTAAATGACGCCCAAGATCAAAACCGGCAGCAAATAGGCCCAGACGGCTTTTTTGGTAGCCGTCAACCGTTCCTGCATTGTGGCTTTCGTTTCCGACTTATAGCCCTTGACTTTCGCATACACAATCGCCGTCATCATCAACAGGACACCCAAAAAAATCCCCGGAATGACGCCGGCCATAAACAGTTTGCCGATGGACTGTTCCGTCACTACGCCGTACAAAATGAGCGTAATGCTGGGCGGAATCAAAATCCCCAGCGTCCCTGCGGCGGCGACCAGTCCCATGGCGTATTTTTTGTCATATCCTGCCTGAATCATCCCTGGAATCATGATGGAACCAATCGCCGCCGCCGTCGCCGGACTCGACCCGGAAATGGCCGCAAACACCATGCAGGACACAACGGTCACCAATGCCATGCCACCGGGCAGATGGCCGATCCAGGCTTTGACGGACTCGATCAAATTTTTCGCAATCCCGCCCCGGGCCATCAGCACTCCGGCAAACACGAACCCCGGGATGGCAATCAATGTGCTCGAATCGACGCCGGCAAACATCCGTTGCGGGATCATATACAAGTTGAACCCTTCCAAATAGAGCATGACGGCCGACGAGATGCCCAGCGCAAAAGCGATGGGAACGCGTAAAAGCAACAACAGGACAAAGATGCTAAACAGCAGAAGTGTATTCACCGGGGTCCTTGTCCTCCTCTCTGGCCGATGTTGATGTCATTATATTAATAATATTAAGAATAAGGCGGGCCATCATCATGACCCCCATGATGGGAAGAATGAGGTAAAGAATCCAGACCGGCAATTGGATGCCGATGACGATTTGTCCGCTTTCATACGCCTTGGCGATCAATGTCGAAGAAGCGTAAACCAAAAAGGCGAAGAAGATCAGCCCGATCAGATTTGCCGCCACATCCAGCGCTTTGGCCAAATGACCATGGATTTTCGCCAACAAGTCGTAAAGAAAATCAATTTTGATATGCTCTTCCAACCGCAAAGCGACGGACGCCCCGAAGAAGATGCCCCAGACGACGAGGTAACGGGACACATCGTCCGCCCAAGCCCAAGGTGAATTGAACACATAGCGCATAATCACGGCGAAAAAAATGATCGTCAAACCGGCAAACAAAAAGACGCTGGACAATACATCTTCGATGATGGCCCAAATTTTTTCAAATCGTTTCACCACAGATCCCCTTTCACCAATGGGAAATGGAGAAATTCAATGGAATGCATGCGAGCAGGAGATAGATTTCCGAACCTATCTCCTGACACGCCGAAATTACTCAGCCAATTTCTCTGCCGCTTCGATCAAATCTTTGCCGATCACGTCCTGATATTCATCGTACAAAGGTTGCAGTATTTTCCGGAATTCTTGTTTTTGTTCCTCGGTCATTTCAACAATGGTCATATAATTTTCTCTTTTGATATTTTCCAACGCTTCTTGGTCGGCTTTTTCCGCCAGCTCCCGCGCATAGCCGGTCGCTTCTTCCAGCGCTTTTTCCACACCCGCTCTCACATCTTCAGGCATGCTGCCCCAGAATTCCGTATTGGCCAAAACCACGTAGTCGACACGGGCAAATCCGACCAACGTCAAGTAGTCTTGCACTTCACCGTACTTCATCCGGTAAATGTTGTCCAGCGTGTTTTCCGTCGCATCCACAGTGCCTTGTTGCAATGCGATATACGACTCGTTAAACGGAATCGTTACAGCCGAGGCGCCCAACAGTTCGTATTGCCGTTCTTGCATGGCGCCGGAAGGAATGCGGAATTTGACGCCTTTAAACTTGTCGGGTGTCAGCAAATCGTGTTTCTTGCTGGTAAAATGTTTGAACCCGTTGGGCCACATGACCAAACCTTGAATATTATGCTGTTTTAACGTGTCAAACAGTTGTTGTCCCAATTCACCATCCCAAAATTCATAGAGATGTTGGTCGTCTTTCCATAAAAAAGGCAAGTCGATAATTTGGAAGCTCGGATTCAAGGACATCAGTTTCGTGATCGACGGGGCAATCATTTGGACGTTCCCCGACATGAGCGCTTCCATTTCCTCCGTGTCGCCGTACAGTTGACCCGATGGGAAGACCAGCACCTCGACCCTGCCATCCGTATATTGCTCGGCCAGTTCCTTAAACTTTTCGGCCGCTTGTCCTTTCACCGATTCAGGCGTTGTCACGTGGGAAAACTTGATGGTGATCTTCTTGCCTTGATTCGCCGCCGGATTCCCCGCTTGACGGTTCACATCCGTCGAAGCGCCTTGATTGCCGCCACACGCAACCAACACCCCTGCCGCAAACACGGTGATGATCGTTAATAAAAGGAAACGCGGTTTTCCCAATGCCATTCATCCCCCTCATAATAATTAATAATTATCAAAAATTTCTTGTGTTTCTCGTTGGTTTTTTTTCAGTGCCAAGGCCAACATGAGCAAAATCCGGGCTTTTTGCGGCAACAAGTTGTCAGCGGAAACAAACGGGTATTTTTCATATTCTTTCAACGCTACAACTCTGCCATTTCCTACGCGGCTGCTGCGCACCACGACAATCCCTTTTTCCGCAGCCATGATCAGCGCCTCTTCTTCCGCCTTAGAAAATTTCCCTGCCCCGGTCCCGGCAACAACGATCCCGGAAACCGTGTTACTGGCGGCCAAAAGGCGGATTAATTGGCCGTTTGCGCCTGCATACGAATAGACTATTTCCACTTCGGGAATGTCCGCAATACGGGCCGACGCAAAACAGGAATGAATCGTATGCTTCCTGGCCGGCGTCCGGTAATATTGAACCGTACCATCCGGCTCCACGTATCCCAAAAATCCGAACTGACCGGATTGAAACGTTTCCAAACAATACGTGTTTGTTTTCGTCACTTCCCGGGCAGAATGGATCGCATCATTCAAAACGACCAAGACCCCTTTGCCGCGCGATTGCGGCGCAGCGGCCACCCGAACCGCATGGATCAGATTGATGACGGCGTCGGTGCCGATGGCCGTCAAGGGACGTTGCGCCCCGACCAAGACAATCGGATGTTCCGTGTTCACCGTCAAGTGCAAAAAGTAGGCCGTTTCCTCGATGGTGTTTGTCCCATGCGTAATGACAACGCCGTCGCACTTTTCATCATGGATCGCAGCTTCAACCAACTGTTTCAACTGAATCCAATGTTTCGGCGTCATTTCGCAGCTGCTGAAATTGGTCAACTGTTGAGTGGTGATTTCCGCGTAACGATGGATTTCCGGCACGCTCTCAAGAATCTCTTCGACGGGATAAAAACCCGATCGATAGTTTCGGAAGTCCAGCCCATCGTCACTGTGCCCGGAGATGGTTCCACCGGTAGCAATCACTTTAACCTTCATTGATTGCACGCCTCCATTTCTGTATGATAAAAATATGGAAACGTTTGCAATAACCCCCCCAATCTTGATCCCATGAAAAAACAGTCTTCTGAGCACAAAAAATAATCAAAAAAGTCTTGCTCCGTTTCATGAAACGGGTATTGTTTCCAGGCTCATTATAAACGGTCCATGGAAATAAATGAAATATATGTTCTTTATACGGTTCAATAAGAATCGTTTATGATCCGTTCTTTGTTTTTACGGACCGTGTTGAACGGTTTACCGAAACCTAAGGGATACGATATAATTTTTTCAGCGGAATACTGTTTCGATGTTAAATGAGGAGGTTCCTTTGTGGCAAAACCCGAATCATTAAAAATGGTAGAAACAGCCATCGACTTGCTGGCGCATTTGGCCGATGAGGAAATCAGCATTGGACCCAGAGAAATTAGCCGAAAATTTGGCATCAGCCCAACGGCCGCGCAACGGCTGGTCACTGCGTTGGAAAACAAAGATTGTCTTTACTTTGAGCCGGCGACGCAAAAATATAAACTGGGTTATGGCCTGTTTCGGTTGCTCCATGGCGTCGCCGGCAAATTTGATCTCATCACCATCGCTCAACCCTATATGAAAACGTTGCGGGACTACACGGGAGAAACCATTTGTTTGAACGTCATGGTGGAAAAGAGACGGATGACCACCTACCAAGTCGAATCGAAACACGAGCTGCGGTGGATTGCTGAAGTCGGGAAGCTTTATCCGCTGTATATCGGGGCGTCGGGCAAGGTAATCCTGGCGAATTTGGACGAGAAAACGATCCATGAAATTTTCCAAGAACAATTGGAGGAGCTGGATGCGGAGAAAAAAAAGGCGTTGTTGCAACAACTCCAAGAAATTAAAACCAACCAATTCTTTGTGTCATACGGGGAACGAATCGCCGGCGGAGTGGGGATTGCGGTACCGATTGAATATCAAAACGGGGTCGCCTCGCTGAGCATTTATGCGCCGGAAACAAGGATTGACCGGCAAAAAATCGTGGATTATGTCGAAAAGCTGAAGGAAGCGGCGCAACAGATCGAACGTGAAGTGTTCCTGACAGTTCCACACGGATAACCCGTATCATCGAGCCCGCATTCCTCAGCGGGCTCGATGATACGGCACCGGCCAGTAGTCGATTTCGACTCCCGATTTTCTCGCCATTTGCAGCGGCCAATACGGGTTTCGCAACAACTCGCGGCCGAGAAAAACCAAATCGGCCCGGCCGTTCAGCAAAATTTCCTCCGCCTGTTCAAACGTCGTAATCAACCCGACCGCACCGGTGGCAATGGCGACCTCCCGGCGAAGCCGCTCGGCATACGGCACTTGATAACCGGGACCGACCTTCTTGGGGACGACGGGCAAAATCCCCCCGCCGCTGCAATCGATGAGATCGACCCCTTCCGCTTTCGCAATGCGGGCAATGGCCAAATGGTCGTCCACCGTTAAGCCGCCTTCTGCGTATTCCTCCACCGAGAGCCGCAAAAACAACGGCTTTTCCTCCGGCCAAACTTCCCTGATGGCACGAATCACTTCCTTCAATAAGCGCACCCGGCCGTCCACACTGCCTCCATACTCGTCCTCCCGACGGTTGGTCAGCGGCGACAAAAACTGATTAATCAAGTAGCCGTGGGCCGCGTGGATTTCAATCACGTCCATTCCCGCCTGCCGCGCCCTGCGGGCGCCGTCTCGGAAAGCCCTGACGATCCGCTTGATTTCATCGGTTGTCAATGTTTCCGGTAGATCATACCCGTCGGCAAAAGGGAGGGGACTGGGGGCGACAATTTTGTCCCGTTTCAGCCGGCCTTTACGTCCTGCATGCGCCAACTGGATTCCGGCCTTGGCCCCATGTTGATGAATCTGCTCCGCCAGGCGCGTCAAACCGGGAAGATGATCGTCGGACCAGATGCCCAAATCGTGATCGCTGATGCGGCCACGGGGTTCCACGGCGGTCGCCTCCAACAGCACCAATCCGACACCGCCGATGGCTCGTGTCGTGTAGTGAACCAAATGCCAATCCTGCACGAGTCCGTCTTCATCCGCCGAATACATGCACATGGGCGCCATCACCAGCCGGTTGCGCATGGTCAAATCTTTAATCTGATACGGTTGAAACAGGAATGCCATTTTTTCCCACCTCACCAAAATCGTTCCTCCTTTTTAAGGATGCATACCGGCAATGTGTGCATAGATCGCCGACAGCTCTTCGTCGGTCAGCGCTCTTTTTTCCCTCAACGACTGCCGTTTCACTTGCTCCAAGCATTCCTCGATTTGCCCTTCGGTCGGCGAATGACCCAATTGCTCCAGTTTCCATTTGACCGACTGGGCACCGCTCTTTTTGCCTATCAAAATCGTTCTCTTCTGTCCGACGATTTCGGGCGCATACGGCTCTGCCGTAAACGGATGTTTCAACAATCCCGCCACGACCATGCCGGACTCATGGACAAAACTGTTGCGGCCGACCACGGCCTTGTGGGGCTGCAACCGAATCCCCGAGACGGCCTGCACGGTTTCCGACACTTCCTTCAAACGCTCCAGACGGATGCCTGCATCAACGTCATAAAGGATCCGCAATGCGGTGACCACTTCTTCCAGCGGGCAATTTCCCGAACGTTCACCGATGCCGTTCACGGTCACCGAAGCCACTTCCGCCCCGGCTTCCAGGGCGGCCAACGTATTGGCCACGGCCATCCCAAAATCGTCATGACAATGCACTTCAATCGGCAAGTCGCCGATCACCGATTTCATGAAGCGGACCAAATAGCGCATGGCCAACGGATGCGCGGCCCCCACCGTGTCGACCAGCCGGACCCGATCCACTGTGTTCGCCGCTTTCACGGCGTTCAACACCTGCTCCAAAAAATCGAGTTGGACCCGTGTCGTGTCATAAGGGCTCAACGTGACATAAAGCCCTTTGCTTTTGGCATACGCGGCGATTTCCAAACACTTGCCCAAGTATGCTTCCTCTGAGACATGCAACTTATACTTTCGCTGCAAATCGCCGATGGGCAAACTGATGGACACCGCCCAAGCACCGCAGTCGGCGGCCACGTCCACATCGTCCTTGATGGCCCTGGCCAAAACGCTGATTTTGGCGTTCAGACCCAGCGCCGCAATCGCCTCCACCGCTTCCCGATCCTCTTTCGAAACGGCCGGCATCCCGCTTTCGATCTCGTGTACGCCGAGCCGGTCCAAGGCTTTGGCGACTTCGAGCTTGTCGTCTTTCGTAAACACCACGCCGGCTTGCTGTTCCCCATCCCGCAACGTGCAGTCGGAAATCGCCAGATTGGGGGAAAAAGACGTTTGGGCCACCACGTCAGGCAAAAAATTGACCGGACTCACATGCCACCAATTGGTCAACCATGGCTGATCCATTCTACCCCTCCGTTCCTCTTTCTCAATGACCGTCCCCTGCCCGGAGACCGGCCAATTCTTCCAAGCGAAACCATACATCCATCGGCAGTGGAATGCCGTTTTTTTTCCGCTCCCGTTTGGTGAGCGCTTCAATTTCCCCTGGCAAAAAAATGCTCTCGACCCCGGCGGCCCGTTGCGATTGCCGGATTTGGCCGACAAAATAGGACAGGCGGGCAGAAAATTCTTTTTTGGGCATGAACCGCTCGATGTCGATGGCCATAAACAGGTGTCCGACATTCTGGCCACGATCCAGCGCATCATACTTCCCCACGTCCTTGCCGATGGCCGCATTGGACAAGATGCCGGCAAAAACTTCCACCATGAAGGCGATCCCGTACCCCTTATGGCCTCCAACCGGCAGCAACACTTCCGCCGCATGAGGATCACGGGTCATCTTACCGTCACCGTCCAGCGCCCACCCGTCGGGAATCGGTTGGCCGTTGCGCCGGGCGGTCAATATTTTGGAAAAGGCGACGACACTGTTAGCCATGTCCAAGACGATAGGAAATCCGCCATCCCAAGGAACGGCCACGGACCACGGGTTGTTCCCGTATGTGGGCGTAACGCCTCCCCACGGCGCCAAACGAGGGGACGCGTTGGACATGGCAATCCCGATGCAACCCTGTTCAGACGCCATGACCGAAAAGTACGCCGCGGC
This sequence comes from uncultured Bacillus sp., assembly GCA_947085265.1. Classification (GTDB taxonomy): domain Bacteria; phylum Bacillota; class Bacilli; order ZCTH02-B2; family ZCTH02-B2; genus Bacillus_BB. The sequence goes on along the minus strand of CAMTVR010000039.1, from coordinate 93,098 downwards.
CCCAAAGTGGTTGCTCCGGTGGACAGCGACGATGCCGACCCCAGTTCGCATCCCCTTGGCAATTGCTTCCTCCATCGCCCACTTGCCGGCCACTTGTCCCGGCCCGTTGTCAGCATCGATGACGGCATAAGTCTCCCCGTCTACTATTTTGCGCATGATGGGACGCCGGTTGAGGCTGCCGGCACACAACCGCTGCACATACGGTTCAGCCAAAATGACGCCGTGGGTATCCACGCCCCGCAAATTGGCTTCCACCAAATTGTCCGCCACGACTTCTGCCGCCTCTTCAGGCAAACCGTTCCTCACGAAAACTTGTTCCACCAGCCGCCGCAACGCCGGACTTTCCACCCTGACCGGTCCGTTCATCATTCAACCTCTTCCGTGTACAGTGTTTTCTCTTCGTCAACGTCTCTCCTGAACAGTTTTTTCAACAATTTGGGATCCAGTATCAACGCCAAAACCAGCAGAGCGAACCCATACATTGCGATGTTCACATCATGATACAACAAGAACACGAAACTGATGATCAGCAATACGGACTGCCAAAGGGAAATTTTCGTTCCCCAAAACGTCACCTGCTGTTGGGCCATGGACACCGCCGCCACACCAATCAGGGCCGTAATGGACGCCTGTACAATTTGAAAAGGTTCGCCTTCCATAAGCAACAGCGGGCTCAGGACGAAGAAAAAGGGAACCGTAAAGCCACTAAAGGCCAGGCGACAGGCAATCCAACCGGTTGAATGTAGCGGAGCGTTTGCAATCGAAGAAGCGACATAGTACGCTGCGCCAATCGGTGGTGTAATCGCTGAAAGTACAGCGAAATAAAACACAAACATATGGGCAGCCAAAGGCATGATACCGACTCCAACCAATGCTGGAACGGCCACAGACATGGCAATAATATATGCCGCGGTTGTTGGTAAACCCATTCCCAATACCAGAGCAATCGCAGCCGACAACAGCGCCACGATAAATGTATTGTCACCGGCTAAATCGACAACCACTGTGCCAAATTGATTCCCAAAACCGGTCATCGCGATGGTACCAACAATGATGCCGGCCGTCGCACACACCGCTCCGATACCAACAGCCGATTTTCCTGTAGTCACGAACACATCGACCAATTCTTTCACGCCGATCTTGTTCTCTTTCGTAAACCACGAGATAATCACACACGCTGCGATGGCCCAAATGGCTGAACGGGCAACGGGCAATTCGAGTACCAATAAACAAACAATTAGAACGATAATAGGGATTAAATAAAAATAACCTGTTTTCAGTACTTCACTTAATTTAGGAACATTTTCAATCCCTTTTAAATTTTTTTTCACAGCTTCCAAATCGACGATAAAAAATACGCCCATAAAATAAAGTAAAGCGGGTATTAAAGCGGCAATAATGATCTGGTTATAGCTCATTTGCAAGAACTCAGCCATAATAAAAGCACCAGCACCCATCACGGGCGGCAAAATCTGTCCCCCTGTCGATGCAGCGGCTTCGACGCCTCCTGAGAAAACCGGACGATATCCGGTCTTTTTCATCAGAGGAATGGTAATGGATCCGGTGGTGGCCACATTGGAAACTGAGTTGCCGTTAATACTTCCCATGATGGCACTGGCCACGACCGCCACTTTGGCCGGTCCGCCCCGCATCCGTCCCGCCAGCGCAAACGACAAATCGACCATGAATTTACCCGCGCCGGACTTTTCCAACATTGTTCCGAACAACAAGTAGACGAAAATAATATTGACAAAGACACTGAATGTGGTGCCGAAAATGGAGCCGGGACCAAACAAATAGCTGACGGTCCGTTCAAAACTAAATCCGGTGTGCTGGAACAAATAACTGGGAAGATAATGGCCAAAAAGGGTATATACGATAAACGCGATAGCAATGACCGGAATGGACCAACCGAAGTTTTTCCGGGACACGTCCAGTAAAACAAGGATCAACATGGTTCCGAAGACGATGTCCGCCGTTGTCCAAACAGAACCGTAATAAAATTCCATCCGTGGGATTTCCAACAACAAGTAGATGCAAGAAGACCAGCCGAACAACAACAAGACCATGTTCTCCAAAAAGTGGAACCATTTGCGTTCCAGCAAAGCATTTTTGATAAACGGCAAATAGACAATGAGCAATAGAAACAACAAGACAAGCGTTTGAAAGCGCCATAAATCGGGAGGAAGAAACCCAAGCAAGTACGCCAAATCTATGAGTACGAAAATGACCGCGGCCACTGTAAACACCAGGTTGTACACCGCATGAATCCGCGTTTCCACATTCTGCATGAAGCTTTACCACCCTTTCCTCTACGGAAATGGAATTTTCGACAATGCCGTCCAGATGTATGTAAAGAAGGACATGGGAATGTCCTTCTCTACACGGCTTCTTGGCAATGTTTACGGTTTGATTTCATCCGGAATGTCCATGCCGAGTTCCTGGTAATACTTGTACGCGCCCGGGTGCAGTTTCCCTTGCAACTTGACGGCGTCAAAGGCGGAAACTTTGCCTGCCGCCGGCACCAAATTAACGATTTCATCCCAGTTTTCCCACGTGGTCTTGGTCAATTGATACACCACTTCCTCGGGAACATCGGCGCTGACGATCATCGTTTGCAAGGTTCCAGGGGCCAACACCGGCTCGGTCACCCAATCATATTCTTCCGATGTGATGCGGACGATGGTCGTAAACGGCGCGGCTTGTTGCAGTTTGAGCAGTTCCTCTTCGGTCATCCCAAGGAACTTGATCTCGGTTTGCGATGCCAGATCCAACACCGCCGCCCACGGTGCGCCGGCATAGTACCAGACGGCATCGATGCGCCCGTCGGCCAACATTTCCATCAACTGTTCCGCCGGACTGTAAACGTAATTGGCTTCAATCCCCAACGCCTTGGCATGAACTTCGGCCAAAATCGTAGTGGGCGATCCCCGGGCGCCCAAGCCGACGTTCTTGCCGTTCAAATCGTGAATCGTTTGAATGTCATCCCGTTTGGCCAAGGTGATGATGTGTCCCCGGGCGTCGGTAACCGGCATCATTGCCCGAAACTTGGTAAAGGGTTGTTCAAAAATTTGTTCACCTCGAGCGGCATAGTACTCGCTGGGGTTAAAGCCGGTACCGATGTCGATCTCGCCGTTCTCAATCATCGAATAGTGGGCGGACGAACCGGATGTGGCCTGGACCGACAACGTCACACCCGGGAGCTTGTCTTTCAACACTTGTGCCCAGGTGGACGCAAAACCGTAAATCCAAGTGGCGGTGGTGGATCCTCCAACCCGCAACTGTACATTTTCCAGCGCTACCGGATCGCCGCTACCGGCATCGCCGCCGTTCTGTTTGTTTTGCTCTTGATTGACGGCATTGTTTGTGCCATTGGTTTGCGTCGTCTGTCCATTCCCGCAACCAAACAGCAACAAAGCGAACGCGGCAAAAAGAGCGATGGTAATGGTCAAACCCCTTTTTCTCAAGGCAAACATGAAGATCCCTCCTCTTTATCTGTCTTGATGCGTGCATGGAACCCTTCGGCGAATCGTGCTTACTCTCCCCCTTCCCACCTCCCTTCAATGGCCTCCGCGACCGAAGCGAGAAAAGATTTTGCAAATTTTCGGGCCACATAAATGTGGGAGTGGGTTCGCGCCGTCAGCATGTCCGTATTTTGTTTTACCTGGTCCAAAAAGCGGACTAACTCTTTGTCGATGTGTTCCAGGATAAACGCTTTCATCTTTTGTTTTATTGCCCATTCATAACGGTTTTGTCTTGTCGTACCCTGTTGCAGACAATACTCATGGTGCCGTTGGAGTTGATCGGCCAATTCCCCAATGCCCTCCATGGCAATGGCTTTGGTCATCACTAGGGGCGGTTCCCACGGATGGGGTGAAACAACTTTTCTTAAATTCAGCATCGTCTGCAATTCTCCTTTCAATTTAGTCGCCCCGGGTAGATCCGATTTGTTGATGACAAAGATGTCTCCGATCTCCAATATACCGGCCTTCTCTGCCTGGATGTCGTCACCGAGCCCAGGTACGGTCACCACCACCGTCGTGTCCACCAAGTGAATCACTTCAGTCTCTGATTGCCCGGTACCCACCGTTTCAACGATGATTACATCAAACCCAAAGGCATCCAACAACAACAACGACTCATACGTGGTGGCTGAAATGCCGCCCAGGTGGTTCCGGTTGGAAATGCTGCGGAAGTAGACGCCTTCTCGCAGCAAATCATCGTCGATCCGGATCCGATCCCCTAAAATGGCCCCGCCGGAGAACGGGCTCGAGGGATCCACGGCCAACACAGCCACCGATTTGCCTCGCTCTTTAAAGGTGCGAATCAGGCCGTTGACCAATGTGCTCTTGCCGGCTCCGGGATTCCCGGTGATGCCGACATAGTGGGCCCGTCCCGTCAATTCGTAAACGCTTTCAATGACCTCAAAAGACCGCGGGTCCTGATCCTCAGTCCACGTGATCGCTCGGGAAAGGGCCCGCTTTTTTTTCTGCTTGATGCCTTCTGCAATATCCATCATGTATACCACCTAACAATGTGTCATTTTCTTTCAATCGACACAGATGAGCAGGACGTCAGCTTGCCCGATCCCGCCACAAATGGCAGCTACACCCAATCCCCCGCCTCTTAGCTGAAGCTCGTAGGCCAACGTCATGACAATGCGCGCACCACTGGCGCCAACGGGGTGACCGATGGAAATGGCGCCTCCTTTTACGTTCGTTTTTTCTTTCAATGAATCCCACGATACACCGAATTCTTGCGCCAAGACTTTGGTGCTGACCGCGGGCATGGCAGCATACGCTTCATTGATTTCGATCAAGTCGATGTCAGCCGGAGTATAACCGGTCTTCCGCAACAGGGCGATGATGGCCTCGCCCGGTAATGCACAGGAAAAGCGCGGATCCCCGGAAACAGCTAAATAATCGACAATCCAGGCCAACGGACGAAAACCTAGCTCCTTGCACTTCTTGTCCGACATCATGAGGACGCATGCGGCTCCATCATTGATACCAGACGCATTCCCCGCGGTGATGGTCGGACTATTGTAAACCGTCGGTAATTTGCTCAACGCCTCCATCGACGTGTTTGGCCGCGGGTATTCATCTGTCTTGAACTCAAACGTCTTGCCTTTTGTCTTAACGGTCATCGGGACGACTTCTCGCGCAAATTTGCCGGCTTTATGCGCCTTTTCCCAATTTTTTTGGCTGCGATATGCCCATTCATCCTGAATTTGCCGATCTACACCGTACTCCAATGCCGATTGTCCGACATAAATGACCCGTGGCTCATTCAGAAATTCATTACGTAAAACTAATGGATCCTGCAGGAAAATATCACCCAACCGATTTCCCCAACGCAATTGTGGAATCAAATACGGCGTTTGTGACATGTTTTCCATGCCGCCGGCGATCCCGATCAGTTCATTGTCCAACATGATGTTGTTGCGCATCATGCCAATGGCGGTCATCGCCGAACAACACGCGCGCTCGACCGTCAAGCTGCGGGTCGTAATGGGAAAGCCGGCTTTCAACACCGCTTGCCGGGTCGGCGTCATGCCCACTGTAGGCAAGACGTGCCCCATGATCACTTCCTTTACTTCCTCGATCGGCAAGCCGTTTCTTCTTGTAATCTCCTGCAGCACGAAAGCGCCCATTTCCACCGACGAAACGTCTTTCAAACTCCCCCCCAACTTGCCGAACGGGGTCCGCAAACCGTCCACAATGACTACGTGGTTTGCCATTCCTAAAACACCACCTTTTCCATGACCTCTTGGCGATAAAGCTCCTGCAGCTGCTTTTTGTCAATTTTTCCTATGGAATTTTTCGGCAGCGACTCCAAAACCACATACTCTTTCGGCTTCTTAAAGCCTAACTGTTGCTTGCACACTTCATGGATCTGCTCAAGAGAGGTCCGGGTTTCATCCATGACCACAAAGGCCACCACTTTTTCTCCCCAATCCGGATCGGCAACACCGACCACGGCGGCTTCCAGGACGCCGGAAACGGCATGCAGCACTTCTTCAATTTCCCGTGGATAAATGTTGAACCCGCCGGAGATGATCATCTCCTTTTTCCGACCGAGAAGGTAAATGTATCCGTCGCGATCCCTTTTCGCCAAATCCCCGGTCAACAGCCAACCGTTTCTGAAGGCCGCCCGGGTTTCATCCGGGAGATTCCAGTACCCCTTCATGACGTGTTCCGATTTGACCACCAGTTCCCCGACTTCTTCCGGACCCAACAAATTTCCGTCATCATCCATGATCCCGACCTGGACAAACGTATAAGGTCGGCCCACGGAAGACAACCGCTGTTCGTTTTCCCGCAACGCCTCCAGATGTTCGTCTTGGGACAAATAGGCAATGGTCATATACGCCTCGGTTTGGCCATAATTTTGTACCAAAATCGGTCCAAACAACGACAACGCCTTCTTGATCTGTTCCGTCGGCATGGGGGCGGCGCCGTACCCGATCATCCGCAGTGCACTTTTGTCCACGGTGTAAATCCGCGGATCGTTCATAATCCGGATGAGCATCGTCGGGACACAAGTAAAGGCTGTGAATTTTTTTTCTTCTAGATATTCGAAAAATAAATCCAAATTAAATCCGCCCGGCATGATTACATTAACCGCACCGCGAAGAAAAAAGGGCATGAAATACGAACCGCTGGCATGCGTCAACGGCCCAAGGTGAAGCAGCCGATCGTTGCAATTGATATCGCGATCGATTAACATATTTTTATAAACTTCCATCCAATTTTTATGCGTCAACATGACGCCCTTAGGCCTTCCGGTCGTCCCTGAGGTATAGTTGATGGAACACAGGTCGTCTGGCATGATTTCTGTTTCCGGTTCCTGATCCGCTCCCGTGGCGCACAACGTTTCATAGGTGACCACATTCCCGGGCAACGGTTGCGGCAACGGTTCATGTTGCACAACCAAAAACAACCACGTCAAGTACGGCAGATTCCCCTTGACTTTTTGAATGTTCTGATAGGAAGCGGAATCACAAACGACGGCCAGCGCACCGGAATCGTTGAGAATATACTCGATTTCCCGCAGTGACAAAAAGTAATTGATGGGGACATAGACTACGCCCAGTTTTTCCAAAGCCAATCGAAATTCCAAATATTGATGCGAATTTTTGATGTACAGCACCACCCTGTCCCCTTTTTTCAATCCACACCGCAACAAGCCGTTGGCGATCCAGTTGACCTTTTGGTTTAACTCCTCATAAGTGATTTCGTATTCGTCCTCTACGATGGCCACCTGTTTTGCAAAACGCTGAGCGGCCTGGGAAATGAGAGATCTTAGATTCACTGTTCCTGGCGCACCTCGCTCTTGATCGTTTGGAAACATAAAACAATATTCTTCATTTCGGATTCTGGCGGAAACACTTCAAAGACTCCCATCGCTTTTAAAGGTTCAATATCTTCCTCCGGGATGATTCCACCGACGACGACTTTGATGTCATCGGCACCTTCATCTTTCAACACATCCATCAATCGAGAGATGAGTGGTAGGTGAGAACCGGATAAGATACTAATACCAATGGCATCCACATCTTCTTGAATAGCCGTGTTGACGATGTTTTCCGGCGTCTGCCGAAGACCGGTATAAATCACCTCCATCCCGGCATCGCGCAAGGCGGCGGCCACGACCTTCGCACCTACGTCATGTCCGTCCAAACCGATTTTTCCAATCAGCACACGAATTTTTTTCATCACGCTCGCACTCCCTAAAACGTCGGCTTTTGCTTGTATTCTCCGTATACGGATTTCAATACCTCGGTGATTTCTCCGATGGTCACATATTCCCTAACCGCGTTCAGGATGGGGGGCACCATGTTCACCCCGGCCAAAGCAGCGTCCCGCACGTCATCGAGATATTGTTTCACTTTTTTGTCGGATCGCTTCTTCTTCACCATGTTAAGCGTTTCGATCATCATCTTTTCCACTTGCGGGTTCACCCGGAACCGCTTAATGTCGTTGGACTGTTGCGGATCTTGAAAAATGTGGACTCCGACCTGTACACGCTCGCGACGGCTGATCTCTTGCTGACGCCGAATGGCCCCTTCTGTCATCACTTTTGTAATGAAGCCGTTCTCAATGCACGCAATCGGTCCGCCAAGCAACTCCACCTGTTCCAACATCGCTTTGATGTCTCCTTCGATGGTGCGGGTCATGTATTCCATGAAGTAAGACCCACCAAAAGGATCGATTGTGTTGCACAACCCTAACTCGTGATATAAGATCTGCTGCGTGCGAATGGCTATTTTCACCGCTTCCTCCGTCGGAGTGGACATAGCCTCGTCATACGAACCGTTATACAACGAGTGGGCTCCACCGAAAAAGTACGCCAACGTCCCCAGTGTAATGCGGACAATATTGTTCAACGGTTCGTGCAACGTCTCTCGGCCATGGCCATAAGCCGTGATTTTCAAGCCAAGCGCTTCTGGCGTCGAACCACCGTACTTGTTCTTAATCATCTCTGCCCAAATTTTGCGCGTTGCCCGCAGGTTGGCGATGGCCGTGTAAAAATCGTCCCGTTCGTCGAGAAACATGGAGATCATCGGTGCAATTTGGTCGATGTGATACCCTCTCTTCAACAAATCTTCAATGTAATGCTGTGCATTGGCCAACGCAAACGCCGTCCCGGCCGTTGACCCGGATCCACCGCCATTTATGTGGTTGACGCACGCCGACAACGGGGTCCAATGAGGCATATGGTCAATGCAATAAGCCACTGTGTCAGTGGTCAGTTTTACCGATGGTTCGATGGGGTAAATGTAGGTGCCGCGGGCCACATACTCCTTTAAAATGTCGTTTTGCAAATCCACGCAATATTCGTCCGTCGACAACCCTTGCTTTTCCCCTAAAGCTATAAACAAAGCCAAAGCCGTCGGCCCAAACGAATTCCCGAGAATACCGACCCGCTTCAGTCGATTAAGGGGAATATCTCTGAACAGCACTTCCATATCGTATAATGAGTTGATGGCAACACCGACTTTTCCCACTTCTCCCGTAGACATCAGATGATCCGAGTTGTACCCCACTTGGGTCGGCAAATCTACAGCCACGACGATTTCTTCCGCACCCCACGCGAGCAACTTTTTAAACCGTTCATTGGACTGTTCTGGGGTACCAAAACCTGAATAGACACGCAAAATGGGCGGTTCGCTCCGGTACATATTCGGAGTATGGCCACGCGTAAAAGGATATTCACCAGGAAATCCCAAGTCTTTCAAATAGTCAAATCCAAACCGCTCTAGATCTGCAGCTGTGTAAATACGCTGTATTTCTTGTCCAACGTCGTTTTTAAAAACGGTTTTCCTTTCCGGATGATGTTCCAGATACGGTTGGAGAACTTCCCGTTCCCACCGTTCCTTCTTTTTTTCAATCTCCTCCATCAAGACTTGTCACTCCTCACATGAGAAAGTGAAGCGTTTACGAAAGGGTAACAACAATAAACGGAACAGTGTTCCGGTTTATTTAAGATAAATATATCTCAACTTTAGTCTTCTGTAAAGATCTTTTCTTGTTTAATGTTTTAGCTGAATGCTACCAGTCAAATTCTTCTTGGGACAACAAGGATCGGGTCAACATCTCCAAGACTTCATCCGTTGATGCGACTTTTCCGAATGCACGTGCAAACGTCCGAAGCGTCGCCTGATGTGCCTCGTCATCAAAAGTGGCACATGCATCTTCCGCTAAGACGACGTTGTATCCCCGGTCGGCAGCGTCACGAGCCGTGGATTCGACACAATTGTTGGTCAGTATCCCAGCTGTGACCAAGAATTCGCTATTGAAATTCCTCAATATCTGATCTATGGGTGTGGAATTGAAAGCACTGACAGAGTTTTTATCAAAAACCAGTTCATTCGGCATCGGTTGCAACACATCGATAATTTGATGCTGAAACGTACCCCTAGTCAACAATTCGCCATTCCTAAAATTTGCTTTGCGCGCTTGATCCCGACGGGCCCTACGTAAAAACTGGTCACTGCCGTCCGGCAACAACGAACCGACCCGCACGTGTATCACCTTCAACTGGCGTTCGCGAAAAAAGTGAAGCAGTTTCAGTTGGTTTGGAATAACATGTTGCGTCACTCTTCCCATGAAATATGCATGCATGTCAGGAAAATCCCGTTCCAATAGTTTTCTGAAATGACCATTTTCATGCAAATAGTAATTCTGCATGTCGATGAGGATGAGGGCGGCTTTCTGACCGTTGACGCGAATGATGGGCAATGATCCAGGCCAGCGTTCCAACCCCCGTTTCCAACCTTCTCGCACTTTGTTGCACCTCTTTTTCTTATCGTTTTAACATTCCCACTAATAAATGTTTGAACAAATGATTCGTTATGATTATACAACAATTAGATCTATAATGGCTATTATTTTATTATCTTTTTTCTATAAATAAAATCTATTTATATGATTAACTCTTTCTGAACAATAGTTTTCGGTGGAAATACAATATTCAAAATTTAAATTTAGAATCGTTTTGTTTCTACTCAATTATAGACAGCGTCGTATTCCCAGCCCCGGACAGACCGAAAAACAGCGCCATATCCCTTTCGGTCCCACGTTGGCCGAACAGTGCATGGGTAAGACGCCTTGCCGCAGCAGGAAGTAGTTCATCACGGTAAAGATGGACTTTTTGATTTCCCCAGCGTATTCGATGCCGCCGATGAGCACGACTCGCCGTTTTAAACTCAAGACGATAAACGTCCCTGAACGGGTGCCGTGCACGCTCGGATCGCCTTAAACACGGGCGCGGCGACGACAGTGAAAGCGTGTTGGAAGTCCGCCAATTCTTCCTGCATCGGGCGGATGTACAGTTGCCAGACGAACAAATTGTGCCAGGCAAATTCGGTGAAGACTTGGATAGACAACCGGTAGGCCGGAACGGCACCGGCAAAACCTTGAAAGAAGACCACTCTTTCGTGTCCACACAGTGTTTGACATCCTAATACAGCTGCTCAAAATGTTCTTGGGACAGCGGCTGTTGACGCAACAAGGGATGCAGTCAAATCGCTTTCTAGAAAAAACAGTCTTTTGCTGGTGCCGCCTCGCATCACAATACAAGGAAGGCTCAATTCCAACGAATGTTCCCCATTCTCGTATCACAATTGTTTACCAACGGATGCGTTTGACGATAGTTATGCACCATCTTGTTGGTGGTTGCAAGCCTCCAAATCCAGAGTGAGTCGCGACCCTCCACCAGCACTCTCTATACGACCTGTTCGAGGGCGGCCGCTCCGGCGCTCATACGGGATCATCCCTGGTTTTCCCCAACCACTCCAACAACATCTTGGAGATAAAATGAGCGATACCGGATTGGCGATGTTACTGTTGGCAATATCGGGAGCCGAGCTGTGAGCCGCCTGGGCAATGGCAAACCGAACCCTCACGTTTAACCCCTGTGACAGCCCAAGTCAACCGAGGAAACCGGCCCGCTAAATCAGCAAGATGCACCAAACATGTTGGTGGTGACAACAACGTCGTAACGTTCCGGGTGCAACACCAAATGCAAGGCGTAAGCATCTACATGGAAGTTGTCCATGATCACTTCCGGAAACTGTTGATGAACCTTTTTGCACGTTTCCAGAAAAGGCCCACCCTTTCCGCAACACATTGGCCTTATGCACCACAAATACATGAAAGTGGCACTTTCGCCGGACGCACTGCTCAAACACCATGCGGGCAATCCGTTGACACGCCTGGCGAGTCAACCGCTGTACCGAGATAACCGTGTCTTTATCCGGCATCCACTCGCCCGGGCCGTCATACAGATTGCTGTCGGCATACATGCCTTCCGTATGTTCCCTCATGACGAGTAAATCGACATTCGAAAAATTTGCCTACAGGCCCGGAACGGAACGAACCGGCTGAGAATTTGAACAAAATAGAAATTTTTCCGTGATTTTGTGCTCACATTCGGCATGTTTTGTCCCCGATACAAGTGACACAAACTCAAACAACGGGCTTCCGTTACACCGTTACAAATAACGGAGGACGCAGTGCTTTGCAAACGTCATTGAAGGCGATTTTGGTCGAAGCCGCGCCCAATTGGGTATAAAAATCGTTGATCATCACTCCGCCGTGGGTGTGGATTTTCAGACCTTTCATTTCTTCCGGCTGCTAATCGCCGCTTTGGAGTTTATGATATGTTTAAACCCTTTGAACCAAAATGCCAACCCTTGGAGATTGTACTGTTCCAGCTAGGACATCAACAGCTGCCCGCCTTTTCCATCCTCAAACCGAATCAAATGCTCCTCCTCCTTAAACAGGAACAGCAAGTCGAAGAGCTCAAACGTTTGATCAAATCCGTTTAATTTGGCCACGGACGGCGCAATAAAATGAACGTTGTTCGCTTGCAGCGATCCAATCCCATCGTTATCACCACAATTGACCGGAAGGAAACACGTCCACTTTGATTTTTCCGCCGCTTTTTTCTTCAACATAGTTTTTGAACACCATGGCCGCTTGTCCTTTCGGCGTGTTTTCGGTGGCCACATGGGAGTAACGAACAGATATTTCCGGATAACCGATGTCATCGGCCGCACCGGTTGAATCATTGTTTTGTGCCGATTGTTCCGCCCCGCAACAGCTGACCAACAAGACGGGGCACAACATGGCAAAAACGAATAGGTTTACAAGAATTTTTTTATGTAAAGAATCCTCCTTGAGATGATGGTTTCCTGAGAGCGGTTGTACACTATTCTGTACACTATTCAAACACCTGCTCCAAATCAAACAACGCCTCTCCCAAATGAAACACACCTATAAACAGCTATCCGTATTATAAACAGCAGAATTTTTGGGCATGGACCCACAAACATTTTACTCGTACGGAAGGTTCACGATGAAAAAAGCTGCCCATGAAAGAGCAGCCAGTTTTTATCTAATTATCGGTCATTTTCATTACACTTCCATCCGCACGTTGTGTGTTACCAGCACGCAAAGCGTCTAAGTAAGCTTGCCACTCGTTTCTCAGTTCCATTCTCATTTTCGTCAACCACAGGATAATCGGCCGTGTGGAACGGTCATTCAGAAACACTTCAAGAAACGCATCTTTGATTTCTTCTTTGCGCCCTCGAACGCCATGATCTTTCCCGTACAGAAGATGTTCTTCTAAAATTCGGTCAATTTCCCGGTTTCCAGGGCCCCCACTTTGCTGATAAAACGCCTCGATGCGCTGAGACATCAGCATTTTGTCCTCTTCCCGGCTCAATCGGTCATCCTCCTTCCCTCAATCAAAAGAATGAACGGTGTTTTCGTGTGCGGAACAATCGCCATAGTGAAAAAAGAATCAGCACAACAGAAGCGATCAGCCCAATATTGGCGATGGCCACTTTACTGAATCCCAAAAAGGTCCCGTTCGGCACACTCGCAATCACAAAACCGGTCATCAGAATGACGGCGACAGTGATGAGTCCCAAAACGATCCGGTTGACAATCTGATTTAAGGTATTCCGCATCACCGCATCGGATTGCACCTGGATATTGAAGCGCATTTTGTTGTCTGCCAGGTGCTCCAAAATTCTATTGGCGCGACGCGGAAATGTCGTTAACAGCCTTGAAGACTCAACCAACAGGCTGGCGTTGGCGCGGTAGTTAAAGCGCTTACTTAACATGCTTTTCAAAATCGGAACCTCGTACGCTTCCACCACTTTCCCGTAAGAGATTTCCGGGCAAAGCCAGCGAGCCACGCCTTCCGTGGCTGAAAACCCTTTGGCCCAAAGCGCCAACCCACTCGGAATCCGGCAATAGTTTTTCATGCTGATCTGGATCGATTCCATGACCAAGCGGCCGTAATTGTACCGTTGATGCCCTTGATACGCGTCCACATAATGCAGCACCAGCGTTTTCAGCTCATCCTTCAACTTCACGATATCCGTATAAATCGTGGGTAAATTGACTTCCGTAAGGATGTCCACCGCATCATCAATTTGATTCAATTGGATATGCATGATGAAACGCATGAGATTTTGCGCCACAACGCTATCCATCCGGCCTGTCATGCCCCAATCAATGATGTACGCTTTTTTGCGGCGCCGGTCGATGAGAATGTTGGAACCGTGCGCATCTGCGTAATAATGTCCATCCAGCATCGTTTGCACGTAAAGATGGATCAGATCCACCATGATTTTGACCCGCTCTTCAAACGTCAAAAAATCAACCGGAAAATCCTTCACATGCCAGCCATCAATAAATTCCATGAGCAAGAGATTTTTCGTCGTTTGATACACTTCAGGAACATCCACATATTCCGTCATTTTTCGGTACTTTTGCATCTCTATGCATTTCCGGGCTTCTTCTCGCATGTCCAACTCATCCATCGCGCTGCTGTAATAATCCGAGATCAACGTCTTCAAGTCCAGCGCAGTGGACAATTCAGGCGGCAGGCGTTTCTGCAATTTGATGGCCATTTTACGAATGACGGTGATATCTGTCTGGAATAATTTCTCTACGGTCGGACGCACCACTTTGAGCGCGGCGATCCGGCCATCATTCAGCGCGGCTTTGTATACTTGTGCCAGTGAAGCTGACCCTAATGGGTTCATGTCGATCCAGGCAAACGTCTCTAGGCCGTCAGGAAGCTCCTCTTCAATGATCGCTTGAATTTTACGAAATTCGATCGGCGGAACCTGGTCCAACAGCTTTTCCAATTCCAGCGTGATCGGATCGGGCAACATGTCCTGCCGCGTCACCAACACTTGTCCCAGTTTAATAAACGTCGGCCCAAGCTCTTCAAAAGCCAGCCGCAGGCGCACGCCAATCTGTCGCAGCCGCTCCTCTTCCGACGGGTGCCGGTTGCGTTTCTTGAACAGATTCCACAAAGAGGCATCTTTGAATAAATACAGCAATCCGTGCTTTGCAAGCACGGAAATGATCTTTCTCCGCCGTCTGGAGATGGTGATGGCGGCTTTTTCTTTTTCAATTTCCTTCCAAGCAGCAGCCAACTGGACGCGCTGCTCTTCATTGCGCGTTCCCTCAAGCCTCTTTTCGAGCGTATGATTCAATATTTCAGCACCTCCTGCGCGTGTATGACTCCCGCGCGAGATGAATGGCATTCTTTCCTATGCCAATTCCTCTATGGCCAATTCCTCCATTTCCAATTCCCCCGCCACATCGATGGCCGCTTCCAGCTGGGCCGCATTCTCGAACTTTTGGGCCCGCTTAATTTTACTCATCCGAATCTTGTATTGTTTCTGCGCATAATCCCGCATCAAATCCGGATCAATTTCCAATGATGTATTCACCCATTTCTGTTTCCGCTGTTCCACGGCCAATGAGGTGAGGTGTTCGACGACACCAAACGCGTGCGGCCACAATTTCTCCATGTAACGGGTAAAGGCTTGATACATACTGTCATTGCCCGCAACCAATCGCTGAATGGTGTAAATGCCGAATTGGATATGCCGTCCCTCATCCAGATTCAAATAGTCGATTCCCTGTAATATCCCCGGCAGCAGCCCAGCCTTCTTAAAGATCTGGCGAAACGCGTGGTACCCCGTTTCCGCAAGTGTCCCTTCCACAATCAGGTTATACACCGCTGCCGCCTGGATGACGGCTTCCGGGGAATCATCCGTGGACAACCGGTGCATCGACTTTGGCAGTTCTTCGTAAAAGATGCGTTTATAGCTGTCACTGTGAAAAACAGAGAGGTTCATATCTCCCACGCCGACAGCCGCTTGCCAGCGGGAAAACATTTCTGTATGCTTGGCCTCATCATGGGCAAACGTGGTCAAAAACAGCGTGTCTTCCAACCGCCCCTGCCGCGCCATCGCCTGAATCATCGGCAATATGTCGATGGTCACCGCTTCCTCCCCGGCCGAGAAAGAGGAAACCAGCGCGATAACCGTCATTTTGTCATCAGCGGTCATATTGTGAAAATCTTCCTGATCCTGGCTGAAATCGATATCGGCCGGGTTCCATGTCCCGTTCCGATTGGCCTTCTCATATAACCGGAACATGGGGGCGTTCCAATTGATCTGACCCACCACGGTTTGAAAGCTTTCGTGAATCATCATTTGCCACTCCCTCACCTTTAAAATGAAAAGGAACTCAGCAGTCCTTGCAATTTCAGCGCCACGCCCAGATCCCCTTGGATGCTCAAACGACCGCTCATAAAAGCTTCCGTCGCATTAATCGTTCCCGCAATCAGTTGTCTGAAGTCTTCGGTATCCAACACGAGGGTGCAATCCGCTTCTTTTTCGGCCCCTTCCACCGTCCGCGCGCCCTGGTCATCAATGATGATTTGAAAGGTTCCACCGTCATCGCCCGTCAAGTTGAATTGGTAGACTCCTTCTGCGCCCTCTGTCGCGGAAGGGTTGGCTTGCAGCGCAGCGTGGATCATTTGGAAAACCGTTTGCATGCTCGGCTTGTTGGTCATTGTGAGGTTCCCCCTTTCATTCAGATAAAAGATGATTTCAAAGCCTACAGCCGCTCAATGACGGTTGCCGTCGCCATCCCAAAACCGATACACATCACTTGGAGGCCGTATCTTCCACCTGTATCCTCCAACTCATGCAGCAACGTGGTCATGATCCGTGCGCCGCTTGCCCCGAGAGGATGGCCGAGCGCGATCGCCCCCCCGCGCGGGTTGACCTTGCTCATATCCGGCTCCAATTCCTTTTCCCATGCTTTCACCACGGAGGCAAACGCTTCATTGATCTCGATGACATCCATCTGGCGCAAGCTCAAGCCGGCCTTTTGCAGCGCCTTGCGCGTCGCCGGAATCACGCCGGTCAACATGATCACGGGATCGACGCCGACAACAGCCCGAGCGACAATTCGCGCGCGCGGTTTGAGCCCCAATTGCTTTGCCTTTTGCTCCGACATCAGCAGCAGACCTGCCGCGCCGTCACTCACTTGGCTGGAATTGCCGGCGGTCACCACGCCGTCCCGCGGTTGAAAAGAGGGCTTCAGGGACACCAGTTTTTCCAATGAGGTATCCCGGCGGATCCCTTCATCCTGATCGAACGTCTGCGTGCCGTCTTCACCTCGGACCTCGATGGGCAGAATTTCCCGTTTAAATTGGCCGCTGTCCGTGGCTTCGGCAGCGCGACGATGACTTTCCAAAGAAAACGCATCCAGTTCTTCGCGTGAGAGGTTCCATTGTTTGGCAATCATTTCCGCGGAGATGCCTTGTGGTACCACATTGTATCGACTGGTCAAGTTTCCGCTGAACCGGCCCAGATCACTGGCCATCGGCACCCGGGTCATACTCTCCACACCACAGGCGATGGCGATCTCCATATCCCCGGCGATAATGGCTTGGGCCGCAGAGTGAATCGCCTGTTGGCTGGAACCGCACATGCGATTCATGGAAAAGGCCGGCACGTCGGCGGGAAATCCGGCCGCAAGCGCAGCCATGCGGCCAATATTGCCACCCTGCTCGCCCGTCATCGTGACACACCCGGTCACCACATCCTCCACATCCCCTGGCTCAATGCCATTTCGCTTCACCAGTTCTTGAAGGATGGGCACCAACAGATCCACCGGATGCGTTTGGGCCAACATCCCGTTCTTTCGACCGATGGCGGTTCGGATGGCATCCACGATCACCGCTTCTCTCATCATCTCAACTCCTCTTCCCGCTTTTAAAAAGTAAACAATTCGATCCCGCCGGTCACATGCAGGCCGATCCCCGTGATGTACTTGGCTTTGTCCGACGCCAAAAAGACAATCGCATTGGCCACATCCTCCGGTTCGCCGGGCCGCCTGAATGCTGTGCGTTGAATCATCCGCTCGTTCATCTTCGGATTGCCCATCTTAAAGGCTTCGGTCGCGATGATCCCGGGGACAATCGCGTTTACCGTAATACCGTGCCTGGCTCCTTCCAGCGCCAAGCTTTTCGTGAAGCTGAGCAAGCCGCCTTTTGTCGTGGCATAGCTGGCCTGGCCAAACCCCCCGATCACGCCGACAATCGAAGCCATGTTGATAATCCGGCCCCACCCTTGCGCTTTCATGTACGGCCAGACTGCTTTCGAACAGTTGTAAGCGCCGGTCAAATTGACTTTCAAATCCCGTTCCCACAGTTCATCCTTTTGGTTCTCGATTTGCGAGGTGTGATCCAACGTTCCCGCATTGTTGACGAGAATGTCGATGCGGCCAAATTCTTCTTTCACTTGCGCCATCACTTCATTGACCTGCTCGCGACGGGTGACATCCATTTTGATGGCAAATGAACGACGCCCCATCGCTTGGATTTCTTGTGCGGTTTTTTCCGCGTACACCACGTTGGTGCTTTGCATCACTTGCGCGATCGGCCCAATTCTTTTGGCCTCTTCTTTGATGTTTTCATCCGACTCAATCAGGATGTCGGTGATCACCACGTCCGCGCCGGCTTCCGCAAGCGCCAGCGCGTCGGCGCGTCCCAATCCGCGGGATGCCCCGGTAACCACCGCCACCTTTCCTTTCAACAGTTCCGCCCAAGAAGACATGCACATGACCACCTTTTTGAAAAATTAACGCTGAAATTGCGGCGGTTTCTTTTGAAAGAAAGCGGCCAAACCAATGAGCGGTTCGCCCGTTTTGAACGTCTCCGCGAAGGCTTGCGCCTCGATGCGCAGCCCCTCTTCGATGGCTCCTTCGGCGGCATCGATCGCCCGCTTGGCCAGGCCCATCGCTTGGACGGCACCGCTGGCCAGCTGTTCGGCAAAGGCCGTCACTTCTTCTTCCAGACGTTCAGGCGGGACGACCTGGTTGATCAGCCCAATTTGCAACGCCTCTTCCGGTTCCAATTGTTTGGCGAGAAAAATCAGTTCTGTCGCCTTGGCGCGTCCCAGCAGCCGCGTCATGCGCTGCGTGCCGCCGGCCCCCGGAATCAGGCCCAGCGAAACCTCGGTCAGTCCAATCCGCCCTTTGGACATAATCCGAAAATCGCAGGCCAGCGCCAACTCGCAACCGCCGCCGAGCGCATGTCCGTTGATGGCGGCAATCACCGGCTTGGGCATTTTCGCAAACCGATCAAAACAGGCCTGCATGTTGGCGCTCTGGCGGGCGATCGCGCGATCTTCTCCGGCATACTTGCCGCTGTTTTGCACCATTCCCTTTAAATCGGCGCCCGCCAGGAAGGTTTTGTGATGCGCGGAGGTAATCACCACCACCCGCGCCGATTCATCCCGCGAAAGTTCTTCCGCCGCCGTTTCCAAATCCTGCATCAACACCTCATCGATGGCGTTTGCCGGCGGATGATCCACAATGATCCAAGCAACGCCTTTGTCTCTTCGCTCGATGTGAATCGCTTGATAAGACACGCCGCTCCTCCTTTGCTTCAAGAAGAAATCAGAACTTCCGAGTCCATCCGCCGACTAAACCCTCACCCCGTAAGGCGCGTATTGCCGGCGCGCAGTCACCAGACGTTGGACTTCATTCGTTCCTTCAAAGATGTCAAACACCTTGACATCGCGATACAGCTTTTCCACGATATGTCCGTCCAGACCGATGGGACCCAGCAGTTCCAGGCATTGGGCGCACACCGCAAGCGCCATCTTCCCGGCATAGGCTTTGCACATGGCCGCTTCCTTGGCGTTTTCGATCCCTAAATCAGCCTTCCATGCCGCCTCCCACGTCAAGAGCCTGGCCGCCACAATATCCTGCTCCGCTTCCGCCAATATTTCTGAAGCGATGCGGTAAAACCGGCCTTGCTTCGGATACTCGCGGCGCACGAGTTCCACCGTATATTCATAGGCCGCACGGGCAATCCCGACCGCCATCGCCGCCACAATCGGCCGTGTCGTATCAAACGTCTTCATCGCAACCTGAAAACCGGACGGCTTGGAACCGCTTGCGGCGTACAGTTCTTCGCCGCCAAGCAGGTTTTCTTGCGGCACAAAGCAGTCCTCAAACACCAGTTCCGCCGTCTCATTGGCCCGCAGGCCCATTTTCTTGAGCAGGCGCGAAGCACTGAAACCGGGCGTTCCTTTTTCCACCACAAAGGCGCGATGTCCGGCTCGCCCCAAACTCGGATCCACCGTCGCAAAGGTAACTACCCAGGAAGCGCGGGCGCCGTTGGTGATAAAAATCTTTTGTCCGTTGAGGATGTACCCGCCGTCCACTTTCTTGGCCGTCGTCCGAATGTTGGATGCGTCCGACCCCGCCTCCGGCTCGGTCAAGGCGTACGCGCCCCAACGGGGTTTGTCCGGTGTAAAAATGGTCAGGAAACGCTCCTTTTGCTCCGGGGTCCCGCTGCTCACTACCGGCGGCCCGCCGAGTCCAGCTCCCGGCAAGGAAAGCGCAATCGCCGGGTCACCCCAGCCCAATTCCTCGGCCGCGAGCACGCCCAAGCGGTTCCCTTCCCGTTCCCCTTTTTCCTCCTGCTGAGATTTGCTTTTGCCGCGTCCGCCGCTAAACGAAGAGGTGTTCAGTTGAATGCCCAACTTGTTGATCCGTTCCAGCCACTCATCAGGCACTTTTTCCATTCTGTCCGCTTCCATCGAGATCGGGCGCATTTCATTTTTGGCAAACCAGTGCACAAGTTCCTTGATCTGCTTTTGCTGTGGCGACAATTCAAAGGAAATCATACGGCAACCTTTCCTTTCGTCTCATTCACAAGCTGTCCGCCTAGAATGTGTTCACCTCGCCGTTGCAACAATTCCTTCTCCCGGCCGTAGAGTCCGACCTGCGCTTGCGCGTCGCGCATCCATTTTTCAACCGGATACTCCTGGACAAACCCGTGCCCTCCGAGCAGTTGCACCGCGGAATCGGTGACATACCGCACGGAACGATGCGCCCGATACAGTGCTCGCAAAGCGCTGCCCACGGCATCTGGAGCACCTGCGTCCACTTTGGTCGCCGCCTCCCAAACGAGATGGCTGGCCAGCCTCGTCTCAATCACCATCTCCGCGATCCGGAAAGAAACCCCTTGAAACTGGGCGATCACCTGCCCGAAGGCCTTGCGCTCCGCCGTATACGCCGTGGCGTAGTCGAGAGCGGCTTCCATCAATCCGGCCTCTTTCGCGGCTTGCAATACGCGAACGCGGGCTTGTGTTCGGGAAATCAGTTCGGCGGCTTCATCCCCGCGGGCAACCAGCTGCGCCTCCCGCGCCTTGGCTTGATCAAAATTCAAACAGCCAAGCCCTGCTGCCAACAGTCCCAGGCGGTAATCCCCTTCCTTGATTTCCCACTTCACACTCTCCCGATCCAGCCACAACACAACAGGTTCACCCATAATGTCCGTCGCCATGACGGCAACAATGTCCGCACAGGCCGCCAAGCGCACCGGTTGGGAGGTTCCATGCAACACATACCCGTCTCCATCCGGTTTCACCTGGAACGTTGAGGCCCATGGCGCTTCCGGATCAGTGGCGTCAAGAAGAGCCACGGTTGACATCGCGCCTCCTTGAACGGCCGTTTTGTACGGCTGTAATGCCGGATGTTCCGGCACCAAGCGAATGAGCGAAGCCGCATCGCCGGGACCAGGCAAGCCCTGAACCAGCCCCAAATCCCCGTAGCTCAACGCCTGCCAGATTTGCGCTTGCGAAATGAGCGGCAACTGCAAACCTCCCCAATCTTCCGGTAGTTCCAACAACGTAAAACCCAATTCTCTGATCTTATCCGCAAGCTCACGACTCACCTGCCGGTTTTCCTCGCAATCTCTCGCTCGCGGACGGATCTCATCACGAGCCAGTGCTTTGGCGACTTCCAAAAAAGCCGCCTCTTCTTTTGTCGGTTGAAACGAGATCACACGGCGTTCCTCCTTCTCCTGCTTCCGATGTGAAAATGGTCGCATGATGTGCGTTCACAAATTCTTCTTGCCATGACCATGACGCTTCTTTGTCCTTACGTCTGAAGTTCCGCGACCCACTCTTTCGCCCACTCGCGAAGCCGCTTCTTATCCGTCTTGCCGATCTGGTTTTTGGGCAACGCTTCCACGATTTGCAAAAACCGCGGCGTTTTATATTTGGCCAACCGCTCCTGGCAATATTGGATCAACACCTCGGATGTCACGGGCGAGTCTGGACGGACCACCACATAGGCGACCACTTCCTCTCCCATCCGTTCCGAAGGAACCCCGACCACGGCCGCATCCATCACATCGGGATGGCGCATGAGCAACTCCTCCAGATCGCGCGGATAAATGTTCAGCCCGCCGCGAATGATCACATCTTTTTTGCGGTCGACGATAAACACGAAACCGTCTTCATCAATCCGCGCGATATCTCCCGTGTATAGCCAGCCATCCCGAAACACCTGGCCCGTCTCTTCAGGTTTGCCGTGATACCCTTTCGAAACATTGGGGCCAGATACAATCAGCTCCCCGACGCTTCCCGGCGGCAGGCGGTTGCCTTCTTCATCCACCACAGCCACCTCGATCCCCGATAGCGGCTGTCCAACCGAACCGGGCTTGAGCCCTTTCGACGGATCGGTGGCCGTCACGATCGGACCCGCCTCAGACAAGCCGTACCCTTCCAGGACGAGGCAGCCAAATTTTCGCTGGAATCCCTCCGCCAACGTTCTCGGAAGCGCCGCAGATCCGGAGATACACAAAAAGAAACTGGATGTGTCATATTGGTCCGCGTCAGGATGATGATACAAGTCGTAAATCATCGCCGGCACCATGGCCGAATGCGTCACCTGATACTTTTCAATGGCTTCCAACGCCTTGCGTGGATCAAACTGCGGCAGCAGCACTGTGGTATCGCCAAGGAGAATCGCCACGTTCATCATCGTAAACCCAAAGGCGTGGGAAAACGGCAACACCCCCAGGTTGGCGCGATTCTTTCGCAATTGCAGGATTTTTGCCGACTGGGCAGTGGCTGCCGCGTTGGCGTAAAGATTTCGATGCGTCAGCATCACCCCTTTGGGCCGACCCGTAGTCCCGGAGGTGTACAGCAACACGGCACGATCTTCACTGTTCACGATTGGATCGGGAGGAACGGCGGAAGCCTTCGCCCATCCCTCACGTAAAGAAACCGCAGAACCCGCTTCATCCAGAGTGAACATCATCGGGGGAGCTGCCAGGCCATCGGCTGCCTCCTGAACTTTTGGCAGCAGCAAGGACGTGGTCAGGATCACTTTCGGACGGCAATCTTGCAAGATGTAAGCAATCTCCGCCCCCTGCAACTGAGGCAGCAAGGGAACGACCACCGCGCCGCTTTTCAGGATGCCCGCCACCGCGATCACGGCCTCGGGGCAGTTCGGCATGAAGACAACGACGCAATCGCCCTTTTGCACACCCAAATCGCTCAGCGTGTGCGCCAGTTGCGAGGATTGCTCATCACATTGAGCGTTGGTATATTCCCGCCCTTCAAAAATAAAGGCGGGATACACACCAAATTGCTGAATGTTTTCCCGCCAAATTTGGCCTAGAATCATGCTGCCACTCCCTTAAGATGACGCCCCTTGCGTGTCTCTGTAGGCTGTGATCACGTCATTCAACCGCAGGGCAAGTCCCATGTCACCATCAATTTGCAGTTTTCCGCTCATAAAAGCTTCGGTCCCGTTCAGTTGACCTTCCACCATCTGTTTAAAGTCCTCAGAGTCCATGGAAAGGGTGCAATCCGGCGTCTCCTGTTCACCTTCGATGGCAAAACCTTCATTTTCCCGCAAAATGACCTGGTAAGTACTCGCTTCCGCGCCAGTGATGTTAAACTGGTATACAGCCACTGTTCCTTGGGCACGGGAAGGATCTTCCTTCAGGGCAGCATCAATCATTTGAAAGACTTCTTTAATCGCTGTCATTTGTACTCCTCCTTGTTAGTCTCCCAACACGCAGGGAATTATCAATCGATTTAAAATCGGATTAATCATAATATAGATTGGCAAATATCCAAATAATACCCCGAAAAAAGTAGGGTTTTGAGGAACGTGGGGCAACCTGGACCGCACTAACAGCCATTTAAAACAAAAAAGCCGCCCCAAAAAGGAGCAGCGAATGAAAGAAGGTTATGCCTGTTGTCCCGCCTTCACCCAGCGAGCCACCATCAGTGTCCGCTTAGCCTGATGCTTCACGGCCGCCTCCACATCTTCCACCATCTTCCCTTCCTGATTGACCGTCACACTGACGCCATACGGGTTTCCGCCAGACTGAAATTGGACAGGATCGGTATAACCCGGAGCCACCACAATGGCCCCCCAGTGGAACATCGTCGTATATAAGGAGAGTACGGTCTGTTCCTGCCCGCCATGTGGGTTTTGAGCGCTGGACATGGCACTGACCACCTTGTTGACCAGTTTTCCTTGCGCCCACAGTCCGCCAGCCGTGTCCAAAAATTGTTTCATCTGGGATGGCAGATTGCCAAAACGGCTCGGAACGCTGAAGATGAACGCATCGGCCCAGTCCAAATCCTCCAGTGTCGCCTCGGGTACATCTTTGGTCGCCTCCACATGTGCCTGCCAAGCCGGATTGGAAGCGATCGCTTCCGGGGGAGCCAACTCCCGCACTTTCCGCACCCGGACCTCGGCCCCTTCCGCTTTTGCCGCTTCCGCAGCCCACTGCGCCAATTGGTAGTTGGTGCCCGTCGAGGAATAGTAAATCACAGCCAACTTGATCTGAGACATTCTGATTCTCCTTTCTTCTTTGATATTATGAATCTGAGATGGTTTGAATCATACTGCTTTAGTTAAATATTCATGAATTCGAGATATGTAGGTAAAAAGATTTCCCGGAACTGCTTATCTGGTCAGATTCTGCGCATGAAAGCCAAGCTTTTTGAGCATCGTGATCAGGACTTCCTTTTCGTCGTCGGTCAAGCCGCCGAAGATCTCCTGGATGGCCTTCTGATGCATGGGAAAAACCTGATCCATCCACCGTCTGCCCTTCTCCGTAATCACGGCATAGATCACCCGCCGATCCTTGGGACACGGCATGCGCTGCAGCAAGTCTTTCCCTTCCAGCTTGTCGACTACATAAGTAATACTCCCGCTGGCCAGCAGGACTTTTTTGCCGATTTGCTGGATCGGTTGCTGCCCTTTGTGGTAAAGCAATTCCAGAACGGCAAACTCAGTTGGATTTAGCCCATGCTTTTTGATGTCCTCCATCACCCGGTCGGAAATGGCCCGGTAAGCGCGTGAGAGAACGACAAACAGTTTGAGGGATGGATCATTTGGCGTTCCATCGTTCGGCTTTCCATGCGCATCAACCATCCGCAGTCATCCTTCGACTAATTATCTCGAATCCAAGATTTATCCTAACGGATCAGAATGTCGATGTCAAGCAATACAAAGCGCAAGCGTATGGTCCCAGAAAGTCACCATATCCACAATCCCCAAGAAAATCAAAAACCCTCCCGCCATCCGCTGCACCGGGCGGCCCACCCGGCGTGCCATGCGAACCGGCAATCGGTTCAGACCTAATCCATAGGCAAATCCGAGGAAGAAAAGAAGAGGCAATGCTGTCCCAACAGCGAAAATCGACGGAAGCATCGCGCCATACTCTACTTCCATCGACAAGGGCAACAGCATTCCAAAAAAGAGCCAAAACATCGTCGGGCAAAAACCCAGGCTGAAGGCCACCCCCATCAGAAAGGCTCCCGATTTTCCCCCTAATGTCTTGGCCGATTGCTTCAAAGCGGCAGACAGCTGCGCCCCTGCGCCAGGAAGCCGGATCCACCCCAGAAGAAAGGCTCCAATCAGGATAAACAGCGGCCCCAGCAACATCCGGGCGAAAGACAAAAGGGGAGCCGTTTGCGCGGAAAAGTTTTGTCCTATGAAGTAGAACAGCAGACCCAACAGCATATACACCGCCATCTTGCCCAGCATGTACCAGCCCACTTCCCACCAGGAAAAATGGCTGTTTTGCATCTGGCGGTTGCCAAAATAGGTGATCGACCCGACGCTGGCTGCCAAATGGCAGGGGGCCAGCGCCCCGACCAAGCCAAGCAAAAAAGCGGAAAGCAGTGCCACATGGCTCATCTCGGTCAAGGCCACAACAGGCTGGCTCACCCAGGCGCTGAACTGCGACAACCAGAGATAAAACATACGACCACCTCCCATTGAGACTCGGTTTGCATCGCCATTTTGCATCATCATTCTGTATCGCCATCATCTTTTTCCAGACTTGCCCATATACATGTACAGCAACTTTCCATACTGCCAACTTTCCAAGGCGTTATCGCTCATGATGCCAAAATCACTTAAACAGACGACCAAACACCTTAGACCAAACACCTTAATAAAAAACAGGGCTGCAAAGCGGCAAGAAACCGGAGGGATGACAGATGGCTGTTCTCATCACCACGCTTTACATCGCCATTGGCATCGGATTCCTCCTCACCTCCGATGCGAAACGAACATTTCGTCAGGATCATTCTATGATCTTCACCATGTCCTTTAGTATGGCCTGGGGGCTTGGGATCGGCAGCGTGATGGTGTTCTGGTTCCCCACCTTTTTCCAAGGGGCGCACACTGGCATGTACATCGGTGCCCTGGCCGGGATGCTGTCCGGATGGCGTTACGGCATCCCCCAGATGCTCAACGGCATGCTTTCCGGGCTGATGGGTGGCATGATGGGAGCGATGTTGTTATTCATGGTCCCTCCGCATCTGCATGTCGCATCCGCGCTCTGGCTGTCCCTGTTTAACGGGGTGGTTTTTTTGTTGCTCGTCCTCGCAGGGCGGCAGCCTTCCTGAGGCAACCTGACGCCCGCAGCAGCTTCCCAGCAGCTTCCCCTCTCGACGGCCAACCTGATTGGGCTCATCTTATCACACTTCATCAGCTTCCCGTTCCACCCGCTTCCTCGTCCCACTCGCTTCCTAAGTCTAGAACACGATGTCGAATGGACCGTATTCTTCCCCCTTTTCTTCCCGCATCCAAAACAATTTGGCAAAATGAAAGTTATCCTGCCCCTCGTTCGTCAATGGATGGTGAAGGTAGAGGGAGAGGAAAGGAGCGTGCCATGCGTTCGGATGAACAGTTGATTCGACTCACGTTGCAAGGAGAACCCAACGCTTTTGAGGAACTGATCAGGCCTTACCATCGGCACCTCTACCTTTGCGTCCTGAGAATCGTCCGCCGGGACAGCGAAGCAGAAGATGTATTGCAAGAAGCGCTGTGGCAGATCTATCGCTCCCTTCCGACCTACCGTTCCGTAGGATTTAAAACCTGGATCACGCGGATTGCCGTCAACAAGGCGATCGACTGGAACCGCAAGCAGAGGCGCTTGGTAGAAAGGGAAACCACTGGCTCGCCGGAAGAGGCGGAGATGAACCTCGACCGCACACAGCATGACCAGTCTGTGGAGGAGGAATTGCTCCGGAAAGAGAAAAAAGCGGATATAGCCGCCGTTCTGGAGGAATTGCCGGACAAATACCGTTCCGTGCTCTACCGCTACTATATTGAAAACCAATCCTACCAAGAGATCGCGGAAGCGGAATCCTTGCCCGTTAACACGGTGGCAGCCCGCTTGCACCGAGCGAAACGCCTGTTCCGCACACGATGGGAGGAGCGGATACGTCATGAATGAACGCAAAAATTGCCCATACCGTCTTGAAAACTGGCAGGACTACGTAGCCGATCAGCTTCCCGAAACCCGGCGCCAGCGGATGGAGGAACACTTGTATCTCTGTGATCACTGCCTCCTGAATTATACTCAGGTCATCGACAGGTTTACAGAGGAGGGACTGCCACTGCCGGATCTCGGCCCCTTCTTACAGGGATTGCCGGCGC
The DNA here is from genome assembly GCA_947085265.1 of uncultured Bacillus sp. Taxonomy (GTDB): domain Bacteria; phylum Bacillota; class Bacilli; order ZCTH02-B2; family ZCTH02-B2; genus Bacillus_BB. Next base: position 65,481 of record CAMTVR010000039.1, on the reverse strand, counting down.
ACCCTCTTCCTGCCACGACGCATGCTGGTGCTGCTCATCCGCCCGTTGCTTCACGGCGCAATACTGGCAACCGATCCTGGAACGCCGCCCGAAAAGTTTGGTTTCACTATATCGTGGCCGCTTCCATTACCCTGTTCTTAACCGCTTCCGGCGCTATTCAGTGGATCGGTGGAAGTTTGTCCATGCCTAGGACACAAGCGCATGCTCAAGCGTTTGGTATCCATCAGACGATCGACGATACCCTGAACCGCTGGATCGACTCATCCAGCACATGGATGCGCTCCCTGCTGCCGCCTGAACCCGCAGCATATTCAGACAACCACCAAGCGAGGTGAAGCCTGTGCATAAGAAAAACACCTTTTTGACCTTTCTTCTCTCCGCCATCCCCGGCGTAGGACACCTCTACCTCGGACTGATGAGCAGGGGGATGCAACTGTTGACCGCCTTTTTCGGCGTCTTTTTCCTGACATTCCTGTTTCACAATGAATTGTTCCTGTTCGCCGTGCCGCTGATTTTCTTCTTCAGTCTCTTTGACGCGCTGCAGATGGCACAACACATCAACGACGGGAAAGAGGTGGAAGACAGGCCGGCGCTTCCCTGGAAAACACTGGGAATCCAGCGTCATTGGATCGGATACGGACTGATCTTCCTGGGAGCATATCTCGTCTTTTACAGTGTCTTCATCCCGATCGTGGAATCCTTTCTGGATATCGGGTTGTACGCCTTCTCCCGTTACGTAGAAACCTTTTTCGTGGCAGCGCTTCTCATTTTCTTCGGCTTCCGGATGATCCGGGGGAAACGTGAGCCGGATCGTCGGGAAGAGGACACAGGCGGGACACAGCAAACGGCTCAAAAGGATGCGGACGAGCAAGAGACAGCGACAAGCGAAAGGGAAAACAGATGAAAACCTGGCGAGTGGACAGTTTTTCATTGGGACTGGCCTTGATGCTGGAGGGAATGGGAATGAACCGGGGTCCTGGGGATGCTCATCGCGGCACCGTCTTGTACGTCATGCGGTCCACCGGAATCCTTGAAAATGGCACGTACACTCTGACCATCCATTCTTCGTCACTGGTGGAGGTCGTCGGACCTTGACACGATTGGCCTGGCTTCTTCCTGGACCCCTATTGGCGCTCTCATGCCGAATGCCAACACCAGTCCCAATCCCAACATCAGGACGGTAAACAAGTAGGCGCTTGGAAAGCCCATCACATGGTCAATGAACCAGCCGCCCAATCCCGGCCCCACCAGCTGGCCTACGGAAAAGAAAATCGTCACATATCCAATGGCCACAGGCACCAGTAGCGGAGGCACTTGCTCCGATGTGGAGGCCTGAATCAAGGCGGGAATGGCCGCAATCGTGCTTCCGGACAACAACTGCGAAAGGAAAAATCCCGCCAATTTGGGGTAAAGTACCGGGATGAGAAGCGCCACCATGACTGTTGCAAAGGCGGCCACCAGCGTCCGCTGCCGGCCAATGCGATCGGAAACCCACCCCCAGACCGGTGAACTGGCCAGCGACAACATGCCCCCCATCGCAGTGATCAATCCGGCGGTGGAAGCGGCGATTTGCTGAACCAGCATATAACTCATCTGAAAGGTGGAAGGAACCAGGTAGGCAATGCCAAAACTGAAATACATGCCGGCTACCCGGAGCACCCCCGGATTCCTGTACACCCGTTCGGAAACAGACAGGCCGCCCGAGCGCGCGGCGGCGGAAGAGGCAGACGGCGGGTTTCGCAACAACCAGGCCGCCAATAGGAGGACGAGCAACGCTGCAACAGCAAAACTCCGCCAAACCCAACGCCAGCCATCTGCCGCGACAGAACCCACCATCGGCACGAAGAGACCGGACAACACCATGGCTAAACCGGTCCCGCTCATCAAGAATCCTGCTGCGAGTCCGCGCCGCTCCGGGAACCAGCCGACCATCAGTGACAGGGCTGGCGTAAACACCATCCCGCTGCCCACGCCGGCACCAAACATGGACACCATCGCTAACGGATAGTTCGTGGATAAAGACAGGCCAAGCATACTCAAGACCAACAAACTGCACCCTAGCAACACAGTCTGTTTATTCCCCCACCGCGCCGCCAGCCACCCGGCAAACAACACTGTTGCCAGATACCCCAGTGACGTAATGGTGCCGAGAAATCCCGCCTGCGCATAGCTCAAGCGAAGGCCGTCCTGCATGAAAGGCATGACCACCCCGTAGGACAAGCGACCAAACCCCAGCGAGATCAGTACCAGCAACAGCCCCACCAGCATGTACAGCCAGAACATCTTGGTTTCAACACGGTCCTCCATCCTGCCGCACTCCCATCCTCTCTTCTACGTGCTCGTTGGTTTCTTGTGTCTTCGAGATCTTTCATTACTTTCTCCGCGAAAAATCAGTCAAATTGATAACATTATATCAAATCCAATTTTAACATCTCATCGTAAAATTTCACACAAAATGTTTCGTAAGTAGTATTATTTTTATTTATTGATTGAACGTTTTCAAAAGATGGATTAAGATAAACTTGGGAGAATAAGATTGAGATATAGATAAAACGTTTTACGGTTGCATATCGGGGATGACTTTGAAATTTTTACAAAGGAGAGGATGTTCGTGAGAGCAGCGCAAATTGTAGAACACCAAAAGCCTTTACGCGTCAGTGATGTGCCCGATCCGACGCCGGGACCAAAAGACGTCATCGTCCGCGTCGAAGCCAGCGGCATCTGCCGGAGCGACTGGCACGCCTGGATGGGAGACTGGGCCTGGCTCGGCCTGAAACCTGAACTCCCGATCATTCCGGGACACGAATTTGGCGGCGTGGTGGAAGCCGTTGGAGTCGAGGTGAAAAACTTCAAACCGGGCGATCGGGTCACCGCTCCTTTCCATGAAGGTTGTTCCCACTGCCCCAACTGCCAGAGCGGCCATTCGAACCGCTGCGACAACATCGCCATTTTCGGGTTTCGCTACGACGGTTCCTATGCGGAATACGTCTGCGTGCGCAATGGCGACTTCAACCTGATCAAGCTGCCGGATGAAGTGGACACCTTGACCGCCGCGGCGATTGGCTGCCGCTACATGACGGGCTACCATGGCGTGATCCGGGCCAACCTTGCCCCGGGGAACTGGCTGGTCGTACACGGGGCCGGCGGGGTGGGCCTGTCCGCGATCCAGGTAGGCACGGCCATCGGCGCCCTGGTGATCGCCGTGGACATCGACGACGCCAAGTTGGAAAAAGCGAAGCAGGAAGGGGCGGTGGCAACGATCAACGCCCGCAAGGAAAACGTCGTGCAAGCCGTCAAGGAGATCACGAAGGGCGGGGCGCACGCTTCCATCGAGGCACTCGGGATTCGCGAAACCATCCTCAACTCCGTCTTGTGCCTGCGAAAGGGCGGACGTCATGTCCAGATCGGCCTGACGACATCGGAAGAAGGCGGCTTTGTCGTCCTGCCCATTGATGCGGTGACCGCCCAGGAACTGGAAATCGTGGGCAGCATCGGCAACCCGCACACCGAATACGACGGCCTGCTGGCCCTGATCGCCCAGGGCAAGCTGAATCCAAAATCGCTGGTCTCCCGTGAGGTGTCGCTGGATGAAGCCAGCGACGTTCTGCAGGAGATGACCGATTACAAAACCTTGGGCTTTAACGTCATCACGAAGTTTAAATAATCAGCCATTCCATTTGCACCATTCCATTTGCCCGAACAAAAACAAAGGGGCTGACCCCACGCTCAATCAAGCGCAGGGACAGCCCTTTCATCGTACTCCGGCATCCATAAGACGGATGTTGTTGGGTGTCAAAACCCTGTCGGCCAGTGGGCGAGCAGCCTTTGGCTCTTCGAACCGCGTTTCGCCAAGACGTATTCCAGCGTCTGGCAGAGCCACTTCCTCGTCTGTCTCGGATCGATGACGTCATCAATCAGATGTTTTCCGGCCGCCTTGTACGGGGAACTGTCAAAGGACCATCGCTCCAGCAGCCGCTTTCGCTCCTCCTCGCGGTTTTCCACGTTTTCCAGGTACCGGCCGTACACCACATTGATGCCCACCTCCGGGCCGGTAAAATTGATCTCGGCGCTCGGCCAGGCCACGACCAGGTCTCCCCCCATGCCGGGACCGCACATGTTGCTGTACGCCGCGCCGATGCTTTTGCGGATCACCACCGACAATTTGGGCACCGTGGACCAGGCCAACGCCTGGTTCCAAACCATGATTTTGGTGGCGATTTTTGTCCGTTCCGCGGTGCTGCCGACACGAAAACCGGGAATGTCGTGAAGAAAGATCATTGGAATGTGGTAGGAATCGCAAAGACAGATAAACTCCGTCGCCTTGTCACACTCATCCGCACCGGCCGCGCCGGCGTTGAACAGCGGCTGGTTGGCGATGATGCCCACCACGCGCCCGCCCAGGCTGGCCAACCCGGTGATGAGCGCCCGCCCGAACAGGGGTTTCAACTCGAAGAAATACCCGTCATCCACGATGGTCTGTATCAGGCGCCGCATGTCATAAGCGCGGTTGCGCTTCGTGGGGACAATACGCAACACCTCGTCCACCCTGCGCCAGGGATCGTCTTCCGTCTCCTGAACGGGCGGTTCCTCCCCGGCATGGGAGGGCATGAATCGGAAAAACCGCTTCATCAGCTCGATACATTCTTCTTCCGTATCGGCAGCCAGATCAATCTGGCCCGTCAACTCGGCGTGAATCCGCCAGCCACCCAGTTCCTCTTCATCGATTTTCTCGCCGGTGGCCACTTCCAGCATCCGGGGCCCGGCCACCGCCATGCAGGTTCCCTTCAGCTGCACGGTAAAGTCGGAGGAAACCGCATGCCAGGTGGGACTGCCGTAACTGTCACCCAGGATCGCGGTGAGAAAAGGGACCCGGCGGTTGTGCTGCAACATGAAGAGCGGCATCATCTTGTCGCTGATCCCGTCCGACCCCATCCCGTCCGGCATTCGCAATCCTCCACCTTCCATCAAATGGAAAAGCGGCAATCCATGCCGCACGGCAAACGCATGCATCGCCCGCTTCTTGCGTCCGTTCACCGATGACCCGGTGGCGGCAAAGACGGTCTTGTCGGCCGCCTCGATGACGGCGGGCCGCCCGTCCACCTTGCCCAGGCCGCAGATCATCCCGTCGCCGAAATGGGACGCTTCCATTCCGGGAACATCCGGATGATTGAACATACCGAATTCAACGAAAGTCCCTGGGTCGACCAGCATGTCAATGCGTTCCCGCGCGGTGCGCAGTCCCTTTTCGTGCTGGCGGGCAATCTTTTCCGCGCCGCCCATCTGTTCCGCAGCCGCCCTGCGGCGCTGCCATGCTTCGAGGAGTTGTTCCCATGTCTGTTCTTCCATGCTGTGTTCTCCCATGCTGTGTCCTCACCCTTTGCTGCTGTCTTTGCTTTTTGCTCTTGTTCCGGCTTATGCCAACTCCCGCAGTTCCTCTTTCTTGATTTTTCCGGTAGCGGTCAGCGGAAACTCCTCCAGGATCTTCACCCGTGGCACTTTGTAGGCGGCCATGTTTTCCCGGCACCAGTCCTCCAGCTCCTTCTCGCTCACCTTCCCGACAAATTCGGGACGAAGCTTGACAAAAGCCACCGGCGCCTCGCCTTTTTCCTCGTCCGGCACGCCGATCACGCCGCATCCCTCCACGGACGGATGATTGCAGATCATGATCTCCAGTTCGGACGGAAAGACGCTCATCCCCTTCACCTTGAGCATTTCTTTTCTCCTGCCGAGGTAATGCAGACAGCCCCCTTCATCCAGCATCCCGATGTCTCCCGTGTAAAGCCACCCGTCCTGAAGCGCCTTTTTGGTTTCTTCCGGCTTGTTCCAGTAATATTTCAACAAGGATGGCGTGCGAATCGCGATTTCGCCTTCCTGTCCCAGCGGGACCAGCCGGCGGGTCTCGAAATCGACGATTTTGATTTCGGTTCCCGGCATCGGCAAACCGCAAAACACCGGCCGGCCCAAGAGATCCTTGTCCCCATCCTGAAATCCGGTGGTGTACGTGTCCACCGTATGCGTTTCGGTCATCCCGTAGGCGGCCTCCCGCATGATGCAGCCGGTCAGCTCCTTCCAGCGACGCCGGTACTCCACATTCATCTTCTTGATGAACGAACTGACAAAGGTATCCCGCAGCGAAGTCAGATCATACTCTCCCACGTCCGGCCGCTCCATCAACTCGACAAAATTGTCCACGATGCCGCCCGTCAAAGTGGGTCTGTACCGGTGAATGGCCTCCAGCATGGCCTTGGCGTCCCAGCGCGCCAGCAGGATGTGCGTGGAACCGTTGAAGACCGGGATGAGCACGCCCGCATCCTCCCCGGCAATCCAGAAGACCGGCAGATACCCCAGCGTCACGTCTTCCGGCGTCAGCCGGAATCCGTAGGTCACCGCGGTGGCAGACGTATAAAGCATGTTCCGCTGCGTGTGGGCGCATCCTTTCGGCATACCGGTGGTGCCGCCGGTATAATTCAGCGCCGCCACGTCATCCAGTCCGACGCCATGATCCGGGTATTCCGCCTTCTGTGCGGCCAGCATCTGCATCAGATCGACACTCCCCGGACAATCCCTCTCGGGTGCCAGCAACGACGGGTGCACCGTAAAGGCAGGCTCATCAGGCAGAAAATCCCGGAACCTGGTGGTGACCACTTCAACAAGACTGGATTTTCCCCGCACTTCCTGGACGATGGGGTACAATTGATCCAGCGTCACGATCACTTTGGCCTCACTGTCCTGAAGCACGTACAGCAGCTCTTGCGCCTTGAACATCGGGTTGACCGGCACATGGATGCAGCCAAGATTCAAAATGCCGTAAAAAGCGATCAGAAACTGCGGGCAGTTGGGGAGAAAAACAGCCACCCGATCCCCTTTCTTGAGCCCTTTGGCCGCCAGGAAAGCGGCAAACCGGCTGCTGAGATCATCCAGCTGCCGGAAGGTGAGTTCCTTTCCGTAGTAGATAATGCAGGGTTTTTCCGGCGTCCGCTGCGCCCAGTTGCGCAGATACTCGGTCATCGGCACCTCCCCGAAGGGGTAGTGCGGTTCCTTCGGCAAAAAGGCTGGCCGGTTTTTCTCCCACAACGCGCGCAAGTGTTCCAGATAGGCTTGCTCATCTTGGTGCTGTACGACAGACATCCGATATCCCTCCATTCGCATGTTTTTGAAAAGCGCTGGGGTCACCGAAAGGAATCTCTTTACTGAAAACTGCTCTTTCGCTGACTACTCTCCCGCCACTTCCCGGAGAATTTGTTCGCGCAGCTTGTACTTTTCGATCTTGTTGGTGGGTGTCCGCGGGATTTCCTCCACCAGGCGGATGTACTTCGGCCACATGAACCGGGGCATTTCCGCCTCGATCCAGCGGCGCAAGCCTTCCTCCGTCAGCGCACTTCCCTCTTTTCTCACCACAAACGCCACAATCTCATCCTCATCCCCCTCGTCGGCGGGAATCGGAAAGGCGGCCGACAGCTCCACTTCCGGATGTCCGTTGAGGATGTCTTCAATCTGATAGGAAGAAATGTTCTCGCCGCGGCGGCGGATCACGTTCCCCATGCGATCGACAAAGTAAAAGGTGCCATCCTCATCCATGTACCCCGCGTCGCCGGTGTGAAACCAGAAATTGCGGAAGGTTTTTGCCGTCGCTTCCGGTTTGCCGAAATACTCTGTCAAAAACAAGTACGGCACCTTCGGCCGGAAGGCGATCTCTCCCACCTCCCCCGGCGCGCATGGTTCATCCCGTTCATTCAGGATGGCCGCTTCGAGGAAAAAGGAGGGTTTGCCCATAAATCCTTTCGCCAGCTGTTCCGTCTTGTGCCGCACGGGCACCCCGTACCGCTCGGCAATCTGAAGGAATTCCTCTCTCGAATAGCCTTTGTACAGCTCGGGCGGTGTGCCTTCATCCGCATCCAGAGCCTGGATGATGCCCCGAAAACCGTTTCCCGATTCCGTCTGGCCAAACCCGGCCAGGAGGAAATCAAAGGCAAAACGCTTCGCAACGTCCAGATAATACTGGGGCAGCGGCTGCATGTAGACCTTGTTGAGCGTGTTCAGCCGGTCGTCGGGTGACAGGTCCGCTTTCATCAGCCACGGGATCATCACATCCAACAAGATCGCGGTGGAAGCGCCGCTTGTCCGGATGCGCTGCCAGAACTGGCCGGGGCTGAACTTGTCCCATACCGCGACGGTACAGCCGACGTACAGGGCCCGGATCACATTGGCAAACGCACCGCCCACGTGGTACAGCGGCAAATCGTTGTAGATCACGTCCTCCTGCGTCAGCATCACCCGCAAGCCATAGGTATAGCCGTGCATCCACCGGTAGGACTGGACCACACCCTTGGCGGGCCCGGTCGTCCCGGAGGTGTAGATGATATTGGCCGTATCCCAATAATTCAGTGGAATGTCCAGGTTGGAGTCATCTCCTTCCAGCATCCGGTCAAACGGAATCTCCGGAAAGTGCGGATCCAGCCGGTGGTGGCGCAACTGGTCGTGGTAATCATGGTCGCCTTCCCGCGGATCGTATACGATCACGGGAATCGGTTCCAATTCGTCCTTGATCGCGTTGAGGCGTGGAACCAGCTCCCGCTCGCTAATGACGAGCCGCGGCCGGGTATCATTGATCTGATAGGAAAGCAACTTCCCATGATAGTTGAAATTGACCGGCGAAAAAACGCCTCCGGCCTTCCAGATGCCCAACATCGCCAAGGTGGTCACCAGGGGATTTTTCAAAAAGACGCAGACCCGATCCCCCTTTTCCACTCCCTGGGCCATCAGGTTGCGGGCGATCTGGTTGGTCATCGCATTGAACTGGCGGTAGGACAGGGCCTGATCTTCCTCCCCGTAGTAGAAAAAGATCCGATCCCCAATCGCATCGGCCCACTTTTCCAGAGTCCGGACCACCACCTCCTCTTTTTCGATAAATTCATTCAACAGCCTGTCCTGTAACAACCTGTCCTGCATCGGCAATCCCCTCCCCACCTTCATTCATCCATGTCATGGTGACTTCAGGGTGACCACTGTCTGGCCTTCCTGGACAAAATCTCCTTCCTGAACCAGCACCTGTTCCACCTTGCCGCCTTCTTCGGCAATGATCGGAATCTCCATCTTCATCGACTCCAGGATGATTACCTCATCCCCGCCGCTCACCTCGTCACCGGAATTCACCAGAACCCGAAAAACCGTCCCGCTCATGCTTGCTACGATATCCATATCCATCCCTCCACTCGCGAAATGATCGATTCGTGCGACCCTTCATGTAGTGCGATCCTTCATGCACTGCTCTGGGCAAGGCTTTTTTTCAATTCCTCTTTCCGGATCTTGCCGGTGGCCGTCATCGGCAGCCCTTCCACAATTCGAATCTCCGGCACTTTATAGGAAGCCATCTGCTTCCGGCACCAGTCAGCCAAGGATTGCTCATTCACCTGTCCCTGATAGGCCGCCTTCAGGGTAAGAAAGGCCACCGGCGCCTCTCCCTTGTCCGGATCCGGTCTTCCAACCACCGCACAGGCCTCTACGGCCGGATGCTTGCTGATCATCGCTTCAATCTCACCCGGAAAGACGCTCATGCCCTTGACTTTCAACATTTCCTTTTTCCTGCCCCGGTAAATCAGAAAACCGGACGCATCGATCAGGCCAATATCCCCAGTGTAAAACCAGCCATCGCGGATCACTCTGGCCGTCTCCTCCGGATTTTTCCAATACCCCTTCATCAAAGAGGGCGTGCGGATGACAATCTCTCCCTCCACTCCCAGGGGAAGCAACTCCCCGGTATCAAAATCCACGACCTTGAACTGGGTGCCGGGCATCGGCAGGCCGCAGAACGTGGGCGGCATCTTCAGGTCCATGTCATCCTCCTGAAAGCCGGTGGTAAAGGTGTCCGACGTGTGCGTCTCGGTCATCCCGTAGGCGGTCTCCCGGACAACTGCGTCCGAAATCTGCCGCCACTTCCTGCGGTACTCAGGTGTCACCTTCTTCACAAACGAACTGACCGTCAGCGTCCGGATGGAACGCAAATCGTACCGTTCCCGTTCCGGATGTTCCATCAGCTCGACGATGTTGTCCATCACGCCGCCCAGGCAGGTCACCCGGTACCTCTCCACCGCCTGCATGACTGCCACCGGATCCCAGCGGTACAACAGGATATGAGGCACACCGCTGAACACCGGGTAAATCACGCCGGAATTCTCTCCGGCGATCCAGAATACCGGCATATAGGTCAGCCGGACATCCCCTTCCCCCAGCTGATACGTGTAGGTCATGGCGCATGCCGCCGTATAGAGCATGTTCCGCTGCGTATGCATGCACCCCTTGGGAATCCCCGTCGTCCCGCCGGTGAAGTTCAGCGCAGCCAAATCATCCAGGGAAACGGCGACCTCAGGCCGGGAACCAAGGTGACCCCGTGCATCTTCCGTTTTCAAGACGGCTTCCATGAAATCGACCGTTCCCGGAACAACCCGTTTTGGTTCCGTCAGATCCGGATGCACGGCAAAAGCAGGCTGTTCCGGCAAAAAGTCGGAAAGGCTGGTCGTCAGAACGAGGGGAACCGATATCTCCCGCGCGGCCTCCGCCACCACGGGACACAGCCGGTCCAGCGCGATCAGCGCCCGCGCCTCCACTTCCCGCAGGACATGAAGCAATTCCGGGGCCTTGTACATCGGGTTCACCGGCACATGCACGCAACCTGCCTTCAGGATGCCGTAGAAAGCAATCAGGAACTGCGGGCAGTTGGGCAGAAAAACCGCCACCCGGTCCCCCTTGGTCAAACCGGCGGCCAGCAGATAGGAAGCCAGCCGATCGCTCCAGTCATCCAGCCGGCGAAAAGTCACCTCCTCGCCGTAAAAGATGACGCACGGCTTTTCCGGCGTCCGCTTGGCCCGTTCCCGCAAATAATCGGTCAGCGGCATCTCGCCGAACGGATAATGCGGCTTCTCCGGCAAACGGGCAGGCCAGTGCCGCCGCCACAATGCTTCCAGGTGAGCCAGATACGACGCTTCAACCCGGATTGGCGCCTCCATTCGTTCATCCACCCCCACCCGTTTGCGTACGTGTTGTCATATATCCTCTCACTGCTTTTACTTCAACCATCCCACGACAACCTTTCCCACGTCGTTTTGACTTGGCAACCCGCACGCTTGCCCCCGCATGCTTTGCCTTGGCAACTGAAGACTTCGCCTTGGCACCGTGCCGTATCATGCCACCGCCGCTCAGGGGCGCATCGGATGCGTCGAGATCCCCAGTTGATGGGGAAGGATAGCATAGGCGTCTTTCACCCATTCGCAGAGAAGCGGCCGGGTATCGCGAGGATCGATGATTTCCTCGATGTCGAACACCTCCGCCGTGCGAAACGGCGAGCGGTACTGCTCCATGCGGGCCAGCATCTCCTCGTAAAAGGCTTGCGGATCCTCCATCGCTTCCATCTGCCGGCGGTAAGCCGCCTGAATGCCTCCTTCCAGCGGCAGGGAGCCCCAGTCGCCCGAAGGCCAGGCAAAACGCCTGGGCTGCGCGTGGGCGTTCACCATCCCGGCGCCGCCGACGCCAAAAACGCGCCGGATGATCACTTCCACCATCGGCACCGTGGCCTGGTAAATGGCCGCAATCGCACGGACTCCCTTGCGGATCGTCCCTTTGCGTTCCGCCTCCAGTCCCACCGCCAGGCCGGGCTGGTCCACCAGGTTGACGATGGGCAGGTGGAAGGTCTGGCACATGTCGACGAACCGCGTCAGCTTTTCCGAACTCTCGGCCGTCAGGCAGCCGCCGCCCACCATCACGTCAGGAGCAATCACGCCCACAGGGTGTCCATCCAGCCGGGCCAGCGCCGTCACCGAACCGCCGCCGTAAAAACGGCCGATTTCAAAGATGGACCCCTCGTCGAAAATCATCGGCAGGATCTCGCGGATCCGGTACGGTTGCCGGCGGTTTCGCGGGATTGCCGACAACAGCCGCTCGTCCCGCCGCTCCGAGTCGTCGGTTGACGGCTGAACCGGCGGCAACTCCCACACATTGGACGGCAAGTAGGACAAGAACGTGCGGATCTGTTCAAACGCCTCCTCCTCGCTCTTGGCGATGTTATCCACCGCGCCGCTGGAGCGGTGTACCTGCACGCCGCCCAGTTCCTCCTTGCTCAAATCCTGTCCGAGGCCGTATTTGACCACCGGCGGTCCGGCCACAAACAGTTGCGAGGTTCCTTCCACCATAACGGAAAAATGGGAGGCAGCCACCCTGGCGGCCCCGAGACCGGCCACCGATCCGAGACAGGCAGCGACCACCGGAATCACCGCCATGTTGCGGACGACGTAATCCCACGCCGGATTCACCGGGACATAGGTGTAACCCATATCCTCGATGGTCTTCACGCTGCCTCCGCCACCCGTCCCGTCCACCAGGCGGATCATCGGTATCCGCATATCGTGGGCAAGCCGCTCGGAGTACTCCTGCTTGCCACGGATCGCCCCGTCGGCCGCGCCGCCCCGCACGGTGAAATCGTCTGCTCCGACCACCACCTTGCGCCCCTGGATCTTTCCCGTCCCGAAGATGAAATTCCCGGGCCGAAAATCGACCAATTCGCCGTTTTCATAGACCCCTTTTCCGGCCAACGCGCCAATCTCATGAAAGCTACCCGGATCCAGCAGTCGCTCAATGCGTTCCCGGACCGTCAGTTTTCCGGCGGCCTTGTGCTTGGCCACCCTCTCGGCGCCTCCCATCTGCCGGGCCATGGCTTCTCTTTTTCGCAGTTCTTCGATCTCTGGTTGCCAGGACATCTCTAGCGCCTCCTACGCTGGATGGTATGATGATGCGATGCATCATGATGACATTTCATCAAAATATTGCTACGTTGCTGATGCCAGTACGTGGCTGGCCGTGCATTGATATTAGAAGTCGTACATTTATTGATACAAGAAACAGGCCGTCTGATGACCTTCCGACACCGAAACGAACGAAGGCGCCTCACGCTTGCACCGCTCCATCGCTTCCGGACAGCGCGTGTGAAAAGGGCAGCCTTGCGGCGGATTGGAAGGGCTTGGAAGATCGCCGCGAAGTATGATCCGTTCCCGCTCCCGCTGTTTCGGATCAGGCACCGGCACCGCCGACAACAGGGCACGGGTATACGGATGCAAGGGATTCTCAAACAATTGATCCCGCGGAGCCAGCTCCACGATCTTCCCCAGATACATCACCGCGATGCGATGACTGATATACCTGACGGCTTGAATTCCGTGGGCGATAAACAGATAGGAAAGGCCGCTTTCCTGCTGCAGATCCTTGAGCAGGTTCAGGATCTGCGCCTGGATCGAGACATCCAGCGCCGATACCGGTTCGTCGCAGACGATCAGCTTCGGATTCAAGGCCAGTGCCCGGGCAATGCCGATCCGCTGCCGCTGCCCGCCGGAAAACTCATCCGGAAAACGGCTCCCATGGTGAGCGCTCAGCCCCACCTTCTCCAGCAATTCGTGGACCCGCATCTCCCGCTCCTTTTTCGTCCCCTGGCGGTGCAAAATGAGCGGTTCCGCCACGATGTCAAACACGGTCATCCGCGGATTGAGCGAGGAATAAGGGTCTTGAAAAATCATCTGCAAATGGCGGCCGGCCTCTTTTCTTGCAGCCCGGCTGCGCTCCAGCCGCTTGCCCAGAAAACGGATCTCGCCGGCAGTCGGCTCCAGCAAGCCAACCGTCATCCGCCCCGTCGTCGACTTGCCGCAACCCGACTCCCCGACCAGCCCCACCGTTTCCCCGGGATAAATGTCCAACTGGATATCATCCACCGCCTTCAGCCACTGCTGTTTCCCTGACCGCTTCCTGCCGCCGAGCGGAAAATATTTTTTCACATGCACCATGGATACCAACGGTTCAGCCATGAGACACCACCTCAAATTTTTCCTCCAGCGGATGCCAGCAGGACACCTTCCTGCCCTCGCCCAAACGGGTCAGCTCCGGCACCTTGGTCAGGCAATCCTCCTTTGCGTGAAAACAGCGCGGCTGAAAGGCACAACCTTTGGGCAAATCCAACGGGTGAGGCACCGTGCCAGGTATCGCTTCCAACCGTTCGTCCACGCCTGTCAGCTTGGGCACGCTGCCCAAAAGTCCCCTGGTATACGGATGAAGCGGTTGTTCAAAGATGGAATAGACATCCCCTTCTTCCACGATTTTTCCGCAATACATCACCAGCACCCGATCCGCCATCTCGGCCACCACACCCAGGTCGTGCGTGATCAGCAAGATGGCCGTCCCGGTCTTTTCCTGCATCGTTTTCATCAGACTGAGAATCTGCGCCTGAATCGTCACATCCAGTGCGGTCGTCGGCTCGTCCGCAATTAGCAACGAAGGATTGCAGGCCAGCGCCATCGCGATCATCACCCGCTGACGCATCCCGCCGGACAACTGGTGCGGGTAATCCCGAAGCCGCTTTTCGGGGTCCGAAATCCCCACCTGCTGAAGCAATTCCAGTGCACGCCTGCGCGCCTCGTGGCGGCTCACCTGCTGATGACGCTGGATCGGTTCAATGAGCTGTTTTTCGATGCGGTGCACCGGATTCAGGGAGGACATCGGATCCTGAAAGATCATGGAAATCGCTTTGCCGCGAATCTTCCGCATCTCTTTTTCCGGCAAGGAGAGCAAATTCTTCCCCTGAAAGAAAATCTGACTCTCCTTCCCATACTGAATCACCGGCGCATTCAGCCGCATCACCGAAAGCGCCGTCACGCTCTTACCGCTTCCCGATTCACCGACCAGAGCCACAATCTCACCCGGCTGGATCGAAAAAGAGACGTCATTGACCGCCCGGATCACCCCGCGCCGCGTGGGAATCAGCGCCTGCAGATTCTTCACTTCCAGGACTGGATTCTGCACCTTCTCACCCGCTTTCATCTCCTGATGGGTATCACGCATCCATTCCGCTCGCTTTTCTCAAACCCGCTTGATTTTCGGATCGATGGCCACGCGCAGCCCGTCACCCAGAAAGTTCCCGGCCAGCACCGTCAAGAGAATCGGCAAGCCCGAATAAATCGTCATCCATGGACTGACATAAATCATGTTGTAGGCATCCTTCAGCATGCCGCCCCAACTGATCTGCGGCGGCTGGGCACCCAGGCCGAGGAAGCTCAGCGAACATTCCACCAGAATGGCAAAGCTGAAACTGAATGAGATTTGCACAATAATCGGCGGCATGATGTTCGGCAAAATGTGACGTAACATGATCCACACCGGTCCTGCGCCGGAGATCTCCGCCGCTTCCACATACGCCTCCTGCCGCACCTGCAATGTCTGCCCCCTTGCCAAGCGGGCAAACTGGGGCGTGAACACAATGCCGATGGCAATCATCGCGTTCCAAAGGTTGACCCCCAGGGCACCGGTAA
The DNA here is from genome assembly GCA_947085265.1 of uncultured Bacillus sp. Lineage (GTDB taxonomy): Bacteria > Bacillota > Bacilli > ZCTH02-B2 > ZCTH02-B2 > Bacillus_BB. The sequence continues at coordinate 50,143 of CAMTVR010000039.1, read as the reverse complement.
TCCCGAGAGCGAGGAGAATGGCCGGAAAGGATAAAATGCCATCTACCACCCGCATGAAAATGTCATCCACGATGCCGCCGAGATAACCGGCAATCACCCCCAAGGGAACGCCGATGAGAACCGGAATGAGGATGGCCACAAATCCGGCTTCAATGCTGGCCCTGGCTCCCATCAGCACGCGGCTGAAGATGTCCCTGCCCAGCTCGTCCGTTCCAAACCAGTGCTCCGCGCTTGGAGGGAGAAGTACATCATCCAACGATTGCTCATCCGGATCAAACGGAGTAATCCACGGCGCAAAGATGGCGATCAGCACCAGGACAACCAGATAGCAAAAGCTGACAAAAGCCAATCGTTCTTGCCAGAACCGCCGTATCACTTGCTCCAGACGCATCCGTCTCCCCCCTAGTCGTACTCAATGCGTGGATCCAGCCAGGCATAGATCAGGTCGGTCACCAGGTTGATGATCAGCACCATCGTCACCATGACCAAAACCACTCCCTGCAACATCGTGAAGTCACGTTGCAGGATGGCGTTGACCGCCAGTTGTCCCAGTCCGGGAATGGAAAACACCGTTTCAATGACCACCGTCGCGCCGAGCAAATTGCCGAACAGCAATCCAACGGTGGTGACCACAGGCAACATCGCATTGCGGAACCCGTGCCGCCAGATCACCGTCATACGGCCGAGCCCCTTGGCAAAGGCAGTCCGAATGTAGTCGGCATCCAGCACTTCCAGCAAAGCGGAACGAAACTGGCGCGTGATCTGGGCGGTGCCGAATGCACCAAGGGCCAACGCCGGCAATATTGCACTTTGAAGGAATCCAAACGGGCTTTCATGGATGCTGACAAACCCTGTCGCAGGCAAGATATCCAGCTTCACGCTGAACAGAAGCACAAGCAGCATGGCCAGCCAGAAGTTGGGCACCGCCGTGCCGAACGTGCCGATGAACCGCGCCAGATAATCCAGCCAGCTGCCCGGACGCCAGATGGAGGCGACGGCAAAACACACCCCCAGCACAAAAGAGATGAGGACGGCCAGGGTGACCAGCTGAAACGTCACGCCCAGACGTTCCAGTACCGTCTCGGATACCACTTCCTGGGTAAAAATCGATTTCCCCAGATCACCCTGGACCGCCTTCAGCAGCCACTGTCCATACTGCACCAGAATCGGCTGGTCCAGGCCCAGCTCAGCCCGCAGCTGGGCCACCTTTTCAGCCGTCGCATTCTCCCCGAGCAGCGCCACAACCGGATCTCCCGGGATGAGGAGAATCAGGGAAAAAACCACCAGTGTCACGACGAGCAACATCGGAATCACATACAACAGCCTGCGAATGAAATAACGGAGAAACATGACTGGACACTCCCATCGCATGTGTCACAGCATCATCGCTGCACACGGATTCAAATGCAGCCGCTGAATCCCTTACCGCCAAATTCCCTTACTGTATTCCCTTACTTCTGAATCCATAGGAAGGAAACGTTCGGCTTGCCCAGCAAATTGGGTTCATACCCCTTCACCTTCTTGGTCATCACGGCCGTCGACGGTTCTGTCAGCAACGGAATGTGCATCGCTTCCTCCAAAATGCCGATGCGCGCGATTTCGCCGTACAACTTGGCCCGCTCATCCTGCTCATACGTGGCGGCCGCTTTCTTGATCAGTTCCTCCAACTCAGGCGTGGACTGTCCCCCGGTGTTGTAATAGCCGTCCTTGCTGAAGATCAGGCTGATCGTCTGCTGCGGGTCAGGACGCCCCGTCCAGCGGGACAAATAGGCTGGATGCCGTTTCTCTTGGAAGAATTCCGACACCCCTTTGGTCAGCTCCATCGGCTGCAGCTGCACCTCAATTCCGACCTTTTCTAGCTGACCGCGGATGGCTTGTGCCAGCCGTTCGTAAGAACCGCTCGGGAAATACGGCATGACAAAGGAAACTTTCTCAACGCCTGCTTCCTTCAGCAACTGCTCGGCCTTTTCCGGATCATAGGGAATCGTGATGTTGGGATCATGCGCCCAATACCCTTTTGGGAACGGCTGGTAAGACGCTTCCGCTCTTCCAAAACTCACCGCCTTTACAAGCGCTTCCCGATCGATGGCGTAGTTCAGTGCCTGTCTCACCTTTTTATTGTCAAAGGGCGGTTTCGTGGTATTCAGATAAATTTTGTGATAGGCCACTTCAGGATGGCTGTTGACGATCAGTGAAGGATCTTTTTCCAGTGACGCCAAATTGGCCGGCGACATCGGGAAAGAAAGATCAATTTGTCCTGACTTCAAGGCATTGATCCGGGTATTCTCATCCGGCATGATCTTCACGGTCAGCTTATCCAGATAAGGTAAACCTTTTTGCCAGTAATCCTTAAAAGCTTCATACCGGATTTCATTGTTCCGTTGATAGGACACCATCTTGAAAGGACCCGTTCCTACCGGGTTCAACGGATAATCTTTTCCATATTTCTTTACGGCGGCTGGCGACACCATCATCCCTGTCCTGTCTGAAAGCGCTAAAATAATGGAAGAATCTGGCTGTTTCAGATGCAGCTTGACCGTATGCGGATCGACCACCTCGACAGACTCCAGATTCTGCAGATCGGAAACACGAGATTCTTCCGAGTTGGCCCGCTCGAGGTTGAACTTTACCGCTTCCGCGTCAAAGGGCGTCCCATCATGAAAAACCACTCCCTCCTGCAAATACAGCACGATCGTCTTTTCATCTTCCAGTTCCCATGATTTGGCCAGTCCGGGTTGCGGCTGCAAGTCGCTGCTGTAACGGATGAGCGTATCATAGACAGGATAAAGCAACACATGGTCACTTCCCGCATTTCCCAGAATCGGATCAAAGCTGCTGATGTCGGCGCTGTAGGCCATCACCAATTCCCCGCCGCGGACGGGCTTCTCTTCAGCCGTGTTTTGTCCGCTGCTTCCGGTGTTACCGTTTTCATTGTTTCCCTGATCTGAAACAGGTTGTGAACTACAGCCAATGAGAAAAACGAACATAAGGAACATGATAAAAAGCCGGTATCCCTTTCTTCGATTCATCCATTTTCCCTCCAAATAACAGCTCATAAAACGCGATTATTGATTGTAATCGCTTTCATCGTGACATAACGCCACAATGTCTTGACATGAATGTTTCCATTCCAATACCACCCATGTGTCGTGACACGAACTTTCATGAGAGAAACAGAAAAGTATCTGTGATTATATGTTATTTCCAAAAAATGAATATATTGATAATAGCATCTCCCCCCTATGTTTCAAACTTTAGATTGATTTTAATTACTCTACTAGGATTTTATTTTATTAATAGACTATTGTCAACTATAAGAGTGAAAAATAATATTATTTCATTCATATATAATTTTTTCCATTGATATATTTATGGCTTCTCCATGTCTTCTCCGTTCAGCTTTTGTTTCCAACATCTGTGAAAAGCACCTGTAATAAATGCTTGATCGTGAATCAAAGTCGCCACCAACATACGTACCTGCTAGAATGAAACGAAGACACATAAAAAGGCTGCCATAAACAGGTGAACCTGTTCCCGGACAGCCCTTTGTACTCCTAACATATAGCAGCACCATAAGGTGATTCAGACACGCCTACCGGTTTGCTGCTTCCTTTTTCAACATCAGCCCCACTCTGCGCGACCGGACGATATCGCCGATGTTCAGTTCCTCGAAATATTTCCCGCTCATTCGATTGGCCTCCTTTATCACATGTTGAGTTCTCCCACTTGGCACAATGGCAAACATCATGACGAAGATTAAACCAAAAAATGGAAAAAACAACGTGGCAAGCAAAATACAGCTGACCACGTTGTGGATAAACAGATTTCTCTCGAGCGAATTATCAAATTCATCTAGAAATTTTAGACTTACCTTGCCGGAGCCGGGAAAACGGGTTCGACCTGCTTATACTCTTCTGGATAAACGACCAAGGACTGACCGTCAAAGATTTGATTTAATACTGCTTGTGCATTGATGTTTTGACCAGTTTCATCAAAAATGATGGGACCTTGTGGCAAAATGTGATCTGTGTAATTTGTTTGTGCAAGAGCGTCGCGAATTTTACTCCTATCTGTGGAACCAGCTCTCTCAATCGCATCGATCAATACTTTAACTGCCATGTAAGAATACGCAGCGTTGGGACTCATTTCCTCCCCATACAATTGCTTGTATTTGCTTTTCACCTCTTGAGCCAATTCGCTCTTGGGGTTGATTGTGTAATTGACATCCATGATATGCTGGTTAATGGTGATATTGTCCGCAATAAATTTGGCGTTGCTGAACGCACCATTCGCTACCCCTATCATGGCCTTTGGCCAAAACCCAGAGTTGTGCATGCCCTTGACCAGCAAATCCCCGTCAGACAGGTATGTCGTTGTAATCACCACATCAGGATTAAGCGATTTGATTTTTGTGATATCTGATGTTAAATCCAAGGTGCTCGCCGGGTGTGCCATGTTCGCCAAAATCTCAAGCCCTGCTTGACTGGCATTCTGCTCGATATAATCTGCAATACCCGAACCAAATACCGAATCTTCGTGAACAAGCACTGCCGTCTTTAATTGGCTGCCACTTTTTTCGTTCAGTTCCTTAAAATACTTCAAAAAGTTATCTGTCATCAATTTTGCGTTGGGTTGGATTCTAAATGTGTACTTAAACCCGCGTTCTGTAACTTCATTCGATACCGCGATATCAACGACAAAAGGGACCTTTTGTTTTTCCGCCTCTTGTGTTGCCGCCAATGTCACAGCGCTGGTATAAGCCCCTACTATACCCACCACACCTTCACGAATCATCCGCTGTACTTCCGAAACACCTTTTTCCGGCTTATTTTCACTGTCTTCTGAAATCAAGGTAACTTTGGCACCGCCGAGAGACTTGATACCTCCCGACTCGTTCACCTCGTCAACTGCCATTTTTACGGCATTTTCCATCTGTGTGCCGTCAATCGCAAGTGCACCACTTAAAGGATGAAGTGAGCCAATTTTAACTTCTGAAACTGAATTTTCACCTTGATTTTCATCAGATGTTTGATTTTCACCGGCTGTTGGTGAACCGGAACCACAGGCCGCTAACCCGATAATTAATAAGAGTGACAGAAGTGCATAGCCAAACTTCTTTTTCATACATCAATCCCCCTGTTTGTCATATTTTTGTAACCCGCTTGCGTCATAGCATCTCCCGAGCCTGGCACACGATCATCACCCGCTTTGCCATCACCCCCTTAAAATGAATTGCAATGCCTAGCATTCAAACCTCGGTTTTTTTCACGCAAAGTTGAACCATCTCATCCACCGATTTAGTGTCAATCATCAAACAGACGTCAATCAGTTTATGGCAATTCTCTTTTCCGATAATCGGTCCCGCAAATTCAATCAGCTTTTGCTTGATTTCTTCTTCGCTAAAAGGGTTGTGAGGGTCACCCTTCGCCCCTACCTGATATTGCGAAAACCGCGTGCCATCATCCAAAATCACTTCCACCTTGCTGTTGCGTTCATCTGGCAGCCTCTGCTCGATCTCAGGATCATCGAAAACAAATATCTTTTTGGCCATCTCGTCGGTATGGATATCCGGGTTTTGTTTGGCCAGCCAATCCGCCAAAGCGGATGGAATGGAAAATTTGACGGCAAACGCGTTCTCTACATGTTGCCGGTTCAATTGTGCGGCTGTTCGGTAAGTGTATACATTGATTCGTTCTATCCGCCGCGAATCAAACTTTTCACGGTGAATGATGGATGCCAAAGCTTCGATTGGACTGTGGCAATAACGGCAGTAGGACAAACGCTTGAAATAGTTTTTCATCAGAAAATACTCGTTCCCCAAGTTTTGCAGGGCCTTATCCAGCCTCAGATTTTCTCCGAGAATGCCGTCATAAATCGTTTTAAATCCGTCAGGGGATGCAGTGTAACCAGCATCCACCAAGTCGGGAATCATCGTATTGATCATATTGACCATGCCGACATACACATCCCGCACGCGATGGCCGCGCAAAGCGTTTTCCCAAAGGCTGACCATGGGCATTGAAGCAGATATCGCCACGGCCTGCTCCATTTGCCCCTCAGAGAAGCCAAGCAGGCGCCCAATGGCGATGCTGCCGCCGATCATTGCCCAGTTTCCATGCGGATGAATGACTGGCTTGAGCTGAACCGCATACCCTAACCTTGCCGCCACTTCATACCCGACAATCAAACTTGCCAAAAACATGTCTCCCCGCGCCTTGTTCTTAACAGAGACAGACAATAAGGCGGGAAGGATGTGGCACGCTGGATGCCCTTTGGCGTAAGTATTTCCCTCATCCAATTCTTGACTGACCATCCCTTGGGCATTAACCAACGCCGCCATAGGTAATGGTGCGCGAAATGGCGTACCCAATATATGAATTCCTTGAGGCGACTCATTTCGCTTCGCCAAACGGAATACCTCTTCTGTTTGATTGCCGTGTATGATTGTACCCAACGAATCAAGCAAGATAAGCTTGGCGCGTTCTACCACTTCCCGCCGAATAACCCGCAAGTCAAAGTCTTTAACAAATGCGAGTAAATGCTTTAGTTCTTGCATACTCATCCCCTACGATTTCAGGTAACCTAATTTTTCTGAAATTTCCAGGCCGGCTCGTTTCACCTTGCAGATGGAATCGTTTAAGTGCTCGTCAGTTAACCGCTGAATCGGGCCGGCCATTGTCAAGCCAGCGATGACCTGTCTGGTGTGATCCCATATCGGAACAGCAATCGCAAAGCTCCCTGGGACGCGCTCTCCTCGTGTCACGACAAAGCCATCGGTCTTAATCCTGTCCAATTCAGCCAAAATATCTTCTTGCTGTTCAAAGGCAATGCCGTATTGTTGTAAAATCTGTTTTTGTAGCGGTCTTTCCAAGTATGCCAATAAAATCTTTCCTGAAGCACCTAGATGGAGAGGATTACGTTCACCTACCCTGACAAAATTGCGAACCGTCTCGGGACTGTCCACTTTGTCTATACAAATACGTTGGTTTTGGTCAATGATGTTCAGCTCTATCGTTTCCTTTGTCTCTTCCGCCAACCGTTTCATCACCGGCAGCGCCGCTTGCCGTAAGTCCATCGAATTTTGAACGATACTGCCCAAGTGAAAGAAACGGAATCCCAAATAGTATTTTTGATTGGCAGGATTTTGTTCCATGTAACCATGTTGCTGCAGGGTTGCCAGCAAACGGTATATGGTGCTTTTGTTATAACCTGTCTGCTCGTGCAGTTCTTTAATTGACCACTCCCTCTTATCTAACGAAAAACAGTTTAAAATATTTATTAATTTCTCTACTGACTTGATTGAATCAGCCAAGAAGGAACTTCTCCTTTCTCTCCATGCCTCATTTACATGCCAAGATAAGCTTTTTTCAAATCCGCATTATTCATCAATTCTTCGCCTGAACCGGATAGAATGACCCTGCCGTGTTCAACCACAAAAGCATAATCTGACATTGCCAAAGCATGGTCTAAGTTTTGTTCAACCAAAAGAACCGTGACACCCTGTTCCTTAATCGTTTTGATGATTTCAAATACTTGTTTTGTCAGCAGTGGCGACAGACCGATAGAAGGTTCATCCAAAATCAATAATTTCGGCTCGGCCATCAACCCACGCGCAATGGCCACCATTTGCTGTTGCCCACCACTCATGCTACCGACCAACTGTTTTTGCCTTTCTTCGAGGATAGGAAACAAATCAAAAACCCATTCCAGATTCTTTTTTTTGTTTTTTCTTGCCGCCGGCGTATATGCACCTAATTCCAAGTTCTCCAAGACGGTCATCTCGGTAAATAACTTTCTTCCTTCCGGTACATGTACGAGACCAGCTTTCACAATTTCACTGGAAGATGACTTAGATATGTTCTGGCCTAGAAATCGAATTTTTCCACCACGCGTTTTTACCAAACCGGAGATGGTGCGTAAAGTGGTGGTTTTGCCCGCACCGTTGGTACCCAACAGTGAAACCAGCTGGCCATGTTTCACCTCAAATGTCATTCCGTGAAGCACCTGCATCCTGCCGTAGCCAGCCACCAGACCCTCCACTTCCAGCATCATATCACCCCTCCCAAATAGGCCTCGATCACCGTTGCGTCTTTCGTCACTTCTTCCGGCTTGCCATCGGCGATTTTCTCCCCGTGGTGCATCACAATCACCCGATCAGAGAGTGTCATGACAGCTGCCATCAGGTGTTCGATAAACACAATAGTCACACCTGTATCTCGAATTGTACGGATCAATTCGATCATCTCGGCAACCTCAGTCGGATTCAAACCGGACATCACTTCATCCAAAAACAACAACTGCGGCTGCGTCGCTAAAGCGCGGGCCAATTCCACTTTCTTCTGTTCGGCAAACGTCAAGTCAACCATGTTTACGTCTGTCTTATTCGCGAGCCCGACCATTTCTAGTTTTTGGATCGCCTCTGCTTTAGCCTGACCTGTCTGATTCATGCGGTTAAAAGCGCCCACCATCACGTTTTCTAAAATCGTCAAGTTACCAAACGGCTGTACAATCTGAAATGTTCTGGCGATCCCTTTTTTACAAATCTGCTCCGGCTTCAGACCCAAGATGGATTCATCTTGAAACTGAATCGAACCTTCTTCAGGCTGATGAAATCCACATATCGAATGAAACAGTGTCGTTTTTCCCGCGCCGTTTGGACCTATTAAGCCAAGTATCTCACCTTGATGGACTTCAAGACTGACATTGGAAACTGCCACAAGTCCCTTAAATCGCTTTGTCAAGTTCTTAACGCTTAAAATCGGCATAGCCTTCCCTCTTTCCCATGGCAGCTTTCTCCGCTTCAGGTGCCATACCTTGTTCAACATTCTTAAGCCGCATCCGGTTTTCGATCCAACCCACAATCCCTTCAGGCAAGAAGAGAATCACCAGCACAAGGATTGCACCGTAGACAATAAACTGCATCCCTGGCGTCCCGCTGAACCACGCGTTGGTAATTTCCCCTAGCGGCGTCACCACAAAGGAACCGACGATCGGGCCTAACACCGTCCCGGCGCCGCCGATTATCGCTGGAAGCAAAATGGCAATCGAAACTTCGGAAGAAAAAGCGAGTGGCGGTTCAATCAGCAGCAGGTACTGCGCATAAAAAGTGCCAGCTAGAGCGGTCAAGGCGCTGCTTAAACCAATGGCGATCATCTTATTCCGGTATGCGTCCACGCCCAAGGAACGGGCAGCATCCTCATTTTCTCGAATCGCAACCAGGTTGAAACCCAATTTTCTTTTGCTCACCTGGTAGACCAGTAAGGTGACCAGCGTGGTGAGCATAAAAATGATATAATAATAAGGGACGCGTGAAGAAAATTGATACATCCAAGGATTCGGATCCAGAGGAATGAGAATCCCCATCGTTTTGTTGAAAAAGGAGGAATTTTGGATGATCTGACGCAATATTTCCGCAAATGCCAACGTAGCAAGCGCGAAATAGGCTCCTTTTAACCGGTATCGGAATGATAAAAAGCCGATGATCAATCCGATCACCAATGCGATGGCTGCACCAATGAGCATCCCCAACCACGGCGAAATACTGTACTTGGTCAGCAATACAGAGGACGCATAAGCCCCTGTCCCGAAAAAAGCGGCGTGTCCAAAGGAGAATTGCCCTGTATACCCGCTCATGATGTTCCAACATTGGCTCAAGTAGGCGTACATGAAAATCATAATTCCAATATGGAGCAGATAGTCAGAAGCAAAAATCGGCGCTATCGCGAAGACCAGCCAAACCAAACCCAATAACGCATGTTTTTTATTCATCATTCTTTCCTCCCAAATAAACCTGTCGGGCGATAAAGAAGAACGAGGATGAAGATCAAAAAGGTCGCCAATTCTTTAAAATTTCCAGGTATGAAAACGCTGGTTAATGATTCGCTCACGCCGATAATCAATCCGCCAACCAAAGCCCCCAAAAAATTCCCCAATCCGCCCAATACAACGACGACAAAAGCTTTTAAAATAAAGACCTCTCCGACACTCGGGGTAATGTACAGAAAGGGAGTGATTAACGTTCCGGCGATAGCGGCAAGCGCCGCACCGATGCCAAATGTAACCATGTTGACTCGTTTCACCTGAATGCCGCTCAAGGCCGCACCATCCCGGTCAATCGAAACACCCCGAATCGCTTTCCCGAGATAGGTTTTTTGCAGAAACCAGTAAAGAATCAATGTCAAGATGATCGCAAAAATGAACGCGATCAATTTGGTTTTTTCAAATGTAACGGGTCCCAGCGAAAAGACGCCGCTAAGGTTTTCCACTTTGACAGTGCGAAAATCAGGGCTGAATAAAACCAGCGCGGCATTCTCGATAATCATCATCAAACCCATCGTCACCAAAAGCTGGTTGTGTTCCGGGGCGTCCAATACGCGATCCAGCACGCCACGCTGGATGAGGCTGCCCAGTATAAACAGCGCGATCGCACTGAACGGTAAAGAAAGGTAGGGATTCAGCCCGAACGCTGAAAACAGCCAATACGTAACATACATCCCTACCATCATCAGTGCCCCCTGGGCAAAGTTGATGATTTTCATCACGCCGAAAATCATCGTCAGTCCGATACCAATCAGACCATAAATGCCCCCGATCAAAATACCATCCACCAAGGATTGCAACAGCAAAGTCAAACTGATCTATCCCCTCTCCCGTGACGATCTTCTAAAGTTTCGCTCATCATACTTTTGCTCCAGTTGACGAATCTGTTCAATGCCCAGGATTTGGTTCAGCTCGTTGAATTGCAGCATTCGCTCGGAATAGCCGGTCGTAACCCCCGTTTGTTTCAATTCACGGTAAAAATCACCGGCAACCTTGGCTATCACGCGTGTCACACTATTGGGATATATGACGATGGAGTACCCTATCTCCTGTAACCGATCAGCGGCAAGAATCGGAGTTTTTCCTCCTTCCACCATGTTGGCCAGCAACGGTTTCCGCAAAAACTTGGCTATCTCGCGCATCTCGGTTTCGCTCTCCGGCGCTTCCACAAAAATCACATCCGCGCCTTCCTCTTCATATCTTATGGCTCGCTCGATGGCCGCTTGCAGCCCGTCCACCGCCCGAGCATCGGTTCTAGCGATGATCAGAAAGTTATGATCCTTCCTGGCGTCTACCGCCGCATGAATTTTGGCGACCATCTCTTCTGTGGGAATCAAAATCTTGTTGGCCAGATGACCGCATCGCTTGGGAAACATCTGATCCTCCAATTGTATCGCGGCGACTCCGGCCCGTTCATACTCCCGCACTGTGCGCATCACATTGAGCGCGTTGCCATACCCATTATCGCCATCGGCAATAACGGGTATTGACACCGCATCACAAATGTAGGCAGCCTTGCCAACCATTTCGGACATCGTAATCAAACCCAAGTCCGATTTTCCAAGCGTGCTGTACGAAACACCTGCTCCGGTCAAATAGAGGGCCTCGAATCCAGCCTGTTCACAAAGAATTGCCGTCAGCGCATCATACGCCCCGGGAGCCACCAAAATGGTTTTCTCTTGCAATCGCTGTCGAAGTCGTTTGCGTATCTCAGTCATGCAAGCAACCCTTTCTTCATTTGATCAGTGACTTCGTTCCTTTTCCAAATAAGGCACCAGCCCGCCCGCCTGCAGAATCTCCAAAATCCGAGGGGGAAAAGGGGTCACTTTGTACGTTTTGTTTTGGGTTAAATTGTAAATCTCACCTTTTTCCAAATCGATCTCCAATTCGTCGCCTTCGGCAATCTCTTTCGCTTGCTTGCATTCTAAAACCGGCAAACCCAAATTGATCGCGTTCCGGTAGAAAATCCGCGCAAAAAATTCCGCAATGACGGCACCAACACCTGCATGTTTGAGCGCCGCAGGCGCCGATTCCCGGCTCGACCCGCAGCCAAAATTTTTACCAGCCACGATCATATCGCCGGGTTGAACTTTTTTCGCGAACTCGGGATCGGCCCCCTCCATGACGTGCTTTGCCACTTCTTCTGCAGTTAATTTCAGATACTGTCCTGGACTGATCACGTCGGTGTCCACATTGTCGCCAAACACCCAGGCTTTTCCACGTCGCTTCATCATTCACACCACTCTTTCTCAATCTACAGAAAGTCCCTCGGATCCGTAATTTTTCCCGCCACCGCCGTTGCCGCCACAGTAACAGGGGAGGCGAGATATACACTCGCGCCAGATCCCATCCTGCCAGGAAAATTCCGGTTGGTGGATGAGATTGACACTTCTCCCGGAGCCAGCACACCCATTCCCAAACCGGCGCATGCGCCGCATCCCGTAGGCAACAGGATGGCACCAGCTTCGATGAACGTTTCAATAATCCCATCCCGTGTCGCGCGCCGCATCACTTCTGCCGACGCAGGCGCAACCATTAGTCGCACACCCTCAGCGACACGACGGCCTTTTAACACTCTCGCCGCCATTTTCAGGTCCTCATATTTGGCGCCGGTACAAGCGCCGATATAGGCCTGATCCACTTTCACGGCTTCCACATCGGTAATCGGCTTGACGTTATCCGGCGAATGCGGCAGCGCCACCATTGGTTCAAGTTCATCGGCTTTAAACCGCAGAGTCAGCTCATACTCGGCATCCGGGTCGGCAAATACGGCCTGGTAATCTTCCACCCCTCTCTCTCGCAAGTATTCGTAGACAATCTCATCGGGTTCAATCATGCCCGCTTTGGCACCCATTTCTATCGCCATGTTGGACAAAACCAACCGTTCATCGATGGAAAGTTGATGCACCGTTTCACCGGTAAATTCAACGGCCTTGTAGGTGGCGCCGTCTATTTTTGTCGTTTGGATCGTCTTCAGCATCATGTCCTTGGCCATGACGCCATCGGGGAGCTTTCCTTCCCACACGACGCGCATTGTTTCCGGAACCTTCACCCATGTTTTACCGGTGACGATAACGCCCAGCATATCTGTGGATCCCAAGGCGATAGCAAAGCACCCTAAAGCACCGGCAGTCGTGGAATGGGAATCCGCTCCGACGTAGAAAATGCCGGGGCGGATATACCCTTTTTCAACCGGTACAATGTGGCATATTCCTTCTCTTTCATGAAACTTTTGAATCCGGTGCTCCTTGGCCCACTCACGTGTCAATTTCAATATGGACGCCTCCGTACTGTCACTTGCGGCGACAAAGTGATCGGATATCAGCGTCACCTTGTCAGGATCCCAAACCTTCGCCCCCAACTTCTCCATTGCAGCGCTTATCCGGCGCGGCCCAGTCGAATCGTGCATCATGGCTAAGTCCACGTGCACATCAACGATTTCCCCCGGCTGCACACGTGAATTTCCGCTGGCGCGGGCAATGATTTTTTGGGCCAATGTCTCTCCCATTTTTCTTCCCCCATGTCTAACCATTGTTGATGATGCTCAAAACCTTTATATATAGCGTGGAATAAATTTCCCTCTCCCCTTTTTGTCTGTCGCCGGTTTACCATTTGCCACAATGATGTCCCCACGGCTGATCGTGTACTCCGTCCAGCCGACGACTTTAATCCCTTCATAGACGGAATAATCGCAGGCGGAATAAAACAGTTCATGCGAAATGATTTGCTCTTTGTTTAGATCCACGATCGCAAAGTCCGCGTCCGCACCGACTTCGATTCTTCCCTTTTGCGGCAAGTTAAAAGAATCTGCTACTTGTTTGGAAGTGATATCCGCAATCCGCTCCAAGCTGATGCCGCGTTTTAACCCTTCCGTGATCATCAATGGCAACAGTCCGCCGACGCCCGGAAATCCGAAAAGCGTCTCCCATACGCCTTCACCTTTGGAAAATTTCTTCGTCCGGTTGCTTGGACAGTGATCCGTGCCGATGGCGTTAATGATTCCGTTCTTAATGCCTTCCCACAAACGGTCTTGATCCCACTTGCTGTGAATGGGTGGGCCGACCTTCGCCTTCAATCCTGCCGGCGAATCTTCCGTTAACAATAAGTAATGCGGGCATGTTTCCACTTTTACGCCACGTTGCGTAAGCCATGGCACCTTTTCCAACACATCCACGCTAGCCCCGGCGCTCAGATGAACCAAAAACACATTCCCACCGACGACTTGATTGAGATAAAGCGTGCTCAAGACCGATTCCGCTTCGGCATAACCAGGGCTGGTTTTTGACCAGGTGCGTAAAGAATCCTCAACCTCTTGGCTCATCAGCTCTTTGGTCAGGTAACGGTTAATGTCCATGTTTTCGTCATGAATTGCCAACAACATCTTCGGCGAAATTTCTTTAAACTTGGTCAGCAACCGAACCAGATCGGCAGCCGAAAGGTCGATCCCGTTATCGATGTTAAAGATAGTGTTTAACCGCCGCTCATAGTTCCGGAAAAACTTAAAAGAGGTCAGCTTATACTTTTCGACGTATTCTTCCAGTTCATCAATGTGTTGTTCCGTCAAGATTCCCAGACTAAATGAAAAATCAATAAAACTGTTGGCTTCCGCATCTTCGATCAGCTTCGGTACCACTTCGTGGTAACCTTTTGGCTCTCGGTAATAATTGACTACTGTCGTGACCCCGCCAATCGCATTTTGCATCGTATCGGCAAAATCGTCTGCCACAGAATTATAAATTCCCAGGTGCTCATGCGCATCAACCAAGCCCGGAAACACGTAAAGCCCTTCCACATCCAGCACCTTGACCGCATCATACACATCTCCGTGATCGTAGATGCCTACAATCTTGCCGTTGCGAACACCGATATTGGCCTTCTTTACCTCTTCTCCGGGAAAGACGACATGGCCATTCTTGAGCAACAAATCCAGCCTCACCGTTTATTCCCCCTTGACCGTTTTAAAGTATTGAACCACTTCTTCTGAATCAACGACATCACAATACTTCATCCACAAATCCAGTAAAGCCGCTTTATGTGACAGTTGAATCCGATCGTAGACACAATCCTCAACCACTGCGACATTGAAATTCCTCGTCACGGCGTCAACCGCTGTCGCCCGTACACAACCACTGCTGGAACCACCAACGAGGATCAGCGTGTCGACACCCATCTTGATCAAGTAACTGATAAACGGCGTCCCAAAGAAGACACTGGCGTAGCTTTTATCCACAATCAAGTCTTGATCGTCAGGTGCCAGTTCATCCACAATCATCGTTTCCGGCCGGCCATCGATGTATTTGCTGTTATCCCGGTTGGCTTTTTGCGCAAAAGAATCGAAATCAACCGTTTTTTTCTGAACATTACGCGTATAAATCACGGGTATGTTATTCGCTTTGGCCACCTCTTTCAGCTTTTTGATGTTGCGAATCGCCGCCCAAGCATGAGCGCCGCCACCGCTGGGCCACCGATCCAACTGCTCTTCAATGGGCTTGTCTTCGCCTACGTAGTTGTACTGAACGTCGATGATCACGAGAACCGGCTTTTTCCCAAGTCCCCGCCTTTTGCCGTAACCTCCCTTTTCAATCACCAATCGGTCAACGTCAGTTAAAGCGTCTTCCCACACACGAGCCACTGAAATCACTCCCTTTGCAAATTTTTTCAAGTTCCTTTCATCGCGATGCTTTTTGCCGCGTGTTCTCCAGCGATTTTTCCGAAACCCAGGGCTGCCAGCAGACCGTTCCCCGACATGTACCCTTTGGGATGATTGCCTGAAACGCCCACTGCACTTCCTCCACCGGCATAAAGGTTAGGAATCGGGCTCCCGTCGTGTCTCAACACTTGGGCATAACGATTGATTTTCAGCCCGCCTTGGGTGTGAAATAACGCCGGAACCACCTTAATGCCATAAAAGGGAGGCTGCAAAACCTTGACGAAATCGGTCCGTCCAAACTTGTCGGAGCCGCTTTTTGCGGCTGATATCACTTCTTCAAACGTTTCCGCCAATTGATCCGGCGGTATCCCCAATCGCTCCGCCAGTTCTTCAAGTGTCTCTCCGATCTTGAACGCGTTCATCTCGGACAATTGTTTAAAGTCCTCGATGGTGAGCAATTCATCATGGATCTCCCGATCAAAGATCAGAAACCCTACCTGTTCGGGCTGTTTCATGACCTCCAAAGAATACTCCGAATACCCTTGGGTTTCATTTCCAAACCTTTGCCCTTTCAGGTTCACCATAAAACCGCCCATCATCACAACACCCCAAGTGACCAAAATACCTTGCCCGGAAGAGACGGATGCGTGCCCCTGAAAACCGTTCATGTTTTCAAGTTGGGCGCCTAATTTTTCTCCCCAAATCACGGCTTCGCCCGTGTTCCCTTCATAACCGAAGTACATCGCTTCAGCCATTTCCGGGATATACTTGGCCACCAGTTGCCGGTTGCCGCCAAACCCGTTACAGGCTAAGATCACCTTTTCCGCGCGGATACGTTGTTCTCCTGATGGCGTCTGCGTTTTTACACCAACCACCACCTCATCCTGGACCATGAGATCGGTCACCGGCGATTGCAGCATAAGAATAATGTTGTCACGCTTGCTGACTGCCTGCCGTAACATCTTGATCAATTCAAGGCCTGAGCGGCTTTTCGGAGCATGCATGCGAAACGTGCGATGACCGGGATACCTGAATTCCCGAACCAAAGAAAGCTCGATTTCCAATGTATCAACCATCCATTCGATCAGAGGTCCTGACGTACGGCAAAGTGTTAAGGTAAGTTCCTTATCACTTTGGTAACCGTTTTTATTCAAAATATCTTCAGCCATGTTTTCCGGAGTGTCCTCAATGCCACACTCCCGTTGAAAGCGCGTTCCCGCGGCCGGGATCATACCCGCGCTGGAAGCCGTATTGCCTAGCACCCGATCCGTTTTTTCCAAAACGACCACTTGCGCGCCGTTTTCTGCCGCAGCCAGCGCAGCCACCAATCCGCATCCTCCAGAACCAACGACAACCACATCTGTCTCCGCATCCCACCTCATAAAGCCACCCCCTTAACGTTTCACAATGCGAAATACATTTCGTAAAAAACTTAAATAAAAATGATGGGTCGTCCCTGTTCTGAAAAACGATAAGCAGAAACCCTTTACATTTTTTATTAGCCGTACTATTCGATTGACCCAATCGTTTCACAATATGAAATGCATTTCCATTTTAGATTATATCATTTACTCGTCTGTTTTACAAGATAAACATATAACAAAAAATTTCATAAGTAACTACGAATCTAATGCCTCCTCTTATATATCACAATATTATATCTATTGATTATTGGTTTTTGGCAGGTTGGCAACATTCAAAAAGCGGCGCAAGTGATTTTTGTTCTTCCATGTGCCATATAAAGTCCCAAATCTTTTCTTGTTGTTCTGTCGTGTAAACAACGGATGTTAAATCATTAAATTTCCGTTTTATTTCATCCAATGTTAACGGATCTGTTATCCCTCCGCGCGCCATGTCACAACGCTCCTCATAATATTTTCCATCCGTTGTGATCAGTGAAACAACGGCAGGCATAATGGATGGATAATCTTTTTCCAAATCCGCACTCGGGATCACCTCGATTTTTTCGGCCAATTCCCGGATGTCAGGGTTAAATAATAGCTCATCCCTAAACGATTGATAATCTGCATGTCCTGTATAGAACCTCACGGCAAGAGCATAAGGAATGGAAAATTTCGCAGACAAAACATTATGAGGTTGCTTATTGTTTAAGGTGGCGGCTCGACTGTATGTTTTCACTTCAATACGTTGAATTTCTTTGAGCTGAATCCTGTTTCTGTCAATCAACTTTCCGAAAGCATCTATCGGCGCGTGAGCATAACGGCAGAAAGCATATGGTTTGAAATAATTCAGCTGGATGTCCCAATTTTTGCCCAAGTCACTTAACAGTTCCACAGCGTCAAATCGTTGACCAATCACTGAGCCAAATACATAATCCACGGCATTCTCCGGGGATGTTATGCCCATTTGTGTGCAATCCCATGAGCGTATCCCCATTTCTGCAGCATGTCCCGCATAAGCGTTTCGCACAAGAGCCCCTTCCAACGCGCTGCGCCACATCGTCGGAAGCGCAAAATGACTACTGACACGCACACACGATACGAATTCCACTGGATCTGCTTCATTGAGCAGAGCAATCGATGCTGCAGCTCCCATGACGCCCCATGTGCCATGCGCATGTGCATCAGGAAGCAATGTTGTCGCGCGGCCAAACCGTGAACAAGCCTCATAACCTGTGATAATTGTCCTCAAAAATTGTTTGCCGGAACATTCAGGTCCATCTTGAACCAATGTCAACAAGGCCGGAATGACATGTGCCGCCGGATGTCCTTTACTCCATTGATTTCCTTCATCCATCTCTGTCGCAACAGCACCGCAGCCATTGAGGAAAGCAGCACTGTAAACACCCGTTTTGACAGCAGTTCCTACAACACTATAAATTCCTCTCTCCCTTTTTTCAGACAGCGCGGATAAACGTCGGATTTCTTTCCCTTGATTGCCTATGACCATTGCCGCAAGGGTATCGCATAATACCAGTTTTGCGGCCGTAATCGTCTCTTCCTTGAAATCCTCCCATCTTGTCCTCACTAGAAAATCTGCCAATTCATTTAATTGTTCCATCAATTCTCCTCCAAACCACCAGCAAGTTAGAAATGTATAAGCATATTAATCATAACCTAATATCACCTTCTTTAACATCCTGTCTTATATTCATATTCATTGTTCCGTCTTAAACTTACAAAACTATCCTCTAACAATAAATACGAAAGCCCCTGCAAGCTTATAGCTCGCAGGGGCACCCTTGCCCACGACAAAAACAAATGTAAAACCTAGTTAGACGAAGCTTGCAAAAGCTTCGTCGCCTATAGTTCTATTATATGAATCAGCACTGCCAGCGTCAATAGGGCGCGGGCTCCACGTTGGGTCATTATGCTTATACGCTGAATGTCGTTGATATCGTTTCAGGTAACAGTCGCCGCCACGCTTTCCTGGGACGAAGTCAGGCCGTTGTGTTCCAAGCATTGACGCTGATCTTAAGCGAATGGCCTTTTACGCCCTGGGGATTACATTCCGACAATGGCAGTGAATTTTTCAATGGCTTGCTCTTGCGATTTTGTCAACAACATGGGCTTGAGCTGACACGAAGTCGCCCTTATCGCAAAAATGACAATGCGCATGTGGAGCAAAAAAAATCGTCAGTTTGTTCGGGAAGTGGTCGGTTACGAACGGTATGACACCCCGGAGGCAGTGGAATGGCTGAATGAAGTGTACGCTTGTCTTGACCCATACGCCAATTTCTTCTTGCCGATGCGCAAAGTGATTGCCAAAGAACGTCACGGTGTAAAAGCTTGAAAAAGAAAGGCAAGCCCTCAACCCACTCGACCTTCATCAACGCTTGGAAACCTTATTGGCACTAGGCCCTTCTTCCTTTTCAACAAGACAGGAGACACAAGAGCGTGATTTGGTCTTCGTGTAGATGGCTTGCCTTACAAGGCATTGTCCTCCCTCTCAACCTCGCCTGTCAAGGGTTCATCACCGCTTCGCGGCGGCTTCGCCGCCCTTGACAGGCTCGCTGAAGAAGAAGGTCATGGTCAGTAAGGGCAAGCCACTCAAGTATACCTCTTTGAGGTGAATGTTAGGTTAGATTTTCATATGAGTGATCTATTCCGTCTTCGGTAAGATTTTTATATGGGTTGACACGGAGCCATAAAATATCAACCTATCATGCTTGAAACAAATATAAAAAACCGGGCCTTCTTTCCTATACGAAGAACCCGGTCATTTATAAGGTGGTGCATTCCTATCGACCACGATTCATGTTTTGTTTCCCTACATCCCCTATTGGCTTCTCATCTACGGGTTGCCCATGGCTTGCACCAACTCTTTGGCCACAGCCAGCAGCTCCTCACGGGATGTCCCTGGCATTCCGGTGATGCTGATGCTGCCCCAAACCGGGTAAAGATACAAGGCAATGCTGCTACGGCCGGCATCGTCCCGCATGTGCCATTCATGCGCCAGGATGCCATCAATCGAATACGAATCAAAATGCCGGATAGGCGCGTCCGGACTTTTTTGATTCACTGCGAGATACTGTTCGAGGCTTAATTCCGTCGGCACCGGGGTGTCCCATACGTTGCTCTGGGAAATATTCACTCGTTTTCCAGTGGGCGTGATCAACTGGAACGTGAGGTTTCTGCTGGCTTCTTCCCGCTGCGCCGGTACAGGCAGACGGAAATCGGAAGCGACGCGGAGCTTTCCGATGGTGTAACCCGGCGGCGGAGTCACGGCAGGAAACGGGAGGAAACTCACAGCTTCATGCCAGTCTGTTCCTTCATAGAGGACAGACATGCCGACCAATGAATCGTATGGCGCACCACGTTCTCCTTCCATAATCTGCGGCTGCGACCAGGAAAGTTCCCACGCTGGCAGGCTGCGAGTGACTTTTTCCTTCCGGGCGGGTATCTCTTTCAGGATATCGGCTTTATAGGCTTTCAGAATGTAGGTTCCTGCCTGATACAGCGGCGGGAAAGCGATTCGTGTCTGCCTTCCATTATTACTGCTGCCCACTGGAATAATCTCTCGTCCGGAAGGGTCATAAAGGCGATATTCAAAAAAGATGTTATCGCCATTGGTTTCATCTTTCATCCCGTCCGTCCGCAAGTGAAGAATCGTCTGGCTTCGGGCGTGCCGAACAGACTCCAGGGTAATGGTCCATCCGTCTTTGTTATCAACAGCGCGAGGGTACAGCTGCACTTCCTGCTCCTTGGTGGGAAAGGCCAAAAAGGAGACCTCCCAGTTTCCCTCGCGGATCTCCACCCGCTTCTCCCCAAATGGACCATCCGGGGCAAACACAGCTCCCATGGCCGGGACATGGAGGCTCATCCGCAACCCGGTCACCATGCCGACGGCGTGAACTGGTGCAAATTCCAGATAACCGGTGCCGTCGGCAAACACAGCAGACGCCTGCATCCGGTAACGGACGCCAAACTGATCCTGCATGTACACGGAATAACCGCGCAGCGATCGATGTTCGGCAAACGCATGGTCCAAGAGCTGATTCCACGCCATGAGCTCAGAATTACTAAAAAGGATGTTCCAGCGCCTCAAAACCGGAGCGGTATGGTTTTCACCGCCTGAGCCAACCGAATTGGCATTTTCCGGCTCCGTCTCCCGCACGCGATAGGTGAGGACGGTCCGGTGCTGATCCGCGTAAAAATCCATGACCTCCAGTATCAGCCCCTGCTTGCTGTCGGACACGCCGATCTCCTGGAAGGCCTGCTTGCGGAAAAGGGCAAAGAGACCGGGATCGGAAGAAAAAAGGGAAAGGCGCGCAGCACGATCGGCTTCGTCCGGACGGAGCACGGCCATTGCGGTCATCTCCATCTTTGGAACAAAATGAAAAGCGCTAGCCATCAGCATGAACGTCACGCCCGCCGCTGCCATCCCGCGGGCCAGCCTGACCGGCAGGGAAACGCGAGGTCGTAATCTCTCCGACTCGTTTAAGCGCGCCAGCACGGCTTCCCAGACGTTTTCAGACGAAGCCACTTGCCGTCCGAGCAGTTCGTAGTATGCACGCAACTTCCCTTCCAGCTCCTGCCTTTCCACCGGTTCATGGTCACGTGTCATCGGACATCCCCCTTCTCGGCATCAATTGGAATATTTCCCCGGACTTTCTGCTCCCGCGCCAGCTCTTGTCTCAGCTTCTGAAGCGCACGATGGATACGTGATTTCACCGTACCCTGCCGCATCTTCAGGATCATGGCAATCTCGGAAATCGTACAGTCACTGCCATAACGCAACGCGATGATGTGCTGATCAAGAGGAGACAGGTGTGCCAACAGCCGGTTCAGTTGGCGGATGTCTTCATCCTCCAGGAACTGTTCCTCCGGGGAAGGCACGGCTGAGTCGGAAAACATGGCGGTAGACGGATGGATGAACGCCGGATCCTGTGGCCGTTCCTGATGGGTCCGGCGGCGGCTCCAGTCGATGTAACCGTTGTACAGGATCCGGTATAACCATCTGCGAAAGTGCATCGGTTTCTTCAGGGCAGCACGGAATTGCCAGGCTTTGAACCAAGCCTCCTGTGCCAAATCCTCCGCGATGCCCAGATCCCGCGTCCAGAAATAGGCGGTCCGGATGAGGCCCGGGCTGAGCTCTTCCACCAACCTCTGAAAGGCCTGCCGGTCCCCCTGTTGAAACGCAAGAATATCTTCATCACGCACGAACTTGGACGGCTCCAATCAGCTGACCCCCTTCATCCTCCCTCGCCGATCAGGACGCATTGGCTGCTTCAATCGTTGCATGAAAAAAGGGGCTGACCCATTGTTGTTGGGTCTCCCCGCTCACAGCAGGCTGTTTGCATGTTCACGAGCATCCATGTCTGCGGTCCGGTCATGCTTTCATACGCTGAACGCGAATGCTTTCGCTTCCGCTTTCAGGACCCCTTTCTCCTCACATCATGGGCAAACCAGTGGACAAGACCGCACTGCAGGCAAGTCAGGATGGTGGCTCCCCGGTTGAGCCAATCCAAATCAAAAAAAGAAAACCCTCTGGTGTTTAACAAAGCATTCCCCTCTTCAAAACGGTCATGTTCACAGTGCAGGCAAGTGATGATCTTTCTTGCATTGGATTCATACCGGTGTCCCTTGGCAGCCACTGCTATCCCCTCCTCTTCAAACGGAACCATTATCCATCATGATAGCGTAACATGATGACAGTGTGAAACAAATCGCAAAACTTTGGTCTAGCAGGCATGTCAGGAACTGCGAGATATGTTATCTTTTATAAAAATACGGCTCAATGAAGAACTGTCCAAACACACGGAAGAGGAATCCGCTTTTTGCTGCAGCAAGGGGGGAACACCCATAGCCAAAAAACACCCGCCTCAACCCAGGCCTCAACCAAAACGGTCCAAAAATCAAGCTAATAGCAAGAACCATGTCCGGCCGCTTATCCGGATCACGCTCGCTGTCATCGGGCTGCTGGTTCTTGTCGTGGCCATCAATCGGATCCAGTCCGGTCAAACTGAACAATCGATTGGCTACAGAGAGGCGCCACCATTTTTCTGCGGTTAGGATTCTCAATTGCCAGCTCCCGCCATCTTCGTGATGCTTGGGAAAAAATGAGGGGGCACCATATCTCCCTCATTACCCCTTTAATGAAGCCAGCCATTCTTCGTAACAAGCATCACAGAGAACTTCTATCCGCTCTTCCACGCCGTTCCTGTCATATACAGTGATACTATGCGCCCCTGCGGAGTCTGTATCTGTGTCGCAATAATAACAGGTATACGACAACGGAAATCCCACCTTTGGTTCTGAATAAAGGGACAGGTTTATTCTTACCTTCCGATCCTCCATTTATGTGTTCTCATATAACCCCTTCATTTCTCTTTCAGTGGAGTGGCCAGATCGATGAAAGATTCCAGCGCCTGTTGGTTGGCCACCGAATCGATGTTCACAGCCTTTTCCAACGGATGCCCCAGGAGAATCCGTCCGGACAGGCACCTCCAGCTTCTTTCCGTTCAACGTGCGCGGAATGTCTTGCATCTGGTAAATCCGGTCGAGGACATGTCGGGGTGACACCTTCTCCTGAATCACCGCGCGAATCTTCGCGCCTTGCCGGTTCCCCGCCCTTACAAAAAGGAGCCGGTCAGGGTTACAAATATCAGAAAATGAACCAGTTATGCTACACTGATGGCATGACTAGGATAGGGGTGTTCATATGCGAGCGAAAAATGTGTACGGCATTGTCACGAGCGATCCTGAACTTGTCCAGCAAGCCAACGTTCTCTCCGTCATCATGTATGAAATCAAGGACGTGTTAGGCGTTCACCGCACGCCGTTGCCAAACACCGTAAGCATGATCAGCTGTTTTTCAGATAACCAATGGATTAAGGAACATCCGGATTTTGTCGCGGTGTCCAAAGACGGGATGAAAGCCACGCGCAAGGAAAAATACTTCGATTGGGATTGTCTCTGTCCATCGCGGGATGAGTGGAAGGAAAAGCTGCTGCGGATCATCAAAGAGGCGGATCAGCTGGGAGATGTGAGGCTGGATGTGGTGGGATTTCCGCGTGAGGGGTTCTGTTGGTGCCACATATGTCAAGAGAAGTGGAAACAATCGAGGATGGAAGATTGGGAAGCGTGGCGGGCATCGGTGATCACCGATTTTGTGCGGACCTGCCGCGAAGTGACCAAGAACAAACTTTACATGACGCTCTACCCTGACCCGTTGAAAGATCACCATTACTACCGATTCGGGGTAGACATCGATGCCGTGACAGATGAGATCGATTATTTCGTCATCCCGGTTTACGATCTGCATTACAGTGTCACCTATTGGCTGGAGACCTTGGCGTGGGGCTTTCAGGATATGTTGAAAAAACCGTTCCTCATCGAATTATAC
Organism: uncultured Bacillus sp.; assembly: GCA_947085265.1. Taxonomy (GTDB): domain Bacteria; phylum Bacillota; class Bacilli; order ZCTH02-B2; family ZCTH02-B2; genus Bacillus_BB. Next base: position 25,866 of record CAMTVR010000039.1, on the reverse strand, counting down.
GCTTGCGACCTCGACCCGAAAAAGCTGGCGAAAGCCACGCAGGTAGCCCAACATTACGCCGACGGCGTGTTGTTTGCCTATGCGAGAAACGCCGAATATGTCGAAAATGTCCTAAGCATCCTGGAGGAAGATTAAAGAAGAGAGAGGTCAGGTAACGTATCGATGAAAAAAGTGAATCTATTCATCGCGCCAGTCTTCGAAATCGCAGCCAAAGGGTCGTAAAGTTGAAGGTGCGTTTGCAGATGAACGACGAATATGTGCTGATGCGTTCACCCTATCGGTGTGCCGTTCAGGACTGGTTCATCCGGCTTTAAGAGCACCACGTCCCCTTCTTCCGGGATTCCGCCAAGCACTAGTACCTCAGATGGAAAGCCGGCGATCCGCCTCGGGGGGAAATTGACCACCGCCACCACTTGCCGCCCCACCAGAGTCTCCGGTTGGTACCTTCGGGTGATTTGCGCGGAAGATTTCTTCACGCCCAATTCACCAAAATCAATTTCCAACTTGATCGCCGGTTTCCGGGCCTCGGGAAAGTGTTCCGCTTTGACGATAGTTCCAATGCGAATATCCAACTTTAAAAAGTCATCCATCGTTGCCATGGCAAACCTCCTATTTGACCCTCATAATATTTGTGACATACAACCGCGAATCCAGTGTCTCTATCCTGAACAGTTTTATGCACGATTTTGGAGAAGCTGTCGCCGCACCAAAATTCCACACACTTTCTCGCATAAAGATGAGACTGCCCGGTTTGCAGGAAATGATAAAGCAAAAACGATTGGAGCAAGCCATCAGTATTCAGTATTCGGAAAAAGAAAAATCGAACCAATTCATCGTAATATATATGCTCTTTTATATATGCCCTTTTGCCACCCGCTCTGTCAAGACCGCAAACCTCAATCCGTGCTCTCCAAGTATTTTCTATGAAGATGTTCGCTGCTCTAGGGAACAAAAAAGCCTGCAGACTTGTTCCGGTCGGAACTCCAGTCTACAGGCTTCAGTGAAGAAAAGACCCAAAAACGGAATGTGGAGCCAATCCATCGCAATACGATGCAACCCGTCATTCTGCCGCAAGCCATCCCCGCTCTCGGAGATACCTAACAATCCGTTCCACCGACTCCGCCAGCGATTGCCGATACGTCTCAATGACAATCTCCGGAGCGAGTGGCTCTTCGTAAGGAGAAGAAATGCCAGTAAAGTCCGCAATCTCCCCTTTTCTCGCTCTCGCGTACAGCCCTTTAGGATCGCGGCGTTCGCATTCCTCCAACGGGCATTTCACGTACACCTCAATAAACTCGTCCTTTTCCACCAAACCCCTCGCCAGTTCCCGGTCTTCCCGAAAAGGGGAAATAAAAGCAGTCATCACGATCATCCCGGCGTCGACAAACAGTTTCGCCACCTCGCCAATCCGCCGGATATTCTCTGTCCGATCTGCAGGGGAAAAGCCCAGATCGCGGTTCAATCCGTGCCGAATGTTGTCGCCATCCAGGACATAGCTGCGTGCGCCAAGCTCGTACAACCTCTCCTGCAGCGCATTGGCCAGCGTCGACTTGCCGGAACCGGAAAGGCCGGTCAGCCAAATGACCCCGCTTTTATGCCCGTTGAGGGATTGACGCGCCTCCTTGGTGATGGAAGAGGCGTGCCAGACAAGATTGCCTGCTTGATGACCACCACCAGCTGCCTCACCGGTCGCGGCTCCACCTTCTTCCGTCCCCTGACGCATCCCGCGAATCAGCACCTCCACCACTTCGGGACGGCTGAATTCGGGTGGCGGCGCAATGCCCTGACTGAGCATCTGGCGCACTTTCGTCCCCGAGAGGATCAGGCGATCCGCCTCATCGTGGGGACACGTTTTGGAGGAAGCCATGTTGCCGCAGCGCTTGCAATAAAAGCTGTGTTCAAAAAACAGCGGCGTGATGCCCAGTTCTTCCGGCGCAAATTCGCCAAAAATGAGCTGTGCGTCATACGTGCCGTAATAATCGCCGACGCCGGCGTGATCACGGCCGACAATGAAATGGGTACAGCCGTAGTTTTTGCGCACCAACGCGTGAAAGATGGCCTCCCGCGGCCCGGCGTAGCGCATCGCCGCCGGAAAGACGGCGAGAAAGACACGCTGCCTTGGATAATACCGGTTCAACAACACCTGATAACTCTCCATACGGATGTCGGCAGGGATGTCGTCCGCCTTCGTTTCGCCGACCAGCGGATTCAAGAAGAGACCGTCGACAATCTCCAGCGCCGTTTTCTGGATGTATTCATGCGCCCGATGAACCGGGTTGCGGGTCTGAAAGCCCACCACTGTCTTCCATCCTCGCTCGGCAAACACCTTCCGCGTCTCGGCAGGATCAAGATAAAATTCGGAAAACCGATCCTTTACGGGGCGCCGGATCATCGTCACCGGACCGCCGAGATAAACGTCTGGCCGTTCAAACAGTTTCCTCACCCCGGGGTGGGCCAGGTCTGTCGTACGGTATACCTTCTCCGCTTCCAGTTCCTTGTGCGGTCGGTACTTCTCCCGCACCTCCAAAAAGCCATACACCACGCCGTTTTGCACCAAACGGACCTTCTCCCCGATAGCAATCCGCTCGGCCAATTCTTTCGGCACGGGCAGTGTGATCGGCAAGCTCCAGACCAAGCCGTTGGCCAGACGCATCCGCTCCACCACACTGTGGTAGTCGGCTTCGCCCATAAAGCCGGTCAGCGGGCTGAAGGCGCCGTTGGCGATCAATTCCAGATCGGACAACGCCATGTTATCCAATTCGATCTCGTGTTCCAAATGGTTCAAAACGGACACATCCACACGAACGTCCAATGCATTGACCAGCGTGCCGCCGTGCGGCTGGATCTGACTCATACCACCGCTCCTTTATCTCCAGACAGTACAATGTTCACAAGGCTGAACCACAAATGCCTGATTGAATCAGGCGTGCAGGCCGCATTCAGTCTTGCCGAATCCGGCCCACCGCCCGGCGCGAGAATCTCCTCCCTCACCCACCGGCAAGGTGCAATGCATGCAGCCGATGCTGGGGTAGCCGTGATCGTGCAACTCGTTGTAGGGCAGGCGATGATCCATGATATAATTCCAGACATCCTTCCACGTCCAGTGTATCAGGGGACAAATCTTGATCGACTGGAACTTGTGATCGAGGTTGACAAACTGCGTCTTGGCCCGCGTCGGCGACTGCTCACGGCGCAGGCCCGACAACCATGCCCGGGTACCGGTGAGGGCACGCGCCAGCGGCTCTACCTTGCGGAGCTGGCAGCATTTGTCCGGATCCCGCGCCCACAGCTCCTCCCCGTATTTCGCCGCCTGTTCGGATAACGTCAACTCTGGTTGAATCATCTCGATCCGCAAACGAGGGTAACGCGCTTTCGCCCGCTCAATCAACCGGTAGGTTTCGGGAAAATGCACGTTGGTATCGAGAAAGAGGATCCTCGCATCCTCCTTGACCTGGCTGATCAGATCGATCAGCACCATCCCTTCAGCGCCAAAACTGCAAGCGTAAACCAGCTCATCGCCAAAGTGGCCATACGCCCATTTCAAAATTCCCAATGCGTCCTGATCCGCCAATTGCGCGTTGAGCTCGGCCACTCGCTGATCGGACAATTCTTGGTAAGACAACCCGTTGTCCGGCAAATCAATCCCTCCTCTTCGCGATTCTGCCGTATCCATCACATCCCCGGCACCACTTTCTTCGCATCATGCGACACGTTACACAAATGCCGGGACGCGCTTTTCTTCTCCTGTCTTCAGCCGGTTTTCCAGCACATGCGGTTTGCCCTGCGCAAACAACAGCAAGCGGTGAAAGATCACATACACCTCTTCCCCTGGTTGCAGCGGCGACTGCTCCAGCGAACGGGTTCCATACACCGCTTGACCGTCGACCATCGCCTCGATCTGCCAATGGTTTCCACGGTAGGTGACGTTCTTGACCACCCCTTGATTGGCCACGCGAAGATCGGTGATTTCGCTCGCCTTGACGATGTCCACAAATTCTGGGCGGGCGATCACTTGGCCATCCTCCGCTACCCATTCAAAACCTTTGAGCGACGACGGATTTTCCAAGGAATACGATTCGCCGATAAAAGAGGCTACAAACGGTGTGCGTGGAGATTTGTAAATCTCCAGGGGGCTGCCCGACTGCTCCACTTTTCCCTGGTTGATAATGAAGATTTCATCCGCCAGCTCAAGCGCCTCCTCCTGGTCGTGAGTCACAAAGACAGTGGTCAGCCCGACACGGCCAATCATCTCCTTCAACCATCCCCGCAGTTCCTTGCGCACCTTGGCATCCAGCGCCGCAAAAGGTTCATCGAGGAGCAACAAACGGGGCTCCGGCGCCAGTGCCCGCGCAAAGGCCACCCGCTGCCGTTGTCCGCCAGACAGTTGATGGGGATACCGCTTCTCCAAACCACGCAGACCGGTCAGTTCCACCAACTCCGCCACCCGCTCGCGGATCACCTCTTTTTTCTTTTTGCGAATGGACAGTCCGAACGCGATGTTCTCAAATACAGTCATATGCCGGAACAACGCGTAATTTTGAAACACAAACCCGATGTTCCGCTGCTGTGGCGGCAAATCATTGACCAGCTGACCGTCAAAATAAATCTCCCCCGCGTCCAATCTTTCCAGCCCGGCCAATAGCCGCAACAGGGTCGTCTTTCCGCCGCCGCTTGGACCCAACAGGCCAATCAGCTTTCCCTGCCTGATCTCCAGGTCGACATGCCGACACGCCTCAAATCCGCCGAAACGTTTGTATAGATTTTTGGCCACAATGTGCATCGTCTTTGTACTCCCTCCCCATTCAGACGGATGATGTTTTGTGTTTGCGCTCCGCGATATGTTTGACAACCAACGTGACAAGTGCCAGGAACACCAGGATGGAGGCAACTGCGAAAGAGGCGGCAAACTGATACTCGTTGTATAAAATCTCCACATGCAATGGCAAGGTATTGGTCTGTCCCCTGATGTGTCCTGAAACCACGGATACCGCGCCAAATTCACCCATCGCACGGGCATTGCAAAGAATCATCCCGTATAACAAACCCCACTTAATATTCGGCAAAGTCACACGCCAGAACATCTGCCATCCGGTAGCTCCCAGACTGGCAGCCGCCTCCTCTTCTCTTCTCCCTTGCGTCTGCATGAGTGGAATTAGCTCCCGCGCGACAAACGGGAAGGTGACAAAAAGGGTAGCCAGCACGATACCGGGAAAGGCAAAAATGATCTTAAAATCGATCACCTCTAAAAACGGTCCAAATAACCCCCGGGCACCGAACAACAACACAAAGATGAGTCCCGCAATCACAGGCGACACGGCAAACGGCAAATCAATCAACGTCACCAGCACCTGTTTGCCTCGGAATGAGAACTTGGTCATTGCCCATGCGGCAGCCAGGCCAAAAAGCGTGTTGAGCGGCACCACGATGACTGCCGTCAAGACTGTCAGCTTGAGCGCGGAAAGCGCGTCCGGCTCGCTCACTGACGCCCAATACACGGCCGCCCCTTTGCTGAAAGCCTGCGCAAACACCAGGATCAACGGCAACACGAGAACCAGCGCCAAAAATGCGATCGCAATCCCGATCAACAGCCACTTCACCACCGCCGGTTCTGTGAGATGACGCGGTTGTTCCGGCATCCTTGCGGCAGGAAACGCGGAGACTTCTGCTTGCAAAGCGATCCCCCCTGTATCCGTAACTCCTTAACCGTAGAGCATTCTCGCAGCTTTATTGACCCACATGCTCACTTGCCACCACCTGCCTTCAATCCGAAATGACGCGACGGCTGGCACGCCATTGCAACACGTTAATGACCAACAGGAGGAAAAAGGAAATGATCAGCATCACGGCAGCGATGGCCGTGGCCCCCGCGTAGTCAAACTGTTCCAGCTTGGTCATGATGAGCAGCGGCACAATTTCCGTTTTCATCGGCAGGTTCCCCGAAATGAACACAACCGAGCCGTACTCGCCCAATCCGCGGGCAAAAGCCAGCGCAAATCCCGTCAATAATGATGGCAACAGCCCCGGCAGAATGACGCGGAAAAAAACCTGCATGCGCTTTGCTCCCAGCAACACTGCGGCTTCCTCCATTTCTGTCTCCAGCTCCTCCAAGACCGGTTGCACCGTGCGCACTACAAATGGAAGGCCGATAAACACCAGCGCCACCGTGATGCCAAGCGGCGTAAACGACACTTTGATGCCGAGCTCTTTGAGCAGGCTGCCCAACCACCCGTTCTCCGCATATAGCGTCGTCAGTGAAATCCCAGCGACGGCGGTGGGTAGGGCAAACGGCAAATCCACCAATCCGTCAATCAACTGCCGCCCGGGAAACCGGTATCGCACCAAAACCCAGGCCACCAACAAGCCGAAACCTGCATTCACCACAGCCGCTAGAAAAGCGGTCGAGAAGCTGACGCGGAAGGAAGCGATGACGCGCGGATCGAGGATCACTTCCCGGAAGCTGCGCCAGTCGAAGGCCGCTGCCTCAAGAAAGAGCATGGACAACGGAAACAACACGATCAGGCTGAGGTATGTCATCGCAAAACCCATCGAAAGTCCAAAACCCGGCAGGGCGCTTCCACCTTTTCCCCTTCCAATTTTCAATCGACTTTCTTTTTCCCGTTCTGCCATTTGCTCCACTCACTCCAGTCATTTCGAAACAAACACCCTCAAGCTTTATGGAGAAGGAACGTAAATCTGATCAAAGACACCTCCGTCCGCAAAATGGGTCTCCTGTGCCTTCTGCCAGCCGCCAAATACCTCATCCACGGTGAACAACTCGATCGCCGGAAACTGATTCGCATATTCCTTGGCCACCGCTTCCAAACGCGGCCGGTAAAAGTGTTTCGCCGCAATCTGCTGCCCCTCTTCCGAGTACAGATATTTCAGATACTCCTCGGCCACTTCGCGGGTCCCCCGCTTATCCACCACCTGATCCACAAGGGCAACCGGCGGCTCAGCCAAAATGCTCGCTGAAGGCGCCACGATTTCAAATTTCCCTTCACCCAGTTCTTTCTGGGCCAGCAAAGCCTCGTTCTCCCAGGCGATCAGCACATCGCCAATGCCGCGTTCCACAAAGGTGGTCGTCGCCCCGCGCGCCCCCGAATCGAGGATGGGAACATGTTTATATAACGCGGTGACAAATTCCTTCGCCCTCGTCTCGTCATGATTGTTTTTCAACAGAGCGTATCCCCAAGCAGCCAGGTAATTCCAACGTGCGCCGCCCGAAGTCTTCGGATTGGGTGTAATGACTTCGACGCCTTCTTTGATCAGATCATCCCAGTCCTTGATCCCCTTCGGATTCCCTTTTCGCACCAGAAATACAATCGTCGAGGTGTAAGGTGAACTGTTGTGCTCAAAACGTGACTGCCAACCTTCCCGGATCAGTCCGGCCTGTTGGATAAAATCAATATCATAGGCCAGCGCCAGGGTCACCACATCCGCTTCGAGGCCATCAATGACAGATCGCGCCTGTTTGCCGGAACCGCCATGGGATTGCTTGATGGTCACCGTTTGCCCCGTTTTCTCCTTCCAGTGCTTCGCAAACGCCAGATTATACTCCTCATACAGCTCGCGCGTCGGATCGTATGACACATTCAACAGCTCAACAGGACCTGGCGAATCGGCCGCACTTTCGCCCGGCGAATTGGTTGCCGGACTCCCACATGCCGCGACACCGATGCCAAACAGGATAGCCAGCGCGAGGAGGAAAAACCGCTTTTTTATCCCTATCACCCTCATCCCTCCCCCTCATATTCATTTTAATTACATATATCATATTAATTTAATATGCTTTAATGGATTTATGTATTACATTACCATGTCTGGGCTTGGAAATCAACATTTGTCTTTGGATGTTTTGCATGTTTCATTGAATCCAGACCCTCGGTTTCATCATGTTTACTTATATGATAGGTATTCGTCCTGGGTGATAACGAAAAGCAAAAGTAAATCGCTGAGGTCAAGATGGGTTTTAGACGAAACCGCAGCCAAAGGGTTGTTCGAAGACGCAAAAGTGACCAAGCGGGTGATTTGCGCAAAAAATGATTGGATTTCAGTAGATTTACGGCATTCTCATGCTAAGCATCCTAAGAAAAAGATGGTGCAAAAGTTGCGGGTCTACGGTAATCTAGTATTAAACCATTTTAAAATCCTCTCTCGTTTGGATGTTTGCGGCTCGTTTCATTCTTAACAATAGGGTTTGAAAAATAGTTCTCTGTGGATATTGATGATTTAGAACAAATGTTCTATAATCGGTTGCAGATACAGGCTGTAATAGTAAGAGGGGATAGATATGACGGTTCAAAACAGGGTATCAGATATGGAAAAAGGCTATCTGAATGAAGAGGAAGCCATTCACCTTCCGTTTGAATCTTTAGTTAATAGGTTCATTTGCGGGGATATACTTCATGTCATGCGCTCCTTTCCTGATCAGTCAGTGGATCTGGTTGTGACATCCCCGCCATATAACCTTAAAAATTCTAGTGGAAATGGAATGAAGGACGGGCGTGGAGGAAAATGGTCCAATGCCGCTTTGATTCACGGGTATGAGGACCATGATGATTGTATGCCATATGACAAATATGTTGAATGGCAGCGGGATTGTTTGAAGGAAATGTTAAGAGTATTAAAGAAAGATGGGGCTATTTTTTATAATCATAAGTGGAGAGTTCAAAAAGGTTTGTTGCAGGATAGGCATGATATTGTTTCCGGGTTCCCCGTTAGACAAATTATTATATGGAAAAGAAAAGGCGGAATCAATTTTAACCCAGGTTATTTTTTGCCGACATATGAAGTGATATACATGATTGCAAAAGAGGATTTCAAGCTTGCCCCTAAAGCGAATCGTCATGGAGATGTTTGGGAATTTAAGCAAGAAATGAATAATCCTCATCCCGCACCATTTCCAGTAGATTTAATTGAAAGAATCATTGGTTCAACGAACGCGAAATTGATTCTCGATCCTTTTATGGGAAGCGGTACAACAGCCCTAGCAGCTAAACATTTAGGAAGAAATTTTATCGGGATCGATATTTCTCCCAAGTATTGTCAAATGGCTTATAATCGTTTAAAAAATGGCGGGTGCAATGTAAATCATGATCAACTTTCATTCATCTAGTACAAATTCGCTAGATAACGAAATGAAATCCTAAGAATTTCCTTCTTTCAAAAGATCTCCACATGCTTGAATATAACCTTAAACAGCACTCGATGGATCACCCAAAGCAACCCCCCGATAAGTAAACTCAACCAAGCAGGAATTGGAATCACGGGCATGGCGTTTTTCAGAATAAAATTCCAGAGAAGAAACCCGCCCAAAATAATCGCCTGTAAAAGGAAGATCCAAAATATCTGCCAACCTAAACTCTTAAAAGTGGATTTCCGCAAGAAAAACATCATGAATTCAACCAAAAACGATCCAAAAACAGGAAGGATGAACGAATCAATCGCAAAACCCTCTTTTAGTGGGATACCAAAGAAATGATGCAGCAAGGGGTCGATCGTTAAGCGATACAGACCATCAATGATAAAGATAACGTACAATCCCACACTAAAAATGAAAGCAAAGCGTGGAAAATAAAACAGTGATTGTTTATCCAGCGACTGCACCACTTCTTTACAGTAAGCTTCCGGATCGGCACCAAACACCTCTTTAGCGGTTCGCCCTTGCTGCTGGGCCATCAACAAATGGTCAAGCATTTCGAGTAACAACTCTTCTACCTTCCTTTGCGCTACTGAACTCATCCGCAAGTAGATAATCATCTCTTCATAATACTTTCTGTTTTCATCGTTTAACTGCTTCCGGCGTTCGTTGTTTAATTCGACCATTTCTTCCACGGTCATTTGTCTACCCTCTCCGGGCATTGTCCACCCTCCCCTGGTGTAAAATGCGATCGACCGCTTCCTTCATATCCATCCAATCTCTTTTAAAAACTTCCAACGCTCGGCGCCCTTCGTCGGTCAGCTGGTAATATTTTCGCGGCGGACCGTTGGGTGAGTCCTTAAGAGTTCCAACAATCAATTTCTCTTTTTGCATGCGCAAAAGAACGGGATAAATGCTTCCCTCGCTCACAAAGGTCAACCCATACTCGGCCAGCTTTACACTCAATTCATAACCGTATATCTCTTCATGAGCCATCACCGCCAAAATGCACCCTTCCAAAACCCCTTTCAGCAATTGGCTTTTGCTTTTGGACGACATGTTTCATTCACCACGCCATTCCCTTCTTTCCATCAGTATATTGCTATACAAGATACCTGGGCCAAAATGGTGCTACCTTGTTAAGTAAGGTAGCACCTTCATTATACATTTAATTTCTTTCGTTGTCTAGGGCTGCAGGCTGGATAACTGTCCGGCCAGCCGCAGGTAAAAGGCTTTCAGGTCAAACTGCGGATTTGGGTCAATACCGATGATCTCGAGATGATCGATGTTGTATTTGCCCATGTCGTTCCATACCCCTTTTTGGAACGTGCCGTTATAGACGCGAATCACGTCAGTGGAACCCCGTTTGGGCCCCGTCATCGAGATCGTGTTCACCACACCGTCATTTTCCAGCCAACTGCCGTCCACGCCAATGGCCGGATTCCGGTAGGTGCCAAGGAATGGGGCACCGAGAGTGGCAATCAGCGGGTTCATGCCCGGTTCCGGATAGTGGTTGCCGGTTATCAGGCTACGGTATGTTCTTTCCGTGGCGAAGCTCAAATAATATGTGTGCGGACTGGTTTTCACCCAACTGTTCAGCTCAGCCGCTCCCTCCAATGAGAGATCGTAACGGGCCGTGTCTTTCGACTGCCACATCGGAGAGCGCTTAAGCCGCTCAAAAAAGTCGTCAAACGACTCATTCGGCTGCCGGCGAATGCCCCACTGATCCAGTTTGAAATCATACACCTGATTTGCATGCGGCACATTGCTGGCGACGCTGGCAAGGGCAAGCACACCTTTCTGCAAATCGAAAAATTGGTCGGTAAAATCAACCATTTTGACCAGCGTGGTCCCGTCATGGGGCGTCGACAAGGTGGTCACGCTGAGCACAAAGTTTTGGTTTCCTTCAAACAGAGGGGACAAGGATAGCCCGTGCTGCTTTGCATAATCTCGTTCGGCCTGGCTCCCATACTCCAAAAGCGAAACCAGCAGGCGTGCCGTCTGACCACCCTGACTGTGGGTCACAAGATGAACTTTGCCGCCATGTTTCAACTCCGGCAGCAGGCCGGGATACGTGCGCCCAAACCGCGCATGCCCATGTTGGGCCGCATGAGACGCACCGTAGTCCACCGTGCCACCCACCAATTGGGCATACGCCTCACAAGCGCGATCCCAGTTGCTGGACACCGGGCCGACAGCCAGTGTGTAAACACGGTATCCATGTTGATTCAAAATTTCCTGCAAATCTCCCTCCAATCCGCCCCAATATTTAAAGCCAAACATTTCGTCCCGTCCCCAGCCGGTAAAACCATGCAAAAGCGCAATGGGATACTGGTTGCCATCCTCCGCGCCATGGGCTTGATGCCCCGGCACAACTGCCAGCAACAGGGCTGCCATGACACAACATGACACGACCCAACGCAAACGATTCATAGTTGCTTCTCCTTTCATTTTTATATATTCCGAATATATTATATGTTTATTTTAAAATAATCTCAATAAAAAATTGTCAATCTTTTAATCGCTTACAACTTAAAACCTCCCTTAGCAATCAAATCCCCTTCGAATGAAGCCAGCAATGGCAACAACGAAGGGGTTGGCATCTGCTAAGGAGCGAAATGTTGAACATGTTTCAGGATGGTTAAGTCCGCCGTTTGCTGAACATCGTCCCAATGATAAATGCCGCCAATCCCCATGCAGCCAATACGGCAATATTGATCCAAAACGGTGCATGCGTCACTCCCAGGCCGTAAACCATGCTGTCCCGAATCCCGCTGACAAAATAGGTAAGTGGTATGACATTGGAAACGGGGCGGATATAGTCGGGAAGCATGGCGACGTCAAAGAACACGCCGCTGATAAACATCATCAAAAAAGAGGCAATGTTGGCAAGACCAGAGTAGCTTTCCTGCGTTTTGCTGAATGAGGCAAGCATATACCCCATCGCGTTGAATGCGATGACACCAACTGCGAAGACGATGATAAAAGCGAGAAAGTCGATGTTCAGATTGACCTTAAAAAGCAGCACGCCAATCAATGTAATCACGATCACCTGAATGACGCCAAGAATCAAGTGAACCATGATGTGGCCAATGCCAAACAAATGCATTTTGATGGGAGTCAACATCAGCCGCTTCTGCAATCCATTCCGGCGGTACTCCACCAGCCCCATCTGTCCGAAAAGTCCCGATTGCGCAAGACCCAAGGCCAACATCCCTGTCATCACGAAATCCACAAATTTGATTTGGTTACCGCCGGAAGAAAGATATTCGGTTGCAAGCGCAAACGTGGGTGTTGTGTTGGCCAAACGGTAATTCATCTCTTCAAGAACCCCGGCGAGAATGCCGCTAAGGGCTTGGGCCGTTGCTGAATTCTCTTTCTCTTTATTCATCAATAGAACCACTTTTTCTGATTCATTCCCTGCCGGCAAAACGATCGCCGCATCCACTTTACGGTCCTTTACCAGCTGTCGTGCTTTCTCCAGTGACATCGGCTCATCTTCGACCCAATCGAACACGTCGATGTCGTGCAATATCGCGTTCAATTGCTCCGCTGCTTGACTTGAATTTTCAATCACCGTGACCACTTTGGCTTCAAAATCGGACTCCTCGTTGGCCCCGCCTATAATGACTGTAAAAATGACAAACAAGATGACGGGAAAGAAAATCAGCCAAAACCAGACCGCTTTCTCACGCAGGGTGGACTTCAGCTCTGCTTCGAACAACTTCATCAGCTGCCGCATCTCCCTAGTCCCTCCATTCCTTGCCCGTCAAGGCAATAAACACATCTTCCAAACTCAGATCCTTAATGCTCACCTGCTCCACTTCAATGTGATTCTCGGCCGTATATTGAAACAAATGATATAATGTCTCCTCGGGGCGCTCGGTCCAAACATGGATGCGATTATCAACAAAATCTGCTTTTCTTACCTTTGGCAAAGTTTTGATCAATTCCAGCATGGACGCATTTTGAGCAGCGTCTGAAAAAGCGAGTTGAATTTCCCGTTCCTTGCTCAATTGATTGATCAGATTTTGGGGCGTGTCCAAAGCGACGACCCGCCCCTGGTCGACGATGCAGACGCGATCGCTTAATTTCTCCGCTTCTTCCATGTAATGCGTGGTAAGAATCACCGTTTTCCCCAATTCCTTCAGTTTTAAGATGATGTCCCAGATATTGATGCGCGCTTGCGGGTCCAGTCCCGTCGTCGGCTCATCAAAAAAGAGAATGTCCGGATCGTTGACCAACGCAAGCCCGATGGCCAGCCTTTGTTTTTGGCCACCTGAGAGGTTCCGGACCCATTTATTGCGGTGGTCCTGCAGGTTGATCAATTCGATGATCTCAGTCACGGGACGCGTTTTATGATAGAAACTGGAAAATACGTCCAGGTTCTCATAGACGGTCAACTTGTCAAACAGCGCGCTCGTTTGGGGTTGCACGCCGATAATCTGCTTGATTTTCTCGGCATCTCTCTTCCATCCCATGCCTTTAATGGAAATCTCACCCTGATCGGGCACCTGCAATCCTTCAATCATCTCCAATGTGGTCGTTTTGCCGGCACCGTTGGGGCCGATGATCGTGAAGATCTCCCCCTCTTCCACAGTGAAGCTGATCCTGTCAACCGCCACGACAGAACCAAACGTTTTGCGAAGATCTTTTACCTCAAGAATGGACATCCACACCCCTCCTAAAAAATGGAAATTCTATGTGGCAATACGATTTTATAATAAAACAAGAATGACAAAATTGATAACCCTGCCAAAGTAGGTTTTTTACCCCGACTTAAGACCGGGCAAACAAAAAAGCCGGGCAGAAACAGGATACATCCTGAGTTCAGCCCGGATATGATGATGCGCGGGTTTTAGCTGGAAAAGGTTTATGTGAATATCATTCATCATCATGCGGGACGCTCATTTTACGCCGTTATAGACGAAGGCGCGAATGATCTGCCGCTGTGCGAGAAAGAACACGATCAGGACGATCATGACCAGAATCATATTTCCCGCCATCAGGACATTCCAGGTGACAATCCCTTCCACATGGCGAATCTGGTCGATTCCCAACGGACGTGTTTTGACTGTATCGTTGGTGGTCATCACGAGCGGCCAGAAGTAATCGTTCCAAATTGCTCGTCGCGAAGTTTCAACATGATTTTTCACCTCAAGGAAGGATTCCCGGGGGGCGATGTTGAATTTCTTAGTTCCGCATAAGGGTTACGAATTGCTTTCTATTTAGCTTGAAATCCTCACTTTTTCAGGGGATACTAGATAAACTTTAATACCTGAAGGAATTCTTCGTCTTGAAACAGATCGATAAAGTTTTGCAAACCGACAAACGTTTTCATGGGGCTGATGAAATTCCAGTCAAACAGGCTGAGGTAGATCATGGCTCCTTGCCCGGACTTCAATGCCGCGAATTCGCTGTCCATCTTGTTATTCGCCATGTCAATCAATTTATTGATTCAATTCCCGCTCCACGATCTCCGCGATCCGCAGAATCTCTTGCCGCAAAGCGGCTTCGTCGGGACCCTCCGCCATGATCCGCAACAACGGCTCCGTTCCGGATGGGCGTACCAGCACGCGGCCTGTATCCCCTAACCGTTGCTCCAGCTCAGCAATGGCTTCCATAATCGCCGCATTCTCTTTCCAAGCGCTCTTCGCTTCGGCCGTCTTCAACCGCACGTTGTGCAGCACTTGCGGGTATTTCCGCATGATTCGCTTGAGCTGTCCGAGCGTTTTCCCGCTTTGCCTGATCACCTGTACCAGTTGCAGGGCAGTCAGCATCCCGTCACCGGTCGTGTTATAATCCAGCAGGATCACGTGCCCGGATTGTTCACCGCCAATGACAAATCCCCCATCAAGCATCCGTTCCAGCACATAACGGTCACCCACCGCCGTTTGTACGGTGGCAATGCCCAGCTTCCGCATCGCCTCATATAAACCGAAGTTGCTCATGACGGTAGTGACCAGGGTGTTTTTCGCCAGGCGACCCTGTTCCTTCAGCCACTTGGCCAGGATGCACATGATAATATCGCCGTCGACGACCTCACCGTCTTCATCAACGGCCATTAAGCGGTCGGCATCGCCGTCGAAAGCCAGCCCCACATTGGCCTGTCGCTTTTTCACTTCTTCCTGCAAACGCTCGGGATGCGTGGAACCCACACCATCATTAATGTTGACGCCATTCGGCTCTCCACCGATGACGGCCACCTCCGCGCCCAGACCACGAAACAGCCGCGGCGCGAGATAAGAGGCGGCGCCATGAGCACAGTCCAAAACGAGCTTCAGTCCTTGAAAGTCTCCTTGGATGGTCTGTGACAAGTAATCCAGATAATCCTGCACGCTGCCTGAAGCTTCCCGAACGCGCCCCACATCGCCACCCGTCGGCCGTAGCAGGGAGTCTACCGGTTCATCCAACAGGCGTTCAATGTGCTCCTCTTCTTGATCGGTCAGTTTAAAGCCGTCCGGTCCAAAAATTTTGATGCCGTTGTCCTCTACCGGGTTGTGCGAGGCTGAAATCATGATCCCGGCAGCCGCTTGCAACGACTTGGTCAGCCAAGCCACGCCCGGAGTACTGATGATTCCAAGCCGCTCCACATCTGCCCCGACGGAAAGCAGGCCAGCAGTCAGAGCCGCCTCCAGCATCTCCCCCGAAACCCGCGTATCCCGGCCGATCAGCACTTTCGGCCGGCCGGAAACGCGCGCCGCAGCAAGACTTCCTTCAGCACGGCCGATGCGAAAAGCAAGTTCGGGGGTCAGTTCCCGATTGGCCACACCACGCACGCCATCTGTGCCAAAATATTTCCCCAAGGTGTCTTCACTCCAGTCCGTTTTCTGTGTATCGCTCAATGAAATGCCACCCATTCTGGCCCGCCATCATTCCGTTTCATTCGGTAAAGTCCCTGTTGATGGTTCGTTCGCAGGTTCTGCCGGCTTCATCCCCGCCGGCTGTTCATCAGACGGTCCGCTATCCGGTTCCCCGTCACCGGCTGCACTCAGCAGAAACTGGGCTTCCGGCAGCTGACCTCTGATCTGGACAAACATGGGAAGCTTCACTTCCAGAGGCTTACGGTGCTCTCCCGCAGCCAACCGGCTGACATCCAGAATCACCTGCACATCTTCGGCCGACAGGCCGGCAAGCCGCTCCGATGTCCCCTCCAGCGTCAAATCCAGTTTGCCGTCGGCAGGCCGGATCCAAGAGATCTCATATCCGTCTGCCAAGCCCTTTACTTGCACTGGTACCTGCTCGATGGTTTTCGTTCGCGTCGGGCTGATTTGGATGCGCACTTCGATTTCCGCAGGTTCGACTCGGAACAACCCCTTTTCAATCGGAACCGAGAGTTTCAAATCTCGATTGCCATTCAAGCCGGTCAAATCCACTGTCGGTCCGCGGTATTGTGAATACTTGTTTAGTACAGAAAGAGGGCCGAACAATGTCACTTCACGAGGAGTATACTCAACTGCAGAAACGCTGTACCCGTCCGGAAGGTGCCCCTGCCATTGCAGGTTCAAGGGAACGGTCTTCTTCGGGCTGCGAATGGGCACCTCAATCCGAACCGTCCTGGGTTGGATCTCGACGTTCAATCGGTTCCCCTGTGCATCTACCGCTCGTAATGCAACCTCCTGCATCAATTGTTCACTGTTTGCGTTTAAATGGACGTATGCCTTCACCGAGACGACGCGCTCCAGCATACTCTTGGCGCCACCCACGCGCACTTCGGCCGGCTGTACATGCGGCGTACCTACCTGAAATCCCTCCGGCAGAGCGCCGAGCCATTCCACATCCACAGGCATGGGCTTGCTTTCCAGGGCCTCCAGGACAATGCGCACTTCGGCCGGGCTGGCCTCCACCTGCACATTGGAAGGAAAGCCGTCAAACTGCACGGGTACCTGTACCTCTCCCGGACCATAGCCGGTGACATCGGCATACACCTTGTAATCACGCAGACGGAAAAGGCTCAGATCCCGTTGCGAGCCGCGCAAAACCAGGTCCACCGTTTCCGGGGCTTCCAACAAAGCGACTTTTTCTTCGTCGAACCTGACTTCCAAAGCAGCATTGTCAATGCGAATTTCATTCTGAGTGATCGCAGTAGTGGTCGGAGAGTTGGAACCGGGTCCATTGACGACAAACCAGAGCATAATGGCCAACAGAACAGAAATAATGCGAACAACTATCGGTTGGTTTAACCACTTATCCATCGGATTTCTGCTCCCTTTTCTGGCGGAAGGAACCCGCCTTTTTCGGTGTCGGCATCAGCGCCTCCCGCAACCGCAGAAAAAGTTCCTCACCCTGGATATCCCGCTCCAGTACGCCATCAGAAGCCAGCGAGATTTGACCCGTCTCCTCCGATACCACCAGGCTCAAACAATCGGTCACCTCGCTGACCCCGATCGCTGCCCGGTGACGTGTTCCCAACTCCTTGCCGATGAAGGGACTCTCGGAAAGAGGCAAATAGCAACCCGCAGCCATGATGGTAGCATCACGGATGATCACCGCTCCATCATGAAGGGGGGTATTGGGCGTAAAAATGTTGATCAACAGTTCTGCCGATAGTTTTGCCTCCAACCGTGTTCCCGTCTCAATCATATCGTTCAGCCCGATTTTCCGCTCCAGGACAATCAGCGCCCCAATGCGTCGCTGAGCCATGTGTGTAGCCGCTTTATAACAGGCCTCAGCCACGCTGAGCAGATCGTTTTCCCGCTGTATGCCGGCTCGCGCAAAGAAGCGGCCACGCCCCAATTGCTCCAATGCCCGCCGCAATTCCGGCTGAAAAATGATCAAGATAACCAGGACTCCGTATGTAAACGCCTGGGACATCAACCATTCCAATGTTCGCAGGTTTAAAAGCGAGCTCATCACCCAAGCCAGAACGATGATCACAATCCCCTGAATCAGTTGAATGGCTCGTGTTCCCCGGATGAGCATCAACACTTTATAAAATACATACGAAACGATGGCAATGTCGACCACCACCGAGATCACTTGCCAGAACTCCTGAAGCGGCTTCATCCTGTGCTCCTCCGTAGAATAAAAAAAAGCTTGCATCTTCCGTGCAAAGCTTTTTCGTCCAATCGGTTCTCCTGGCTTGCTCAACAAAAGAATAAATGAGACATAAAAAATGGAGCGGACGACGGGATTCGAACCCGCGACCCTCGCCTTGGCAAGGCGATGCTCTACCCCTGAGCCACGTCCGCTTGTACGAGATTCCATTTACTAACATACACTATCTGACGTTTTTTTTCAAGGGAGTTTTATCGACTGTAATCATTTTCCAGAATCCATCCCATGTTCTACTTGAGGAAATCCTTCAAGTCTGATAAAGAAAGAGCCCACTGGAAGATAATCCTCCCAGCAGGCTCTTGGTGTCCTTCCACATAAACACACCGATTCTGGGACCAACAACCATCTTCGTTCGCTTATGGATCCACGTAACCGCCGCCGAATCCCCATGGAGCGGCAATGATAGCCAGGAGCACGAAGATGACCAGAATCACTCCCACATAGCTGCCGAGAAATCCTCCTCCACCTGCTGGATAGCCCATATTTGAACCTCCTTTCCAGCTTGATAGTATTATCGTATTCCCGCCGCTTCGTATCGCTATAGCGAAATTGCCTATTTTTGGTATTCAGCATGGGAAAAGTCGCGCAGGCCCATCTCCCGCGCGACTTTTCGCGAATGTATAGCTGATGTATATCTGCATGTATTTATGCTCACACGCTGATGCTCCAAATCATCCACGAAAGCGATCACCAAAGCCTTGCTGCGTTGGTGCGGGTGAAGGGACTCGAACCCCCACGGTTACCCACTGGAACCTAAATCCAGCGCGTCTGCCAGTTCCGCCACACCCGCATTTTTGGAACAGAATCGCCGCAAAAAACAAAAAAATGGTGAGCCATGGTGGACTCGAACCACCGACACCCTGATTAAAAGTCAGGTGCTCTACCAACTGAGCTAATGGCTCATGAGATGGCTGGGGAGGTAGGGTTCGAACCTACGCATCACGGAGTCAAAGTCCGTTGCCTTACCACTTGGCTACTCCCCAATATGAAGGTGGTGGAGGGGGTAGGATTCGAACCTACGAAGGCAACGCCAACGGATTTACAGTCCGCCCCATTTGACCGCTTTGGTACCCCTCCGTAAAATATCCAAAAATGATGAGGTTATACATGGTGCCGGCGAGAGGACTTGAACCCCCAACCTACTGATTACAAGTCAGTTGCTCTACCTGTTGAGCTACACCGGCTCAGTGTCTGAAATACCAGACATCAATGGTGGACGGTGACGGGTTCGAACCGCCGACCCCCTGCTTGTAAGGCAGGTGCTCTCCCGGCTGAGCTAACCGTCCATGGTGACCCGTAGGGGATTCGAACCCCTGTTACCACCGTGAAAGGGTGGTGTCTTAACCACTTGACCAACGGGCCATTTATGGAGCTCCCAACCAGACTCGAACTGGTGACCTCTTCCTTACCATGGAAGCGCTCTACCTGCTGAGCTATGGGAGCAGAAAATGGCTCCTCCGACAGGACTCGAACCTGTAACCTACCGGTTAACAGCCGGTTGCTCTACCATTGAGCTACGGAGGAACAACCTTTGCGCCATATTATTTTAATACGTTTTGCTAGAGATTTCAAGACGGCATCCTTTACATAGATACCAATACGCAACTGCGACAACGATACGAATCATACCATGGATACCCGCCTTTGTCAACTGAGCTCTTTTTCTTTATTAAAAAGACTTGTTTCCTCATACAGTTCATCCATCGGGCATACATTAATATTGGGTCGCGTGGACAACCTGATCCCGACACGTGATCGTTCTTCATCTTGTTTCTAAAATGCGCTTATTTACATGTTTACTCATCGGAAATGAGGTGTTGCTGATGAACATTTTCTGGACCGTAAAAGCCACACATTTGAAGCGGTTCCTCATTTTTTCCGTGGCGTTGGCCTTTGCCATTGGGGTCTTTTTCGTGGAAAAAGAAGAGGAAAGTATCTTCGCCAACGCGGTACCGGCCTTCTCCGGCCATGAACCCTCAGCCATTTACAGCGTGCCGACAGACAAGAAGAAGGTGGCTCTCACGTTTGATATCAGTTGGGGGGATAAGCGGCCTGGTCCCATTCTGGATGTTCTGGAAGAAAAAAAGGTGGACAAAGTGACCTTCTTTCTCTCCTCGCCGTGGGCTGAAAGTCACCCGGAAATCGTGCAGCGCATCGTTGACGCAGGTTATGAAATTGGAAGTCACGGCCACAAACATGTCAATTACAGCCGGCTGAGCGATGAAGACATTCGCCAGCAGATTGCCAAAGCGGACCAAATTCTTCATAAACTGACTGGCTCCAAACCCAGCCTGATTCGGATGCCCAACGGAGACTTTGACAAGCGGGTCTTGCGCGTCGCAGATTCGCTCGGCTATACCGTCATTCAGTGGGATACCGACTCGCTCGACTGGATGAATCCAGGCGTGGACCGAATCATCCAGCGCGTAATGAACAAGGTGCACCCCGGGGATATTATCCTGATGCATGCCAGTGATTCCTGCAAACAAACACATGAAGCCTTGCCCGTGATCATCGACCGGCTTCGCGAACAGGGCTACGAACTGGTCACCGTTTCCGAACTGATCGCTACCGCACAGATTGACACCACGGAACTTCCCTAAAACAACAAAAGAAACGGCCACGCCGTACATTCAGGCAGTGGCCCATTTCTTTTTTCGCGTCGAAGATGGTTTTTTTCCGTCATCGACCAACCGATGCAAGATCAACACCTGCCAGGCATTGCAACACAAAAGCGGCACAATCATGACCCACATCGACAGAGGGTTGCCTGTCAACAGGGCTGGCAGCCATTCAATCGTCGTCAGTACCACCATGACAAACAAAGTCGGAAGAAAGGCTTGTCTGTCCGTCATCCAGCTTTTCACTGCCGCGACAATCATTCCCACGGCAAGAAGGGCAAGTGGCAGCGGCAGATACTTCAGCCAGCTTCCACCGCCTGCCGCAGCCCGCAACCACACCAGATCGATGAGTACCAGCAAAATCAACAAGGCTTGGAAGGTTTGCCAGAGCCAGTTTCGCTTCAGCAGAGCCAGCATCATGGACTGGAAAAAGAAGTAGGCAAACAGTCCCATCTGGCTGATCAGACTAAACATCAGCCCCGCACCCGCATAACCGATAATGGACAAAATCAACTCCTGACCGACCACCTCATCACCGGTTTGCAATACATACATGCCAAACCCGAATAGCAGACCGGAAATGCCGCCAATCATCAATGTGGTGACAAAAAGAAATGCCCAGTTGCGCGCTTTCAAAACGCCTATCCTCCTCGATGCCGCCTTTTCCCTCAGCTTTTTAAAGTGTGAGTCATCCCCCGACGATTCTTGTCAGGCATATGTCATTATGATTTTACCAGTCTTTCTGCCGCATTCCAAGGTTCCTTTCCACACATAATACACCCAGAAAAATGTCCAAGGGGAGTATCATCATGAACGATTTGCGAGAACAAACACGTCTCTGGCGAAGGCGAAAACGGCAATGGGCAATGATAGGACTTGTGGTTGTTGCACTGATTGCCAGTGGCTGTAACCCGGCACAGCGGCCACAGGAAACATTGCCTTATGAAAGCACCAAGGAAATGGTCGTCGATATTCTCAAAACAGACGCTGGAAAAAAAGCGGTTCAGGAAATGTTTCAAGACCCGGAATTTCAAAAACAGGTGGTACTCAGTGAGGACGACCTGAAAAAAGTGCTGCAGGAGATGATCACCGGTGAGCAGAACCGGAAGAAATTGAACGAAATCATTGGCGAACCGAAGTTTGCCTCCGAGTTGGCGAAAGCGTTAAAAGATCAAAACAAGGAGCTCCTCAAGGATTTGATGAAAGATCCGGAATACCGTTCGATGATGCAGGAAGTGATGCAAGATCCGGAATTCGAAAAAGAACTGTTGGAGATGTTTAAAAGCAATGCCTTTCGTCAGCAAATGATGACAGTGATGAAGGAATCGCTGCAAAGCCCGATGTTTCAGGAGGAACTCCTGAAGTTGATGGTCAAAGCGCAAGAGGAAGCCACCAAGCCAAAAAAAGAAGGTGCACAAGGTGGCGGAGGGCAGCAAGGTGGCGAAAGCGGCGAAGGTGGTGGCGGAGGCGGAGGAGGCGGCGGGGGCGGAGGAGCGGGTGGCAGTTAAACACGTCTCTGATCACCTAGCCACCCTCTTCTTCAGCAACGCAATCCGATTCTGCTTTCGCTCAGACGCTAATTCTTGACGGCAGGGGCTGTTTTTTCGATGACCTCTTTTGCGAGCCGGTCAAAAATCTCTGCTTGCGGCGAACTTTCTGGATAGATCCCGGGCGCCTCATCCAGCACGCTGCCTTTTGGCGCGCCAAGAGGAATCTGCGCCAACAGCTTGGTTCGCAAGTTTTCCGCCAGCTTCTGCCCGCCACCCTCACCAAAAATGAA
The DNA here is from genome assembly GCA_947085265.1 of uncultured Bacillus sp. Classification (GTDB taxonomy): domain Bacteria; phylum Bacillota; class Bacilli; order ZCTH02-B2; family ZCTH02-B2; genus Bacillus_BB. The sequence continues at coordinate 3,269 of CAMTVR010000039.1, read as the reverse complement.
CTCCTTGTTTCCGCAATGACTGCATTCATACCAGGACATGTTTTCAACTACGCCGATGATTTCATGATTGGTCTGGATGGCCATTGCGCCCGCACGAGCAGCTACAAAAGCCGCCGTCAGATGGGGAGTGGTGACGATAATTTCCTTGCTTTGAGGGATCAATTGGTGCACATCTAGCGCGACATCCCCCGTTCCTGGCGGCAGGTCGAGAAGCATGTAGTCCAGTTCACCCCAGTGAATTTCACTGAAAAAGTTCCGCAACATCTTGCCCAACATGGGACCTCTCCAAATGACCGGGCGATTATCCTCAACAAAAAAGGCCATTGACATGACCTTAACACCTAATTTTTGAACCGGCAGAATCAGGTTATCAATGACCGTCGGGCGCTGGTCAATCCCCATCATATCTGGGACGCTGAAGCCGTAAATGTCGGCGTCAATGACACCCACCCGATACCCTGCACGCGCAAGCGCAACCGCCAAGTTTACCGTGACCGTAGACTTCCCAACCCCGCCTTTACCGCTGGCAATGGCGATAAACTGCGTGTCGCTGTCTTTGGACAAGAGCGGCGATGCCGCCGGTTGGGAAGTTGTCTTGGCTTGCGCCTCCCGTTCTTCCCGCAAACGCTTGGCGAGAGCGGCCCGTTCCTCATCGGTCATCGCACCGAAACGCACTTGCACATCACGCGCGCCCAGTTCCTTTAACGCTTTCATCACTCTTTCCTCAATGATTGCTTTCAAGGGGCAACCCTGAATCGTCAACACCAGTTCCAGCTCGACATCGTTTTCCGGGCTGATTTGGATATTCCGCACCATATCTAATTCAACGACACTCTTATGGAGCTCGGGGTCTTCCACATCTTCTAACACTTCGAGCACTTGCTCGCGAGTCAGCATGGGTTGATCACCTCTTTATTTGAAAATCCAACTCCTTTCTCAACATGATTATATCATATATCCGGCGCGAGGTCGTGTCCGTCATGGGATCGGTATAGTAACGAAGAATGCCTCGATAGATGGAAGCAGCCACTTTTTTCTGATATTCCGGATCGGCCAAAAGTTGTGCCTCTGTTGCATGAGACAGAAAACCGATTTCCACCAGAATGGCTGGGATGCGGCTCTGATTTAACAGGAAAACCTCGTCCAATTTCTTGGCCGTCCGTTTCGTATTGGCCAACCCTTCAATCAGTTCCTGTTGCACAGAATACGCCAATTTGCGACTTTCTTCCTGTGTTGTGCAGTAGAACGTTTGCGCCCCACTGTAACGCGAATTTGGAAAACTGTTGAGGTGTATACTGATCAGCAAATCTCCCTGACTCTGATTGACCATTTGCGCCCGCTTCATCAGGTCTTCCGTCTTGCGCCGGGAATAGCCCCGGGTTTTCTCGTTGGCCAAATCGGTGTCGGTCTCTCGGGTCATCCGCACCAAGGCTCCGGCCTGCTGAAGGTAGTCTCTGAGAAACAACGCCACCTGGAGGGCTACCTCTTTTTCAATCAGTCCCGAACGGCTGATAGCGCCACCATCCGGCCCACCGTGTCCAGGGTCAAGCACAATGACCTTTCCCGCCAAGGGCGTCCATGCGTGAACTGAGCCAGCCCTTATCCCAACCTTTGGCCCGAGGTTCAGATGGAACCCTGCGATGTTCAGGAAAATGAGCGCGGTGAATGCCACTAAAATCCGGACAAACATCACCCGCAAGTGCCTCACGCTATCACTTCTCATCCATCTCACCATTGTCTTCTTTTTTTGCGAAGAATGCCTTCGCGAAAACCTTTTTCAAACCAGCGGCGGATACAATCATCCATGACAATCTGAATCGAAAGGGACGTCCACTCGTCCAGGATGTGAAAAAGGCGGTACTTGCTGCAGTAACGACGCACCGATTCGTCCGCCTGTTTGAGGTACTGTCGCTTGAACAAGGTTTCCACCTGTTCCCACGTTCGTTCCTGCTTGATGTCGGGATATCGGCGGCTGGCCTCCAGGCCCATACAGAAGCCGTCAAGCAAAGTCTCAAACAACGCCTCTTCCACGAGATAACGTACATACCCATTGGCTCTCTCCAGCACCCAGCTGACCATCTCCTGATAAAAGGCTAGGTATTCTTCAGGATCCAACCAATATACGGCCCGCTCCCTGAATTGGTCCCAATGTCGTTGTTGATATGCTTGAAAGTCGACAACATTATTCATCCGATTCACCTTGGATCTTGATTGCTGGACGTCAAACTCCTCATTTACAGGATTCCCAAATCGGCCAAGAACATCCTTAAAAAGGAAAAAAAGACCCATGCCAATAAGCATGAATAGCGAAAGCCGTCAAAAAATCGGGTTAACCATAGAGCTATAGATGAACACTTTACGCCATGTTATAATAAAGGTAAATCCTGAATCGTCGGACAGAGAAAAGGGTTAACACGCCAAGAGAAAACCAACATCCGTGTGCTGAAACAAATCTTTCCAACACCCATAAGGGAGCAAATCACCGTCACAGCACGATGACAGACTCCCTATGGAGGTGTATCCATGTCACCAAACGAAACATCTCTTCACCAACCGCACGACAAAGGCTACAAATATCTGCTCTCCAGCAAGCAAGCCTTTCTCGAACTGTTGCGTTCCTTCATCCGGCGAGACTGGGTGCAGCAAATCGATGAAACTCACTTGTTCCGCCCGGATAAATCCTACATTCTCCAAGATTTCAAGGACAAAGAAGCCGATCTCGTCTACGTGCTCAAACGTTCCGAACAGGATGACCAACCGGAAATCATCTTCTACGTCCTGATGGAACTTCAGTCCACTGTCGATTACCAAATGCCTTACCGCCTGCTCCTGTACCAAGTTGAAATCTGGCGCGACATCCTGAAAAACATCGAGACAAAGGAAGCAGCACGCAAAGACTTCCGTTTGCCACCAATCGTTCCAATCGTACTCTACAACGGCAAAGCCCCCTGGACCGCGGCGCAAACCTTTCGCCAAACCATCGCGAGCGAGGACTTGTTCGGTGAGGAACTGCTCAATTTCCGGTACATGCTCATCGATGTCCACCGGATGAACGAACCGGCTCTGTTCCAATTGTCTAACCTGATGGGCGCGGTCTTCTACCTGGACCAGTCGGACAACCTGGCAGAAATATTGAAACGACTGCAAACCTTGATAGGTACTATCCAGCGCCTCTCACCGGAACAACAACAACTGTTCTTCTCCTGGGTTACGTGGATCTTAGGGTCCCGCCTCCCGCCATCGGAACAGAAAACTGTGGAAGAACTTGT
>CAMTVR010000038.1:0-55198 GCA_947085265.1 uncultured Bacillus sp. | reverse complement strand
GTTCTTAATAATGAGCTACATCGACCTCGGGCAGATTGCGAAACCAGGGCCAGTACCTGCTATTAGTGAAGGGGAAGTGCGGGAGATACGAGTTGCCCTGCCCTCGGCGCCCGAACAAACCGCCATCGTCGAATACCTCGACGCCAAGACGGCCAAGATCGACGCGGCAATTGCCGCCGCCCGCCGCGAAATTGAACTGTTGCGCGAATACCGTGAGTGGCTGGTCTCCGATGTGGTCACCGGCAAGGTGGATGTGCGCGAGGTCGCAGCGCGGCTGCCGGAGGAGCCGCCCGAGGAGGAGTCTGAGTGGATGGACACGGAGGAGATGGCCGAAGATGAAACGTCAGATAATGATGCCGCCTCAGAAGCTCTCGCGGAGGAGGAAGTTGAAATATGAAACCCACCGACACCAGCGAAGCCGGGCTCGAAACTCTGATCTGCCGGGCGCTGACGGGCAGTGATTGTGCGCCCCGGCTTTCCGGTACCCCGGCGGTCCTTGCCGAGACGCCGGAACCTTACGGCGGTGTGGGTTGGCTCCCCGGCGACCCGGCCGACTACGACCGGGAGTACTGCGTCGATCTGGTTCAGCTCGCGGCCTTTCTGCGCTCGACCCAGCCCGAAGTGGCCGAAGCGCTCGATCTGGATCACGACAGCCCCACCCGGCGGAAGTTTCTGGCGCGCCTTCAGGGTGAGGTGAGCAAACGCGGGGTGGTGGACGTGCTGAGAGGCGGCATCCAGCACGGGCCGCACCGCATCGAGCTTTTCTACGGCACGCCTTCGCCCGGCAACGAGGTGGCGCAAGCGCTGTATGACCAGAACCGCTTTACCGTCACGCGCCAGCTCCGCTACAGCCGCGACGAGATGCAGCGGGCGCTGGACCTGGTGCTTTTTATCAACGGCCTGCCGGTTTTCACCTTCGAGCTCAAAAACCGCCTCACCAAGCAGACGGTCCATGACGCCATCGAACAGTACAGGCGCGACCGCAACCCCCGCGAGAAACTATTTGAGCTGGGCCGCTGCGTGGCGCACTTCGCGGTGGACGACAACGAGGTGTGGTTCTGCACGCACCTTGCGGGCAAGACGTCGTGGTTTCTGCCTTTCAACAAAGGCTACAACGACGGCGCGGGCAATCCGCCCAACCCGCAGGGGCTCAAGACCGATTACCTGTGGCGGGAGGTCCTCACCCGGGAGAGCCTGACCGGCATCCTCGAAAACTACGCGCAACTCGTCGAGGAGAAGGACCCAAAAAGCGGGAGGAAGTCGCGCAAGCAGATTTTCCCCCGTTATCACCAGCTGGACGTGGTGCGCAAGCTGCTCGCAGATGCCCGGGAGCATGGCGCAGGGCGGCGGTATCTCATCCAGCATTCGGCCGGCAGCGGCAAGTCCAACTCCATCGCCTGGCTGGCTCACCAGTTGATCGGTCTCGCGAGGGACGGCAGGCCTATTTTCGATTCCATTATCGTGGTGACCGACCGGCGCATCCTGGACCAGCAGATCCGGGACACGGTCAAGCAGTTTGCCCAGGTGAGCGCTACGGTGGGGCACGCCGAGCATTCCGGCGATCTGCGGCGCTTCATCGAGAGCGGCAAAAAGATCATCATCACGACGCTGCAGAAGTTCCCGTTCATCCTCGACGAAATCGGCGGCGAGCACCGTGGGCGCCATTTTGCTATCATCATCGACGAGGCGCATTCGGGGCAGGGGGGCCGTACCTCGGCCAAGATGAGCATGGCTTTGTCGGAAGCCGGCGCGGAGGACGAAGATGAAACCTTCGAGGACCGGATCAACCGGCTCATGGAGGCCCGGAAGCTTTTGCCGAACGCCAGCTACTTCGCCTTCACCGCCACCCCGAAAAATAAGACGCTCGAGATGTTCGGTGAACCCGACCCGCAGCCAGACGGCACGGTCAAACACCGGCCGTTTCATAGCTACACCATGAAACAGGCCATCCAGGAAGGGTTCATCCTGGATGTGCTGGCCCACTATACACCGGTCAACAGCTACTACAAGCTCATCAAGAAGATCGAGGACGACCCTGAATTCGACGTCAAAAAGGCGCAGAAGAAGCTGCGCCGCTTCGTCGAGGGGCACGAGCACGCCATCCGTCTCAAGGCCGAGATCATGGTGGACCATTTTCACGAGCAAGTGATTGCCAAGGGCAAGATCGGCGGCCAGGCGCGGGCCATGGTGGTGACCGGCAGCATCGAGCGGGCCATCCAGTATTTCCATGCTTTTCAGGCGTACCTTGCCGAGCGCAAAAGCCCCTATCGGGCGATTGTGGCCTTCTCGGGGGAGCACGAGTACGGCGGGCAACAGGTCACCGAGGCCAGCCTCAACGGCTTTCCCTCGAACCTGATCGCCGACAAGATCCGGGAGGACCCGTATCGGTTTTTGATCTGTGCCGACAAATTCCAGACCGGCTACGACGAGCCGCTCTTGCACACGATGTACGTGGACAAGGTGCTCTCCGGGGTCAAGGCGGTGCAGACACTTTCGCGCCTCAATCGCGCCCACCCGCAGAAGCACGATACCTTCGTCCTCGATTTCGTCAACGACCCGGAGGCGATCCGGAAGGCCTTCGAGCCCTACTACCGGACGACCATCCTCGCGGACGAGACCGACCCGAACAAGCTGCACGACCTCAAGGCCGACCTAGACGGGTACCAGGTGTACGCGCCCGAAGAGGTGGATGAACTGGTACGGCTGTACCTGGACGGCGCCGACCGCGACCGTCTCGACCCGATCCTTGACGCCTGTGTGACCACCTACATGGAGCACCTCGACGAGGACGGTCAGGTCGACTTCAAAGGCAAGGCCAAGGCGTTTCTGCGAACGTATAATTTTCTGTCGTCGATCCTCCCCTACACCAACGCCGAGTGGGAGAAGCTATCGATTTTCCTCAACTTCCTGGTGCCCAAATTGCCGGCGCCGAAAGAGGAGGACCTTTCGAAGGGCATCCTCGAGGCGATCGACATGGACAGCTACCGGGTCGAGAAACAGGCGACCATGAGGATCGCGCTTGCCGATGCGGATGCGGAGATCGAACCGCTGCCTGCGGGGGGCGGCGGACATAAGCCCGAACCGGAGCTCGACCGTCTCTCGAACATCATCAAGGCTTTTAACGATCAGTTTGGCAACATTCCCTGGACCGACGCCGATCGGGTGCGCAAACTCATCACCGAGGAGATTCCGGCACGTGTAGCGGCCGACACCGCCTACCAGAACGCACGCAAATATTCCGACAAACAGAACGCACGCATCGAGCACGACAAGGCGCTCGGTCGCGTCATGATCGCATTGCTGCAGGATGACACCGAACTCTTTAAGCAGTTCAGCGACAACGAAGGGTTCCGGCGCTGGCTAACGGATACGGTGTTCGCACTGACCTACGGCGAACCTGGCAGCGCGAGGTAGCCAGGATCTAGACGAGGTCGACCAGCGCTATTTCGCTTGGACGTTGTCTATGGTAACATAAAAGGGGACCACTGTTGCACGATCAATCCTCGGCGGTTTTAATTCCTGATCAAATGGCCATGTATGGCAGGGTGGCAAAGCTATTGTCTCTGAGCAAGCCCTCAATCCGGCCGTTGAAGGGAGGATTGGGAGGGGATGGACTGTGAACTGCTCGTGTAGGTCATCCCGGTCGATCAAATCTAGGTATGAACCGATGAAATCGGGAATTTCATCCACCCGGGCGAATCTGAGCGAGTTCATCCACCTTACGGAAAAAGAATTCCACCCCTAGCAAGCGATCTTCCCAGCTATACCTACGGTCCTGAAGCGACCAGATGGTGAAGACCCGCAGTTCCCAGAAGTATGTTGCGGGATGCCTTGCGCGCCCACAATTCAACAATGAGTTCATAGGGTCATGTTTCCAGTAATCAATCGACATGGCTATAGCTCATTATGGGGAACCCCGTTTATCTCACTGCGTGTAGCCACAAAAAGGCGAGGATCCAGGCGAGGTTGGTCACATCGATGGCGATCGCGCTGCAACAGCGGCTTGGATGCTCGACAATTGGTCATTTCAGATCACTCTTTAGTTTGTGGAGAGAGTTGCGTAAAACTTTCTGACCAATGTCAAGTTCCAGATATCGATTCTCCGCCCGCTGCATTCTCTGAAGGATATTATTCACAAGGTCGGGCTGCGCCGTTTTATGGAGTTCAGTTGTCTTTTCCGACAATTCATGGAAGGTGCTGCCCAGCTCTGCCAGGTAATTGACGGTCTCCAAAAGATCGTCACTCAAGTTTTGCACCCAGCATGAACCTGTAGATTGTTGATTTCACTTAGTTTTTGAGTCATAGATAAGCAAAACATCCTCATCTTTTGGTAGACTGGAGTTACCAAGACCAGAATCTACGCCAAAAAGAGAGGATGTTTCCTACATGATACGTGATGCTCAGCATCCAGATCAACTCCAATCTATGGTAATGGCGTTCTTCAAAGAGTACCTCTTAAGCCTCGAAATTGGATTGGACAGCCTCCCTAATTTCTGAGACTATGAAGTCAGGAGGTTGTTTAAATGGAACGTCGCAAATTTACTCCAGAGTTCAAGCGTCAAGTCGTTGAGCAGGCGATTGCTGCTGGGAATAACACCGTGGTCGCGCGCAAGTACGACATTCGCCCGAATGTGGTGAGCAAGTGGTTCGTCAGTATAAGGCTGGTCAATCCATGCAGGGCAGCAGTCCAAAAGGAAATACCACCCACGTAACCCAGCAGGAACATGACCGGCTCGTAGCCGAGAGTAGTGAATTGGACAAGCAGAACGCCCATCTCAAACAGCTGTTGGGTGAGAAAGACCTCGAAATCGCTATCTTGCGTGACCTGCTAAAAAAAGCCAACCCTCACTTGCGGATAAAGTAGCCGTTGCGCACAAGTGGCTCACAGCCGGATACAACGCAACTCTCGTGCTGCGCATCGTGGGGGTCTCTCGATCCACTTATTATTACCAATTGACACATGAGCCCAAGCCGCATACGACGGCCGGCGGACGAGTCTGCACTACCTCTCGCCGGTCGAGTTTAACCGCCGTCACATGGAAACAGGGTTACAACAAAGTCGCCCGGTTCGAGTATGACGTACGGCGGTACGTAGTATGGATCTTTGCCACTTAACGGCCCACACGCCAGAGGGAGGAGGAGCTGTCAAGGAGGACCGAAGGTCCAGCAACGGCGATCCTTGACGGCCCGACGACCTATGGTAATTTCTAGATGAGAGCAAAGGTCGTAGCAAGACTGCGCAACAGCGCAATATCAGGAGCAGGTTTCCAATCTGCAGGGGTTAATCCGCAGAATATGGTTATGATCAAGCGATGTTTCGGCCTCTTCATCAAACTGTTGACGTGTGCCAATCTTGAGGATATAATTTCAACAGCTGTATCATAATCCGACCGAGAGATTGGGCTTGGGTTCATGGACTTGTTATCGGTCGCCTGAGCAAGCTGTCCATTAGGAAAAATGGACAGTTTGAACAAGCTGCCGATAATGCCGCAGGCCAAAGCCAGGTAAATCGGTATGTTTCTTGTAAGGGAAGGCAAGAAACATACCGTTTTTTATTATGAAAGGAGGGAAATGTTTGAAGGAGCTGTCCTTGCCAAGGACGAAAGGATCGGTAGAAGCCGAGATCAGCAAAGCATTGACGCAATGGGAAAAAGATTCCCTTTGTGAATCCAAGGAAGGATTGTTGACCATCAAAAGGACCCGTTCCGATTTGGTGGAATCCGGTGTCGAAACGTTGAAAAACATGATTTTTGACATACCGGCGAAGAAGTCATTACGTTTCATACCGATCTCAGCACACGCACGGGTGAACGGGTGATGGTTTTCCGCTTGGCAAACAATCTGGAAAAAATGTTTTCTGCGTAAAATCTTGGACAAACCCGGGAGATCTTCAAAAAACTTGATGGTTCGTTGAAGATAAACCGGCTTTTTCAGAAGCGCAAGGGTACGCAATGACCTTTGCGCACGCTGAAAAGGCCGGTTTTTTTAATGAGGCCGACCTCCGTGTTTCAAGCGAAACAAACTTACTGAGGAGGAAGAAAATGTTTTTACCGGATTTGCTCCAAAACAACCATTTCCAGTGGGGCAGGAAGCATTCCGTTCCGTCGAATGAACGAAGCAGTAAAAACAGCTTGTTTGTTCTGGGAATGGAAGAGGAATTGGAACAGTTTTTGTTCGCGGGTGACAATCCCGTTCAAGGAAAAATGTTCGTTTTGAAGTGTTTCGGTCCCATCATTTTGCATCCTTTCGGCGATGTCATGCGCTCCATTATTTTGGCCGTTTACGGAGAACAAGTAACCGACATTTTTGTCATCGGGACGGAGAAAGAGCAACATCCAGCTGTTCCAGATAGCTTGCTCTATTGTCTTAACGATGAAGCGATGGCGAAAAAAAGGCAGACGTTGGATTACATGTTTCAATACTGCCGTCCTGAATTTCCTTTCGGAGATCTCATGCAATGGTTGAGCGGTTGCCCCTCGGCGATGGAAAGTGTACGGCAAAGCGTGCGGGCGATCCGCATGCATCCCTTGATTCCGGTCAGTGTTCAAGTCCAGGGCTTTCTTCTAAAAAACGGGCAAATGGACCCCATTGACTGTTGATCCAGGGTACATGTCTCTGGCGCAAAGGATTCCAGGCTGATTGTGGCAAGGAATAAGGAGGATGGGCATGGGCTCAGCATTATTTCTGGCTTTGTTTGCAGGACATGCCTTGATGTTGATCAGTGCCGGATTATTGTTGCATCCGCGGATTTCGAGTGACTATCTTCGCATCCACATCCGGTTGTTTGCGGTTCCGCTGGCGGTTTCTGTGGTTGGACTTTTCTTTGCCGAACAACAGGCGGCGTTTGGGTGGTGGCGTTCCGATCGTCTCGGTTGGCTCATGTCCTGTTATATTTTGCTCCTTGGGTGGCTGGTCCAGCATTTTAGTTTCCGCTTTTTCCAGGGTGATCGATCCTGGCGGAAGGTTTTTGCACTGTTGACGCTGACAGTCAGTGCGGCTTCCGTGACATGGCTCGGGGATGACATGCGCTGGATCGTTTTATGTTGGGGACTGGCATTGTTCAGCTTTATGGCACTGGTGATGCAAAAAAAGGAATGGGAACCGGCCAAACGGCTGTCCTGGCTGATGGCCAAGATGTTCGCGGCAAGTTGGTTCTCGCTGTTCATTTCTGTCATATGGCTATGGAATGCTACAGGAGAATGGCGACTTTCCTTAGTCTTTTCGACGGAAAACTTGTCTATTCTTGCAGGCGAGACAATCTTTGCGGTGAACGTGTTGCTCTTTCTGGCTGCCATTATTCCAGCAGGACAGTGGCCTTTTCACCGCTGGTTGTTGGCGTCGGCGGTGATACCGACTCCGATTTCAGCCGTCATGCATGCCGGTCTGGTCAATGCCGGCGCGCTCCTGCTGGCCAGATTTGCGCCGTTGTTTTCCGGCAGCACGGCGCAAACGTTGCTGTTGTTATTTGCACTCGTCTCCGTATTGATCGGCACGGGAATCCTCACGGTTCATGTGGATTACAAGCGGCAATTGGTGGCTTCAACGATGGCGCAAATGGGGATGATGTTTGTCCAATGCGCTTTGGGGGCATACGGATTGGCCGTCCTGCATCTGATGCTGCACGGTTGGTTTAAGGCTTTCCTCTTTCTGCAATCCGGTTCAGTGGTTCCGCGGACAAAACCGATCATGGATGCGCCGGTGACATCGGCAAAAGGCTGGCTGTTGGCCGGCGTGGCCTTAGGGGGCGTGTTAGGCTGGGGATATTGGATGCTCGATCCCCACGAGAACGCGAGACTGTTGAGAGCCTTACTTCTTGGCTGGTCGCTAGCGTTTGCGTGGGGGCAGATGATCGTTTTTCGTAACGGACGTTGGGCAGGATTTACGTTGCTGGCGGGATTGGCGATGCTTTCCGAAACGTTTCACAGCGGTTTGATGCGTTTTTTGGGGCTGGCTCTGCCGCAGCAACACGGCGTGACGGCGTTCCACGAAATCGCGGTGGTTCTGTTTTTCATCGTTGGAGGATACGCTGGTCGCTGGATTGCTTCTTTGCGCTCCGATTTTTCGGAGACATTGTACATGCGGCTTGTCCATTGGGGCGAACCGCATCCCGACTTTGTGGAGAGCCACCCGCGTTATCTCATGGCATATGTGCGGCAAAGGAGGTAAACAAAAATGAGCCCATTAACCCTTTTGCCAGAGCGTACCGAGGAACAACGAGAAAAAACGGCGTCTGAGGAAATCCAAGTTGATAAGCTCGTCGCAAGGGCGAGTGCAGCCATCGCTCCTCTTTGGCCCATTCGCACTTTTATTGCGCGGCATCCGTGGATGAATTTGGAAGCACTGACGTTTGAGGAAGTGGCGTATCGCTTCAAAACAACGCAACATCTCGACCTTTTTCCGTCGATGTCCATGTTGCGTGCTGCTCTGCATCGCGGGGAACTGGATCCAGGGTTTCTGGAAATGCGCTTTCAGCGCTGGCTGGATAAACAAGTTCTGGCCATTCCGAGGTCGGAAGCGGAACATTTCTTCCGCCAGATGCTTTGGAACGACAAACTTCCTGCAACGGAAACAGTTTCGGAAAAGGAACGCTTTTTGGCATGTATCAAAGAAAGTGGATCGGCATATTTGAACAATCCTTGGATTGCCATACCGAAAAGCGCACTCCTCCAAGAGCGTCACAAAACGCCGTGGCCGCGGATCTTGGATCAGCAAATGATCAAGTGGTGCAAACTGTTTTTGGATGAATCGCAAGCTTTATGGCCCATGCCGTACCGGGAAAAGGGGTTTTATCACGCATGGTGGAAGCTCGTGTGCCGCGATCCCTTTTTGCGCCGGGAGCAACGCAAAAGGCTGGAACAGCTGCCTGATGATGCCGAAGAGGCTTTACAGCTTGTGTTGCGCCATCTGGGCATTCAGCAAGAGGAGATAGAGGGGTACTTAAGGGCGCATCTGCTTTCGTTGCCTGGCTGGGCGGGCATGCTCTTGTGGCGCTCGCAAACAGCCGGCCTGGACCACAAATTGCTGATTGATTATTTGGCCATTCGTTTGTCGCTGGAATGGGCGTTGGTTGCCCCGTATTTGCCGGTGTCCCAAGGACGAGATGACGCCGCGGAGACACTTCTTCCGACGCTTGCAGCATGGATGAAATGGGGGGGATGGACAACTGAGAAATGGCTGCAGCTTCCTCCGGCACAACAGCGAAACCGCCTGTCGCTGACTGAGCGGTTTGACAAAGTGGTCAGGCAACAACTATGGCTGGAAGCTTGGGAAGATACCCAGGAAGCAAAATTAAAGAATCGTTTGACCCACCGTTATGAAGCCGGCGGGTCACAAAAGTTGGCGGCCCAGCTGTTGTTTTGCATCGATGTTCGTTCGGAACCGTTTCGCCGGCATTTGGAGCGTGAAGGGCCTTTTGAAACGTTCGGATGCGCCGGTTTTTTTGGCCTGCCTGTACAAACGCGGCAATTGGGCAACGGTGAAGCACATGCTTCCTGTCCGCCGATTGTCAAACCGCAACATGAAATCCGTGAATGCGCGCCGACGCCGGAGATTCAGGCGTATCTCCGTCGCCATCATACCCTGCTGATGATGCAACAGACGTTCAAAAAAATGAAACAACAGCTGTTGCCGAGCCTATTGCTGCCGGAAATGAGCGGACTGTTTCTGGGGCTGGCAATGTTGGCCAGAACCTTATTGCCCAACTGGGCGCCACGCTTTCTTCTCCATCAGCGGCAACGGTTTTTACGCAAACCGGAAACCCGTCTGACACTTCATCGCGACGGTTCTGGAGAAAATGGCCAATTGCCGGTGGGATTTTCCCTGGAAGAAAAAATCCGTTATGCGAGCGATTTGTTGAGAAGTATCGGATTGACTGCTTCCTTTGCGCCACTTGTGGTCGTGTGCGGACATGGCGGTGAAACGACCAACAATCCGTACGCATCCGCACTGGATTGCGGCGCTTGCGGAGGAGCGGCCGGCGGATTGAACGCACGCCTGTTGGCGGAGCTGTGCAACTTAAAAGAAGTCCGGGAGGGTCTTGCTAAGGAGGGCATTGTCATTCCGGAAGATACGGTTTTTGTCGCGGCGGAGCACAATACGACAGTGAACCAACTTCGCTGGCTGCACGTGCCGGCCCTTTCCGAACCCGCGCAAAAGGCGTTGGTTTTATTGCAGGAGAAACTCCGGGAAGTAAGCCGCAAGGTCAATCTGGAACAGATGTCGAAGTTGCCCGGTGTCCGCAACCGGGTGCACGATCCTTTTGCCGAGGCTTGCCGTCGAGCAGTCGATTGGAGTGAAATCCGGCCGGAATGGGGACTGGCGGGGAATATGGCCATGGTCATCGGACAGCGCCGGCTGACAAAGGACTGCCATTTGGAAGGAAAGGTGTTCTTGCACAGTTACGACTGGCGCCAGGATCCGGACGGCGAATCGCTGGCCCAGATTGTTGCCGGCCCGGTAACGGTGGCGCAATGGATCAACTTGCAATATTACGCATCCACGGTTGCTCCGCATTATTACGGCAGTGGTGACAAAACGACACAGACCGTGACGGCGGGCATCGGAGTCATGCAAGGGAACGCCAGCGATTTGCTTTCCGGATTGCCGTGGCAGTCGGTCATGGCATCGGAACAGGAGGCGTTTCATTCCCCTCTCCGGTTGCTTGTCATCGTAGAAGCGCCACAGCATTACATCGCACGGTTATTGGAGCAAGATCGGCATTTTCGCAGAAAGGTAAAAAACGGCTGGCTCCGTCTTGTGTCCATTGAACCAGACCAAGGAAAGTGGATCCGATGGGAGCCAGAAGATATTTCGGAATCATATCATTAATGGCGTTGTCACATTCAACCTGATTTTCCCACGTTTTTGGGGAAAATCTTTTTTTATCCCTTGAATACCCCTCAAATCTTTTGTTCCATGAGAATGTTCCCGCATCGCAATTCGCTCGAGCCCGCGAAGTATTGATCTTTTTGACACGGTAGTATATAATCATCTTTCCAGATGGAATTTGTGTAACTGATTTTTGACAAGGGGGCGTTTTGGGATTCGACGGGGGTGTTACGTGCATCAGTAGCGAGCCAAGGGGCCGCGACCTTGTTTAACGCGGAGCCAAATTTAAACGGCAAAAAACAAGAATCTCTCGCACTGGCTGCTTAAGCCATGCGGCTCCATCCCGCCATCGCCCATGTGGCGGACATGGGGCTCAACCCTAGTGGGCTAGCCTTCCAGCATGTTCCCGACTGGTAGGCGAACGAAAGGGAACTCGTCCGGCGAAAGGCCTGTCACTGGGCAATTCGTAGGACTAAAAACCATACAGTGACTGCGCTCGGAGAAGCTGGTGTGAACGTTGCCTCCGGACAGGGGTTCGACTCCCCTCGCCTCCAAGAAAGTACGAACTTTGTTTGTTCGTGTTTTGTTGGAGTCGTGGGGAGGTTAAACCGGTAAGGAAGTCGGTGATGCGTCATGCATCGGCTTCCTTTTTTTATCGTGATGTGCTGGAAAAACATGGACTGGATAAACTGTTTTTGTTTCTCGGCACTCAGATCATTTCTAGTTATCAATAGCTCCTTTACAAGTCTCATCTTTTGAGAGAAGAAGCTTTCTTGTTTGTGATATTTTGACATTTGACCTATTGACTTCGGTTTTAAAACTGTAAGTCTGATAAAGAGATCAAGAGAAATAGTGACTTTATATTGTAAAATTTGGTTTAAGCAAAATTAGGTATAATTAATACAAAGAGTATAAATCTGGAGACTGAGTAATGGATGTAGTAATTGTCGAATTCATTAAAGGGGCACCTGAATGGTTTTTTCATGCTACTTCGGTAGTCATACTTGTCTTTTTAGCATGGTTTTTGTGGTTTATCGTGGTTGGAACCAAAAGGTTTTCTGATGTAATAGGTAAAGAAGATAGATTAAATAAATTGCATGAGGAATTATCAAAAGTCAAGGAAGATAGTCGAAAAAATAGTGAAATGGCATTGCAGATGATTAGAGTGCTAGAAAATTTAAGAAATTATATTGACACGTTAAATCGTATTAAATGGAGTAATCAGATAGAGCAATATCAATATTTATTTCAACGATTAATTGATAATCTAGCATCAGATGTTAAACAACATGCAGGAGAAAGGCACCGTTGTGGTCTTTGGATCGTCGATGGAAATGAACTTGTTTTAGTATATGCTAGCGCCGGTTTTCCTGAAAGCTATGTAAGATCAAGGCGTTTAAGCATTGAGCGATCGCTTGCCGGAAAGACACATAGAAGAAAGGAATCTTTTAAATATGATGACGTAACAAGGGAAGATGATTGGGAAAGAAATCCCAACTCAAATAGTAATTATACAGCTTTAATCTCTATACCGATAGGTGAGTGGGGTGTATTAACGATCGATGCATTACAACCAATGGTGGGGTGTATTAACGATCGATGCATTACAACCAATGAATGAAGAAATTAACCTGGATTTCGCAAGAAACATGGCATAAAAAATGAAAAAGGGCTCCTCATCTTTGGTAGAATGGGTGTTGAAACGACATCAAACCACCAAAGAAAGGAGCACCTTTAAGGTGAAGTCTATCACACCCATGAGCAAAATCAAGACGGAATTTACGTTGCAGAACGCAACAAACGTTGGAGGAAGCAAGATTTACCTGGAGTACCTCGAAAAAATCAAGCTCAGTCAAGCTTTTCAGAAGCTCCATTGCACCAAAAATGGAAACGCCCTGTTCCCTGTCCACACAATCCTGCTCTATCTCATCGTCGGATGGACACTAGGATGTGAACGTCTGTTTCATTTCCGCACGCTGCAACATGATGCGTTGATTCGAACATTTCTCGGCGGACGCTGTCCACATTACTCTCTGTTGTACAAAGAACTGGTGCGTCTCGGCAAGACCCATCCAGATGTTGGATGGGAATTGCAGAAGCTCAATCAGCACCTGATCGTACCCCTTCTCCCTTCCGAAGTCATTCTGGATTTGGATTCCACGGTCGAAACGGTCTACGGCGAACAGGAAAGAGCCGCGATTGGGACCAATCCGCATAAACCGGGACGGAAAAGTGATCATCCGCTCATGGCGTTTGAAGGACAGTCACGCCTGTGCCTCCATGCGGTTCTTCGTCCCGGAAATACGCATGCTTCCACCGAAGTCCTCCCTTTCCTCCAGCAAACCATCCAGTTGCTGGACAATCGGCGAATCCAGTTTGCCCGCTTTGACAAAGGTTTTGGCGGCGAAGATTTTTACAGCTTTTTTGAAAACCGGCAAATCGGATATGTCGGGAAAGTAAAATGGACCCGGCGCCTTCAAACAGAAGCCGAACGTTGTTGTTCCTGGAAACGGTTTGTTGATGAAGATTGGATCATCGAAGGGATCTCCTTCATGTATCAAGCCACCTCATGGAAAACACCGCGCCGGGTCGTGGTGATTCGCAAAGCGCAAATGTACGAGGACGACCAATCCCAATTGCTTCTGGATATGTGTTGGCAATATGAAGCGATGGTCACCAATCTGGATTGGGAGCCCATTGACATTTGGCGTTTCTACAACCAACGCTGCTGCATGGAAAACGCCATCAAAGAAGCCAAATATGGTTTTTCCATTCACCGGATTGCAACGGGCCACTTTGCCGCCAATGAAATCGACTTTCTCATCAAGTTGCTTGCCTACAACCTCTATGAGCGGTTCAAACGGGATTGTTGCGAACCGATTCATCAAGGTTATACGATTGCCCGGTTCCGGCTGGAGTTTTTCCATTGTGCGGCAAGGCTCATCAAACATGGGCGGCAAGTGGTTTTGAAACTGGCACAGGATTTCTCAAATCTCCATTTTTGGCAACGCATGGCAACCAAAGTTGCGGCTCTGGAGTAAGGTTTGAAACAAATTTACCTGGAAATGATTGAGCCCGGTTTCATGGGGAGGGGGAAAGTATACCTTTTTTTCGAATCAATATGGACTTCAGCTGGAAATTTCCCTGTTTCTTACAGTTGTTAAGGATTAACTCTGTCATAGATTGACTTTCGTTAAGGACTTTCAAAATTTGGGATTAAATTAATCGGGGAATTGTATGGTAGTGTTATTGAAGCAGTTTTTATAGAGTTTGTTCTTAACGATTTAGATAACGAGGCTGCTGCGGCTAGTGATAATCAGGATGTTTAAGGGGTGTTAATAAATGTTAACAAGAGAACAAGCGCCGCTAAAAAGAGTAGCTGCTAAACAAGCATTTAAAAAAGGATTAATAACCTCTAATCAATATCGGGCAATTTTGGATGAATTAGATCGGTATGAAAAAGAACAAAAAATAGCAGATGAGAAACGAATAAAGATAGCAAGATCAAAATTACATAAGTTAATTGGATAAATATGATGCCGACTTTTACAAAAGAGAACCTCAGCTGAGTGGCTGGGGTTTTAATTTTAATATGGTACCATGGCAATATTCGTAAAGTGTGATGAGGGTATTAGTCGGTTGGGAGATCGCTGATTTCCCAACCTTCTTTTTTAGCGAGGTACAGATAGGATTTGCATGCTGACTGAATTGTGAGGATTGAAGCAATGGTTTCGGGAGCAATGGTTTCGAGCATTCTGATCAGCAGTTTTATGCATCGTTTTCACATGGAGGGAGATAATATCATTGGCTTGGAGATGTTATACCCAAGACCAAAACTTCTACCCAAGTCTAGGAGGGGAACTCATGAGCAACGTATCCATGGTCATGAATCAGTTGCAGCAGGTTCAGCAAATTTTCAATCAGGCGCAACAAGCTGAGCAGCAAATACGCGCTCAAATTCAGCAGCTGGCACAAGTGGAGCAACAAAATTCACAGCAATTGTTCCAGCTTGGCCAAAGAGAGCAAGATACTGTGCAACAGTTGCAGCAGCTTTACCAGCAGCAACAGCAAATCTGGAAGTCGATCCAGCAATGTGAACAACTGATTACGCAAGCAGAACAGCAGGTAAGAACCTTTCAGGGAGTGTTTCAACCTTCTGTCACCGCACAGACCCAAAACAGGACCTATACAGGTACAACGTATCAGAACACTCCCACTTACAATAATTCCTACAACCAGTACCGCCAGTGACGATGAAGCAGAGATGGTCGTAGAAGTTGTCTAACGGGACTTGAAAGACGAAAAAGACTGCCTCGCATATGGAGGCAGTCTTTTTCGTCAAGCCGGTGGATGGTGGATGAGATGGGCCGGCTACCTACTCGAAAGGGGTTGTCCCTTCTGGGGAGGCAGGGCTGTTTTCTTCTGCGGGGGGAACAGTTGAAGGAGGGGCCGGAAGCACCGATCGGCTTATCTCTGTCCAGGCAGACTCATTGCCAGCCACGTCCACAGCGGTTACCCGATACACAACCGTCCCCGTCGACGTATCCGTGTATTGGAGCGGATCACCTGTGAGAACCACACCTACTTTGACAAAATCCTGCCCGTTGTTGGAGCGGTAAATGCGGTATCCGACCACATCAGGCTCAGGACTGGACTGCCAGGTCAATGTGTTCCCCTGAAGGCTGACTCCAAGAGGTGCAGCTGGTGGCAAACCATCATCCTGGCGCGGATCCACTTTTGTCGGCAAAGTGTTTTTCCAATCCAGAGGCCGATACTTATCTTCGGATTCACCAGGGGGGACATAATAAGGTTCCCGCTTGATGAAGACACCCTCACGAACCATATCCTTCGGGGTAGTTTCCTGTGGCAGGTAGTTTTCATTGTTATAGACGATCACATAGCCACGGACGTGAACGTCACAACTGTCTTTTGGGAGCTGCGAACGTTCAAACCAATCTGTTACCAGAGTGCCAGCCGCACGACAGAGATCAGTCGGCAGTTTACCGGATAGCGAACAAACGGTTTGTTTCACTAGGTTATCCGGTTTGGGGAACTCAGCGTCCTTGGGAGACAGGTCAGGATCTAATTCCATCAATCGGTTAAATAACAAGACCCAGATTTTTTTGGCCCGGTTCGGATCACTCATCCTGTAATTGATTTCATAACCTGTCCACACCCCGAGCGAGATTTCCGGCGTGTACCCAATAAACCAGAGGTCCACATTCTGGTTGGTGGTTCCTGTTTTGCCTGCCAGATCCCTTTTGACCTTGAGCTTGTTATACACCTGTGTGCGTCCGGTTCCTTGCGTCACGACGGTGCGCATCATGTCCGTGATGAGATAGGCGGTCTGCTCACGGAAGACAGGTTTCTTTTGCACCTTGTGTTGGTAAATCAATTCGCCGTTGGGACCTTCAATCTTTTCAATGAGATAGGCGTCGATAAAATTTCCCTGGTTGGCAAATGTGGCATAGGCGTTTGTAATCTCTTCTACGGTGGTTCCGTAAGTCAGCCCTCCGATCACGCCGGTCTGGGCAGCGTAGTCTTCCTCAGTCAGAGTGGTGATGCCCATCTCTTTGACGTAATTGAGACCTTCTCGAATTCCCAATAGTTCGTTGTAAATCTTTAGCGCAGGGATGTTATAGGATTGGTTCAGAGCATGGCGGGCGGTCATCAGCCCGTGATATTTGTTATCGTAGTTTTTCGGAACATGCCCTGCAAGAACAATTGGGCTGTCGTCAATGACAGATGCCGGCTGCAGTTTCCCTTCTTCCATGGCGGGGGCAAAGGCAGCCAGTGGTTTCATGGCCGAGCCAGGCTGCCTTGGTGATGTGGCGAAATTGATCTGAGAGATCTCAAAACCTCTTCCCTCGATCATGCCAAGAATGGCTCCCGTCTTGTTATGGATGAGGACAGCGCCTACCTGTTCAGGCGCATTGGTGATTTTCCGGCCGTCTGCGGCTGTGTAATCTCTATTGGGACCAAAATTTTTCGGATCATGAGCGATTTCTTGCATCGCATCATAGATTTTCTTGTCAATGGTCGTGATGATACGGTAACCGCCGCGCAGCACATCTTGCCGGGCCTTGTCTAAGGCTTCCTGATAACCCGGGTCATCCCGTTGAATGCCTTTTTGTTCCACTAAAATCTCCGCGGCCCGTTTCTCCACTTCCATCGTCAGGGAAGGATACCGTTCAAATGCCTTTGGAGTGGGTTTGGCCAGCGAAGAAGCGATGTCAAAGGCAAGCGCTGCTCGATATTCTTCCGGTGTGATGTAGCCTGCTTCCAGCATCCGGTTGAGTACCGTTTTCTGCCGCTCTATTCCGCGCTCGATGCCACCTTCCCTAAAGGGAGTGTAGGCGGAAGGATTTTGCGGGATACCGGCCAGGTAGGCGGCCTGAGCCAGGTTTAGCTGGTGTACGTCGACACCGAAGATTCCTTTGGCGGCTGCCTGAACTCCATAAACGTGGGTATTGTTCGCGCTGGGCCCAAAATAAATTTCATTTAAGTAAGCGGTGAGAATTTCTTCTTTGGACATAATCCGGGTGAGGCGAAGCGCTAGCAGGATCTCTTTCGCTTTACGCGCATAGGTTTGCGAAAGATCTTCCAGCACAGCGGTTTTAATCAGCTGTTGTGTAATGGTGCTGCCACCAGTCTGCATCGGCGCATCGGTAATCTGTTGGATTACCGCACGTGTGAGACCGCGCAGATCCACACCGGGATTCTCATAAAAGCTGCGGTCTTCGGTTGCGATAAAGGCTTTGATCAGGTGTTCAGGAACTTGATCCAGCGTGACGTTTTTGCGGTCTTCGTCTGTGCGCAATTGACCGAGCAAAGTCCCGTCGCGAAAATAGACAAACGTGGTCTGATGATTGTTTGTGATGAGGTCGATCATCTTCTCACGTTCCAAAACGGGCTGATCCTTGACTAATGCGCTGACCAGTCCGAAACCGGCACCGGCCGCAAATACCGCTGCCGCAATGCCGAGATAAGCCAACAATCCGAGTGTGATAACCGTGACTCGAAGGAGTCTGCGCCACGGGAATGATTGACCCTTTGGTTTGGGTTGAGCTTGGCGTTCCTTTTCCCGCGCCATCCGCTTTCTGCCCCCCTTACTGCGACAGGATCATTATACCATAAGCGCTCAATTTCTTGCTGCTCGTAGTGTTCATCTTGTGCGACCTGTTTCCCTATAACCGCCTAAACGCGGGAAGTGGGAGGGCTACGGCCTAACTCTGTCCCTGAGTGCAGGAATGACGGCACCATGTCTGCCAGAAACTGCACCGCTGAGGCTCCTGCACGCGCCGTGTATGGCAGGGCACGGGGTGTGAAGCCAGGTAAAGTCGGCTGAACCGCGCCTGGAGCCACCCAAGTGGGAAGGTATGGCGTGGGATAGGCCGGGCGGCTGAAAACCCGGTCATGGTGAGAATGTCCGACACGGACTGACGAATCCCTGAATGTACGGGTCTAGAAACATGCAATGACCGAAAGGCATTGCCAGCCACGCGCTGGGAGGGTGGCGTGAAGTACGAATTGGATGTAGGAAACACGCTATACCGGACAACGGCGGTATCCAGCCCTCAGGCCCAGAGGGGACACCTAAAACCGGCATGGATGGCTAAGGGACAGGGAACAGGGAAAGCGGCAGACACCCACACCAAACGGACTGCCATCTGGGGTGGTCGCTATAAGGCAAAATGCCGAAGTGCGTTTACTGCCGTGAGGGTGGGGGCGCGACTGATGAAGCTCCTGTAATGGGAGCCGAGGAACAGCCCCCAGTCTTGGGTGCCTAAAACCGATTTTCCGGCAAACTGCAAAGGTCGGGTAGGAACGTGGGGACATTCCGAAAGGAGGAATGCCACGGTGCAGGCTTTGAGATACTGGGAGTACTACGGGATGACCGACACCTTCACCAAATTCTATGAAGGTGCTAAAGAAGGAAGGGTGTTCAACCGGCTTTACGACATCATCACCAGCCGGGAGAACATCCTTCTTGCGTTTGGGCTGGAACTTATCGGTTAAGAAGGCACTCAAGATGGGGCGCCGTATGCGGTGAAAGCCGCACGTACGGTGCTAGCCGGGGGAAAAGGGGGAGATAACATCAAACCCTTACCTATCGGAACCTGACGAGGAGCGGGGATGGGGACGCATGTCGTTTGCCCTAAGAGACGTTCTGGCATTACAATACAAGTAAAGAGGAATCCGTTCAAATAAAGATTGGTTTATCGGGAAACCCGTTCAGGGTGGCGAAGCTTAAAAAATCGGGTGAAACATCCGAAGAGGGGGAACAATGCATGAGGGTAGGGTATGTTGGCTTGGGAAAAATGGGCTTGCCGATGACAAAAAATCTCTTGAAAAAAGGCTTCGAGGTGTGGGTCGTCAGCCGTTCACGAGGTCCGATCGAAGAAGCCTTGGCTGCCGGGGCTAAGCAAGCGTCCAGTCCAGCGGATTTGGCCAGCCGGGTGGATGTCGCGCTCACCTGTGTTCCATTGCCGCAGACTGTGGAAGAAATTTATTTGGGTGAAAATGGACTTCTGGAAGGCGCCCATGAAGGTTTAATTTTGGCCGATCACAGTACGGTGGGACCGGATCTGAATCGGAAGATTGAGGCGGCGGCCAAAGAAAAAGGCGTGGCTTTTCTCGACGCTCCCGTCAGCGGCGGCCCGATGGGTGCTGAAGCCGGAACGCTGAGCATCATGGTGGGGGGAGATGAGGCGGCTTTTCAAAAGGTGTTGCCTGTTTTTCAGGCGATGGGGAGCCATGTGGTGCGCTTTGGTCCGAGCGGGAGCGGAAGCGTGGTCAAGCTGCTCAACAATATGTTGGTCGGGGTTCATGAATTGGCGCTGTCCGAAGTGTTGCTGCTGGCCAGTAAAGCAGGGATCGATCTTCATCAGCTGTATGAAATGCTGATGAACAGCACCGGAGCCAGCGCGATGCTGAAACGGAGCTTTCCGTTTATTGCCGAGCGGGACTTCGCTGCTCGATTCAGCATTGACCTGTTACATAAAGATCTGGGGTTGCTTTTGGACATGGCGAGCCAATTGGGGATTCAGCCGAAGACCGGTCAGTTGGCCTTTGAAGCTGTGGATGCAACCAGAGCCGCTGGATATGGGGAGCTCGATGTGGCCAGTGTCCTGTTGCCATTGGAAGAAGCGTACGGGGTCAAGGTGCGCGCCAGCAGGAAGAGAGAAGACTAGAATATTCTCGTTCCGGCAGGGAATATTCGGGTCAGGATGGTAAGGGTGGCACGGATAAAAGAAAAAGCGAAAGGAGGCAGGACGGATGGGAGGAGAAGAAAAACTGGATTGGACGCCTGAAAAAGCTTTTGAAAAACTTCAGGAAATTTATACAGACAAGTTGATGCAGGATGAAAAGAGATGGGTGTTGCGGTTGTTGGAAAACCGGTTGCGTCGTCTGTTGCAGGATCTCGGGCTGGAGCAGATTTTGGCGCCGTATGAGGAGAGACTGACTTTTTTTCGCCAGTTTGCTCACATTCCAGGGGATAGCATTTTTGATTCCATCCAGTACGTGTTCAACCTGGCCCGCGGAAGAAAAGAAGTGGATCCGGGTGTAACCCAAATCCACCTGAACCGGATTTACAACGCTTTGTTTACCCCGCCTGGGCTAAAAAATCCGAATATCCCGGAGACGTTCTGGATGACGCCATTGGGGATTGCTTGTCGGGTTGCCGAGAAAGGAGTGGAGTCGGTTTATCCGCTCCTCGACCAATTGGAACGCAGTGAGCGGTAAGCGGGCCGCCGATTTCACGAAACGAACTAGAATTGAAGATACCTGACATTTCCCGTCGTCTGTTCCTGCCTTGCGGGAGGACGTGGACGCTTTTTTAGAATAAACTCGGCGATGTCGTCCGGATGGCGGTGGGTCCATTGAGGCGGAATGTATCCGTTATAGGGATGATAAAGAAAATATTCCAGCATCCATTCCAGCAATTCTTCGAAGGGATGAAGCGGATAACGTTTTCGGATCAGGACGCGCAGTACAGACCAGAGCAGGCCGGGGGTCATACCTCGTTCCAGTAATTCCTGGACCAGCTCCGGCGCATGGTTTTTGGCCTGTTCCAGCCATTTGACGACGCTCTGGAAGCTGAGAAGTTGTTCCAACTTGAGGTAACAGATTTGACGGATGTGATCCAGCAGCTTCTCTTCATCTTTGGCCGCCTCAACTTTCGGATCTTCAAACAGGCTTCCCTCACCTGCTGGCTGTCCGCGCAGGAGAATGCGGTAGTGCGTCGGCAGGCAATCATCTCCGCGGCGAATTCGAATCGGCGGTAGAAAGACCCCTGTTTTGTTCAGGATCTCCTTGCGCAACTCTTGGACGCGGCTAGTAAATGATGAGCCGGTGCAAAGCCGTTCGTACAGTTCATTGCCCATTTGCAGGGTCAGGATATCTGCTTTTTGCTGTTGATAGGCCTCGGTAGGACTCCATTCGTTCATCTTGCTCGGACCCCCTTTGCAACAACATTGCCAGGTCTTTTCCTCTTTTTTTGAACGTTTCACGTTGTCTGTACGGGGCGTGCTCATATTGAATCCACATATGATCATTTTATGTCTTCACTTAAAAGATGTCTATATACTGGGTGTTTGCTGTGCGTAGCAAGGGTTGGATGTGCTCGGTACAGGAAGAATTATTTTCAGCTTCTTTTAAGGTTCGTCTGGCAAGATAAGTGATGCAAAAACCATGATACAGGGGAAGTGATGCGAGATGTCAGATTTTGAGCAAAGACCCGAGGAACGCCTGCCCAAAGAAGTGTCCTTACACGAGAAAGGAACGGTTGAACCGGCTGGTTCTACCTGGAGAACCATCCCTGCGCCACGCACCAGGAGGCGGTTTCCATGGTTTCCAGTGTTGCTTTCCTTTGTGCTTGGTGTGGTGCTGATGGCAGGCATTGTGATGGGGATTGACAATGCGCAGTTTTTTGCGGCCAAGGAGCCGGAGAAACAGGGAACCGATACAACACGACCTTTTCAAACGACAGAGGATCCTTCTTCGATGCCAGTCGTGTATCCAAACCAAATCTCTGAAATTGTGGATCAGGCGGGTCCGGCTGTGGTGAAGATTGATACCAAGGTGACGATGGAACAATCTCAACCCTTGAATCCTTTTTTCAACGATCCTTTCTTCCGCCAGTTTTTCGGTGATACAGGTCCTGGCCAGCAACGCGTGCAGGAGGGAATGGGTTCGGGATTTATCATTTCCGAAGACGGGTATATTCTTACCAACCAGCATGTGGTGAGCGGCGCCTCCGAGATCTTGGTAACAGTGGTTGGTTACGAAGAACCTTTTAAAGCCGAGCTGGTAGGAGAAGATTTTGACCTGGATTTGGCGGTGATCAAGATCAAGGCGCCCAAGCCGCTGCCCACGTTGAAGATGGGAAACTCCGACCAGGTGAAGGTGGGTGAATGGGTTATTGCGATTGGCAACCCCTATGGCCTGGACCACACAGTGACGGTTGGTGTGGTCAGCGCGAAGGGAAGGCCTGTCAACATTCCTACTGATCAAGGAATGCGTCGCTACAAAAACCTGATGCAGACGGACACGGCGATCAACCCGGGAAACAGTGGCGGCCCGCTTCTAAATCTGAAGGGGGAAGTGATCGGTATCAATACCGCCATCAACGCCAATGCCCAAGGGATCGGTTTTGTCATCCCCACGACCACGATCCAGCCGGTACTGGATGAGTTGATCGAAAAAGGCAAGGTGGTTCGTCCTTTTCTGGGTGTCAGTGTACAGGATGTGACACCGGAACTGGCTGAGTATTTCGGTTTAAAAGAGGCTGCCGGTGCCATTGTTACCGACGTGGTTCAGGGCAGTCCAGCGGAGAAGGCGGGTCTGAAGCGAGGAGATGTGATTTTGAGCATTGACGATCAATCGGTCAAAGACGCGGAGGATCTGGTCAACCAGATTCAATCCAAGAAAGTGGGAGAAAAATTGGTCCTTCTGCTTTCACGGGACGGACAGACGCAGTATGTCCAGGTGACGATCAGTGAGAGATAACAGAGAAACGATTCTCGTCGTGGATGATGATCCGAAGATCACCGCCCTGTTGCGGAGGGTACTGGCGGCTGACGGTTATGAAGCGCGGATTGCGAATGATGGGCCGAGCGGACTGGCGATGGCCATGGATGAAGCAGTGGATTTGGTGGTCTTGGATGTCATGCTGCCGGGCATTTCCGGCTGGGAGATCTGCCGCCGAATTCGTGAACGTCGCCTCGTTCCCATTCTGATGCTGACGGCCAAAGGTCAGGTCGAAGACAAGGTGAAAGGCCTCGATAGCGGCGCCGACGACTATTTGGTGAAACCCTTTGCCCTCGAAGAGTTTCTCGCCCGCGTTCGCGCCTTGCTGCGGCGCAGCAGCACGTCAGGAGAGACGGGGGTTGCCCTGAAAGAGAGAGAATGGCTGCAGTTTGCCGATTTGAGGTTAAACCGGATGCTGCGTGAGGCGGAGCGGGGGAAAAGGAAGATCAGCCTGACGTCCAAGGAATACGAATTGCTGCATTGTTTTCTAGAGCACCCGAATCGGGTGCTTTCCCGTGATTTTTTGATGGAGCGCGTCTGGGGCTATGACTATGAGGGTGAATCCAATGTGCTTGAAGTATACATTGCCAATCTACGGCAAAAGTTGGAAGGATCAGGGGAGCCGCGTCTGATTCATACGGTGCGCGGGGTGGGTTACGTTCTCCGGGAGGGATGAGGGTGTTCACCAATTTGTCTATTCGTTGGCGGCTGACTTTGTGGTACAGCGCCATCTTGATCCCGGTGTTGGCGCTGCTGGGAACCTTTGTCTATCTTTTGGTTGCCCGCACATTGGCCCTTGAGATGGATGACCGCCTCTACACGACGGCGCAAGAGGTGGAAAAGACGATTCGTGTCGTCCCTTCCTATCCTTTCCCGTGGGATAACCTGGTCCTCCCCGATGTCAATGTTTTCTCCACTCCCGATACCTTTTTGCAGGTGGTGGATCTATCGCGAAACCTGATTGTATCCAAATCCCGCAACCTGGGGCAACAAGCGCTGCCGGTTCACCCTTCGACGATTCAACGAGCCGCAGCCGGGGAGCGGTTTTATCAGACGCTGACGGTGGAAGGGCAAACGGTTCGCCTGTACAACGTGCCGCTCGTCCTGGATGGGCAGCTGGTTGGCTTGTTGCAAGTGGGCAGCCCGCTGGCCAACGTGAAGCGATCGTTGCAAAACTTGCGTTGGGCCTTGATTGCCGGCGGCCTGATCATGCTCGTCCTTACAGGTGCCGTAGGCTGGTGGATGTCGCACAAGGCTTTGCGGCCGATTGAACAGATCGCCCAAGTAGCCGCCGATATTCAGGAAGGCAAGGACTTGGCGCGTCGCATTGCCATGCCTCCCATCCGCGACGAATTGGGGCAGCTGGTGGAAACGTTGAACTCGATGCTTGAACGGCTGGAGCAGGCTTACCGAAATCTCGCCGAATCCCATCAATTCCAGCGTCGCTTTATTTCCGATGTTTCGCACGAACTGAGAACTCCGCTGACCACCATCAAAGGAAACCTGGATCTGCTCTATCGTCTGCGCGCAAAACAGGTGGATGAGAATGGCGCTTCCGGCACCTCGGCGGGACAGCGTCCGTCAGAGCCAAGCGAGTTTTGGCTGAAACGGGATGATGAGCTGGAGATGCTGAATGATGCGCGGACCGAGGTGGACCGGATGATCCGCTTGATCCAGGATTTGTTGATGCTGGCGCAGGCAGATACCGGTGTTGGCTTGGCGCTTGAACGGGTCAGAGTGGCCGACTGGTTGCCACAGAGCCTGCGCTTGGCAGAACGACTTCCCCGTGGGGATGACGTAACCTATCAAGCGGAAATGGATCCGGCGCTTTTGGAACGAACCCACCTGGCCAATCCTGATGCGTTGCAACAGCTGGTTTACATCTTGATTGAAAATGCCTTCAAATATACATCCCGGGGAAAGGTGACCGTTACCGCTCATGCTGTAGAGGAACGTTTACAGCTGATCGTCGAGGATACTGGGATTGGAATGCCGCCCGAGGTGCAGAAGCATATTTTTGAACGCTTTTATCGGGCTGACCCGGCACGCAGTACACCTGGTACGGGACTGGGCTTGGCAATCGCTGATCATATCGTTGCCGCACATCGGGGAAAGATTGAAGTAACCAGTCAAGAGGGAGTGGGCAGTCGTTTTCGGGTGCTTCTTCCGTTAGAGCCGTTAGGATCTGATGAGCCTTTTGTTCGGAATGTCCAGGCTCACTAGGCGCGCCTGGCGCATGATAAGGCCATGTTCACAGGAGCGACAGATCCATGCTTGCCAGTATCCATCGAGTTAGTTATGATCGGAAACAAGGGAGGGCTGTATGATGAACGTCATTAAAATTGCCCCGCGCGGTTACTGTTATGGCGTGGTGGATGCGATGGTGCTGGCGCAACAGGTGGCCAGTGACCCCAAATATCCGCGTCCCATCTACATTCTCGGGATGATTGTCCATAACAGTCATGTGGTGGAAGCTTTTCGCAAGCTGGATATCATCACGCTGGATGGCGCAGACCGTCTCTCCCTCCTGGAACAAATCGAACAGGGGACCGTCATTTTTACGGCCCACGGCGTCTCGCATCAGGTTCGGGCCAGGGCAGCCGCCAAGGGGTTGACCATCGTGGACGCCACCTGTCCGGATGTGATGAAAACCCATCACCTGATTGCAGAGAAGGTGGCAGATGGATATAGCGTGATATACATTGGAAAAAAGGGTCATCCAGAGCCGGAAGGGGCGATTGGTGTGGCGCCCGACAAGGTGTTCCTGGTTGAAAACGAGGAGGATGTTCGGGAGCTGGATTTGCAGCACGACAAGATAATTGTGACCAACCAGACCACCATGAGCCAGTGGGACACCCGGCATCTGATGCAGCTGATCGTGGAAAAGTACCCGCAGGCCGAAGTGTATAATGAGATTTGCTTGGCCACCCAGCAGCGCCAGGAGGCCGTTGCGGAGCAGGCCAAAGGGGCGGATCTGGTGATTGTGGTCGGGGATCCGCGCAGCAACAATTCCAACCGTCTGGCCCAGGTGGCGCAGGAAATTGCCGGTGTTCCCGCCCACAGGGTGTCCGATGTGACAGAGATTGACCCAGAATGGCTCATGCGAATCAAGACGGTGGCCGTCACTTCGGGGGCTTCCACGCCGACGCCGATCACCAAAGAGGTGATTGACTACTTGGAGCAGTTTGATCCGGAGCGGCCGGAAACCTGGCCCATCCGCCGAACGGCTGAGCCGATCCGGCTTCTCCCTCGTTCCCGGTCAGGGGCTTAAGAGATGTTAAAAACGCATAGTAGCAATGCATTCGGACTGGCACCATGCCAGTTTTTTTGTACTATCATAACAAAAGAGCCATTTTTTTGTCATTTGCATCGGCGGTGTGCGAGGAACGGTTGGTATTTGAGAAGTACACATGGGAAACCCTATCATGAGAACAACAGGGCGGTGAGTCCGATGGAATGGATCAAGCGTTATGAAGGGAATCCCATCTTGACCAAAAAACAGGTTCCTTATCCGGTTGAAACAGTTCACAACGCGGGCGTCATCAAATACGAAGGCCGGTATATCATGTTGTTCCGCGCCCACCGGCGCAATGGCCGCTCGCTCATCGGGCTCGCCGAAAGTCCGGATGGCTACCACTTTACCGTACGCCCGGAACCTTTTCTGACACCCGCCACCGAAGGGGATTTTGCCCTTTATGAAGAATTTGGCTTGGAGGATTTGCGGATTTGCCCGCTGGAAGGGGAATATCTGCTGACATATAGTGCCTATTCACGGTATGGAGTGCGAATTGCCCTCGCCAAAACCCGAGATTTTGAGCGAGTCGAGCGGATCGCTCTCATCTCGCAGGCTGACATGCGCAACGCGGTGATCTTCCCGGAGAAAATCGACGGCCGCTACGTTCGTCTTGATCGACCGCACACCCACATCGCTCCCTGGTCCATTTGGATCTCCTATTCTCCTGATCTGATTCATTGGGGAGATTCAAAAATCGTGATCAAGCCGGCCCCTTATCATTGGGATGAAATGAAGGTGGGTCCCGGCGCGCCGCCGTTGAAGACGAAGCATGGTTGGCTGAATATTTATCATGGTGTGTTTGAGACGATGGATGGCGCCGTTTATCGCCTGGGAGTGGCCCTGCACGATTTACAGGATCCATCTCGGGTTCTTGGGGTGGCGGATGATTGGGTGTTGCAGCCTGAGGACCCGTGGGAAGTGACGGGCTATGTGCACAACGTGGTATTTACCTGTGCGGCGGTGCCAGAAGAGGATGGAACGGTGAAAATCTACTGGGGTGGAGCCGATACCGTGATGTGTGCGGGAGTCGCCAAGATAGAGGAACTGGTCGAGCTCTGTTTGAAACATCCCCGGCCGCCGCTTTGACGAACGGGATTGTGCCGCATGCATGTGTTTCGTTATGATCCAAGAGGGGGAATCAGCGAAAGGATGGGGTAAACATGACGCTGAAACAGGAAGCGCTGATGGCCCGCAGAAGAACGGAGATACGCAATCCGGATTGCACGCGCATCATCGCTAAATTCTTTCTGCCAGGCGACGAACGACGGATTCGCGGGATTGTTCAACGGGTTCTGGCGCTTTCGGAAGAACAGGTTCAAGCCATGTTGGATCAGGTGATCAAGGAGTTTTCGCATCGCCACCGCCGCTTCCAACACACTTTGGAAAAGCATTATCGCGCCGTATCCTCTCTGGTTCCGATCGCGGATACGTTGTCAGAAGCCAGAAAGTTGCTGCTGGGTGCTTATTTTACCAATGAATATTCCGTTCAATGCGCCGGGCTGTTCAATCCGTCCATCGTACCACATCCGGACCAGTCGGGAATGGATGAGAAGCAATTGCGTTTTATTATGTCTTTCCGCGGTATCGGCGAGGGACATATCTCCTCGCTGGAGTTTCGCAGCGGGGTTCTGGACGAGGACAGTCAAATCATTCACGAATCGACCAGCCCTTTTCTGGAAACGCCGGATGTGGTATTCGCTCAGGAAGTGGAGCGCTCGCTGTTGATCGCACGCCTGAGTGAAGAAGGCTTAAGTCCATCCATTCAGGAGAAACTGCGGGATAAGTTGCCGCAACGGTGCCGAAAGGAAGAGCTGGCGCAGTTCGCCGAGAGCCTTTTTTTGCCTGCGGAGGAGAAAAGCGCTCTTTCTGAGAAATTGCTCAAAGCGGCCGAATGGTTC
Source organism: uncultured Bacillus sp. (assembly GCA_947085265.1). Classification (GTDB taxonomy): domain Bacteria; phylum Bacillota; class Bacilli; order ZCTH02-B2; family ZCTH02-B2; genus Bacillus_BB. The sequence continues at coordinate 27,145 of CAMTVR010000038.1, read as the reverse complement.
CTCAAAAACAATTACGTAATCCGGTTTGATCCTGAGACCCAACTATCTGAACGGGTGATTTATCCCATTTCCCCCAACGAGTGCCGGGGGCTGGAAGATGCCCGTTTTGTCCCTTTTCAAGAAGATGACGGCAGTGTGATCTATTACGCCACATACACCGGATATAACGGGTATACCATTCAGCCAAAATTGCTGGAAACGAGAGATTTTGTCAATTTTAAAGTGACGACGATGGCCGGCGCTGCTGTCACCAACAAGACCATGGCCCTGTTTCCCCGGCGCATTGACGGCAAATATGCCATGCTTTCCAGGCAAGATGGTGAGAGCATGCACATCATGTTTTCCGATAATCTGTATATATGGAAAGACTCAGAGGTGATTCGTACACCATCCAGCCCTTGGGAATTGATCCAGATTGGTACGGGCAGTCCGCCGATTGAAACAAGAGCGGGTTGGCTGGTGGTCAATCATGGTGTCGGCCCCATGCGAAAGTACTGTATCGGTGTGGAATTGCTGGATCTGGAGGATCCGCGAAGGGTCATTCGCCACCTCGACGAACCGATTCTCTCTCCGAATGAAAAGGAACGTGACGGGTATGTACCCAACGTCGTTTATACCTGCGGGGCGCTGATTCACGGAGAGGAATTGATCATTCCGTATGCCATGTCGGACTGGGCTTCGGGAATTGCTTCCATTTCGTTGAAAGCATTGCTGAATCAGTTAGTTGAGGCCAGCTAAGGCCTTTTCCTTTTTCTTTTTTGTTTTCTGAACTTCTATTTGTCTGTTGATGGATCGATCTCCTCAGGCGCACAGACGACTCGATTACCTCCGGTCCGCTTTGCCTGGTAAAGGGCCTGATCGGCGGCGCGGATTAAGGAAGACGGATGAGAAGAAGGTTGTGGACGGGTGGCTGCCACACCGAGGCTGATCGTGAGGCACTCGGTGATCGGGGAATATTTGTGTTCGATGCGGAGCGACTCGACGTCTCTTCGCATCCTTTCAGCCACGGTAGCCGCCCCCAGCAGATCGGTATTGGGTAAGATGACGGCAAACTCTTCTCCGCCATAGCGGGCCACCAGGTCGCCGGAACGCTTGACTGCGGCTTGCAGGATTTGCGCCACCTTGATCAGGCAGGCATCTCCTTCCGGATGGCCATAATGGTCGTTGTATGGCTTGAAGGCGTCAATATCGAGAAGGATGAGTCCCAGCCAATGTTGATCGCGTACGGCTCTTCCCCATTCGATGTCCAAATAATCGTCAAATTGTCTCCGATTTGCGATGCCGGTTAAACCATCCTGATTTGAGAGGAGTTGTAACTTGCGGTTGGCCTCTGCCAATTGGCGGGTGACTTCCAGAAGCTCTTTCTCCCGTTGCTTTCTTCGATCCATTTCCCGTTTTAATGTCAGGGCGGAACGGATCCGGGCCAGCAGCTCCACCTTGTTCAGCGGTTTGGAAATATAATCGATGGCACCGGCGGCAAACGCGGTTTCCAAGGAACCGATTTCCGTGCTTGCCGTCACCATGATCACCGGGATGTCTCGCAACTTTTCGGAAGCTTTAATCCGACGGCAGGCTTCGATGCCGTCCATTTCCGGCATGACGATATCCATCAGGATTAGCTCCACGTCGGTGGTTTCTTCAGGTTCCGATTTCCCTTCATCCGCGCTTTGGGCATCTTTCGCGCCGTCTTGCTTCATCCCAAGCTGACGAAAGGCTTCTGCCGCTGAACCGGCTGTGTGTATGTCCGTAAAACCGGCCTCCTGGAGAATCGTCTTCAGAAGTAGCAGGTTGAATCGTGAGTCGTCGACAATCAAAATGCTCATCGGACAATCCTTTCCTTGCGATGATGCGCCTGTTCTCCCATTTTTGGTGTGAATTTAGCTTTATACCAATTATATCATAACTATCATGTCATTCTGTCATGTCATTCTGTGAAATGGTACCCTTCTTTTGTAGGGAGAATTTTTCGTTCTTGGGGGAATGTATGATGGTATCGAAAAAACCGGAGGTGTCTTGATGGGGGAGCGGCCAGATGTGCTCATCATCGGCGGTGGACCGGGAGGAATCGCCAGCCTGATTTGGTCAATGAGATTGGGGCTGGATGCCCTTCTCTTGGAAAAAGAGCGGGAATTGGGCGGGCAGCTATTACACGTTTTCAATCCGATCATCGATTACCCGGGCCTTCCGGTATCGGATGGCCGGGAGTTGCAAAAACACTTTGTCAACCATCTGCAACACTGGGAACACTGTGTTCGGTGCGGTGTCGAGGCAGAATCCCTGGATTTGGATGCGAGAACGGTGTTCTCCCGGGACGGGACGTACCAGTCGCGTTTTTTGATCCTGGCGCTGGGCGCCCGCCCACGCCGGCTGGGCGTTCCCGGTGAACAAGAGATGCTGCGCCGTGGTGAAGTGTATTCGGTTGCCCGCGATCGGTGGAATTTTAGCGGCCGGCGGGTTGCGGTTGTCGGTGGTGGAGACCGGGCTTTGGAAGGGGCCTTGTTGTTGGCTGAGACAGGCGCAGAGGTCCTTTTAATCCATCGCAGCGGCCGGTTTCGGGCACGGCAGGAATTTCTTGATTCGGCCCGCAGTCATCCGCGGATTCGCTTCTTGACAGAAACCATTGTCCGTCAAATCGTTGGCCGCGAGCGGACCGAAGGCATCGTCGTGGCTCCAGCAGATAGCGCGGAACGGCACGCAAAAAGCGCGAAGGGAGCGTTTTTTCCGGTCGAGGCGGTGTTTGTCCGGATTGGCGTGGAGCCAAACAGTCAGCTGTTGACCGGTCAATTGCCACTCGACGAGGAAGGTTATGTGGTGGTCAATGAGACGAGCGAGACGGGTGTGGCAAACGTGTTTGCGGTTGGCGATCTATGTACCCGACCGCAGTTTTCCAGCATTTCGACGGCCACAGCCCAGGGGATGATGGCGGCCAAAACGATTGCCTCTCGACTGGCTGAGAGGGGCGGAGTATAAAACCGAACGCTCTTGTCCACAGTAAGCCAAAAAGGGGTGTCGAGGCTATGAATCCCTGGTACGGTCATTTGTTTCAATCGTTGGAACGATTGGGGGAAAGATTCACCCAACTGCAGCAGCAATACCACGACCATCCCGTTGAATTGACAGAGACGGCACAGCAGATAAGGCAGGCCACTGCGGACATTCAAGACGCGTTACAACGATTGCGCGGCATGTTTCGAGAAGCGGCGCAAAAAACAGCGCGAGGCATCCCTTCCGAGTGGGATCTGGTGTCTGTCGTCCCTGCCGATCAGGGGAACCCGGAGCAGGTGGAGCATACAGGCGCGCTTCCCGCGGTGGAACGACTGAATCAAGCTTTTGAACAGGGAATGGACGGGTTTGAGCGGATGAAGGAACTGATCAAGACGCACAGTCGGCGAGAGAAGGAGGAGCGACTGGCGTGGGCGGCACAAGTGGAAAATCTGGGCAAGGAGTTTCACCGGGTGTATCAGCTTGCCCGCGACGCCCATGACGCCAACTGGCATGATTCTTACTATTGATCCGCATCCTGTGTGAAGCAAGTACAAGCAGGAAGATCACCAGTCGAAGTACACAGTACAGCAAACTGATATCCTATTGACAATTGCAGTTTTGAAAATATAATATTATCATTGTAAGAAATTCAATTATAGTTATAGATTTTGAGGCTTTTAATGATTTGCCTTGGGCAAGGGAGCCCCTGCGAGTAATGAACTTGCAGGGGCTTTTCTGTTTGTTGTGGGCAAATAGATGCATATGCCAGTTTGCCGTGTGCCGCATCTTTTCAATTGTGAAATAAAACTTATCAATTATGAAATAAAAATGTGAAGAGGTCTGATAATTTAGTGCCTGATGCAAGTAAATTTATAGAAACAGATATTTTGTTATAAAAAACTTTTTATGATGAAATTTTGATGAAAAAGGTAGATAAATACTAATTTATCACTTGGCTGCCCGGAAAAGAAATCATCGTTGCAGCAACTGATTCTTTGTTTGGCATGATTTTTGCTTGCTGTGGAATGAGGTGGCATCTCCTAGTTCTCCCATGCCGCATAGAACATCTGAATTGAGGGAGGAGTTCAAAAGTGAAAACGGCCATCATTAATATCGGCACGCTTGTTACCGGCGATCTCACAAATCCCATCACTCCATCTGAATGCATCGTCATGGAGAAAGGAGTGATTACTCATGTGGGGAACCAAGACGTGGATTTGTCCGATTGCAATATCGTTTTAGATGCCCAAGGCTCTACGGTCATCCCTGGTTTGATCGATTCGCACGTGCACATCGTTTTTGGGGATTATACCCCTAGGCAAAAAACGGTCGACTTTTTGGAAAGTTATCTACACGGCGGGATTACCCGTTCGATCACGGCTAGCGAAGTTCACACTCCTGGACGCCCGAAGGATCCAGAAGGAGTCAAGGCACTGGCGCTGGCGGCGCAACGTTGTTTTCAGTCCTATCGTCCTGGTGGGATGTCGGTCCATGCCGGATCAGTCATCATAGAGCCTGGTCTCGTGGAAGAGGATTTTATCGAGTTGAAGAAACAAGGAGTATGGTTGGCGAAAGCGGGTTTTGGAGATTTCGCGCGGCCCAAAGATGCCGCTGACATCGTAAGAGCGGCGCAAAAGCATGGCTTTAAGGTGATGTGTCATACAGGCGGGGCTTCCATACCAGGTTCTTCGCCGGTAACCGCTGATGATCTGATGGAGATGCTCCCAGATATCAGCGGCCATGTGAACGGTGGCCCAACCGCGCTCTCTGATTCGGACTTAGAAAGAATTATTTTTGATACGAAGATCGCTTTGCAAATCGTGCAAGCGGGAAATTTCCGATCTGCCATAAAAACAGTAGAGTTAGCCAGACAGTCAGGAGAGTTTGAAAGAGTGTTAATCGCGAGTGATACGCCGACTGGAACAGGTACGATGCCGTTGGCCGTGTTAAAGTCGGTGGTGGAATTGGCTTCGATGACTAAAACTCCAGCGGCGGAAATGATCGCTGCGGCTACAGGAAACGTAGGAAAAGCATACGGATTGAGTGCCGGGATTATCGCGGTGGGAAACCCGGCGGACGTGCTCGTGATTGATGCTCCGCTTGGCGGTAGTAAAACGGAAGCGTTGGATGCGATAGAAAATGGAGATATCCCAGGGATTTCCGCATGTTTTACAAGTGGAGAACTTCGATATTTAAAAAGCCGTAATACACCGCCTGCGATTCGAATGGCAAAGGTGATCCAGGAAAAGTTATCTGTCTGGACATAAACAATCTTTCATGAAAAAAGAAAGGACCTGAATGATAGAGGAGTGAACTTGGATTGAAGCCTGCAGTTTTATTCTCTGAAATGACCCCTGGCATAAACTGGGAAGATCAGTTTAATGAATGGTATGATACAGAGCACATCCCAATCCGCATGCAAGTGCCTGGATTTTGTTGTGCCCGCCGATATAAGCATGTTGATGCCAAGGGATATCTTGCGGTATATGAGATGGAGCATCGTGGGGTTTTGCAAAGCGAGGAATACCGCATGATTAAGGAAAACCCAAGTGAACGGACCAAGTGGATGTTGCAAAATGTCTCGGGGTTTACCCGTTATACGGGGGAATTGATAAGTGAGCAAATCAATCAAACATTTGTGGGTGATCCTTACGAGGCCCCCATCCTATACGCGGTGATGTTTGCTGTCCCTGAAGAAAGAGAGAGTGAATTTGATGAATGGTATATCCAAGATCATGTTCCAACACTGCTGAAAAATCCGGAGTGGCATGCATGTCGCCGTTATCGGATCTTTAGTGGCGAACCGGAAACTTGGACGCATCTAGCTCTTCACTATTTGGCGAATGTAAATGTATTAGATTGCGAAGAGCGCAAAGAGGCGCGGAATTCTCCTTGGAGAACCAAGCTGGCTCAGGAAAGTTGGTTTAAAGGCCGCTATACCATCTATCAAAAAATAAAATCTTTTCACGCTCCGCTATAAATGACTCAATCATTGATAAAAAACATAAAGAGAAGGGGAGATCTATGCGATGGAAATTCGAAAAATGTTTACCGTAGTGGAAGATATCATGACTGAGATGGGGCGCAGCGATGGGAAACCGTTGCGAAAAGTAGCGGCGATTGCGGTCGTCAAAAATCCATTTGCCGGGAAATATCAAGAAGATTTAAGTTTGCTGATTGAAGAAAGTCAAGAAATTGCCCGGATCATATCGAAAAGAGCCGTTGAAGCGATGGGCGAATATGAAGTAGAAAGTTATGGGAAAGCAGCAGTTGTCGGTACGGCAGGCGAACAGGAACATGGCGTGGCAATGATTACCACCGTGTTCGGAAACGTTTTGAGGGAAGCGGTAGGTGGAGGTAAGGCTTGGATATCATCGACGACGAAGCGAGCAACCGCTGGAGCGAGCATTGATGTTCCGCTGGCTTATAAAGATGCTCTCTATGTACGGTCGAATTACGATACGATGACGTTGACGCTTCATGATGCTCCGCTTCCAGACGAAATTGCCGTGATTTGTTGTGTCGCCAATCGCGGAAGATTAAACGCGAGAGTTGGTGGATTGACGGTTGCGGAAGCCAAAAAAGAAGACGGTTTGGTTTAAACAAGGCTCCCATTATGCCATTTTCACCTTTATTCAGGAAGGGTGAAGGAGCATGAAAGGGATTGAAGAGATTTTGATCAATTCAGCTCCGATTTTTGCGAAATTGACGGACGGTTTCGTTGCTATTACCGACAAGGATGGAATTCGTATCAAAGTGATCGATTCATCCGGAAATTCGATCACGACTTTGGAAAACCGCAGGCTTGACCTTGCGGCTAAAGCCATTCAGGAACAGAGAGTGCTCTCGGGCCCTTCCGAATTGTCTAAAGGGGCTAAAATATGGGCCATTCCAATTGGTGATTACGCTCTGGTTGTGACAGATGATGGAAAAAAGCAGAAACAGCAACAGTTGCAAATGTCGCTGGAGGATTCTCTCGGTTTGATCGCCGATGTTCTGGGAAGCGAGGCATCCCTGTTTAACGAAGTAGGCCAGATTACGCATAGCGTCAATCAAGACGGAACCATTAATGAAAATGTCGTTGGACAGATCAATCAAGATGCTTACAGGGCAATGTCACTTTTTAAGTCGCAGGTGGTTAAATCATCCGTTGTGCCTGGCGCTAAAAGCGTGTTGATCCCGATTACGCGAGAGGTGGGGTTGGAGCTTAGCAACCTTCGCGTCAAAGATAAAGACGCGGAGAAAAGGGACAAGGGTTATGCCAAATACACCTTTGATGACATCATTGGTGATAGTCCCAGATTTCAAAAAGTAAAAGAGTTTTGTTCTAGAGTTGCTAACAGTAGTTCTCCAGTGCTGCTGATAGGCGAATCTGGAACGGGAAAGGAACTGTTTGCGCATGCGATTCACAATGCCAGTGATCGGGCGGAAAAAAAATTTATTGCCATTAACTGCGGGGCTATACCAGCCAGTTTAATAGAAAGTATTTTATTCGGATATGAGCCTGGAACGTTTACAGGGGGCAGTCCGACCGGAAAAAAAGGATTGTTTGTGGAGGCAAACCAGGGGACGCTGTTTTTGGATGAGATTGGAGAAATGGATCTGCAGTTGCAAACGCGTCTTTTGAGAGTGTTGCAGGATAAGGAAGTGATGTCTCTTGGCAGCACGAAGAGCCAGGAGGTGGATGTTCGCGTCATTGCGGCAACGAATAAGAATCTTAAGGAATTGGTGAATGAAGGAAAATTTAGGGAGGATTTATATTATCGCCTCAATGTCTTAGAAGTAGAAATACCGCCGCTAAGGGAAAGGATGGATGACTTAGCGGCCCTGGTCAATCGGTTCATCGAGGAGTTTAATCTCTTGTTCAGCAAAAAAATTACGGCCTGTTCTCCTGAAGCGTTAAAAATCATGTCCAAATATCACTGGCCTGGAAACGTTCGGCAGCTTCGAAATTGTATTGAACGAATTGCGAATCTTGTAGATCACGGAGAAATTCGACAGGAACATTTACCGGATTACATTTTTGAAAGAAACAACCCTCCAGTAATGGAAGAGGTACTGTCTCCAGCGTCTCATCAGACTCTGGACGACACCATCCGCTCCGTTGAAAGAAGGTTGATCGAACAAACGCTGATCGAGACTCGTTACAACAAACAGAAAGCGGCAGAGAAACTAGGAATCAGTATGACCACCTTGTGGCGAAAAATGAACAATGTTGGTTTAAATCACGGTATCGAAAGAGTCGAGTAAAAACAATTGGAGGTGTAATTATGAAAACATCAAAAATTGTATTTTCGTGTGTTATGTTCTTGCTGACGCTCTTTTTAGCAGCGTGTTCAGGAGCAGAAAATGTACAGGTAAACGAGAATGAATCTGATAAATCCTATGTGATGAGGGTTGGCCATACGCTGGGTACGGATAGTCCGAGGCATCAAGTGTTGGAAGAATTCAAGAAGCGCATCGAGGAGAAAACAGAAGGTCATATCAAGGTGGAGCTTTATCCTTCCAATCAACTGGGTGATAATAACCAATTGTTGCAGGCTGTGCCTCTTGGGACCGTTGAAGCTGCCATTCAACCGACGGCATTTTTCGGCGGGGTTCAAAACAAGATCGGCGTTGTGGATCTTCCGTTTATTTGGAAAGATCTGAAACACATTGAAGAAGTGGTATCCGGAGAAACGGCAGATGCGATTATGAAGCCTTTGGAAGAAAAAGGAATCAAAGGATTGGCGTTATGGCCTTTAGGGATGCAGGTGATGACTTCTAACTTGCCGCTCGATAACTTCGACGCGTTAAAAGGACAAAAATTCCGTACGATGGGCACGCCTGTTCAACTGGAACTGTTTAAACAATGGGGGACCAATCCGGTAGCTATAGCTCTGTCGGAATTATACAGTTCTCTGCAAAATGGGGTTGTTGATGGGCAAAGCAACGATATCGGCACAATACACGATTTGAATCTATATGAGGTCCAAAAATATATGCTCATGACCAATCATGGACCCATCATCGATGTGTTTTATGTGAATAAAGAGTGGTTTGACAAACTGCCGGAAGAGTATCAACAAGCACTTAGCGACACAGCCAAGGAATTAGTTTCCTTGAAAGTGGAGAAAGAGCTTCAGGTGTACGATGAAAAGTTGAAAGCAATCCAGGAGAGCAATAAAATTCAGATTTCTACGCCTGATGAAGCGTTTCTGAACGAACTGAAGAAACGGGCACAGGTTGTTATCGACCAATTTGTGGAGCAATATCCGGATATGAAAGAGGTTGTGGATAAAATTTCCCAGTAACGGCGCAAGGGGGGTTGGATGCGATTGAAAATATTTATAAAAACGGTAGATAGGATGGTCAGTATTTTAAGAATACTGCTCGGTATTAGTCTCCTTTTTACCTTATCATTATTATTTATTAACGTTTTTCTTAGAACTTTCACCGATACATCCATCATTTGGGCAGAGCCGGTTACGATTTATCTCATCATTTGGATCGTTTTTCTTGGCACAGGTCTTGTGTTTTCGGGTGACGAGCACTTGACCTTGGGGCTGCTGTATGATTTTGTTCCGGAATGTTGGAAAACGGTGCTCGATCGACTGAACCAGTGTTTGACAGTGGTTGTTTCATTGTTTCTGATCTATTTTGGTTTTCAATTGACAGTGGATTTGTACCTCCTTGGGCAAAGGAGCCAGGATGGTCTGATTCCTCTCTATCTTGTGATGGCCTCAATCCCAATTGGGGCCGTCGTTACTATTCTGACCATGTTCAATGAAACCTTAAAAACGAGAGTGATCAAAGAGAGTGATCATGGATCGGGAGGCCGCGAAACATGATTGATTTAATCATCATGATTTTTTTCTTGCTGTTTTTAATGCTGATCCGTGTCCCCATTTATATCGCATTTTTAACCTCTTCCTTGATAGCTGTCCTGTTTTTTGTTCCAGTGCCATTTACAACGATTGTTCAAAATATGTATAGTTCTTTGGATAAATTTGCATTAATGGCTGTTCCATTTTTTATCTTTGCTGCTGAAATGATGTCGCGGCAAGGTATGGTTAACAAGTTGATCAATTGGGTCAGTCTTTTCATTGGTAGGGTCAGAGGAGGTTTGGGAGTTACGACGGTAGCTTCCGCGAACTTATTCGGGGCGATATCTGGCTCCAGCCCTGCGACAGTCGCCGCCATGGGGAAAATCATGTATCCATATATGAAAAAAGAATACGGTGATCAATTTTCTCTTGGACTGATCACTTCTGTCGGAGCACTATCTATGATCATTCCTCCCAGTATCGGGATGATTTTATACGGTATTGCTGCCAATGCTTCAATCGGAAAATTGTTTATTGCTGGCGTCATTCCCGGTGTCTTGTTCGGGATCTTTTTGATTATCTATGTTTTGTTTTATGCGTGGAAGAATAAAATCGTAGAGTATAGAGAAGAGAGTCGTCATTTTTGGCAGGTCACGAGAGAAGCTGCTTGGCCGATTGGCGTTCCGATCATCATTATCGGTGGAATTTACTCAGGGATATTCACGCCGACGGAGTCGGCAGCCATTGCCGCGGTTTACACCATCTTGGTTTCTGTTTTGGTGTACCGTGATACTAGCATGAAAGAAATCATGCAGGTGGCGACAGATTCATGCCTTCTGACGGCAAAAATTTTTATTCTCGTGGCTGCTTCATCGTTTTTCACTTACTTTTTATCGATCAATCAAGTATCGCAAATGTTGTTGGACTGGATCCACGGTATGACTCAATCGCCACTGATCGTACTTTTGATGATCAATGTGATCTTGCTGATTGTCGGTATGTTTATCGAACCCAATTCAGCCATCCTTATTTTTACCCCTTTGTTTTTGCCCGTTGTGACAGAAATGGGAGTGGATCCAATTCACTTTGGAATCATTGTGACCGTGAACTTGGCGATTGGGATGTATACACCTCCGTTTGGTCTTAACATATTTGTCGCTTCGGCGACATTGAAAGCGCCGATTGCAAAAATCGTTCCAGGACTTCTTCCATTTATACTTGTGAGTTTAGTTGCGCTTTATCTCATTACAGCATATCCGCAGCTGTCTCTTTTTTTGGTCCAATGGGTGCAATAGTTCATCCTTGATGGGATTAATGGATGCCATGATTGCAACAATTTATTCATCGATGAAAAGTTTGTTTTCAAGAACGACAAATATTAGTTATGTACTATATGACAATCTTTCGTGCCTCTTGTTAAGGTGTTAAATCCATACGCTAAATTTTAATGCCAAATTTTAATTGTGAAATGTTTATTTTCAAAAACGACATGCTTGAGAGGCGCGCATCGGGCTTTATCAAACTATCACGCCAAAAAAAGAGCTATGGGTCTGTTGGCATGATATTTGCTTACTTGGATTGTCGTGAGCATGATCTAACAAAATCATTTTAAGTAAGGAGGTTTAAAGATAGGTTTTGATACGAGACAATTTAGAAACGCTTTAGGACACTTTGCCACCGGCGTTACAGTCATTAGCGTGAAGAATGGTAATGATGTCCATGGTATGACGGCAAATGCTTTTTCCTCAGTATCCTTAACACCCCCTCTGGTGCTCGTATGTATCGACCATCGCGCCAAAAGTTTGAATTTAATTCGGGATGAAGGATATTTCGGGGTAAACATATTGAATCAAGAACAGGTTGATATTTCCAAAATGTTCGCAAATCAGCCTCTTGAACGGCAACCCAATTTCTCATTTGAGATGCCTGAAGTTGGTGCGCCGCTTCTTAATGGTGCACTCGTCAATTTGAATTGCAAAGTGGTTCAGGAAGTGGAAGCCGGTGATCACACCATCTTCATTGGAGAAGTGATCGATCTGATCATCGGTCAAGGGGATCCCCTGTGCTTCTTTTCCGGTCAATACCGCAAACTGGCTTAGTGAGCGATTATTTTAAACGATTATTTTAATACAAGATTAAGATAGAAAGGATGGCGAATCGTGAGAACGGGTCAAGATTATTTGAAAAGCTTGAATGATGGAAGGAAAGTATACATCGACGGCGAACTCGTCGAAGATGTCAGTAAACATCCTGCTTTTGAGGGCATTGCCCAATCGATTGCAAGACTGTATGATTTTGTGGCTGATCCTGCAAACGATATGACGTTTATATCTCCAAGCAGTGGGAAGCCTGTTAACAAAGCGTATATGATTCCGAAATCAATAGAAGATCTGAGATCAAAACGGATTGCGCAAAAGAAAAGCTCGGATCTTGCCTATGGTTTGATCGGCCGCAGCCCGGATCATGTTGCTAACTTTTTGGCTGGTTTTGCTGCTTCAGCTGCGCTTTTTGCCGAGGGTGGGAAGCGTTTCGCTGAAAATGTCGTTAAGTTTTATGAGTATGCCAGGGACAATCATTTGTTTGTTTCTTACGTGATCGTACCACCACAAATTGACCGCAGCCGTCCTCCTCATGAACTTGAAGACCCGTATTTGGCGGCGGGTGTTTATAAGGAAACGGCTGACGGGATTATCATTCGTGGAGCTCAGATGTTGGCGACGAGCGGAGCCTTGTCGGACTACCTATTGCTCACGAATATTCGTCCTCTTCGTCCGGGAGATGAAAATTATGCGATATCCGTGGTTGTGCCTGTGAATGCGCCCGGCGTGAAACAGTATGTCAGAAGAGGTTACGCGGTGGATAAACCCAGCATCTATGATTATCCGTTATCTACACGCTTTGATGAAACGGATGCGCTAGCGGTGTTTGATGATGTTTTTATACCATGGGAACACGTGTTTGTTTATAAAAATATCGAGTTGACTTACAAACAGTTTTTTGACACACCTGCTCATGTGTATGGTAATATTCAAGCACAGACACGTTTGGTCAGCAAACTACAATTTATTGCCGGATTAACCAAGCGGATGGCGACGATGACGGGAACGATTAAAATGCCCCCTGTACAAGGGCAGTTAGGAGAACTGGTTTCACTTATATCAGTTTTTGAAGGACTGTTGTTGGCTGCGGAGGCGGCTGCACAGCCTAATGAATATGGAGCCTATGTCCCTAAACGTCGTTTCCTTTATAGCGCCATGGCTCTCCAACCTGAACTGTATACCAACATTCTCCAGCTGGTACGGGAATTGGCGGGAGGAGGGTTAATTCAACTCCCATCTTCATATAAAGATCTCATTTATGAAGCGACAGCCAAAGACATGCAACGATATGTGCAGTCTCCTGGGTTTACGGCGGTAGAGAGGGTGCAATTGTATAAACTAGCTTGGGATATCATCGGTTCAGAATTTGCTGGCCGCCATCATCTGTATGAGATGTTTTATGGTGGAGCGCCTTTCATTGTCAAAGGCCAAGCATTCAGATATTTCGATTTCAAAGAAGCCGATCAGCTTGTCGATCAATGCCTCTCCAGTTATTCACTTCCTTCTATGGAGGCTGTTGAATCTATCGGCTAAATTTCAAGTTATCATGTTGATGAACAGGACATCACCTTTAAGCTCAACAGAAAGGTAGATTGTCCTTCTTTTTTGATAAGAAAGATACGTCAATGGAAGGAGAAAGGGTATATGAATGTAGAATTAGGACATTATTCCTTGTTTATCGGTGGCAACTGGACAGAGAGTGCGTCCGGGGAAACATTTGACGTCATTAATCCGGCGACAGAAGAAGTGATCGCCACTGTCGCGAATGCGGGCCCTGTTGACATGCAAGCGGCGATTGATGCAGCCGCTGCCGTTCAGCCGAATTGGGCCGACACTTTGGCTGCAGAACGTGCGCAAATCCTGCAAAAGGCAGCGGCGATGATGCCTGGGTGGAACCCTTGGGTGGCGCCATAACATGGAACCAGATTGACAATCTTCCGATGAACAGATAAGATGAAACTGGTATAAGCGAATAAACAAACGCGATGACGAGGAATAGTAGACCGACTGCCAGAGAGTCCTTCCCCGGCTGAAAGGAGGACAAACGGTCGAACCCGCCTCATGAGCGGACTGCGATGAGCAGATTCAGGCGTTCCTGTTATCAACGTGAAAGTGGACCAGCCATCAGGCATGGTCAACCCAGGTGGTACCGCGGAAGAGCCTCTTTCGTCCTCAGGGATGGGAGAGGCTTTTATCATTTTGATTGGCTATGCTATGAAGAGGATGAGTCATCATTGAGGTGGATTTGGCGTGGCTGTGGTAGTCGTAAAAGTGGGAAGCAGTTCCTTGAGCAATCCGTCTGGGGGGCTGGATCGGAAAAAATTGCAACATATCGTTGATGAACTGGCGGGATTGCACCGGGATGGGGTGTCGTTGCTCCTCGTATCTTCAGGGGCCGTAGCGGCTGGTTTTAACAAGCTGGGATTTCGCCGGCGTCCCCGTTCCATTGCGGCGCGTCAAGCGGCTGCTGCAGTGGGACAAGGCATCCTGATCGAAGAGTATACGCACCGGCTGCAGCAGCATGGGATCACTGCCGCGCAGATCTTGTTGAACCGGAGCGATTTCTCCGACCGCATACGGTATGTGAACGCCTTTAATACGCTGACGCTATTGCTTCGCAAGCGGATCCTGCCGATTATCAATGAAAACGATACAGTCAGTGTGGATGAGTTGACATTTGGCGATAACGACCGCCTTTCCGCGCTGGTGGCCGGGATGATGAAGGCCGATTTGCTGATTCTGTTATCCGATGTGGATGGGCTTTACGATGCCAATCCGCACGAAGTTCCTGGAGCAAAACTGATCAGCGATGTGCCGCACATCACACCGGAGATTGAACAGATGGCAGGGGATGCGGGAAGTCCGTTCGGAACTGGCGGGATGCGTTCCAAGGTGGAAGCGGCGAAAATTGCCGCTGCTTCTGGCGTACCCGTATTTTTGGGCCGTGCAGACCGACTGGGCGTTTTGCGCGATGCTTATCATGGTCGGGCCAGAGGTACTTATTTCGGCGCTTCCGGTGAGCCATTGCCGAATCGAAAACAGTGGCTCCGCTTTATGACACAGGAGGCAGGAAGGTTGGATGTGGATGACGGAGCGGCGGAGGCGCTTTTGACGCACGGGAAGAGCCTGCTCGCTTCAGGGATTCGCACGGTATCGGGGCAATTTGCAGCTGGCGAGGTGGTGCTGGTCACACATCGGGGGGAACCGATCGGAAAAGGAATCACCCGTTATTCCAGCAAACAATTGGAGCAGTTCAAGGGAATGCGTTCCAAGGATATCGAAACGCAGCTAAACATACCCGCTGAACCGGTCATCCATCGGGATCAGTTGGTGTTGTTGGTAGGTCGGGAGAGTCTTGAAAATGACATGAATAGCGACCACAGGGGGGAGAATTCATGCGAGAGGAATTGATCCGTCAAGCAGAGCGGCTGCGGATCGCTTCTCGGCAGTTGGCCTCATACACGACAGATCAAAAAAACCGGGCGCTTTACGCCATGGCGGAGATGTTGGAGCGTCGACAAGAGGAGATTCTGGCGGCCAATGCGCAGGATTTGCAGCGTGGCGAGTCTTCCGGGATGTCTAAAAGTCTGATGGACCGGCTGCGTCTGACACCGGAGCGGGTGCAGGCAATGGCCGAAGGTTTGCGCCAAATCGCCGCTTTGCCAGATCCGGTGGGGGCAGTGCTCGGTGAATGGGAGCGGCCCAATGGCATGCGCTTGCAGAAGGTGACCGTACCTTTGGGTGTGGTAGGAATGATCTACGAATCGAGGCCCAATGTCACGGTTGATGCGGCGGGGCTTTGTTTGAAGACCGGCAATGCGGTGATGTTGCGCGGCGGAAGTGATGCAGTGTCTTCCAATCGCCTGCTGGTTGCTGTCTTGCAAGAAGGGTTGCAGCAGGCAGGCGTGACACAAGATGCGGTTCAGCTGGTTGCATCGACCGATCGGCAAGCCGTGCAGGAGATGTTGCAGTTGCGTGGGTACCTGGATGTGGTAATCCCGCGTGGCGGTCCAGGTTTGATCCAGCGGGTGGTGAATGAATCAAAAGTGCCGGTGATCGAAACAGGCGTGGGCAATTGTCACCTCTATATCGCGCGCTCAGCCGTGCCAGAAATGGCCATTTCGCTCGCCGTCAATGCCAAGACGCAACGGCCCAGTGTTTGCAATGCGATCGAAACGATACTTGTTGATCATGAATGGGCGGTTGCGCACCTTTCTCAGCTGGCGGAGAAGTTGGAGGAGAAAGGCGTGTTGTTAAAGGGTTGTCCTGTTGCCCGCAAGTTGGTTCCGACGATGCTTGAGGCAACAGAGGAAGACTGGGCGAGAGAGTACCTGGACACGATCTTGGCGGTCAAGGTGGTGGGAAGCCCGGATGAAGCGATCGCGCATGTCAATCGGTACGGCACGAAACATTCGGAAGGGATCGTGACCTCTGATATAAAAGAGGCTGAACGCTTTTTAAACGATGTGGATGCCGCCGTCGTCTATCACAATGTCTCGACGCGATTCAGCGACGGGTTTGAATTTGGTTTTGGCGCGGAAATCGGGATCAGCACGCAGAAATTGCATGCGCGCGGGCCGATGGGACTGGAAGCCCTGACCACTTACAAGTATGTGGTGCGGGGTGATGGACAAATCCGGCAGTAGGCAGGTGGCCCCGGACGATATGGTACCGGGGCTTTTTCAATTTTTGCGGTGACTGGAAACAACGTAAAGGGGGAGAAGGCGTTGGATGGGAATGAAACGATTGGCTTTTTAGGCGCCGGTTCGATGGCTGAGGCGATGATCGCTGGGTTGCTGAAAAACAGAATATACTTGCCGGAGTCGATCATTGTGACAAACCGCAACAACCGCGACCGTTTGAAGCAATTGGCAGAGCGTCACGGTGTCCAGATCGAGACAGACAAAGAGGCTTTTTTGACACGGTGCAGTCATTTGGTACTGGCAATGAAACCCAAAGATATGCCGGAAGCCATGACGGCGATCCGGCCACATCTGAGCCCGAGCCAGACGCTGCTGTCAGTTGCTGCTGGCATATCCACGGCCTGGCTGGAGAAACAAAGCGGCTTGCCGATTCCTGTGATCCGCGCGATGCCAAACACGTCAGCGGCTGTAGGTTACTCGGCGACAGCCGCCTGCTTGGGGCGTTGTGCCGGAGAAGAACAGAAGCGCTGGACAGAAAAAATATTCCGAGCCATGGGCCAGCTTGTCTGGGTCGAGGAGTGGCAAATGGATGCGGTGACGGGTGTGGCCGGCAGTGGCCCGGCTTATTTTTATGCGATGGTTGAGTCCCTGGAAAAAGCCGGAATGGAGTTGGGCTTGCCCTCTGAGATAGCCCGTCAGTTAAGTCGGCAAACCTTTATTGGCGCTGCCAGGATGCTGGAAGAAAGCGGTGAGCGGCCAGAGGTGCTTCGGGAACGGGTGACATCGCCTGGGGGCACGACGATGGCCGGTTTGTCCCGTCTTGCCGAGTGCGGCTTTCACGAAGCTTTGCGGGAGGCGGTCAAGGCGGCTACTTCCCGTTCACGAGAGTTAGGAATCTGAGCAGGAGCCGGTTCAGGCTCCTATTTTTTTATTTTCATGTTTCGACAAAATGACGGATTTTTTTCGCTTCAATCATGGATAAATCCCCTCAATTGAGGGGATTGTTTACAAAATAGCAACATTTTATAATTCGTTGTAGGAAACAAAAGATAAAGCATTATATGAAAAGTACGAAGTAAATTTGTGGCAGCAACGTGACACCGATGACAGCAATGACAGTAGCAACGAGAGTTTGGTGAAATGGAGGTGATGTCAAAAGGATAGCGTTTTGAATGTGCTTGAAAAAAGTAAGCGTTTTAAAAATGAAGTCAAGAAAGGGGTTAAACGATGGGTGTTTTGCACATTGACCGGAAACGCTTTTTGATCATGGGCGGTGTGGGTTACGCCGCGCTGATTGCGCTGCTGGCTGCCCTGCTCTTTACTGGAACTGTTTTTGCGGCATTCCCATTGGCCGGGATTGGCGGATTTGTCGTTGCGGCCGACGAAATTATCGGCAGCGGATTCAAGCTCAGCCCGGCTATTGGTGAGACATCGGAAAAGTCACTTTGGCCGCAAGCCGGGGTTGAGCTGGATAGTGTAACGATTAAAGGTATGAATCTTTCGAAAGAACTGGATGTTTCGGGGTCATTGGGGAACTATGGTATTCATAAGGTTCTCGTTGAAATCATTGCCACCCAGGATGTTCAAGGTCAAGGAGTGAATATGCGAATTACCGGCATGGTGGCTGATCGTGCTGAGTTTTCTTCTATGGAAGTCAATGAGAAGTATAGCGAAAACCCGTTGAATAAATTGGGATTGACGGCTGATACGATGGAACTGACCAACCCCGAGCTGAACGCACATGCTTTGAGCACTCAGTCCATCGCCATTCCAGGGATGAAGTTGAAAATTAAGGCTTATAACGCCAATGGGCAATTGATTGGCGGAGATTTCTAAGTTCGTTCTTCTCATTTTTATGGAGCGGAGTTTCGACCCATGACAGCGCTTGTCAGCGTATGTCCGGCTGTCATGGGTTTTCCACATCCTCGTGATGAAAACCGTTTGCGGGTTCAGTTTTAGACCTGAGGGGGACTGCCCGTGTTACGAAGCGTTAGTTCATATGTACAAATGGGGTTATCTGGTTTATTGATTGGCAGTTTTTTGGGCGGCATTATCTTGCGGAGCTCATTGACCGGATCCGGGATCTATGCTTTAGCAGGTCTTCTCTTGACGGGTGGTTTGTTGGCATGGCTGGGGCAGCGTTACGAACGCTTTCGCAGGGCGATTCACGCCGGGGTGGCAGGAATCCTCCCAGGCATGTTCCTTGGTGGGCATGTGTATGCCTGGATGGGTTCCTCTCATCTTGGGACGTTCTTTGGTGTCCTGTGGGGCGTGGTTTGGTTTGCGGCAGGATGGGCATTTGTTATTTCCCGTCTTCAAAAGGCAAGGTGGTATATTGCATACCGGGGTGAAATAAGCCTCTTTTTCCTTTTGAGTTTATTCGGTGCTTGGCTTGGCTTTGAACTGGCATCTGCAATGACCGAAAAAGGAACTTGGTTACAAGGCTCTCTCTATTTTACGCTACCTTTTCTTGTTGCTGGTTTCTTTGCGTTATTGCCCGGCATCATTTTTTCCCGTAACCACAACCGCCCGCTCTTTGCAAGCTTACTCGGTATCTTGAGCGGAGGCTTGGTGTTATGGGTGGGCATTAACGTGGCGCCATTGTTGTTCCTTCCCGGCAGCGGCTTGATGTGGGCTGGCATGGTCATTGGCGCTCTGATGCTAGTCGTTTCGGTGCTTCCTCTCATTTATCCCCAATTTTCTCCGGTGCTCGGTGGACTCCTGATCTTTTTTTCAATATTGTCCTTTGTAGGCGCTGCAGGAGGGTTGGTTGTCGGTGGTTTGCTAGGAATATTATCAGGTAGTCTCACTGCTGCTTGGCGTCATCCCGTCAACCAGCCACAGAGTACTCAGGAGGTGGACGTGGGTCAAGAAAAGCCAGATGCACAGGTTGGGCAAAAAATTGGCGATGGCGTGGTGGTGGGTGAAGTGGCAGCCTCTCAGGAGGCAGCTTCTCAGGAGGACTCAGAGAGGTAACGATTTTTCAGGTCATCCATGATAGCGGTGTGCTTAGACTTATTCTTAAGACTTATTCTCGGAAAAAAGAAGCAGGAGATGTTTTTGACGGGGAGGGGGAATTGTGAAGAAACGGAGCTGCACAAAGGGTTGGACTTTTTCCTGCGGAACGAGGTGTTTGTTTAGTGGTATCGTGCTGACGTCGCTCATTTTCTCTGGAGCTCTAACGGTTTCCGGGGGGGTTTATGCCGTCCCTGTTTTTGCGAAAACTGTTGTACCAGTCCAATCACTCCAAACATCAGATGAGGGCGCAGATGGAACAGCGCCAGAAGAACAAGTTCCGAGCGATAATCCAGATGACAATCCAGGAGACTCTCCCACTCCTGACGAACAGGAGAATCCGGTGGGTGAAGCCCCACCCGATGAGGGTCAAGCTCCTCCTGATGAGGGCGAAGCCCCACCCGATGAGGGTCAAGCTCCTCCTGATGAGGGCGAAGCTCCACCCGATGAGGGTCAAGTTCCTCCTGATGAGGGCGAAGCCCCACCCGATGAGGGTCAAGCCCCTCCTGATGAGGGCGAAGCTCCACCCGATGAGGGTCAAGTTCCTCCTGATGAGGATGACACACCTCCCAGCGAGGGAGAATTGCCTCCCGATGAGGTGCAGCCAGAAGAAGAATTGCCGGAGGATGAGTTGCTTCAGCTTCAATTTGCGCCAGGTCCGTTTCCAAAAGAGCCTCAGGTTGGAGGATTTGTCATCGAGGTTCATTCTCTGAAAGGATATAACTTGACAGTAGGTAAGGTGGATGATGAAACCTCGGAAAGACGATCAGAGCCGCAGGCCGAGATCGGCCTGGAAAATGTGACATTGCGGGGAATGAACCTATACAAAAACTTGACGACTTCCGATGGCACCCGGTTTCACATCCAGATTACGACAAGGAATCCATCGGATGAAGTGCAAATCACCGGCACAACGCCCTTTTACCGTGATCTTGAAACACAGGTTTCTGAATTATATGCGAAAGAAATGACAGCAAGGGTTTTGGGTATCATTCCTATAACACTGCGTGATTTCTGGGACACAGAACCTGAGAGAAATCTATTGATCATTCTGGGATCTTTGCTTGATTTGGGGGCCAGGCTTGATGCTGAAGAGCTGAAGCTGAATGCGCATCGTTTGCAAGCCAAAAAAATTGTTATTCCCAATCTGGTTTTAACCGTTGGGGAAGGGCATCTTTCATCATCCGTTCAATGAATCAAATGTTCTTTTTTCATCATTGGAAGGAGGAATTTCTGTGCCAGAATTTCAGACAGCACAAGAGTTATATGATATATTTGGCGGTTTCTTTGAGAAGATGAAGAACACTGTACCGGCCAGAGCCATCCTTTCCACATACAAGGCATCGGTCTCAGGTGATTATGACGCGATTGCCCAATTTATTTACCATCAACCGGATGCCATCATCACCTGGGTGGAAGGTGAAAATGGGATTGAGTCAGTATTTAGCGAGACAGATCTGAATCCAGAGATGAGTTTTGAGATGGATGCGGCGGTGGCCAACCAGTTCTGGCAAGGAAAGTTGGATCTTACACAGGCGATGGCCACTCAGCAAATCAAGGCGAGCGGCATGTTCATGACGGCGCTGCAAGTGCTTCCACATTTAGCTTCTTTTTATCCGCGTTATATCGAATATTTGAAATCGATTGGACGGGAGGATCTTATCGAAGCTTGATGTGAGAAAGGGATGGGTCAGGAAGGAGGAGGCGATCGTGGCGGTTGTTCTGGAGAAGGAGCAGGAAGCGGTCGTATCAGCCGAGCAATTAAAAGCAATACACCAGGAGATTGAACGCGAGAAGCGCGCCATCCATCCCCGTTCCAGGCAGCGGAAGATTTTCATGGTGATCGCAAAGCATGGCCTGGGCTACTTTTTTCAGCAGAACCGCCTCATTTCGTTGTTTTCCAGAAAAAAACGGAATCAAACGGAAGAGGAGAGCTTGCGTCAGTTGGGGATAAAGTTGCGGGAGGCGTTTGAAGAACTGGGGCCCACCTTTATCAAGTTGGGGCAGGTTTTGGTAACACGGCAAGACATCCTTCCCGAACCAGTCACCCGTGAGCTGGAAAAATTGTTGGATGAGGTACCGCCTCTCCCGTTTGGCTACTTGCAGCTTACGTTGGAAGAAGAGCTTCCAGACGGGCTCCAAACATTTGAATGGATTGATCCCCGTCCATTAGGCTCCGCTTCGTTGGCACAAGTCTACCGGGCCAAGATGAAAACTGGCGAAGATGTGGCAGTGAAAGTGGTTCGCCCGACTGTGGAGAAGCTGTTTCAAACTGACATCGTGGTGATCAAGAAATTGGTGAAGCGGCTCAATGCCCTGTTACCTGAGGAACTGCGTGCCTCTTTAGACCTGACGGGATTGGTCGAGGATTATTACTCCAGCTCCCTCAAGGAACTGGACATGCGGGCCGAGGCGCGGACGATGGATGAACATCGTCAATATGAAAGCGATTTCGAGTGGATTGGCGTTCCGGAAGTTTACCTTGCGACAAAGCACATTCTCGTGATGGAATTTATCGATGGCTGGACGATTAAGGAATTTCCTGTCGATTTTTACACTTTTGAAGAACGTTTGAAAGTGATGCTGGATTTGGCGCATTATTACATTTTGTCGATGGCTAACGGCCATTACCATGCCGATGCGCACGGCAGCAATATCCTGATCGATCGCAAGACACGAAAAGCGGTGGTCATTGATTGGGGCATGACTGGGAAAATGGATGTACTTCACGCGCAAGCCATTTTCCGGATGTTGATGCATATCCGGTTAAACCAGGCGGAAGATGCGACCGAATGTGCGATGGACATCATCGAACCGACCATTTATACCGATCCGGTGAAATTGCGGGATCAGTTGCGTTCGATGATGATTCATTATGTCAACAGCGAGCAGGGGGATATGAAATACAACTGGGGGGCCTTGGTGCTTCACTTAATTCGCATCGGTGTCGCCAACTATTGCAAGATTCCAAACGGACTGGCCCTTTGGGCCAAGGGATTTTCCGCGACGGAAGGAACGGCCCGCTGGCTGTGTCCTGAAATCAGTTACCATACGGTGGTGGAGAGCGCCGATGTTCAGGTCATGGAGTCGATTTTAGGAAAGCGCTTTAATTACCGCTCAAATGCCAGTCTCGTCCAAGAAACAGGAAAACTGCTTGGGACGCTTCCTCGGCGGCTCAACAAATTTCTCGAACATTTGTTCTGGAATGAGATGGGACTCAATATCCGGATTCAGATGGATGCGACCACCCGCAATACGCTGCTGACCATTTTTAACCGGGTTTCTCTGGCCATCATTGTCTCCAGCATGATGATCAGCTTCAGTGTGCTGGCCCAGTCTGGAGCGATTGAGGTATTTCCGGGTGGATTCATGGTTGGTTTGGTTGTGGCGGTCTTGCTATTTGTGGGGGTGATGGTCATACGGTCCTGGTGGCACAGGAAGCGACGAACGTTGGTTTAAAGTTTTGAGCGTGGGAGGGATAGAATGGCAAACGACCAAGACATTCTGACGCATGAACAAGAAAGCCTGACGATGAGAGAACGGATCGAAGCCTTTTATCGGCAAAGCGGCGGGCCAAACAATCCAGACATTCAGCGGATCATCGAAGAGCACCTTTTGTACGGTAAGGATCATGGGGTGCGTGGGAAGCGAGAGACGATCAAGGACGTCTTCATGCGGGTGATCAGCGGTGATCCTTCCAACAGGTTGGTCTTGGAGTGGTTTATGAAGCGCCAATCCTATTCGAACAATCGTGGAAAGGAATTGGAACGACGCAAAGATGGTCAATTGGATCGAATGATGCAAGAGTTTGCCCATGTGGTTAACAAGCGCTTGGCCGAACAAGACCGGCGCTTGGCGCAACTGGAAATGAAAATGGAGCAAATCTTGCAACAG
Source organism: uncultured Bacillus sp. (assembly GCA_947085265.1). Classification (GTDB taxonomy): domain Bacteria; phylum Bacillota; class Bacilli; order ZCTH02-B2; family ZCTH02-B2; genus Bacillus_BB. Next base: position 3,703 of record CAMTVR010000038.1, on the reverse strand, counting down.
TTGAACAAACATGACGTGGCGGATTCCTCATCCATTGCGTAGAATGGGTGTGAATAACTGTGCTTTTTTCCCGAAAAACAGCTGCCCGATGTGACGTGCGGCTGTTTTTGCTTTTCACAATATATTATACTTGACTTGAAGATAAGGCGAGGAAATATGTTTAAGGGGATTGATTTATGTTTGTCACGAGGATTCGTCCACGTGTATCTGAGACTGACGGAGTCGGTCACATCAATAACACGACCATTCCGATTTGGTTTGAAGCAGGGCGTGAGGAAATATTTCGCCTGTTTACACCTGATTTGTCTTTTCAGGATTGGAAATTGGTTCTGGTTAACATGAACATCGATTTTTTGAAAGAAACATTTTACGGGCGGGAAGTGGAGGTGCGAACCTGGGTCAAGAAGATCGGCAATACAAGTTTTCAACTGGCAGAAGAGTTGCATCAAGACAGTGAATTGCGGGCCAGGGGAGAATGTACATACGTCAACTACAACTTTGCGTATCGAAAACCGGAACCGATTCCACCACATATTCGCAAGCAACTGGAAGAACATTTGCGCTGATCGTTCGTCTCTTTTCGTTTTGTGGGAGGCGGCATGACTACTGATGAGATACATGTTATCGTCGTCGCGTGGTATGTGTTGACAATAATAGGTGATTCAGCTTATACTTAGTGAAGCATTCGGTATGCTGTTAACGTCAAGTAGAAGCACCTGCTTCTCACCTGCCAACGTCGGATGACAGTTGCCAGGTTTTCATGAATACGGCCGATTCATGAGTAGGAGAACAAGGGTGCTTTGACACCCTTTTTTTATTGGTCGTCGCATATTTTGGCCAATACATGCTGGAGGTGGCACGTATTAGCAAGGATTTTTTGGTCAATGAAAACATTCGGGCACGTGAGGTGCGCCTGATTGATTCTAATGGGGAACAATTGGGCATCGTTCCTCTGAGAGAAGCGTTGCGGATTGCGGAGGAAAAGAATCTGGATCTGGTCAATGTGGCTCCCCAAGCCAAGCCTCCCGTTTGTCGGATCATGGACTACGGGAAATTTCGCTACGAACAGTCAAAACGTGAAAAAGAGGCCCGTAAGAACCAGAAGATCATTACGATCAAAGAGGTTCGCCTGTCCCCGACGATTGAAGAACATGATCTTCAGACCAAATTGAAAAGCGTCGTGAAGTTTCTGCAGCATGGGGATAAAGTGAAGGTTAGCGTTCGGTTTCGCGGCCGGCAGATTACACACTCTGATATCGGAAGGCGGGTATTGGAACGGGTCATTGAGGATGTCGGGGATCTGGCCGTGGTTGAGAAGAAACCCAATATGGAAGGCCGCAGTATGATGATCATTCTGGCGCCGAAGAGTCAATGAGACGGCACGTCGTCATTGTCATGCAATTTTAGATGCTGAAAGGAGTTCCTGTCATGCCGAAGATGAAAACCCATCGCGGGGCGGCGAAGCGACTGAAAAAAAGCGGTACGGGGAAGCTGATCCGCCGACGCGCCAATCTCAGCCATTTACTGTCCGGAAAACCATCTGGTCGCAAGCGTCGACTTGGACGTTCCGTTGTGGTCAGCCAGGGAGACGCGAAACGCATTTCACAACTGTTGTACAATAAATAAATACTCACATCAAACTTGATGCGGATTTGACAAAGGACAACAAGAAAATCGTGAATGGAGGGATAGAGCATGGCACGTGTAAAAGGTGGCCCTGTAACCCGCCGCCGGCGGAAAAAGGTGCTGAAACTGGCACGTGGTTATTTTGGTTCGAAACACCGTCTGTTTCGAACGGCGAAGCAACAAGTGATGAAGTCTTATATGTATGCTTACCGGGACCGGCGGCAACGGAAACGGGACTTTCGGAAACTCTGGATCACGAGAATTAATGCGGCTGCCCGCAACAATGGCTTGTCATACAGTCGCTTGATGTACGGATTGAAGCAGGCTGGTGTCGATATCAATCGCAAGATGTTGGCCGATTTGGCGGTCAACGATCAACAGGCGTTCAGTGAACTGGCAAATCTCGCTAAGCAGAAGCTGAATGCATAAGGTTTAGATAAGGGGAGTAGCAAACCGCCGATCCCGGCGGCCAGGATGTCGTCAATCCAGCAGTGGTTCAGACTGCTCGGCATCTTGGGCTCAAACGGTGTTTGAGTTGCGCAAGACCTTCATCTCGGGGATGGGATGATGGTCTTTTTTGTTTGGCGCCAGTGATCTTTGGCAATCTTAATGAAGAGACGCGGCAGTGATGAATGTGTTTCATCGTTGTTGAATTTTACATAGTAGGGGGAGAACGGAATGTCTTTTCTCATTTCCATCGTTATTCTGATTGTCAGCCTGATAGTGATCCTTTTTGCAGCTTTCCTTTTTACCAATGGGATTGAGTGGCTGGGAAAAAAGCTGAATCTCTCGGAAGGAGCAGTGGGATCGGTATTGGCGGCGGTTGGAACGGCCTTGCCTGAGAGCATGATTCCGATTGTCGCCATCCTCAGTGGACACGGCGATGCCGAGCATGTCGGCATTGGTGCCATTTTAGGCGCTCCGTTCATGCTCGCCACCTTGGCCTTTTTTGTCGTTGGGATCTCTGCGAGGGTGTTTAAAAATCGCAAACAGGGAAGCGCATTGACTGTTGATTCTTCGATTTTTCAACGGGATATTCGCTTTTTCCTAATCGTATTTTCGTTAGCAATCGCAATGGCTTTTGTCCATTGGCAATGGATACGATATATTGCAGCAATCCTGTTGGTTGTTTTGTATGTGGTGTATGTATACCATACGGTCAGAGACGGGAAGGGGATTGGTGAAACGGAAATCGAACCGTTGGTTTTTGCGAAAAAGGCAGATCAACCGGGCATTTTTCCTGTCGTCTTGCAGGTCTTGGTCGCTTTGTCGTTGATCATAGCCGGCGCGCGTTTTTTTATTTATTCTCTGACCGATGTGGCGCAAACGCTGAATGTTTCACCTCTTCTTTTGTCCTTGATCATTTCTCCGGTGGCTACCGAACTGCCTGAAAAATTCAATAGTATCTTTTGGATGCGTGACGGAAAAGACACGCTGGCGATGGGCAATATTACAGGGGCGATGGTGTTTCAAAGTTCGGTCGTGCCCGCCCTGGGGATTGCCTTTACCAGCTGGGAATTGTCCTGGACGGCTCTGTTGAGTGTCATTTTGGCCTTGATTTCCTCTTCCATTGTCTTTTATTTTTCGAAGCGGCAAAAACATTTAAACGCCAACGTGTTGATATTCTCCGGGAGTTTTTACTTGGTCTTTGTCGCATATGTGATTGTCGGGCCATTTTTGGGTTGGCCAGTACAGTGAATTTTGTTTTATAGGAATGTATGAGTAAAATGTTTGTGGGTGAGGGCCACAAAAAAACAGCCCCCTCATGAAGAGAGGGGGAACCCGCTCTCTTCATGAGGGGGACACCAAGCGAAGCGCGGTAGGAAAAAATGAGATAAAAGAAATGGAACGAGGGCCCCTCTTTTTGTACAGTAGAGTTGTTGACTCAAACAAAAAGGAGGAACCCTCATGCAGCAATATATCATGAATCTCCCAACATTAAAAGAGCTGGAACTGGCATTATTCCGTTGTCTTCAACAAACATTCAAAGAAGTCCTGGAGAACATTCTCAAACACATCGACAACGACATTGCCGAGCATCGGGATAAAAAGCGATTCGAACTGAAAGAAAAACGCG
>CAMTVR010000037.1:0-10849 GCA_947085265.1 uncultured Bacillus sp. | reverse complement strand
GACCCACGCCGATGTGAACGGGGCGGCAAACCTGTTCCTGGCGGCGTACAAGGTATCTCCAGTCGCAGAGCGACGGAGTAGTGGGGATGTGGCGACCCCCGTGGTCGTGCCGATCCGGCTGGGTTGGCACACGGTCCACGAACCGACATCTCCGGCAGCTTGAGTCGCCGAGGATGCCCCCGAATTTATTCGGGGGAGGACGTCACGAACAGTCTCACTAAAGTTGAGCGAACTTCAATCCGCTTTATGAATCTTACATGTCCCGCACTTCATCCTCAATTTCCTCTTGCCAGCGTGCGATGGCCTCCTGACGCCGTTCATTTTTCTCCTGCATCCGCACCTTTTGTTCTCCGGAAACATCATTGTCTTCCATGTAGTCGCGGGAAGATTGCATCCTCTCCCGCGTCGTTTCAATCATTTTTTTCATTTTCTCCACGTTTTCTTTCGACATTTCCCAAATCACACTCCTTGTTTGGTTTCCTCGCTTAGTGTGTGGGAAATATCCGCATTTTATCCATCAGGCGTCTGAGATCGGCGGCGCAACACCAGAAGGCAAAGTGGCTCCCGGCTGTTTTGAGCACACCGAAACCCACATTTCCTTCGCCAGTCAATACCTGCGGCGCCGTTGCCAATTCTTCCTCATCTACCTGAATGCGCCTCAGTCAACGTGGCCAAATCCATGATCAAATCTCCTCTTTCTTCCCCACATCCCTTACAATGAACATGAGAAAGTGATGGAAGGGCGGACGCCGCATGTACCACCTCTTTCGAAAGATCCCTTTGTTCCGTGACATCGAGCCGGAGGCGCTCGAGCGACTGCATCTGAGGTTTGATCAACGGAATTACCCCAAACATGGCACTATCTTCTGCGAAGGGCAGGAGCGGGAAGCGATCTTCTTCATCCTCAAAGGCATGGTCAAAACCTATAAAGTGGATGAAACCGGGAAAGAACAACTGATCTCGCTGTTGCATCAGGGAGAGATGTTCCCCCATGTCGGGCTTTTTGATGATGCTCCCTACCCTGCCACCGCAGAGGCAATCCAAGAAACCGAGCTGCTCGTCATCCCGATTGACGATTTCAGAAACCTGCTGGCCAACCACCCTCGGATGGCGACGCAAGTGATCGCTCACATGGAGCAAAAAATCATGGACTTGCAGCAACGCCTGCAAAAGATGATGTCAGCCGATGTCTTGCACCGGTTAATTGATGTCCTTTTACATCTGGCCGATGAATACGGCGTGGTTCAAAACGGGCATACCGTCATCCATATCCCGCTGACCAATCAGGATCTCGCCAACATGCTGGGCACATCCCGCGAAACGGTCAGCCGTGCGCTGAATCACCTGAAAAAGAAACAACTGCTGGACACTGGGCGCCAGCAGATTATTCTGCGCGATCCGGAGAAACTGAAATTAAGGAAGAATCAGGACTGAAGTTCATGTGAAAGCAGGGGGCCAACTCTTGCAGCCTTTCCTCCGGAATGACCTGTTCAATCATGGGAAAAATGATCCGCTCTTCCCTTCGGACATGACTTTCGAGCAAATAACCCAGTTGCGACATCGTTTCCTCCGTGACGTCACCCCGGTTCACGATCTGATCGACCAGGGACCGGATTTGTACATGTTCCAGCAACATCCGGACAATTTCCGGATGATCCGGCGAAGCATACTGGGCATAGGCGGGAAGGAGAAACTCTTCTTCCTCGCGAAAATGTGCCTGGCCGCCAGAATGCCAGAAGGCGGCCAATTGATCACGCACCTCTTCCAGCCGGTATCCTTTATGCTGGACACCGGCCATCTTCAGGCGCTTGGCCGCAGCAAGGGCATGGTGATGGTGATGGGACAAGGGATGAAGCGCCGGGTGCCGTTTCAATTTCCATACCTCCGTAAAGTCCAAAGTAACGTGACGGTATTCCAAGCATACCACACTTAGGGTGCTCTAATCATACCTGAAAAAATGATAGGAAGCTGTGATCTGGCTCACAGTACAAATTCCGGTTTCGTTTTATACTAAAAATAGCCTATTCCGATTAAACAGCCCGAAATGGAGGTAAAAAGATGAATGTCTTGGAAGCCATACGCAAGCGGCGTGAAATCACCCGTTACCAAAACAGGCCGATCGAACAGGTGGTACTGGAACAGTTGCTGGACGCGGCATACCTATCGCCGTCCGGCAACAACCTGCCGTCCAGAGAATTTATCCTTGTCACGGACAAAAAAATGCTGGAACACCTGTCGCAATCCACTCCTTTTGTACCGTGGCTGAAAGAAGCGGCCGCGGCCATCGCCGTAACCGCCCGTCCGGATGTCAGCAAGTACTGGCTGCAGGACGCCTCCATTGCCTGCGGTTTCATCTGGCTGGCGGCGGTAGACCTTGGGCTGGGGGCGGCCTTCGGGGCCATCTATCATGCCGAAGACGCGGAAGAGTCGGCGCGACGGGAAACCTATGTCCGGAACGCCCTCTCGATTCCTGCGGATCGGCGGGTGGTGGCCATTCTCGGCCTGGGCTATCCTGACCAGCAACCGGCGCCAAAAGATCCGCTGCCAAGGGAGGAACTCATTCACTTGGAGCGGTTTCGGCCACCTGCGCCGTAAAGATCATGTGACGCATTCCAAAGCTTTTACATTGAATCACTTCGTTTCCAAAGCATTTTCACCGGAAGCATGGCTGTAATACTCTTCCCCCATCAGCCTGCGTTCCGGCAAGAAAAAGGTGCCGATGAAGCAAAGCACAGCAAAAATGCAGCCAACGAGAAACAATTCGCTGATGCCCACAGACAGCGACGCTTTCACGGCGTGAAGCAATTCGCGGTACAGTTGTTCACCAGCCGCTCCATATTTGGCGAACTGCTCCGCGATTGCCTGCTGCGCCTGTGCCGTCAGCAAGGTTTGCGGATCAAGCTGCGACGCATCGCCTGCCACCGCTTGCAGTTTTTCGGGCATCATTTGACTCAATCGCGCTTGAAACTCACGGTTCAAAATGGAACCAAAAATCGGCGCGGCAATGACGCCGCCAAGGGAAAAGACAAATTGCTGGGTCGCGTTGACAGTGCCCATCATTCGATATGGAAACGCGTTTTGCACGGCGACATTCAACAGCGGCATGAGCGAGCCGATGCCCAGCCCCAAGACCACCATGTTCACAATCACCACTGGATACGTCGTGTTCACGTCCATCCTCGCCAGCAATAAGGTTCCCAAGACGATAAAGGCCGCGCTCACGTGAGAAAGCACGCGGTATTTTCCTGTCCGTGTCATGACCCGCCCGGACACCATGCTTCCGATGATAAAACTGATCATCATCGGAGCCATGACCAATCCGCTATTCTGGGCATTCATGCCAACCACGCCCTGAATGTAAAGGGGAAGAAACATCATGCTTCCGAACATCGCCATGGACATAAATACCCCCAGGACGAGCGACATCGAAAAAATCCGGCTGCCAAACAACCGGGGAGTCACGATCGGATCGGACACTTTTTGTTCTGCGAAAAGGAAAATCGCAAGAGCGACGATACCGCTCCCAAAGAGCGCCAATTCAACTGGGGATGTCCATGCGTACTTGGTTCCCGCCCATGTGAAGCCGAGCAAAATGGGAACCAGACCCATTGTCAGCAAAACGGCACCCAGCCAATCCACTTTGACCTGCTCCTCCGTGCGTACCCTAGGAAGGGAAAACAGCACGCCAATGAGCGCCAACAATCCAAACGGCAGATTGATGTAAAAGATCCACCTCCAGGAAAATGTGTCCGTGATCCACCCTCCGATCGTCGGACCAAGCAGGCTGGACAAACCGAAAACCGCGCCAATCACACCCATCCAGCGCCCGCGCTCCCGCGGATTAAAAATATCGCCAATGGTTGCCCGCGGCATGCTCATCATGGCCCCGGCGCCGATGCCTTGCAGCCCCCTGGCCAGCACCAGTTCGAGCATGGTACGCGCCTGCCCGCTGACAGCGGAGCCAATCATGAACATGATCAGGCCAAAGATGTAAAACGGTTTTCGGCCGTAAACGTCAGACAGCTTGCCATAAATCGGCACGGTAATCGCCGATGCCATCATAAACGAACTGAACAGCCACGTATACAGGGAAAATCCATTCAAATCAGACACAATGGTCGGCATGGCCGTCGACACGATGGTTTGGTTCATGGAAGAAAAAAACATGGTCAACAAAACCGTGGCCAATGCCCACTTTTTACGCGGTCCGGTAATTTGATTGGTCGTCTGAACCATAGCGTCACTCTCCCCTACCATTCAAAGCCCATCAGGTCGGCAATCGCTTTCCGGTAATGATCAAATTCCCCGAACTTGCTAAAATTGGCCAGCAATCCCTTGACCATAAAGGTTGGCGGCTGACCCTTTTTAAATTCGGCATGCAAATACTTGAGGCTGTCAAACAGTTCTCCCTTCTCCGCCTCATTCATGTGGAGTTGGTTCAATGTATCCTTCATTTGTTCCAGGATCCCGATCACCCGCTCGCGGATGTCATTGGCGGGTGCATACAGCGGCGCCAGCATTTCCTGTGTCAGCAACGGCTCCTGCCGCCCCGTCACCATCCCGTTTACCACCTCATCCAAGCGGTTCACGATAAACCGCGCCAGCTCCTCCGCATCCAGTTCAACGCGGTGCACAATCATCAGCATGAGATAAGACTTCATGATGCCGTGGAAAATCACGGTCGCATCATACAAATAAGGCCGCACCTTCTCGCCATAGATGGACAAAAAAACGTTTTCCAGCCATTGCCGCTGTTTTTGCCGGAGATTGCGAAAAAAATGCGCCATTTCTTTGTTTACGTGCAGCACTTCTTCTCTGAAGCTCAAGATGATGATTTCCCTGTTATCCAGCAGATGCTGAAACAACCGGGTCAGTTGCAGGACAAATTTGTCCTTGGAAGGAAGGTCCTGTTGTTCCACTTGGACAATGATTTCGTCAATTTTTTCGGCATCATATTGAAAAAGAGACAGCAGCAACTCTTCTTTCGAGCGAAAATGCAAATAAAAGGCCCCCTTGGAAATGCCGCTCTTGTCGGCAATTTCTTGAATCGACGTGGCATCCAATCCTTTTTGGGCAAACAATTTCATCGCCGACCGGATGATTTTGAGTTTCTTTTCATTCACCGCTGCCACCCCCCTTTTTATGATGATTGACTGTCCAGATAGTCATTTTTAAGATATAAGATAGCAGTTAATCTTGGTCATTATAATGGATAAATGACCAGTCAGTCAATACATGAGACTGTTTCCTTGTAAATAAAAAACGCTTTTGTCTGATGGATAAACACGTCAATGCGAAAAATAACGGATTCGACAACTGAAGAACAACCTTGCGACCGCTTCTCCAAGAAAACCTGCAACCCACGAAGTACATTACTTCATTAAAAGATTGTTTCTTTTTTGCTGTAAGATACGGATCAATTGATCAAAATCGCGATCAGAAAGCTCGTCAAATCGGTTGAGTTGAGATTTCACAAATTCAATATCAGAATCCTTCTTCTTATCATCATTTGAAATAAAATAACTGGCCACGGACCCTGTGATTAGACCAATAATACCGATTCCGAAAAACATCAGTATGATTGCAATAAACCGGCCCACCGGCGTTTGCGGACTAATGTCGCCATATCCCACCGTGGTGAGCGTTACAATAGCCCACCATAAGGCATCTTCATAATCATCGATATGAGGTTCGAAGTAAGTAATCAGAATGGAGGAGAGAAAGATAAGGATAACGGCCACAGAAAGGGCCTTTTGTAATTCATTGGCTTTAATCAAATGTTCATAGATTGTTTTGCCATAACGTTGTCCGAAATATATCAATCTAATAAGTCTTAGCACTTTTATAAACCGTGCCGACATAAATATTTCATCTAACGGAATCAGTACGATTAAATCGATGACATTTGATTTAATAAACTCGATTTTGTTTTTTGCTTTATACAACCGAACACAATATTCCAGCACGAGAAACCCCCATACGATCCTGTCAAAAACATAGGCACCGGGCACATCCGACCATACGAGCATGATCGAAGAAAAAATAAGTAAAAACATCACCACTTCGTAGACCATTATCCATTGGTCCTTCTGTTTCATCCCAGAGCCTCCTTCATCCATTCCTTTCTCATGAACAGCAGATCGTTCTTCAACGCTCTGGAGAATCACCAATCTGTAACAATATCTGGAATCATCGGATTCCGAGTTGATTATACATTTTATATGCCCTTTTAAAAAGACGGTTTTCGTATAAATTTCTCCTGAACGAAACACAGTATATTTTTAAGAAAACAGAAAAACCCTTGATACACAAGGGTTTTGGAGGCATAAAAATGGTGGAACCGATGGGGCTCGAACCCACAACCCCTACGCTGCCAGCGTAGTGCTCTCCCATTGAGCTACGGTCCCACATGACATGTTTGATAAACGGTTCACTTGACACATGGCTATTTTAGCAGGAACTGATCGGGAAGTCAACATCACTCTCAGAATCGCACTTGAAAAAAGATTGTTGCTGCTTAGGAAGTCCATTTGGACTTCCTGCGGTTCTCTCCACCGACATAATAAGCGCGGGTCTCATGGCGGATACGCTCCATTATCCGCTTGGCCTTCATCGCTTCCACACCGCCCTTATAGGAGTAAGAAAGGTGTTCCTCTAGCTCATCGTAATTGAGATTGGACGTGTAAAGAGTTGGCAACCCGTAGTTGACGCGGCCCTGCAATATCGTTCCAAGAATCTCGTCCCTTACCCAGGCAGAAACGGTCTCGGCACCGATGTCATCCAAGACCAAGACGGGTACCAGCTTTAATACTTCCACCTTCTGCTGCACTCGACCATCCTGAATGGCATCCTTGACCTCGCGCAAAAATTCCGGCAGGTATACCATAATCGAAGGAATGCCTCGTTCTGCCAACTTCCGGCATGCCGCACCCATCATCCGGCTCTTGCCGACGCCCAACGGTCCATAAAGATAGAGCCCCGGCATCCTTTTCCCCACCTCGTAAGACAAACAAAACTCCATCACTGCATTCAGAGCATCGAGTCGCGGCAAATCCCGCTCAATCGTATAAAACGAAGCAGTCATGATCTCTTCTGGAACATAATGCGAGCGAATCAGCGCTGCCTGCCGCTGTTCCATTTCCTTGCCTTGCAAGCGCAGACACTTCTTATATGAAAGGTGCAGATAAGGCGGTTGGAAAGTGACTTCACTCTGGTAACCGGCGAGAAGGTTTGGACACCGTTCCAATCCTGGGCAGCGGGCACAGTGACGCCGTTCCTCCACATATTGCTGCAACCGGAGAATGGCACGTTTCCAGACCGTTTCCGGTAAATCAGGATGCTGCCGGATGAGGTCTCTCACTTCAGGGGTTTCTTTTAGTTCCTCCCATTTTTTCTCCACCTGCTGCTGTGCACGGTGTGCAGATGAGATCCAGTTGTGTATCGGTTCCATCAGCAGATCACCTCAATTCCGACGTTGACGTGCCAGCATCCAATTCTCCCAAGGCCCGCAACAGCTCGAGGGCACGAGCTTCCTTCTCCTTCTGAAGCCGTTCCTGTTCCCCGCTAACTGTTTTTTCAACCGCCACCTCGTTCAGCTGTTGCTTGACCGACTTCGGTAATGGCTGCTTCCGCATCTGCCTTTGCATCTTCCGATCCGGACCGGACGCCTCAGAAGCGCTTCCTTTCCTTTCTCCCCCTTTTACCGGCCAGCGGCGATAGAGCTGATGCTCCTTCCGGCACAACTCCTGCGCCTCGGTAACCGTATTGATCCGCAGCCTCTTCCAATGGCTGGCGATCTTTTCGACAAGGGCTTTCGGAAGTTTGTAATTATTGGTAAACATCACGTATTCGATGAGGACGTTGACAACACCAGGTTTCAGCTGGTAATCATGAAGCAAACTGTATACCAGCCGCAGATCGCTGTCTGCCACCTTTGACCCGTCGCTGTAGGCATGCAATAAGGCATAAGGGGAAATGCGCTCCAAGTCCTGACGATGCCGTTGTGCATCAGTAAGAGGTTGCTGTTCTCGGGAAGGGCCACTCCGCATTGGCATGGAACTTAGGAATGAACGCCGCTCAACACAGGCCATCACTTCCCGACGAAATTGTTCCCAGTCAAACGTCTCGCGCGCAAACAGGTGCTCCTGAATGAGGCGAGCCATTTCATCCTCCTTCAGTTGGTACAAGGCTGCCAACTGAAGGATCCGTTCTTCCACTTGGCGGTTCCAATGCTTATCCAGTCCAAAAACAGAACCTACCTGGCTTCGCATCAACAGGGGATCAAACGACCAATTTCCAAGCGGAATCGACGGTTCCGCTTCCTTATCGGCCGGAGACGGAGTCATCCCGTCTGCCCGCATTAACTCACGCTGGGACAACGGGGAATAAACATCATGGAATCCCTTGCTCACTTCTTTCAAAGATCGCTCTTGCCAAGGAGGAGCCGGCTTGGAAAAAAAGTTTTTCAACCACTGGTATTGCCCTTCTCCAAGCCGGTTCAGGAGCATGACCGCAAGGACATCGCTTTGGAAAAACATTTGGGGTTCCAAAGGAGGCACCAACCGGTAAAGGAACGTCACCTCTTCCCCTTCTTCCACATAAGATTGCAACAGCCCCAGTCCTTCAAGGCGGTAACGGGCCTCTAGCCATACATCCATGGTCAATCCTGTCAATGACAAGAGAAACCGATGGCGCAATTTAGCGCTTGCCATTCCCTGAGTCAGGGCTTGAAGCAAAAAATAAAGGTTCACTGCCACCGGTCCTGCCAATGGCTGGTAAAGGAGGAGGAGAGACATCTGCTCATCCTGGCGCAAAGGCCTGTCCAAATGGACGACAAACGGATCCTTCGGGTATACCGTTCGCAAGCCCTTCTCCCCTTTCCCCTCTCCATGCAGTCGTGCGGATGAGATGTGTTTGCGCGTTACTCTGTTTCTTCCTCTTTTGATTGCTCTTTGCGTTGCGTGTTCAGCATCTCGGAAAGTTCCTGTAAAAAGACGTGAATATCTTTAAACTGTCGGTAAACGGATGCAAATCGGACATAGGCAACATCGTCAATGTCGTACAGCCGTTTCATCACCATCTCACCGATTTCGCGGCTTGGAACCTCTGACTGAACCACACTGCGGAGTTCTTTTTCAATTTCGTTGACAAGCGTTTCCAACTCTTCAATGGGAATTGGCCGCTTTTCGCAAGCGCGTAAAATGCCGCGCAGCAATTTGTCACGGCTAAATTCCTCACGCGTGCCGTCTTTCTTGATGACATATAAGGGCGCCTCTTCTACCATTTCAAACGTGGTAAAACGGCGGTTACACTGTTCACACTCCCGCCTGCGACGAATCGATTTTCCGTCATGCACGGGACGGGAATCCAGAACACGGGTTCCCAAATGATGGCAAAACGGACATCGCATCTCGCGATCAGCTCCATCCCTCTTCTTGGGTATAGTTTGACCCATCGCTACATCATCCGTCAATAGGACAAAAAAAGGCAGGCAGTCTTGCCCACCCTATGCAACGATGATCCGATTTCACAGCAGATGGTTCAGCGGGTGCCGACAGAAGCCACCTGTTCTTCCATCTGTTCGCTTGCCAACGAAGAAGATAGATGCCGGGCGATATGCTGCACCGCCTCCACGACGCGGCAGGAATAACCCCATTCGTTGTCATACCAGGCCAGAACCTTGATCTTGTGTTCGCCAATCGCCATCGTTGACAGACCATCCACAATCGCTGAGTGCGGATTGCCGATAAAGTCGACGGAGACTAACGGTTCCTCCGTATACTGGATGTACCCTTTCATCGTCGTCTCTGCCGCCTCTTTCAGCAGGCGGTTGACCTCTTCCGCCGTCACCTTCTTTTCCACATCGACAACCAGGTCCACCACCGAAACGTTCGGCGTGGGTACACGGAGTGCCAGGCCATTCAGTTTTCCTTTCAGTTCAGGAAGCACCTTCGCAACCGCTTTAGCCGCGCCTGTCGTGGTCGGAACAATCGACTGGCCGGAAGCGCGGGCGCGCCGCAAGTCTTTGTGGGGGTTGTCCAAAGACTTTTGATCGCTCGTAAAGCTGTGCACCGTAGTCATCAGACCTTCCCGAATGCCCAGCGCTTCATGAAGAACCTTGGCCACTGGAGCCAGACAGGTCGTGGTGCATGAAGCGTTGGAAATGATATGATGTTCCTCAGGCTTGTACAAGGTGTGGTTGACTCCCATCACCAGCGTAAAATCTTCATCCTTACCAGGCGCCGTGATCAACACCTTTTTAGCTCCGGCACCCAGGTGCAGTCCCGCTCCTTCCCGATCGCGGAATTTACCCGTGGCCTCCACCACCACGTCAACATCCAACTCATGCCAGGGAAGACGACTCGGATCTCGCTCTGCAACGAGCTGGGTACGCCTTCCTTCCACCAACAGGGCGTCCGGCTCCGCCTGAACCTCTTTCTCCCAGATTCCATGAACCGTATCATATTGCAACAAATGTGCCAGTGTCTTGGCAGGATAACTGGCATTGACGGCCACGATCTGCAGGTCGCTGAACTCTTGTGCACGCCGGAACACCATCCGTCCAATCCGTCCAAATCCGTTGATGGCTACCCTGATCGCCATGCCCGATTACACCCCTCATCACAATTAATTGATACATACTATATCGTACGATTGACAAATATAGTATAACACATTTTTTTCGATCGTGTAGTCTGTCAGAATCCTATGACTGAGTCAAGTATTTATGGGTGCTTTTCTTTTTGACAGTAGAATTTTTTTGTTGACCTCTTTCTTGCAAGCGTTTTCTTCACTTGTTTCTCTTCTCGTTGGTGCTTTTTGTGGGTCTTTAAAAACCTCTCAGACCTTT
>CAMTVR010000036.1:0-26844 GCA_947085265.1 uncultured Bacillus sp. | reverse complement strand
TCCATGTAACTTTTGGCGGCCGGGGCCGGTCCAAGCAGGACCGACTCATCCGCCTCCCTGACAAAGGGCATCTCTTTGTCCGCTTCCGAATAGACGGCCACTGTTTGAATGCCCAGCTTTCGACACGTTTTGATGACTCGGCGGGCGATCTCTCCGCGATTGGCAATCAAGATTTTCTGAAAGTATGGCATTTCCTTCCACTCCTTCTTCAATCCATGCTCTCATTCTTTTGTAAATGTCCAGAACACAATTTTTCCTAAATTGTCCTCTTGGAAACAACGTTATTCCTTGCAATAGTCCAAATTCCTGGCTCCAGAAATACTTTGAGAAACACATTGGGTGACATCCTTCCTCCGGCGCATCCTAGGCCAACGCATGATGACCCGTCGTATAAATAATTTATATCAAACTCAAAACTGAATTTCCTGTCACGTACAATCCAGTAAACATTAGTATGAAATACACCATTCGCTGAAACTTTGACTGATCAAGATGAATGTCTAAGCGTCTGCCAAACCATTGGCCGAGGAGCGCTACAAGCATCAAACCGAGCAGATAAGAGCTTAATGACTTCAATTCAGATATCATAACCGGGTTAAAAAACAAATGCAGCAAGAGACTTATTCCATAAATAGGCAAAAAAAACATAACGGAAGTGGCCCTCATCACTTCTTTAATTGCATTCTGATTAGACAGAAAAATGAGCAATGGCGGACCAGGGATACCAACACTTGTTGTCAAAAAACCAGACAGCATTCCTACCAGATACTCCACTCGTACATCATTCAGAGGAATGCGTACGTTTTTGAGACCAAGATAGGTAAATGTCAGAATGACACAGCCAATAAACAGCTTCATCACATTCAAGTCAAAATATAGGTACAATGGAATCCCCAGAGGTGCTCCCATTACACCCCCGATAAACAGGCGCCGGAAGAGCACCCAGTTGACATCCTGACGCAACTGATAAGCCAGAGAAGATATAGTAACTAGCGAAATAAAGATGGATAGGACCACCGCTTCGATGGGAGAGTGAAACAACAAGAAAAAAGGAACTGCTATCACAGCAAAACCGAAACCTGTTAAGGATTGCACCAACCCCGCTGCAAACACAACGAAGCTTTCGACAACATAGGTCAAATCCCGCAACACCTCCTTCTGATTACGAGAATCGATCCCATAAACAAAAAACAACTAAATACTGAAGAGGGAATGACTAAACTTAATATAATATTATGATATATGAATAACCTACAATGTTCTACTATCATGAACTGTTTATCTTATAGAAAATACAAATTACATTCATTACAATCTTTCATCTCCGTCCAAAAGTGTCCCATGATAAAGTAAAGATAAAAATGGGGGACACGGGCAATGTCAGACAACCAAAAATTCACTCAATCCTTACAAGCTGAAGCGACTACACAGTCGTTCCTAACAAAGCACACGTTTAAAAATGATGGACATCAACGTCATTTCCTGCATTGGTCAGGTGGAGTACTTCTCACACTAGGAATTGCTTTGGTCGCAACCTGGCTAGTTCAATGGCCACTATTCTCGTTTATGGGGCCGATGATTCTTTCCATTCTGATTGGTATGTGTCTGCGACACCTGCTCCCTTTAACAGCTAGACTTCAAACCGGATTTTCTTTTAGCAGTAAAACAATTCTCCGCACCGGCATTATTTTGTTAGGCCTTCGATTGAACCTCTACCAGATTGCAACTGCAGGATTACCGGTTCTGTTTATTAATATAATTGTTATATTATTTACCATTGCTTTCATGTGGTGGATCGGCAAACGTCTGAATATTGATCCCACGATGAGGTCGTTGCTTGCGGCAGGTACAGCTATATGTGGTGCAGCAGCCATTGTAGCTGTGGCTCCTGTATTACGGGCAAAACCAGAAAAGGTGGCTGTCGCTGTCGCTTATATCGCAATAACTGGCACATTGTTTGCTACAGCGTATAGTATCTTTTATGGTTTCTGGCAACCAGATCCGGCTCTTTATGGAGCTTTTGTTGGTTCCACGCTTCACGAGGTAGCCCATGTGGTAGCTGCTGGTGCAGCAGGCGGTACAAATAGCGCTGACATGGCTATCCTTGTCAAGCTGGGACGAGTGTTGCTGTTGATTCCTGTTGTCCTTTTGTTCCTATGGTTTACAATCAAAAAACAGCCTGTCCAAAACTCAGCCGAAAAACAGGTAGCATTTTCGAAACAAGGGTTGCCAGTACCTTGGTTTATTTTTGGTTTCCTTGGCATGTCAGCTTTTCATACACTTTTTTCCCTTCCAGACTCTTGGGTGAAGATGGGGATTGAAACAAGCACCCTATTTTTGGCCATGGGAATGTCCGGCCTGGGACTAGGGGTTCATTTTTCATCATTGAAAGAAGGTGGCATAAAAACTGCGATTTTCACAATTCTCGGCTCAATCGGAATTCTTATCGTTGGGCTGGTTGCAGTTTTTATAGGATTAGGTTATATCTAAGAAAATATTAATTTGAGGTGTGTAAAAGAAGGTGTTCTATTATGAACTTAAATTACCTGCAGGTTTTTCTAGAAGTTGTAAAATCAAAAAATTTCTCCATGGCTGGAAAAAAGATGCATCTTTCACAACCCACGGTCACCCATATCATTAAACAATTGGAGCAGGAATTGGATACTCGCCTCTTCGATCGAACGACACATTCCGTCAAGTTGACCGAGACGGGGAAACTGCTAATTCCTTATGCAGAAAAAATCCTCTCTCTACAGGAGGAAGCACGACGAAACATTGCTCTGATGGAACAGACTGTCTCCGGCCCGCTCCTGATCGGAGCAAGCATGACAACGGCGGAAGTGATATTGCCCAAGCTTGTTAGCCATTACCAACGTCTTTATCCAAAAGTCAAAATTCATGTAGAAGTAACCAATTCCGAAATCATCCTACAAGCTTTGGAGTCGGGACGGCTACACTTTGGGATCATCGAAGCACCTTTGACATCGTCCGTACTCGTTATTCAGCCTTTCATGACAGATGAGCTAGTTTGTATCACTTCCGCTGTCCATCCCCGACCAGAATTGTCTACCGAACAATCTTGTATCCAGCTGGAACAACTGGCCAAACTACCACTTATCATGCGTGAGAAAGGATCTGGAACTCGCCTTGTCCTAGAAGAGGCCTTAGCAAGACACCAAATCCAAATCGAACAACTGCAGATTATCATGGAGCTGAACAGTACAGAAGCCATTAAAGAAATGGTAATTAACGGCCTTGGCGTAGCCGTTCTTTCCCGGCATCTCATCAAAAAAGAGTTAACACTTCACCTCTTAACCGCTTACTCCCTGCAACCTGAAACGCTGCTGCGTTCTTTCTATTACGCATATTTGCCAGAGGAGCCACTCAGACCTCCTGTCATTGCAATGCTTCAGTTGATCCAAGAACAGCAATTAAAAGAAAATACCCCTGAACAATAATAAATATTCGTTATTATGTGCGCAATAATGAAACCGGTATCACATTGAAAATAATAGAGCCGTTTTCATACCCCTTAGCAGGAAAAATGCTCCCACGAAACATCCTATTCTGAGGGATGCTGAAACGGCTAAATATAAGACAATTTAAATTCTTAACTTATTTTTTAGTATCAACTCGTACCAACCACTTTGAATGGCGCGACGAGCGATCTCTCCACGCTTTGCAATCAGGATCTTACTTAAAAATATATCATTGCATTGTCCTATCTTTTTTCAATCTCTTGTTTGACAGTGAACTTAAATTGATTCATTCGATAATTGTGAGACTTGTCCACACTAGGTAAAGAAATAGTGAACCGATAAGCATCGGCGTGAAAATAGG
This sequence comes from uncultured Bacillus sp., assembly GCA_947085265.1. Classification (GTDB taxonomy): domain Bacteria; phylum Bacillota; class Bacilli; order ZCTH02-B2; family ZCTH02-B2; genus Bacillus_BB. The sequence goes on along the minus strand of CAMTVR010000036.1, from coordinate 23,004 downwards.
CAATCGTATGTTCTATCGGTTCATGGTGTTCCGTATACAAAACACGCTCCATCCCGAGAACCGTATCATTTTTTTCTATGTTTAGGTGTTTTGAGACAACAGGTCCTGCCTTTTCTGCAAAAATTTCCATATGTGCCTGCTTGACTTGAAAGTTAAATTTATTTTCCAATATTTGATAGATAGGGTGTAGTTTAGCTTCATCTAAACTGATTGCGCCACTGTATCGGGGATGAACAGACACTTGAGCATAAACAATTGGTTGTTCGTCAACATGATAGAGCCTGCTAACTTCTAATATTTTATCGCAACTCGATAATTCAAGTAATTGTAATATTTTTCCCCCAGCGTATTTTGTTTTGAAGTCAACCAGCTCCGTTTGCGCTACAATATTCGACTCTAGTAAGGTGTCATATAAACTTTTAAATTCCTTGAGCGGATGATAATATTTGCTTCTTGTTACAAAAGTACCCTTCCCTGATTTTTTTTCAACGAGACCTTTTTTAATGAGTTGTTCAATAGCCAACCGTACAGTGGTTCTACTAACATCAAATTTTTTCATTAGATCTACTTCGGTAGGTATTCTATCTTGTTCTTTATAAATACCTTCCATAATTTGTTGGGTTAAATAATTAGCGATTTGTTGATACATCGGCGTAATTTGATCACGTTGGATCATTTGCAACCTCCGAATTTTTTCATTATAAATCCATTATTAAGGGAACTGCATAGCAGTTCCCTTAATCAAGATTTTAACAAACTTCAAGTACTATTACTATATCACCTTCTTGTACCACATCCCCTTCCTTGACTTTGATTTCTCTGATTATGCCACTGTCAGGAGAAATAACTGGAATCTCCATTTTCATGGATTCCAACAGGAAAAGAACATCCCCTTCCGAAACCCTCTCCCCTTCACTCACCTCAATCTTAAATACGCTTCCAGCCATTTCTGTTTTTACATGCTGCAATTCCATAGCAATTCCTCCATAAATCCCGTTTTTTATTTCAAAACTCACATCAATGTTGCAAACCGCATGTCTATAAAAAAGGTCATGAATAAATGATTATCTAAGTTTCGAAATTTAATATGTGGTTGGCCATGATCTCATCAAATGCTTTCCTACACCGTTGCTCATGTCCAGCTCATGAACCTCGAGTATCTGCTTCAGATAATCCCTTGTTTCTCGCGGATCAATGACATTTTGTGCCCCATAAATAGCAGCCAGTGAATAAGCAGATGTGTCACGTTGCATCTCTTGCAGATAAACTTCAAATTTTTCTGGGTTATCCTCTCTACGTATCCCATGGACAATGGTCACACCAGAATTAGGATCCATGAAGCCAATTTCAGCGGTCCACCAGGCTGCCACCTCATCCGCATTCCCTGCTCCTCCCATGTTCAAAACAGCCTGACCATAGGTTTTGCGTAAAATAATGGATATTTTGGGTACCGTACACAGGGATAGTGCGTTCATCCAATTCATGACTTTTCCAGGCATCTTTTTACGTTCAGCTTCAATACCGATTAAAAACCCTGGCTGATCGACAAGAAAAATAATGGGTATGTTAAACGAATCACAATGTACTAAAAAATTGGTTACTTTATCTGCAGCATCAGCATCGATCGCTCCCCCTTTAAATAGAGGATTATTGGCTATAATCCCCACTGTTCGACCATCCACACGCGCAAGGGCAGTTACCATCGCTTTGCCAAACCTGGCCTTTAACTCAAAGTAACTCTCCTTGTCCACAATCGCCTGGATTATTTTTCGAACATCGTAAACACGATTTCGTGAATCAGGGATTAAATCCAAGATGTTTTTCACTGCATCATCCGACCCATCAGGAACAGATGTTCTGGGAGGTGCCTGGTTATGGTGGCTGGGCATATAGCTTAAATATTTCTTAATCACATCCAACGCTTCCTCGTCTGTGTCAACCACCACATCAGCTATCCCCGTAACCTCCGAATGTAGTTTCCATCCCCCCAATTCTTCCGGATCAACTTCCTCTCCTGTTGCTAAGGAAGCCAACATAGGGCTTGATACAGCCATAATGGCGCCCTTACGCATCACCACAAAATCAGACATGACGGTGTACCACGAGGATGACCCATAGCAATGTCCAAGTACCGCAGAAACCCATGGAGTTTCCCGCTGCCTGATGTATTGAATTGGGTTGTTACCAGCACCAATCCCTTGTGCACCCATGACATCTGGCATCCTTGCACCTGTAGACTCCCCCAAAAAGATCACAGGCATGCCTCTGGTACGTGCCACCTGTTTAATATGTTCCATTTTTTTACTGTTAATCGGGCTACTTGAAGCACCCTTTACTGTAAAATCGTTGGCAACAATAGCCACCTTTCGACCATTTATCTTGCCAAACCCGGCAATTTTCCCATCGGCAGGAGTTTTATCAGCATCTGCTGGATTAGCGGAAGTAGCAAAAAGTCCAGATTCGAAAAACGTATCAGGATCAAGAAGGTAAGAAATTCTCTCCCTCGCATTCATCAAGCCTTGCTTTTTCCTCTTTTCTAACTTTTCCCGTCCTCCCATAGCTAACGCTTTGGCCTTACGCCGTTCATGTTCCTCGATCTGTTCTTGAAACTTCATCTTGACACCTCCAAAAATCGATTTATTACATAATATTACGTATTATAACGTATTAAATAAATAACCAAAAACTTATACTGAAATTGTCGTTTTATTAAAGAGAGTGTTTTATGACGATCCTTGCATCCACGACTATCGAACCATGTCCCTCTTCCTTGACAATGACAGGATTTAAATCCATTTCTTGAATGTCTTTATCTTTTAAAACCATCTCCTGCACTTGTTTGATCAGTTGAACAAAAGAAGTGACATCCGCCTTCTTTCTTCCCCGATATCCATCGAGCAAGGGAAAACCTTTCAGCCTATACAGCATCTGGTAAATATCCCTCTCTTCCAGTTCACAAATCCCGATGGAGACATCTTTCATCAACTCCACCAACACACCACCTAATCCAATTAAAATAACAGGTCCAAATACAGGATCCCTTTTCATACCGAGCAACATTTCTTGAACCCCAAAAACTTGTTCCTGAATCGATACACCCTCAATCTCTTCAAATTTCACATTCTTTTTCATCGCATTCTCATAGATGGTATCAAAAGCTTGTTCGATTTCTTGGCGATTGGTCAGACCGACCTGAACACCGCCAAAGTCAGTTTTATGGATTATTTTTTTAGAAACCACCTTCATGACCAATGGCTTGGTCATCTCCTCTGAAATCTGTAATGCCTTTTCTTTTGTGTCAGCAAAACCATATCGGTTCTGCCGGATTCCGTAACTAAGCAGCAATTGACGGCTTTGAATTTCATTTAATACTACAATCGATTGCTGCATACTCCTACCTCCCAGCCCACGAGCTGTTGGCCAGCACAGAAATACTAAAGATGGCCTGTTCCATTGTTCGAAAAACTGGAATACCTCTTTGTTGTAATTTTTTTATGGCATTAAAGCGTACCTCTTCAATTTCTGGTTTCTCATTGGAACGAAATACCCCGATTAGGTTCACAGAAGACTTGTCAACCGATTCAAGTTGCTGTGAAAATTTATCCAGGATTTCCTCTAAATTAGTGTAAGTGGCAAAGGGGATCAGATTAATATGAAACAGAAGATAGTGCACGTTGTGATCCGCTGAAAATACCCTCACAATATCCCCGAATAGTTGACCGTTCCTGACTGCCAGTTCGTAAGCTGGCAAATCAATTGGATTGATATTTCTGCCATTATTCACAACCCCCAGTTCAGCTAGTCGCCTCACCGTGTCAGGAGAGAGAGTTGCCAGTTGCAGCCCATACTCCTCCAGGGTGTCGGTTGCCAAAACGGTGGCTCCACCGCCATTCCCAACCATGGCCACATGACCCGATGGATAGGGTTTCAATTCCTGTATAGACAATAGAACAGTTAACATCTCGTCAACACTTTGCACGGAAATCACACCCGTTTGCTCAAACAGCGCCTTCCAAATCTCGTAATCTCCTGCCAAGTTCCCAGTGTGAGATGCCACTGATTGGGTTCCCGCTTTTGTCCGACCACCCTTTAAGAAAATAACCGGCTTTTTTGGTGTAACCTGTTTTAGAAGTTTTAGAAGGCGTTGACCATCCTTCACACTTTCAACGTAAAATCCGATCACCTTGGTTTGAGGATCTTCGCCCAGATACTCCAAAAAATCCGGGTGGTCCAAGTCGATGCAATTGCCTACCGAGACCACCTTGCTGAATCGAATTCCCAACACCTCCCCGCGATCGATAATATCAAAGGCCGTCCCTCCACTCTGGGAAACAAAGGCCACCGTACCAGGCTGGAGAGAAGCCCCTCTGATAAAACTGATGCGGCTGGCAGGACAGTATGTGCCGATACAGTTGGGTCCGATGATCCGCATACCAACTTCTTTTGCTACCTCTAACATCTCTTGCTCTAGTTTCTTGCCTTCCTCCCCAAATTCTCCGAAACCAGCTGAATAGATTTGCACCAATTTCACTTTTTTCATTGCACATTCTCTTACCGCCTGAGGAACCAATCTCGTCGGAAGGATGATAACAGCCCGTTCTATCTCATCATGAACATCCAGGATAGATCGATAAGCCTGCAAACCTTGAACCACATCTTCTCTGGGGTTGATCGGATATACCTTTCCGGGATAACCTGATTCGACCAATAGGCGAATTTCCGCACCGCCCAATTTGTTCACATCATTTGAAGCACCGATGACAGCAATAGTTCGAGGCTCGAAGGCCGCCTTAAACGTTGTTGACAAATTTCTTGTATCCATAGCACAGCCTCCATACCAGGTTTCATTTCTAAACAAGCTTTATTGTTGCATTTGGCTGGGTAACCACGTCGCAATTTCTGGAAAGAGAATGATCAGGATCAAGACAACAAGACTGGCGACAACAAACCTCCATATCCCGGCAAAACCGATCTCCACTGGAAGTTTCGCCGCACTAGCTCCAACAAACACATTCAAGCCAAGAGGAGGGGTGACCAGACCAATCTCTCCCAAAATGGTGACAATAATTCCATACCAAATTAAATCAAAACCTAATGATTCCATGATAGGAAAAGTCAATGGCACTGTCAGCACGAGAATGGCAATCAGATCCATAAAACACCCTAGTATTAGATACATGATGCAAATAATGACTAAAATTACCCACTTGGACACATCCAAGTCCTCAACAAAGCCAACTAGGCTTTGTGTGATCCGGGACATGGTCAAGAAATAACCAAAAATGTGAGCTCCAATCACAATCATAAAGATCATGGACGTGGTGCGAATCGCACCTAGAGTAGCCTGATACACATCACCCCAGCGCAACTTCCAGAATAATTTCGCGATAATCAACATGCTCAGGGAACCGATTGCGGCCGATTCCGTAGGTGTAATGATCCCGCTATAAATACCACCCAATACGACCACTGCCACAATCGCTGCTGGCCAAAACTTTTTGATCGATCTAAACCTCTCTATCCAGGAAACCTTCTCGATAGCCGGAGCAAGTTGCTCCTTTTTTCGCACCCAGAATACAATGGTTGCAACATATGCAAGGCTCATGATAATTCCGGGAATAATTCCGGCGATGAGCAACTTCCCAATAGACTGCTCGGTCAAAATGCCATAAAGAATTAAGGCTGTACTTGGTGGAATCATAATGGCCAACGTCCCTGCCGCAGATACCGCTCCCAAAGCAAGCCGTTTATCATACCCCACCCTCACCATTTCTGGTACGGCAATGCCTGCCATCATTGCAGCAGTGGCACTGCTGGAACCGGAAATGGCACCCATACCTGCACTTGCAAACACACTTGCAGTGGCTAACCCCCCACGGTAATGACCAAACCAGGCTCTGGCTGCGTCAAAAATTTCCTGGGTAATTCCACTCCTTGTGGCATACTGGGCCATTAACATAAACATCGGTATGGTGGTCAGGATATAGGAGGATGCGCTCCTGTATGGTGCCGTTTGTAAAATACCAACCACCGCTCCGTACCCACCCACTAGATAAAGTCCCACCATTCCTGCCACCGCCAAACAAAAGCCCACGGGAATCCCAATAGCCAATAGGATAAATAAGAGCGCAATCGGAAGAAAAACTTCCATGAGAAAATGCCTACCTCCCAACCTTCTGGAATAAATTCGTTAACAAACCCCCCTATCATTCTTGACGTACAATACTGTAAATGTTGATGATAAATCGCAAGATCATGAAGGCACTGCCGAGTGGCACAAGACCATATGCCGCAAATAACGGGAAAATCACGACTCCGACATGGCTTTCATTTGTCAGAAAAGCGGTGTATGTAATCCGCCAACCTTCATAAAAAATCATCATAAACAGAAAAAGACCGATAAAATTATTCAATATCAAAAGAATGTTTTTCACCTTTTGGGGAAATCGATCAAAAATAATCGTTACACTGATGTGTTCATTTTCTTTAAAAGTATTAGAAAGACCAAGGTATACCACAGCAACAATCAAATATAAAGTTACAAACTCGTTGACTCCTGAAATAGGAGAATCAAAAAAATACCTACCCAAAGCATCTGAGGAGATCAATAACATCATGCTCATGATAGCAATAGATGCCAGTCCCATGATGACCATTTCCAACCTGTCTAGCCATTGAATGATTATTCTCATAATCTCACCACAATTCTCTTTTTGCTGGGGAAGCGCTTTATGCGCTCCCCTCGTCAATCTACTGGTATTTCTTCAATGCTTTATTCATTTCATCAATAGCTGCCTGTCCATCAAAGCCCAGTTTGTCCACGTCTGAAACCCACCGATCCCACACAGGTGTTACCATCTCTTTCAGTTTTTCAAGTTCTTCAGGGGATAATGTCCACGCATTATATCCTCGATCCAGAAGATCTTGCAGTGCCTTTTCATCCGATTGCTTGACATTTTCTGCAAGGCTTTGGGCAGCTGCCTCTCCCGCCTGTTTCAAAATTTCCTGTACCTTTTCGGGTAAACGGTTCCAAACCTTCTCACTGATTGCAACAGCACCTACAAAACTAGTCACATTAGCATTGGTTGTAGTGTTGTGCAACACCTCAATGGTCTGATTAGCTTCTAGAGAGGGCAAGTTGAATACGCCACCATCTAGCGTCCCCCTTTGCAGAGATTGATAAACCTCTGTTCGATCCATAGCCACTGGAACTGCACCCAATGCTTCTACAATCAGATCTTGAACACCGCCAGCAGAACGCAATTTTAATCCTTGTAAGTCCTCGAATGAGGTTAAAGGCTTTTTCTCCACTGTAACAATTTGATACAGTGGTAAAGTGGCTGCATACAAAGGTACAATCCCATTCTGTGTAAAATCTGTTTGTCTAATGATAGAATTTTCATCTTTCAAAACATCCCAGATCACCTTTGATCCGATTTCCGGATCTGGCAATGCTCCTGGCAACTGAAAGACGTTACTTAAAACAAGTTTCCCGGGAATATAGGATGGACCCAGTTCCACCATATCAGCTGCGCCACTGTTGGCTAAATTGATCATATCTGCCGGCTTTCCAAGCTGACTGTCTGGAAAATGTTCTATTGTTATTTTACCCCCGCTCAACTCTTCCACTTTTTCTATAAATACTTTTGCTCCATAGGTATATAAGTCATGAGTGGTTGAAACAATACTTGCGAATTTGAATGTCATACTTTCAAGTTCACTATTATCACTACTTGCCGATGAAGAAGGGATTGAATCTTTGTTTCCCTCGCCTCCTGTGGGCTTCCCTCCACATGCAACCATTGTTGTTATTAAAAAGACAGATAAAATGACAGAAAACAATATTCTGTAATATTTTTTCATTACCATTCCTCCATTTCCATTCCTGTAAAAAATTAAAGAATGATTTCATTAAAGGAATTAACAGATATCAACAGATATAGAAAAAAATTACTAAATTTACCATACCTCCTTTTCTTACCCTAACAAATTACCCCAATCTGAACTATCCAAGGAGACATGTCTCTTAACCAAGCTAGTGAAATAATACGTTATAAAACGTTATACGTCAATATATTTTCATTCGAGTAATTATTGATCATTATAATAATTATCATAAGAACGATTAATAATTATTATTCAGTATAGACTTTCGATCATTCACCTAACCACCTCTGCATGAAGACATACACTGTCTATTAAATTTCTACATTCCTCCAGATATAAATGTATCTTTATATAAGTTAGTTCAGCAGTGATCGTCTCGGCCGGACCCGTACTCACCTGTTCAAATTCGGGACCTCTGTCCCTTTTCTTGCATTTAAAAAATATGTCTGATTCCTCTTCTACTCCGGGAAAAGAAATTGCAACAGTTCACACGCATCCTTAACGCTTTGTAAAGGCTTGTTCAATGCATTGATCCACAAACGTTTTGCTCTTAAGCTTGTCTTGGACTTCCGTTTTCCACTTCTCCGCGGTCAACAATGCCGTTAAATCCTCTCCAAAGATGGCCTCGATACCGGATCGCGTCACTTGATACCCCGTCACATGACCAGACGGATCGTTAAAATGGTAGTGCAGTTCCCGCAAATTACCGATGAGCGCAAAAGCGGCAACAGAATTATAAATCAAGGCTTTGTTCACTTTCTCCTCGCCAACGCTTGACACACCTGCTTTGTAGTTGATTTCGGCAGTCAATGTATCAGGGTAAAGTTCATAGGTTCGTTCCACATCCAGCGGCAAGCGGGAAAAGAGATTGGCAAGATTGGACGCGTTCCCCATGTAAGGATGTTGATAGGGCAATATTCGGTTCAGATCATGTGTCGTGGGTTCATCCTGCGCGGCAAGATATTGTGTCTGTCGCTGCTCCTTTTGGGGAATGATCACACCTTGGACCACAAATATCATCACGAATCCAATCACAAGCAATCCGACAATGAGCCCGTTTTTCCAGTTGTTATTCATCGTTTTCACCAACCGCATGTTTTGATATCAGTTTGTGTGAGGCTTGAAACATCAGCGGAACGATCATCGATACAAAAGGCAAGGCATATCTGATGACCAAAACACCAAATTGATAAGGGCCATCGATTTGAACCGGTCTTGCGAACCATAAGTTACTGCCGAATTGGGCCGCGGTCGTTGTCAACGTCATGACGACGATGAACAAAGCCCAGATGAGCCAGCTCGTTTTCGTAAGTTGCTCGACAAAGTGGCAGTCAACCGTTTTTTTGACATGTAGTTTGGCACGGTCCCCGTCATGGAAAATGAAATACATGGCAAAATATGCGATGCTTCCAACAACACTTAGCGCCATTAGAATAAGATTCGTCACAATACCCAAGCCCACGATGCGCAGGGGAATGGTCAAAATCCAGGCGATCAAACAGTATAATAGTCCTCTTTGAAAAAGTTCCAGGAAAAACCGATTCATGTAAATCACTGGATGTCCATCGACCAGGTTGTCAATGCTGCGGATGCTGTCCTTTGCCTGTTGTACAGCGTCACGATAGTCCATCCCTGAAGCGGTCAAGTCAGCCACTTTGGCTTCGAGATTGCTTAAAATTTCTGCTCTTAACTCTTGGATCTGCTTGGTTGGCTGATATTTTCGAAACAAGTGATCCACATAGCGATGCAGCTCCTCATCGGTATTGAAAGCAGTCATTTTCTTGCAGCCTTCCATGTCTATCCCCTTCCTTCCATGCTCCTCCATGTTACACATGCCTTCTTAGCCTTCTTTTGGACGTACTTCATCTCTCATTGTTCTGATGCGGGCACTTCGTGTGTCCAGCATCTCCTTTTCGCGCGCAACACGACAAGGCAGATATCGTCTCTCATGACAAGGCGAGTGTCGTCGTTATGGGGTGATCAACCTTTCAAGAATTTCCCTGGCAATTTTCCACTCCTGAAGCGCCCTTTCATATGCCTCTCTGCCAAGCTCCGTAATGCGATAATACTTCCGCCTTCCACCCTGGCTTTCATCTCCCCAGTAACTTTCGATGAACTTTTGGGACTCCAATCTCTTCAAGCTCGTATAGAGAGAAGGCTCTTTTAATTCATAAGCCCCTTTGCTTTTTCTTGAGATGGCCTTGATGATTTGATAGCCATAATTGTCACCATCCATCAACACGCGCAAAATAATCGCGTCAATATGCCCGCGGATCATATCGCTGCTGATGGGCTGTTCTCGCATCCGTCCATCACATCCTTCAAAACCATTGTATAAAATATTACTATGTATGTCAAAGTAATATTTGTGAAAAGGGCATAAAAAAACCGTTCCTTGACGAACGGCGTTGAATCCTGCGGGAAGTTATGGCAAAAAACATGATGACACAAACGACGAGATACGATCTTTTTATGTTCGAAATAATATCATGTTCTTTGATACGTATCACCTTGAAATAATACCCATTAGAGTATATGATATCAAAAGAGGGCTTATCTATTGTGAACGAACAGGTCAACCCAACAAACGCAGTGATATTTCGCAACCGGAAAGTTCATGCAATGTGACAATTTCTTAGGAACATTTCGGGGGGCATCATGATGTTTGACGTAATCGTCATTGGTGGAGGCGTCGCAGGTGGATCGGCTGCGATGTATACCGCATTTGCCGGTCTGAAAACGATAGTCTTCGATACGGAGGAATCGCAACTATTTGAGACGGAATCTATCCGAAACTATCCAGGCATCATGCAGACCAGCGGACGACAACTGTGGCAAACCATCCAAAAACAGGCGCTTTCCTTTGGTGCTGTCTGGTCTGGTGCGCGTGTGGTAAGCCTGAATAAAACGGACAACGGGTATTGCGTGACGACCGAAGCGGGTAAGACGTACGATGGTAGGTATGTGCTGATTGGCACCAATTTGGCGACGGCGTTGCTCGAATCCCTCGATTTTCCGCTTGAAATCAACGAACATGTGCCAAGCCGTAAGATCAAACAAGTGACCGGAGTATCCTTTGACGGCGAGACGCCAATGGAAAATGTGTATATCATTGGCCTTAACGCCGGTATGCCCAGTCAAGCGGTCATCGCGAGTGGACAAGCGGTGTATGTAGCCGTCCACGTCATCAGCAAAGAGCGCGGCAAGCCGTTCATGTGGCACGATGTGAAAGCGGAAAAGACAACCGTTAAGTGAAACCGTGCAATTCAAATAGCAATCCGTTTTAGGGCACATCTTGAAGCCGCAGCTTCTACGATTTAACGGCATATTTGCGGCAAATCGCGACATATATCCTTCGGCAGCACGGCCTTTGGCTAAAAGGTTTGTTTATTCTGGAATCGTTAGCGAAGACGATTCGGTCATGAATTTTGGGTCCACAAGGAAGCCGGATTTACAAAAGCACAGCAAGAAAACTTGATCCATTTCCTTTTAAACTACAAGCCGGGTCATCAAGAACCCGGCTCTAATCACATATTTCGGCTCCTTTTGCATCTTTTCTGTTGGTATTTAAAAAAACGATGAAGGAGACCTCATCCATTCAACAAGAGGGATTCCGGATTTTCCAGGAGGGTTTTGACTTTGACGAGAAAACTCACCGCTTCCCGGCCGTCCACGATCCTGTGATCGTAGGAAAGCGCAAGATACATCATCGGTCGAAGCTGCATTTCATCACCAACCGCGACGGGACGCTTTTGAATCGCATGCATCCCTATAATGCCCACTTGCGGCGTATTGAGAATCGGCGTCGAAAAGAGCGAACCGAACACGCCTCCGTTGGTGATCGTGAAGGTTCCCCCTTGCAACTCTTCCAACGTGAGCTTATTGTTGCGCGCCTTCTCCGCCAACGAAGCGATTTCCCGCTCAATCTCCGCAAAACTCAACCGATCGGCGTTCCGTACCACTGGGACGACCAGCCCGCCTTCGGTGGCCACCGCAATGCCAATATCGTAATACTTTTTGAGCAGGATCTCGTCCCCTTGGATTTCGGCGTTGAGATACGGAAAGGCCTTTAACGCTCCCACCACCGCTTTGGTAAAGAAAGACATATAGCCCAGTTTCACATGGTGTTCCTCGTAAAATGGTTCTTTCCAGCGTTTTCGCAGTTCGTTCACCGCCGTCATGTCCACTTCGTTGAACGTGGTCAGCATGGCCGCCGTCTGCTGTGCCTCAACCAATCTTTGCGCGATCGTCTGGCGGCGGCGCGACATCCGCTGCCGCTCAACCGGCTTGGCCGGTACCAGCTCGGCATCCATGAACGTACCGCTATCCCTCACCGCCTCTCTATCCGTTTCCGTTCCTCTGCCCGCCGCTGCCAGCCCGGCAGGTTGTTTTACAACAACCGGCGATGGTTGTTGCGGAGATGGCGCCGAGGCTACGCCACGCTGCACATCCGCCATCGTGATCCGGCCAAGCGGGTCGTGAACTTGGAGCCGCCGCAGATCCAGTCCCCGTTGGCGCGCCAGCTTGCGAGCCGCCGGCGAGGCATGCGGGATCGATGGTTTCTCATCGATCTTTACTGTTTTCTCATCGCGTTCGAGGGGTTCCACGGGCGCTTGAGCAGCCCTTTGTTCTTCGGCCTGAGCGGAGTCCGATGAAGATGCGGGAGGCAGAGCGGTCGAAGCTGGTGAAGTTGGCTCCGATTTCCTTTGCCCTTGGTCCGGAGTCCCTGGCTCGGCATCGGCGTCCCGCACCTCCAGCAGCGCGATGGTTTCCCCGACTTTGACCGTTTCCCCCTTCTGCTTCACTATCTTCTGCAGGATTCCCGACTGCTCAGCCGTCACCTCCACGTTTACCTTGTCCGTCTCCACCAACGCGACAGCATCGCCCGCACGCACGGCGTCCCCTTCGCCTTTCAACCATTCCACAATGGTCCCTTCGATAATCGACTCACCAAGATCCGGTATTTTCATCTCGAACACACCCGGCACCTCCTGACGCGTTTCTTCTAATGTCAATCTTTTCTCAAGCTTTTCACAAGGAACTCAAGGACGAAGCGCTTCATCCACAATGCGGCTTTGTTCAAGATCGTGGACATCGGGAAGCCCTTCGGCAGGACTGGATCGCCGCGGGCGGCCGATATAGCGGAGAGGAATCCTGCCCGAAACAATGCCTCTCAATTGCGGTTCGACAAAGAACCAGGCCCCCATATTTTGCGGCTCCTCCTGCACCCAAACCACTTCCTCCAGGTTGGAATAACGTGCCACAGCGCGGGCTATCTCCTCCTCTGGAAAAGGATACAACCGCTCCACGCGAAGGATCCGCAACCACGGCCGCGCCGCTTGATCCAGCGCGCTTTGCAAGTCAATCGCGACTTTGCCGCTGCAGCAAATGAGACGTTTCACCTGCGCCGCTTCCTGCTCCGGCTGTTCCGCGCTCGGTTCTATAACCGGGAAAAACCGTCCCTCGCTGAAGCGCTCAGGCGGTGAAGCGGTGTAGGGGTTGCGCAGCAAACTCTTCGGTGTCATGAGAATGAGCGGCCGCGCCTTGTTTTGCGCCAGGAGGACGGCTTGGCGGCGCAACATGTGGAAATATTGGGCGGCCGTCGTCAGGTTGGCAATTTGAACATTGTTTTCCGCCGCCAATTGCAAAAAGCGCTCCAGGCGGGCGCTGGAATGTTCCGGACCTTGCCCTTCGTAGCCATGCGGCAAGAGCATCACAAGCCCCGAATGTTGCCCCCATTTGGCCAGACCGGCGGCAATAAATTGGTCAATGATCACCTGCGCCACGTTGGCGAAGTCGCCGTACTGGGCCTCCCAGAGAACCAGGGTATCGTCGGCAAACACGTCATAGCCGTACTCAAAGCCCAGCACGGAGGCTTCTGAAAGAGGACTGTTGTGAATCGAAAAAGAGGCGCGGGCCTGTGGAAGCAGGTGAAGCGGCGAGTAACTCTCCCCCGTCTTGATATCATGCAACACCAGGTGCCGCTGGGCGAAGGTCCCCCGTTCGCTGTCCTGCCCGGTCAGGCGTATCGGCCGGCCATCCGCCAGGATGGTGGCAAAGGCCAGCGTCTCGGCCAAGGCCCAGTCCACTTTTCCTCCTTCATCCAGCGCGTGTTCGCGGCGGCTTAAAATCCGTTCCAGTTTCGGGTATATGGAAAAACCTTCCGGTCGCCGCAAGAGCGCGCGGTTGATCTCCCGCAGTTTGTCGAGAGGGACGCTGGTGTCCGCATCTTGTTCAATCTCCCAATCCGACGGCGTGACAAACACCTCGTCACGTCGCTCTTTGGTCTTCTCATAGGCGTCTTTCAAGCGTTGTTCAACCTCATCGGCCATCTCTGCAATCTGTTGTTCCGTCACCAGGCCGGCAGCGCGAAGGGTATCGGCATAAATGGCTCGCGCCGTCGGATGCCGGTTGATCTTTTCATACATCTGGGGTTGTGTCACTGAAGGATCATCCATTTCATGATGTCCCAATCTCCGGTAGCCCACTAAATCGATCAAAAAATCCTTATGAAATCGGGCGCGATATTCACAGGCCAGACGCGCGGCCATCAGGCAGGCTTCGATGTCATCGGCGTTGACGTGGACAATCGGGATTTCAAATCCTTTTGCCAGATCGCTGGCGTACTTTGTCGAGCGGGCATCCGCTTTCTCCGTCGTAAAGCCAAGTTGGTTGTTGGCGATGACGTGAATCGACCCGCCTGTGTGATAGCCTTTCAGTTGACTTAAATTGAGCGTCTCAGCCACCACTCCCTCCCCGGAAAACGCGGCATCACCGTGAATCAGAATCGCAAACGCTTTGGTGACGTCTTGCACGGGCGGACCGGCCGCTTCCCGCCTCTCCTGGGACGCTCTCGCAAACCCGAGCACGACCGGGTCGACAAACTCTAAATGACTGGGGTTGTTCGCCAACGTCAAGCGCATCCGGACGCGATCGCCGGTTTGCAATGCGCGATTGGCCCCCAGGTGATACTTCACATCTCCCGTCCAGCCGTAATTCATGCCCATCGATCCTTCCGAAGGAACCAAATCTTTATTGGGGGCCGTATGGAATTCTCCAAAAATCACCTCCAACGGCTTCCCCAAGATGTGTGCCAGCACATTCAAGCGCCCGCGGTGCGCCATTCCGATCATCACATGCCGCACGCCGCCGGCCGCGCCGAGCCGAATGATTTCATCCAGCAAAGGAACCAACGCATCCAGACCTTCAATGGAAAATCGCTTCTGGCCGACAAACGTCCGTTGCAAAAACTTCTCAAAGCCCTCCACTTCGGTCAGCCGCTTGAGCAACTGAATCCGCTCATGGGTTGACAAGAAGCGGTGGATCGCGCCAGATTCCACCATCCGGTACAGCCATACACGCTCTTCCGAATGATGCACATGGTCAAATTCATAAGCGAGGGAACGCGTGTAGATTTTTTTCAGACGGTCGATGGCCTGCAAACCATTCTGTATGTTATCCGGAGCGTCTTCCCAGACGATTTTGGCCGGCATTCGCCGCAAATCTTCTTCCGTGAGCCGATACGTTTCCAGGTCAAACAACGGCATCTGGACAGGCGCTTCATCCAACGGATTGATCTTGGCCGCCAAGTGGCCATATGTGCGCAGGTTGCGCGCCAACTTTCCGGCAGCGACGGCCTTGCGCGCATCGGCCCATTCATCCGACCATCGGACCGCCGCAACCGAAAGGTCGACAGGCATGGATACTGCATCTGACGCAAGGGGAGGAGCGCCCCACCGAGCGAAGAGTTCCTGGATTCGGGGATCCATCCCGCTCGGATCCTGACGGTATTGTTCATACAGTTCCTGCAGGTAGCCTAAATTGGGACCAATAAACTTCTGCCACGGCATCACGACTTGGGCTGTCCGCTCTTGCGGCATTCCCCTCACCTCCAATCCATGGTCACCGTTCCATGCTGGGGGTCATGGTTTTTTCTTCATAAGTGTATTATTCCTTCTTTATCACCATCGGTATCCCCATTCATCGCAAAGCCCTGCGAAAAGTGAAATTCCTGTGAAAAGCGACATCAGTGACCATGAATCGTGAACAAACATGAATCGCGAACAAAAAGAATTCGGATCATTTGGGGGCGCTTTATTGGCTTTTTCATATATTGGAGAGAAAGAACGGGTCATATTGCTGACTGAAGGAGGATTGTGCTGTGGGAGCATATACTGTGGGAGGATGTGCTGCTCGAGAAAGTTCTGTAAGGGGTTTCGTGATGGCCAAACGAAAACAGGCCTCCAGGGCGATCCCAAATCGCTTTGCCACCGCCAGGGTATTACAAAGAGTGGCGGCCGCCATGTCGCCTTTTTACAAAGCCATCGCATGCAATCAAAGGTATGCCGCCCTGTGGAGCAAGGCAGTGGTAAAAACGGACCTGGCAAGGTTGGAAAAACTGCTGCGCCTCGTTTCACCCCTAGCCAGCAAACAGGGCATCAGTTCCAATGGGATCGGGTATTTCGTGTCGTTTCCTGTTCCATCACCGATTGACAACTACGCAAATGGCGTTACAATCCCACCCGGATCGACGCAGTTTTTTTTCGAAACCCGGGTCCATCGGTCCATCGCTCGCAGCGTGCTTCCGTTCTACCTGAAACTGGCGAAGAACAACTCATATGCGCAGGATTTGGCAAAGGCGATACGCCGGGGAGATACAACCGCCGTCAAAAAGTTGATCCTCCCCCGCGTTAGAACACCGGCGCTAAAATCGATTGCGATAGAGGATTCAGGTGTCGCTCTGTTGTTCGATTATCCGTTCAGCAAATACAAGTACCGGAATCTGTTGTTTCGGGATGTCATCTAATCAGACCCCACCCGGCCAAGATGCTACACACCTCTGTCGATTTCGGCCTATTCCCCTTTCATCCCGAACGCATCCGCGATCAGCTCGTAAGAGCGAAAGCGCGCTTGCTCGTCATGAATCGGGCTGTTGATGAGAATCTCGTCCACGTGATATTCCGAGGCCAACCGGCGCAATTGCTCCTTCACTTGATCCGGCGTACCGATCACCCTGCGCCGGCGAATTTCCCGAATATGATACAAATCCGCCTCCGTATACGAATAATGGATGGCATTCTTCACAGATGGCAGGTATGGCAACTCCCTGCCGGTCCGAATACCGAGAAACAATAAATCACTGCTCTTTGCCAAGCGGTCCGCTTCTTCCTCCGTCTCAGCGCAGATCGCGATCACCGCGATCATCGCGCGGGGCTCGCTTTCCAGGACCGGATTCGTCTGGAAATGCTCGCGATAATACCGAATCGCCTCCACACCGCCCGGCGTGCCAAAAAACTCCGCGAATGCGTACGGAGTACCTAATATGGCTGCATATCTCGCGCTCTCACCGCTGGAACCGAGCAGCCAAATCTCGGGCGCTGTCGGTATGTCCGGAGCGGCCAACAGCTTTTCGAACGGATGACCTTCAGGCATCGCGTCATACAAGTAACCGATCAGATCAAGCACCTGCTGTGGGTATTTGTGAATGTCGACATATTTGTCCTCCTGGAGCGCTTGCGTTGATAGCGGCATGCCGCCCGGCGCGCGTCCCAGACCGAGGTCGATGCGGCCGGGATGGAGCGCTTCCAGCAAGCGGAAATTCTCGGCCACCTTGTACGCGCTGTAATGCGGCAGCATGATGCCGCCCGAACCGACGCGAATCCGGGTCGTGGCGGCCGCCAAATGGGCGATCAGCACTTCCGGACTGGAAAAGGCGATTGCGCGCATGCCATGATGCTCCGACACCCAGAAACGGGAATAACCAAGAGACTCCACCACTTGCGCCAGCCGTGTCGATTCCTTCAGCGCATCATAGGCCGTACGCCCCTCACTTACATACACCTGATCCAAAACGCCCAGTTGAATCATTGGCGCACCCCCTTCTCGTGACCAATGTAACAAATCACTTTGTACAATTCCACCCCGCCTTCAACGTCCATGATTGTTGTTGCCTCCATCATGTTTCATCGGCAGCCGCTGTTAAGGTTGGCTTCCCCGCTTCCACCAACACTTTACTGCCAACCAGGAAAAATCCTTGAACAAATAACAACAAACCGGTTCCGATCAGCAGCCATTCGATTTTGACCATGTCCGATATCGGTCCGAACACAAGCATCCCCAAAGGCATCATTGAGCTTGATATCATTGTAAACACGCCGAATACTCTTCCCAGCAAATCTTCCTCCACTTTCTCCTGCAGTAGAACCATCGAGGGCGTATTAAAAAATGGCAATGCGACACCGATAAGACCCATGATGAGCAAATAGATCCAAAAAACAGGCACCACTCCGAACGCGAATGTACAGGCGCCGATCACAAAGCATGACAAGGTCATCGTATGAATTTTGTTCTGAAAACCTCCCCATGAAGCCAAAACTGCCCCGCCAAGGATCATCCCGATAGAAAAGGCAATTTCAATCGCCGTCAACCGCCAAACATCGTCACCAAAGCTGCGCGCAACCTGCAATGGTGTCAAGAATGCGCCAGGTGCGGCAAGCACAAAGAAAAACGCACAAAACACAAAAAACTTTCTCGCAAATTCATGCTCCTTGATATACCTGAATCCTTGCCGCATATCGTCAAGATAACCGGTCGTCGGTCTCTGCAATGCTTTGGCGTGAACAGGGACAGGCAGAAATAGCAATGTGATGATCGCAATCGCCGCGGTCATGACATCGATGAAGAAGATCGTCTCGAGCGAAGCCATCGTAAGCAGCGCAGCGCTGACGATAGGTGAGACGAGCATCACAAACGATTGAATGCTTCCGTTCATCGCGTTCACCCGGGTGAGCTTGTCGGCGGGCGCAAGCTGGGGAAGCATGGCCCCGACAGCCGGCGTTTGAATGCCCGCTCCGAAAGCACGAATCGCTGACATCGCAAAGAGCAACCAAAGCGCGTTGTATCCAAGCAAAAACAGAATGGCTAAAACAAGCGTCGAAATGGCGATCAGAGAATCGGAAAGGATGATCAGCAATTTCCGGGGATAGCGATCCGCCCATACGCCCGCAAACGGGGAAAGAAAAAAAGTCGGAAGAAAACCACAAAGAATGGATATTGTCAACATGACACCGGACTGTGTCGTTAACGTGATATACCAAAAAATGGCATATTGAACCAAATTCGAACCAAACAGCGATATCGTCTGGCTGCCCAAAAAGAGGATGATGTTCCTTATCCAGTTGTTGTTCATAGTCCGAAAGAATCTCTCCAATCGAGAATGAAATGACTATGTTTACCCAGGATAACCAACGTGATAAACTCTGCCCATATATTTATCTATTTTAACCTTTTCTTTAAACGGTCTATGCTTTTTTATTGCTGGAGATGAAATCAAAGCAATCCTTGCCATACCCTAACTTCTTCCTGAAAATGCACATGAAAAAAACACCTCGTAACGAGATTCTTTAATAAAATTGTATTTTATAGAATAGTCTTATAATTACTGGCACCAAAGAGAATACGCATAATAACCACTTGACGTTCCTGTTCGTTAACCAGATAAAACACCATATAATGATCAACTATAAGCTTTCGATAACCACGTTTTTTCAAAGGTTCATCCAGCACAAAACTGCAGGAATAGGGAAAAGATTTAAGACGCATGATGCTCTCTTCGATTTTATCTATCAATTTCTCAGCAGCTTCAGAGGAAAATAGATAATTGGAAATATACATAAATATGCCTTCTAAATCTTCCATAGCTTTAGGAGTAAATTTCAGGCTATATTTTTTACTTTCCATGCTTTTCCCTCATCTTTATAAAAACCTCTTCACCATCTAAAAGCGGGGCACCATCTGCAAGTTGTGTTTCCGCTTCAGATAATTTTTTGTACACCTCTACAAGAGCCATTAGGCGTTCGTAGGTTTCTATACTCATCACCACGAGATCTCCATACCCGTTTTTCGTGATGAAGATGGGTTCTTTGCTTTTATGACATATTTCGGAGATCTCATTGGTGTTTCGCAAATCAGTAATCGGTCTTATCTGGGGCATCAGAATCACCTCGCATATTATTGCATGATTATGTCATAATTATGTTCTATATGCAAGGTAAAACTCAATCAAGCATGTCTTCTTTCAATAGATACCACACACTCCACATGTGTCGTATCGACAGAGACTACATATAAAAACCTCGTTTGCAGCGCTGTTTTGAACCAATCCGGAAAATCAGCCATACCGCCTCACCTTCTTTGCGAAAATTCGGTCGTGCTCCATCTTAACTCGCGAGCCAACCTGTCGCAAGAGGGGTGAAATAAAAAGAAAGTCAGCACCATGGCCTCGCTCTCCGGGCGAATAGAGAGATAATAAAGTCTGTTTTTGAACAGGTTCAACCGTTTCCGAAACGACGCGGTATTTTCGGCGTTCGGATCGGTTCCAATCTTGTGCGCAGTTTTGTGTGCAGCTTTTGCCGGAAACTTCACCGGAGATTTCACCGAACGGAGGGAATTAAAAAGCGACCGGGATTCACATCATAAGCCCGCGGCTTTTAAGAACAAAATATCCAGCCCATCGGCCAACAAATTTGGGGAAGCTTCCTTGTTTTACCTACTTGGCTCCCTTTGTTTCCGTCATATATCCCGGTTTTCTTCGCTGCTAAAATACGCTTAAACACGAAATCCACATTGGTGTCGAGAAGATATTTCATCATCTCCAGCAGATTTATACGAGCGGCAAAACCTTTCCTTTTGACCAGCAAACTGTTCAACTTGAACACGTGGGTTTGCACGGTAGGAAGGAATGGGTCATCGCTGTGCGGTCGCCGCCGCGCGAGAGAGTATATTAGTCTGGACAGAGGCGACGTCGGGAGCCCTAATCGCCTTGCGTCTTTTCAGCATTTTTAGCTCTTTACTCTATATGTGCAGCATTATCTCGGGTTTTGAACGGAAATTTCACCGGAACCTTCACCGCACGGTGAAGGAAGAAACGGACTGCAGCGCTGTCTTTTTCCCAACCACGCCAAGTCTTTTTGTTCGCGGTTCAGCGGAAGAAGGGGCAAGTCGCGCAAAGTAACGGTTTCGTTCCCGAGATTCGTCCATCGACTGTAAAAAGGGCCGCCCAATTGAAATTCTTTATGTGTCATGAACCATACGTTCAGCAGCGGCTTGCCGAGTAACATGCCTTCGACCAGATGACGCCAAAGACTGCGCATGTGTCGCATGCGCTCCGAATTGGCGGCCATCACGAATACGTGAATGTTCTTTACCTGCTCGGTTCCCCAGATTTGATAAAGGATTTCTCCATAATCCAGAAGCTGATCCTGCATTCGCCATATCGATGCCGATTTCATATCCGCTTCCAGATGGAACAGAAGCCGCCCCGCGCCGGAAAACCCATACGAACCGACAGCGCCGGGCTTTAGCCGGATTTTCTTTTTGCCCGTTTCCCGGTCAAACAGAACATATCTCTCGGCGGCTTCCGCCGGCCCCATCCATTCGACCAACCCCTCGTTGGGTTCTTCGCTCCATACCATCAATTGGGTCATAAACTCGTTGGTGTAATACAGGCGTTCCGAGCCCACCATGCGGTTTTTCCATACGCGCGGAGAAAATTGCCGGTCAACCAATAGGGACGCTTTTCTCGCCCCTTCAAAGGTCAACGTATACGCACGATGATTGTGCCCGAGAAACCCCAGTCCGACAGCGCGAATCCAGCCCTGTTTCCGCAGGCGGCTGACGAGATTATATACCGTACGGGGATCGTAATTGAGCAGGCGAGCCAACTGTTCGGCGTTCATCATGAGATAGCGGTACAGGGCCAAGACGATTTCCTTTTGCGAATCGGGCAAAGTGTGCTGCATTCGTTGTTCACCCTCCTTTCTTTGCCGGATTGGATATGAACAACACCCGTTGAAACTGAAAAAATCCGGGTATAACCCTGACTCTTCAACGAGCAGAATAAGCAAAATAAAAACGAGCAAAATCTCTGACCGGAAATCTGCCCGTTTCGCATAGTACTATACTACCATAAAACGGTTACATTTTCGTCGCAATTTTGTATCATTTTTGTACCCTTTTTGTGACATTTTTGTTCCATTAAACGGCTACGATCCGCTTCTGGATACTGAATGGTAGACGCATGCTTCGGCTTTTAGCATTTATTAAATCCTTGTCAAACGAAATCATACGTAATGCTGAAAAATATAAGGAGATAGCGACAAAGATAGATTTAGAAACAGAAGGCGTATAATATCGTTGACGAGAAAACGTGCAAAAAGCATGGATGTCCCATAAGGACATCCTCAAACATAAAGACCAGAAACATTATTCTGGCCTGTCTAATTCTATATATACTCACATATTTTGCAAAACCTTGCTAATGTCTCTTTTCAAAACCGGCAGGTCGTTCTTAACGATGTTCCACACCAAACGCGCATTGACTCCCATGTAATTGTGAATCAGGACATCCCGCAACCCGGCCATTTTTCGCCAGGGAATTTCGGGGTGTCTTTCCTTGAAATCCAACGAGAGGTTCTTCGTCGCTTCGCCGATAATCTCAAAGTTTCGGATAACTGCATCCTGTAACAACGTCGATTTCATAAATTCTTTTTCCCCTGAAGATGTGTATGAATCGATTTTCTCTATACACTCCAAAATGTGAGTCAAGTACAGTTTGTTATCTTTCATAATGGTACAGCCTCGTTCATCACTTGCTCCCGAATATACCAATGCAAGGCTTCATTCGTCACAACATCCACCTCACTGCCAAGCATATCCTCCAAATCCTGTTTAAGGGCGATAAGATCAAACAAACTGCGTTCTTCTTCAAAATCAACCAAAAGGTCAATATCGCTCATGTCGGTTGTCTCTCCACGGACTACAGACCCAAACAGCCTAACATTGTATGCCCCATGCTTGGCGGCTATGGATAGGATTTCGTCACGATTTTTTATTAATTGAGATCGAATATCGGCCATAAAACCACCTCATGTTCATTATACGCAAAGGATGGAACTTATAGCAATGCAAGGCTTCCCGTTGTTACTGTCAATATCTCATTGGCTCTACCCTTCATTTTTTCTTTGCAATTTTTTCTGTACAATTTTTCCAAGAAATTCCCTTTCATTCCCTTTCATATCCTAGCCATCTCGTCCATTCCGTCAAGGGCAAAGGCTTCGC
>CAMTVR010000035.1:0-49038 GCA_947085265.1 uncultured Bacillus sp. | reverse complement strand
AATATTGAAACGACTGCAAACCTTGATAGGTACTATCCAGCGCCTCTCACCGGAACAACAACAACTGTTCTTCTCCTGGGTTACGTGGATCTTAGGGTCCCGCCTCCCGCCATCGGAACAGAAAACTGTGGAAGAACTTGTCAACACTATAAAAGTGAAAGGGGTGACCGATATGCAAACGAACATTGAACGGATCCTCGACGAAGCCCTGCATCAAAAGCTACAAGAAGGCATGGCAAAAGGGATTGAACAAGGAATCGAACAAGGAATCGAACAAGGAATTGAAAAAGGAATTGCCATTGGAAAGGAAGTTGTCGCCAAAAAGCTGCTGCTCAAGGGCATGGACATCCCCTTCATCGCTGATGCCACCGACTTGACGGAAGAAGAAGTCGAGCGCATCAAACGGGAGTTGCCGAAGCAATAAAGCTCCTGCGGTCGATGATTCAATAGATGCGACTGCCCGTCGCAAAAAGTTAGCCCATCAGCCTTAGCCAGGCGATGGGCGCAATACTTTTTTTCGGCAGAAGTTCGATTAGGCGTGAAAGTCAAGCCCTGTTGTTACTTCTTTCACATAACCAGCCCGGATGACAAAATCTCCAAACCGTTCACCGGCCTGACGTTCGCGGGCGAAATGGTCAATGATCGGCTTCAGTGCTTGCAAAATCTCCTCTTCACCAATATTTTCCCGGTAAAGCTTATTCAGCCGATCCCCGGCAAATCCTGCGCCCAGATACAGATTATATTTTCCAGGCGCTTTGCCTGTCAGCCCGATTTCACCCAGATAAGGGCGAGCACATCCGTTGGGACAGCCGGACATGCGGATTACGATTTCTTCTTCGCGCAAACCGGCTTCTTCCATGATCGACTCGATCCTCTCCAAAAGTGTGGGCAAGTAACGCTCAGCTTCGGCCATGGCCAGCCCACAGGTCGGCAGAGCTACACATGCCATGGAATTCCGACGCAAAGCGGAATAAGGCTTGCCATCCGTCAACCGATATGTCTGCACCAGTTCCTCAATCTGACGCTTTTTCCGGCTGGACACGTTGGCGATGATCAAATTTTGATTGGGTGTCAGCCGAAAATCTCCGGTGTGAATTTTGGCAATTTCCCTCAACCCGGTCATTAACGGGTAATCGTCCCAGTCCCGGATCCGGCCGTTCTGAATAAAGAGAGTCAGGTGGTGCCTCCCGTTGGTTCCTTTCACCCAGCCATACCGGTCACCGTTATGTGCAAAATAATACGGACGCGCCGGTTCAAGGTTCCAGCCCAATCGGCGATTCAACTCATCGACAAACCAGTCGATGCCCCGTTTGTCAATCGTATACTTGAGTCGGGCATATTTGCGGACGGAACGGTTCCCGTAATCTCTCTGGATCGTCACGACCTTCTCCGCCACATCAACCACCCGGTCTTTCGGGCAGAAACCGATCACCCGCGCCAGCTGGGGGTAAGTCTTGGGATCGCCGTACGTCATCCCCATGCC
Organism: uncultured Bacillus sp.; assembly: GCA_947085265.1. Taxonomy (GTDB): domain Bacteria; phylum Bacillota; class Bacilli; order ZCTH02-B2; family ZCTH02-B2; genus Bacillus_BB. The sequence continues at coordinate 47,555 of CAMTVR010000035.1, read as the reverse complement.
TCCCCCGACAGCCACGTTAAACCCTTGAAGGTTTTCGTCGTCCACAATGGCAATAAAACCCAAATCCTGTGAAAATACGTCCACGTCATTGGACGGCGGGACGGCAATGCCAATTTTAAATTTACGCGGCAGATAAACCGGACCGTAGAGAGGCTCCTCATTCTCTCCGGTTTGTTTGCTGTCCACCACTTTCTCGTCATTGAGCCAAATTTCGTAATACGCTTTCGTCTGCGGCATCAGATGTTCGCTGATGCGCGTTGCCCACTGGTAAACTTCCGCGTGCACGGCGGACTGGTATGGATTGGGATTACACATCACATTGCGGTTCACATCACCGCAAGCTGCCAATGTCGTGAGCAATGTATCATTGATTTCCTTGATAGTTTGTCGCAAATGCCTCTTCAACACCCCATGCAACTGGAATGACTGCCTGGTCGTCAACCGCAAAGATCCGTTCGCATATTCCCGCGCCAGACGGTCGATGGCGAGCCACTGCTTTGGTGTCACCACGCCGCCTGCCGCCCGCACCCGGACCATAAATTGGTAGGCCGGTTCCAGCATCTGCTGCCTGCGTTCATGGCGCAAATCACGGTCATCTTGCTGGTAACTGCCGTGAAACTTCAACAGCCGGTTATCTTCTTCCGTGATGCTGCCGGTCAGGGGATCTGCAAGAGACTCTTGAATCGTGCCCCGTAAATACCGGCTTTGCTGCTTAATCAGTTCCACATCACTGGGCGGCCCATCCTGCTCTGTTCCCCATTGCTCTCGGCCCATGCTCTCCGCTCCTTTCACTTTGATGTTTCAAAATGGAACTCGACACCTTTAATACACATCACGCTGGTAACGCTTCTCCTGCCGCATTTTGGCCAGGTATGCTTCGCTTTCTTCCTGGCTGAGGCCGCCTTCTTGCATAATGATCGCGAGCAACGCGGCATGGACGTCTTTCGCCATGCGCTTTTCATCACCGCACACGTAGACATGAGCCCCTTCTTCCAGCCAGGCAAAAAATTCCCGGCTTTTTTCCAGCATCCGATGCTGCACGTATACTTTCTGATCCGTATCCCGGGAAAAGGCCACATCCATTCGGGTCAAAACACCCTCCTTCAGCCACCGTTGCCAGTTTAACTGATACAAAAAATCGGTCAGGAAACGCCGCGCGCCAAAAAAAAGCCATGTTTTCCCCCTCGCGCCGATCTCCTCGCGTTCAGCCAGAAAGGATCGAAAAGGGGCCACCCCTGTGCCGGGGCCAATCATGATGATCGGCACATCTGGATCGGCCGGCAATTTAAACTCCGGATTATGGTGCACGTAAACCGGCAACGTGTCCCCCGGCTTGACCCGTTCGGCTACCTGCACGGAACAAACGCCGTAACGCTTCCGCCCGTGAGCTTCATAGCGCACGGTCCGGATCGTCAAATGAGCTTCCCCTGGATTTGCCTTCAGGCTGCTAGCGATGGAATACAGGCGGGCAGGCATCTTGCGCAAGAAAGGGACAAAATCGCGGGCCGGTATTCCCGATAAAGAAAAATCCTGCACCAAGTCCAAAACATCCCGCCCCTCCAGATAAGCCCTCAGCGATTGTTCGTTTCCTGGCGCCAAAAGGGCTCTCAACTCATCCTTGGGGTAAAGGGCTGTCAGTTTTTCCAGGAATGGCTTGGTCAACACGGTAATTTCATAGTTGGCCAGCAGCGCTTCCCTCAGCGGACGTTCATCGCCGTTTTTGCTGACCGGAACAGGTTCTTCCGGCAGCCAGCCCATGGCTTGGATGATCGCATCAACTAGCTCAGGATGGTTTTCCGGGTAGATCCCGAGGCAATCTCCGGGCTCATAGTGGAGGTTTGATCCTTCCAGCAACAATTCCAGATGGCGGGTCTCCTGATCCGATCCCCGTCCGTTCAAGTTCAAGTTTTCAAGAACCTCGGCCTGAAACGGATTTTTCCGCGAATAAGCAGGCTGCTCCATGAGCCCGGTGTTTGTCGCAATCCGGGAAGGATGTGGCTCGGCCACGGCGCTGGAGGGCAGAATGCCCGCACGCCCGGCTGCAGCGTCAACTGCTTGACCATTCCCTTCCAGACCCTCGCTTAAGGCATTGAGAACCCCTTCCATCCAGGCCTGAGCCGAATCCTCAAAATCAACATCACAATCGACACGCTGGAAGATCCTTTGGCCACCCAGTTCTTCCAGACGTTTGTCGAAATCTTTCCCGGTTTGGCAAAAATGCTCATACGAGCTATCCCCCAACGCTAAAACCGAATATTTCAGCCCTTCCAACCGTGGCGCTTTCCGCCCATGCAAAAATTCATAGAAAGAAAGGGCATTGTCCGGCGGATCACCTTCTCCGTGGGTGCTGACGACAATCAACAAAATCCGGACTTGCTTCAAAGCCTGTGGCTTAAACTGATCCATCGCCGAACACGTTGCCTGAAAACCACGTTCTTTCAGCTTCTCAGTCAAGCTTTGCGCCAGCATTCTGGAATTTCCCGTGTCCGTTCCGAAAAGAACCGTCACCTCCACGGGAGCACGATGGACCAAAGACCCGTTAACCTGATGAGCAGGAGAGACCAAAGCGGACGGTTTCTCCAGTAAACCCGTTCCGTTGCCCTGCCCGATTCCGGCTGTTGACTGGCCAGCGCCTTGGTACAGCGCGGCCAAATACCCGGAAAGCCACATCGCCTGTGCTTCCGTTAATGTGGATAACAAGCGGTTCAGGAGCTCTACTTGCTCCTGGTTAAACGGACTATTTTCTACCTCAAATTGCACCAACGTCCACCTCACCCGCCAAGACAATACTATCTAATTCATAGTTGTCTACTATGTTTAATTTGTTTACTGTTTTATACTCTAGCACAACCAGACAGCCCGGTCAATATAAAAAAAGACTCCCAATCGCAACGATTGAGAGCCTATAAACCCTGATATATCAACGTTTCGAGAACTGCGGCGCGCGGCGGGCGCCCTTGAGTCCGTACTTTTTGCGTTCCTTCATCCGCGGATCGCGGGTCAGGAAGCCAGCCTGCTTCAAGGTCGGACGCAACGCGGGATCCACTTCAAGCAGAGCGCGTGAAATCCCGTGTCGAATGGCTCCGGCTTGTCCGGTAAAGCCGCCGCCCCGGACATTGACCAACACATCGTACTTTCCAAGGGTGTCTGTCAAAACCAGGGGTTGCTTGACAATCGCCTTCAGGGCTTCCATTCCGCCAAAATAATCATCCAAGGTGCGTTTGTTGATGATAATTTTTCCATCCCCCGGCACGAGACGGACGCGAGCCACCGACTCTTTCCGTCGGCCGGTGCCATAATACTGTACCAGCGCCATGTTTTCCCTCCTTCATCGGCGTTTGACGCATGAACAAATATCAGGTTGCTGAGACCGTGTCATGATTACCCCTTGATCTCCAGGGCAATCGGTTGTTGCGCCTGGTGCGGGTGTTCCGAACCGGCATACACTTTCAGCTTTTTGAATTGCTTCCGACCCAAGCTGTTTTTCGGCAGCATCCCTCTGACCGCCAGCTCGATCATCCGATCCGGCCTGGTTTTCAGCATCGTGCCAGCCGTCGTCACCTTCAATCCGCCCGGATAACCGGAATGGCGGTAATATTTTTTCTGTGCCAATTTCTTGCCCGTCAACCGCACTTTATCGGCGTTGATCACGATGACAAAATCCCCTGTATCCACATGGGGCGTGTATTCCGGTTTAAGTTTTCCTCGCAGGATGGCAGCCACTTCGGAAGCCAACCGACCAAGGGTCTTCCCGGTCGCGTCCACCAAGTACCACTTGCGCTCCACTTCATTCGGCTTGGCCATGTAGGTTGTGCGCATCTTGTTCCCTCCTTACATTCCAACCTCGCATCTATCCAAAAAACAGGGCATTTTAACATCTCACATAACGGGGCTTGTGGGAAACATACTTAGTTATTATAATACAATACCTTCCATAAGATCAATCCTTGCGGCGGCGCGGTGATTCCTGCCCGTGTGCGATCCCTGGCGGCCAGCATCTCAGGGATGGCGTCTGGCATAATCCTGCCACGACCGACATCCACCAGTGTGCCGACAATGATCCGTACCATGTTGTATAAAAAGCCGTTGCCGTGCAGGGAAAAGATAAGCAGCGGAGCATCGTTCCGGCGCCTCTCCTCGATCTGGACCGAATACAGTGTGCGGACCCGATTCTCAAGCGGTGTTTTGGCAGAAGAAAAAGTGGTGAAATCATGCGTTCCCTCAAGGTAACGGGCAGCTTCCCGCATCGCCGCCAGATCCAACGGATGGTGCATGTGCCACGTAAACCGACGCAAAAACAGATTGGGAAAATCTCCTCGATCCATCCAGTATTGGTACACTTTGCCCTTGGCATCGTAACGGGCGTGAAAGTTTGCGTCCACGGCCTCGGCCTTGTGAATGATGATGTCGGGCGGCAAGTGCTGATTCAAAATGAACGGCCAGCGTTCGACAGGAATCGGTGAGGAGGTTTCAAAATGCCCGACTTGCGCCCGTGCGTGCACGCCAGCATCGGTCCTGCCTGAACCATAGAAGTGAACCGCCTCCCCGGTGAGGGCCGAAAGCGCCCGTTCCAGCTCACCTTGTACCGTTCGCCTGTCGGCAGATTGTCTTTGAAACCCGTGAAAGTGTGTGCCCTCGTATGCAAATTCAAGACGGATTTTCCGTTTCATCCTCATCCTTCCCATCACTTCACTGACCAGAATGCTTCGTTTCCCGACCACAACGTTTCCTTTCACCATCATCAAAGAGGACATGCTCAAAGGAAAAAGGATTTCTTCCTTACCGAAGCAGCTTCCTTCCGAAGCAGCATTACCAGGCCCTGAGGAAAAACAGGATGAGGCAAAGCGGCAGCGGGGCCAGCAGCATGAGCCAATCGACGCGACGCATCGCCAGCTGGCGAAAACGCGTGCGCCCTTCCTCGCCTCGATATCCCCGGGCTTCCATCGCCATGGCCAGCTCTTCTGCGCGGTGAAAGGAACTGACAAACAGAGGAACCAGCAGCGGCAACATGCTTCGCGCCCGACTGGCCAGGTTGCGGCTTTCAAAGTCTGCTCCCCGGGCCATCTGGGCCTTCATGATTTTGTCCGCCTCTTCCATCAATGTCGGGATGAATCGGAGGGCAATCGACATCATCAGAGACAGTTCTCCCACTGGTACGCGAAAGCGTTTCAGCGGCGCAAACAGCTTCTCCAGTCCAAACGTCAAATCCATTGGCCGGGTCGTATAGGTGAGGAGGGATGAGATGAGAATCAGGAACAAGAGGCGAGCCGATACCAACACCGCCTGTCTGGCTCCCTCGCTGAAAATCACAAACCACCCCCAGCGGAAGAGAACCGCTCCTTCTCTCGTCAGGAGCAAGTGCATCACCACCAGGAGCAGCAGCAGCCAGAATATGGGCTTCATCCCTTTGAGAACCACCGTCAACGGAATCCGTGAGATAAAAAGGGCGCCAAAAACGATTGCGCCCATCCAGAGGAGCGAACCGGCATTGTTGGCAAAGAAAATCAGGATCACATAGATGAAGACGAAAATCAGCTTGGGTCGGGGATCCAACCGATGCAAAAGCGAATGACCAGGATAATACTGGCCAATGGATAGCTCCGGCACGCTCATCGGACTCCCTCCTTGACCAGACGGGCGAGAATCTCCTTTTCTAACTCATCTGCAGTCATGCGCAGGGGTAAAGGAATCGTCAGCCTTTTATTCAATTCTTTCACCAACCGAGCCGGTTCGGGAAGCTGCAGGCCTGCCGCGAGCAGCAGATCCTCTCGCGCAAACACTGCTTCCGGCGTCCCTGCGATGAGCACCTCTCCGTCCTTCATCACCACCATCTGTTCCGCATACCGGGCGACATCCTCCATGCTGTGCGTGACCATGATCACCGTCATCCGCTCCTCCTGATGAAGCCGCTGGATGAGGGTTAAGATCTCCTGTTTGCCGCGTGGATCCAATCCGGCGGTCGGTTCATCCAGAATTAAAACCTTGGGACGCATCGCCAACACCCCGGCCAGGGCCACCCTGCGACGCTCTCCGCCGCTCAAGGCAAATGGCGAACGGCTCAAAAGCTCGCGTCTGAGGCCCACTGACTCAATGGCCTGAGCGACACTTTGGCGGACCAGTTCTTCCGGCCAGCCCAGCTGTTTGGGGCCAAAAGCAATATCCTTTTCCACCGTCTCCTCAAACAGTTGGTGTTCTGGGTATTGAAACACCATACCCACAAACGCGCGGAGCTGTTGCAGGTTGCTCTTGTGGCTGGTGATCTCGATCGAACCGACGCATACGCTCCCTCGCGTCGGACGCAACAGCCCGTTGAGGTGCTGGATCAGAGTGGACTTGCCGGAACCCGTATGACCCACGATTGCCACATAGCTGCCCGAGGCGATCTTCAGGCTGACCTCTTTCAACGCGATCCGTTCAAAGACGGTTCCCGGTTTATAGATGTGTGTTAATTCTTGGATAATAATGTCCATAACGCTTCCACCAACTGTTCGCGATGGATGATCTTTTCGTCCAAGTCTATGCCTTGGCTTCGCAATCGTCCGGCCAGCTCGACGGCAAAAGGCACCTCCAGGCCGGCTGCAAGGAGGGCTTCCCGCTGTCGCAGAACCTCCTCTGGCGGACCCTGCATCCGGATCCGTCCCTCCTGCATGACGACTACCCGGTCCGCGGCGAGCGCTTCCTCCATGAAGTGGGTAATCTGAATCACGCAGATCCCTTCCTGACGGTTCAACTGACGCACCGCTTGCATCACTTCTTGTCTTCCCAGGGGATCTAACATGGACGTCGCCTCATCCAGGATGATGATCGTCGGCCGCATGGCCAAAATCCCGGCAATGGCCAGCCGTTGCTTCTGTCCACCGGATAGCTGGTGCGGCTCCCGACCTGCCAGATGTTGGATGTCCAGCTTCTGCAGGGATTCATCCACCCTTTGCCGCATTTCCTCGTATGGCACGCCCAGGTTCTCCAAACCAAATGCCACATCCTCTTCTACGGTGGTGCCGACGATTTGATTATCCGGGTTTTGAAACACCATCCCCGCCTGTCGCCGAATCTCCCAGCGACAGGAAGCGTCCTGTGTGTCCATGCCGCACACCAGCACCTGTCCCTCCGATGGCGTCAAAAGGGCATTCAATTGTTTGGCCAAGGTGGACTTCCCAGAGCCGTTGTGACCAAGAATCACCAGGTATTCACCGGGAGCCACCTGGAGATTGATCTCTTTGAGAACCGCGTTGACTTCCTGGATGTCACCCGCCTGGTAGCGAAACGAGAGGCGGCGCGTCTCGACGACTGGGTGTGGTGCAGGCATCTCGCTCCCCCCTATAGATGAGGAAAAAGGATGACACTTGAATGGCAAACCACCGTTCCCTTCTGTCATCCTTTTCGCAGAAACTTTCTTCAGCCTTTATGAACTTGCGAGTTGATGCTTCGATTCCTCGATTCAGCGCCAGAACAATGAATGCCGTTACTCGACCAGCTCCAGATAAACCATGGGCGCCCCATCGCCGCGGCGCGGACCCAGTTTTAAAATCCGCGTGTAGCCCCCTTGACGATCCGCAAACCTCGGAGCGATATCGCTAAACAGTTTTTGAATAGCATCCTGATCTTCATTGGCCGCTTCCTTGCGAACGAAGGCTGCCACCTGGCGTCTGGCGTGCAAATCGCCGCGCTTGGCCAGTGTGATCATTTTCTCCGCGATGGAACGAACCGTTTTGGCCTTGGCTTCCGTCGTCTTGATCCGTTCATAGATGATCAGATCCGTCACCAGGTCGCGGAACAAGGCTTTTCTCGCGCTGGAATGGCGCCCCAGTTTGGTGTATGCCAACGCAATCCCTCCCCTTTTGTCAGTGGTTAACCTGCATCATTCTACTTTACGGAAGGACAATCCCAGTTCAGCCAGTTTTTCTTGCACTTCTTCCAGCGATTTTTTTCCGAGGTTGCGAACCTTCATCATGTCTTCTTCCGTTTTCGTGGTCAGTTCGTAGACCGTGTTGATACCGGCCCGTTTCAAGCAGTTGTAGGATCGGACAGACAAATCCAGCTCCTCGATTGTCATCTCCAGGATCTTGTCCTTCTGATCCTCCTCTTTCTCCACCATGATTTCGGTATCCTGACCTTCCTCTGTCAGGTCGACAAACAACCTCAGATGCTCGATCAAGATCTTGGAACCTAAGCTTACCGCCTCTTCTGGATGAATGCTCCCGTCCGTCCAGACTTCCAGGGTCAACTTGTCGTAGTTGGTCACCTGCCCGACACGCGTGTTTTCTACACTGTAGTTGACGCGCTTGATCGGAGTGTAAATGGAATCGATCGGAATCACGCCAATCGGCTGATCATCCCGCTTGTTTTTCTCAGCCAGGACAAATCCCCGCCCCCGGTTAGCCTCCATCCGCATGTACAGCCGCCCATCCTCTTCCAACGTCGCAATGTGCAGTTGGGGGTTGAGGATGTCCACATCGCTGTCGGCGCGAATGTCAGCGGCCGTGATTTCACCCGGACCTTCTGCCTCAATTTCGAGGATCTTTTCTTCGTCTGAATGAATCCTCAGTGCTAGTTGCTTGAGATTGAGAATGATCTCGGTGGTATCCTCAACCACCCCTGGAATCGTCGAAAACTCATGCAACACACCCTCGATATATACGGATGTCACGGCGGCTCCTGGCAAGGATGACAAGAGGATCCGCCGAAGCGAATTCCCCAAAGTGATTCCGTATCCCCGTTCCAGCGGTTCTACGACAAATTTCCCGTACGTCCCTTTTTCATCCACTTCAACCAGCTCGATCTTGGGCTTTTCGATTTCAATCAAACTGGGAACCCTCCTTACAAAACGTCAACAACCACCTGGCTCGATAAATGCGCATACTTGGCCAACATGTCTACCATTATGAACAATAATACGGTACATTATACCATTTTTCGGCAATATTTGCACGAATTTTGGAACCGTACTGTTCACATGGTGATTCAAAGGCTTATACCCGACGACGTTTTGGCGGACGGCACCCATTGTGGGGAATCGGCGTGACATCCTGAATCGAGCTGACTTCCAGCCCTGCGGCCTGCAAAGATCGGATCGCAGCCTCCCGTCCGGATCCGGGCCCCTTGACACGCACTTCCACCGTTCTCATGCCGTGTTCCATGGCTGCTTTAGCAGCTGCTTCCGCAGCCATTTGCGCGGCAAACGGCGTGCTTTTCCGTGAACCCTTAAATCCCATTGTCCCAGAGCTGGCCCAAGATATGGCGTTGCCGTGCGGATCGGTGATCGTGACAGTCGTGTTGTTGAACGTGGAGCGGATATGCGCCACGCCGCTTTCAACGTTTTTCCGATCCCGGCGTCGGGTCCGCGTGGTACCTCTACGCGTTGCCATCTCATTCCCTCCTATTCAATCACTTTCTGCGATCATTTCAACCCTTTCAAACACAATGCGACAGTTACTTCTTCTTGTTCGCCACGGTGCGGCGAGGTCCTTTGCGCGTTCTGGCATTGGTCTTGGTCCGCTGACCGCGAACAGGCAAGCCTTTGCGGTGACGAATGCCCCGATAGCTGCCGATTTCCATCAGCCGCTTGATGTTGAGGGCAACCTCACGGCGCAAGTCCCCTTCCACCTTATAGTTGCGGTCAATCTCATCCCGCAAGCGGGAAATCTCATCTTCCGTCAGATCGCGGACGCGTGTGTCCGGATTGACGCCTGTGGCCGCCAGAATCTTTTTCGCCGTGGGCAAGCCAATGCCGTAGATATACGTCAGGGCCACTTCGATCCGCTTATCACGGGGCAGGTCCACACCGACGATACGTGCCATGTTGCGACCTCCTTTTTAAGGAATTGGGTTGTATTCGGTTTTAACCCTGTTTTTGCTTGTGTTTCGGATTTTCGCAAATCACCATGACGGTTCCTTTGCGTCGGATGATCTTGCATTTTTCACAGATCGGTTTGACCGAAGGCCTTACCTTCATCAGGTTTCCCTCCTCACTTGTACCGGTACGTGATGCGGCCTCTGGTGAGATCATAAGGGGAAAGCTCAACCGTTACCCGATCACCGGGGAGTATTCGAATGTAGTGCATGCGAATCTTGCCCGATACGTGCGCAAGCACCTTGTGGCCGTTTTCCAGCTCGACGCGAAACATCGCATTGGGCAGCGGTTCGATGACCGTTCCTTCCACTTCAATGACATCCTCTTTAGCCAGAAGAATCCTCTCCTTTCTCTGTCGATTCAGCGTTTTCCTCTTGTCCTTCACCCTCATAATATGAAATGAACTTCTGAATCGCAAACCGCACCTTGGCATTCGTCACCCGGCCTGTCTCCTCCAGACTGCGAATCACATCTGAGGAAAAGTACGGCATCGGGCGAATGTGCCGGATATTTTTTTTCTTCGGCTTGTCAAAGCGCCGTTTATCTCCATCGGCAATCCAGACAAAGCGCTCATCCTCCACGCGGATGACCAGGGCATACGTTCCCGCATCTCTTCCTTGCGTTACCAGGACAATTTGACCTGGCTTCGGCATCTCTAATTCTTTTGACATGGACGATTCTCCTGATCCTGTTTTCGAGGACTGAGAAGATTTTAGGCGATCGTCAAGATCTCATGGCCGGTATCCGTGATCACAATGGTATGCTCAAAGTGAGCGCAACATGAACCATCCACAGTGACCACAGTCCAGTTATCACTAAGCGTTTTGACATGACGCTGGCCGGCATTGACCATCGGTTCAATCGCCAAAACCATTCCCGGCTTCAAACGCGGCCCGGTATTGGGAGGACCATAGTTAGGGATTTGCGGTTCTTCATGCAGATTCCGCCCGATCCCATGGCCGACATATTCCCGTACAATGGAAAAGCCTGCCGCTTCCACCGTGACTTGAATCGCGTGTGAGATGTCTGACAACCGGTTGTTCGGCTTGGCCTGTTTCAATCCTTCATACAATGCTTTCTCGGTCACTTCCAGCAACCGTCGTGCTGCATCGGTAATCAACCCAACCGGATAGGTCCACGCTGAATCGGCATGGTATCCGTCAACTTCCGCACCGATATCCAGGGTCACAATATCGCCTTCCCGCAAAAGGCGTGGACCCGGAATGCCGTGCACCAGTTCTTCGTTGACAGATACACAGATACTTCCCGGAAAACCCCGGTATCCTTTAAAGGAGGGCTTGGCATGATGCGAACGGATAAACGCCTCAGCAATTTCATCCAGTTCCTTTGTCTTCACACCTGGACGAATGGCCTTGGCCACTTCCGCCGCTGTCAATGCCACGATACGTCCAGCCTCCCGTATCGTATCAATTTCTTCTTGTGACTTGAGGATGATCACTTCGCTTCGCTCCCTAAAAGATTCATGATCTGACGGGTCACGGCTGCAATCTCCTGTTCCCCATCCACGATCCGGAGCAATCCTTGCGCTTGATAAAACGCGACAATCGGTTCCATCTGGGCCAGGTTGACGTCCAGTCGGGTAGCCACCGTTTCCGGCGCATCATCTTGACGTTGGTAAAGCTCTCCTCCGCACCGGTCACAGATTCCCTCCTGTTGGGGAGGGTTGAAAACCGTATGGTACGTCGCGCCACATTGACGGCAAATTCGCCGACCTGTCAGTCGTTCCAGCAAAATATCCTTTTTGACCTGAATCACCAACACATGATCCAGTTTACGCCCCAATCCACGTAGTGTTTCATCCAATGCCCTGGCCTGTTCGACCGTTCGCGGAAAGCCGTCCAGTAAAAAGCCTGGTATGCAATCCTCTTTCATGAGCCGTTCACGGACAATGCCGATCGTCACTTCATCAGGAACCAACTCTCCTGCGTCCATATAGGACTTGGCCACTTTACCCAGCTCGGTCCCTTCAGCCACAGCTTGGCGAAACATGTCGCCCGTCGAAATGTGGGGAATACCATATTGATTCACGATATACTCCGCCTGTGTTCCCTTCCCTGCCCCTGGCAATCCCATCAACACGATCTCCATCTGTCATCCCTCCAACCAGGGTTATTTGATGAACCCTTTGTAGTGGCGTTTGACCAATTGGCTGTCGATCTGCTTCATGGTATCCAGAGCTACACCGACCACAATCAAGAGCGAAGTCCCGCCGAACTGCACAGATTGCGGCAGGTTTGTCAAACTGGTGAAAAACACGGGAAGTATAGCGACCGCCGCCAAAAACAGCGAACCTGTTAACGTGATTCGGTTTAAAATTCCCATCACGTATGACTCCGTGGCTTTTCCTGGGCGCACGCCCGGGATATAGCCGCCGTTTTTCTTCAGGTTATCTGCCAGTTGTGTCGGGTTAATCTGGACATACGTGTAAAAATAGGTAAAACCGATAATCAACAGGACATATAAAAACATCCCCAACGGCCTGTTGTAATTGAAGTGTTCGATGATCCAATCAGCCACCACATGGCCCTGCCAAAAGCTGGCGATGGTGGAGGGAAAGATCAGCAAAGCCATGGCAAAGATCACCGGAATCACACCTGCAGCGTTGACACGAATCGGCAGGTGGGTCATTTGCCCGCCATACATCCGCCGTCCCACCACACGCTTGGCATATTGCACGGGAATGCGACGAATTCCCTGCTGGACGTAGATGACGCCGACGATGATGGCGATGACAACCAGGAGAATGGCCAGAACCTTTACCAGGTTCAGGAACCATTGATCGGCTGCGCCGAAAAACTCGGACGCGTATATCGCTCTGGCTGCGTTCGGAAGTCCAGCCACAATCCCTCCAAAAATGATGATCGAAATGCCGTTTCCGATCCCTTTTTCATTGATCTGCTCGCCCATCCACATCAACAAGGCTGTCCCTGCCGTCAACGTCAGAACGATCAGCAGATAGGTTCCGAAGCTGGGGTTTTCAACCAACCCTGGAAAAATTCGGTTGAACCCGATCGTCATCCCAACCGCCTGAATGAGTCCCAGAACGATCGTGAAATAACGGGTAAACTGCGCCAGCTTCCGCCGGCCTTCCTGGCCTTGCTTGGCCCATTCCGAAAACTTGGGCACCACATCCATCGACAACAGTTGAACGATGATCGAAGCGGTAATGTATGGATAGATTCCCATCGCAAAGATGGAGAAGTTTTCCAGGGCCCCGCCACCGAAGACGTTTAAAAAGCCGAAGATGTTGTTGGCTTGGATGTTCAGCAAGTCGACGTTGATGTTGGGAGCAGGGATAAAGGTGCCAATCCGGAACACCACCAGGATCATGAGCGTGTAGAAAATTCGCCGCCGCAAGTCGGGGATGCGAAAAATGTTCGCGAGGGTCTCAAACATCAGATCACCTCAGTTTTTCCGCCTGCAGCTTCAATCTTCTCGACCGCTGTACGGGTAAATTTATGCACTTTTACGGTCAGTGAGACGTTCAAGTCACCATTGCCCAGGATTTTCACGCCATCCTTGATCTGCTTGATCAGCCCGCTTTCTTTAAGCAAATCCGGAGTAACGGTAGTTCCTTGGGAAAACCGGTTCAAGTCCTCCACTTTCACGATCGCGTACTCTTTCCGATGCGGGTTGGTAAAGCCTCGTTTTGGAATCCGGCGAATCAGCGGGTTCTGGCCACCTTCAAAGCCGGGTCTCACACCGCCACCGGAACGCGCCTTTTGCCCCTTTTGTCCGCGGCCAGAGGTTTTTCCGTGTCCGGAGCCGATTCCTCTGCCAACGCGCTTCCGCTTTTTCCGAGAACCCGGAGCAGGTTGTAGTTCATGCAATTTCACGCTTCGCACCTCCTCATCTATCCGGTGTGAATCACTCCTCGATCTCCTTAACCTCCACCATATGCTTGACCTTGTCAATCATGCCGCGAATGGCTGGGTTGTCCGGATGAATCACAACTTGATTGATTTTTCGCAAGCCCAACGTTTTGCTCGTTGCCCGCTGTTTCGGCGTCCGGCCGATTAAGCTGCGCTTGAGCGTAATTTGCAGTTTCTTCGCCATGTACACCCCTCCTTCAACGCAAGCCCCCTCGATACAAACATGTTCGTTCAATGAACATGTTTGTTCCATGAATACGTGTAAAGGCTCAGCGTTGGTTTTCTGACAAACAGGTTTGGTGTTGGTTTCACTGGACCGCATCAGCGAAACAGTTCTTTGACCGTTTTGCCGCGCAACCTGGCCACTTCTTCCGCCCGTTTCATCCGGCGCAGGCCGTCCAGTGTCGCGTTCACCATATTAATGGCGTTGTTGGAACCGAGGGACTTGGTCAGAATGTCCTTTACACCGGCCAGTTCAAGCACGGCCCGAATCGGTCCCCCCGCGATCACGCCGGTACCTTCCGCGGCCGGTTTCAGCAACACTTTCCCGGCGCCAAAATGACCGATAATGTCGTGCGGCAGGGTGGTTCCCACGAGAGGTACTTGAATCAGGTTCTTTTTCGCGTCTTCCACGCCCTTGCGAATGGCATCGGGCACTTCTGCCGCTTTGCCCAACCCCGCTCCCACGATCCCATCGCGGTTGCCGACGACAACCAGGGCGCTGAAGCTAAAACGCCGGCCCCCTTTGACCACTTTGGCCACCCGGTTTACTTGAACCACAATCTCTTCCAGTTCATAAGCATTGGGGTCGATCTTCACGCATGTCCCTCCTTTGATTCACACTTTTTAAAAATCTAGCCCGGCCTCTCGTGCGGCCTCCGCCAAAGCTTGCACGCGTCCATGGTAAGGATAACCGCCGCGGTCAAACACCACTTGCTTGTACCCTTTTTCAATCGCAAGCTTGGCAATCCGTTCTCCGACCAATCTGGCTGCCTCCTTATTTCCCGTTCCGGTGCTGGACAGTTGCTCACGCAGTTGTGGATCCAGTGTGGACGAAGCCACCAGCGTTTGTCCCGCCACATCGTCGATCAATTGCGCATAAATGTGCTTTGAAGAGCGGAATACATTCAGACGCGGACGCTCCGGCGTCCCGGACACTTTTTTGCGCACCCTCAGATGTCTGCGTTTGCGCAGTTTGTTGCGTGGTTCCTTCGCGATCATCGGTCATCACTCCTTCCTGCTAGCGGGCGATTACTTCTTGCCGGTTTTGCCTTCTTTACGGCGAATCCGTTCATTTTCATACCGAATCCCTTTACCCTTGTAAGGTTCAGGCTTGCGAATTTCACGGATTTTGGCGGCCATCGCGCCGACTTGTTCTTTATCGATACCCTTCACAATCACTTTGGTGTTTTCCGGCACCTCAAATTCGATGCCTTGTTCCGGAACCACTTCAACCGGATGTGAATAACCGACGCTCAAAACAACTTTGTTGCCGGACTTGCTGGCCCGATATCCGACCCCCACCAGTTCGAGACGCTTTTCAAAGCCGTTGGTCACACCTTCCACCATATTGGCGATGACGCTGCGCGTCGTGCCATGCAAGGAGCGGTGTTCCTTTTTTTCAGAAGGCCGTTCCACCAAGATTTGATTGTTTTCAATCGTCACCTTCATGGCCGGATGCAAAACTCTTGTCAATTGACCTTTCGGGCCTTTGACTGTGATTTCGGTTCCGTTCAATTTCACTTCCACGCCAGCGGGAATCTCAATCGGTTTTCTCCCGATCCGGGACATGTCTACACCTCCTTGCCGTCAACTCTTATCACCAAATGTAACAGATCACTTCTCCGCCGATACCAGCGCGGCGCGCCTCTTTGTCGGTCATGACGCCCTGCGAAGTGGAAATGATGGCAATCCCTAACCCCCTGAGGACCCGAGGCAGTTCTTCATGTTTGGCGTATACGCGCAAGCCGGGTTTGCTGATGCGCTTCAGTCCTGTGATCACGGGTTGGTTATTGGGACCGTACTTCAGGAAAAGGCGGATGATGCCCTGCTTGCCATCGTCGATATACTCCGCATCCTTGATGAACCCTTCCGCTTTGAGAATCTCAGCAATTTGCCGCTTGATGTTCGATGCGGGAATTTCCACTTTTTCATGACGAACCAGTACCGCATTACGAATGCGCGTCAGCATATCGGCAATCGGATCGGTCATCGACATTCAAACCCCTCCTTTCACAAACTGACCATTACCAACTGGCTTTTTTGACGCCGGGGATCTGTCCCTTGTATGCCAATTCGCGGAAGCAAATCCGGCACAGTTTGAATTTGCGCATGACGGCATGCGGCCGGCCGCACCGCTCGCAGCGCGTATATTCGCGAACCTTGAATTTTGGCTTGCGCTTTTGTTTGACGATCATCGATGTTTTGGCCACGTTCACCCACCCTCCTTTACACTGCCATGCATGTTCCAGTCACTGTCGAACGAGGTAACTTAACGAGCAAACGGCATGCCCATCTCTGCCAGCAGTTCCCGCGCCTCTTCATCGGTTTCGGCGGTGGTGACAATCACCACATCCATCCCGCGGACTTTATCGATCTTGTCGTAATCCACTTCCGGAAAGATCAGCTGTTCGCGCAAGCCAAGCGTGTAGTTGCCGCGTCCGTCGAACGATTTGTCGGGCACCCCGCGAAAGTCCCGGACCCGCGGCAGCGCGATGTTGAACAGTTTGTCGAGAAAATAATACATCCGGTCGCCACGCAAGGTGACTTTCACACCGATCGGCATCCCTTTGCGAATCTTAAATCCGGCAATCGATTTTTTCGCGCGAGTGACAACCGGTTTTTGTCCGGTGATGGTTCGCAGATCTTCAACCGCGCTGTCAATCGCCTTAGCGTTGGTCGCGCCTTCGCCTACCCCCATGTTGATCACTACTTTCTCGATCTTGGGGGCTTGCATGACCGATTTGTAGTTAAACTTTTTCATCAGGCTAGGAACAACTTCATTTCTGTATTTCTCTTTTAGCCTTGGAGCCATTCTAACTTCCCCCTTTCTTTCGCCCGATACTGGCTTATTTGTCCAATGGTTCGCCGGATTTTTTTGCGATACGCACCTTTTTGCCATTCGGCATCACTTTATATCCGACACGCGTCGGTTCACCCGTTTTTGGATCCAAGGGCATGACGTTGGATACGTGAATCGGCGCCTCTTGTTGAATGATCCCGCCCTGCGGGTTGGCTTGAGATGGTTTGGTGTGTTTCTTGACCAGATTAACCCCCTCAACCAGCACGCGCTGCTGTTTCGGGTATGCTTTGAGAATCCGGCCGGTCTTTCCTTTGTCCTTTCCGGCGATCACCTTGACGGTATCTCCTGCCTTCACGTGCATCAGCCACACCTCCTCTGCGAGTGACTCAGTTGTTATATGACTTCCGGAGCAAGCGAAATGATCTTCATGAAGTTCCGATCCCGCAATTCTCGCGCAACCGGTCCGAAAATCCGCGTCCCGCGCGGACTCTTGTCATCCCGGATGATGACAGCGGCATTTTCGTCAAATCGAATATAAGAACCGTCAGGACGCTTGGCGCCACGCACCGAACGCACCACGACCGCCTTCACAACGTCGCCTTTCTTGACAACCCCTCCGGGCGTTGCATGCTTGACAGAACAGACAATGACGTCGCCGATGTTGGCAACCTTTTTCCCGGAGGCCCCAATCACGCGAATGCACATCAGTTCCTTCGCGCCGGTGTTGTCTGCCACTTTGAGCCGGGTTTGCGGCTGTATCATGGGAATCCCTCCTTTGCACTAGGAATGACTCGCATCAGATGATGACCGATTTTTCGACGATCTCGACAAGACGCCAACGCTTTTGCTTGGACAGCGGGCGTGTTTCCATGATCCGTACCAGATCGCCCTGCTTGGCCTGGTTATTTTCGTCATGCGCCTTGTATTTCTTCGTGTATTTGATGCGCTTGTTGTACAGCGGATGGCGTTTGTAGGTTTCCACACTCACGACGATGGTTTTATCCATCTTGTCACTGACCACCCGACCAATGACTTCTTTCCGGCGGTTGCGCTCTTCTGCCATCTGGATTTCCTCCTTTCACCTCAGCGAATCCCTAACTCCCGTTCACGAAGTACGGTTTTTACGCGTGCAATGTCCTTTTTCACCTGACGCAAGCGCCCTGGGTTGTCCAGTTGTCCGGTTGCCAGTTGGAATCGAAGGTTAAACAGCTCTTCCTTTAACTTTTTGACCTGCTGTTCCAACTCATTGGTGGCCATGTTCCGGAATTCACTCGCTTTCATTTGCCTCACCACCCATTTCACTGCGTTTGACGAACCGGGTCTTGATGGGCAGTTTATGGGATGCCAGACGCATGGCTTCCCGCGCCACTTCTTCACGAACGCCAGCAATTTCAAACATGATTTTTCCGGGTTTGACGACGGCGACCCAGTGTTCAGGGGATCCCTTACCGCTCCCCATCCGTACTTCCAGCGGCTTCGCTGTCACGGGTTTGGACGGGAAGATCTTGATCCACACTTTTCCACCCCGGCGCATATAACGCGTCATCGCCACCCGCGCAGCTTCGATCTGGCGGTTGGTGATCCAAGCGGGTTCCAGCGCTTGCAAGCCGTATTCGCCAAATGCGACCTCGGTGCCGCCTTTTGCTTTCCCTTTCATGCGTCCGCGTTGTTCTTTGCGGTATTTGACCTTCTTGGGCATTAACATCTGGTTGACCCCCTTCCCAAGTTCTTTCGCTATTCGCTTTCGCTTTGCGTCCGTTTCCGGTTTCGCTCCGGAAGCACTTCCCCTTTATAAATCCACACTTTGACTCCGATACGTCCATAAGTGGTATGCGCCTCAGCCGTGCCGTAATCAATGTCGGCCCGGAGGGTATGCAACGGCACCGTTCCTTCGCTGTATCCCTCGCTGCGGGCAATCTCCGCGCCACCCAGGCGGCCGCTGACAATCGTCCGAATGCCTTTGGCGCCCGAACGCAAGGCGCGTTGAATGGCCTGCTTCATCGCTCTCCGGAAGGAAATCCTGCGTTCCAACTGCTGCGCGATCGACTCCGCCACCAGCGTCGCATCCAGCTCGGGTTGCTTCACTTCCTGGATGTTAATGTGAATTTGTTTGTTCGTCATTTTGGCCAAAGCGACTCGCAAATTCTCCACTTCCGTGCCGCCTTTGCCGATCACCATGCCTGGTTTGGCGGTATGAATGGTCACGTTGACGCGGTTGGCTGCCCGTTCAATCTCGATTTTGGCAATCCCAGCCTCATACAGACGCTTTTTGAGGTAATCGCGAATCTTGATATCTTCATGCAACAGAGTGGCGTAGTCCTTGTCCGCATACCATTTCGAATCCCAGTCGCGGATGATTCCAAGGCGCAATCCGTTCGGATTTACCTTCTGACCCAAATGTTATCCCTCCTTTTTCTCGCTGACGACAACGGTGATATGACTGGTCCGCTTGTTGATGCGGCTGGCCCGTCCCATGGCGCGTGGTCTGAAGCGTTTCAATGTCGGACCTTCATCGACATAAATTTTGGCGACGTACAGGTTGTTGGGGTTCATGTGATAATTGTGGGCCGCGTTGGCAACAGCAGAATTCAGTACCTTTTCCACCACGGGGGACGCCGCCTTCGGCGTATGTCGCAGAATGGCCAACGCTTCCGCCACATGTTTGCCCCGGATCAAGTCGACAACGAGGCGGACTTTGCGCGGCGAAATGCGCACATACCGCGCGATGGCCCTCGCTTCCGACACGCCTTCCTTTTCCACCATTTCTTCCACCTTTTCTGCCATCTACGAGCGACCTCCTTTCGCTGTGTTCGGATTAGCGTTTGCCGGTTTTCCGATCGTCGCCGGCATGCCCGCGAAACGTCCTGGTCGGAACAAATTCTCCCAACTTGTGTCCGACCATGTCTTCGGTGACGTAGACCGGCACATGCTTGCGGCCGTCGTGAACCGCAAAGGTGTGTCCGACAAATTCGGGAAAAATCGTCGAACGGCGTGACCAAGTTTTGATCACCCGCTTCTCATTCTTGCTGTTTAATTCCTGAACCTTTTTCATCAAGTGTTCATCCACAAAAGGCCCCTTCTTCAGACTGCGTCCCATGTCGATACCTCCCCTCGTGTTTATCATTCCTGTGGCCGCCACGCGGTTTTCAGGCGCTCAGCCGAACCGAGAATCTCACGGTGAACCTTTTGTTATTTCGTTCGACGGCGGATGATGTATTTATCCGACGGCTTGTTTTTCTTCCGCGTTTTGTATCCCAACGCCGGTTTGCCCCAAGGCGTGACCGGGCTTTTGCGTCCAATCGGCGCTTTCCCCTCACCACCGCCGTGCGGGTGATCGCTGGGGTTCATCACGGAACCGCGTACGGTGGGCCGCTTGCCCAACCAGCGAGCGCGTCCAGCCTTCCCGATCCGAATGTTCTCATGATCCACGTTGCCGACCTGCCCGATGGTGGCGCGGCAGTTCGCATGAATGTAGCGCATCTCACCAGACATCAGGCGCACGATGACCATTTCGCCTTCTTTCCCCAACAGCTGCGCTTCCGCGCCTGCGGAACGAACCAGTTGGCCGCCCTTACCCGGCTTTAATTCAATGTTGTGAATGATCGTACCGACTGGGATGTTCTTCATCGGCAAGGCATTGCCCACTTTGATGTCGGCCTCCGGGCCGGACATGATCGTATCGCCCACCTTCAGGCCGACAGGCGCCAGGATGTACCGTTTTTCCCCGTCCACATAATGAATCAAGGCAATGTTGGCTGACCGGTTCGGGTCGTATTCAATCGTGGCAACGCGCCCGGGTATGCCATCCTTGTTGCGCTTGAAATCGATCTTGCGGTACAGCCGCTTGTGCCCACCGCCCTGGTGACGAACCGTGATCCGCCCCTGGTTGTTGCGTCCCGCTTTTTTCGGCAGCGGCTCCAGCAGGCTTTTTTCCGGCTTGTCGGTCGTAATCTCTTCAAAGGTGGATACCGACATGTTCCGCCGCCCAGGCGAGGTGGGTTTATACTTTTTGACGCCCATGCGATTCCCTCCTCATATTCAGTCTCAGCAACCTCTTAGACCTCAAACATTTCGATCTTCTTGCTGTTGGGTGTCAGTGTGACAATCGCTTTTTTCCATTCTTTGGTGTAGCCGCTGTACCGCCCGTAGTTCTTCGGCTTGCGCGGCATAATGGCCGTGTTCACTTTCGCCACCTTGACGCCAAAAATGGCTTCGACAGCCTGTTTGATTTCGGTCTTGTTGGCCCTTTTATCCACTTCAAACACGTACTTGTTTTTCTCTTGCAAGTCAGTGCTGCGTTCTGTGATCACAGGACGAATGATAATATCGTACGGCGTCTTCATCCTCCCAGCACCTCCCCTACTTTGACCGCAGCCTCCTTGGTCAGGATGAGCTGGTCGTGATGCAGTACATCCAGGACATTGATGCCATCAATACCCACCACTTTGACACCAGGAATATTCCGCGCTGAAAGAATCAAGTTGTCATCCGGATTCTCGCTGACGAACAGCGCCTTTTTGTCCAGGTTCAAGTTTTTCAGCACGTTCACCATGTCTTTGGTGCGCGGACGCTCCATTTTCAACTCTTCCAGAACCAGGCATTGGTTATCCCGCACCTTGGCAGACAGCGCCGACTTCATCGCAAGGCGCCGCACCTTCTTCGGCAACTTCTGAGCATAGCTGCGCGGTGTCGGCCCAAAGACTGTGCCGCCGCCTACCCAAATCGGCGAGCGTATGCTGCCATGACGAGCCCGGCCGGTCCCTTTTTGCCGCCACGGTTTTCTTCCGCCGCCACGGACGAGCGCGCGATTTTTCGTGGCGTGCGTCCCCCGGCGTCTTCCTGCCAGTTGCATGACGACAGCAGAGTGCAGCACATGTTCGTTGGGCTCGATGCCGAACACGTCATCACGCAGTTCGAATTCGCCCACCTGCGTTCCATCCATTCTGTATAAAGCCACTTTCGCCATCTGGATCCCCCTTTCTCTGAAGACATTACGCTTTCGCTTGTTCTTTTTGCACCTGCTTGATGGCGCTCTTGATCGTAAGATACGATTTTCTCGTCCCTGGAACAGAACCCTTGACCAAAATCAGATTTTGTTCCGGGATGACCTTGACGATCTCCAGGTTTTGGATTGTCACCCGCTCGCCGCCCATCCGTCCAGGCAAAGTCTGTCCTTTGAACACGCGGTTGGGCGCAATGGCCCCCAGCGAACCAGGGCCTCTGTGGTAACGCGAACCGTGCGCCATTGGCCCACGCGACTGGTTGTGCCGCTTGATCGCACCGGCAAACCCTTTCCCCTTGGAAATCCCGGTGATGTCAACCAGTTCTCCTTCAGAAAAAATGTCTACCTTAATCTCCTGACCCAGCTCGTAGCTGTCCAGGTCCACGTTTCTAATCTCGCGAATCACGCGCTTGGGAGCTGTTCCCGCCTTGGCGGCATGGCCTTTCTCCGGTTTGTTGGCGCGATGTTCCTTTTTGTCTTCGTATCCAATCTGAATCGCTACGTAGCCGTCCGTTTCCGGGGTCTTTTTCTGCAGGACAACACAGGGTCCCGCCTCAATCACGGTAACCGGAACCACATTCCCATCTTCCGTGAAAACTTGGGACATGCCCAGCTTTTTCCCCAAAATGCCTTTCATCATCACGTCTCACCTCCATGACCCAACCTTGTTTGTTACAGCTTGATCTCGATGTCCACACCTGATGGCAAGTCCAAACGCATCAATGCGTCAACCGTCTGTGGCGTCGGGCTGATGATGTCAATCAGCCGTTTGTGCGTACGCATCTCGAATTGCTCACGAGAGTCTTTGTATTTGTGAACCGCCCGCAAAATCGTAAACACAGACTTCTCCGTCGGAAGCGGAATCGGTCCAGACACCTGCGCTCCTGAACGTTTGGCTGTGTCCACGATTTTTTCCGCAGATTGATCCAAAATCTGATGGTCGTAAGCTTTCAAACGGATGCGGATTTTCTGTTTTGCCAAGTCTAGCCCTCCTTTTCGCCCATTTTTTAAAAACGGACATACTCTGCGGAAATTTCCCTCACTGCCCATGACAATGCATCCGGGCGTGTCGGCAACCTCCCGCTTCATCGCGTCCCCTAAAGACCAACATTCAATATTATATCGGATGTGTTGTACACACGCAAGCGATGTTTGAACTCTGACTTAGCAGGTCTGGGGTAGATATTTTTGTTTTAAATTTGGAATGGCCGCATGTTGGAATAGCCGCATGGCCCGCTACTGACTTCGCTGCTCCTGTACCAAGCCGGGTATGAGGGGGCCGACACATTAGTTTTTGGAAAAAATCGTGGAAGCCACCAAGGGAACAATGTTACGATACCCTCCATCATTCTTCAGCATTTGGCAAGTATCCAGAGGATCTTTACGCATCCTGCCCGTAATCCGGGTTGATCCCAGGAGAAACCGATTCTGGAGGAATTATCGCAATTATCCGGAGGTGAGCCAGAAAAAAAGTTATGTTACCATAAAAAAAGCTCAATCCAAACCTGTCCCATATGTTCTGCATCGCGACTTTGAAAATCAAATACCAGGCCGAGTTCCACAGGCAAGTGGAAGCGGGGGAACCAGGTTCTTAGGGGGTTAATCTTGGACGAATCCAAGAGGGATGTGGATCATGCTTCTCTGCCATCCTACCCGTCAGCTAACCTCGTAGGCTAATGCAGGGAAGATCCAAGGTGATCACGCATAGTGGAGCATCGTTTACATGCCACGTGATTTTGCTCAGCATACATGTGAACTTCAGAATGAATGATACGAGGGCAGCAACAGCAGATGTCTGATGATGAGTGTCCGTGCGCACCTTCCCTTGGAACTTCGGTTCCGGGAGGTGCGCACGTTTTTGTTTTCACTAATCACGGATAAAGGAGGTGAGGCCTGGGGACAGAAGGCAGCAACACGCGGTGCGTTTCGTTCGGCGCCGTGCGAGAACAAAAATGATGCTTTGACGAACAAAGGGGGAGTCGTTCTGTGAAACAACATCATGCGTTTACTGTTCGCAAACGTTATTGGTCTTTGATCTTCGTTTTAGCTCTCGGCATCGGAATGGTTTTGGCCGGCTGCGGCGCATCAGGAACCGAGCAAGGAGCAAGCCGCCCTACAGAGACGCCGGATGAGACGGGCTCGTCGTCTCAAGAGGAACAAAACGCAGCGACCAGTGGCTCAGAACTTCTGGATAAACTGCGCAAACAAGGGTATGTGGAAGTCGGTTTTGCCAATGAGAAGCCTTATGCCTATCAGACGACCGATGGCGAACTGACCGGGGAAGCCGTGGAAGTGGCGCGCGCCATCTTCAAAAACCTGGGAGTGAATGAACTGCGGGGCAATCTCGTCGAGTTCTCTGCGCTCATCCCGGGGCTGAAGGCAAAAAAGTTTGATGTCATCACCGCAGGCATGTTCATCACACCCGAGCGCGCCAAACAGGTCGCTTTTGCCAATCCAGAGTACAGTATCGGGGAAGCCCTGGCTGTTCTTAAGGGAAATCCAAAAAACCTGCACAGCTACGAAGACATCGCGAACAATCCGGACGTCAAAGTGGCGGTGATGGCCGGAGCGGTTGAGGAAGAGTACTTGCTCAAATCGGGCGTCCAAGAAAGCCAGATCATCACCGTACAAGACCAACCTGCTGCGGTATCGGCCTTAAAGACGGGACGCGTGGATGCGATCACGATGACTGGGCCATCGCTGCAAGCGATGCTGGAGTCGGCGGATGATCCGGACATTGAGCGGGTGATGGATTTTGAGCAGCCGGTGATCGACGGTAAAAGTGTACGCGGATACGGGGCAGCGGCATTTCGCCAAGAAGATGCTGCTTTGCGCGATCTGTACAATGAAGAACTGCAAAAGCTCAAAGACTCTGGTGAGCTCTTGAAGATCTTGGAGCCCTTCGGCTTTACGGAACAAGAACTGCCCGGAAACGTCACAGCTGAAGAACTTTCGCAAGATGAATGAGCGTGTTCAACCTGGGTGTTTACAAAGGGGGTGAGCGCCGAGAGGCGCCCTGGATGGAAGCTGTTATAACGTTACTTCCGGCATTGCTTCGAGGTCTTAAGGTGACCTTGGAAGTTTTCTTCAAGGGATCCTTATTGTCCGCACTGTTGGCTTTTCTCGCCGGCTTGCTGCGCCTTTCGCGGTGGCATCTGGCACGCTTTTTGGCGGGAGTCTATGTTGAGTTTTTTCGCGGCACCTCGCTTTTGATCCAATTGTTTTGGATCTTTTATGTCCTTCCGTTCTTTGGTCTGGATTTGTCGGCGCTCACAGCCGCGGTATTGGCTCTGGGGCTGAACTACGGGGCTTACGGCTCTGAAGTAGTGCGCAGCGCCATCCAATCTGTTCCCAAGGGCCAAACGGAAGCGGCCATCGCCCTCAATATGCCACCTGCCATGCGCTTTCGGCGGGTCATCTTGCCACAAGCTTTTCCGCTGATGATCCCGCCTTTTGGCAACCTCTTGATCGAGTTGCTAAAGGGCACCTCGCTCGTTTCTCTGATCACCTTGGCAGATCTCACGTTCCAAGGGATGTCACTTCGGACGACGGAAAGCAAGCTGGAAATTCCCATTTTTGCCCTGCTGCTCCTGATCTACTTTATCATCGCCTATGCCATCACTTTAACGATGCGCACACTGGAGCGCCGTGCCACGGCAGGAAGGGGTTAAGCGATGGGTGAATATTGGAATTGGCAGGTAGCCTGGACGGTATTGTGGAAGCTGCTTGCCGTTGTACACGTCACGTTAGCAGCGACATTTTTAGGTTTTGCCATTGCCGCAACGCTCGGTTTAGTGTGGGCCGTGATGCGTCGCTCCAAACGGAAATTCCTGTCCCTTTCAGCCTGTTGGGTGCTTGAGTTTGTGCGCAGTACGCCGCTTTTGATCCAACTCATCTTTTTATACCTGGCACTCCCAAAATTTCCTGTATTTTCGATCGGCGTGATCGGACTTGGCGTCCACTACAGCACGTATTTAGCCGAAGTGTACCGCACCGGGATCGAGGCGGTGCCGAAAGGGCAGTGGGAAGCGGCCCGGGCACTTAACTTTTCACGGCTGAAGACTTGGACGCAGGTGATCTTGCCCCAGGCGATTCGGCCAATCATCCCTGTGATGGGCAACTACTTGATCGTACTCTTTAAGGAAACACCGCTTTTGTTCGCGATCAATGTGACAGAGATGATGTCTGTGGCCAAGAAGTTTGGATCGCAAACGTTTCAATACACGGAAGCTTTTACGATTGTCGGGTTGCTGTTCTTTTTGATGAGTTACCCATCTTCGCTTCTCGTGCGTTGGGCCGAACGGCGCATGAGAGCACACAGGTGAAACGAGCGAAGGCGATGGATCCAAAAAAGGACGATGAACGAACAAAAAAAGATTTAAGAAAAGAGGGGGATACAATGGTGACTGCAAACGTTGTCCCGATGAACGCAAAGTGGCCAACGGCACGTCAAAAAGCCGGAGAAAAACCGATCGTGCGCTATCGCGGTGTGAAAAAGTCTTTTGGTGAGGTAGAGGTCTTAAAAGGAATCGACTTGGAGATCATGCCTGCTGAAAAAGTGGCCGTGATCGGCCCCTCCGGTTCGGGGAAGACGACTCTCGCCCGCCTCTTGATGACGCTGGAGCGACCGAGCGGAGGGGTCATCGAGGTCGACGGTGAACCGCTATATCACAAGCGTCAAGGCGGCCGCCTCGTCCCTGCCGATGAGCGGCACATCGCGCGCATTCGCGGCAAGATCGGGATGGTGTTCCAGCATTTCAACCTGTTCCCGCACATGACCATCTTGCGCAATGTCACGGAAGCGCCCATCCATGTGTTGAAAATGTCCAAGGACGAAGCAGAGGCGCGGGCCGTGGAGATATTGGAGAAGGTGGGCTTGGCGGATCAGATACACAAGTATCCCAGTCAGCTCTCCGGAGGGCAGAAGCAGCGTGTCGCCATCGCCCGGGCCTTGGTCATGGAACCGAAGATCATGCTCTTTGACGAGCCAACGAGCGCATTGGATCCGGAGCTGGTAGGTGAGGTGCTTGAAGTGATCAAGGACATCGCGGCAAAAGGTGATATGGCCATGCTGCTGATCACGCACGAGATGGATTTTGCGAGAGACGTGGCGGACCGGGTGGTGTTTACCGACGGCGGACGGATTGTGGAACAAGGAACGCCGGAAGAAATTTTCAGCAATCCGAAGAGCCCACGGTTGCAAGCGTTTCTCAGCCGTTTCCGGACTCGGCGGCCGTGAGAGCCAGCAGCTTTGGATCGCGTGCGCACCTTTGCGGGCGAACGTGATGCGTCAGCAGACTTGGGAAAAGGAGGTGAAGAAGATACAAACCGGACTTTCTCAAAAAGTCGTTTTGCGCATGCCGCGGGAGGATGACGGCGCCCGTATCTGGGAACTGGCAAGGGGCATCAGCGTCCTGGACTTGAACTCGGCCTACAGCTACTTGATGCTATGCAAATATTTTCCCGATACTTGTGTGGTTGCCGAACATAAGGATCAAATCATCGGTTTCGTGACCGCATTTCGTTTACCCAAACAACCTGACACGATTTTTGTGTGGCAGGTGGGCGTGTCCGCCGACCAACGGGGAAACGGAATCGGCAAGGCATTGCTCAAAGAATTAATCGGTCGACAGATGCGCAAAGGGGTTGACTATCTGGAAGCAACGGTTTCGCCGTCTAACCTTCCTTCACAATCGCTGTTTCGTGCACTTGCTCAGGATCTCAACACAGATTGTGTGATCAAGGAATGCTTTTCGGCAGAGCTGTTTCCTGTTCCGCATGAACCGGAATGGACGTTTCGCATCGGTCCATTTCAGTCTGGTTAGCTAGAAACGCCTGAATTCACACCAAATGATAGGGGGATGAGAATGAACACCATCCAAGCATCGGATTCACCGTTACGCGTCTTTGATTGGTTGGAATCGGAGGTGCGAAGTTACTGTCGCAGCTTTCCGGCCATATTTAAAAAAGCAAAAGGTTATCGGTTGTGGGACCGGGAAGGCCGGGAATATATCGACTTTTTTGCGGGTGCCGGTGCATTGAACTACGGACACAACAACCCACGGATCAAGGAAAAATTGATTCAATACCTGTTGGATGACGGCATCTGCCACAGTCTGGACATGGCGACGGAAGCCACAGAGCGATTCTTGGAACGTTTTCATGAGGTTGTTTTAAAGCCTCGCCATCTCAACTACAAACTGATGTTCCCAGGCCCCACCGGCACCAATGCGGTTGAAAGTGCGCTCAAGCTGGCCCGCAAGGTGACGGGCCGTCAACTGGTCATGGGCTTTACCAATGCGTTTCACGGCATGACAATCGGTTCATTATCGATCACGGGAAACAAGTTCAAGCGAAAAGGTGCAGGCATGCCGCTTCCAAACAGTATCTCGATGCCGTTTGACGGTTATCTCGGTGATCGTTTGGACAGCATCGAATACATTGAACGGTTACTCGAAGACAATGGCAGTGGCGTGGCGCTCCCCGCGGCCATTATCCTCGAGACGGTCCAGGGAGAAGGCGGCATTCATGCGGCCAGTTACGATTGGTTGCGCCGCATTCGCCAGCTTTGCGACCGCTGGAATATCCTCATGATCGTTGACGATGTCCAGGCAGGCTGCGGACGCACCGGCCCCTTTTTCAGTTTCGAGCCGGCCGGCATTGAACCGGATATTATCTGCCTCTCCAAATCAATCGGGGGCTACGGCCTGCCGCTGGCGTTGACGCTGATCAAACCGGAATACGATATCTGGGAACCAGGCGAACATAATGGAACGTTTCGCGGCAATAACCTCGCATTTGTCGCTGCTGCGGAAGCGCTTGCCTACTGGAAAAACGACGAATTCAGCCGCCAGATTCAGGCCAAGGGAGAGAAAGTGAATCAACGCTTGCACCAAATTGTAGAAAAATATCCCGAATTGCATGGAGAAGTGCGAGGAAGAGGATTGCTTCAGGGAATTGCCGTTCGCGTGGAGGGGCTTGCGGAAAAAATTTGTGCAAAGGCTTTTCAACGCGGCCTGATTATGGAAACCTCCGGTCCTGACAATGAAGTCATCAAATTGCTGCCCCCCCTCATTATCGATCATGCCGGGCTGGAAGCCGGTTTAGAGATTCTGGAAGACAGCATCGACCGCTGCGTTTCGTAAACACCGTTGGATTTTGTAAAACAAAGGAGATGGACCCATCATGATTCTGCGAAAACTGGACGAAATTGTAGGAACCGAACATGACGTGCACACAAAGACGTGGAACAGCCGAAGGCTTCTTTTAAAAAAAGACGGCGTCCGTTTCTCCTTGAACGATACCCTCATCAAGGCGGGAACGGAAACCGCGATCTGGTACAAAAATCACGTGGAAGCCGTGTATTGCATCGAGGGAGAAGGCGAGATTGAAATTGTGGAAAGCGGCACCGTCCACCCGATCCGCCCGGGAACCTTGTACGTGTTGGACGGACACGAAAAGCACGTGTTGCGGGCGACATCCACGATGCGAATGGTCTGCGTGTTCGACCCGCCTTTGACCGGCCGCGAGGTACATGACGCCGAAGGGGCTTATCCATTGATTGAAGAATGAAAATCAAAAAAGGCGGATAGCAGGTAGTTGATCGTTGTTGGCATACCTAGTCCCTCATGATGGAAGGCACATGAAGTTCGAAACCAGTATGTTGATAAGCGATGCTTAACGGGGAGTGAGATGAATGAGCAAATTCCAAGACGAAGTCATGGATCTTTACCCTTCACGCATCTCCAGCAAACCTGCGATTTTACAACGCAAAGATCCAGTTGTTCACGGAACTGCCAGCGAAGGACCGCTGGATGCCGACCAGCTTGCCTTTTATGAAAATAACGGCTACCTGTTCTTTGAACGCTTCTTCTCTGAAAATGAGGTCCAATCGTTGCGCGAAGAATTGCAGCAGGTTTGGCAGGAATCCCGAAACTCGGACGAAAAACACGTGATTCGCGAGCCGGAGAGCAGAGAGATTCGTTCCGTGTTTGCCGTGCATCGAAACAATCTTGTTTTCCGGGAACTCTCCCAGCATCCGCGGATTGTCAATATGGTCAAGCAGATTCTTGGAAGTCCTGTGTATATTCACCAGTCACGCATCAACTATAAAAAAGGATTTAACGGCAAAGAGTTTTACTGGCATTCCGACTTTGAGACTTGGCATGTGGAAGACGGAATGCCGTACATGCGTGCATTAAGCTGTTCGATTGCGCTGGAAGACAATTATGACTATAACGGGGCTTTGATGGTCATCCCCGGGTCACACCACTATTTTATCTCCTGCGTCGGGGAAACCCCGGAAAACCATTATGAACAATCGTTGCGGCGCCAAGAGTACGGTGTGCCTGACCACGAGAGCCTAACCTGGCTCGTTCAGAAGTTCGGAATCACCACTGCCGCGGGGCCAGCCGGATCCGTTCTCCTGTTTGACTGCAATCTCATGCACGGTTCGAATAGCAACATCACGCCGTATCCCCGAAGCAATATCTTTTTCGTATACAATAGCGTGGAAAATCAATTAGTGGAACCCTTTTCAGGCCTGAAACCACGTCCTGAATATATCGCGACACGGAATCCGGAGTAATCGATCGTCACAGGTCGGATTGCACATTCAAACGTTGTCTTGGGAACAAAGTGCCGTATGAAGGGTCAAAAATAAATCGGGAAGAATGGAATATGAAAAATTGATCATGCAAAAATGTGCATCTCCCCGCAACCGGGGATTTTTTTTGCACATGGATCAGAAAGAGCACCTGCCGTTGCAGGTGCTCTTGAGATATCCACGTTTGAAAACGTTCATTCACATGGACTGGACATCATCCAGTCTAATAAGCATCCACACATCACCGGTGCAATCGCTGAAATGGGGCATTAAGCTTCAATCTTGGTCACAACGCCAGCACCGACTGTCCGGCCGCCTTCCCGAATCGCGAAGCGGGTTCCTTCTTCGATGGCGATAGGCGCAATCAGCTCAACGGAAAGGGTAACGTTGTCCCCAGGCATCACCATTTCAGTACCTTCCGGGAGTGTGACAACGCCGGTCACGTCAGTGGTACGGAAATAGAACTGTGGACGATAGCCGTTAAAGAAAGGAGTATGACGGCCGCCCTCTTCTTTGGTCAAGACGTATACTTCGCCTTGGAACTTGGTGTGGGGTTTTACGCTTCCAGGCTTCACGATGACCTGTCCACGCTCGACTTCCTTGCGGTCGATACCGCGCAAGAGCACGCCAATATTGTCGCCGGCTTCCGCCTGGTCGAGCAGTTTGCGGAACATTTCCACACCGGTAACAACCGTCTTTTTGGGTTCTTCAGCAAGTCCGACGATTTCCACTTCGTCAGATACCTTGACGACACCGCGCTCCACCCGGCCAGTCGCTACGGTACCACGGCCGGTAATGGAGAAGACGTCCTCAATAGGCATCAAGAACGGCTTGTCAATTTCGCGCTCCGGCGTCGGGATGTAATCATCCACGGCCTGCATCAATTCGAGGATTTTTTGACCCCACTCGCCTTCCGGATCTTCCAGAGCTTTCAGGGCAGACCCGCGGATCACCGGAATCTCATCCCCCGGGAAATCGTATTCGCTGAGCAGGTCGCGCACTTCCATCTCAACCAGTTCCAGCAGTTCCTCATCGTCGACCATATCGCACTTGTTCAAAAAGACGACGATATAGGGAACGCCTACCTGACGGGAGAGCAAAATATGTTCGCGCGTTTGCGGCATAGGACCATCAGCAGCGGAGACAACAAGAATGGCTCCGTCCATCTGGGCCGCACCGGTGATCATGTTCTTGACGTAGTCGGCGTGCCCTGGGCAGTCCACATGCGCATAATGGCGGTTATCCGTCTCGTATTCCACGTGGGCTGTGGAAATGGTAATCCCGCGTTCGCGCTCTTCCGGTGCCTTGTCAATTTGATCGTAAGCGGTCGCCTGCGCCTTCCCTTGGCGTGCTAATACGTTCGTAATCGCCGCGGTCAGGGTGGTTTTGCCATGGTCAACGTGTCCAATGGTTCCTACGTTGACGTGAGGTTTCGTGCGCTCAAATTTTTCTTTTGCCATGATTCGTTTCCTCCTTACTATATGAAAGTGAGTTTTTGATGACGACAGCGTATTTGAATGGGTACAGCTAGAGATGCGCTTCGATTATGCTCCCTTGTGCTTGGCGATGATCTCTTCGGCAATGCTTTTTGGCACCTCTTCATAGTGATCGAACTGCATCACATAGGTGCCACGGCCCTGCGTCTTGGAGCGGAGGGTTGTCGCATAGCCAAACATTTCAGCAAGCGGCACGTAGGCGCGGATGACCTGCGCGTTTCCGCGCGCCTCCATCCCTTCAATGCGGCCGCGACGCGAGTTGATGTCACCCATGATGTCACCCATGTACTCTTCTGGGACGGTCACTTCCACTTTCATCATCGGTTCAAGAAGAACCGGATCACACTTGTCAGCTGCTGCCTTGAGCGCAATGGAGGCGGCAATCTTGAAAGCCATCTCGGAAGAGTCCACTTCGTGATAAGAACCGTCTACCAGTTTGGCTTTCAGGTCGATCACAGGGTAACCGGCAAGAATGCCGTTTTGCATCGCTTCTTCAATCCCCGCCTGAACGGCCGGCACATACTCTTTCGGAACCACACCGCCAACAATGAGGTTCTCAAACTGGAACCCTTGTCCGCGCTCCAGCGGTTCGAACTCCATCCAGACATGGCCATACTGCCCGCGTCCGCCAGACTGGCGGATAAACTTGCCTTCCACCTTGGCCGGTTTGCGGATCGTTTCTTTGTATGCTACCTGCGGCTTGCCCACATTGGCTTCCACCTTGAACTCCCGTTGCAAGCGATCCACGATGATCTCGAGATGCAGCTCACCCATTCCAGCAATGATGGTCTGACCTGTTTCTTCATCGGTATGCGTTCTGAAGGTAGGATCCTCTTCCGCCAGCTTGGACAGCGCCAATCCCAACTTATCCTGGTCTGCCTTCGTCTTGGGCTCAATGGCCACCGAGATCACAGGATCCGGAAATTCCATCGACTCGAGAATAATGGGAGCCTTTTCGTCGCAAAGGGTGTCGCCGGTCGTCGTATCCTTCAAGCCGACAGCCGCCGCAATATCCCCCGCATATACGGTTGGGATTTCTTCACGGTGATTGGCATGCATCTGGAGGATCCGGCCAATCCGTTCCCGCTTGCCCTTCGTCGAATTCAGCACGTAGGTGCCGGAGTTCAGCGTGCCCGAGTAGACGCGGAAATAGGTCAATTTCCCCACATACGGGTCGCTCATCAGCTTGAAGGCGAGGGCTGCAAACGGCTCGTTGTCGTCGGAGTGGCGTTCCGCTTCCTCGCCGTCCGGGGTCACGCCCTTGACGTTGGCAATGTCCAACGGGGACGGCAAAAATTCGACGATGGCATCGAGCAACAGCTGAACGCCCTTGTTTTTATAGGAAGAACCGCATAGAACCGGCACGAGTTCAGTGCTCACAGTACCTTTCCGCAAGCCGCGTCTGATCTCTTCTTCCGTCAGTTCCTCGCCTTCCAAGTATTTCATCATCATTTCCTCGTCCAGCTCAGCGACGGCCTCCACCAGTTTGTTGCGGTATTCCTCTGCCTGAGACTGCAGTTCTGCGGGGATCTCGGTCTCTTCAATTTCCTTGCCGAGATCATCCTTGTAGATGTAGGCCTTCATTCTGATGAGATCGATAATCCCCGTAAAGGTATCTTCCGCTCCGATGGGAATCTGAATCGCGACCGGATTGGCCGACAGACGCGTGCGCATCGATTCCATCGAACGGAAGAAGTCCGCGCCAATGGTGTCCATTTTGTTCATGTAGGCAATCCGCGGCACGTGGTATTTATCCGCTTGGCGCCACACGGTTTCTGACTGGGGCTCCACGCCGGCCTTGGCATCAAAAACAGCCACAGCGCCATCCAATACCCGCAGGGAGCGTTCCACCTCGACGGTAAAGTCCACGTGACCAGGGGTGTCGATAATATTGATGCGATGACCTTTCCACTGACAGGTGGTCGCTGCCGAAGTGATCGTAATTCCACGTTCCTGCTCCTGTTCCATCCAGTCCATGGTGGCTGCGCCTTCGTGGACTTCTCCGATCCTGTGCACCCGGCCGGTGTAGAAGAGAATGCGCTCGGTTGTGGTAGTCTTTCCGGCATCGATGTGCGCCATGATGCCGATATTCCTGGTGTTTTGCAAGGAGAATTCCCTTGCCACGATCTATCTTCTCCTTTCGCATCCGTATAGGGTATCGCGGAGCAAACATTACCAGCGATAATGCGCGAACGCTTTGTTGGCTTCCGCCATCTTGTGCGTGTCTTCTTTCTTCTTGACCGCTGCGCCGGTATTGTTGGCAGCATCCATGATTTCCGCAGCCAGGCGTTCCTGCATCGTTTTCTCTCCCCGCAAACGGGCATAGTTGACTAACCAACGCAACCCCAAAGTTTGACGACGTTCTGGTTTCACTTCAACAGGCACCTGGTAGTTGGCTCCCCCTACGCGGCGCGCCCGAACTTCCAAAACAGGCATCACATTTTTGAGCGCCTGTTCCAGAACCTCCATCGGATCTTTGCCAGTACGCTGGCGAATCAGCTCAAAGGACTCGTACAAAATCCGTTGTGCGACGCTTTTCTTGCCATCTTTCATGATGTGATTGATCAGTCTGGCGACCAGTTTGCTGTTGTAAATGGGATCTGGCATGACGTCACGACGTGGTACCGGACCTTTTCTCGGCATGCATCCGCCCTCCTTTCCCAAAGATGTCTACGCAGAGATTATTTCTTCTCTTTTGGTTTCTTGGTTCCGTACTTGGAGCGCCCCTGCATCCGGTTTTGCACTCCCGCTGTGTCCAATGCGCCACGAACAATGTGGTACCGTACACCAGGCAGGTCCTTCACCCTTCCGCCGCGAACCAAAACCACGCTGTGCTCTTGCAGGTTGTGGCCGATTCCCGGTATATATGCGGTAACCTCTATGCCATTGGAGAGACGAACCCGTGCGTATTTCCGCAGGGCTGAGTTGGGCTTCTTCGGCGTCATCGTGCCCACCCGCGTGCATACGCCCCTTTTTTGTGGTGAGGGTAGATTCACGTGTTCCTTCTTAAAACTGTTATAGCCCTTTTGCAGCGCTGGCGACTTGGACTTTTCCACCTTATCCTTACGCCCTTTGCGAACCAGTTGGTTCATTGTCGGCATGCCGTTCACCTCCTCTACATTCCGTTTCTCTCTTGGTCTCTCACGCTGACTTGCCAAACCATCCCCGTCATCTTCTTCTATAAGCCCACTATAAGCCCACAGATCCAGGCGGTTCATTTGAACCTTTCAGGAAGCACTGAAAAACACAGAAAATCCGGGGCACCCACGCCTATGCGTCGTTCGCCCCAGTTGACTCAATGATGGCCACTGTCGATGCGCCTACATCAATCCCACAAGCTTCTCCCAGGTCCCGCATGGAATCGACATAGGTGATCGGAAGGCCTGCTTCCTGGCAAAGTTGGATCACTTTCGCGACAACGCGATGTTCTGCATCTCGGGCAATCAACACTTCACGCGCCCGTCCTTGTTCAATTGCTTTGGTTGTCTGCTTCACGCCGACGACAAACTGACCCGCCTGTTTGAGTTTTTGCATAAGACACGATCAGCCTCCAAAGCATGGCATCATCGCATACTTTGATAGTGTAGCATCAGGGGAAGGGGAGTGTCAACTACCCTTCCCTATACTTCCACCCCTACTTTTTCACTGGTTACTTCCTGGCCGTTCACCGCTTCGGCTGGCTGATCCGCGGAAGCGCCCGCTGTATCTCCGCTCTCCGTAACCGCATCTGTTTGCGTCTGCACCTTGATATTGCGGTAGCGAGCCATACCTGTGCCAGCCGGAATCAGTTTACCGATGATCACGTTCTCTTTCAGGCCGAGCAGGCGGTCCACTTTGCCCTTGATGGCCGCTTCCGTCAACACCCGCGTCGTCTCCTGGAATGAGGCGGCCGAAAGGAAAGAATCGGTTTCCAGCGAGGCTTTGGTGATCCCTAGCAGTACAGGGCGTCCCACGGCCGGCTCCTTGCCCATCTGGAAAGCTTCTCGGTTGGCCTCTTCAAAGGCGCTCAACTCGACAATCGAACCCGGAAGCAGGTTGGTATCGCCGGCATGAATAATCCGCACTTTGCGCAGCATCTGCCGAATCATCACTTCAATGTGCTTGTCGTTGATCTCTACACCTTGCAGGCGATAAACGCGCTGCACCTCTTTCAGGATGTACTGCTCCACTGCCAGGACACCGTTGATCTTGAGAATTTCTTTTGGATCTACGGAGCCCTCGGTCAGTTCCTGGCCCGGTGCCACTTGCTGGCCCGGCGTCACCCTGAGACGCGACCCGTAAGAAACCGTGTAAACCTTGGTTTCTGTCTCCCCGACCACTTCGATCTCGCGGCCGTCCCGTACTTCGCGAATTTCCTGAATGACGCCACCGATTTCCGTAACCGTGGCCTGACCCTTTGGATTGCGCGCTTCAAACAGCTCCTGAATCCGCGGCAAACCTTGGGTGATGTCGTCTCCAGCCACGCCGCCGCTGTGGAAGGTCCGCATCGTCAGCTGAGTGCCTGGTTCACCGATCGACTGGGCAGCGATGATGCCAACCGCCTCGCCAATTTCCACCTGCGTACCGGTAGCCAGGTTGCGCCCGTAGCAGAGCTTACAAACCCCGTGATGGCTGCGACAGGTGAGCACGGAACGAATATAGACTTTATCAATGCCCAGTTGAACAATCAGCTCGGCCAGCTCTTCGGTGATCATTTGATTCCGTTGGACAATGACTTCACCCGACTCCGGGTGACGGATGGTCTGAAAGCTGATCCGTCCGACAATCCGGTCGTACAGGCTTTCAATCAGTTCCCTGCCCTCCCAAATGGCTGAGACCCACAGCCCGCGATCGGTGCCGCAATCGTCCTCCCGCACAATGACATCCTGAGCCACGTCCACCAGTCGGCGCGTCAAGTAGCCGGAGTCGGCGGTTCGAAGCGCCGTGTCCGCCAATCCCTTGCGCGCCCCGTGCGTGGAGATAAAGTACTCCAACACCGTCAGCCCTTCGCGGAAGTTGGACTTGATCGGCATCTCGATGATGCGTCCGGATGGGTTGGCCATCAGCCCCCGCATACCTGCCAACTGGGTAATCTGGGACACGCTGCCCCGCGCTCCGGAGTGCGCCATCATGTAAATCGAGTTTTCCTTCCCGAGCGCTTCCATCAGCCGATCGGTCAAATCGTCCTTGGCCTTGCTCCAGATGGAGATCACTCGGTTGTACCGTTCCTCTTCGGTGATCAGACCGCGCCGATACTGGCGAAGAATCTTCTCCACTTCCTGTTCCGCATTGGCCAGTATCTCTTTCTTGCTCTCGGGAACAATGATATCGGCCACAGCGATGGTCAGGCCGGCTTTGGTCGAATAGCGGAAACCCAGTTCCTTAATGCGATCCAGGATGATCGCCGTCCGAGTGGTGCCAAAGCGGCGGAAGCATTCTCCGATAATGGTGCCGAGAAATCCCTTTTTCACCGCTTCCACGTCAGGCAGTTGCTTGATGTGTTCGCGCACATCGGCGCCTTTTTCATAAATGAAGTAAAGATCCGGTACGCCTTTGGTGATGTTTTCCTTGCTCGTCGTATTGATATATGGCATTTCGGCCGGAAAGATTTCGTTGAAGATGAGCTTGCCAACCGTCGTCACCATCAACGCCTGTTGTTGCCGTTCCGTAAACGTGGTTTTGCCCAAGCTTTTCGTCGGAATGGCAATCCGCGCATGCAGGTCGATCAGACCGTTTTCGTACGCCGCCAACGCCTCTGCCGGATCGGCAAAGACCTTCCCTTCACCACGTGCCCCATCCCGTTCCAGCGTCAGGTAGTAACAACCCAGCACCATGTCCTGCGAAGGCGTCACCACCGGCTTGCCGTCCTTCGGGTTGAGAATGTTATGGGCGGCCAGCATCAGCAGGCGGGCTTCGGCTTGCGCCTCTGCCGAGAGCGGGACGTGAATGGCCATCTGGTCTCCATCAAAGTCCGCGTTATAGGCCGTACAGACGAGCGGATGGAGGCGGATCGCCCGCCCTTCCACCAGCACCGGTTCAAAGGCCTGAATGCCCAAGCGATGCAGGGTTGGCGCGCGGTTTAAGAGGACCGGATGTTCGCGGATCACCTCTTCCAAAACATCCCAGACCTCCGGATGCACGCGCTCCACCTTGCGTTTAGCTGATTTGATATTATGGGCAAGCCCCTTCTTCACCAATTCCTTCATCACGAAGGGCTTGAACAACTCAAGGGCCATTTCTTTTGGCACGCCGCACTGGTACATCTTCAGCGACGGGCCGACGACGATCACCGAGCGTCCGGAATAGTCCACCCGCTTCCCAAGCAGGTTTTGCCGAAAGCGTCCCTGCTTCCCTTTCAACATGTGGCTGAGCGATTTCAGCGGACGGTTGCCCGGGCCACTGACAGGCCGGCCGCGTCGTCCGTTGTCGATCAGGGCATCCACAGCTTCCTGGAGCATCCGCTTCTCGTTCTGCACAATGATGTCCGGCGCCCCCAGCTCCAGCAGCCGCTTGAGGCGGTTGTTGCGGTTGATCACGCGCCGGTACAGGTCATTGAGGTCCGAGGTGGCAAAACGCCCTCCGTCCAGTTGCACCATCGGACGCAAGTCTGGCGGAATGACGGGCAGCACGTCCAGGATCATCCAGGCCGGATCGTTCCCGGAATTGCGAAAGGCTTCCAGCACTTCCAGGCGCTTGATGGCCCGGTTGCGCCGTTGGCCCTGGGCCGTCTTCAGTTCTTCCTTGAGCGCCTCCACTTCCTTATCCAGATCAATATCCTGGAGCAGCTTTTTCAACGCTTCGGCACCCATGCCAGCCTGGAAGGCATGGCCGTACTTTTCCCGGTAGTTGCGATACTCTTTCTCCGTCAACAGCTGCTTTTTCTCAAGCGGTGTTTCCCCGGGATCGGTGACCACATAGGAAGCGAAGTAAATCACCTCTTCCAAAGCCCGCGGCGACATGTCCAGCACGAGCCCCATCCGGCTCGGTATTCCCTTGAAATACCAGATGTGGGAAACTGGAGCCGCCAGTTCAATGTGGCCCATCCGCTCCCGGCGAACCTTTGCCCGTGTCACTTCCACACCACAACGATCGCAGATCACACCCTTGTAGCGGATCCGCTTGTACTTCCCGCAGTGGCATTCCCAATCCTTTGTCGGCCCAAAGATTTTTTCGCAAAACAGGCCCTCTTTTTCGGGCTTCAGCGTCCGGTAATTGATCGTCTCTGGCTTTTTCACCTCTCCGTAGGACCAGGAACGGATCTTTTCCGGTGAAGCGAGACCGATCTTCATGTACTCAAAATGATTCACGTCAAACACAGAGCCAGCCCTCCCTTTGGTCTTCGTCATGCCTTAGGCAACTGTGGCAACAAGCGATCACGATCCCTTTTCACGAACCGGCTCCAATCTCACTTCCTGTTGCTTGACATCCTCATCCTCATCGTCCCACTCTTTGATCTCGATTTCCTGCTCATCGTCGGAAAGAATCTTGACATCCATCCCGAGACTCTGCAGTTCCTTGATCAACACCTTAAATGACTCCGGAATCCCCGGCTCTGGGATGTTATCACCCTTGACGATACTTTCGTAAGTTTTCACCCGGCCTACCACATCATCCGACTTGACGGTCAGAATTTCCTGCAAGGTATAGGCCGCGCCATAGGCCTCCAGTGCCCAGACCTCCATCTCTCCGAACCGCTGTCCGCCAAATTGCGCCTTCCCGCCCAGCGGTTGCTGCGTGACGAGGGAGTAAGGGCCGGTGGAACGCGCGTGAATCTTGTCGTCCACCAAGTGATGCAGTTTCAACATGTACACATAACCCACAGTAACGGGTTGATCAAATGGTTCACCCGTGCGCCCGTCATAGAGCACCGTTTTCCCGTCACGGCTGAAACCGGCTTCCTCCAGCGCATCCCACACGTCATTTTCATTGGCTCCGTCAAACACCGGCGTGGCCACGTGAATGCCCAACGCCTTGGCCGCCATGCCCAGGTGCGTCTCCAATACCTGGCCGATGTTCATCCGAGACGGCACGCCCAGCGGGTTTAGCACGATCTCAACAGGTGTGCCGTCGGGCAAAAAAGGCATGTCTTCGGCCGGCAGGATGCGGGAGATGACCCCCTTGTTCCCGTGCCGTCCGGCCATTTTGTCCCCTTGGGAAATTTTCCGCTTCTGGGCGACATAGACGCGCACCAACTGATTGACGCCAGGCGGCAGCTCATCGCCGTTCTCGCGCGTAAAGACACGGGCATCCACGACGATCCCCGATCCGCCGTGCGGCGCGCGCAAAGAGGTGTCTCGGACTTCTCGCGCTTTTTCGCCGAAAATGGCGTGCAACAAGCGTTCTTCCGCGGTCAGCTCGGTCATTCCCTTAGGCGTCACCTTGCCGACCAGAATATCGCCATCGCGCACTTCGGCGCCGACGCGGATAATTCCGCGTTCATCCAAATTCTTCAGCGCATCCTCGCCAACGTTCGGAATGTCGCGCGTGATCTCCTCTGGCCCCAGCTTCGTGTCACGCGCCTCGATCTCATATTCCTCAATGTGGATCGAGGTATAGACATCTTCCTGCACCAGTTTTTCGCTCAACAAGATGGCGTCCTCATAGTTGTACCCTTCCCAGGTCATAAAGGCCACCAGCACATTGCGGCCCAGCGCCAGTTCGCCCTGATCGGTCGAAGGACCGTCTGCCAGGACATCCCCTTTTTTGACGCGATCCCCTTTTTTGACGATCGGATGCTGATTGATACAGGTCCCCTGGTTGGAGCGCTCAAACTTGTGCAGCCGATACTTGATCAAATCTCCCTTGACGAGGCGGCCGTCCACCTCTTCCTCCTGCCGCACCCAGATCTCGTTGGCCGTCACCCGTTCCACGACTCCATCGGTCTTGGAGAGAATACAGACGCCGGAGTCAATCGCCGCGCGATACTCCATGCCTGTGCCGATGAGCGGCGCTTCCGGACGCAGCAGCGGCACGGCCTGACGCTGCATGTTGGCACCCATCAGCGCACGGTTGGCGTCGTCGTTTTCCAAGAAGGGGATCAGCGCGGTGGCCACAGAGACCACCTGCTTCGGCGAGACATCCATAAAGTCGATGCGCTCACGCGGCACCCTCAGGATCTCTTCCCTTCTGTAACGAACGGTGACCATCTCTTCTTTGAACGTACCGTCTTCATTGAGCGGCTCGTTGGCCTGCGCGATGATATAGTTGTCTTCTTCATCCGCCGTCATGTAGACGATTTCGTCGGTCACCTTTCCAGTATCTGGATCCACTCGTCGGTAAGGCGTTTCGATAAACCCGTATTCATTCACCCGCGCATAGGTGGAAAGCGAGTTGATCAGCCCGATGTTAGGTCCTTCCGGCGTCTCAATTGGGCACATCCGGCCGTAGTGGGAATGGTGCACGTCACGCACCTCAAAACCGGCCCGCTCCCGTGTCAGTCCACCCGGCCCCAACGCACTCAAACGCCGCTTGTGTGTCAATTCAGCCAGTGGGTTGGTCTGATCCATGAACTGGGAAAGCTGGCTGGATCCGAAGAACTCTTTGATCGCAGCAATGACCGGCCGGATGTTGATCAATGCTTGCGGTGTGACGGCTTGGAGATCCTGGATCGACATGCGCTCGCGGACCACCCGTTCCATCCGCGAAAGACCGATTCGGAACTGGTTTTGCAGCAGTTCGCCGACACAGCGCAACCGC
Organism: uncultured Bacillus sp.; assembly: GCA_947085265.1. Lineage (GTDB taxonomy): Bacteria > Bacillota > Bacilli > ZCTH02-B2 > ZCTH02-B2 > Bacillus_BB. Next base: position 6,012 of record CAMTVR010000035.1, on the reverse strand, counting down.
CGGTTGCCCAAGTGATCGATATCATCCACATCGCCCACTCCGTACAGGAGGTTGAGAAAATAGTTGATCGAGGCAATGATATCGGTTGGGGTAATATGCTTCACATTCTTGTCAATGTTGCCATTGCCGATCACCTTGATCACTTTGCCCTCATCATCCGGAGCGTAGATATGGATCACCTGCAGTTTGATCGGTTCATCGCCCAAAACCCCGCCATATGGGGTATAAGTCACCTCGCCCAGTCCCTTATCCAGATAGGGCATGATCCGATCCAGCAGCCGTCTTTCCAAAACCTGACCTTCTTCAGCCAAAACTTCACCCGTCTCCGGATCGATGAGTCTCTCCGCCAACCGCTGATTGAAAAGGCGGTTTTTCAGGTGCAGCTTTTTGTTGATCTTATACCGTCCAACGTTGGCCAAGTCATACCGTTTCGGATCGAAAAAGCGGGAGATCAGCAAATTTTTGGCATTCTCCAGGGTGGGAGGCTCGCCTGGGCGCAGTCGCTCGTAGATCTCGATCAGCGCCTTTTCAGCCGAATCCGTGTTATCCTTGTCCAGGGTGTTTTTCAGGTACTCGTCCTCGCCGAGCAAATTCAAAATTTCCGCATCGGTACCAAATCCCAGAGCACGCAACAACACCGTTACCGGAATCTTCCGCGTCCGATCGATCCGGACATATAAAATGTCCTTGGCATCCGTCTCCAGTTCCAACCAGGCCCCGCGATTCGGGATTACGGTGGCCGTATAGGTCAACTTGCCGTTTTTATCCACCTTTTGGTTAAAATAGACAGAGGGCGAACGGACCAACTGGCTGACGATGACGCGCTCCGCCCCATTGATGATGAAGGTACCGGTATCCGTCATGAGCGGAAAGTCGCCCATAAACACTTCCTGTTCCTTGACTTCACCCGTCTCCTTGTTGATCAGACGCACCTTGACGCGCAGCGGCGCGGCGTAGTTGGCGTCCCGTTCCTTACACTCATCCACTGAATATTTCGGCTCACCGAGCGAATAATCCACAAATTCCAGCGCCAGGTTGCCCGAAAAGTCTTCAATGGGGGATATGTCCCGAAATACTTCTCTCAATCCCTCATCCAAAAACCACTGATAGGAGTTGAGCTGAATCTCGATCAGGTTAGGTAGCTCCATCACCTCGTTGATCCGGGCGTAACTCCGTCTTTTCCGTCTGCCCAGTTGAACCACTTTTCCCGCCAAATCTCTCACCCCTCAGCCCGTTATGTATTTTTTGAGCCAACCTCGGCTGCAACCAAGAAAAGCGAACTTGCCCCCTTTTGAACTTGCCCCCTTTTATCAAAGAACGCCACCTAGAAATATTTACCATAAACTCTCCAAAATATACCTATTCCAAGCAGACAAGTTCCTTTAACACGGGGAAGCACGCTTTTTGGAGCACTGATGTTGTGGCTTTTTGCATGAAAACGGCAACGTACGGGTGGTTGGTACTCACGGATGTATGCATTATGCTATTTTATCATTTGCCGGCGTGAAGATCAAACTTTTGTGCCGCGGAAAATGTGATACCCTTTCCGCCTTGTCACTTGTTCCACCGCCTCGGTGCCGAACAACTTTTTTAGATAGCTTTCTGTAGAGGGAGCGCCTTGCTTCTTTTGGATTACAATCCACAATTGTCCCCCCGTCACTAAGTGTTGCCATGCCGCTTCATACAGCTGGAAAATAAGCTGTTTTCCCGCGCGCACCGGCGGGTTCATATAAATGGCATCAAAGGTGAGTCCCTGAACAGCGGCGAATCCATCCCCGTGCCGCACCTCTGCATTGGCAAGCCGGTAACGCTGAATGTTTGTCTCGGCCAACTGAACAGCACGGCGATTGATGTCCACCATCACTACCCGGCTGAATGGCGCCAGGCGGGCGGCCACAATCCCGATCACGCCATAGCCGCACCCCATATCTAAAAGCATGGCCTGATCAGGGATCTCCATCACCTCGACCAATAGCGCGGTTCCCTGATCCACCTGGCGGCGCGAAAAAACACCGGTATCCGTCAGGAACTGGTACCGTTCTCCTCGCAATGTGGCCGTAATCTCGATCAATTGGGATGGCGTCTGCGGTTGTTCCGTGTAGTAATGTTCATGCATGGAACCTTCTACCTCAACAGCCTGTGATAAAACAACCCGCAGGCCGTTGCCTTGCGGGTTCCCCAGGTATTTTTTTCATTCACGTCTTTTACTTCAGCTCCACCGTCGCACCGGCTTCTTCCAACTTGCTCTTGATCTGCTCCGCCTCTTCCTTGGATACTTTTTCTTTGACAGGCTTAGGCGCCTCATCCACGAGCGCCTTGGCTTCCTTCAGGCCGAGGCCAGTGATTTCGCGGACCACCTTGATCACGTTAATCTTAGAGGCACCCGCATTGGCCAAAATCACGTCAAACTCGGTCTGCTCTGCCGCGGTATCGGCTCCTGGCGCCGCGCCGCCCACCACGGCCACCGGCGCTGCTGCGGTGACACCAAATTCTTCTTCAATCGCCTTGACCAAATCATTGAGTTCCAACACGCTCATCTCTTTAATCGCCGCAATGATTTCTTCTTTCGTCATGTTACTCCTCCTCACTCGTGTTTGTTTGAAGTTTATGTTAAACCGTATGGATTCCGCTGTGTCGGCAAATCTCATTTTAGATCATCAGGTTGAAACGTTCAGGCCTCTTGTGGTTCCTGCTTGTCAGCCACCGCTTTGACAGCCAACGCAAAATTGCGAATCGGGGCCTGCAACACGCTGAGCAGCATCGAGAGCAAGCCTTCGCGTGATGGCAGATCGGCAAGCGCCTTGATTTCATCCAGACTGATCACTTTTCCTTCAACAAGCCCGCCTTTAATCTCCAAATCCTCATGTTCCTTGGCAAACTTGGTCAGGATCTTGGCGGGAGCGACCACATCCTCACGGCTGAAAGCAATTGCCGTCGGCCCGACCAAATATGAATCCAGTCCTTCAATCTCGGCTGCTGCTGCAGCCCGGCGGGTCAACGTATTTTTAACCACTTTAAACTCTACGCCCGCTTCCCGCAGCTGCTTCCGCAGTTCCGTCATCTCGGCCACGGTCAGTCCGCGGTAATCCGCCAAGAGGACACAATTGTTGTTCTTCAGCTGCTCCGTCAAGAATTCGACCAATTTCACCTTTTCTTCTCGCACACCCATTTTTCATCCACCTCCTGTCAGCACGCACGCGTCATGAAAGGAAGCGTGCGAAATAAAAATCGCGCTCTGGAGCCTGCCGAGAGCGCGGAATACACCGAAACAGCCAAAGCGACACGGGAGTGGCATGCGTGAAGCACGCCGGACTCGGCCATCGCTGGCGTTCTGTGTTTCGCGCTTCCCTCGGCAGGAAATTAAGTGAGCGAAGCTACACCTGCTGTCTACGGAAAGCCATCATGTAGAATGTACATAATTTCACTTGTTTAAATCCCTTAAGACGCTGGGGTCAACTTGGCCAGCGCCACGCGCACCCCTGGCCCCATGGTGGAACACAGGGAGACATTGCGGATGTACTGCCCCTTCGCTGCCGGCGGCTTGGCCTTCTGCAAAGCTTCGATCAGCGCGGAAAAATTCTCCAGCAACTTCTCATCATCAAAGGAAACTTTACCGATCGGTGCGTGAATGTTCCCTGCCTTATCCACGCGGTATTCAATCTTCCCCGCCTTGATTTCCTGTACCGCCTTTGCCACATCAAAGGTCACGGTACCTGTTTTGGGGTTGGGCATCAAGCCCTTCGGTCCGAGGATGCGGCCCAATTGACCGACTGCCCCCATCATATCCGGCGTCGCGACAGCCACGTCAAATTCGAGCCAGCCCTGCTTAATCCGCTGCACCAAGTCGTCATCACCGACCACTTCGGCGCCGGCGGCTTCAGCCTCCTTGGCTTTTTCACCCTTCGCAAACACGAGCACGCGCTTGGTTTTGCCCGTTCCATGCGGAAGGACCACCGCGCCGCGCACTTGCTGATCTGCCTTCCTCGGATCCACGCCGAGACGAACAGCCACTTCCACAGTCTCATCAAACTTGGCTTTCGCCATTTGCTTTACAAGCTGGATGGCCTCTTGCGGGGTATATGCTTCCGCACGATCGACGAGTTTTACAGCTTCCTGATAACGTTTGCCCTTCTTGGCCAAGATGATTCCTCCTCACATTGTGGTCATCGCGGTTACCCTGCCACATCGGCACACAGCAAGCGACCAGCCGCCTGAACGCGCAAATCGCTGCTCTGGCCTAGTCCACTATCTCGATACCCATGCTGCGCGCCGTCCCTTCCACCATCCGCATCGCCGCCTCCACCGTCGAAGCGTTGAGATCAGGCATCTTCAACTCAGCAATTTCCCGAACCTTGTCCCGCTTAATGGTGGCCACTTTGCTCTTGTTCGGCTCACTTGAACCAGATTCGATACCGGCCGCTTTTTTGAGCAACACGGCTGCGGGTGGCGTTTTGGTGATAAAGGTAAAGGAACGGTCTTCAAAGACGGAGATTTCAACCGGAATGATCAGCCCGGCCTGATCGGCTGTCTTTTCATTGAACTCCTTGCAAAAGGCCATGATGTTGACACCAGCCTGCCCCAAAGCTGGCCCAACTGGAGGTGCAGGGTTGGCCTTGCCCGCAGGGATTTGCAATTTCACGACCTTGATCACTTTTTTTGCCATGGTCCTCACCCCCTTCAATCACACCACTCGTTCCCATGACAAATCAGAGTTCCCAAAAAATCAAGCGCTGGTCAGTCGATCTTTTCCACCTGATCAAAATTCAATTCTACAGGCGTCTCACGCCCGAACATGCTGATCATCACGCGCAATTTGTTTTTATCCAGCAACACTTCATCGATCGTGCCGATAAAGTTGGCAAAAGGTCCTCCCACCACTCTGACGGGCTCCTTGACTTGAAAATCAGCCACAGGCCGACTATCCGTCTCGCCCATTTGTCGCAAGATGGCACGTACTTCATGTTCTTTCAACGGCGTCGGTTTGGAGCCCACACCCGCCGAACCGACAAATCCAGTCACACCCGGTGTATTCCGCACAAGATACCAGGAATCATCGGTCATGATCATTTCGACCAACACGTAGCCTGGAAAGACGCGTTTTTGTACCGTCTTCCGCTTGCCGTCTTTCATCTCCACGGCCTCTTCAGTCGGTACAATGACGCGGAATATTTTATCGCCCATCCCCATCGACTCAACGCGCTTCTCCAGGTTGGTCTTCACTTTATTTTCATGACCGGAGTAAGTATGAATGACGTACCATCGCTTTTCCATACTTCAGGACCCGATGCGTCCTTCCCCCCTCAATGGACGTGCTTCCAAGATCACCTGTGGCTTATTTCAAAATCCAATCCAACAAGTTGCTCAAGCCGAGATCGATCAGCCCGAAGAAGATGGCCATGAGCAAAACCGTGACCAGGACAATCAGTGTATAGTTCCGCAGTTCCTTGCGCGTGGGCCAACGCACTTTTTTCAGCTCAGCCCAGCTTTCCTTAAAATAGCGACCAGTGGAAACAAACCCTCGCTTGACGCCTGTACCCAACCGCGCGATGAAGCCCACTCAAGGCCACCCCCATTACTTCGTCTCACGATGCAGCGTATGATGATTGCACGTTCTGCAGTATTTTTTCAATTCCATGCGATCAGGATGCGTACGCTTGTTTTTGGTCGTCGTGTAGTTGCGGTGTTGGCACTCTGTACAGGCCAACGTCACAATGACCCTCACTCCATCCACCTCCAACCCCAAAACGGAAATCTGGCGAAAACAGACTGAATCAGCCATTATTTCAACGACAATCGCCGTTTCTGGTAGAAATCGTACACTCAAAAGAATTTATCACATGCGCAAAAAGATGTCAACTTTTCGCGGCTATGAGACTGAGTCAAGTATTTATGGGTGCTTTTCTTTTTGACAGTAGAATTTTTTTGTTGACCTCTTTCTTGCAAGCGTTTTCTTCACTTGTTTCTCTTCTCGTTGGTGCTTTTTGTGGGTCTTTAAAAACCTCTCAGACCTTT
>CAMTVR010000034.1:0-54569 GCA_947085265.1 uncultured Bacillus sp. | reverse complement strand
GGCGAAGCCTTTGCCCTTGACGGAATGGACGAGATGGCTAGGATATGAAAGGGAATGAAAGGGAATTTCTTGGAAAAATTGTACAGAAAAAATTGCAAAGAAAAAATGAAGGGTAGAGCCAATGAGATATTGACAGTAACTACGAGATGCTCGTTTTTGACAGCCAAAAATCGGTTGTGATAAGATGTTACAGAATCAAGCGGAATCAAGCAATAAAGGGGCTTATAACCTCATGGAACCCAGTTTTGGACCACGCGTCGTTGAACTGAGAAACAAGGTTCGGAAACAGATCCCTCTCATCCACCACATCACCAATGTGGTGGTTACCAATTTTACGGCCAACGGGACCTTGGCGATCGGTGCTTCGCCAGTCATGGCGTATGCTCAGGAAGAAGTAGAGGAGATGGTACGGCTGGCCGATGCTCTGGTCCTGAATATCGGCACGCTGACGGCAGATGAGGTAGAGGCAATGGTGCTGGCGGGACGGGAAGCCAACAGGCAGGGTGTCCCTGTGCTTCTTGATCCAGTCGGTGCGGGGGCGACCAGGTATCGTCTGGAAGCGGCAAAACGGATCCTGGATGAAGTTGAGATCACAACGGTGCGGGGAAATGCAGCGGAAGTGGCCGCTTTGACCGGTCTGGCTTGGGAAAGCCGGGGAGTGGATTCGGTCGGTGAGCACGGAAACCGCATCCAGTTGGCCAAAAATGCTTTCAAGATGCTCGGGATGACAGTGGCGGTGACGGGCCCAGTGGATGTCGTCGCCGGAAAGAGTGGGATATTGACAGTAGAAAATGGCGATCCAATGCTGGGACTGGTCACCGGCACGGGATGCCTGGCGACTGGCGTGGTTGCCGCGTTTAGCGCCGTGGAGCAGGACGCAGTACTGGCCGCCGCTTGCGCGCTGGCTTACTACGGGCTTGCAGCCGAGATTGCTGTGGCTCATGCCAAAGGACCCGGCAGCTTTCAGATGGCCTTTCTGGACGAATTGTACAAACTCTCTGATCAGGAACTCAAGGAAAGAGCGCGTGTTGCGGTGGTGGAGTGGAGGAAGGGAGAAATAGGTGGTATTTCATATTGAGGTAAAAAAGGTTGAGCAACTCTTGCAATACATCGAAGCCCAATTTCCTATCCTGGATCACCTGTCGGATGCAGACGAATCCAGCCTGTCTGCTGCTCCGGTTCTTCGACTGGCGGTCGAACGCATCGTTCATCTCCTGGCTGAGGCGATCACAGATGTTTGTGCCCTAGTGATTGACGGTTTGATGTTGCGCGATCCAGGAAGTTATCGGGATATGGTGGACATTTTGGCGCAGGAAGGCGCTTTTCCTTCCGAATATGGTGAGCGATTGGGAGAATTGGTTGCTTTTCGCGGCCATCTAGTACGGCATTATTTGGATGTGACAGATCAGGAACGAGAACAGGCATTGCGCCTTGCTGAAGAGATTGCCCCTTCCTTTCCTTCCTATATTCGCTCCTTTTTGGAAAAAGAACTGATCTAAGGAAATATTTACCATCAGCAGGAGGGCGAAGTTTACTTATCTCTTCTTTTTCAGTACAATAAACATGAATGAACCGTGAAAAAGAGGGTGATCCCAGGTGACGGTGGGAATCAGCAATACACGTGAAGAAATTTTATACTTGCTGAAAGAGCGGCCGTATTTGTCTGTTGGGGAAATCGCGCAGGAACTTGGCATTACAGAAATGGCGGTACGCCGTCATCTAAATAATCTGGAACGTGATCAATTTCTTTCTTCCCACTTGGTCAGGCAGTCAATGGGGCGTCCAAGCCGGGTTTACTTTCTGACGGAGAAAGCAGACGATCTCTTTCCCAAAGCGTACCCCACCTTTGCCTTGGAAATCATGGAGGATTTGAAATCATTGCATGGTCCTGAGGCGGTTCAACGACTCTTTGCGCAACGAGAAGAAAGGCTTTACGAGCAATACCAAGATCACGTGGACGGGGAAGATCTGGACGAAAAGGTTCAGCAGCTGGTCGGATTACAGGATAAAAAGGGTTATATGGTCAAGTGGGAGAAACAAGGGGAACAATACGTGATTAAGGAATATAACTGTCCTATTGCGCGGGTGGCGAAGCAGTTTCCAGAGGCATGTGAAGGTGAAATCAGCTTGTTTGAACGCCTGCTTGGCAGGCCGGTTCAACAGGTTGAATGCATGGCCAGGGGAGCCACTCATTGTATGTTTACCTTTTCTGCCCGTCGCGGCGAGTAAACAAGGTCAGCTCCGGGCGAAAGGGTGATGAGTGTGCTCCGTTTTCCGGCTTCAGGAGGCGGGATGATCCAGTTGACTTTTGACTTGCAGCAGGTGGACGTGGAGGCGGCCCGGCATGTCCTGATTTTTCCCAGCTATAACCATTGTCTGTTAATGGTTCATCATCAAACCAGAGGCTGGGAATTGCCGGGGGGAAAGGTGGAACAAGGGGAACGCCCGATGGCAGCCGCGGTGCGTGAAGTGTACGAAGAATCGGGAGCCGTTCTCAAAGGGCTGCAATGGATAGGCCAATACTCCCTTCAGAGCAAGCGTTTTCAATTGACCAAAAACATTTACTACGCCGAGGTTTTGCGGCTGGAGTCATTGCCAAGAGGATTTGAGACGGATCGGATTCGGCTGTTCGATGTCCCGCCCTATCCCGTTGATAGTGAACCGTTTAGTTACCTCCTGCAAGATCTCGTCTACCCGCTGAGCCTGGATTATATTGCGAAGCATTATGAAATCCATTGGAAACAGAAGGATGGCCCAAAAGTTCAATCATAGAAATGTGTAAAAAACCCGCCCCAGTTTGAAGTGAGGCGGGATTTGCTGTGATTCCGTCTCTTCTACAGTACCTGCTCTACTTCCACGACGCCCGGCACTTCTTCGATCAACGCCCGTTCCACACCTGCTTTTAGCGTGATTGTAGAGGCCGGGCAACTTCCGCAAGCTCCCATGAGACGAACCTTAACAACGCCATCTTCCACGGCGACCAATTCAATGTCGCCACCATCCCTTTGGATGAAAGGACGCAGTTTATCGAGAACTTCCTGAACTTGTTCTTCGATCGTCGGATTTTGGGTTTGCTCCATATCTCCCAGCTCCTTTCTCGATTTATTTATATTATAATCCATCTTTGTATGCGAATCCAATCATTGTTTGCCCTCGTGCACTTGTCAGTCTGAAACTCAAGGCGTATACTTGTATTATACAAAAAGAAATTGAAAAGATGGAAGAGCTGGTTCTTGCCAATGTGAACAACTCTTTTTATGGCTGACAGATCAAGCGAGAGGAGGGTGTGCGACATGCTGACACTGACCGAACCGGCCTGCAATAAAATCAAGGAAATGATGGAACAAGACGGGAACAAGGATCTGTACCTGCGTATCGGGGTTCAAGCCGGCGGCTGCAGCGGATTCTCGTATGGAATGGGTTTTGACGATCACAAACATGAGGATGACACCGAGTTTGAGCAACATGGCGTGCGCGTTTTGGTCGATTCACACAGCGCCAAGTTTTTGCAGGGCGTCGAAATCGACTACAAGGAAAGTTTGATGGGGGGCGGTTTTACCATCCATAACCCCAATGCCATCAGCACTTGTGGCTGCGGCCATTCTTTCCGGACAAAAGAAGAAGCAGGTCAACCCGAACATTGTTAACCACATCGAATAACGGATAAGTGGCCTGAAATGGCCGCGCTGTCATGAAAGATGCAGGGCTGTCTCGTGTAGGTAAAACTACATTGGGACAGCCCACTCGTTTTAGAATAAATGCCATAAATGCCGTTCCAGAAGTTCTTTTTAGAGGTTTAGATTGCTGCTGTGACCGGGTTGGAGACGGGCGTTTGGATCAATATACTGTTTTGCGTTGCTCACAGCCGTGGGCGCTTCACCAAAGCCTGTCGCGATCAGCTTGATTTTTCCCGGATAGGTAACGATGTCTCCCGCTGCATAGATTCCCGGAATGTTGGTTTCCATCTGTGAATTCACCTTGATGGATCCAGCTTCAATTTCCAATCCCCAGTTTTTGATTGGCCCTAATGAAGAAACAAAACCAAAATTGACGATTACCGCATCCACGTCGATCACTGTTTGTTCCTTGGTTTTGTTATCGATCAAATGGACTTTTTGGATCTCTGTTTCGCCTTCCAAGGCTACGATTTCTTTTGGTGTCAGGATGCGAACTGATGATTTTTTCAGGTTTTCAACGCTGTGTTCATGAGCGCGAAACGTATCGCGACGGTGTACCAAGGTCACTTCCTGTGCGACCGGCTCTAACATGAGGGCCCAATCCACTGCCGAATCTCCGCCGCCTGCTACCAATACTTTCTGTCCCTTAAATGCATTGAGATCCTGGACAAAATAAAAGAGATTGGTTTTTTCAAAGTGCTCGATGTCGTCAAGGGGCAGCTTACGCGGTTCAAAAGCGCCAACCCCCGCTGTAATAATGATCGCCTTGCTGTAATGAATGCCGCGATTGGTGGTTAGGCGAAATGTATTGTCTTCCTGTTTTTCCAGATCCAGGACGCGTTCATCCAGACAAACCGTGGGATGAAACAGGTTCATCTGCTCGATCAATTGATCCACCAGTTTCTGTGCGCGAATACGTGGAAATCCGGCTACGTCGTAGATGTATTTTTCCGGATAAAGTGCTGCCAGCTGGCCGCCCAATTGGGGAAGACTTTCGATCAGTTTCACGCTGCAATTCCTGATGCCGGCATAAAAAGCGGCAAAAAGTCCCGCTGGTCCTCCGCCAATAATCGTGATGTCGTATACTTGTTCATCGATGTGTCTGGTTTTTGTTCCGACCATTTTCGTTTCACACCTCCGAAAGACCGTTGTCATGACTATAGATCTTGTACATTATAAACGTTAGAAGCTTTTTTATAAACCCTTTTACAAACCCCATAAAAAGAAAAATTTCTTAGAAAGCCTCTTAAATCAAGAGGGTGCAACCATGCACTCTCAGGCAGCATTTTCGGATGCCCGCCTTGAAAATTGGTTTGGAAAAGCATATCATGATAGAGGATTAAATAGATTACGGGACGGAGCTAGTCGCAGGAAAGGATGCGTGAATCGTGGCAAAAATACTCATACTCGGCGGCGGATACGGTGGCATCATGACGGCCGTCACATTGCAGAAAAAGCTTCACTACAATGAAGCGGAAGTTACCTTGGTCAACGAAAACAGTTATCATTACTTTACCACCGAGCTACACATGCCGGCGGCTGGCACCTATCATCACGAACGTGTCAGGGTGCCGATCAAAAGCCTTTTGAATGAGAACAAAATTCGTTTTGTCCAAGGAAGAGTGTCAGCTATTCATTTGCCATCTCAGCAGGTGGAGCTGGAAAACGGCGAATCATTGACTTACGATTACCTGGTGATAGCACTGGGGAGCGCTCCAGAAACGTTCGGCATTCGGGGCTTGCTGGAGTATGCTTACGGAATCCGGGACATCAATACAGTGCGGATGATCCGTCAGCACATTGAGTACATGTTTGCGAGATATGCCAATGAACCAGAGCGGTCGGACCTTTTGACATTTGTTGTCGGTGGGGCTGGATTTACAGGCATCGAATTTGTCGGCGAACTGGCCGACCGGGTGCCTGATCTTTGCCGCGAGTATGATGTGGATCGCGAGCTGGTCAAGATTTATAACATCGAAGCAGCCCCACAGGCGCTGCCTGGCTTTGATCCTGAACTCGTTGAGTATGCGGTAAAGGTGCTGGAAAAAAAAGGAGTGACTTTTCTGATTAACACCCCGATCAAGGAGTGCACGCCAGAGGGAGTGATCTTGGCTGACGGACGCGAGATCAAGGCGGGAACGGTGATCTGGACCGGCGGCGTGCGCGGGAATGCGATTGTGGAGAACAGTGGCATTGAGACCATGCGGGGACGGGTCAAGGTGGACGAATATTTGCGCGCTCCCGGAATGGAGAATGTGTTCGTGATCGGGGATTGTTCGCTGATCTTTAATGAGGAAGGGCGTCCATACCCGCCAACTGCCCAGATGGCGACGCAACAAGGAAAGGCTCTCGCAAACAATCTAGTGGCCCTGCTTCGCGGTTCCCGGATGGAACCTTTTCAATATCAACATCGGGGGACGATTGCTTCGCTTGGCAAAGGCGAAGGAATCGGTATGGTCGGCAAGCGGAAGCTGTTTGGTGCGACGGCGGCCTTTATGAAAAAAGTGGTGGACAACCGTTCTCTGTTTATGATTGGCGGCCTGTCTTTGGTGTTGAAAAAAGGCAAGTTCTGATGCCAGAGGTGAGAGGATGAATATCGCACAGTTTGTCATTTCCATCCCGTTATTTATGGTTCTGGCGTTTGGAATTGCTTTTATCCTCAACATGTTGGCCAAAACAACCTGGATGCCCATCCTGCTTTACATGGGCCTGGTGGCGTATTTGTTCTTCTTTAAGACCCAAGGTCATTTTACGCTGGTGGATTTGGTCATTTTGTGTGCCGGGTTGGCAGGCTGTGTCCTCAGTGGAATCGTCATCAAAACGCTCCGCGTTCGTGGTTTTCGCATGTTTTAAGCGGGTTATCGATTGATTTGAACATCTGACTGTGATAAAATGGCTGGTGAGCTACATATCCTAATTGTAAGGAAAAGTGCATATCTGATCAGAATCGATGAGCAGGACAGTAGCAGATTGGTTGAACTGTTCAGAGAGCCGGTGAGGGTGGGAATCCGGTCAGTGGCCATTTGTGAAGATCACCTGTGAGATGAGAACTGAACGCCGCAAGGTAAGTATGCCGTGAGGCCAGTAGGTTTCTCCGAGACTCCCCGTTACAGGAGAGAGGCGTAAGCTGCCTCAATCAGAGTGCCAGCTTTGGCTGGAAAAAGGGTGGTAACACGGGTACCTCTCGTCCCTTCGGACGGGAGGTTTTTAGCTTTTTAAGAAGGACTGGTGAGGTGATGCATGATGGGGATTTGGTCCAATACAGCGATGTGGTTGACGCATTAAACGTGGTCAGCGAAGTGGTTCATCGAACCCCCTTGATCTATTCAAAAACCTTCAGTCGCTGGAGTGGCAGCGAGGTATACCTCAAGCTGGAAAATCTGCAACGGACGGGTGCGTTTAAGATTCGTGGCGCTTATAACATGATTGCTCATCTCGCTCCGGAAGAGCGGGAGAAAGGAGTTGTTGCCGCATCGGCTGGCAATCATGCGCAGGGTGTGGCCCTGTCTGCTTCTCTCTTTGGGATTCCGGCCACGGTTGTCATGCCGGAGAAGGCTCCCCAGGCCAAGATTGAGGCGACGGAAGGGTATGGAGCCAAGGTGTTGCTGCGGGGGAACACGTACAATGACGCTTACGAATATGCCATGCAGTATTGCCGGTTGACAGGTGCCACCTTTGTCCATGCATTTGACCATCCGCACGTGATCGCGGGCCAAGGGACGATTGCATTGGAGATTCTGCAGGAGCGCATGGATTTGGATGCCATTTTGGTGCCCATTGGGGGCGGCGGTTTAATTGCGGGAATCGGCGTTGCTGCCAAGGCCATCCAACCCCAAATCAAAGTCATCGGGATTCAGCCAGCCGGTTCGCCGTCGATGCTTCTTTCGCTGCAGAACGGGCAGCGAACCACCCTTTCCTCCATTCAGACGATTGCTGACGGTTTGGCGGTCAAGACACCGGGCGAACTGACTTTCTCGCTTATCCAAGAAGTGGTGGATGATGTGATTGCCGTGACGGAAGAGGAAATCAGTGAGGCCATGTGGCTCTTGTTGGAACGAAATAAAAACTTGGTGGAAGGTGCAGGTGCGGTGGGCGTGGCTGCTCTCTTATCCCATCGTTGTCCTGAACTGAAGGGCAAAAAGGTGGCCGTTGTCGTCAGTGGAGGGAACGTGGATATGAGCCGTCTGATGGCCCTTCCGCGCAAGGAACAATCGGCTCATTTCTCAAGAGAGGACCGCAAGCCTAAGAAAGCTCTTCAGCATGCATAATCATCGATTGACGTGAGCGGAGCGATTGAGATGATCGGGTTATAAAGAGGGTATCCCACAGTGTTTTGACCACTTTGGGATACCTTTTTTGTTTGCTAAGATCAGGTTGGTTTCTCACTCCGCTTTTGCAGCGCTTCCCCAAGGGAGGCCGGATGTCGGGCTTGAGGCGGAGGCGATTGTTTTCTTGGGAATCCGACCCGCCAGGTATCCTTTGCGTCCCGCAATAATCGCCTCACGCATCGCTTCAGCCATCAGTACCGGATCGGCGGCTTGCGAGACCGCGGTATTGAGAAGGATGGCGTCGGCGCCAAGTTCCATGGCTAACGCGGCGTCAGCCGGTGAGCCGATGCCGGCATCCACGATCACCGGAACGCGCGCCTGCTCGCGAATGACCTGAAGGTTATAGGGATTGAGAACGCCAAGGCCACTGCCGATTGGTGAGGCACCAGGCATGACGGCGGAGGCGCCTGCTTCTTCCAGTTTTTTCGCCAGGACGGGATCGTCCGAGCAGTATGGAAGCACCACAAATCCTTCATTGACCAGTTGACGGGTGGCTTCCAGCGTAGCGATCGGATCGGGGAGCAGGTATTTGGGATCACCGATCACTTCAACTTTGATCATTTCAGAAAGGCCAGATGCGCGGGCCAGGCGGGCGATATGGACGGCTTCTTCCACCGTGGTGGCGCCTGCTGTATTGGGCAGAAGTTTAAACCGGGAAAGATCCAGCGTCTCTAAAAAATTGGGCTCATCAGGGTTGTCTAGGTTAAGCCGGCGAACGGCAAAGGTGAGAATTTCTGCTTGTGAGGCTTCGACCGCCTTGGATTGTATCTCCAGGGATGAAAATTTTCCAGTCCCTAGCAGGAGGCGGGAGCGAAACGTATACGGGCCAATTTGCCATGTGTCCATTTTGAAAAGTCCTCCTTTTTATGTGGTGCGCATGAGATGATGCCTTGGTAAAGCGTTGAAGGCCGATTAACCGCCTCCGACAAAATGGACAATCTCGATTCGGTCACCTTCTTTAAGTGAGGTGGAAGCATAGTTTTCCTGTTTTAAAATTTGCTGGTTATGCTGGATGATGAGAACTTTTTTTTGGATATGCAGGTGCTCCAACAACCTTTGGATGCTATTTACTTCTGCAGGGACCTGGCGAGTTTGGCCGTTGATGTAAAGAAGCACGGGAACACCTCCTTTTCAGTTATGAAAACGTTCTTCCAATCGGAGATGAATGCTTTCTCTTGCTTCAGTGGGCAAACTGTTCTCTCAAGGCTACAGCGGCATGGAACGGTTTGGGAGCGGCCATAACCGCCGAGATAACCGCGATGCCGGCGCATCCGGCGGCCATCACCTGCGCGACGTTATCCACTGTAATGCCACCGACAGCAATGACAGGAACGGGAAGTTGGGCGACCATTTCTTTTAAGGCTGACGTTCCACGCTCGGGCAGTCCTGGTTTGGACGAGGTTTGGAAAATATGTCCAAAAAGGACCCACTGTGCTCCTGATGTCACTGCGTCAAGTCCTTCGGCCAGTGAGTGGACAGAGACGCCGACAGCCATGCTTTGCGGAAGGTGGTTCCTAAGCGCTGCCAGTGGCACGCTATGGGAGGTGATTTGCACCCCGCCCGCGGAGAGCGCCAAGGCGACATCCATCCGATCGTTGATGATCAATTTGTGGCGCGGAAAGCCGGAACGAAGGAGTTC
Organism: uncultured Bacillus sp.; assembly: GCA_947085265.1. Lineage (GTDB taxonomy): Bacteria > Bacillota > Bacilli > ZCTH02-B2 > ZCTH02-B2 > Bacillus_BB. The sequence continues at coordinate 44,925 of CAMTVR010000034.1, read as the reverse complement.
CTTTCCCCATTCCCACATTTGCCGCGCTGTCCACCCTTTTTCCCGCAAGATAAAAGCGTCGATGACCGGAGCCAGTTCAGAGGCGATGCGTAGCAGGCGGGTTGATTCCCCTCTTCCGTCACTGATCACTACGAGTGCGGGTCTGTGCATTCACCATCTCTCCCCACGAATCCATAAAAAAACACCGCATGGACCAGCGGTGTACAGATCTCCTTTTGCATCGGAACCACATCCGATGTTGGCTTGATCTCCCTACGCTGGCATTATCCAGTACAGGTTCTTACGGTCGATGCTTCGGGCAGCATCCTCTCAGTCGGACCATGTTGACCAACTCCCGCGAGCCATCCAGATGATGAAGTTGTGCAGTAACTTTAGTCTATCAGATTTGTTGCCCTTTGCAAAGAAGCAAAATATGCGATAGGCGACAATGCCTCGTATGCATGTTTTTCCGCAATCAGGGAATGCTATGTCCGGTTTTACAAACCAGATAAGACTTTTGTTCTGATTGTGGAGGTGGGGGTGGTGCCCCATTTAGCGAAACGAGCATTGTTCCTGCTCATCTTGGGATGGATATTCTGGTTTCAAGTTTTAACCGCTGAGGGCATATGGTTGTTTCCCCTTGCAACAGAGATGACGGAGTCCGTCCAAAAGCCGCTGCTTCAAACGGATGAGCGTCGTCATGCTGATGAACATCGTACTCCTGATGCACATTTGGCTGACACACGTGAAAACCTGTCTGGCCCGGTATTGAGTTTGGAAACGGTAAAGGAATTGCAGCGAGTGAAGGAGCTGGTAAAGGGACTGCCGAGCGTGAAAGTGACTGCGACGGGTTATACAGCGGGTGTGGAGTCGACCGGAAAAACACCCGATCACCCCGCTTATGGGATTACGGCTTCCGGTGTACGGGTTAGACGGGATGTTTATTCGACGATTGCCGCTGATCCGGACGTATTTCCGATGGGAACGATTCTCTACATCCCTGGTTATGGTTATGGTGTGGTGACAGATACCGGCTCCGCTATCCGGGGACATGTGATTGACTTGTATTATGAAACGGTAGAGCAGATTTATGACGAATGGGGCAAAAAAGTGGTGGATATCTACCTCGTCCAACGAGGTGACGGAAAGGTGACGGAAGAAATGCTGGATGAATTGAATCACCGAGCCAAGGCGGTGCCGGTTGACGCTGCTACAGGCCCGGATGGATAAGTTCGATCAGTTCTTCCAATCCGATCAGAAGGCGTTGCGATGGCCGGCAGTATAGGCCTTCTTGCAAAATATGGACACGGTTGTTTTTGATCGCCGACATTTGTGTCCATTCGGGGCGTCCAGTAATCTTTTCCTTTTTGATCTTTTCAATCGGGACGCCGCACCAAACAATCAAGACGAAATCTGGATCTTTCGCAGCGATTTGGGCGTGATCCGTTTTTACATTGTCTGTAGGTACTTCTGAGAACAGGTTTTTCCCGCCGGCCAGTCGGCTGATGTCGGTCAGCCAGTTGTCCCGTCCGGGAGTGTACACCGGGTTGGGCCACCATTCCCAATAAAGGGTAGGGCGGTGTTGCACCTTGGCTGTGCGAGAGGCGATCGTCTCCAGTTTCCGCAAAAATTGTTCCGCTTCCTCTTACCCTCGTTCCGGTATACCGCAAGCGCTTCCCAGGAAGCGGAAATTGTCTGCAACTTCTTCGATCCGTTGAGGATTGAGGACGATATAAGGGAGACCTTGTTGTTCCAAAGCTTCAATGTTTCGCTCCATGCCCGGGACGCTCAGGGATGCGACGACCAGATCCGGCTTCAAGGCGGACACTTTTTCGACATCGATGTTCAGATCACGACCAACTCTGGGCTTGCTCTGTACCTCTGGCGGCCAGTCGGAATCGTCATCCACACCCACTACGTCATTCCACAAGCCCAACGCCACAAGTAGTTCCGTATTGCTTGGACAGAGAGAGACAATTCGCACTTGCTCACCACCTTCATGTTGTCATTTAGAAAAAGTTTATATATAACGGTGTTAAAAAGGTGCCCAGGCTTGCATGGCAAGAGCGGTAAACAGTCCAAGCCAGCCACCGGCAAACACTTCAGCAGGTTTGTGCCCCAGCAGTTCCTTCAATTTTTCCTGTCCCTTTTCGGGATGACGACTCCAGTCGATTTCGCTGATGTCCTTTAGTTCTTCGAGCAATTGGTTGAGGATCACGGCATGTTCGCCGGCATGGCGCCGGATGCCGGCGGCATCAAACATGGTAATCACACTGAAGATCGCACTGATTGCGAAAAGAGGAGATTGCAGACCTTCTTGAATTCCGATGGCAGTGGTTAAGGCGACAACAGCTGCGGAATGAGAACTGGGCATTCCTCCGGTACTGAATAACAACTGCCAGTTCCATTCACGCAAAGCAAGCCAATGCAGCAGCATCTTGATCACCTGCGTGAAGCAGATGGCAGTGAGTGCTGCCCATAATGGAAAATTTTGAAATAAGTCCATTCTAACCGTCCTTTCTGCAACTATTTTATAGTTTGTTGAGGGAAACGTCTATTGGTTTTTTGAGACACGGTTTTGGCCAAGGGTTGGTGTGGAGAGAAGAATCGGAGAGGGTGAATCGGGAGTGGGAAAACGTTACCCGGAATTGTATTATCAGTTTTTTGAACAGTTCAATCAGGGGGAGTATTACGCTTGCCACGATCTTCTCGAGGAGCTTTGGATGGAAGATCGGAGTGACAAATTCTTGCAAGGATTGTTACAGTTGTCTGTGGCCATCTTTCATGTCCAGAATGGGAATGTGATTGGCGCGCGCCGCCTTTTTCAGTCGTCATATGCCTATCTTCAACCGTATCGCCCGCGCTATTGGGATGTCAATTTGGAGCTCGTTTCGCAATTTATTGAAGAATGTCTCGAACTTCTCCCGCCGCAGGAGAAAATCAGCGTGGAGGAAGCGCGCCGCCTGTGCCTGCCAATGTTGGTGCTTTACGTTGAAGAGGGACCGGAATCCCCTAAATCAACCATCAAAAGAGCCGACCAACAGAATTGCAGGTCGTGAATGAATGCCGCATCACGTTCGCCTTCTTGTGGCATGGCCTGAGCGATAATGGGATGAAATCGCGATCATTGTTTATACTATAGGCCAAAAGCTTGCTGCTTTAAGAGGAGGCATTCGTTTGTTATCTAAAGAACAGCTGGAACGTTTTCGAGAGATCCTACTAAAACGATTGGATGCAGCGACGAAACAATTGGAGAGAAATGAAAATTTCGGCTTGAATCATGCCATGGCCAAGGAATCGTTGGGGGAATTGTCTAACGTGGATAACCATCCTGCGGATCAAGGCAGTGAGTGGTATGAGAGAGGCAAAGATCTGGCGCTCAAGCAACATGTGGAGAAGGAGATCCAGGACATTCAGCGGGCCTTGGAAGCGATTCGGGAAGGGGGGTACGGTCGGTGTGAGGTGTGTCATCAGGCCATCCCTCTGGAGCGGCTGGTCGTGATGCCGACCACCACCACCTGTATAGAGCACGCTCAACAGCATGTTTCGGAGTCCCGTCCGGTTGAGGAGACGGTGATGCGTGAGGAATTTGGCCGCTTTGATGATGACCCGCGTGACGATAGGGAAGATACGACTTTTTACGATGCAGAAGATGCATGGCAGGATGTGGCCAGGTATAATGAACTTGTCGGCGTCAACGAAGAGGACATTGAGGCGGATGAGTCGCGAGGATATGTGGAGGAGATTGAGGGATTTTTGGTCACCGACCTGTATGGAGAAGAACGGGGCATTGTGGACAGCAACTTGCGGGCCGAGTATCAGCAAATGCTGGACGATGAAGGGGTGGTTTCCATCCTCGGCAACCCCGGTCCGGAAGATTATACGCTCTGGGAAGGGTATGTGGACGTCGGGGAGGAGCGTGCCCGATTGAAACGGGAGGCCCGTTCGTACAAGCCATCAGAAGGAGTTTGATAAAGTTGGAGCCGCTGATGCCTAAATCAGAGAGGAAAACAGCATTTACCGTGGGATCCCGGCGTCTTCTGAAGGGACTGGTTGCTGTCACATTGATTGTGGCTGCCACTGGTATTTTGCTATTTTTACCGCCTTTTTCAATATGGCCGTTGTATCCTGTTACACTTGCTCTTCACGCCTGGGCGGGGATTTTCATCGCCGTTCCCTTTTTTCTCGCCTTCTTCATTCATGGATTAGCTTCCTTGCAGCAAGCGGGGTATGACCGTTGGAAACGCTCCGGGTTGGCGCTGGGTCTTTCTTTTTCCTTGGTGTTGGCCACCGGTATTTGGCGGATGATCCAGCCGGAACTTCCTGCGTGGCTTCTCATCATCCATATTCTCAGCGGTTCGTTGGTGATTCTCCTGGGTCTGGTCCATGGCGCGCGGGTGCGGCTGGATCGTTGAGAACTGTTTTTCTTGACAGCAGAAATGAACATTCTTATAATAAAATCATGCTTGACAACCTAACAACTGCACACTCTTATCCAGAGCGGTGGAGGGACTGGCCCGATGAAACCCGGCAACCGGCAGCACAGGCTGCAAGGTGCTAATTCCAGCAGAATCATAGACGATTCTGGAAGATAAGAGTAGAGAGTGATCCCAAAGCCCTCTTCTCTTACGAAGAGGGCTTTTTTGTTAACAACCCGTTTGATGAAACGATGAAACCATGAAATCTATGATGAGAGGAGCTTCCATAATGGCCGAGGAAACCAAAGCATGGCAATTGGAAACATTAGCTGTTCACGCGGGGCAAGAACCTGACCCGACGACCGGTGCCCGTGCGGTGCCGATCTATCAAACCACTTCCTACGCATTCCGGGATACGGAACACGCTGCCAATCTCTTCGCGCTCAAGGAGACCGGAAACATTTATACCCGGATCATGAATCCGACACAGGATGTATTTGAGAAACGCATCGCCGCCCTCGAGGGAGGCGTGGGCGCGCTGGCAACTTCGTCGGGGCAGGCCGCGATCAGCTATGCCATTTTCAACATCGCAGGCGCCGGAGATGAGATCGTTTCTTCCTCCAGCCTGTATGGCGGGACGTATAATCTGTTTTCCACCACGTTGCCGAAACTGGGGATCACGGTGCGTTTTGTGGATGGCCGCGATCCGGAAAATTTCCGGCGCGCGATTACGCCGAAGACGAAAGCGCTGTATGCCGAAACCATCGGCAATCCACGCCTGGATGTGCTGGATATTCAGGCTGTCGCCGAAATTGCCCACGAGGCCGGCATTCCGCTGATCGTCGACAACACGCTCACGCCATATCTCTTGCGGCCGATTGAACACGGCGCGGATATCGTGGTGCATTCGGCAACCAAATTTATCGGCGGGCATGGAACGTCCATTGGTGGGGTGATTGTCGACAGCGGCAAGTTTCCTTGGGATAATGGAAAGTTTCCTGGTTTGACAGAGCCAGATCCGAGCTATCACGGCATTTCTTACACCCGCGATGTGGGAGCGGCCGCCTATATCGTCAAGGCGAGAGTGCAGTTGTTGCGCGATTTGGGCGCGGCGCTCTCTCCTTTTAACGCGTTTTTGTTCTTACAGGGTCTGGAGACGCTTCATCTGCGGATGGAGCGTCATAGCGAAAACGCCCAACGCGTGGCGGAATATCTGGCGGAACATTCGCTGGTGGAATGGGTGAATTACCCGGGGTTGCCTTCTGATGAATCGTACGCGCTGGCGAAAACCTATCTGCCCAAGGGGCAAGGCGCCATTCTGACTTTCGGGATTCGTGGCGGGCTGGAGGCTGGGAGACGGTTTATCGATGCGCTCAAGTTGTTCTCGCTTCTGGCCAATGTCGGCGATGCCAAGTCGTTGGTCATTCATCCGGCCAGCACCACGCACCAGCAACTGACGCCGGAACAACAGCTGAGCACCGGGGTGACGCCGGAACTGGTCCGTCTGTCAGTCGGGATTGAACATGTGGAAGACATCATAGCTGATTTGGAACAGGCTCTGCAAGCCAGCCAGGGATAAGCAAGGAAGGGATCGACCATTTACATTCATGTTGCGAGAAATGGTTTGTTGAAACGACGGAAGAGGTGAAGAAACATGGGGATGAAAAGCCGGTGCTGAAGATTCAAGAACAAGAAGAGGTGGATGGCTGCCTGAAGTTGGCTGACATCGGCGATTTTCGCATGGAAAACGGAGCGCTTTTGCCAGAAGTGAAGATTGCCTATGAAACCTATGGTCGGCTCAATGAGAAAAAGGATAACGCCGTGTTGGTTTGTCATGCGTTAACCGGAAACGCCCATGTTTCAGGAATGCCAGGTCACCCCGGATGGTGGGACGGCCTGGTAGGACCGGAAAAATGGCTGGATACCGATCGGTACTTCATCATCTGTTCCAATGTGCTTGGCGGTTGTAATGGCAGCACGGGTCCGGCTAGTCCGAATCCGAAAACGGGCAGGCCATATGCGACCAGCTTTCCAACTGTCACTATTCGCGATATGGTGCAGGCTCAAAAGGCGCTGCTGGATCAACTCGGAATTTCCCATTTGCGCTGTGTGATCGGCGGTTCCATGGGCGGCATGCAAGTGCTGGAATGGGGGATTCTTTATCCCGACTTTATGGATTGTCTGATTCCGATTGCAACCGCTGCGCGCTTTTCGTCGATGGCAATCGCCTATAACCATGTGGCACGGGAAGCGATCATGAGCGACCCGGCTTGGCAGGGGGGAGACTATTATCCGGGAGAGGGTCCGACGAAGGGGCTGTCGATAGCCCGCGCGCTCGGCATGATTAGTTACCGCACGGCGGAACTGTTTGAAGAACGCTTTGGGCGACGGCTTCAGCAGAGTGATCAACCGCAAAGAGAACTGGATTTTCATTCCACCTATGCCGTGGAAAGCTACTTGCGATATCAGGGGGAAAAGCTGGTTCGGCGTTTTGACGCGAACAGTTACCTCTATCTGCTGAAGGCCATGGATACGCACGACATATGCCGGGATCGTGGCAGTCTTGCGGAAGTGTTGAATGTGATACAGGCGGATGTATTGTTGATTGGAGTGGAAGAGGATCTTCTCTATGAGATATCCCACCTTCGCAATTTGTACCAGATGCTCAAGAGCCTCTACAAAAGGACGAAGATGTTGACGTTCAGCTCGCCCTTTGGCCACGATGCATTTTTGGTGGAGACCGATCTGATCGGCCCTGTCGTGAAGCAGGTGTTGATTCATGGCGTATAGCCGCGAATGATTTACATCCACTGTCGGGATTTCCTTGACGGTGGATGTTTTTTCGTGAAGTGACTATTATTGAGGAGGTTATCACATGGAGTGGCTGATCTGGGGGATCATCCTCGTTCTGTTTATTTTCAGTTTTGTTGGTTTGGTTGCGCCGGTGATTCCATCAACTCCACTGATCTTCATTGGTTTTGGGCTTTACCATTTTTTTATCGGCGATATTCCTTTGGGATGGGGCTTTTGGTTGACGATGCTGGTTTTGACGGCCATCAGTTTTGTCATTGATTATGTATCCAGCGGCTTCTTTGTAAGGCGTTTTGGGGGCTCAAAAGTTTCTTTCTGGGCGGCGATTTTCGGCGTGATGATTGGACCTTTTCTCTTTGGTCCCGTCGGGCTGCTGCTTGGCCCTTTTTTATTGGTCATCTTGGTCGAGTTGTTTCGCCGTCAGGATCTCGTGCAGGCGCTTCGCGTGGCCACAGCTTCTGTCGTGGGGTTTCTGGGAGGAAGTTTATTTCGCGGTTTGATACACCTCGGAATGATCATCTGGTTTTTTGTTCTGGTTTTGTAGCCCTTTTGCATGAACGCAGTGGTTGCAGGGAAACCTTGTCAACGTTTTTGCATACAAATAACAAAAGCGCGCTTTTCAGGAGCTTATTCGGTTAGCGAATATATCACATAGCGCTGAATATATTTAAGTTATCGACATCTTGTCGGATTTATGATATAATAATCAAACTATAAATAGATTTAAAACAATATTTTCTGTTTCGTTCCGAATCCTGAGTTGCTTCTGTTGCGAGGTTACCATAAGGGAGGAGGCTCTATGGATATCTTAAAGCGCATCGAGGAACATCGGAGCCGCGAGGAAAAGCTGAGATGGGAAGGAACTTTTGCGGAGTATCTGGAGATTGTGCGAAATAAACCGATGGTCACTCAAACGGCTCACTCCCGTGTATATAACATGATCGCCGATGCAGGGATAGAGGAAGTGGATGGACATCGCAGATACCTGTTTTTCAGCAGAGAGATTTTCGGCTTGGACCGAACCATAGAGAGGTTAGTGGAAGAATATTTTCACTCAGCGGCCAAGAGACTGGACGTCCGCAAGCGGATTTTGCTGTTGATGGGGCCGGTCAGCGGAGGGAAATCGACGATTGTCAATCTCCTGAAGCGGGGTCTCGAGGCTTATTCGCGCACCGATCAAGGGGCGTTGTACGGAATAAAGGGCTGTCCGATGCATGAAGAACCCCTACACCTTGTTCCCGCAGAACTTCGCCCTGATGTGGAAAAAGAATTAGGCGTAAAGATCGAAGGAGAACTGTGTCCGTATTGTCGATTGATGCTAGAGCAGGAATACAACTGGCGGGTGGAAGAGGTGCCGGTTGAACGGGTGCTGCTCTCCGAAAGCCAACGGATTGGGATTGGCACCTTCAGTCCATCCGATCCCAAGTCCCAAGACATTGCCGATCTGACCGGGAGCATTGACTTTTCAACGATCTCCGAATACGGATCCGAGTCCGACCCGAGAGCCTATCGCTTTGACGGCGAGTTGAACAAGGCCAACCGGGGGATCATGGAGTTTCAGGAAATGCTGAAAAGCGACGAAAAATTTCTTTGGAATCTTCTTTCTTTGACACAAGAGGGAAACTTCAAGGCGGGGCGGTTCGCTTTAATCTCAGCGGACGAACTGATCGTGGCCCATACGAACGAAGCGGAGTACAAGGCGTTCATCAGCAATAAGAAGAATGAAGCCTTGCGGTCGCGGATTATCGTCATGCCGATTCCGTACAATTTGCGGGTATCGGATGAAGAGAAGATCTACGAGAAGCTGATTCGGCAAAGCGACCTCGGACACGTTCATATTGCGCCGCACGCGTTGCTGGCAGCTGCCATTTTCTCAATCCTCACCCGCTTGAAAGATTCCAAAAAACAAGGGATGGATCTGATTAAAAAGATGCGCCTGTACGATGGTGAATCGGTGGAAGGTTTCAAAGACAGCGATGTGGAAGAATTGCGGAACGAATACCCCGAAGAGGGGATGGACGGGATTGACCCGCGTTATGTGATCAACCGGATCTCAAGCGCTTTAATCCGACGTGACACCGAATGCATCAATGCACTGGATGTGCTGCGGGCTTTGAAAGATGGACTGGATCAACATCCTTCCATCAGCAAGGAGGAGCGGGAAAAGTATCTGAACTACATCGCCTTGGCCCGCAAGGAGTACGATGAACTGGCGAAAAAAGAGGTTCAAAAGGCGTTTGTCTATTCATATGAAGAGTCGGCAAAGACACTACTGGAGAACTACTTGGATAATGTAGAGGCCTATTGCAGCTGGACAAAGATTCGCGATCCCCTGACCGGCGAAGAATTGGACCCGGATGAAAAGCTGATGCGATCGATTGAGGAACAAATCGGCATTTCGGAAAACGCGAAAAAAGCGTTTCGCGAAGAAATCTTGATTCGCATCTCGGCCTATGCGCGGAAAGGGAAAAAGTTTGATTACAATTCACATGAGCGGCTCCGGGAAGCGATCGAGAAAAAGCTGTTTGCCGATCTGAAAGATGTGGTTAAAATCACCACCTCTACCAAAACGCCGGATGAAAACCAGTTGAAAAAAATCAACGAGGTGACAGCGCGCCTGATCGACGAAAACGGTTATTGTCCCATTTGTGCCAATGAGTTGCTGCGCTATGTCGGCAGTTTGTTGAATCGTTAAGTGAAAGAGAGGATGATCCCGGTTGGCGGCACTGGTGAAGTGTCGCTTTTCGTTCCTTACGAAAACTTGGCATAAGGAGGGCATGCAAGTGAATCGGACGCCGTTTACGGTTTCACGTGAAGATTGGTCCCTCCACCGAAAAGGTTACCAGGATCAATTGCGTCACCAGGAAAAAGTACGGGAGGCGATCAAGAACAACCTGCCCGATCTGATCAGCGATGAAAGCATCATCATGTCGGATGGCAAGCAAATTCTCAAAATCCCGATCCGTTCGCTGGAGGAATACCGTTTTCGCTACAATTACAACAAGCAGAAACACTCCGGACAAGGAAACGGCAAAACAAAGGTAGGCGATGTACTGGCAAGAGAGGAAGATGGACTGCCTGGTCCAGGGCAGGGAAGCGGTGCGGGGGATCAGCCGGGTGTGGATTACTATGAGGCGGAAGTAACCTTGGATGAAATCGAAGAGATGTTTTTCGCCGAACTGGAACTGCCCAATTTACAGCGGAAAGATCAGGATCAGATGGTCGTGGATGACATCCAGTTTAAAGATGTGCGGAAGAAAGGTTTGATGGGGAACCTGGACAAAAAACGGACCATATTGGAAGCCATGAAACGCCATGCGATGAAAGGCGAGAAGGGGATCAAAGGGATCGCGCCCGACGACTTGCGTTTTAAAACGTGGGAGGAAGTGGATCTTCCCCATTCCAGTGCCGTGGTGATGGCCATGATGGACACGAGTGGCAGCATGGGAAACTTTGAAAAATATATCGCCCGCACCTTCTTTTTCTGGATGGTCCGGTTTTTGCGAACCAAATACGAAAACGTGGAGATTGTGTTTATCGCGCACCACACGGAGGCAAAAGAGGTCGGAGAAGAGGAATTTTTCACGCGCGGCGAAAGCGGCGGCACCATTTGTTCTTCCGCTTATCGAAAGGCGCTGGAAATCATGGATGAACGGTATCCCAGTGAGCGGCATAACATTTATCCGTTTCACTTTTCAGACGGCGACAATTTAACCTCTGATAATGAGCAGTGCGTGAAGTTGGTAAAGGAGATCATGGAACGGAGCAACATGTTCGGTTATGGGGAAGTCAATCAATATAACAGAACCTCCACCTTGATGTCAGCCTACCGGCAGATTCAGGATCCGAAGTTTGTCCATGTGTTGATCCGCGAAAAAGCTGACATCTACCAGGCTCTCAAATCTTTTTTCAGACCACGATCGCCTGTTTAGGGGAGGGGTTCGTGTGAAACCGGATCAGATCAAAGCGTTTGAGCGGGCCATCGAGGAGATCGGCGAAGTGGCCAGAGGGTTTGGTCTTGATTTTTATCCGATGCGTTTTGAGATTGTACCGGCCGATGTGCTGTATACCTTCGGCGCATATGGGATGCCGACGCGGTATAGCCATTGGAGTTTTGGAAAGGCCTTCCACCGCATGAAAATGGATTATGATCTCAACCTGAGCCGCATTTATGAACTGGTGATCAATAATGACCCTTGCTACGCCTTTTTTCTCGAGGGCAACAGCTTGATCCAGAACAAGATGATTGCTGCCCACGTCATCGCGCATTGCGACTTTTTTAAGAACAATATCCGTTTTAGCCAGACGAATCGTCAGATGGTGGAAAGCATGGCCGCCTCTGCCGAGCGGATTCGTCAATATGAGATCGAATATGGACCGCTGGAAGTAGAAAAGATTCTCGATGCCGCCATGTCCATTCAGGAGCATATCGATCCGGCCTTGGTGAAACCGCCGCGCCGCCGGCCGGAAGAGAAGAATCGTACGCGGGGAGAGCGGCATGGGCCGCGCACGCCGTACGACGATTTGTGGAATTTGGATGGGAAGTCAGAACCTTTGCGAGAGGAGCGACGCCGCCGTTTTCCTGAACATCCGCAGAAAGATCTGCTGCTCTTCATCCTGGAACACAGCCATGAGTTAAGTGATTGGCAGCGGGATATCCTGACCATTGTGAGGAATGAGATGTTCTATTTTTGGCCGCAGATTGAGACCAAGATCATGAATGAAGGGTGGGCCACCTATTGGCACTTGCGGATCATGCGGGAGCTGGATTTGACGGAGGAGGAGACGATCGAATTTGCAAAACTGCACAGTATGGTGGTACAGCCCTCGCGGCACATGATCAATCCGTATCTTTTGGGACTCAAAATCTTCGAGGACATTGAAAAGCGCTGGAACGAGCCGACCGAGGAAGCACAGAGACGATACGGCCGACAGCCGGGGAAGGGACGGGAAAAAATCTTTGAAGTCCGAGAAATCGACTCGGATATCTCGTTTCTGCGAAACTACCTGACGAAAGAATTGGTGGAAGAAATGGATCTCTACATTTACCAAAAAGTGGGTAATGAGTGGACGATTGTAGAAAAGGACTGGGAAAAAGTTCGTGATCAGATGGTGGCTTCCAAAGTGAATGGCGGATTTCCCTATATCGTCGTGGAAGACGGGGATTATCTAAAAAATGGGGAGCTTTACCTGAAGCACCAATATGAAGGTATCGAGCTGGATCTGAAGTACGTAGAACGCACACTCCCCTATGTCTACACGCTCTGGGGACGCGCCGTCCACCTGGAAACAGTCGTGGAGGAGAGACCGGTACTGTTTACCTATGACGGGAAGCGGGGCCATCGGCGGTTTTTGTAGAATGACGTAATATTTGGCAATTTATGTGATGGGTCACATCCAATGGCCAATCGCTTGGCTACCTCCCGCATCGGATATTTTTGCACCGCACTGCCTAGGCGGATTGCCAGCTCATCTCCCAACTGTGCGTTCGATGGCTTTGCCAGGATAACTGCGAACGTGAGAAAAAACAATCCCATGGCAAGAGACAGGAAATCACAAAAGGGCTGCCTTCAGACGTAGACTGATCGGTAGCCCCTTTATGAATGGGTTCAATCGAGTGATTGCGCTCGCACAACCTCATCCTTTCGCCAATTTCCTTTTCCAATCCAAAGGGTTGGTTTTCCCGTCGGTCCTTTTTCCAGGGCGAAGGCGACAAAGCCGGCCTGTAAGCACATCGACAAACTGGGGATGTTATCGATCGCGACGCGGCCGTAAACCTTGTCTAATTCACTGACGATCCCATCCACCAATTGCAAGCCTATCCCCTGGCGGCGGTAAAATGGATGTACCACGATCAACGACTCTCTCCGCCCATAATCGGCGACCGCGATCAGACCGACGAGGCGTCTTCTGTCAAGCGCCGCCAGAATGAGGTTGCCGTCGGACAAATCAGTTCCCTTGACCTGCCTTAACCAACGGATGCCACTTGCCGTGATTCGGCGTTCGCCATGCTTTTGGATAAAACGAATCAAGGTTTTACGGAATTTTTTTAATTGATTCTTTTTAATGGTCCTGATCGTTATTTCCATGTTGTTATCCCCTTTTAGTGAAACCTGACAAATAACGGCAAAATTCGAAGAAACGACGGATCGAAGTTTGGCGAATATGAGGTTCGTCAAATTTCATCGGCTTGGCATTTGCCTCAAAAAACCAAGGTTTTCCATAACGATCAATGCCGATGTCCATTGACAGTTCACCGAGCAGCTGAAAATGTCGTTCCAGTGCTTGGGCGGTTTTCAAAGCCACCTGACGCGTGTGGTGATAAATGTCAGTGGCTTTTTCTTCGCCGAATGAAGACCTGAGTGCGGTGTCGGGATTGATGATGGATCCCCCCTGAGGGACGTGGGTCGTGATGGCATGTTTCCCTGCTAACCTGGCGCCAATCCCGCTGATTTCCCATTCTCCCTTCAGATTCTTTTGGATGAGAATGCGCAGGTCGAAGGGGCGACCCGAAAACCTGGCAAGTGGGATGGCTTGCTGCATGACATAATGATTTTTGGGAAGTGTAGCTGCCAAATAACGAATCAATTCTTCCTTGTGACGAAAAGTGCGGTGTTTTTGATGGCGATGTGTCTGGTATGTCAGTTTGATTCCGGAAGCGGTTTGTTCGATTTTGAAGAAGTGAATGCCTGCTTTGCCGTGAATGGGTTTGAGGTAAAGTGCCGGATGACGTTCGATCATCCCTTTTAAGGAAGGAGCGGAGCATATCCAGGTTTCTGGGAGATAGGCGCTGAGTTCTGGTTCAGCATGGAGCCATTGGTATAAATCCCATTTATTGAAAAACGAGGGGTTGAACAGGTGGATGTTGGGCTCCTGTTGCAAGCGTTTCAAAACTTGACGTATTTCTGGCTTGTTTTCATCCTTCCGTCGTGAAATGCGGTTGTACACCACGTCCGGAAACGGCATTTGTACCGTAACCCAGCGGTGTTGATGCGGTCGGTACTGAAAACCACGGATGATTTTACGTTCATCATCAATCCCTTCGGGCGTAAACACAAAGACGATGCCGCCGTGTTCATAGGACGCGGTGCAAAGGTTTCGGAAATTCTGCCGGTTTCCAGAAAATCCCCTTTGTTTGTTTGCCGTAGTCAGAATGCCGATGATGGGGCCCACTTTCACGCCTTCCGGCGTTGCTTTGATGTACACTTTTTGGAAAGTAGTGTCCGGCTGTTGAAAGGGTCGCAATTGAAAGGTTTTTCCCTTCCTGGTGTTGCCCATTTGTCCGTTGACGCGGGATATGTTCAACCCTTGGAAACGCCATTTGTTCTTTTGAACAACCAACGTGTATTCCTTGTTGGAAGGATTCGGGTATAACCACCCGACAAACGGTGCGGTTGCGGTGCTTGTATGCATGATGTCCCTCCTGTCAGGTTTCGCTAAAATCACTCAAGTAGAGTGCATAATCGACGATGGATCGTGCCGATTCCCGGGAAGCCTGTTTCAACCAATGGTTGTGAAAGATATGACGTCCGGGTTTTGCATTGATTTCGAATAACCATGGGTGTCCATTGGTATCGAGGCCCATGTCCAATCCCAATTCACCGATCGGTCCCGTTTCACCGTTGGCCACTTCTTCTGCACAAAGGATGGCCGTTTTTTTGAGGGTATCCATGATGACGGGTGCTTGTTCGGCAAAAGCGGCTTTGAGGACATCTTCTGCCGGCATGAAGCTGCCGCCTGACCGCACATGAGTGGTGATACTGCGTGGATGCCTGGCCACTTTCGCTCCTACGGCGACCACCTGCCACTTGCCTCTGCCGTCTCGGTGCAGATGAATTCGAAAATCAACCGGGGCGTGGTTATATTGAATCAACGAAATCGCTGGTTGCACCAGGTAACGGGTGGGCCCGATCGAATACTCATTCTTGAGCCCGGTGATACTGGGAAAATGGCGAGTGCGAATGGCTCCATTCTGTTGAAAATAGCATTGGACGAGGCCGCTTTTCGCTAAGTGGAGGCGGACAATTCCAAGTCCCAGGCTGCCATGAATCGGTTTGATGTACACCGTTCGATAGCGAAGCAACATCTTTTGAACGATGGATGGAAGGGCAAGCGAGGTTTCCGGGAGATATGGCTTTAAGGCAGGGTTTTTGGCCAGGCGCCGATAAATGTCCCATTTATCATAAAAACCTTGATTGAATACTGTTATCTCAGGAAGATTTCGCAGTTTTCGCAGGCATGCTTGCACATCAGGCCGCTTTTCGCTTTGACGGTTGGGAACCCTTTCGTAGATGATGTCTGGAAGAGGACACTTGAGCCGTTTCCAGGACATCCTCTTCTTTCTTCCGTCAACATGATGTAGGATGGTGGCCAAGACCTGTTTTCTTTTCCAATCCACGTCCTCTGCCCGAAAAAAGTAAAAGAGGGTGCCCTTGTCCAATCCTTCTCTGAGAAATGCAGTAAACATGGGTAACCGATAGGTACTGAAGATGCCGATCACGGGTCCCAAATGGAGGTGGTGCTTGCCAGTGGAGCGAATGTGGAGCTTTTGCGCTGGTAAACATAAGGAACGCGCCACCTCATGGCTGACGAACAGTTTATCGTTATGTGGGGAACGGCGGACTTTGGCGGCGCACTGAAGTTGCCCAAGTTTTACGATCACGTTTTGTTCCGGGGAAAGCTGAAACGCCTCGAGCAGCTCAGGAGGTAACCAGATGTGACGGCCTTCCTGCTCGTAGATGGCGATGGGCATGATGAAGGTTTTCATTGTGTTCTTTTTCCCTCACCTTCGCATCATTTGCCTTCAGGCAATGACAGGCATAGTCAATAATGTTTTGAACCGATCGGTGTTGTACGTTTTTTTCGCCTGTCCATGCAAACAGGTTTCGCCCGGGTTTTGAATTCACTTCGATGATCCAGATGTCACCCTTACGGTCAACGCCAATGTCGATCCCCAGCTCCAATAAAGGACCGTGTGCTGATTCCAGCAAAGGTGGAATTTTCCGGCCCAGTTCGTCGATTTGTTCATGAATCGCCTTTTCTTGCTCGGGATAATGCTGGCGGATAAATGGGATGAAGCTAACTCCTGTCCCGCCGCCATGCAAATTGGAGGTCAACCCGCCTAAATGGCCCAGTCGAATGGCTTTGCCAACGACTTCCCATTCCCCTTGGCCATTTTTTTGCGTGAGTACCCGAATGTCAAATGGTCTGTGATCGGCGGTATACAGATGCAGGTATGGCTGGACAATCCACCGGGAAGTGAGTAACTGTCGGCCTAGCCAGGTACCCAAATGTTGTTCCGACAGTGTCGCGGAAAAAGGTCGATTTTTCATATCCCGGCCCAGCAGGTGATAATTTCTCGGATGGATCTTTCGAATGCGAACCACTTTCTTTCCTGTACTTCCCCCAACTGGTTTGATGACGATATCCCGCTTTTTTTGCAGATATTCCATCACTTCTTCGACATGATAAACCCGATGGGTTTCCGGGAGGTAGGAGCGAATCTCCGGGACGCGGGAAAGGATCTGGTAAACCTCCCACTTCCCAGACAACCCGTAACCGAGGAATCGCGTATGCGGGAAACGTTGCAATTGCCTGAGGAAAGGGGTAAATTCCCTGTAATGAGCGGAAGAGCGATAGAAACAACGGTCGTAAATCAATGCGGGTGGCGGTATAAGGATGGGAAGCCAGGATTTTTCCTGTTCCACCCAGTAATATCCATGTACTCGTTGCTCTTGAACGCGCAATGTTTTTGGCGAAAAAACAAGGACGAGAAGTCCTTTCATGGCTGCAAGTTTGGAAATTTGTCGAAAAAAAAGTTCTTCCACGTAAGGTGGTTTTGCTTGACAGGTGAGGATTCCCAACGTGTGCCAATGGTTCATACTATGAATCCCCTTTTTCATGTTGTCACTTTGTACCGCGTTGGTATTTGGTGATTGTTTATTTATGTGGAATAATGGAATGTGATGTTGCGTTGTTTTTCAGTGGCATAGCTGACGTATTGTAACAAATAACGCACGGAGGGGCGGTTAGCGTCTTTGCCCAGGAGACTGTCTTCATCTTTGGAAGGTTTGGCATTCACTTCGAGGAGCCAGAGGTTGTTGTGGATATCCATCGCGAGGTCTATGCCGAATTCGGCATACGTCCCTTCCAATTGGGCTTCCAATTCTTGTGCGACCAGGATGGCGAGTTGACGCAAGCGGCGCTGCGTATATTCGGCAGAGTGACTGGTCAGATGAGGGAGGATACTTTTAACGCTGTAGAGATTGCCCCCCCGTGCGATGTTTGTAACGACCGTGTTTTCCTGAGCGGCGCGTGCCACCATGGAGGTGACACGCCACTTGCCCGTGCCATCTTTTTGCGCAAGGATGCGAAAATCCACCGGACGGTTGGCCCAACCGGCCAGTTTCAGTCCTTGTTGGACCAAATAGTCTTGCCGTGTGACTCGCGGTTTAAGAAACTGCATGAGCTGACTGGGGTTTTTAAATTTTTTGCTCACATTGCCGCTTACGGTAGCGTATTGACAGGTGATATGATGAGAATGACGCGCAAGACGGATGACTCCTCGGCCCAAGCTGCCGTTGGTCGGTTTGAGGTAGACGGTGCTGTATGTTTGTAACATGTCTTTGAAGTTGGAAGAACTTTCATATGGTCGCGTTTCAGGAAGGTAGTGTCTTACTTTGTTCGATTTGGAAAGATGTTGGTGTACTTGCCACTTGTTCAGAAATTGTGTGTTGAAAAAGTGGCACGTTTTGTTCAGAAATTGCACAATGGCTTGGGTTTGTTGAGCTTGTTCAATCGTGCGGGAAGAGATCCGGTTATAGCAGACATCTGGGATCGGAAATTCCCTTGCTTGCCAAGCGCGGTTGAACAGATGCCAACCGGTCACTTGCTGCTTATCCGGATTCACGCCGCTAGGGCTGGCCACAAAGACCAGCGTTCCTTTTTTTTGCCCATATCGTGTGACGGCTTCAATAAACGGTGTCAAGGACCTTACCGGTCCATCGGTGGGCTTTTCAACCGGGTCGACAAGGATGCAGAACAAGGGACCAAGAAATAGCGAGTTTATCTTTGGGTGGTAACTGAGGTTGAGATGAATGCCATCTGGCAGGCTGAGGTGGTTTGCCGTGGCATCATCGATGAGAATGAGCTGCTTGTGGTGATTGCTGGTTTCGACTTGTACTTTTGTTTTTCGTCTGCCAAAAACAAGGGTGGTGATGGTTCCCGCGCGCAATTTCAAGATTTGCAGCATTTGCGGATTGATACTCAGGACACCGGTAGGTGAATGCTCTGGGTATGGCTTGGTCTGTACCGTTACTTTGACAGGTTTTGATTGGGAGATTTTTGTCACTTCCATTCCTCCCAGGCAGGACCCGGCGGGGTTTTCCCCACGGGGGTCCGTGTCATAATTGGACAGGTGTCCATCTCATCGTTCTTGAAGTATTGTATGAAGGAGTGGCAGGCCGGGTGCATATGGCGCAATTAGGTTGGGCCTTTCTCATCAGCATCGCTTTGGGTGCCTTGATCGGGGGTTTGACCAATTTTTTGGCAATCGCGATGCTTTTTAGGCCGCACAAGTCTTGGAAAATCGGGGGTTGGAAGATCCCGTTTACACCGGGGCTGATCCCTAAACGTCGGGAGCAATTGGCCAAACAATTGGGGCATGTGGTAGAGGAATACCTCTTTACCTCAGAGGGCATGCTTCGGCTGATCCGGAAAGGGGAAGGCCCTCAACGGGTCAGTCAATTCCTGATGGAACGACTGGAAAAATGGACGGAATCGGAGAAGACGATTGCGGAGTGTCTCGATGACTTGAGCCAATATGTGCCCTTGCTTCCAATACAGCCTGCGGCGATGGAAGATCCCTGTTGGCAGGCATGGTTTGAACATCTGCTGCACTTGCTGCAACAGCGGATGAGATCAGCGCAAGGACGAACCCTGGAGGGGTATTTGGGAGAGGATGGAGTGGCTTGGGTTCGGACACAGATTCCGCGCTTTTCGCAATTGCTGCTGAACCGGGGCCATGAATTCCTGAACAGCGTATCCGGCAGGCGGTGGTTGGTACAGTTGCTGCAGGATTTTATCCGCACTAGTCTTCGGGGAGGCAGGATGTGGAATACACTGGCTTCTCTGATTGTGGATGAAGAAAGATTGGCGACTTGGATGCACCGCCGACTTGTGGAATGGCTTGCCCAACCTGTCACGAAGGAGCGATTCGACAGGTTCTTGCAGCAACAGTGGGATGAGTGCGCGAAAAAGCCGCTTGGCCAACTCCGACATGTGCTGGAGAAAGAGGATTGGCTTCAGTTACTGAAGCTGCTGCAACGGCTATTCATGGACGGGGAATGTCTCCGTCAGATTCCTGTCAATGAGTTGTTGCGTCCGCTATCTTCTGATGCATGGCAACAGAAGTTGCGCCAGTGGCTGGAGGAAGTGGAAAACCGGCTGACACAGTTTCTTCCCGTCGTTTTCCGCCGTTTGCGGATTGCCCGCGTGGTGGAACAGCAGGTGCTGGATTATCCGCTTTCCCAACTTGAAAAATTGATTGTCCAGATCGCATCGCGCGAGCTGAAAATGATCACGTGGCTGGGTGCGCTGATTGGCGGGTTGGTGGGGTTGGTACAGGGAACCTGGCTGTATTTGGTGATCGGTTAAAGAGGTGGCTGGATAAATGAGAACAATTTGTAATCATTGTGTTATGGTTTTGTAATCTTCGTTCGTTACAATAAAGACAGTAAAACCCCCTTTTAAATATAGATGATGCGGTGGCAGTCGGTGGACTGCCTCTTTTTTTGTATACTATAATGGGCATGACAGGATTGTCGCGAGGATAGGGAGGACGATAATGACGACCAAACACCATCAAATTATCCGGTATATTGAAGGGCTGGAAGTGGGGACCAAGATTTCGGTGCGGCAGATTGCCAAGGATCTGGATGTCAGTGAAGGAACCGCCTATCGGGCCATCAAGGAGGCCGAGACCAAGGGCCTGGTCAGCACCATCGAACGGGTCGGAACGATTCGCATAGAGACAAAGGTCAAGGAAAACATCGAGCGATTGACCTTCGCCGAGGTGGTCAACATTGTGGACGGGCATGTGTTGGGCGGCCGCGGCGGTTTGCACAAGACGTTACAACGCATGGTGATTGGCGCAATGAGGCTGGAGGACATGATGAAGTATGTGGATCCTGGAAGCCTCTTGATTGTCGGGAACCGGGACCGCGCTCATTTGTTGGCGATGAAAGCCGGCTCAGCTGTCCTGATTACGGGTGGCTTTGACGCGAAGGAGGAAGTGAAGCAGCTGGCCGATGAAAAACAGCTTCCCTTGATTTCGAGCGCTTATGATACGTTCACAGTGGCTTCGATGATTAACCGGGCGATTTACGACCGTCTGATCAAAAAAGATATTGTGATGGTTGAAGATGTCTTGGTGCCACGCGAGAAGGTTCATGTATTGACCGATCAACAGACCGTCAAGGATTGGCAGGCCTTGGTTGAGAAGACACGGCATAGCCGCTTTCCTGTCATTGACGGGGAGGGGAAGATCGTCGGCGTCGTCACGTCCAAGGATGTGCTGGGGATGTCCGTTGAGACACCGATCACCGACGTGATGACGCGCAGCCCGATCACGACCACGCCTTATACATCCATTGCCGCCGTGGCGCACCGGATGGTATGGGAGGGAATTGAAATGATCCCGGTCGTCGATGAAGAACGAAGACTGATCAGTGTGATCAGCCGGCAGGATGTGCTCAAGGCGATGCAACTGCACCAGAAACAACCGCAGGTTGGCGAAACTATCGAGGATATCGTGCGTTCGGCTTTACAGGAATTCCGCGATGAACGAGGGGTTCGTTACCGGCTTGTGGTTACACCTCAAATGACAAACCCCCTCGGGATGTTATCCAACGGCGTGATGACGACGCTCCTGGAAGAGACCTCGATTCGTTCGTTGCGTCGGCACCGAAAAGGGGAGATGATCGTTGAAAATTTGACCATCTATTTCATGAAACCGATTCCGTTGGAGAGCCATATTGAAGTGCGACCTTCCATGCTAGAAGTGGGGCGGCGTTTTGGGAAGGTGGATCTGGAAGTGACGATGCAGGGGCAGCTGATGGGCAAAGCGCTTCTGACCGCGCAAGTCTGGGAACGCTAAGCGTGTGGGTGGTTCTGACATGAAGGGACCCTGATCAAGGGTCTTCTTCTGTTTGCACGCTGACCGTCAGCCAAAGATGGATCAAATTGCTGATGCTGACTGTCTTGGTCTGAACCTTCAGCCATCGATCATGGATGAAGAACATCCGGTTGTCAAAAAAATAGAACAAGATTTCTGGGTTTTCAGACAGGGTTTTGACTTCTTTGCCGACAAAAAATTTCCCCGCTTCCTGCAGACGTTGGATGATTTCGGTTTCACTGAAGCCGTCCGGCGCCCCTTCGATGGCAAACTGCAATTTTTCCACCACCTGCGTGCCTTGTCTTTGTTGAAGGCGGTTTTCCAGAGACTGCAGCTCCTCTTGAAGACTGATGATTTCCTGTTCCAATTGTTTTCGTTCCAGATAAAGGGCATCCATTTGCTTTCCGGAGTAGCCCACTACCGCTAGTGCCCCTAGAACACTACCGAGGACCAACCATGCCAGGTTCTTGAACCATTTCATGAAGACGATTCTCCTGCCAGCCATTTGATGAGCAGCATGCCAGTATTGGCGCCCATAAAGGCACTGAGAATGTAAAGCAATTGCTTGATCGTCGGAGAGAGTTGTCCACTCAGAACGCCAGATTCTAGAATGCGGAAGGCGTCCAGCGCTCCACCGATGGCCGCGACAATGGCCCAGAGCTTTAATTGTTCGGCTAGGCGCAGCATACTGTCCATAGGTGGTTGACCCATCATCAGGGCGCCCAGGCCGCCTGTCAGGGTCCCGCCGATGAGAATCCCGAAAGCGATGAAAAAGTGAAACACTAATGTGACGATGAACCGATCCTCCATCTTTCTCAACTCCTCAGGGGTACGAACCTTTTATGCTGATGTATATGTGGACGGTGCTGAACCTTATTCCTTGGAGACAGGTATGAGATATAATGAAAGTACTGGTCTATTACATGGAGGGACGATCAACTTGCTTCCATCGGTTGTTCATTTGTTTGTCCAATCGGAATACAGTCTCCTTCAGAGCGCCGCACGCATCGAGCAACTGGTACAAAAGGCCAAGTTATTTGGCATGAAGAGTCTGGGGCTCGCTGATGACAGCGTGATGTACGGTGCAATCCCGTTTTACAAGGCCTGCCGGAAGGCGGGACTGCACCCTGTGATTGGCTTGCAGGTCTGGGTGATGGATGAGGAGTTGCGTCATCAAAGGTTTTTTGAGCCATATCGCCTTGTCCTTTTGGCGGAAAATCAGGATGGGTATCGAAGCTTGGTCAAATTGTCCACGCTGGCGCAGATGAATGTGGTGCAGGGATGGCCGCTTCTCTCTTTTGAACAATTGGTGGAACACCGGCAGGGTGTTATCGTGTTAAGCGGTGGCAGGCGCGGGGAGATTGATCGGCTGCTGGCGCAAGATGATGAAGAACGGGCGATGGAAGTGCTCCAAACGTACTGTGAGAGTTTTGGGCCAGACCATTTCTTTTTGCAATTGGAGGATCATGGCCGGAATCAACCAGGGGATCGGGAACTACTTACCCGGCTCGTGGACATGAGCCGCCGGCACCGAGTACCTCTGGTTGCGGCCAACCAGGTGCTGGCTGCTGAGGCGGAAGACACCCGCCTGTTGCCGGTTCTTCACGGCATCCGAAACGGGAAGCAGTGGCATGAACTGCAAAAGGATTGGTCTGGCTATGAGCTTACCCCGCCCGAGGTGATGCGGGAGAGGTTTGCCGAGCTTCCCTGGGCATTGGAAAATACACGCGTTCTGGCGGAGCGGTGCCAGGTTTCGTTTGATTTTCATCAGATGGTCCTGCCCCGCTTTCCGCTTCCGGAGGGCGTGCAGGCGGCCGATTACCTGCGAGCGCTGTGCCGAAAAGGGGCTGAGAAGCGATATGGCCGTATCACCAGGCCGATTCGAGAGCGATTGGAGAAGGAATTGACCATCATCGAGTCGATGGGATTCGTCGATTATTTCCTGATTGTCTGGGATTTTATCCGCTACGCCCACCAGCATAGCATCCTCACCGGGCCGGGAAGAGGTTCCGCCGCGGGCAGCCTGGTAGCGTATCTTTTAGGGATTACCAAAGTGGATCCTTTAAAGTACAATCTCCTCTTTGAACGTTTTCTCAATCCGGCCCGTGTCACGATGCCGGATATTGACATCGATTTTAGTTATGATCGGCGTGATGAAGTGATTCGATACGTTGCGGAGAAATATGGCACCGATCGGGTGGCGCAGATTATCACCTTTGGGACGATGGCAGCTCGTGCTGCAGTCCGCGACGTGGGCCGGGTATTTGGAGTGGCGACGAGTAAAATTGATCGCTTGACCAAGCTGATCCCATCTCACGCCAGCCTGGAGGAGCTGGAGGAGGAACAGACCACGTTTCGCCAGATGTTGGACAACGACGAGGAACTGGCCAAGGTGGTGGAATGGGCGAAGCAGGTGGAAGGCTTCCCTCGCCACACGTCCACGCATGCGGCCGGCGTGGTGTTGGCACCCGGTCCTTTGACCGACTGGATTCCCTTGCAGCCAGGGGGTGAGGGATTGGCCTTGACCCAGTATCCGATGGATGTCCTGGAATCACTGGGCTTTTTAAAGATGGATTTTCTCGGTTTGAAAAATCTCACGATCATCGAAAAAACGCTGCAGTCTATTGAGCGTCAAAAAAGCATAAAAATCAATTTGGACCAACTTCCTGACGATGATCCGAAAGTGTACCGCATGCTCTCATCCGGTGACACTTCCGGAGTGTTTCAGCTGGAGTCAGAAGGGATGCGTCGCGTGCTGAAGGAGATGCAGCCGAGCTGTTTTGAGGATATCGTTGCGGTACTGGCCTTATACCGTCCCGGACCGATGGATTTTATCTCCCACTACATTCAGGCTAAACATGGCCGCATTCAGGTCACCTATCCACATCCTTCCTTGGAGCCGATTCTCAAGGACACCTACGGCATTATTGTGTACCAAGAGCAGATCATGCAGATTGCTGCCCAGATGGCCGGGTTTTCCCTGGGCGAAGCCGATCTGCTGCGGCGGGCAGTATCCAAGAAACAGCGAGAGGTATTAGACCAGCAGCGGGAACACTTTGTCGAAGGGTGTCTGCGGATGGGGTATGAGCGTGACGTGGCCGAACGTGTCTATGATATGATCGTCCGTTTTGCCTCGTACGGATTTAACCGTTCGCATGCTGTGGCTTATGCAGTGATCGCTTATCAGACGGCTTATCTGAAGGTTCATGCTCCCCAACATTTTATGGCGGCTTTGATGAGTGAGTCGATCGGCAATGCCGAGAAGTTGCACCAGTACCAGCGACAGTTACGCCAGCAGGGGATTCGCCTGCTGCCGCCGGATATTCAAAAGAGCGGCCTGGAATTTACCGTTGAAGGGCAGAACATCCGTTATCCGTTAAGCGGCATCAAGCAGGTGGGTACGCAGGCTGTGCAGGCGATTCTGCGAGCCAGGCAGGATGGTCCTTTTAAGGACCTGTTTGATTTGTGCGCCAGGGTGGAGTTGCGGTTGTGTCACCGCCGCGTGCTGGAGGCATTGATCCAGGTCGGGGCGCTCGATTCGCTGCCTGGTCACCGGGCGCAACTGTTGATGATCCTGGATGAGGCGATTGCTTGGGGAAGCCGGATACAAGAAGAGACACGTCAGCCGCAGCTTTTGTCGGCCACCTTTTCCAAACCGGATTATCCCGATGCGGCCAGATATACCAGGGAAGAAGAATGGCAAATGGAAAAAGAATACATCGGTTTTTACCTTTCAGGTCATCCGCTTGAACTCTGGCGGGAAAGGCTGAAGAGGCAGGGCATCCGGACCATTGCGCAGCATCTCGCGGATGTGCAGAAGCATCATTGGCGGGTGGCAGGGATTGTCCAGCAGTTGCGGATCGTCCGGACGAAAAGGGGTGAGCCGATGGCTTTTGCAGAGCTGGAGGATATGAGCGGTTCCGTCCGTCTCACGCTGTTTCCGAAGGTGTTCCGGCAATGGCTTGGGCGGATTCAAGAAGGAAAATTGTTCATTGTGGAAGGTCATTTGGATAGCGAGGAAAAGCGAACATTGATCGTCGAGACCCTTTATTCACTGGAAAATGTTGTGCAGACTGAGGAGAGCCCTGTTTACATTCGGATCCCTCCCCAACGCTCTTCTCCGCACGTGTTGAATCAGTTGAAAAACTTGTTCCGTCAATATCGTGGCAAGCAGCCGGTGATTTTGTATTATGAAAAGAAGGAGCAAGCGGTGAAACTTGCTTTTCCATTTCAGGTAAAGGATTCATCGTCCTTGCGAGAAGCGGTGGAGCGTTTGCTCGGGCCAGGCACCTATGCCAGTGGTCTGAATGGAAAAGACCACCACTAACGGGAAGAGAATGCGGGAGGAATCAACATGTCATACCAGAAAACTTGTCAATTGCTGGAATCCAGAGGCGTGACTGTGGAACAAATCGCAGAGATTGTATGGCAGCTGCAGCTGCCGTACAATCCAAGCTTGACTTTGGAAGTGTGTATCGAAAGCGTTGAGAATGTCCTGCAGAAGCGGGAGGTTCAGTATACGTTGTTTACAGGAGTTGCCCTGGATATGCTGGCTGAAGAGAAGAAATTGCCGGAACCCCTTCAGTCGATCCTGGAGCGGGATCACCCTTTATATGGGGTGGACGAAATCCTGGCGCTTGGGATCACCAATGTCTACGGCTCGATCGGCTTGACCAGTTTTGGCTATCTGGATAAGGTCAAGATGGGCGTGATCGGTGATTTAAACCAGCACAAATCTGGCCACATTCACACGTTTTTGGATGATCTGGTAGCCGGCATTGCCGCCGCAGCCTCCGCACGCTTAGCACATCAGCAGGATCACCTCAGTCCGTTGCCGGAGAGTAAAAGCAAGTCCTGATGCTGGGATTTCACAGCATCGCCTGTCTACTGGCTTTTCTTGTCAGTGAAAGAAAGCGTATGGTATCATTATTCCGAAAAATGGGCGCGAAGGGACATGACAAGTCTTCGAAGGAGGGGCCTGGCATGTGGAAGGTAATTTATGTCACCAGTGTGGAAAAACTGGCGTTCCGTATCGAAGAGGCATTGACGCGAGAAGGATTTTTGGCGCAAGTTCGTCCGAGCATTTCTAAGCAATATGAAATCCAGGTGCCGGCATCAGAGGTTCGTGAAGCACAAGAGATCTTGAACCAAATTTTGCAATCTCCGATGTAAAAGTTGATAATACAAGATGAATGATTCCTTTCACATCATGGACGGTTGCGCAGGTTAAATGAATAAACAGTGTATAGGGAGTGTTTGCGTGAGAAGGTTGAGCGATGCGAGGTGTTTTGAGTGCTGAAAGATTTTTTTCCTAAGAAGCGGAAATACGCCACCTTGCCACAAGAAACGCGCATGAGGCCGGCCGAAGAGGGGAAAAAGGAAATTCCAGAAGGTCTGATGGTCAAATGTGATGTCTGCGGAACCATTATGTACGCCAAGGAACTGGCCAAGAACTACAAGGTTTGCAAGGGTTGTGGATACCATTTTCCGATGAGTGCGTCAGAACGGCTTCAGTTCATTCTCGATGAGGGATCGTTCGTCGAATATGATATCGATCTTCGGACGGCCGATCCGCTCCATTTTCCAGGTTATGAAGAGAAAGTGACGCAAATGATGGAAAAGACCGAGCTGGCCGAAGCGGTTGTGACCGGGGAAGGCAAAGTGGGCGGCATGCCGGTCGTGATTGGCGTGATGGATTCCCGCTTCATCATGGGCAGCATGGGCTCGGTGGTCGGGGAGAAGGTGACGCGTGCCATTGAACGGGCGCATCAACAGCAGCTTCCGCTGATTCTGTTTTCTGCCTCTGGTGGGGCACGCATGCAGGAAGGGATTTTCAGCCTGATGCAAATGGCCAAGACCAGTGCCGCGTTAGCCCGATTTCACAAAGCTGGCGGATTCTTTATCTCGGTGCTCACCAATCCGACGACAGGGGGAGTATCCGCCAGCTTTTCTTCTTTGGGGGATATTAACCTGGCTGAACCGGGTGCTTTGATCGGTTTTGCAGGTCGGCGGATCATTGAACAGACGATTCGGCAGAAACTCCCAGATGATTTTCAGACAGCAGAGTTCCTGTTGTCACACGGTCAACTGGACGCCGTGGTCCCCCGCAAACAGTTGCGCGATCTGCTGATAAATTTGCTTGATCTCCATCAGGCCCACAGTGAATTTACGGCTTACGGTGACGCGCAAGCGGAGGAAAAGGAGGTTTCCAATGTCTAGTGAATTGGAGTTTGAGCGTCCGCTCGTCGAACTCCAGAAAAAGATTGAAGAATTGAGGCGGTTCGGTGAGGAAAAGGATTTAGATCTGTCGTCAGAGCTTGAAACTTTAAGCCAGAGATACCATCAACTGGAAGCTCAGATCTACGGAAACCTGGAGCCATGGCATAAGATGCAAATCGCGCGACACATGGCGCGTCCGACGACAAAAGACTACATCGAACGGTTGTTTACTTCTTTTGTTGAGCTGCATGGAGACCGCTTGTATGGAGACGATCCGGCGATTATTGGGGGGATTGGCAGGTTTGAAGGAAGACCGGTGACGATCATCGGACATCAAAAAGGAAAGGATACCAAGGAAAACATTGCGCGGAATTTTGGCATGCCGCATCCCGAAGGTTACCGCAAGGCGCTGCGCCTGATGCAGCAGGCGGAGAAATTTTCCCGGCCGATCATCTGTTTTATTGACACGCCGGGAGCTTACCCCGGCATGGCCGCCGAGGAGCGGGGACAAAGCGAAGCGATTGCTCGGAATCTGAGGGAGATGGCCGCTTTTACCGTCCCAATCATCTGTGTGATCACAGGAGAAGGAGGAAGTGGCGGGGCGTTGGCGCTGGGCGTGGGAAATCATATCTACATGCTGGAGCACGCCATCTATTCGGTGATCTCTCCTGAAGGGGCGGCTGCTTTGTTGTGGAAAGATGCCACACAAGCCAAACGCGCGGCCCAGACGATGAAGATTACAGCGCAAGACATCTTTCAATTTGGCATCATCGACGGGATTATTCCTGAGCCCAAGGGCGGTGCCCATCGGGATGTGGATGCTCAGGCGGCTGCGATTGCCCAGGTTTTGCGACGTTCCCTGACAGAACTTGGACAGATGAGCGGTGAGGAATTGGTGGCCCATCGGTATGAAAAATTTAAAGCGATTGGCCGCTTCCATCAACAGGGTCAGCATGCAGAGAGGTGAAAGCGATGCAACGGATTGCGGTTCTTACCAGTGGCGGGGATGCGCCGGGCATGAACGCGGCCATCCGCGCAGTGGTACGGACAGGCATGTATCACGGGTTGACGGTGTACGGTGTACAGCATGGGTACACTGGGCTGATCGAGGGAGAATTTGTCCCAATGGACTTGGGTTCGGTAGGGGATATTATACATCGGGGGGGCACCATTCTCTATAGCGCCCGCAGCCAACTCTTTCGCACGCCGGAAGGACAAGCCAGGGCGCTGCAGCAATTGAAGGCGCGGCAAATCGACGGCCTGGTGGTCATCGGCGGGGATGGCTCCTTTCGCGGCGCGCTGAAATTGCACGAGCAAGGATTTCCCGTGATTGGGATTCCTGGAACCATTGATAACGATATTCCCGGAACTGATACGACGATCGGATTTGATACAGCTGTCAATACCGCCATTCAGGCGATTGACAAAATCCGCGATACCGCCACCAGCCACGAGCGGACATACGTGGTTGAAGTAATGGGCCGCGCGGCTGGCGATATTGCATTGTGGGCGGGTCTGGCAGGAGGAGCGGAGTCGATTCTCATCCCAGAGGTCCGGTTGCCCCTCGAACAACAGTTGGACGAATTGGTTGAACGGTTAAACAGAGGCCATCAGCGCGGCAAAAAACACAGCATCATTCTGGTCGCCGAAGGGGTCGGGAGCGGGGTGGAGATCGCTCGGTTGATTCAGAAACGAACCGGGTTTGAAACACGAGTCACCGTCCTCGGACATATCCAGCGTGGCGGCTCGCCCACTGCCTCTGATCGCGTCCTGGCCAGTCGCATGGGCAGCATGGCGGTTCAACTGTTGATGGAAGGCAGGAGCGGGGAAATGGTGGCCAGCCGGCAACAACAAATTTGCGGCATCAGCATGGCTGACGCGTTATCCCAAGAACATCAGGTCGATTTGTCGATTTATCAGATGGCCAGCATACTGGCCATCTGAAGCACCCTCCATCTGAAGCGCCGTCATCTATATGCGTCATCTATATGAAAGGAGTTTCTGTCATGCGGAAGACCAAGATCGTATGCACCATCGGACCGGCAAGCCAGGATCTGGACAAGCTGAAGCAACTGATCGAAGCAGGGATGAATATCGCGCGGTTAAACTTTTCTCATGGCACCCATCAGGAACACCAGGAACGGATCGCCCGGATCCGGCAGGCTGCCAATGAATTGGGCAAAACAGTGAGTATTCTGTTGGATACCAAGGGACCTGAGATCAGAACAGGGATGCTGGAATCAGGAGAAGTGGAATTGCGTGAGGGACAACCCTTCATCTTGACGACTGAAGAGGTGTTGGGTGATGCGCACCGAGTCAGTGTCAGTTATGCCGGGCTGGTGAACGAGCTTCGTCCAGGCGATACGGTGTTGTTGGACGATGGGCTGATCGGTCTGGAAGTGGTGTCGATACAGGGCGCTGAAATTCACTGCCGCGTCAAAAACAGCGGCAAGCTGAAAGATCGCAAAGGCGTGAATGTGCCCGGTGTTGCCATCGGATTGCCGGGGATTACGGAGAAGGATGCCGCCGATATCCGTTTTGGTGTCGAGCAAGGCATCGATTTTATCGCGGCTTCATTTGTTCGTAAGCCGGGAGATATCTTGGAAATACATAAGATTCTCGAACAAATGAACGCGGAGATCCCGGTCATCGCGAAGATTGAGAGTCGTGAGGGTGTACAGAATCTGGACGCCATCCTGGAGGTGGCGGATGGCCTCATGGTGGCGAGAGGGGATTTGGGGGTTGAGATCCCTGTCGAAGAGGTTCCGCTCCTGCAAAAAGAGATGATCAGCAAATGCAACAAGGCGGGAAAGCCGGTGATTACCGCGACGCAAATGCTCGACTCGATGCAGCGCAACCCCCGCCCGACACGCGCCGAGACAACGGATGTGGCAAACGCGATATTGGATGGTACGGACGCTGTGATGCTTTCAGGTGAAACTGCCGCCGGCAATTACCCGGTCGAAGCGGTGCGAATGATGGCCAAAATTGCCGAGACGACTGAAAAAGCGCTCGATTATCGGGAGATCTTCCGCAAGCGGAGCGAAAATGGGCAAAACACGATTACTGATTTGATCAGTCAAGCGGTGGCTGGTACGGCTCTGGATTTAAAGGTGGCAGCGATTATCGCGCCGACCGAAAGCGGGTATACGGCGCGGATGATCTCCAAGTATCGTCCCGCCAGCCCGATCGTGGCAGTGACCTATAACGAAATGACGCTCCGCCGGCTGACTCTTTCCTGGGGAGTCATGCCGCTCTTGGGGGAAAAAGCCAAGTCCATCGACAAAATGCTGAATTCTGCCGTGGAACGGGCTC
Organism: uncultured Bacillus sp.; assembly: GCA_947085265.1. Classification (GTDB taxonomy): domain Bacteria; phylum Bacillota; class Bacilli; order ZCTH02-B2; family ZCTH02-B2; genus Bacillus_BB. The sequence goes on along the minus strand of CAMTVR010000034.1, from coordinate 14,010 downwards.
TGGAGGCAGGTTACATCAGTTACGGAGATTTGGTGGTGATCACGGCGGGTGTGCCGGTCGGGCAGGTCGGCACAACCAACATGATGAAAATCCATGTGGTCGGAGATGTCATTGCCCACGGCCAGGGGATTGGCCACCAGGTGGTGACAGGTCGGATCGTCAAAGGGGAAACGGTGGAGGAGATCATGGCGAAAATGGCTCACGATTCCATTCTTGTAACCACAAGCACCGACCGGGATCTGGTGCCAGCGATGGAGAAAGCGGCCGCTGTCATCACTGAACAAGGGGGATTGACCTCACATGCGGCCATCGTCGGGTTGGAGTTGGGGATACCGGTCATCATCGGTGTTCCAAACGCCATGCAGTTGTTAGAGGACGGGATGGAGATTACCATTGATTCGGAACGGGGATACATCTACAACGGGAAGGCAAAGGTCCTCTAAGGGAGGGAGAGACGACAGATGTCGACGTTGACCGAGATCCGCCTGGCTGTCCGGTATCAAGAGACGGATCAGATGGCTGTCGTATATCATGCCAACTACCTCGTCTGGTTTGAAATTGGACGGACAGACTTTGTCAAGCAAGTGACAGGAACGGGATATTCCGAGTTGGAAAAGAGGTACGGCGTCCGATTGCCTGTCATTCATGTGACCGCTGATTACCACGCCCCGGCTCGTTACGGAGACTCGATTCTGGTGCGCACGAGGTTGGTGCAGCTCTCCCGCGTGCGCATTCATTTTGCCTACGAAGTGTTGCGCCAGGATGACAGGTCAGGGGGAGAGCTTTTGGTAACCGGCCAGACGCATCATGCCTGGGTGAACCGGGAGATGAGGCCGCTTCGTCTGGATCGCCATGCGCCAGATTTTTTTGCGCGGTTACAGGAAGCCGTTACCTTACCAACCGAATAGCGGTTGGCTTGTCGCGACCGTTTTCAGGATTAGCAAGGGATGATTCGTGGAAGAGATTATTCCGCGCGCAGCGGATGGGTGATGTAAGACCACAAATCCCGAAACACGTTGGCTTGATACAGGGAAACCAGAATTACCAATGCGATTGGGCCGATCAAGGCGCCAGCGACACCGAAGACCTGAATCCCCACATACAAAGCGACCAGGGTAAGCAGCGGGTCAAGCCCCACGTTGGTGCCGACGATTTTCGGCTCCAAAAGCTGCCGGGAGAAGGAAACGACCAAATACAGAATTCCCAGCGCGATCCCAAGCTTGTAATTGCCGATGATCAGGCAGTAAATCGCCCACGGGATCAGAATGGTGCCCACGCCTAAATAGGGCAGCAGATCGAAGAGAGCCATCACCAGCCCAATCGTGATGGCATATTCCACTCCCAAAATCATCAGATAAACGACGACAATGACCCCCGTCACACTGATCAGGATGGCTTGAGCCCAAATGAACCCAAAGGTTGCTTTGCGCAGATACCCCCAAATCAGTTTGCTGCTTTCAGCCATTTTTTGCGGCATCATTCGCATGATGCCCTCCTTGATGCGATACCAGTCCTTGCTGATAAACAGGGCCGCCGCAAAGGCGATGATCAGCAACAGAGCCGTAGACGGCAAGGCGGTGAAGAAACCTAACAACGCGTTGAGCAAAAAGACGAATAAACTCGTTGCAGCATCGGTGATATAATCAATGCCGGAGCGAATCGTCTCAGTGATTCTTTCCTGGTAGATCGGATCCAGATTGGCAACCATGCTTTCCAATTGATTAAACAGATTGAGGACAATCTCTTGTGTGAGAAAATGACTGAAATAAGATTGCACCTGATTCAGATATACCGGCAAGATGTTGAGCAGTTGCGTCAGTTCAATGACGATTTTGGTCGCCAAGAACGTAAATAGTGAGACGACCAAGAGGACAAACAAGGCCAACGTCAGCATCACGGCCAACATCCTGGGCATTTTTGTCTTTTTTTCTAAAAAGTTGACGACCGGATTAATGATTAAGGCGATCAGCCAGGCAATAATAAAAGGTGTAACCAGTGGCAGCAACCACTTGAACACCAAAAACAATCCAATGATGGATACCAGGACAATCAGAAGCCGGACCAATACTTGCGCTTGTGTTTTTGACAAAATGATTTGCCTCCCCAAGCTGTAACCTCATCATGGTTAAGATGGAAATAAGGTGTAAAAATTGTACTTCATTTTCGCCTAAATCTCAATCCAATTCATTTCCGGCTAGGAATCGTTCACAAAACTAATTTTTTAATTTATAATTGAAAAGGGAAAAGGTCAATTTTATTCACTGCGGTTTGCAGTCTTTCACGAATTTTAACAAGAATCACATTAGAAAGGAAGAGATAGGATGGCTGCGACTCAAGGCCTGGAAGGCGTGGTAGCTGCTCAATCGTCCATCAGTTCCATTATTGATGACACACTGACCTATCGTGGGATCAATATCGACGATTTAGCAGAAAACGCCAGTTTTGAGGAAGTAGTATACCTGTTGTGGCATGGTAAGCTGCCCAATCGCGCGGAATTGGAGCAGCTTCAGCAGGCGCTCAGGGAGAATGCGGCGCTGCCACGAGAAGTATTGACCCAACTGAAAGCGTATCCGAAAACGGCTGCTCCCATGGAAGTGTTGCGAACAGCCGTATCGGCATTGGGGATGTATGATCCGGAGGCCGGCGAGAACACCCCGGAAGCCAATCTCAGGAAAGCCATTCGTTTGACTGCGCGCGTTTCCACCATTGTGGCGGCAATTCACCGGATACGCCAAGGACTGGAACCCGTTGCGCCACATCCGGAATACGGGTTTGCCCAAAATTTCCTTTACATGCTGAACGGTGAGGCCCCCTCTGACGTTGCCATTCAGGCGTTTGACAAGGCGCTGGTTCTGCACGCCGATCACGAGTTCAATGCCTCGACCTTTGCAGCTCGCGTGACGGTGGCCACCCTCTCCGACATTTACTCCGGGGTTGTTTCGGCCATTGGGGCACTCAAAGGTCCGCTGCATGGAGGAGCCAACGAGCAGGTGATGAGGATGCTAGAAGAAATCGGCACCCTCGAGCGAATTGAGGCCTACATACAGGATAAATTTGATAAGAAAGAGAAGATCATGGGCTTCGGTCATCGCGTCTATCGCAAGGGAGACCCGAGGGCCAAACACCTGCATCAGATGTCGCGCGAACTGGCAAAGCTGAAAAATGATCCTAAATGGTTCGAAATGTCAGAGAAAATTGAGTCGATGGTGGTCAAAGAAAAGGGACTGCCTCCCAATGTGGACTTTTACTCTGCCTCCACTTATACGTACTTGGGTATCCCAAAAGAACTGTTTACGCCAATCTTTGCTGTCAGTCGGGTGTCAGGATGGACCGCGCACATCTTGGAGCAATTTGCCAATAACCGTTTGATCCGTCCGCGTGCGGAATATGTGGGCCCGACCAAGGCTGCTTATATCCCTCTGGATCTAAGAGATTAAATCAAGTAAGATAAAAATTGAGTCACGTGCCCATCAGAGCCGCTGCTTTTGGTGGGCCTTCCAATTGTACAGATAGACTGGGGTAAAAAATGGTCAAAAGGTAGACAAAGAACATTGAAGTCAATGTGAAAAAGAGTTGTATTTGGGGTAAGGCGTGTGTTTAGAGACTGTTCAGCAAAGGAGGGTGCAAGCATGTCCATTTTTCAAAAATATGACATGCCGGCAGAGGGTGAGAAGATTCAGGTCAAGGATGGGAAGCTGCACGTCCCTGATCACCCGATTATTCCTTTCATTGAGGGTGATGGAACCGGCCCTGACATTTGGGCTGCTGCTTCCCGCGTCATAGACGAAGCGGTCAAAAAGGCTTATAACGGGCAGAAAAAAATCGCTTGGTTTGAAGTGTATGCTGGGGAAAAAGCCTACCAGAAGTTTGGCGAGTGGCTGCCTGAAGATACCTTGACTGCCTTGCGAGAATACATAGTTAGCATTAAAGGTCCTTTGACAACACCGGTCGGTGGCGGGATTCGCTCGCTGAACGTGGCATTGCGACAAGAACTTGATCTGTATGTGTGTCTCCGACCCGTGCGTTACTTCAGTGGCGTGCCATCACCTGTCAAGCGGCCAGAATTGGTGGACATGGTCATCTTCCGTGAGAACACCGAAGACATTTATGCGGGTGTTGAATGGGCCGAAGGAACGCCTGAAGTGCAGAAGCTGATCCGTTTTCTGCAGGAAGAAATGGGAGTCAACAAAATCCGCTTTCCGGAATCATCCGGGATTGGGATCAAGCCGGTCTCTAAAGAAGGCACTTACCGCCTGGTACGCGCCGCCATTGAGTATGCGCTGCAAAGGGGGCGAAAAAGCGTCACCTTGGTGCATAAGGGAAACATCATGAAGTTTACCGAGGGAGCATTCAAAAATTGGGGTTATGAAGTGGCTGAGAAAGAATATGGGGATCGCGTATTTACCTGGGCGCAGTACGATCAGATTAAGGCCGAGCAAGGCGTCGAGGCGGCCAATCGGACGCAAGCCGAGGCTGAAGCGGCCGGCAAGCTGATTGTCAAGGATGTCATTGCAGACGCCTTTTTGCAACAGATCCTCACACGACCGGCTGAATACGACGTCATTGCGACACTCAACCTAAACGGTGATTACATCTCGGATGCGTTGGCCGCACAGGTTGGAGGTATTGGGATTGCGCCAGGCGCCAACATCAACTATGTGAGCGGTCATGCCGTGTTTGAGGCAACGCATGGAACAGCCCCCAAGTATGCCGGCCTGGACAAGGTCAACCCGGGTTCTGTTCTGCTCTCTGGCGTGATGATGCTGGAACACCTTGGCTGGCAAGAGGCGGCTGACATGATCATCGGTTCCATGGAAAAAACGATCAGTCAGAAGATCGTGACGTACGATTTCGCCCGATTGATGGACGGAGCCACAGAGGTGAAGACATCCGAGTTTGCAGATCACTTGATCAAGAACCTATGAGGCGCACCTATCTATTCATTAAAAACCAATGACAAACAAAGCGGGAGGCGTTTAACCATCATGGCGATGAAACGGAAAAAAGTCAGCGTGATCGGAGCGGGCTTTACCGGAGCGACAACGGCGCTGATGCTGGCGCAGAAAGAAATGGGAGATATTGTCTTAGTGGACATTCCCCAACTGGAAAACCCGACCAAGGGCAAGGCGCTTGACATGTTGGAAGCCAGCCCTGTTCAAGGTTTTGATGTCAATATTATCGGAACCAGCAATTACGAAGAGACAGCCGGATCTGACCTTGTGATCATCACAGCGGGCGTGGCTAGAAAACCAGGGATGAGCCGCGACGATTTAGTGAACACCAATGCCAATATTATGCGCTCTGTGGCAGAGCAAGTGGCCAAGTATTCTCCGGAAGCCACGCTCCTCGTCCTCTCAAATCCGGTGGACGCGATGACTTATGTCGCCTTCAAGACGACCGGCTTTCCAAAGAACCGGGTGATTGGCCAATCGGGTGTCTTGGATACCGCCCGCTTCCGGACATTTGTGGCGCAGGCCCTGAATGTTTCGGTGGAAGATGTAACTGGTTTTGTGCTGGGGGGGCACGGTGATGACATGGTTCCTCTCATCAGGTATTCTTACGTAGGCGGTATTCCATTGGAAAAATGGTTGCCGAAAGATCAACTTGAGACCATCGTCGAGCGGACACGCAAAGGCGGCGGTGAAATTGTCAACCTGCTTGGCACTGGCAGCGCCTATTATGCGCCGGCTGCTTCGCTCGTGCAAATGGCCGAAACCATTCTCAAAGACAAAAAGCGGATCCTCCCGGCCATCGCCTACCTGGAAGGCGAATACGGCTACAACGACATCTATCTCGGTGTCCCGACCATTCTTGGCGGCAATGGCATCGAGCGGGTCATTGAACTGGAACTGACAGCGGAAGAAAAGGCGGCGTTGGACAAATCTGCTCAATCGGTGGAAAACTTGCTCAAGATGTTGCGATAATCGCGAAATCGTTCAATCACCTTTTCAATTCATGAAGGCGGCGGAGATTGGATTCCGTCGCTTTTTTGATCAGCCCGGGCTGTAAAATCCAGTTTTTCCCGAGAGAGTCTCAATCCTTTTTCTCCTGTTGTATTCCTATCAGGACTTGTTTAAGATCAATGCAAAGATAGAAAAGGAAAAACGTGTATCGGGAAAAAGGAGGAACGAGCTTGGCCCAATCCGTCCTGGTGGTGGATGATGAGGTTTCCATCTTGACGCTGGTTGAATTTAATCTGCAAAAGGCCGGTTACACTGTCCTGAAAGCGACAGATGGCCGCCTGGCGTTGCAGATGATTCGGGAGGAACAGCCAGATTTGATCGTTTTGGACATCATGCTTCCCTCGGTTGACGGATTTGAAATCTGTAAGCAACTTCGTCAACAGGGAAATCGCATACCTGTGTTGATGTTATCGGCGCGGGATGAAGAAGTGGACAAGGTTCTTGGTCTGGAACTGGGAGCAGACGATTATCTAACAAAGCCCTTTAGTCCCCGCGAATTGGTTGCCAGAGTAAAGGCGCTTTTACGGCGCGTCAATCCCGAACCGGAAGAGGAAGGCGCTTTGAGTGTGGGAGATCTGTCGGTGAATCCGGAAAAATACGAAGTTTATTTCCGGGGAAAACCGCTGGATCTCACACCTAAAGAATTTGAAATTTTGCGCTATATGCTTCAACATCGGGGACGAGTGTTGTCACGGGATCAGCTGCTCAATGCCGTCTGGGATTACGAATTTGCAGGAGATACGCGGATCGTGGATGTCCATGTCAGTCACCTGCGGGAAAAGATTGAGCCGGATCCCAAGCAACCGATCTACATTAAGACGATTCGCGGGGTTGGCTATAAGTTTGAGGGTCCAGCATGAAACGGCTGACCTGGCGCATCTTCTGGCTTGTGATTGCCGTTTTGCTCATAGTCGGACTGGTTGGCGCGTGGTTAACGCGGCAAATTCCAGTTCCTGCTGTGATCTTCGTATGCGTTTTGTTGTTTTGCTGCGGATTGTATGGCGCCGCTTATTGGGGACTTGCTCCGTACCGGCGCACCCTGGATGAATTGACCTCCTTTTTGCGCAAAATACCAGGTCAAGGCTACACGCAGCGGTTATATCACGATTCTTTCAGCGAAGCGGCGCCGTTTGTCCGTGCACTCAACCAACTACTCGATCAGATTGAGATTCAGTTAAACATTGGCGAGGAATACCGCCAGCGGTTGCTCAGCCTGCTGGATAACATGGCCAGCGGGGTGATGTTGCTCGATCCCCGGGGAAGAATCTTACTCGTCAATACCATGGCTGAACGGCTCCTGGGCAGTTCGCGGGAATCACTGATTGGCCGTCAACATATCGCCGCCAGTCACCATTACGAACTGGGTCAGCTGATTGATCGCTGTCTGAAAAGCGGCGAACGATTTCAACAGGAATTGACCGTTTATTACCCGCAGGAACGAGTGCTTGATGTTCATCTGTCACCGATTCCACGCCGCGATGGTGGGAAGGGCGGAGTGGTGGTCGTCATGCACGACATTACCGAGATTCGCCGCCTGGAACGTTTGCGAAGCGAGTTTGTGGCGAATGTTTCTCATGAACTGCGGACCCCTTTGACTGCTGTCAAGGGATTTGCCGAAACGCTGTTGGATGGAGCCATGCATGATCCTGACTCATTGCAGGCCTTCTTAGAGATCATTTTGCGTGAAAGTGACCGGTTACACCGGATGATCGGCGAGCTCCTGGATCTGTCCAAGATCGAATCCGGGCAGGTAAAGTTCGATTACCGAAAGATTCATGTAAAGGAACATTTAATAGACGTGCTCCGTTTGGTCCGGGTGGAAGCAGAAGAGCGACAACTCACCCTGCGACTCCATGTAGAAAATGATCCGGTCATTGAAGCCGACCCGGATCGCTTTCGCCAAATCCTGCTCAACCTGCTCAGCAATGCCATTGCATATACGCCGCCGGGGGGGCGCATTGAGCTCATCGCAGAATCGCATCCTGACGGCGTCTGGGTACGCGTTCGTGATACAGGGATTGGCATCCCAAAAGAAGATCTTCCCCATCTGTTTGAAAGGTTTTACCGTGTTGACAAGGCTCGCTCACGTGAGTCAGGAGGAACCGGGCTGGGGCTGGCGATTGTAAAGCACTTAGTCGAGACACATCATGGTGTGATTGAGGTGGAAAGTGAACTGGGTAAGGGATCCCAGTTTTCTGTGTTCTTTCCCGCCCGTCAGCCGGAAAAGAAATAGCAGGCTGTTGGGAAGGACAGGCGTAAAAGACAAGAGGTGACGATTTTGGGAAAAGTGATCTTGCTTGATGGCAACAGCATTGCCAACAGGGCTTTTTATGCCCTTCCTCTGTTAAATACAGAACAGGGGGTTTATACCAATGCGGTATACGGATTCACGATGATGCTGATCAAATTGCTGGAAGAGGAGCAACCGACCCACATGTTGGTGGCTTTTGACGCCGGCAAGCGCACCTTTCGCCATGAAACTTTCAGGGATTACAAAGGGGGCCGGCAGAAGACACCTCCTGAGCTATCCGAACAATTTCCGCTCCTAAAAGAGGTCTTAACTGCCTTTGCCATTCCTCAGTATGAACTGGATCATTACGAGGCGGATGATATTATCGGCACGTTCGCCGATCAGGCAGTCCAATCCGGCCATGAGGTGTTGGTGGTAACTGGAGACAAGGATCTTCTTCAATTGGTCGCTCCCCGGGTCAAAGTTTACCTGACCCGCAAAGGGATCACCGACGTGGAAGCTTATGATGAGGCGGAAGTGCAGCGCAGGTATGGTTTAAAACCGCATCAGATTGTGGATTTAAAGGGTTTGATGGGGGATTCCAGCGATAACATTCCGGGAATTCCTGGCGTGGGTGAAAAGACCGCGCTGAAATTGCTCCGTCAATATCCGTCTGTGGAAGAAATTTTGTCGCATGTGGAGGAACTCCCCGGCGCCAAGTTGAGGGAACGCGTCCGGGAGCATGCAGAAGCGGCGCGCCTGAGCAAACAACTGGCCACCATTTGCCGTGAAGTGCCGCTGCCATGCCAGGTACAGGATCTCGTTCTACAGCCGTATGATCCTGAGCAGGTGGCAGAGGTGTTTCGCAAACTGGCCTTTCATTCGCTGCTTGAGCGATTGCAGCTGGATCACCGTCCGCGGACGGATGACGTGGAGACGGAAGATGGCGAGCCATTCCCCATATCCTATACCTGTCTCCAACAGGAAGATTTGGAGCGGCTCGTTACCGAGTGGCGCCGGTTGCGTCCGGCTATTTGGCTGGAGCAGGAACCGGCAGACTGGAAACCGGATATACTCGGCCTGGGTGTGACATGGGAAGGGTCTTCCGCGTTTGTACCGATTCAGGTGATCCATGAATCGCAGGCGCTTCAATCTTGGCTGGCGGATCCGGATGCGAAAAAGATCCTCTATGACGGGAAACAGGCCAAGGTCACTTTGGCTCGCTACGGCATCGAGCTGGCAGGGGTGGATTTTGATTATCTGCTGGCTTCCTATCTCCTGAATCCTTCCTCCACGCAGCATCATTTGTCTGATATGGCCAAGATGTTTGGTGAGAGGCTGCCTTCAGATGAAGAGGTGTTTGGCCGCGGCGCCAAGCGAAAAAGACCGACGGAAGCCGTTTGGCAGCGGCACACCATTCAAAAGACGCACTTTATGGAGCGCAGAGTGGAAGATGTGGCTCGGCGCCTCGAAGCGGATCAGCTCCTTTCGCTGTATCGGGATTTGGAATTGCCGCTGTCGATGGTTTTGGCGGCGTTAGAGATTCGGGGAATCTGCGTGGATCGACACACCCTCAAGGAAATGGGCAAGCAATTTCAGGAGCAGCTGGAACGCCTGACAGAAGAGATTTACGCCCTGGCGGGGGTTTCTTTCAATATCAACTCCCCAAAACAGCTGGGTGAAATTCTGTTTGAAAAACTGGGTCTTCCTGTCATCAAAAAGACCAAGACGGGCTACTCCACCAGCGCCGATGTGCTGGAAAAACTCGAACCGCAACATGAGATCGTCCGCAAAATTCTGCACTACCGGCAGTTGGGGAAGTTGCTTTCCACCTATATTGACGGGCTGCTGAAGGTGATCCGCCCTGAAACAGGCAAGGTGCACACCTCGTTCAATCAGGCGATTACGGCCACAGGCCGCCTCAGCAGCACGGAACCCAATCTGCAGAACATCCCGATTCGCCTGGAAGAAGGCAGACGTATCCGTCAGGCTTTTATCCCTTCCCAGCCGGGTTGGACGATACTTTCGGCGGATTATTCGCAAATCGAACTGCGCATTCTGGCCCATCTGTCCCAGGATAAACGGTTGGTGGAAGCGTTTCAGAAGGATATGGATATTCATACCAAGACGGCGATGGATGTTTTCGGCGTCCCGATAGATGCGGTCACTGCTGAGATGCGGCGGCAGGCCAAAGCGGTGAATTTCGGGATCATATATGGGATCAGCGATTATGGCCTTTCGCAAAACCTGAACATCTCCCGCAAAGAGGCGGGAGCCTTTATCGAACGCTACTTTGAAACCTTTCCCGGCGTCAAGGCGTACATGGATCGGGCTGTACAGGAGGCGCGGGAAAAAGGGTATGTGACCACCATCCTCAACCGGCGCCGTTACTTGCCAGAGATCAACAGCCGGAACTACAACATGCGCAGTTTTGCGGAGCGTACGGCAATGAATACGCCGATTCAGGGCAGCGCCGCTGATATCATCAAGCTGGCGATGATTCGCTTGGAAGAAGAGATGCGCCGCCGCAAGATGGCTAGTCAGATGTTGCTGCAGGTGCATGACGAGTTGATCTGTGAGGTTCATCCGGACGAGCGGGAGGAGCTGTACGCGCTCGTCAAGGACGTGATGGAACAGGCGGTCCCGCTGAACGTGCCGTTGAAAGTGGAGGTCTGCGACGGGCCAACATGGTACGATGCCAAGTAACAAGTGCGATGCACGCTTTGAATGACGATGGTGACGCGATCGAGGTGAAGGAGACAATCATGCCGGAATTGCCCGAAGTGGAAACGTTGAGACAAGCCCTCGCCGCCGCCCTCTGCGGAAAGACCTTTTCAGAAGTGGAGCTGAGGTACCCGCCGCTGGTTCGTCAGCCTTCAGCCGCGCAATTTGTGCAGTGCCTTCCAGGTCAGCAGGTGGAGGAGGTTGCCCGGCGTGGCAAATACCTGTTGCTCCACTTGACATCCCTGACGTTGGTCATTCATTTGCGGATGGAAGGAAAGGTCTGGTTGGGCTGGGCAGCAGAGGTTCAGGAAAAACACGTCCATGCGGTTTTTACGTTCACGGACGGAACATTGTTGTTGTATCAGGATGTGCGAAAGTTTGGCACGATGGATCTGGTGCCACGCGGCCGGCTGGAACTCGTCTCAGGCCTGAACCGTTTAGGTCCGGAGCCATTGGAGACTCATTTTACGCCTGCAGTCTTAGCGCAGCAACTTCGCAAGCATGCACGCAGCATGATCAAACCGGCCCTGTTAAACCAAGAGGTGGTGGCGGGTCTTGGCAATATTTACACAGATGAAGCTCTGTTTCTGGCCAAGATCCACCCTGAGCGACGGGTGAGCAGCTTGCGTGGGCCACATGTTCTCGCGCTTCATGAGGCCATCCTTGACGTGTTGCAGCGGGGCCTTGAAGCCGGCGGGGCATCTGTCCGCTCCTATCGGCATAGCAATGGAGAAGAGGGCGCCTTTCAGTGGCAGCTCTATGTATACGGCCGGCAAGGACTTCCTTGTGAACGCTGCCAGCGTCCGATTCAGCGGATTGTTGTGGCCGGTCGGGGAACGCACCTGTGTCCGCGTTGTCAGCGGTTGCGAAAAAAAGTGTAAACAAACAATGTCTTACCCCTACACCAAACTGCCCACCTCTTCATAGGATGAAGATAGTTTCGTAAGAAGGGGGCAAATCGGTGAAGGGATTCTCCGTCTTGTTGCTTGCGCTTGCCGTCAGTTTAGACAGTTTTACCGTTGGTGCAACGTACGGGATGCGACACATCCGCATTCCAGTGCGTTCCATCCTGATCATTGCCGCTTGTTCTTTCGCTATGGTTTTGCTGACGATGTTTGCCGGCGAGCGGTTGGCAACATGGATTCCGCTGGATTGGGGGAAACGGTTGGGAGCCCTGATCCTCTGTATGGTAGGGGCGTGGTCCTTGTGGAATGTGCGACGAACGGTTTTGCTTGAAGACCATTTTGCTTTGCGGAACGAGCGGGAAGGAAGAGAAAATGGACAAAAAGTAGAGGAGAATCCTGTCTGGACACTGGAAATTCGCCACTTGGGACTAGTGGTCCAGGTGCTGAAAAAACCTGATATCGCCGATATGGATCATTCCGGCCTGATCTCAGCACAGGAGGCGTTGCTCTTAGGTTTAGCCCTTTCGCTCGATTCGATAGGAGCAGGTGTTGGTGCCGCTATGGTCGGCTTTTCACCTTGGTTGACGGCTATTCTTATCGGGGTTTTTAGCAGCCTGTTTCTTCTTTCCGGCATGCGTGTCGGCCTCCGACTGGCCGGCTTTAGGTGGGTCCAGAAGGCTTCTTTTCTTCCTGGAGTCTTATTGATCCTCCTCGGTTTTTACAAACTGTTTTAACTTGACATTGCCAGAATGGTGGCCCCGATAAACAGAGTCGTTCAGAGGTTCACACATTGCAATGGAAGGACGGATGCAAGTGATTTTTGGAATCACGGGTGGAATCGCCACCGGTAAAAGCACTGTTTCTGAAATGTTGCGATCCCGTGGCGCTGTGATTGTTGATGCGGACTTCTGGGCGCGAGAGGTGGTAAAGCCGGGAAGTGAAGGCTGGGAGGCAATCCGGCAGCAGTTCGGGGCGGAGTATCTGCGGCCGGATGGCAGCCTGGATCGGGAAAAACTGGGTGATTTGGTGTTTACGGATGAAGGGGCACGCAAGCGATTAAATGCGATTACCCACCCTTTGATTCGTCAAAAAATGGACGAGCAGGTACAGCAAGCGCTCTCGGATAACCCGAAGGCCATCGTGGTGATGGATATTCCTTTGTTGATCGAGTCGATGGTGCAGGAGGGGAAACATCGGGTGGATAAAGTCATTCTGGTCTATGTGCCTCAACACATCCAGCTTCAGCGTCTGATGCGGCGCAATCAATTGAGCAAGCAGGAGGCCGAAAACCGCATCCATGCGCAAATGCCGATTGACGAGAAACGCAGATACGCGGATTACATCATCGACAATGCCGGAAGTTTGGAAGCAACGGAGCGTCAAGTCGATCATTTGATGGACGAGCTTCGGAAACTGGTGCAAGATGAAGTTGAGAAAAGGTAAATGGATCTTTGTCGGGGTTGCCCTGATCCTGTTCCTGACGGTGCTGTATTCCTCGCTCTACCAACGGTTGGCTTATCCGTTACATTACAGGGAAGAGATCTGGCAGGCAGCCGCCAAGTTTGATGTAAATCCTTACCTGGTGGCAGCTGTCATCCAGACAGAAAGCAGGTATAAGAAAACGGCGCGTTCATCCAAGGGCGCGCTCGGACTGATGCAACTGATGCCGGAAACTGCCAAGTGGGCGCTCCGAAAGATGGGGTATTCGGAAGAGGCTTGGCGGCATATCCAAGATCCTGTCCTGAATATTCAAGTCGGCACCTGGTATCTGAGATGGCTGCTTGACTACTATGATGAGAACTTAGTAGCTGCCATTGCGGCGTACAACGCGGGCCAAGGAACGGTTGATCGATGGCTCGCGGATGGCCGTTGGGATGCCCGGGCAGACACAGCGGAACAGATCCCGTACTCCGAAACGCGTCAATATGTCCGTAAAGTTTTCTATTACTATGACAAATATCAAAAAATCTATGAGGAACATGAGGAACAGCAAGCACGAACTGGATCGGAATCGAACGGATCAGCAATAAATGAATGAAATAGGATTCGTATGAGTAAAATGTTTGTGGGTGAGGGCACTAAAAATCAGCCCCCTCATTAAGAACGGGTGAAACCCGTGCTTAATGAGGGGGACACCAAGCGAAGCGCGGTAGAAAAAGTGTGAAAAACAAATGGAACGAGGGCCCCT
>CAMTVR010000033.1:0-1374 GCA_947085265.1 uncultured Bacillus sp. | reverse complement strand
GAGTTATAGTCGAAAGTGGTGTATGAGCGATTGGTACGGCTGAGTTGAGAAGGTGGCGTACCTCTGCTGAAATCGGGTTGTCGAAACTTCGAAGTCAGCAAACACGGAGATACGCCATGAGCAAGGATACGAGCAAGACGAACGGTTGTGCAAACGAAATGGGGCTGTCGCTGGAGGAGTTGATCCGGCGCGGGGCACGCGAATTGATCCAGAACGCCATCGAAGTCGAAGTGAGGGAACTGTTGGCCGAGTACGGCAACGTGCGCACCCTTTGCGGCAAAGCGGCGGTGGTGCGCAATGGCTACCTGCCCGAGCGCGAGATCCTGACGCCGGTGGGGGCGGTCAGTGTGCGGGTGCCCAAGGTGCGCGACCGCGCGGGCACGGGAGTGAAATTCAACTCCAAGCTGGTGCCGCCCTATGTACGCCGCTCGGCGCGGGTTGCGGCGGCGCTGCCATGGCTGTACCTCAAAGGGATTTCGACCGGCGACATGCGGGAAGCCCTGGCCATCCTGGTGGGCGAAGGCGCACGGGGGCTTTCGCCCAATGTCGTCAGTCGCCTCAAGGCCGAATGGGCGGCCGAATACGGCGCCTGGATGAAGCGTGAGCTGTCGGCTTGTCGCTATGTCTATTGGTGGGTCGATGGCATCCATACGGGTGTGCGGGCGGAAGACGATGCCCGAGGGTGCTTGCTGGTGATCATCGGCGTCACGCCGGACGGACGCAAGGAACTGGTCTCCATCGGCGACGGGCTGCGCGAATCGAAGGCCTCCTGGCTGGAAGTGCTGTATGACCTGAAAGCACGTGGCCTGGCGATCGGCCCCTTGCTTGCCGTGGGCGATGGTGCCTTGGGCTTCTGGGCGGCGCTCGACGAGGTCTATCCCGAAACCCGTCATCAACGCTGCTGGGTGCACAAGACCGCCAACGTGCTCAATGCGCTGCCCAAGTCCTTGCAAACCAAAGCCAAGGCGGCCTTGCATGAGATCTGGATGGCGCCCACGCGCAAGGCGGCGCTTGATGCCTTCAACGCCTTTCTGAGGACCTACGGCGCCAAGTACCCGAAGGCGACCGAGAAACTGCTCCGGGACCGCGAGGCGCTGCTTGCCTTCTACGACTTTCCGGCCGAGCACTGGATTCATCTTCGCACCACCAACCCGATCGAATCGACCTTCGCCACCGTGCGCCATCGCACGACCCGCACGAAGAACTGTGTCTCGCGCGCGACCTTCCTTGGCTTGGCCTTCAAGCTGGTGCAGGAGGCCGAAAAGAGTTGGCGCCGCATCCGCGGCGTGGATCGCCTGACAGACCTGATGAACGGCATGCTCTTCAAAGATGGAGTTCCGGTACCCAACAGTCCACCGGATGAGCAGCGGTTGG
>CAMTVR010000032.1:0-21022 GCA_947085265.1 uncultured Bacillus sp. | reverse complement strand
GATTTGTTGCGCTAGACTGGAAGTGTAATTGAATAATTCCATCGAAAAGAGGCCTCCTTTGTTGAAGGGTTTGACAGGTCTCTTTTCGCTTTTTATAGGCGATTTTCCTGCCTCCAGCCAATGATTATTTTACTCATACCAAAATTCTATCCTTGCAGGCTGTCTGTAAATTGATTTGCGGCATTAAGATTGCAGATACTTATCCCGATAATAATCCAGCGTCTTCTTCAACCCATCGCGCAGCGAAACTATAGGTCGCCAGCCCAACACCTGACGTGCTTTATCATTGCTCAAGTAACTGTGGCGGATGTCGCCAGGCCGGGCCGAATGATAAAGTGGTGGGATATCCGTTCCATTGAGTTCATTCATCACGCGCAGCAATTCATTCACTGAGGTCGGTTTGCCGGTGCTGATGTTTAGAACCTCACCGTCCCCACGGGATAACGCAGCTACATTGGCCGTTGCCACGTCCTCCACGTAAATGAAGTCCCGCGTCTGCTCACCATCCCCGTATATGATCGGCTGCTCACCCCGCAACAACTTGTCCACAAAAATGGACACCACGCCTCCTTCTCCTTTCGGGTCCTGGCGGATGCCGTAAACGTTGGAATACCGCAAGATCGTGTAACGTATCCCATATAACTGGGCATACACTTGGATATACTGCTCCGGCGTGAATTTGGAAATCCCATAAAAGGACATGGGTTGGATCGGATGCGCCTCGTCTATCCCCAAATACTGTGGGTTCCCGTATACAGCTGCCGATGAAGCGTAGATAAATTTTTTTACGCCATGTTGACAGGACAGCTTAAGGAGATGCAATGTTCCCTCCACATTCGTTTGCAGATCATGGATCGGGTCGGCAAGCGAACGCTGTACATCAATTTGCGCGGCCTGATGAATCACGACATTCGGCTTTTCATGCAAAAAAACCGCGTCCAGTTCCGGCGCTAGAATGGACATCTCATAAAAAGACACATCCGCAGCCACATTTCGAGCTTGTCCTGTACTGAGATCATCAACTACCATCACATCATGCCCTATAAACAATAATCGGTCCACGATGTGTGAACCGATAAAACCCGCTCCACCTGTAACTAGGATTTTCATATTTATTTATCCCTCAAATGTATCTAAAATTATCATTAATAAACCTATATAAATCGATGCATATTCCTACACTTTTCATAATTAATCTTTTTTATAAAACAAGAGTATCAGTTAGTTTAATAATTTTCTCTGATAAGTCATCAAATAGCTTAAAGAATAAATCTCTTGACTTCAATGTGTTCTGTAATACAACTCCAGTTTGCCCTATTTGTACCTCTGTTAAAGAAAAGATCGGAGTTTGTTTTTCTTGTGAAATTGCAATTAAGCCATTAAAATCAGGGATTGATGATAGACAGTAATCTTCATCAATATCTATTAGCTGATATTTATCATCTTCTAATAACATATTGTTCTTTTTCATAACCTTAACAAGCTTATTAGATACTGCATACCCTATCTCATCAATCCAATTTTTAAATGCAGCTGCCGGTCTCCCATCACGTGGACGATATTTTTGAACTACTGTTCCTAGAAATTTTGGAGAACTTTTCGGAAATGGATAACTGGCTTTTTGTAGTAGGTGATGCCCTTGAGCTCTTTTCGCCCAAGCATACCATATTGGTAGTATTGATGATAATGAATTAATTGCCATAAGTGAAAAGTAATCCGGACTAGTTGGGATTAGAAAATAATCACTGATCATAAGAAGATTTTGGTTAAGTGAACTTAGACTTGGGTTCATGTCTATCAAAATAAAATCAGCCTTTGCTGCTTTGCCTGTTATATCAAGTAAATATGATATAGAACCCGGAAGATTTTGTAGCGTTTGTATTGAACCGGAGAGTTCTTGTGCGATTCCTAATGTTACTTCATATTCTGCAAGCTTAATATGTCCAGGTAGTAATAGCAGATTGTTTTGTCCCTCTATTTGTATACAATCTACTGGCTCAATTTGCTTACCAGGAATTGACTCAAAAGCAGGTGATAAGGCAGATTTCAAATTTCTATCTGTTTCTGTCTCATAAAATGACTCTAGCTCAGAAGGACCTTTATATCCTAAAACTAAACCAGTTAGATTACATTGTGGGTCTGCATCTACAATTATGACCTTATAGCCTTTAATAGCAAGCATCCAACCAAGGTTAAATGTGGTTGTTGTTTTGCTAACACCACCTTTATGATTAAATAAAGCAATTTTTTTGGCCATGTAATCACTTCCTTTTCATTCAATAGATAGATAATATAATGCCCAAACCCTTATCACAAATATTCCCTTTTTTGATTCTATCAAAATTATTTACTTGAAGTCGACAATGCTTTTTCATACAACTCCTCCATCTTCTTGAGTATATTTGCTATATCATACTGTTGAACTTTTTCAAAACTCATTTTACCCATATTTGTTCTCAACCCTCGATCATTGAGAAGCTCCATAAAAGCCTTAACCGTTCTTTGAGTATCTCCTAAAGAAACCACATACCCGTTTACTCCATTTTCTACAAGATCACGATTACCTCTAACATTCGTCGTGACAATTGGCTTTCCGGCTGCCAAGCCCTCTATTAATGCTCTGGGAAGCCCTTCACGTTTAGACAATAGAGTAACAACATCGGAAAATGCCATCAATTCAGGCACATCTCTGCGAAAACCTAAAAAATAAACTGTTTCAGCTAAACCTAATTCATTGGCCTTTTTTTCTAATTTTTCTCTACTGTTGCCATCTCCAACAACCAAACATTTTACTAATTTTTGTTTCATGTAGCTCATCGCATCAATTAATTGAGCAATATTTTTGTTTTCATTCAACTCCGCAACACTTAATATAACAAAGTCGTTATCACTGATGCCCAATTCTTCCCGCTTCTGTCTTCGTACCTCCTCCTTATTCGAAAAATAAAATTCATTTGTATCAACACCCACCCCAGGAACATACATCACTTTTTTCCTCACGGGAAATCGTTGTGCCCTTTTAAAGTCTTCATCATTAATGGTGATCAGGTAATCGGTCCATCGGGCAACCAATCGTTCAGCCGGGTAGTACAAAACCCAATTGAGAAGAGGGGCTCCTTGAAAAAAATGAAACCCGTGCGCTGTATATATTACACATGGTATACCAACCATCTTAGCAGCCAATCTTCCCAATATACCCGCAACTGGCGTATGGACATGGATGAGATCAAATTGTTCTTCTTTAAATGATTGATAAAGTCTCTTAAATGCCTTTACATTACCTAGATGAAAGGGACTTCTCTGAAAAGGAATATCGTGACAGATGACATTTTGTTGGCGCACCCCTTCCTTGCCATGATCTGGAGCAGCGTAAGCATGAACTTCGCAACCTTTCTTTTGGAGAAGGTTTATAAACGGCAAGTGAAAAGCTTCAAGATGACGGTAAACTGTAGCAATGAAGGCTACTTTGTGAGACATCATTGTTGATCATTCCATTTACTATAGGCTTTTACTGACTTTTACTATACATTGCTCTTTCAATTCCCATAAATCAAGGACTCGTCTTACCGCAGGAATTCTTCAAGTCGCTCTGGATTCCAGATGTGCTCGGCAAATTTCATCAGGTAAAGCTTTTGCCCGCTTATTGAATTCAATTGTGAGGAGTGCCAGGAGCACAGGTCCCACGTAGTCTGTGATTCCTGCGAGCAGGATTTGGATTTAACGACGCTGCATCAGCAAGATTTTATTTAGATCCTCACGCCTTTACGTTGGAGCAATTCACGGTACAACGCCTTCCATTGGTCAACCACCCGATTGAGTGCATAGTTGGCCTCCACGTGGGCCCGTCCGGCCCGGCCCATGAACTCTCGGGCTTCAGGGGTAAGGCTCATGACGCGTAGCATTGCTTCTGCCAGGGATTGGGAATCCCTAGGGGGAACGAGGAACCCCGTTTGCCCATCCAATACCACCTCACGATTTCCTCCCACGTCTGTAGCCACCACAGGTAAGCCCACCGCGGCGGCCTCCAAAAGTACCATTGGCATCCCTTCCCAGGCAGAAGACATCACGTAGGCATCCGCAGCGTTCATAAGATCGGGGATGTCCTTCCGCACGCCCAAAAAGCGCACTACCTCTGCTAATCCTAACTCCGCTACAAAGCGCTCGGCTTCTGCTCTGAGCGACCCCTGCCCAGCGATATGAAGCCGAGCATCTGGTCGCATCTTATACACCCGCCCGAAAGCCCGAAACATGTTAGGATAATCCTTGGCCTCTTCAAAGCGCCCCACCGCTAACCAGACAAATTCAGTACCTAATCCCAATTCTTTCCTTAAACGTTTTCGGGCGTCCGGGTCAGGTTTGAAGCGTTCTGTATTCACGCCGTTGGGTATAAAGCGAATCTTGTGCGATGCGACGGCATTCACCTGTACGTACCGATTAAGTCCAACACAGCTAACCTGAGTCGTTAAGTCACAAAGGGAATCGGTCAAACGATAAGCGAACTCGCGCAGTCGCCCCCCTTCGTAAATGCTATGAGCCGTGCATACCAAAACAGGTACCCGAACCAAGGGTCGAGTTAGGCGGGCAAGCAAGTTGGCATGTACCATGTGGCTATGAAGCACCAGCGGGCGGTCACGACGAAGAATGCCTGCTAACCGGAAAAGTGCTCTTGGATCCGGTACGCCTCGGCGCATGCCTAATGAGTCTACCGGAATCCCGCCTTGCTCCAGTTCGTCCACATACGCTTGATGCGGGAGCATGGATATCACCCGCACACCCCAGCCTCGCGCTTTAAGTTGAGTAGCCAGACGTACCAGCTGGGTTTCTGCACCGCCGTAATCCAATCCCGTGATGAGAAAAGTTAATTTCATAGTTACCCCACTCCCCAACCTAGCCATGGCACCCCTAACCTTTGAACATAATCAAAAACTGTATAAAACACCAGCAATGCTTGGAAGGATTGACGGCGCCAACCGGAAAGCTGCAGCCCTGCAAGTAAGACCGGAATCATCGCGCTTTCAAATATTCGAGCTGTAACCTCAATGAGGAAGTATGTCCCCAAATAGAAAACAATCGCCCCTAGTTCAAAGGAGTGTGTGCGAATGAAGGCTTTACCCTCCATACTTAGTATTAGGAACATAACACACCACAACACAAATCCGAAACCTGACACATTTGTGACTGTGAATTGATATTCTGTTGCTTGACGTGCACCCAGCAGCGCGGCTATCCATCCCAATCCACTTCCTACTACTAAACTAAACACGAGAAATGTTAGTGTCCTCAAATCTGCAGCAAAACGTAACCTTTTGACTATTTTAGTAAGAACAAGTAGCCCGATAACAAAAAAGAACGACGCATGAATAAACGGCGTTAAGGTATAAAGAAACAAACGCAAATACCTGTTTTTGGTGAACCAAGCAGCTAAAAAAATTGCAATCGCAACGCCTTGGCGCAGGTGGATGATATGATTCTTAATGACACTTGGAAAGAATATAATGAGCAATAGCCAAAAAAATTTGCGCGGATCTGTACAGAGTACATAGTACGATACCATTAAAGCAGGAACAAAGATAATAACGCGAACCGTTAGCTCAGGAGGCAACATAAGGCCAAGAAATGCATTCATTAAGAGCCAAATCGGTTCATTTGCGATAACAGGAAGAAATCCAGTTTCCAAATATCTCATTAAAATGCCAAAAGATTGTTCAGCATATATCAGGTAGTTGACCCGATCTTTAAACACATCCACGGGTAGCCATGCCAACACAGAAGCGTACAAAACTGACAAAAGAAAAATCGCTATCCGATATTTATTAATGGAAAGCCTTAATTGGAGGTTCGGTTTGATTCTGACCACTGATTGCGTATCTGAGGAACTCATCGTTGCTTCATCTCCGGAACAAGAACCTGCAAATAAGTATCTACAATTTGCTTAAGTTCAAAATTGGATGCACGAATTCTAACATTTGGGTTCATAGTTTCTCTGAACGACTCAAGGATAGCTTGCGCCAAAGCTCCCACATCACCAACCGGCACGAGCCTTCCCCACTTTCCACCTTCCAAGATCTCCGCCGGTCCACTTGGACAGTTGGTGGAAACCAAAGGCGTACCCAGTGCCAGTGCTTGAATGAGAACGTTAGGCAATCCTTCCCATCGTGAAGAAAGCACAAAAACCCCCGCTCGCTTCATATAGTTGAAGGGATTATCCACAAACCCTGGAAGGGTTATATCCTTTTCCAGACCGAGCTCCCGTACCAAAGCTTCCAGTTTGGGCCGCTCTTCCCCTTCGCCCAAAATCATGAGCCGTGCTGGACGTTGCTTGCGCACCATGGCAAAGGCACGGATAAGGGTGGGAAAATCTTTCTGTTCAGTAAGTCTGCCAACACCCAACACCACAGGCGGCTCTCCAGGGGCAAACCATGAATGATCTAAGGGCTCCTCTGCCTTGGAAAAGAACTCGGGCGTTATTACAGGATTGTAGATGACCCTAACTTTCTCCTTGGGTAGTCCAGTAACACGCACCAGATCCTCTAACACCCCGTTGGAGACAGCCACCACAGCATCAGCCCAAGGATAAAAATAGCGCATCAGCATAGGCATCAGACGTTCTCGAGCATTTTGCGCATTTGTTGTACTAATTCCCACTGTATTGGCCTCACGTACCACAACTTTTACAGGCACGCGTGCCAAGCGTGCGGCCCAAAGGGCCACAATGTTTGCGTGATTCAACGTAGAAACCAAAGCACGTGGCCGCTCCCGGCGAAGGTATCGTACCAGACCGGGAAGGCTCGCCAGCACACGGGAAGTCCCTAGGTCAACCACCCTCACCTCGTGTGGTACCTGGGATAGATAAGGTCCTTCAGCTTTCGCCAGCACCAGATCGACCCTCAAGCCCCGCTCGGCAAAGCCCCGGGCCAGGTTAACCATTACTCGCTCAGCCCCGCCGCCTCGTAAGGAAGGGAGGAAAAGCGTGATCTTCTTGGACATCGTCAGCATGAATACATTAGCCTCCCGTTCGTTGCGCTTCTAACCACGCTTGAAACATTAAAACATCCCAAAGATAATATTGCCAATCCTGAACACCGGCAAGATGTTGTTCCCAAAGACGCCGTATCCGTTCAGGCTTAAAAAATCCTTCTTCCCGAAGGCGCCTCTCATCCAATAAACTCTCAGCCCATGCGCGTAACGGACCTCTCAACCAATGCTCAAGAGGCACACCGAAACCTTGCTTGGGGCGATCCACCAGCTCCTTTGGTACATAGCGATACAATACTTGCTTTATTACCCATTTACCCTCCCCATCCCGCATCTTTGCCGCAAGTGGCACACGCCAACTGAATTCCACCAGCCGATGATCGAGGAACGGCGCTCTTGATTCCAAACTCACGGCCATACTGGCTCGATCCACCTTCACCAAAATATCATCTGGCAAATAAGTGATCTGATCTAGCCACATAATGCGGTGCAGAAAAGTTGATTGGTCTGGCCAGGCATTGGACTTTTGGAAAATAGTCTCTGGTTCTTTAGCACCCATTATGATATCATCCGGAAATTTCCAGCGAGACACAAGCCACCTGTATACTTCTTCGGGCGAGCCTGCTCGCAAGATTTGCGCAAGACCTTGAGTTCGCCTTACCACTTTCTTGGCTACACGGGAACGATTAGAGATGGAAGAAACGATGACAGAATCAGCCGAAAAAACGTTCTCCAGGAAAGCGCCGACAAGCTTCCGCGCAGCAGTTGGCAGTACATTTCTATACTTAAGAAGACGTGCCGCTACGACATAGCGATCGTACCCGCCAAATAACTCGTCTCCTCCATCTCCTGAGAGAGATACTGTAACATGCCGCCGGGTCAATTTTGCAAGCAAAAACGTAGGAATCTGGGACGGATCGGAGAACGGTTCATCCCACATCTCGGGTATTTTAGGAATGACGTCACGCGCCTCATCGGGCGTGACATAGAGCTCCGTATGATCCGTACCCAAATATCGAGCAACCCGCTTAGCATGCTCGGCCTCGTTGTAGCCCGGCTCGTAAAAACCAATCGTGAAGGTACGCACGGGAAATGAAGCAGAAGCTTGCATCAGGGCAACGACTGTGCTGGAGTCAATGCCTCCTGAAAGAAAAGCACCTAACGGGACATCGGCTTCCATCCGAGACGTGACCGCATCCCGCAACCGAACTTCTAACAGGTCTATCAATTCCGGTGTATCTGGTAATGGATTCTGTATGCCTTCCTCGGCTACCTTTCGGATGTCCCAGTAGCAATAAGGTTCACTGAGCATCTTCCCGCCATCACGCACCACAACGTAATGGGCTGGAGGAACCTTGTAAACACCTTTATAAATGGACCATGGGGCTGGAATATAACCGTGGCGAAGATAGAGACAGAGCACATCTCGATCAATGTCGGCACACCAAGCAGGATGCACTCGCAATGCTTTGAGCTCGGAACCAAAGAGAAAAATTTCCCCTATACGTCCATAATAGAGAGGCTTTTCTCCCATACGATCCCTCGCCAACCAAAGAGTTCGCTCGACACGATCCCAAAGAGCGAAAGCGAACATGCCGTCAATCCGTCTTAATGTTTGGGGCACTCCCCAGTTCGCCAATGCCGCTAAGAGGGTTTCAGTATCTGAATGTCCCCGCCAATGGGAGACAGTCCCGGCTCGCTCTAGCTCCGTCCGGATTTCTCGATGGTTGTAAACCTCGCCGTTGAAGATCAGGACAAACCGACCGCAGTGGGAAACCATGGGCTGGTGCCCGGCCGGCGACAGATCTATGATGCTCAGGCGCCGATGAGCGAGAACCATGCCACTCGACGGGTCTATCCAGACGCCTTCATCATCCGGTCCCCGGTGACGGAGGCAGGCATTCATCTTCTTGACCACGCCTTGAGCCGCCTCAGCCTGCAGCTCTTCAGCACTCCAGAATCCTACAATTCCACACATGTGTTTTTATCTCCTTTTCCGCTCTAGCCAACGATCTATCTCAGTCAGCAGACAGCCAGCCGGGAAGGTCAAAGCAATCAAGACACGGGCGAGCAAATTCTTCCGCTTAAAGTCTCGATAGGCAAGCAGTCTTGCATGACAGCCAAAACGCGTCCAGTTGCGGGCAACTTTTTTATACTGATTTGGCTGCCAAACATAGCGTATAGGAAAGGGCACTTCTTGTTGCCAACGGGCAATCAGCTCGACAGTATGGTCTGTGGAACCATCGTCCACAACCAGCCATTCGAAATCGGTGAAGGTCTGCCGTATCAGGCTACCATATACCCGCGGAAGGAGGTGGGCACGGTTATAGGTGGGAGTGAATACGGTAATCGCGAAAGTTCTGGAAGACATTGTGACCTCCTTTCCCTCTTACATCTCACAACATACAAAATTTCACTTATTAATCCATATATACCGATTTAGAATCGTTAGGTTTCCTTACAACGAAGAGGACGTTGTTATAAAATGCGTTAGTCACATCAATATAATCCATTAGCAAACCAACAATGTTTATAATGAAACTAATAGTTAACCAAATAGGAAAAAACAAACCCTTAACAAGTCGGGTTATGAATGTCTTATTCATCATAAAATCAATCCAATTGAGGCATAGGAGTGCTAATGTTGATCCGATTTTACCAAGTGGTCTTATGTAAATGACCTTCCAATCAGGAAAAAGATTTATAGCACCGTACACAGTGAATCTCCTAAAGTCCCATGGGGCACCATGTTCATTATATAAGAACGGGAAAGAAAATATCGCTATACCATCTGGTTTTAATACTCTATGTATTTCATTAACAGTAATTTTGATATCTTTAACATGCTCAAGTACTTGTGTGGATAAAATAACATCAAAATATTCATCCGGAAAAGGCCACGAAGTCTCAGGATTAATTAAAATATCGGCTTTAGACTGTTCGTCTACATCAATCCCAATGTACTCTGATACGTTAGTAAACCAATTACGATAAGGTTTTTGCCCACACCCTACATCTAATACCTTACCATGCAAAGTAGGTAAAAGTTTACGTAAAGCACGATTATGATAATAAGTGTGAAGCCATTGGAAGTGCCACGGACGCAGATTTGGAAGAGAGCCTGCAATTTTAGAGTAAATTAATTCATAGGCAGCTCCAAGTCGCGATTTAGCCATTAAACAACGCCTCCCACATTCCCGCAACTCTTTCAATTGAAAAGCGCTCCCGTGCCTCAACAGCACGCAAAGCATACTGCTGTCGCAGTTCCCGGTCACCCATCAGCCGATCCAGAGCATCTGCCAGCTTTGCCACATCACCTGCAGGAACAAGCAAGCCGTCCACCTCATGCCGGATGATATCGCGCGGACCGGTATCACAGTCGTAGCTAACTGCGGCTGTGCCGTGAACCAATGCCTCAACAAGGGTATTGGGAAATCCCTCGAAAAGCGAGCTCATGACGTAGAGATCAGCACGACGATACCAGTCCCGGATATTCCCTACACGCCCAGGCAACATCACACGCCCCACAAGCTCAAGTTCCTGTACCTGAGACTCCAGGTGACTCCGCAACGGCCCCTCGCCCAGGATAACGAGGTCCCAGTCAGAATGGTCATCCGCAATTATGGAAAACGCCTTGAGCAGTAAATCGAAACCCTTTTGCTTATCCAAGCGACCGACCGCAAGCAGTATTCTCCGAACATTAGACACATACCTCTCGACTGGTAGGACCGGCTCCTGCACAGGAAAAGGCCAGGGGACTGCATTCGGTATGACGACTACCCGATGGGCTAGGGTGTTGGCACGGAGCCACGCAGCACTCTCAGTTGTCAGGGTCACAACCGAGTCAAGCGACCTGTATAAATACCGGCGAAGCATCTCCCAGGGTTGCCCCGTCGGCATTTGCGGCGGATGAATACGTTCCGACCCAACACATAAGAGATTCGATAAACCCCAGGCAGCTATGGCAAGGAGGACATTAGCTGTGGTCATCATGGCTACGGCCACCTGCGGACGCACCCGTCGCAAGACGCGCCGCAAAGCATAGATACGCCGCAGGTTGTTCCACATACCCACTGCTGCGTTACGACTCTCGCCTGCAAGGCCCAGAGTAATTCGCTGTACCCGTGGGTGCAAGTCATAAAAATCCAACTCTTGCGATGCCAAAGTGACGATGAACACTTCCCAACCTTTTGCCGCCCAGTGGTTGGCGAGATTGGCTGTGACCCGTTCTGCGCCACCAGATGAAAGGGAATGAATAAAGAAAAGTATCCTCAATTACAGATCCACCTCAGGAAAGGCGACGATATTTTGAAAGTCGCTTAATTCGTCTAAAAGCAATGAATACACTCTCCCTTTCGAACCGATGCGAAAGAAATTATAACCAAGAGATCTTAACCAGCAAACGTACTCTTCTGGTTCGTGGTTTGCAGCATGACACGTTTCACGGTAAACCTCACAAATGAGAGTAGGCTTAAAAATTCTTAAGGTGTTTCTGGCGCCACGCAATACTACCCATTCGGAACCTTCCACATCTAGCTTAATTACGTCAGACGTTTAATATCGTTTTCACGAAGCACATCATCCAGTCTTCTCACTCTTACTCTATCAATCAAACGCTCTCGTCATCCTGACTGGAAAACACTCGCTAATCCACTATTGATCTTTCCGTCATCAAATTCACCAGAAGAGTCGTACATCTCCACTTCGCCATTACGGTCACCGAGCGCCACTGGAAATATGTGTACGTTTGAAAACCTATTTATTTCAACGATAGCTCGCAAACGATCAAGGTTTTTCACAACAGGCTCAAATGCAAGAACCTTACCCTCCGGCATGAGCGCAGCGGCAGCAACGGTAAAATCTCCTTGATTTGCACCAATATCCACAAATGCTCCATCTTGCAGCAGAATTTGTTCAAGAAGATCCAGTTGATTACCAGAATATGCACCTTGAAAAAAGATCTGACTGCTTATATGTTCCTGTAAGTAGCACCAAAACTTAACACTACAAAAGAAGTCTTGGATTAATAACGGTTCTGACGGTACATAACGAGAGGCCCAACGCCGAATTGCCTCACAGAGTCGTCCTAGGCCAACGCCACGAACTCGATAAGCACTCCTGGTAAAACACCAGAGGATGAAGAACTTATTCAAGACGATCGGTCCCTCTCAACCGTAAGGTCAACCGCCATAACGCTATAGTTGAAATCGCGTACATCAAAGCCGTCGAAAAAACCAAGCCTTGGACTCCCATGATAGGGATGAAGGCTGAATTGAATATAATCTTTGTCACAAGATTGAGCCCAGCAACAATAGCGATGCTGAAATAACATCGGTTGCTAGTTAGCAGTGAGACATAAACTAGTGCAGCAAAATAAAACGGCAACTGAACCAGACCATACCTGAAAACTTCCGCTACGGCATGCGTATCCTGGGCTGTAAAAGCACCACGCTCAAAGAGAATTTTGACTCCCCAAGGGGCAAGCCACCACCCCAAAAATAAGGCTCCAATTCCCAAGAAAAACATGATTCGAACCCAGTGCCTCGCCGTGCGTTGCAGGTTACCATCTCCCTCGGCATTTGATTTGGAAAAGACCGGGAGTGTAGCGCGGCTGATCGCTGTGGCGCCAAGGCCCAGAATCAAGGCCAGAATGCGGTTGGCGTAGCCAAGAGTCGCCAGCGCGCCTTCCCCAAGACGTGTGGCAAAGAATTGATCGATGATACCTGTAAAGCTCATCAATGACTGTCCGATCAGTAGTACGCCAAAACCTCGCCAAAACGGCACCCACGCGGTCGAAGCAAATCCCACGCGAGGGACCTCTATCTCCCCGCTACGCCCTAGCAGCCCTGTAAGACTCGCCAAGTGCAATGTAAAACCCGCTAGAGTGCCTATCACTAAGGGCTCAGTTCCGGTCCCCGGGACGGCAAGTAAGACCAGTAACAACGTTAGGGCGGGAACACCCTCTAGAAGCGTGTTCACATGTCTTCCAGCTGCAAGCAGCCAGGTAGAAAAAAGGCCAATGAGAACCCCAAGGGGCGCCAGCCACGCCAGGATAGGTACCATCTGCAGCGCTGCATTCAACCCCTCACCGGATAAGCCAGCTAGTCCGGTACGCAAGATCCATGGTAGTCCCAGCCAGACCAGGATGGCCAGGGCAACCCCTGTAACGACCGCAAAGCCGAACAGCTCGGCCCGGAATCGTGGCAATTCCCTAGGTGAACGATACCGGATATCAGCTGCCAGAGGCACGAGGACTACCGAGAGCACACCAAACCAAACGCTCACTGGCCAATTGACAAGGTTGAACACAAAGAGATACGCATCCACCTCCGGACTTACACCGTAGCGCCAGGCAATGGCCATTTCTTTCGCTGCACCGGCGATCTTGCCTACAAAAACAAAGAACGCCACCCACAACATGCCACGGGCAATAGCCAAATGTTTTGAATCCACTGCACGCAGTCGCGCTTTCAAAACCTGACGAGGTTCCATATAAACCAACTTTCTGAATAATTCTGACCTTATTAAAGCGTACTATGTCTAAAAAGCATGAACGGATACCCACTCCACAAAACGTTTGAGTCCTTCATGGAAAGGCGTCCAGGGCCGGAAGTCCAAAAGCCCTCCCGCCTTCTCCACATCCGCCCAGGTCTGTGGCACATCTCCGGGCTGTTCGGGTAAAAACTCAAGCCGCGCACGCACCCCAAGCGCTTCCTCTAGCGCCCGCACCATCTCCGAAAGTCCCACTGTCTTATGATTGCCCAGATTGATAACTTCATAAGGGGTAATCGTATAATCCATCGCTCGACGCACACCTTCGATAATATCATCGATGTATGTATAATCACGACGACTCGTCCCGTTTCCATAAATCGGAATCGGCTCACCACGGAGCATTCGTCGTGCAAATTTATGAATCGCAAGGTCCGGACGTTGTCGCGGTCCGTATACTGTAAAAAATCGCAAGGCAATAAATCGAATCCCATAAAGATGGCTATAGACGTGCCCGAGTAATTCACCGCTGACTTTCGTCGAAGCATATGGACTGATCGGAAGCAGCACGCTATCATCTTCTCGCCAGGGGACATTCGGATTGACGCCGTACACGCTTGAAGACGAAGCGAATATAAATTGCTTGATGTCTCTCTCACGTGCAAATTCTAACAGGTTTTGTGTTCCCGCAACGTTAACAGCTTGATACCCGAGTGGATCTCGAATCGACGGTCGTACGCCTGCTTTTGCCGCCAAATGGACGATGACATCATAGTCATCGGTCAGTTCTTGGCGAAGCCCTTCTTGATTGCGAATATCCATATCGACAAGACGATAGGACGGATATTTAAAATGTATATTAATGTTCTTCCGCTTTATTTCCGGATCGTAAAACGGATCAAAATTGTCAACAACAGTGACAGCCCATCCTTCAGCAAGCAGTCGATCAACCAGATGGCTCCCAATAAAGCCCGCTCCCCCAGTCACAAGCGCGTGTTTCATCTTCCAACCCCCACGTATATGAACCCTGCTGCCTCCACGTCTTTAGGTGTAAAAACATTTCGGCCATCCACAAAAATTGGCGTCAACATCCTTTGAGCGATTTTTGAAAGATTTATTTGACGGTACATCGACCATTCAGTCGCTAAGATCAATGCATGCGCCCCATCGGCAACTGCATAAGGATCATCAACAAATGTCATCTCTTGCAGTTCCTCATCACGAAGTGCAGCACGAGCATTCGCCATCGCAACGGGATCATGGACGCGGACGTGCGCGCCGCGTTCAATTAAGATGCGAATGATGGCTAATGCCGGCGATTCGCGCACATCATCCGTATCCGGCTTGAAAGCTAGACCTAACAACCCGATCGTCCGGCCTCGAACCCCTTTGAGGTGTGTCTGCAGTTTCTCGACCACACGTACACACTGGAGTTCGTTCACTTGACGCGCCGCCTCTACGATCGGCATATCGTAATTGTACTCTTTCCCGACAGCAATCAGTGCAGCTATATCCTTCGGAAAGCAGCTCCCTCCCCAGCCAATCCCTGCATGTAAGAAACGGGGTCCGATGCGCGTATCCAGTCCGATGCCGCGCGCAACCTCCATAACATCGGAGCCTACCTTCTCGCACAATCCCGCTATCTCATTGATAAAACTGATCTTGAGGGCCAGGAAAGCATTGGCAGCATATTTGATCATCTCCGCACTGACTGGATCAGTTGTAATGAGTGGCGGAAGACCGTACCCGTCCCGCTTTGGGATCACTTCGAGCGGTTCGAACGTCTGCTCTAAAAGCGGGCGGTACAATCTCCTCAGCACCTCAATCGCTTCCGGTTCCTCTGCGCCGATAATGATCCGGTCAGGATAGAAGCTGTCATAAAGCGCAAATCCCTCACGTAAAAACTCCGGATTCGATGTCACCCAGACCTTCGCATTTACACCGCGTTCATTCAGCGTGCGGCGAATGATCTGGTCAACGCGCCTGTTGGTGCCGATGGGTACTGTAGACTTAACGACAATGGCGCACTCTTGATCATCTCTCATCCTTTCTGCAATACTCCGGGCTGCTTCTTCAACATGATTCGTATTTGCTTCTCCGTTGATCTTCGCTGGTGTTCCAACCGCAATCATCACGACATCCACTTCAGGATCAAAATCATCCCAAGAAGATGTAAATGTTAACCGATCTTTCGCAGCAAGAAGCACTTCCTCCAGCCCACGCTCATGAATCGGAGATTTCCCTTCCCACAAAAGAGCAATTTTCCGTTCGTCAATATCCAAAAGTGTCACATGATTCCCCAAGTATGCCAGGACAACTCCGGTTGTCAGGCCTACATATCCGCTCCCAATGATTGTTACTTTCATTTATTTCTTTTCTCCCCTTATCCCAATCTCACTTTCCCTTTTCCTTGTTCATCCAGTTGAATCTGCTGATGTTCAACATCTTTTAAAGAAAGGAGACTGACTTTACCATTTAACCATTCCAGAATCGATTCATCTTCTATTGGCTTTGATCCACTTGTTCAAAAATAGTCCCGTCTGCGCATCTTTTATTTTTTAATATCTTCCATTGGGGTTTAAAAGAAAAAGAGATTGCATAGCCGTTGACCATGCAATCTACATCTGCTTTTCCTTCTTGATTCGTTTCTCTAATGGTGACCTGTTCTAATGATGCCTGATAGTGTTCAGGATGAAACCACTTGGAGTCTTTCCTAGCTTTTTCCGGTATTGTTACTCCCAACGAGAAGAAGTAGCGGCCGGATTTCCATTTGGGCATGTTGTATTTTTCCGAAGTTTTCAATGGTTAAAGACCAGCGCTGTTGCACCTCATTCCCCCTTTCATACACGTCACTTCAAAACATATATGTATTCGCAGTATTCCACTCCCGAACATCAGATAAACAAATAGGTTCAATTTTTCACAATCCCAGAAAAGGCTTTCTATTCAACAAGCGACAGCCTTTCAATAAACCGTCACTTGCTGTAAGAAAGCCCTTTCACCATTCATGAAATTCCATATGCAAGTCAAACAGGCGAATATACCTGGATTACAACATGCGCTCCATCTTTCTCACCGGGCATCGAACCCGCCCTCACACCGCACCCTCGACGACTCGCGTCTAAGGAAGACCACTCCGCCTTCCCACAGCGCGGCCGAGTGCCTCCGTTGATAACGGATAAGGAGACATCTCCGTTTTGGGATTTCTCTACCATCACACGTTGACACCATTCATTAACATACATATTATGGCATATGTCCATTGGAATAGTTTGACTAACAATTCCTTACATCCATATCCTCATCAGGACAAACCTATTTTTCTACCGTGTCATCCATCTCTTCCAGTCGAATCGGATGGTGCTGGAAATATTCCATCATCAACGCCAGTCCGACTCCCACCATCCCCCCAACGACGAAAGCAATGGCAGTGTTCAAAAGAGTCCGCGGGCTGGCCGGTTCGTCTGGCACTTGCGCTGCTTCCACTAATTGCGCGTCATCCATGTCCAGTAGTTGGGTCTGTATCGTCTGAATTTGCGAAGTCAGGGAGTCCAATATATTCTCGTCTTTAATGACATAATCGAGAAGGCGAGCGCGTGTAATGTCTTTTTCAGCGTTACTCAACGTTTGATTGGTTTCTATAGCGGTCAGCGCCTGCTTATTTCGATCCAGGCTTTTCCCGGTTTGTTCATAGCGTTTTTGCAGGGTTTCAAGCTGTTGCTCCACCACACCCCGTTTTTGCTGGTAGACCTCGTGGCTTTTTTCCAAGTAGGAATTGGCTATGGCCGCTGCAATCTGCTGCGCTTTTTCAGGATCATGATACTTTACCGTTATCTTCATCATCCCGGCGTCATTGTTCAGTTCTACGGAAATATTTTCTTCCAATGCTCTCGCCGATGGATATTCCAACTCCAGTTCCTCTACAATCGGCGCCAGCACTTCATGGCTCAGGATGATCTCTTTTGACGCCTGCAAATTGGTATATACATTATCGTTGAAATTACCGATCACAATCGTGGTGGATGCTTCATAGGTGGGTGTCATCATCTTGCTTGCGGTAAAAGCCACGATGGCCGCAAGCAAAGGGATGAGGATCCAAACCCACTTCCGTTTCCACAAGATGCGTATCAGATCAGAAAGCTCAATCGTATCTTCCATGTTTCCTCCTTCAGAAAATGCTTAGGCATGGCACTGATAAGCAAATTTCTACCAAGTTCATTATACCTCAATTATCCATTCAATGTCCTTGCGTGTCGCAAAAAAATTAAAACCTATAGCGTTTGTAGCGTCAAAATCTGCCGCAATTCGTCAACCCAATCAGGATTCTGTTCCAATTGGCTGAACCACGTTGTTTGCTCAACCGGGATTCTCTGTTGCACTTCCGCAGCCATGCTCCAGATGATGGCTTGACGGCGAATTGCGTCATTCTGGCTTTCGTGAAACTGAGACAAGATGTTCACTGCCTCCTGGAACTGCCCCTGCCTATAATATAGTTTCCCTGCAAGGAGCTTCATCTCTTCAGTCACATCAAATGCTCGACCCTTATTTAACGTTTCGGGAAGCTGATTGAGCGATTCCTTCATTGGGCCAACTTGCTGAAGTGCATCCAACCCCATCTTCCATGCTTCTGAAGCCTTTTCCCTCTCCCCGTTTCCCAGCCGGGCATCGCCCGTCTCATATGCAAGCTGCATGAAAATCGGGTAAAGCTCAATATCCCAGCGACCGTATAGCAGGGCTTGCCGGATGGCCTGGAAAGCTTGTTCCGCTTCTCCGGCGCGCGCGTAGTTTTGCGCCACTTGCGCCAGATTTTGCGGGTTGGTGGGCGCCAGTTCGGCTGCGCGCTGCAAGTGCTCCAATCCCTTTTGCAAAATCTGTTCATCTTTTTGCTGCGTGCCAATCGACACCAACACACTGCCGTAGGTCAGGTGGTAACTGGGGTTATAGGGGCTTTTCTGGATAATGCTTTCCAGTTCATTCAGTGCATCAGGCACTTGACCCGCTTCCAGCATTTTGCCCACCTCGGCATAACTGGCTTGCGCTTGCGCGTAGCTATACATGGGAAATATCATCAGCACCGTGACGGCAAGCAGCACAAGAAAGGTGGCTGGCTGCAGGATGCGCCCCGGAATCGGCAGGGCGCGGGAAAGAAATCGGAACAAGTGGAACTTGGCTTTTGTTTTCTGGTGCACGGGAGGGGCGCCACCCGCCGGGACAACCGCCGGCGTGTTCGCTTGCCAGGCGGCCAGCGCAAGAAAGATGAGAAAGCCCACATAACCAAAACTCATGTTGAAGTCAATATAACTGTGGCCGAGAAGCCCCAACATCACTGCCAAGAAATAGGCGCGGGTCACCCGCTGTTCAGTTGCCGCAGCTTTCACGTGCTGGCGAAAACCGCGCCAGAGGTAGTAGAGCATGATCATGGCAAAGAGAATGAGACCTACTGTCCCCGTCTCCACGATCAGCTGGCTAAAGTAGTTATGCGACTGCGTGGACCAATACGGATAATCCTGGTAGCGCTGAAACAGCGCCCTCCATCCGCCGCCGCCGGTTCCAAATATCACATGATCCCGGTAAATCTCGTAGGCATCCTGGTTAAAGTATCCCCGTTCTATGACGCTGTGCGTTTCAAAGTTGATCTGCGCGATTCGTTGGGATAACGTTTCGGGCAACATCCCCTGTACCGTCGGGCTTTTCAACACCGCATACGCTGAAATGCCGATCACGGCCACAAACGAGGCTGGCAGGATCAGTTGATAAACCCATGACAACTTGGCCTCAGCTTGTTTTTTTTGAACATCGGATGCCGTTGCCGCCGTCTCTGCTGAAACAACCGTTCTCTCGGCATCCGCCGTAATTTCGTCTGCCGTATCCGCAAGCGTCGTACCTTCCGCAGTCAACGGAAGCATTCGTGATGTCCTTTCCAGCAACCGCCCTGTCAAAAACCGACATAATAACGGATAGCCGGCAGCGCCAAGAAGGCTCAAAAATCCAATCCACAGCCAGACCTTCCCAGGCGAGGCCCCCTCCAGTTGGGTTCCAATCCCCAGCAAAAGTGCCGCTGTTCCCGCAGCCAGCGGCAGGGAATGCAGCAAATAGGCCAGTTGTCCCCTGAACGGCAGCAGAAGCATGCCCAGTAAATAAATGAGCGGAAAAACCAGCCAGGCGCCGCGTGAAAGGGTGAGTAGGAATACATACCCCATCGGAATCAGGAAGAGTCCGCCCGCCGCCTGCAGCCACCATGCCTGGCGCAGCGAGAGCAATAACCCCCCGACGATCCCCACGGCCAGGACAATGCCAAAGGTATTCGGGTATTGAAAAACAGAGGCGAGCCGCCCACTCAACACCGCGTCCTTAAACATGGCTTGTCCCAGCGCCGTGGCAATCGCAAAGAAGGCTGTCCATCCGATGGAAATTTGGATAGCGATTTGGAGAAAGGCGTCCGCTCCGCGCTTGCGGGAAACGGCCTCGGCTACGATGAAAAAGGCGCTTGCATACGCGAAATAGCGAAACAGTTGAAGCCAATTGTCATAAGGCGCCACCGCCGTCCAAAATCCGATGAGATAAGGAATCAGCAAAATGAAGATGAATAAGTGGCGCGAGTCGTACAAAGGCGCGCCAGGCTGCAAAAGCCGGCCTTGGTAACCCGCTTTTAGGGCCAATCCTTTTGCCGCCTGCCACTCTTCTTGCGAGCGGCGGTGTGCAATGAACTTCCATATCCCTGTCCCAGCGAGAAGGAGACACAGAAATTGCTCCACCACCATCATGTCCGCATCAAAATACAGCCCACGGAAATAGGGGACGACGATCAGGCCGATTCCGACCACGATCAGACCGATCCACTCCGGCGACAGCAGTTCCCGCCAATGGAAGCCCGTTCTTTCAAGCGCCTTCCCGCACGGTTCAGCTTGACGGACGCTTCTATCCTTGTCCCTTCTATCCTTGTCCCTTGGCATGCCTTTATCCCTGTATGTATCGTCCCTGCTCGCTTTGTCCCTGGCGATTTTCGGTTTCTGCTTTCTCGCTCTCCCCATGTTGCAAATCCTTTCTGTCGCTTCATGCCATGTAAGAAAGGCGGCGGAACCCGGCTTGGTTTTCAACTCTATCATTCGCTTAATATACACATATATATGAACAACAAACCCTCTGTCTCTGATGGTACGCCAAAAAACGGGATATGTCCATATATTATGATTCCTGTGTTGTCGCTTTGTGATATTGTCAGGATGTCATTGTTCCGCGAAAATGTCAGTACGAGCAAGGTGCAGATGATCACCTTGACAAAAGAAGTATTGAAACGTGTAATGGTTCTCGAATAGTGGATTGAAGAACCACCCTAGAGAAAACCATTTTCCAGCAATCAATACCAGCCTAGCACAGCCAGCGAGTATCAGGCAAGATCTCCGGGGCTCTAAATTCAAAAGTGTGGTGAAGCAGGAAAAAGGCGGCCGAAGAGCCAAGGGATTAATAACCACACCACATCCCAAGGAGGTTCCGACCGCCTATGAAAAAGTCTATCGCTTCTCTCCTCGGTCTTCAAGAGTGGATCATTTATCGT
>CAMTVR010000031.1:0-23346 GCA_947085265.1 uncultured Bacillus sp. | reverse complement strand
TAAAAAGATTCTAGGTGCCAGTATTGAAGAACGACCGTCTTACATTGATGAGCGCCAGGAATTTGGTCATTGGGAAATCGACACTGTGCTAGGGCAACGTAAGAAAGGAGCGGCGCTCCTGACATTAACGGAACGAAAAACGCGGAAGGAACACATTATAAAGCTCGAGCAAAAGACTGCGGTAAATGTCCATCAAGCGCTCCAATCGCTCAAAGACCTTTACGGAGAGGCTTTCCCATCCGTCTGTAAAACCATTACATCGAACAATGGTTCCGAATTCAGTGGACTAACACAGGCGATCGATTCAAACGATGTAACGGTTTATTATACCCACCCCTACACATCCAGTGAACGGGGAACAAACGAGCGTCATAACGGCCTTATCCGGCGATTCATTCCGAAAGGAAAAGCGATGGAGGACAGTAAACGTTATTTCAATTTTTCAGGATGCTTCACTTTTATGGATACAACCTCTCCGCAATCAAGACAAACCGTGTAAATTTTCTCTGAACCTATAGCCATTTTTTTATTGATCGGTCGCAGGTTTACATAATCCGTAGCTTGGATAAATGAAGTGCCTCCGCAATTTCGGCAACTCTCTTTTACAGTCATTCATGTCATCCCCTCAGCGAATATTTTCCATGCAGTCCTTCAATCCCAGTATACCACCGTTCAAAAGAAAAAGAGGAGGCCGCAAGCACTCCTCTTCGCCTCTTATTCATAATGATGTTTAGTCTTTGCCTTGCAAAAAAATTGTACAACTTGTTCATACTCGTCGCCTGAAAGCAACTTTCCAGCCATCGTTTTGATGTATTGTATTGCCTCTTCTCTTTCCCCTGTATCTGCCAATTGTAAAGCTTCCACTGGCTCTTTCAAATCCTGAACCTTGCGTATGCATCAATGGTAACATGACAAGCAGATTTTTTGTCGTTACCCGTCAGTATTCCCGACCTTGTTTTTCCACTCCAAACCTGAGCTTGATCGCCTCTACCGCCAACCGCCTGTGTCGCTCGTCAAGGTTCGCAAACAGATCGACGATCGTTCCATTCGCAGTTGTTGTACACGTTGAATGCCAACTCCGCACGCTCTTGAACCGCTCGTCAAATCGACCGCTTGAAATGCCTCTGGACGGATCATTGGAAAAAAACATAGAAGTCCCCTCCTGTTTTTTGAAGAACTTCTATGTCATATGCGGATGGGCAGGAGCTGATAATTGTGCAGGTAGATGATTGGTTAAAAGATGGTTGGATAAGCGTGCAACCGCTCCATGTTCAACAGGTCACTTCCCGTTCACCTGTCGGATAAATTCCGTCACGTTCCCCATGCAACAAACCCCCTGGGGGTTGTTCACTTCACAACCGCAACGCCCCGCCTGGACATGGGCTTTAATTTCCTGAAGCGGCTCCCCGCCGTGCCGCAGGGCTTGAACGATGCGTACCCTCGTCCAGTCAAAACAGTAACAAACGGGGACATCCATGCCCGAATCCTTTTGAAACACGGGCACTTTCAAGTCTCCCACGGCAAAGATCAGCGAACCGTCCCACGCAAAATAGACCGTTTCGCAGGACGGATTCGGGCAAAAGGCGTAATCACGGTCAGGTTCAAGAGTCGCCAAAGCCGCAGGTTTTAGCAAAGACTTGAGCGTGATTAGCGGCACACGTCGTCCGTTTTGCCCGCAGTTCGGGCAACTCGTTTTCATCGTTTCCTCTCGGTTTGTCGGAGCACAACAGTCCATGTTGATCATGCCTTTCGTAAAGTTTTCATTTTTCCGATGGTCAATACTATAATTTTACTCCATGTATCACGTGCTTGGCGTTCAGAAATGACCCCAATATTTACAACGTTGTATTCCCTCATTGCACGTCCCTTCCCCTGCTCCCTCCAGGCAATCCAATGAAACGAACGAAATCATTCCGTTTTTATTTCCTTAAAATTTAGAATTTAATATCCTACTTTGCTGTTCTGTCACGATATACAAACAGAGTAATTCCATTTAATAGGATGGTAACAATGAGAAGAACTGATGAGACGAACACCACAGCATCCGTTGTATCCATAAGAGCAGACCAATCCTCAATCTTTACCAGATGATTGTTATAGAAAATCTGGAAACATAGCGAAATCGCACAAGCACTGATGCTCATAATGGAAAGAACGACCCAATTCTTATGGTCATGCTTTTTATATCGCATGAGATTAACAACAGGAAGTATCCAAGCAATTAGTCCAAGCAGAAGACTGCCAAGATTAAGCAACCAAATCATAACATACTCCTTTCACGAAAAATTTGTACAGTGCATTTTCCCTTAGTTCGGGCAACTGGTTTTGTTCGTTGCCTCTTGGTTCGTCGGAGCACAACAGACCATTGTAATCGTACCTTTCATTCAGGCAAGCGAGCCATTATTCTTATGACTTCAATCTCATCTTTTCACATTTCCGTCTGTATATCATTGTATCACATGCCACACGATTGCGTTTTAAATGCACATCATGGTATTCCATACATGAACCCCCTTTCTCCTGTTCTCTTCAAGCAAATAAACCGCAGGAAATCGATCATCCCATTTTAATTTCCCTACTATATCAAGAGACAATAATTCATGTCCATCCCACAACTTTCCCCTCAAGCCCTCTCTCGCTTACAGCCGCAAGGGTTTGCGGGATTTGAGGAATCAGTTGGTACAAAATACCAGGAAAATAAAAAGTGTCCGTCGAATTGGAAGAAATTAGGGGAATAGTTGAAAGGGAGTACGAAAACGGAACATTGGGAAATGTCCAGGGAAATATTTGAGGGAACGAGGGGACAGGGATAAGGGAAAGGACAAAAGGGGAGGGTATATTGGGACAAAGCTTGATTTATCAAACCCTTTTCCCTTTCTACCCTGTCCCCCTATCAACAGAAAAGCCCAGCATGGATCAGGGCAACCCCCTACCACGCTCGGCTTTGTGGACATTTTTTATTGTCCCTGGACAGTTTTTATTTTCCCAAGACGGGATTTATTAGCTGTCTACACAATCGGCTTTTTATGTTTCAATCATTCCACCGTGACGCTTTTTGCCAAGTTCCGCGGCTTGTCAACATCCGTGCCCCGGCTCACGGCGGCGTAGTAGGCCAGAAGCTGTAAAGGAACTGCCGCCACCACAGGCATCAAGAAAGGGTGCACAGCAGGTACCAAAAAGGTTTTTCCAGCATCAGAATTGATACCAGCTAAATCGTGACGGGCGATGAGCAGTACCTCTGCACCGCGGGCCCGCACCTCCTCGATGTTACTCATCATCTTCTCCCTGAGATCGGGCTGCGTCACCAACGCAATCACCGGCGTACCCTGTTCGATGAGCGCCAGTGTGCCATGCTTCAGCTCGCCGGCGGGATAGGCCTCAGCGTGAATGTACGATATCTCTTTGAGCTTGAGTTGGCCCTCAAGGGCTGAGAAATAGTCCAAACCGCGACCGATGAAGAAAGCGTCACGCCATGAGCGGGTGAGCTCTCCGATGTTGCGAATCTCCTCTTCCACTGCCAAAGCAGCCTCCAGAGCCGCTGGCAGTTGGCGTAAGGCTTCGATCAAGTCGCGCCGCTCTTCCTGGGCGGCATGGCCCGTGATCTCGGCCAAACGGATGGCCAAAAGACTGAGGGCGACAATCTGTGTGGTATACGCCTTGGTCGAGGCAACAGCAATTTCCGGCCCGGCCCAGGTATAAACCACATCGTCAGCTTCACGGGCAACAGAACTGCCGACCACATTGGTCACAGCCAAAACGCGCGCGCCTCGCCGACGCGCCTCCCGCATGGCAGACAGAGTGTCTGCCGTCTCCCCAGATTGGCTGATGACGATAAGTAACGTACGTTCGTCTACCAGGGGGTTGCGGTAACGGAACTCCGAGGCCACCTCGTTCCAGACAGGTATGCCAGCCAGGCGCTCGATGAACCTTCCCCCAACCAGGCCCGCGTGATAAGCAGTCCCACAAGCGACCAAATGTACACTTCGAAGATTTCGCACCCATGCGGGGTCAAAGTAAACATCGTCTAGCACCACCCCGTCCCCGTTCCGGTTGATGCGCCCGGACAGCGTATCCCGAACCGCTTGCGGTTGCTCATGGATCTCTTTCAGCATAAAGTGTTCGTATCCGCCTCGCTCCGCCTGACCGGGATCCCAGTTCACGACCATGAACTCCCGCATCACTGGATGCCCGTCGATCTTCATCATCTCGACGCGATCGCTGCTCAACACAGCCATCTCATCCTCATCCAAAGGAATGACGCGGGAAGTATAGGGCAAAAGCGCGGGAATGTCTGAGGCAAGAAAGTTCTCATGCTCACCAAGACCGACAATCAAGGGCGATGCCTGCTTGACCGCAACGATCTTATCCGGCTCGCAACGGCTCATCACAACCAGGGCATAAGCACCTTGCAGACGGCCAGCCACCCGGCGTATGGTGCTCACCAGTTCACCGTCATAGAGGGCCTCTATCAAGTGGGCGATAACCTCCGTGTCTGTCTCTGACTGAAATTGGTGGCCTTGAGCCTCCAGCTCGGCGCGTAGCTCGGCGTAATTCTCGATGATCCCATTATGCACCACTACAAAGTCTCCCGTACAATCCGTGTGGGGATGGGCGTTCTCATTCGACGGTTGACCATGGGTTGCCCAGCGGGTATGACCGATGCCAATGGTTCCCTTGGGGGGCTGATCGGCCAACACTTCTTCCAAATTGTCAATTCTTCCCACACGCTTGCGCACGTCCACCGTGCCCTTATCACTAACAGCGATGCCTGCCGAATCGTAACCACGATACTCCAACGTTCTTAAACCACGGATAAGGATGGGAGCAGCCTGCCGCCCTCCCACATAACCGACGATCCCGCACATGCTTCCATTCTCCTCCTCTCTTGACCCCTCCGCTCGGAGCAAACATCTCCTGCCGCTCCTATCGTTGCAAAGATCATCATCCCCAACGACCGGAAAGGGCCGGCCACAAAATGCGGTACAACATCATCTTCAGAAATCAGCTGCAGTTTGTTCCAGGAACCCGTCACGACGATCAATACGGGACCTGTGCCATCCATAATGTGTTGAGGTCTGTACCATCAGTAAAGTGCCTGTGCCGATGACGGAAACAAATGACAACGGAGGATTTGGATTGCTCGAAAGCATCATGCGGAAAAGCGGAAGTCAGGCCACCTGGCCCGTATTGTCCCCGGGATCACTCCCGGGATTTGCCGGGCCGTTCACGGTCGTGACCAACCGTGGGGGAATCCGCCGAACACTCGATATACCCCATCCTCGTCAACTCGCTTCCGACGCGGGAAACGAGTCCTGGCGCTAGCGAACGTTATACCTTCGCTTTTCGTTTACCCACTGACCGCCGATTTTCCGTATCTCCCACGAATCCTGTGTATCCGCATACCGTCATGACGGTACTCTTTTCATAAAAGACTCTCAATTATGATCCCGGTTACTTTTTCATCTCCCCTTTCCTTGGTTCCCCCTTGACCGCCCCTTGTCCGACCGTATTTGGTCGATGGGCAGACATGTTACGGTACCATACCTAAATATATGCATTGAAATAGCGGACTGTCAACGGCGACCACACGACAATCTGATGGTCAAAAAAGTACGGACCTTCCTCCAAGGGAAGGCCCGCCGCACACAACGTTTCCCTAAACTCACATCAAAGGCCTTACAACAACGCTTTACGTATCCGGTCGAGCGCCTCTTGAAGCCGTTCTTCCTTGATGCAAAGGCTGATGCGCACATAGCCCTCGCCATACTGACCGTAGCCGACACCCGGTGTCACTACCACTCCCGCTTCCGTCAGCAGCAACTCCGCAAAGGAGGTGCTGGTATGTCCCCCCGGTACAGGCACCCAAAGATAGAAGGTGCCTTGCGGCGGCTCCACCTGAAGGCCGGCAGACCGCAGTCCCGCGATGGCCAGATCCCGGCGGTGCTGGTAAATGGCGTTCATCTCCCGAATGAACGCTGCGCTTTGGGAATGGGTCAGCGCCTCAATCGCGGCCATTTGGACAGCCGTGAATTGTCCTGAATCGGTGTTCGTTTTGATGATGCCGAGTCCATTGTATAGGGCGTCGGCATTCCCTACTGCCGCGGCAATGCGCCAACCTGTCATGTTGAAAGGCTTAGAAAGGGACCAAAATTCCACGGCTACATCCTTAGCTCCCGGCACTTGCAACACCGATGGCGCCACATAACCGTCAAAGGTCATTTCAGAGTAGGCATTGTCGGAAACGAGAAGAATGTCATATCGTTTGCAGAACTCCACAGCCTCCCGGTAAAAATCGAGACTGGCCACAGCCCCAGTGGGATTGTTGGGATAGTTGAGAAAGAGAAGTTTGGACCGCAGGGCTATCTCCTCCGGAATGGCGGAAAGGTCAGGAAGGAATTTTCGCTCCCTAGTAAGGGGCATGATGTAAGGGGTGCCTCCCGCCAAGGCTGTGTGGGTCTGGTAGACCGGGTAGCCCGGATCAGGAATCAGCACGATGTCGCCGGGATCGACATAGGCCCAGATAAGGTGAGCCAGACCCTCTTTCGAGCCAATAAGGGTCAAAACCTCGGACTTTGGATCCAGGTCAACAGCAAAGCGCCGCTTGTAGAATTGGGCGACCGCTTCCCGGAAGAGAAGGCTTCCATCATAGTCGGGGTACTGGTGCCAGCGGGAATCGGCCACCTCTCGCTGCATCCGCTCCACCACAAAATCAGGGGTGGGTAGATCAGGGTCGCCAATACCGAGGGAGATGACGTCAACACCCCTTGCAATGAGTTCCGCTTTCTTCTTATCGATTTGGGCAAAAAGGTAGGGCGGTACGGCAGTAATACGCTGGGCAACCTTCGGCATGGAGATCCTCCTTCGTACGTAAAATGTAAGACATATGCGACGAATTCGAAAGATGCAGTTCACTCAGAGACGCGAATGCGAGTCCTTCCAAAAATAAAGAAACATGCGCCAAAAACAGTTTGTTAACACATGGGTACAGACAAGCACGCCCCCACCTCTACGCGCATAAAATGCGCCAAACAGAACTGGGCGACCGCCCGGGCCGGACCAGGAATCTCCATCTGTGTAACCTGGTTCCCCCTTTGTCGGCCTGAGTCATTCATTTGGGGAGGTTGAGCAAATCCATGTGTGGCATTGTAGGCTGGATCGATTATGAACAAAACCTAACCGGGCAGCGCCTCGTGCTGGAATCTATGACCAACACACTCGCGTGTCGCGGCCCGGACGACTGTGGCTACTGGATCTCCCAACATGCCGCGATCGGTCACCGTCGTCTGATCGTCATCGACCCCGCAGGTGGTGGGCAACCCATGATTCGTGACCGTGGCAAACACCGGTTTATCTTGACCTATAACGGCGAGCTCTACAATACCAGTGAGCTGCGCCGCGAGCTTGAGGCCCGTGGACATCAGTTCCGCAGTCACTCCGACACCGAGGTGGTGCTGGTCTCGTTTATCGAATGGGGCGTCCACTGCCTCGAACGACTGAACGGTATTTTCGCCTTCGGGATCTGGGACGAAGGTGATCAGAGACTATTCCTGGCCAGAGACCGCCTCGGTATCAAACCCTTGTTCTATACACAGCGTGGCAACACATTTCTCTTTGCTTCAGAGCTAAAGGCGCTGCTGGCCCATCCCGCTGTACAGCCGGAAATAAACGCAGAGGGTCTTGCGGAGATCTTCGTCATTGGACCGGCAAGAACCCCCGGCCACGGTGTGTTCAAAGATGTTCGCGAGCTGCTCCCTGGACACTTTCTGATTTGGGAGCGCAGCGGCCTTCACGAGAGCAGTTACTGGAAATTGGTCAGCCAGCCCCACCAAGATACGCTCGAGGACACTGTCACTCAGGTCAAAACCCTTTTAGCCGATGCCGCTGAGCGGCAGCTGGTGTCCGATGTGCCGATTTCCACCCTCCTGTCAGGCGGCCTGGACTCTAGCGCCATCACCGCTTTTGCCGCCCGGGCCATCGCGCGACAGGGAGGCGCTCCACTGCGAACATACTCCGTGGATTATGCCGGCAACGAACACTATTTTCGCCCTAATGACTTCCAGCCCGAAGCCGACGCCCCCTACGTACGTGTCGTGTCGGATTACTTGGGTACAAGTCATCGCACGGTACGCATTG
Organism: uncultured Bacillus sp.; assembly: GCA_947085265.1. Lineage (GTDB taxonomy): Bacteria > Bacillota > Bacilli > ZCTH02-B2 > ZCTH02-B2 > Bacillus_BB. The sequence continues at coordinate 15,213 of CAMTVR010000031.1, read as the reverse complement.
AGACGGCAGGGCTGGTCGAAGCGTTAACCAGTGCGGTGGAGGCGCGCGACTTGCCCGGGATGGCAGACATCGACAGCTCTCTCTATCTCTTCTGCCAGGAAATCAAAAAAGAGACCACAGTGGCATTATCCGGAGAAGGGGCGGACGAAGTCTTCGGCGGTTACCCGTGGTTCTTCCGGAGGGACGCGCTGCTGGCGAACACTTTTCCCTGGTCACTGAAGTTGGACGCACGCCTGCAGGTGCTCGCCCCAGAGGTGATCCACCACATCCGGCCGCAGGATTACTTGACAGCACGTTACCAGCAAGCCCTGACCGAGGTGCCACGCCTGAAAGGTGAGGAACCAGCAGCCGCCCGGAGACGGGAGATCGCTTATCTGACCTTGACCCGCTGGATGCCCGTGCTGCTCGATCGCAAGGATCGCATGAGCATGGCAGTGGGCCTGGAAGTTCGCGTTCCATTCTGTGACCACCGATTGGTGGAATATGTCTGGAACGTACCATGGGAAATGAAGACAGTCGGCGGGCGAGAGAAAGGATTACTGCGTCTGGCACTGGATGGTGTGCTTCCCGACACGGTGATTTCCCGAAAGAAAAGTCCCTACCCTAAGACCTTTCATCCCGCCTATCTGACAGCCATGCGCAACTGGGTCGATACAATCCTTGAGGATTCCACTTCACCGCTGCGCTCCCTGATCAACGTGCCGGCCGTTCAGAATCTGATCCGTGCGGAAGCAGAGTTCGACCTGCCTTGGTTTGGGCAGCTCATGCGGCTCCCGCAACTCCTGGCTTATTTAGTACAGGTTGATGTGTGGATGCGGCGCTACCGGGTGGTCATTCGCTGAACGCCTGAACACAATTCGAGAGAGGGATGAGTACCATCGATGGTGCCTCATCCCTTCTTCTGTTTCTTTGTATCTTTTTCTTTCATGGCCTTATCTGTGAGCCTTTTACATACAGAAGCCGGACCAGTGCGTCCTGTATCAAATCCATCAGTCGCGTCCAGATGCTGCGGCTACCGACTGATGCTTCGAGGCGTCAACATCCTCGTTCGCCATGGCCTCTGCGGCCAACGGGATGACTCGCCAGAAGTGGTGGAGCACTTCATCCCACCGGTCGAGCAGATCCTTGGCCCGCGGGCTTCCTGTGCGTTCGGCGTGGGCAGCTATCAGAGACCGCAGCTCCTCAACGTCACGATTGCCAACACTGGACGCGTCGGTTACCCGCTCAATCCGTACAGACGGCTGGTGATAACGAAGCGACAATTGTCCTTCGGGGTCGTATACAAACACTTTTCCGTTCGCCATTCCAGCGCCAAGGTTGCGGCCGACGCGGCCAAGCACAATCACCGTTCCGCCTGTCATGTACTCGCACGCATGGTCGCCCACGCCTTCCACAACGGCAGTGGCGCCACTGTTGCGAACAGCAAAGCGCTCTCCGGCTGCACCTGCGCAGAACAGCGTTCCGTTGGTGGCTCCATAAAGTACCGTGTTCCCTATGATCACGTTCCGCTCCGGATCTGTGGGGGCGCCCGGCTCAGGCCGAATCACGATCTCGCCGCCCGCCATGCCTTTTCCGACATAGTCATTCGCACGACCAATGAGCTGCATATGCATGCCGTTGACAGAGAAGGCCCCGAAAGACTGTCCGGCCACGCCGCGAAACGCGAGCCGAACGGTGTTTGGAGACAGGCCCTGATCCCCGTACCGGCGGGCGATTTCCCACGCCACCGTTGCGCCCACGGTACGATCGGTATTGCGAATCTCGTATGCGCGCTCCACTGGCTGGGCCTCTTCTATCGCTGCACGCAACTCAACAGCAATCCTGCGGCCCAAGGTATCTGTCACCGGCAGTGGATTGGAAAGTTGTGACCGGTGCAACGTCACCGCCTCGTCATTGGCCCAATCAGATGCCGGAATCAAGATCTCTTGCAGGTCGACTTGATCAGCCCGTACATTGCCAGTAGAACGTTGGACCAACAAATCGGAACGGCCAATCACCTCGTCCAGGCGACGATATCCCAACTGAGCCAGAATTTCCCGCACTTCCTGGGCAATGTTGAGGAAGTACGTGATGACATGCTCTGGAGTACCGGGGAACTTCTTCCGCAGCCGCTCTGCCTGGGTGGCAATGCCTACCGGGCAGGTGTTGTTATGGCACACCCTAGCCATTTGACAACCTTCTGCCACCAAGGCAGAAGTGCCGAATGAGAATTCATCGGCTCCCAACAAAGCAGCCATCACCACGTCACGGCCCGTTTTCAATCCGCCATCGACCCGCACAGTCACACGCGAGCGCAAACCGTTGGCCACCAACATCCGCTGGGTGTCGACCAGCCCAAGCTCCCACGGCAGTCCCGCATGTTTGATCGAGGTCAGGGGAGATGAGCCAGTCCCTCCATTGTGGCCGCTAATGACAATGATGTCCGCGTACCCTTTGGCCACACCGGATGCAATGATGCCAACACCCTTCTCCGCCACTAGTTTAACAGAGACCAAGGCTTCAGGGTTGGCCTGTTTGAGATCATAGATCAGTTGGGCCAAATCCTCGATAGAGTAAATATCGTGATGCGGTGGCGGCGAAATTAGAGGGACGCCTGGGACAGTGTGACGCAAGCGGGCGATCAGATCCGTCACTTTGTGTCCAGGGATCTGACCTCCTTCGCCGGGCTTGGAACCCTGAGCCATTTTGATTTGAATTTCTGTAGCGGAGGCCAAATAAGCAGGAGTGACACCAAAGCGGCCCGAAGCCACCTGCTTGACCGCACTGTTTCGCTCGGTGCCGAAACGATCCGGATCTTCACCGCCCTCCCCAGAATTGGAACGGGCTCCTAGCCGGTTCATCGCAATGGCTAACGTTTCATGGGCTTCTGGTGAAAGCGCCCCGATGGACATGGCACCCGTCGACAGACGACGTACAATTTCCTCAACCGGTTCCACTTCGTCCACCGAGATCGGTTGCCGATCAGAGCGAAAGTCCAACAGATCCCGAATCTGATTGGTCTGGCCTCCGTGTACCAATTGACTGAAGTGCCGGTAAAGGTCACTGATCGCGGAGATGTTCCCGCTCTGCGCCCCTGACTCATCCCGTACTGCCCGATGCAATGCTTTCACAACCTCGGGGCTAAAGGCGTGGTTTTCGCCGTCCTTCTTAAATTTATAGAAACCATACCCTTTGACGGTGGTTTTTGTCACATTGAGAGCAGAACCATCTCCTTCATGGACATCCGCATCCTCTGCCACGGACAAATCGGATACGGTTCCCGATTCCGGAAAAGCGAGTCCGTGCCAATAGAGGATATCCTCTGCCAGTTCGCGGAAACGATTGCCACCCACTTGGCAAGGTGTACCTGCAAAACACCGTTCGATCACTTCGGGAGCCAGACCAATGGCCTCAAAGATCTGCGCGCCCATATACGCGTCCAGGGTCGAGATGCCCATTTTGGACATGATTTTCTTGATCCCGCCCTCGACAGCTTGAATGAAGTTGGCCTCATCCCCCAATTCGCGTGCCACTGCTAATGCCAGGTAGGGATTGATGGCAGCCGCACCATAACCGATCAAGGTGGCGAAATGGTGAACTTCACGTGGCTCGCCACTTTCCACCACAAGAGACGTCCGCGCCCGCTTGCCAGCCCGCAGCAAGTGGTGATGGACTGCTCCAGTGGCCAGCAAGGCAGGTATGGGTGCCCGCTCGGCATTTGCGCCGCGATCGCTTAAAATCAAGATCGTGCAACCGGCATCGACAGCTTCTTCAGCCTGCCGGCACAGCTCCTCCAGAGCAGGCTCCAAAGCATCAGGACCGGTGGCCGGGAAAAGCATCTCCAGCACGACACTGCGAAACTGCGGGTGCTGCGCTCCGAGATCCTTCAACCGGGCCAACTGCGCATCGGTCAAGACAGGACTTTGTTGTTCGATCATCAGCGCCTGTTCCGGCGCTTCTGCAAGCAGGTTGGGCCGCGCACCGAGACGGGTTGTCAGTGAGAAAACCAGTTCTTCCCGCAAGTGATCGATGGGCGGGTTGGTCACCTGCGCAAAACGCTGTTTGAAATAATGGTGAAGTGGCCGATGGACATGTGAAAACACGGCGTGAGGGGTGTCGTCGCCCATCGAACCATCAGGTTCCTTTCCGTTTTCCGCCATCGGTCGCAAAATCACAGTGACTTCTTCACTGGTATAGCCAAAGATCGTCAGCATCCGGGGGGAAGGCACCGAAACAACCGATGCATTCACAAGTGTGTCCGATTTCTGAGAATCAGCGACATCTAGGGTATGGATGCCACGGCGCACCCACTCACCATAAGGCTTCTGTTGCGCTAGTTGGGTCTTGATTTCTTCATCGTGCCAGACCTGACCTTCATCAAGATCAACAGCGATCATCTGCCCGGGGCCAAGTTTGCCGTTCTCGAGTACCCGATGCGGATCGAAATCGACGACACCGGTCTCTGAGGCAGCCACAACCAGCCCGTCGTCCAAAACAGTATAGCGCATGGGCCGCAAACCGTTGCGATCCAAGCGTGCCCCCACCCAACGACCGTCGCTGAACACAAGGGCCGCCGGTCCGTCCCAGGGCTCTGTCAGGCAAGCATGAAAAGAATAGAAGTCTTTGAGTTCTGCCGACAAGTCAGGCACTTTTTCCCAGGCCTCAGGCACCAGCATGAGAAGTGTGTGCCGGATGTCCCGGCCAGCTAGTGTCAACAGTTCTGCCACGTTGTCCAACATAGCCGAATCGGAACCGTCCGCGTCAATGACGGGACGTAAACGTTCCAAGGTAGCCTCTGGCCAGTCAAGCGCGGACAAAAGCGATTCCCGCGCAGCAATCCAGTTGACATTCCCTTGCAGGGTATTAATCTCCCCGTTGTGGGCAAGCACCCTGAAGGGCTGAGCTCGCTGCCAATTAGGTGTTGTATTGGTACTGTATCGTTGGTGAAAAGTAATGAAACGCGTCTCAAAGGATGGATCACGAAGATCCCTGTAGAACCGGTCCAAGTCTTCAGCGACGAGCAGGCCTTTGTAAACCACCGTCCGGGAGGACATGGAAGCAACGTAGGGCGCTTCATCCGTAGCAAGTGTGGAGTCAGCGGTGGAGCTGGAAGCTTGTTGAGGCACCCAGCGTTGCCGTCTCACTTCCCGCTCAAAATCCCGCCGGGCAAGATACAGGGCCCGTTCAAAGGGACGGCCTGCTGAAATCGAGGATGAACGCACGATCACCGCATGCCACAGGTCAGGCCGCGTGGCCGCCGCAATGCGTCCGAGGACAGTTTCGTCCACCGGTACGCTCCGCCAGGCCAACACGGACAGCCCATGGCGGCGGCATACCTCCTCAAACAGGCGTTGCGCTCGCTCACGAAGGCCATGTTCGCAAGGCATAAAGCAAACAGCCAGGGCATAATCGCCCACAGATGGTAACTGCAGTGAGCGGTTGGCCAGCTCCCGCTGTAGGACTTTATGAGGGATCTCCGTCATGACGCCGGCACCATCACCGGTCCGTCCATCTGAAGCAACACCGCCACGATGGCGCAACCGATGCAACGCGGTGAGCCCTAATCGAACCAAATCGTGGGACGGGCGTCCGTTACTTGCGGCAATAAATCCGACGCCGCAGGCGTCATGCTCAGGTAACGGGGTCCGCCCTGCTTTCTCTTTGTAGACGCGCGTATCCAAGTCGTGAGTGGCAGAAGTATGAGTATCAGGGGTACCATCGATCAACATATGAGAGTGGCGAAGCAACATAAGTGGGCAGACCCTCCTCTTTACCGTAATTTTTGAAAGCAAATTTCGCGAAGACATATCAGCCATTCCCAGTCCCCTAAGAGACTGAAATAGCTTTTCGAATCTCAAGTCACCCCCTTAGACGATGGCAATGTTGAGATAGATCGCGAATGACCTCGGATCGTGAATGCAAGAGCCTGTACTGGGAAATCCTGCACCTTTTCTTCTACTTTATGTGTCTGTTTCCAGATTGCGCTCCGATTTGTAAGCAGTGCTGTTTTTGAACCAACGTTTAAACAACCCATGCCCGATCTGATAACGTTCAATGTAGCTCATGGAACAAATCATGATCGAAGCGTTTTTTGCGAAGGTGATTGAACGAGGTGTTCGCCGGAGGCATTACAGGAGCATTTGTCTGAACCTCCTACAGGAGAGACGCCCTTCGAATTCATAATAAGCCGCATCATAGCAACAAATGGGAAAATTGTAGGGTCAAACAAGCCGATACCTGCATCTTGCTTGCGCGATTCAGATAATCAAGACCGCAGAGAAAATTGCCGCTGCCGAAATTCACACCTGGCTGAAGACCACCTCGGTATTCACGCCTATCGTTTGTTTCTAGTGAAGTTTCCGAATCCAGTTCTGCCGTTTCAGACAGCAAATGCCCAGGTATTCGCGATCTTCTCAAACTCATGGAACCATGTTCCAAATACCGAATTTTACCAACTTACTTGCGCAGCACTTTCGCCCGATTTTTTATTATAACACATTCGCCGTTGAAGTGAAAAGTCCCACTCTTCGTTGCAATAACATGATTACTCTTCATGGACGACAAAACAAATGAAGCTTTCATACGTTCATCCTACCCCAACGACAAATTTTTCAGGGCAGGCCACAGCAGGGCTCTCTCCTCACCTGCCAGACAGTCACGAAGTATCCGGCCTGGGTTGGTAGACATTTTAACTCAAAGAACCTATCGAAATCAATATGTATTGCTTTCGTTGTTTTATGTTTTGGCAAATCTGGCGTGACAGAACGTTGAAGTAAAAGCGCGGTTTTCACCTTTTATTGACACCATATAAAACGATTGTTAAACTAAAAGCAACTGTTCAGCGCTTACTTTTTTTGTATAAAAATGTATATAAATGGTAATCTCGTCCAGATAGCAAATGGGGGAGGAATGCGGCGCCATGGTCAAATTTACGAAGATGGAGGGTCTTGGAAACAATTACATATACATCAATAACATCGAAGAGCAGGTGCCAGAGGAGCGACTGCCAGAGCTGGCCCGGGCCGTCAGCGACCGGAACTTTGGCATCGGCAGTGACGGACTCATCTGTGTTCTCCCTCCGACAGCTCCCAACCATGACTTTCGCTTTCGCATCTTTAACGCCGACGGTTCGGAAGCAGAGATGTGCGGCAATGGGATGCGCTGTTTTGCTCGCTTCGTCTACGACGCTGGTCTCACCAACAAGACCCGCTTTCCGGTTCAAACGTTGGCCGGTACCATAGTGCCGGAGCTAATCCTCGGGGAGGAAGGCCAGGTAGCGGCCGTAAAGGTGGACATGGGCAGGCCTCATCTGCGCTCCGCCGATATCCCTATGGCAGGCCCCGAACGAGAGCTCGTACTTGATGCGGAGCTGGAAGTGGAAGAGCGCCGTTTCGTTTTTTCGGCTGTCTCCATGGGGAATCCGCACATCGCGATCTTTGTCGACGATGTCGCTGCTGTGGACTTGGCCTACTGGGGACCCCGTCTGGAGTATCACTCACTCTTTCCCCGGCGGACCAATGTCCATTTCGTGCAGGTTCTGGATGCGACGAATCTCCGCATGCGCACTTGGGAACGGGGATCGGGGATCACCCTCGCCTGCGGAACCGGGGCCTGCGCCGTTCTGGTAGCAGCCCACCTCAAGGATCTGGCGGGCCGAGAGGCGACCGTGCACCTTCCCGGCGGAAGCCTGCGCATCGAATGGCATGACGACGGCCATGTTTACATGACTGGACCGGCCAACTATGTCTGCACGGGCCAGTTCCAGCGCTCCTGGCAGGGGCAGCATTCATAACTATTCTTCCGGTTACCACTTCACTCGGCGGAATCACCCTTGATTTCTCGCCACGCGGGCTTTGCTCCTTTGACTTGAAAAATTTTCTCAATCCATCGCGAAACGATTTGCGGCGCGGAAGCAAAATGCAAATGGGTATACCCGGCGATCACATTTTTGATCAGGCAGCCTTCCGGCTTCAGCCCGGACGATGTTTTTGTTACGAACGCGTGAGGGAGTGATTCACTGGCCGTAAACGTCGAATAATGAAATTCATGACCGCGCGCCTCTTCATGGGGAGCGAGGAGGTAATTCCCTCTGCATCCCCTCACCTCCCGATACCCCAATGCGGCCAGTTTTTTTTGCATCTTTACTTCACCGGGAATGACACCGACCATCGGATAGCGTGCGCCGTCGGTCGTGACGATGGCCTCCGTGAGGTACATGAAACCTCCGCACTCGGCGAGCGTCGGCAACCCCCGCTCAATCGCCGCGCGAACCGACGTTTTCACCGATTCATCCCTCGCCAGTTCCGCGGCGAATTCCTCCGGAAAACCGCCCCCGATATATAGGGCATCTGCCGTTTCCGGAACCTCCTCACCTTTCAGCGGGGAAAAATAGATGCATTCCGCCCCAAACGCTTCAAGCAGCTCGACGTTTTCCGGATAATAGAAATGGAATGCGGCATCTTTGGCAATAGCAATCCGTACTCTTCCTTGTCCCATGTTTGCCGGACGGGCAAACAAGCGCGGTTGCACCCTTAGTGGCGGCGCCTCCGCGATGGACAGCAATCGCTCAAGATCAATCGTTGCCTCAATCCGTTCTCCCAAGCGCCGGAAAAAGGTCCCCATCCCCCCTCTTTCGAGCGCGGGGATGAGCCCAAGATGTCGTTCCGGAATCTTAAATCCATCTTCCCACGGCAAATACCCGATCACCGGAATTCCACATTCTTGCTCGATGGCTGTTTTAACAATGCGGTAATGTCCTTCACTGCCCACTTGATTTGCGATCACACCGGCAATTCGCGCTTCGTCACAAAAGCTTTGAAACCCTTTGACGATCGCGGCAGCGCTTCGCGCGACACTCTGGACATTCAGCACGAGCACAACGGGACTTTGCGTGATCAGGCTAATCTCTGCCGTGCTGCCCTCGTTCGTCGCCGGGTTTTTCCCGTCATAAAATCCCATCACGCCTTCAATCACCGATATATCCGCATCCTTCGCCGCACGGGCGAAAATTTCTTTTACAACCTCGCGATCCAACATCCAGCTGTCCAAATTACGGGAAACCCTTCCCGTAACAGCCAGATGAAACGTCGGATCGATATAATCGGGGCCGCACTTGAATCCTTGAACCTGATATCCCCTTGCTTTGAGGGCAGCCATAATCCCAACAGTGAGCGTTGTCTTGCCCACCCCGCTCCCCGTTCCAGCGATGACGACCCTGCGCTGCGTCAAGCCGATTCCTCCTTTCTTTCAACAATCACCCCATCCCCATAATTCCATAAAGTTTCTGCATATCGAGGTGGGAACGAACCAGGGAGGCGAGGGCGCGGTAACTCGCCTCTCTGCGCGCGGCTTCGGAAACGACGTGTTCCGCCACCGGGGCCATTCCTTTCTCGCGCCGAATATGGTTCAGCCAGACGCGAGTGAACGCGCGGTTATGAAAAATGCCGTGCAAGTAAGTTCCCCAAACGCACCCGTCACCCGCAATCGTGCCATCGGTACGCCCATCCGCAAGGTGGATAAAGGGTTGACTGCCTTTTTCCCCTTTGGTCCGTCCGAGGTGGATTTCATACCCTGTCACCCGTTGACCCACGGCAAAGCGGCCGCCAATGATCACACCTTCCGTCCGCACCGTTTTCTTATCAACGACAAATGTTGTTGCGACCGGCAAAAGTCCAAGGCCGTCCAACGCCTCATGTTTTGATTCAACGCCAAGCGGATCCAACAATTTTTTGCCTAGCATCTGATACCCGCCACAAATGCCGACAACATGCGTCCCCGCTTCCGCGGCTGCGATAATGCGCTTGGCCAATCCGCTTTGCTGCAACCATACAAGGTCTTCGGTGGTGTTTTTTGTTCCTGGAACGATGATAATATCCGGATCGCCCCAATCATCGGCTTTCGAAACGAGGCGCACGTTGACTCCAGGTTCATCATACAACGGATCAATATCCGTAAAGTTGGAGATGCGTGGAAGGCAAATCACGTGGACATTCAATGCTTCGGCCGCTTCGTCCTGCTTTTTCAAGCGGAGGCTTTGCAGCGCGAGGGAATCTTCCGCCTCAATACCTGTTTCCATATAGGGAATCACCCCGAGCACCGGAAGTCCAGTCTCTTTTTCCAACCAGTCGAGCCCGGACTGGAGAAGTGAACGTTTGCCGCGAAATTTGTTGATCACGAATCCTTTTACCCGTTTTCGCTCCTTTTCCTCGAGCAAGGCAAGTGTCCCCACAATGGACGCGAAAACGCCCCCCCGATCGATGTCAGCGACGAGCACGACAGGCGCATCAGCCAGTTCAGCCACCCGCATGTTGGCGATATCGCGTTGCTTCAAATTAATCTCTGCCGGACTGCCTGCACCTTCGATCACGAGAATGTCGTACTCCTCGGCCAGGCGTTGCAGCGAATCCTGCACGACTGGCAGCAGTTTGTGGACGTATTCTTCTCCGTAAGCGCTCGCCTCCACATCGGCGTAATGCTTACCGCGCACAATGACTTCGGCAATCATGTCCTGTTTCGGTTTTAACAAGATCGGATTCATCTCCACGGTCGCTTCAATGCCGCACGCTTCCGCCTGCACCCCTTGTGCCCGGCCAATTTCGCCGCCGTCCGCCGTGACATATGAATTAAGCGCCATATTCTGAGCCTTGAACGGAGCCACCCGGTAGCCGTCCTCGTAAAAAATTCGGCACAGCGCCGTGCAGAGAACGCTTTTTCCCACATCAGACGCCGTGCCTTGCAACATGACCGCTTTCAGACTTTTCCCTCCCTCCCAACAGCACTGTGCATCCTTTTCTTTAGCCGGGGCGCTGGATGGCCTTTTCGGGCAAACACGATGTGAACCGCTTCGTCCATCTAACCGTGAAGGATTTCCACCAAAAGTTTGTTGACCAACTGCGGGTTGGCTTTCCCCTTGGTTTCTTTCATCACTTGTCCAACAAGGAATCCCAAGGCGCGTTCTTTTCCGTTGCGGTAATCCTCGACCGACTGCGGGTTGGCGGCAACCACTTTCACGACAATCTCCTTGATCGCGCCCTCATCGCTGATCTGTACCAATCCTTTATCTTTTACGATGGCATCCGGATCTTTCCCGCTTTCCAACATCTCCGCAAAGACGGTTTTGGCGATTTTGCCGCTGATCGTTCCTTTTTCGATCAACTGGACCATCTTTGCCAGGTTTTGCGGGGTCAGCTTCACCTGGTCAATCTCCAGGTTATTCTTGTTCAAGTAACCGAGCAGCTCAACCATGATCCAGTTGGAAACACTCTTGGCATCCGCTCCGGTGGCCACAGCCGATTCAAAGAAATCGGCCATCTTTTTGGACGCCGTAATGACTTCGGCATCGTACTCGGGCAGGCCATAGTCCCGTACATACCGCGCTTTGCGCGAATCGGGCAGTTCGGGGAGACTTTTTCGGATCTCGTCCACCCATTCCCGTGTGATGTGAAGCGTGACCAGATCCGGCTCCGGAAAGTAGCGGTAATCGTGCGCCTCTTCTTTGGAACGCATCGCGACCGTTTCTTTCCGATTTTCATCCCAGCGGCGCGTTTCCTGCACCACTTGATGCCCGGCGTCAAGCACTTTCGCTTGTCGTTTTTCTTCGTATTCGAGCGCCCGTTGCACGCCGCTGAACGTGTTCATGTTTTTCAGTTCCGTCTTGGTGCCAAATTCTTTTTGACCCACAGGACGCAAAGAGATATTGGCGTCGCAGCGCAAGGATCCTTCTTCCATTTTCACATCGGAAACCTCGGTGTACAAGAGAATCGATCGCAGCTTCTCCAAGTACAGACGCGCCTCTTCCGGAGAACGGATGTCCGGCGCGGAAACGATCTCAATCAGCGGCACGCCAACGCGGTTGAAATCGACGAGGGTATCAAAGCCCCCCTCCTGGTGCATCGATTTTCCCGCATCTTCCTCCAAATGCAGGCGGATGATGCCGATCCGCTTTTTCCGTCCGTCGATTTCGATTTCAATCCATCCGTTTTGTCCAATGGGCTGATCATACTGGCTGATTTGATAGGCTTTGGGCAGATCGGGGTAGAAATAATTTTTACGGTCAAATTTGGTATGTTCGGCAATCTCGCAATTCAGCGCCAAAGCCGCTTTCATCGCGTACTCCACGGCTCGCCGGTTCAACACCGGCAAGACGCCGGGATGCCCCAGGCAGACGGGACACGTATTGGTATTGGGAGGTGCGCCGAACTGAGTGGAACAACCACAAAAGATTTTCGATTCCGTCGATAATTCCGCGTGCACCTCAAGTCCAATCACGGTTTCATATCTCATGAAGAATCCCCTTTCTCATAATGCCGGGCGCTTCTGATGGTGGTCGGTCTGCTGCTCGAAAGCGTGCGCCACCCGCAACACGGTCGATTCATCGAACGCCTTTCCGATAATTTGCAAGCCGACAGGCAGCCCGTTGGACGCAAATCCGGCAGGCACGCTGATGGCCGGCAAGCCTGCCAAATTCACTGGAATTGTGAGGATGTCGTTGAGATACATGGTCAACGGATCTTCAATCTTCTCGCGAATCTTAAACGCCGTCGTCGGCGTGGTCGGCCCGATGATCACATCATGATTCTCGAACACCTGCTCAAAGTCCCGGCGAATCAATGTACGGACCTTTTGCGCCTTCAAATAGTAGGCGTCGTAATAACCGGAACTTAATGAATAGGTTCCCAACATGATGCGGCGCTTCACCTCTTGGCCGAACCCTTGGCTGCGTGTTTCTTTGTACATATCCAGCAAGTTTTCGGCATCATCCACGCGCATGCCGTAACGAACGCCATCGTAACGGGCCAGATTGGAAGAAGCCTCAGAGGAAGCGATGATGTAATATGTAGCCACCGCATATTCCGAATGCGGCAAGGTGACTTCGTCCACGACAGCCCCTAACCCTTCCAGCACGTGAAGGGCCTGAAGGATGCAGTCTTTGACCTCACTGTCGATGCCTTCCCCCAAATATTCTCTTGGCACGCCGATTCTCAAGTCCTTAACATCTCCCGTTAAAGCGCTGATGTAATCGGGGATTTTCACATTGGCGGACGTGGAATCCAATGGATCATAACCGGCAATGACCTGTAACACATAGGCCGCATCCTCCACGTTCTTGGTGAGGGGACCAATTTGATCCAGAGAAGAGGCGAAGGCGACCAATCCGAACCGCGAGACCAGCCCGTATGTCGGCTTCAGTCCCACCACGCCGCAAAAAGCCGCTGGTTGGCGGATGGAGCCGCCAGTATCGGAACCGAGCGCAAAATAAACTTCTCCTGCCGCCACAGCCGCTGCCGAACCGCCACTAGAACCACCGGGGACATACTCGAGGTTCCAAGGATTGTAAGTCAGTTGAAAGGCTGAGTTTTCCGTGGAGGATCCCATGGCGAACTCGTCCATGTTACATTTTCCCATCATGACGGCTTGTCCAGCATGGAGGCGTTCCATCACCGTCGCATCGTAAATGGGATCATAATTTGCCAGAATCTTGCTTGCGCAAGTGGTTATCATGCCTTTGGTGACAATGTTGTCCTTCACGCCCATCGGTAAGCCAAAAAGTATTCCGCACTCTTTCTGTTTGGACAGTTGTTCATCCAATTCTTTCGCTTTCTCTTCGGCAGCTTCATTCAACCTCAAGAAAGCTTTCACCTTCCCGTCCACAGCATCAATTCGCTGGCGCGACTCCCGAACCAAGTCCAAAACGGTATACTCCTTGTTATGTAAATCGCTGTGGATCTCCGTCAGGCGTTTTTCCAACAGAGACATCTGCGCAAACCTCCTATTCTTCGATGACAGCGGGTACCCGGAACATACCGTTCTCATGGTCGGGAGCGTTTTTCAACACGTCTTCCCGCGGCCAAGAGGGTCTCATTTCGTCTTCCCGCATCACGTTGTTCATATCCAACACGTGACTGGTAGGAGGCACGTCCTGGGTATCCAGTTCGTTCAATTGTTGAAAAAACAAAAGAATGTCATTGAGATGACGGGTAAATCGTTCCTCTTCCTCAAGAGACAACTTCAGTCTGGCCAGATTGGCCACGTGCTGCACTTGTTCGCGCGTGATCTCGCTCAACTGTTTCAACCCCCTTCCAAAACCACGGTTTCATGATGAATTCAGTAGCGAATGCTCTATGCTTACTCGATTTTTATTATTCTCTTTATAGGATCCTCCCGTCAAGTAACGAAATATTCTATACAACACAGCTGAACAGCCTGCGATGGCTAGTCCAAAAATCCTAGGAGCCTGTTTATCTCCCTGGGGCTCTCCTCGCCAAAAAAGAAAATGGTGAGAAGCACAAAGATCAAGATGGGAAAAGATAACGCGGCAGCCCCATTCTTATTGGCATCATTCATATGGACACCCCCTTCATCCAACAGCCATCCTGCCATTATTGTTTATGAATACTTTTCTTGTAAACTTCGAGTAAATCTTGGAGCGAACGAGGGTCATGGCTCTTTACCATTTTCGCGATTTTCTCTATATCCAAGTCGCGCAAAAAGTTATCGCGATATTTCCCAATGACAAAAATCGTCAAGTGCCCAACCCGCCGCAGCAGAATGCCATCCACCGCCAGCTTGCCGGACAGTAATAACAGGGCAGTGACAAACTCAATTGGACCAACATTGTTAATACCGTTCCCTGTTGTCCGCTGATATCCCCTCCTCTTATCCATTGCAGCCATGTCCTTCGCTCCCTTTAAAAAAGGCTTTACAAGAGTATATGATTGAAAACAACCCGTTGCTCATCATGAATGTCCCATGCAGTTGGATTTGAGGCTTGGAAGAGGGCATGAGCCACAAGAAAAGACTGTCCCTTTCACGTCCGTACGTTTAGAAGAATGGGGGAGCGCGAGGGGGCTGTAATCCCCCTCAATTCAGTATGAGTAAAATATTTGTGGGTGAGGGCCACAAAAAAACAGCCCCCTCATGAAGAGAGGGGGAACCCGCTCTCTTCATGAGGGGGACACCAAGCGAAGCGCGGTAGGAAAAATGGGATATGGGACAAAAGTAATGGAACGAGGGCCCCTCTTTTTGTACAGTAGAGTTGTTGACTCAAACAAAAAGGAGGAACCCTCATGCAACAATGTATCATGAATTTCCCATCATTAAAAGAGCTGGAACTGGCATTATTCCGTTGTCTTCAACAAACATTCAAAGAAGTCCTGGAGAACATTCTCAAACACATCGACAACGACATTGCCGAGCATCGGGATAAAAAGCGATTCGAACTGAAAGAAAAACGCG
>CAMTVR010000030.1:0-89625 GCA_947085265.1 uncultured Bacillus sp. | reverse complement strand
GGGCCCTCGTTCCATTTGTTTTTCACACTTTTTCTACCGCGCTTCGCTTGGTGTCCCCCTCATTAAGCACGGGTTTCACCCGTTCTTAATGAGGGGGCTGATTTTTAGTGCCCTCACCCACAAACATTTTACTCATACCCGATTTTTACGTTTCCGCTCCAATTCCGATATTCATCAGCGTCCTGAACGATAGCGATGAATTTTCTGAACACGAGATCAGGGAGTAAGCGCTTACTTTTTCAGTATATCGTGAATGTGGGGGTAGCAGTAAAAAGAGACCCCAATTGCTCATTCCCGTGTCTAATTTGTCGATAACCGATGCCAAACGGCGACGAATCCTAACATTTGCCGATGTCTCGAGAAACAATGGTTTTTGGCAAGCATCCTTGTTCACCACTCCAGAAGCTCGAACAACCGCTTTGCCGCCGCTCGGCTGACGGGGACTTTACTCTGTTTTCCATCCTTCAGAATGAGATTCCAGGCGCCATTGAACCACGGCGTGATCTCCTGGATGTAATCCAGATTGACCAGATAACTCCGATGAGTGCGAAAAAAGGGATATCCCCGCAGTTTCTCCTCCAGTTCTTGCAATGTCAGCCGGCTTTGAATCGTCTCCGTTTCTGTGTGAATTTCTAATAATCGGTCGACACGCATCGCGTAACAAATGGATTCCGGCGAGAGAAGCACCATTCTCTCCCCATCCTCGATCAACAACTTGCCCAACCGCACTTCTGGCAACTGGGTTTGAACGGCGGTCACTGGCATGTTGGACATGCGCTTGCGCACCCGTTCCATCGTTACCTTGAAACGGGCCTCATCATACGGTTTTAACAGATAATCCACCGCCTCCAGTTCAAATGCTTCCACCGCGTAATTGTCGTAGGCGGTCGTAAAGACAAACAAGGGAATCTTATCGTCTTGCACTTCAGAAACCAGCCGACGGGCCACCTCCACACCGGAGGCCCCAGGCATCTGGATATCCAAAAAGATCACATTCGGTCGGTATTGAACATACAACTCCAGCAATTGATCGCCTGTTTCTGCGCTGGGACACAGGGTGACATCCTTCTCCTGCCGCAAGAGATAGGCCAACTCCTCTCGCGCCAACCGTTCGTCCTCGACAATCATGACGCGTATCTTCATCGTATCCCCTCCTCCTCGTCAATCTCCCGATGGGGGATCCGGAAAAACACCTCACTCCCCTTCGTTGGCAAGTTGCGCACATGTACGCGGGAAGACTCCCCCAGTAACCCGATGAGTCGCTGGTTGACATTATACAGGCCGATGCCTCCTCCTTTCGTACCGGAAAATGGCACCTGGCCCACTTGTCCCAACATCGTTTTTGGAAACCCACATCCATTGTCACGCACGGCAATCCGAATCCAACCGCCCTCTCTGGCAATCACGATCTCTACCTCCCCGCCATGAGCTACATTGCGCAACCCGTGGGTAATGCTGTTTTCCACCAACGGCTGGATGGAGAATGGCGGCAACAGGGCCTCTCCGACACCTTCTTCCATCCGGAAGGCGATCGTCAAGCGTTCGGCAAAGCGGGCCCGGATGATCTCCAGATAGGCATTCAAATGCTCGCACTCCTGTTCAAGCCGGACCAGGGAAACGGTGGCCAGGCGGAGGTTAAAGCGCATGTAATGACCCAACTGGACCGTGATATGGCGCGCCATATCCGGATCCACCCGAATCAGCGTGGCGATCAGATGCAGGGTGTTGAACAGAAAGTGGGGGTTGATCTGCGCCTGCAAATTCCGCAGTTCTGCATCCCGAATCAACAACCGCAGCTTCTCAGCCGCCACGGCACTGAGCTGATTCGAAATCAGCTTCCCCAGCCCTTGCGCCAGCGCCACCTGAACCGCGTGGAGTTGATGGGCTTTACCGTAATACAACTTAATCAGCCCGATCACTTCACCTGACTGGAAAAACGGCACGATGATCGCCGCCTGTAAAGGACAGCTGGGATGGCTGCAACGGATTTCATCGCGTGAATGAGCCACATAAATTTTCCCTCTCTGAATCGCTTCCCGGGCCAGATGGGTCATCAGGGGATCACCTTGCCGATGGTGATCATCGCCCAAGCCGATATGCGCCAATACCGCCTCCCGATCCGTCACCGACACAGCGCCCACTTTCAACTCCCTGTAGAGCAGCTCGGCAATCCCTCGCGCCCGTTCCACCGGCGACTCATTTTCCAAATAAGGCAACGCCTTTTCGGCAATCGCCAGGGCCCGCCGCGTCGCCAGTGCCGCCTCCTGTTCCTGTTCATGCATCGCCAATCGGATCATGGCCGTAAACACCGCAATCGCCACGCTGTTGGAAATCACCAGCGGCGGTCCGATCAGATTGACCAATGACACCGTCATCTCTGGTTCGTCCGTAAAAACCAGCAGCAGACCCATCTTTAAAATCGGCGGAAAAATGCCGATAAACAAGGCCTTGGCGGGCGCGATGATCCGCTCCTCGGAAAAAAAACGGGCGGTCAGCCCAGCCAAAAAGCCAGTGAGCGGATTCACGAGAAGATTGGCCAAGCTTCCCATGCCTCCCAGGGAAAACAGATAAACACCGGCGACCCAACCCGCGCCCAACCCAACAACCGGCCCCCCCAACAACCCTGCAATCACAATCGCCACCAACGACGAATCGACCAGCATCTGGGATGCTTCCAACGAGAACACCCAAAAATGGGAGATAAACCTCTCCCCGTCCATCACCACCCCGGCCTGCGCTGCCGCAATGCCGAAGAGACCGAAAATGAGCGCGTGCATCCCTGTCGTTTTGCGATCAACCTCCCGATCCAAAAGCGCGCGAAACCCAGGGATGCGCGTCAACATAAAAGCGATCACCAAAAGCAAGCCGAGCCTCTCAAACAAGGTGAGCGTCAGGAGTTCCACATCTGTTTCCCCCCTGCTTCATCCAGCGGATCGATGCCCGTATGCGCTCGTACCAAGACCCGCGCGAACCGGGCCTGATCAAGCGGCTTACGCGATAAAAGCGCCCCCAACACAGCGCCCAAAAAGCCGATCGGAATCGCGATAATGCCCGGATTGTATAATGGAAAAATCGCCTCCCTGGCAATCCAGCCATCTTCAGGATTCATGACATGGGGGCCAAAGAACAGCAAAATCATGGAGGCTAAAAACCCGCTGGCCATCCCCGCGATCGCTCCGACCTCATTGAAACGCTTCCAATAAACTGTCAGCACAATCGTAGGGAGATTGCTGGAAGCGGCAACGACAAAGGTGAGCGAAACGAGAAAAGCCACATTCAGATTTTCCAACCCCAGCGAGAACAGGGTGGAGATCAACCCAATCCCGACCGCCG
Source organism: uncultured Bacillus sp. (assembly GCA_947085265.1). GTDB lineage: Bacteria > Bacillota > Bacilli > ZCTH02-B2 > ZCTH02-B2 > Bacillus_BB. Next base: position 86,292 of record CAMTVR010000030.1, on the reverse strand, counting down.
TCCATTTGGCCACGCGCAGCTGCTCCTTTTCCGTCGCCAACCCGCCGCGTAAAACGTGGTTGTACACATCATGCGCCAGGGAGGTGGTAGCGGAGATGACCAACCCCGTGACGACAGCCACAATAGTGGCAAAGGCAATGGCCGCGATAAAGGCCATCAGAAAGTCGCCGCCAAGCACCTCTGCCAACAGCGGAGCGGCCAAGTTTCCAGTCGGATCGGTGGCCACCAGCCGCCCCCAGCCGACTAGCGCCACGGCACCTAACCCCAATATGAGGGTCATCACATAAAAGAGTCCGATGATCCAGCTGGCCGTAATCACGGAACGACGGACGTCAATCGCAGTCTTCACGGTAAAAAAACGGATCAGAATGTGCGGCAAGCCCGCCGTCCCGCAAAGCAGCGTCAGGTTCAGCGAGAGCATCTCCAGCGGCGAGGAAAAGAGGTTCCCTGGCAAAAAGAACTGTTCCCGCAGTGGCGTACCCGTCACCACCTCCTGCAGCAAAGCGGACAACTTCCAGTCAAATCGGGCCAACAGCATCAGGGAAAGCAAAAAGGTACCTGACATCAACAGCACCGTTTTGACAATCTGTACCCAGGAAGCAGCCATCATCCCCCCGAAAACCACGTACACCGTCATCAGGCTGCCGATCACCAGCACCGAAACCGAATAATCGAGCCCCAAAAGTAGCCGGATGAGCAGGCCGGAGGCCACCAATTGCGGGATCATGTAAAAAATGGAAATCAGGAAGGTGCCCGCCGCCATCGCAAGGCGCATCCGCCGTCCAGGAAACCGGAAACAGATCACATCACCAACCGAAAACCTTCCAAGATGGCGGACCGGCTCAGCGATGAGAAACAACACGATCAGATAAGAAACGAGAAAGCCGATCGAATAGATAAAACCGTCAAACCCTTCCAGCGCAATAACGCCGGTAATTCCCAGAAAGGAGGCTGCGCTGATATAATCGCCGGCAATCGCCATGCCATTTTGCAACCCGCTTAGACTTCCCGCGGCAGCATAAAACTGATGCGTCGTCTGTTTTCGTTGGGCAGCCCAATGCGTGATGATCAGGGTACTGCCCACAATACAAAGGAAAAGCAAAAACGTGGTCAGATTCATCGTTTACTCCTCTGTCTGATGGCTTCAACCAACTGGTCAAACGATTGGGCTTTGCGCCAATAAACCCAAGCAAAAAGCCAGGTCATCAACACTTGCGCAAAAGCCAACAACCATCCCCAAGGCAAATCCAATAACGGCGAGGCCAGATTCATCCATTGCGGAAACAGCCCAATCGAGACAGGAAGAAAGAAATAAAAAGTCATAAAACAGACAATGGCCCACACGAGAAACCGGCGCTTGCGGCGAATGAGCAGCCGGAAAAGCGTCATTTCCGCCATCATTTCCGCTTGTGTTTTGCGCCCCAAAATGCAAAGCCCCCCTTTCCGATTTTTCAGTATTGCTGTTTGATCAAAATGTACCATGATTCCGAAATCGCCGCAAAGAAGTGTTGCCCAATGTGTAACCATTCTGTGAATTCACGGTTGGCGCTGTTTTTTCTCGCAAGCCGATCCAGTATAATGAATAGACCAGATGTTACTCCACATGGAGAGGAGGCACGGCGCAATGAAAGTCAAAATGAAACACATCAAGCGGTGCCATTCGATGCCCTTTGTGACACCGAATGGGGAACCGCTCTTGCTCGAAGGCCCCGTATCGCGCGAAACGGTCGCTCGTTACCCGCTGCATGAAGGATGTGACGCATTCCGCATCCCGGCAAAACAGCACCAGGCGCTGATTGCGATCGCCGATTTTGAGGAAGCGAGGATTATCCTGGCACACAATGAAACCACGACGGTCGGCTATGTGACATTCTTGTATCCCGATCCGCTGGAAAGTTGGTCAGATGGACAAATGGAAGATCTGCTAGAACTAGGGGCCATCGAAATCGCCCCGGAATACCGCCATGGCGGGTTGGCCAAGGCGCTTCTCAAGGTCGCGTTCATGGATTCTTTTATGGAAAACTACATCGTCTTTACGACCGAATACTGCTGGCACTGGGACTTAAAACGCACTGGTCTGTCCGTCTGGGATTATCGCAAAGTGATGGAAAAAGTCATGAACAGCGCCGGTCTGAAATGGATGGCTACTGATGACCCGGAGATCTGCTCGCACCCTGCGAATGCCTTGATGGTCCGGATCGGAAAAAATGTGCCGCAAAGTTCCATCGAAGCCTTTGACCGCCTCCGTTTCCGCCGCCACATGGTTTAAACAAACACCGGCACATGCTATAATAACCTCAACCTAACCATCAACAGACAATCACGCGGGAGAAGAACAGTATGGCCATCCAAAACTGTGCCTTTGTCTACAGCGAGGCGTTTCAAACGTACAAGTTCCATGATGATCATCCATTCAATCAGAAACGGCTCCTTCTCACTCTCGATTTGATGCAAAACATGGATCTCATCCAACCAGCACAGATCATCACCCCACGATTGGCCACGGAAACAGAACTGGAACTGGTCCTGGATGCAGATTTCGTCCAGGCCGTCCGTCAGTTGGACCCCTCCGAAGATGACACGCCCAAACAACCCATTGACGCGGAAGAATATGGACTCGGCACCGAAGACAATCCCATCTTCCCTGGCATGTACAAAGCCAGTCTGCTCAGCTCGGGCGCTACGCTGGTAGCTGCCGAACTGGTCATGGAGGGGCATGTCCGGCACGCGCTCAACTTGGGGGGAGGTCTGCATCACGGATTGCGAAACAAGGCAGCCGGTTTTTGTATTTTCAACGATGCGGCCGTAGCCATCGCCTATATCCGTCAAAAATACCAGGCGCGCGTCCTTTACATTGACACCGATGCCCACCACGGCGATGGCGTTCAATGGCTTTTTTATGACGATCCCAATGTCATGACCGTCTCCATCCACGAAACCGGACGTTACCTGTTTCCAGGAACGGGGGATGTGGATGAACGGGGAACCGGAGCGGGCCTCGGCTACAGCATCAACCTGCCTTTGGACGCGTTTACCGAAGACGATTCTTTCCTTGACATGATTCATCACATCCTTCCCATCGCCGCTCGCGGCTTTCGCCCTGATGTGATCATCAGCCAGAACGGCTGTGATGCGCATCGCTTTGATCCCCTCACCCACTTGGCCATTTCCATGCGCGTGTACCAGGCCATCCCCCGGCTGGTTCATCAATTGGCGCACGAGCTGTGCGACGGCCGGTGGATCGCCCTGGGAGGGGGCGGTTATGACATCTGGCGCGTCGTTCCACGCGCCTGGACGCTGCTGTGGGCAGAAATGAACGACATACACCTCAAAGACCAACCATTGCCACAAAAATGGCTGAATCACTGGCAGGCGGAAAGCCCAGTGACCCTTCCGCCGATGCTTTTTGACCCACAGATGAAACCGATTCCACGCCGCCTGGAAATTGAAGCCAAAAACCGCCGCACCCTGGAACGCCTGCTATGGTATGTCCCAAAATGGTGAGCGACTTTACCGATGAACAAAAAGCACACGGCGAATTCTCTCTCCGCCATGTGCTTTTTGTTCGTCACCGATAATACCTTCATTCGTCACCGATGGGACGTATCCGCGTGGAATCCCGCTCAATCAACTGGTGCAGCAAGACAACCCGCTGTTCCTCGACCGGTTCATGATTCATGAACTTGGTCAACAGCCGCATCGCCACCGCCCCGAGATCGTACATCGGCTGTCCGACGGTTGTCAGCTTCGGCCGCACCATGGATGCCAGCGGGATGTTATCATAACCAATCACCTCAACATCCTCCGGCACTCGCAGGTCATGCTCTTGAATCGCATGAATGGCGCCGACGGCCATTTCATCACTGGCGCAAAAAACGGCGGTCGGGGGCTCCGGCAGTGCCAGCAACTCCTGCATCGCCGCGAAGCCGGAATCGTACCGGTAATCGCCAATCCTCACCAATGTTTCGTCAAAGGGAAGATCGGCCGTCTCCAGCGCTTCCCGGTACCCCTCAAACTTGGCCAGACCCCGCTGCGGGTCCTCTAAAGACCCACCGATCAGCGCAATGCGCCGGTGTCCTCCTTCGATCAAGTGATGTGTCGCCTCGGACGCGGCAAGGCGATGATTGATGTTTACGGCGGGAAAACGACGCTTCTCATCCCGCGTGGCGCAAAGCACGATAGGCACATGTGCCGAATCAAATAATTCTTCGTGTTCCGGCGTGATCAGCCTGCCCATAAACAACAGCCCATCCACCTGTTTTTCGAGAAAGGTGTTAACCAAGTCCAGCTCTTTCGGCTTTTGCTGATCGGAATTCCCTAACACAATGTTATAATGGTACATTTTGGCAATATCTTCCACACCGCGGGTGACTTCGGCGAAAAATGGGTTGGAGATATCCGGGATCACCACTCCGACGGTGGTCGTCTTCTTGCTGGCCAATCCCCTGGCCACCGCATTGGGGCGGTAGCCCAAACGTTCAATCGTCTCCATCACCTTTTTCCGCGTGGAAGGTTTGACATTCGGGTTTCCGTTCACCACGCGGGAAACCGTGGCCATTGAAACGCCCGCCTCCCTGGCCACGTCATAAATGGTCACACTCATTCGGCGCCGTACCTCCTTGTTTCACCCTATGCCTCTTATGCACCGACAAAAGACAATTTTTCAATCAAACCTGCTTCCCGCAACCCTTGCATCAAGTCGGAAAACTGCTCAAGGTTCAGCTGTTGGTTGGCATCCGAAAGCGCCACAGCGGGATTGGGGTGCACTTCCACCATGATCCCGTCGGCTCCTGCCGCCAAGGCCGCCTTGGCAATCGGCAGAACAATATCCCGCCGGCCAGTGGAATGGCTGATATCCACCAGTATCGGCAAATGCGTCTCCTGCTTAAGAATCGGCACCGCCGAAATATCCAGCGTGTTCCGCGTTGCCTTCTCATAGGTGCGAATACCCCGCTCAATGAGCATCACCTGGTTATTCCCCTGCGAAAGAATGTACTCAGCGGCATACATGAACTCCTCCATGGTTGCCGCCAAACCCCGCTTCAACAAAACGGGCTTGCGCATTTTTCCAGCCTCTTTCAGGAGGGCAAAGTTTTGCATGTTGCGCGCGCCGATCTGGATGACATCCACGTATTCCACGGCCTGCTCCAAATCCCCGGGCGTGACCACCTCGCTGACAACGGCCAGCCCGTATTCATCGGCCACTCGACGCAATATGCGCAGCCCTTCCACACCCAGTCCCTGGAAATCATATGGAGAGGTGCGCGGTTTAAAAGCCCCTCCACGAAGCAGCTTGACCCCTTGCTGAACCATCACTTCGGCCACCGCGCGAACCTGTTCCTCGGTCTCGACTGAACAGGGGCCGGCCACCATCACCGGTCGATGCGGTTCCCCGAGGACCACATCCCGAATCCTGACATGGGTGTTGGACGATTTTCGCTTGCGGCTGACCAGCAGCGCCTCCTTGCTGTCATCTTTCTGCAAGTTGAGACTGGCTTTGAAAATTTCCTTAAACAGATGTTGAATCGTGGCATCATCAAAAGGACCCTCGTTCATCTCAATGAGCTTGGCCAACATTTCCGACTCGCGAACCGGATCATACCGTTGGACGCTCTGCTTTTCCTTCAATTGCCCGATTTTCTCCACGACGGCCGCCCTTTCATTGAGCCACTTCAACAACTGGACATTGATTTCATCCAGCCGCTGCCGCAACACTTCCAGGCTGTTTCCATCCAGGCTGCTTCTTTCCAAACCTCTCCACTCCCTTGATCATCGCTTTATTTTACCCATTATAACGGATTTGTCCGCCGCCGTCATCCGGCGCTTCCAGTTCCCTGAGAAAAACATTTCTTGGGAACCCAATTTCTTTCATCGAGGCTAGATGGTTATAATGAAGGGGAAACAAGATCGTTAAAAGAGAAGATGAATGAGGTGAATGGTCTTGACAAACACTGTCATCGTCATGAAGGGAGATCAGACCGGACAGGAGTTGCTGGAGGAAGCCCTGCGCATCCTGGCGCCGCAGGTGATCGGATTTGAGGTATGGTTGGAAACATATGATCTGAGCCTTGAAAATCGCCGCCAAACGCGTAACAAAGTGGTTTATGAGGCGGCGCAGGCGATGAAGCAGGCCGGCTTTGGGATTAAAGCGGCCACCATCACACCGGAAGCGAAAGGGGATGTCGGCAGTCCCAACGCCATACTCCGGCAAGAGATAGACGGCAAAGTCATCGTGCGAACCGGCCGCCGGATACCCGGGATCGTCCCCATCGCCGGACTTCATGCCCCCATCTCCGTCGTCCGCATGGCCGTCGGCGATGCTTATGGCGCCAAGGAATGGCGAGAAGGTGAAGGACTGGAGGAAGTGGCTTACCGGACCGAAACGATTGACCGCCAGACCTGCCGGGCGGTGGCGGAATACGCCTTTCAGCAGGCCAAACGGATGCGGGGAAAAGTATTTGGCGGTCCAAAATACACCGTCAGTCCGATCTACGAAGGAATGCTAAAGGAGGAAATGGACGCGGCCAGCAAACGGCATCCAGAGGTGGAATACGAGCCGCAGCTGATTGACGCGACCTACGCGCTGCTCGTCTCCTCCGGGGGGGAGCCGCTGGTCATTCCGGCCTTGAACCGGGACGGGGACTGCCTTAGCGACCTGGTCCTTCAACTGTTCGGCAGCATTGCCGGCGCCGAGTCGCTCCTCCTAAGCCTGGATGACCACCTCAAGACACGGGTCGTGATGGCCGAAGCCCCACACGGCACAGCACCCTCACTGTACGGCAAGAATATCGCCAATCCGATGGCCATGATCTTGGCCTGCGCCGCGCTCTTGAACCACTTTCCGGATAACCATGGGCCGATCGCTGCCCGCGCCATTTATGAAGGAACCATCGAGGTGGTGCGAGAGGGTACCCGCACACCCGATCTGGGGGGAACGGCTTCTACCTCTGAATTTGTAAATACGGTGATCAAGAAGGTACAAACCAAACTGGATGCCTGGGATGCCATCCATTACGGACTATAGCGGCAATCTGTAACCCGTGATTATCTTCACGATATCAAAACTTGAAGTTGTATCAGCATATCACAGCCGGAAATCGCATCCGCTTGAAACAGGATGCGTCCAGGCGCGGAGCTCCTGCTCAATCTCCTCGATCCAGCGGTGTTCGTCCAATGAACGAGCCAAAAGCAGCAGATCTAACAGTTCATCCACCTTGATCCGGCACATCGCTTCCGTCCAGTGCTCCTTCCGGTTGCCTGGGCTTTCATCTGCCGCCTCTACCAGTTCCTGGGTAAAAGAGGACACCTCTTGAAAAGCCACGAGTTGGGATTTCGGATGATCTCCCAACTCTTTTAATAATGCTTTCAGTTCCGGCTTCACCTCTTCCACGACCTGCGTTCGACCGCAAGCGCGGCAAGAAGCGACCGGCACATTTTTTATTTCCACTTGGCCTTGGTAGACCAAGGTGCGAAGCTGGATTTCCATCCCTTCCCCGCATTGACAACGAATGCCCATCGCGAATCCAAACCATCCTTTCATTTTCATCCAAAATCTCGTGAATGCTTCCCTTTTCTTCGCATCAACTTGCACTTTTGATCAGATTCGCGATGGATGGTGGAAATCCTGCCTGTCACAGGATAGTACTTATTGGCACCAATGCTTGAACATGTCATTCGCCGATTACGAAAAAACCTCCGTCCTGCGCGGACGACGGCGGGCAACGCCAGTCCGAATCGCCGCCTCGATGACCGCTTCCCGAACACGCTCCACGACCTGTTGATGGAAGACGCTAGGAATAATATAGGATTCATTCAGCTCTTCATCCGAGACAACCGACGCAATCGCATGCGCCGCAGCCAGTTTCATCTCCTCGTTGATCTGGCTGGCCCGGCAATCCAAGGCGCCGCGGAAAATCCCCGGAAAGCAAAGAACGTTATTGATCTGATTGGGAAAATCGGAACGGCCGGTCGCCATCACCCGCACATACGGCGCCGCCTCAATCGGATCAATCTCGGGAATCGGATTAGCCATCGCAAAGACAATCGGATCGCGAGCCATCTTCTTCACGTCATCCACGGTCAACATGTTGGGCTGTGACACCCCGATGAATACATCCGCCCCCACAATGGCGTCAGACAAGGTCCCCTTGACATTTTCCAAATTCGTATTTTCAGCAAACCAAAGGTGGTTGTACTGGGTGTAATTGCCGTTTCTTTCAATGACACCGGCCCGCGCGATACCGATCAAATTCTTGACTCCGGCGTTGAGCAACATTTTGCCGATGGCCACGCCGGCGGCACCCGCCCCTGAGATCACCACTTTGAGATCCTCAATGCGCTTGTTGACAATCTTCAAGGCGTTGAACAAGCCGGCCAGCGTGACCACTGCAGTGCCATGCTGATCGTCGTGGAATACCGGAATGTCCAACTCCTCTTTCAGCCGCTCCTCGATTTCAAAGCAACGTGGGGATGAAATGTCCTCCAGGTTGATGCCGCCAAAGGCCGGGGCAATCAGCTTCACCGTTTGGACAATCTCATCCGGATCCTTGGTGTCCAGACAAATCGGCACCGCGTCGACGCCCGCAAACTGTTTGAAGAGAACCGCCTTGCCTTCCATCACAGGCATCGCCGCCTTGGGACCGATATCGCCCAGGCCGAGTACGGCTGTTCCGTCACTGACCACAGCTACCGTGTTGCGTTTCATCGTAAATGTAAAAGCCAGGTTTTCGTCTTGATGAATCGCCGAACTGACCCGTGCCACACCTGGTGTATAGACACGCGATAAATCATCGCGGTTTTTAATCGGGAATTTGGGTTGTGTCTCAAGCTTTCCGCCCAGATGCATCATAAAGACGGAATCCGAAACATGAATCAACTTCACGCCCGGGATCTGCTTGACCACATCCACGATCCGGTCGGCTTGTTGTTGATCGGCAACATTCACAGTCAGGTCCCGCACGGAATAATCGGCCGTCGACTCAATCATGTCAATGCCGACCACATCACCCCCCGCTTCGCTGATCGCGGAAACGACAGAAGCAAAGGAACTGGGGGGCGAAAACTCCAAGCGCAGGATTACATTAGGATTGGCTTTTGTCGGTAACGTCATCAACGGTTTTCCTCCTTTTAAGCTCCGATATCAAAAATCGAACGATCAGTCCTGTCGTCGCTCCCGATAGCCTCTTCGGGATCGTCCGAGCTTGATTCGTTTGTTTTGAAGAATACCATACAACGGAATGAATGCATAGAGCCATTTTTGCAACATTGTAATATAACAGAATGAACGTATGGTTGATATTATAACACAGGACCAAACTATCGAAAATACCAAAAGGAAAAAATTTTACCTTTAATCCTTCGTCGGGCAAGTTAAAAAGAAAAATCCACCGCATGTCATCCAGATCATCGTTGACATCGATGGATTAAAAACGGAAATATATTCTATATCTTTTTCTAACCCTTCACTCTATCGGATCAAGCGAACGATGGTTATCAATTCGAAATGCCTGCACCACTTCACGCAACTCTTGCGCCAACTGGCTCACCTGCTCAGTCAGCCGCGCTGTTTGGCGGGTACTATCTTTCTGCAGCTGGATACCGGCATCCATCCCTTCCACGTATGTAGCAACGGCCTCCGTCATCCCAGCGGCCACTTCCACCCCTTGTTCCACCTCGTCCGAGACAGCCGACAGCAACCTGATCGGCTCCTGCAAACCGCCCACACTTTCACCAATTCCGACAATCCCCTGCATCATCTGAGCAAACACTTGATGCACCTCATCCACAATCTGTCCGGTCTGTATCGCTTTTTGGGCCAGTTCACCCGTTTTTTCCGCAATCTCATAGGCATGTTTTTGACCGCGCTGCACCAGCTGGTCGATTTCGCCTGCCGAGGTGACCACCTGTTCCGCCAGATTCCCCACCTCACGTGCAACCACAGTAAATCCCTTCCCGGCTTCGCCAACGCGTGCCGCTTCGATCGAAGCATTTAGCGACAACAATTTGGTCTTGCTGGCCATTTGGTGAATGAACTGGGAAATGTCGCCAATGGCGTGCGCATCTTCAAGGAAATGGCGGCTCGAACGATCGATCTCCTTTACTTCTTGGACAAATTGCTGGAGCGTCACCAAGAGATCCACCCACTGCCCTTGCTGCCTCTTCACCTGCTCCACTGCCTCTTTGCTTTGCTGAACCGTTGCCTCAATCTGCGCGCGCATCGCTTCAATTTCCCTTTTCATCGACAGATAGGCCTGCTGCATCCTGTCGGCAGAGGCCCTTGACTGTCCGCTGGCCGTATTCAAACCCCGCAGGCTCTGGACATGCTGCTCGACATGTGCATTGTTTTGTGAAATGGCCTGATGCAACTCTTTCTCAAAATCGGTCAATCGCTGGACAGCGTGGTAAAGTTTGCGGATCACCCCTTCAGTACGCTGAATCATCTCGTTAAAGTGATCCGACAGCCGCCCGAACTCCGGTCCCTCATGATGCAAGTGACACCGGATCATCAAGTTTCCCCGACTGACCTCACTGAAACTGTCCAGCAACCGACCAAGAGGCCGGCCAATCTGTTTCGCCAGCAACCAGCTGATCAAAAGAAACAATCCAGCCATCAACAATACTGTCCCGATCAGTCCGTTTCTGATGCGATAAAAGGGCCCTAAAAATTCCTCATCTTCTACGACAATCACGTAAAGCCGGTTCTGCAGTTCGAACAGTTTGTAATAAGCGAGAGTATAGTTTTTCCCCGCAATTTGCAAATGGCCGGTCCCAGACGTTCTCCCCTCTTGGATAATCGCTTGAACCGTCTCCTTCGGAACAACGAACGGCATCCTGGTTCCGCCCAACGCCTCGGCACCTTCGGACGAGACGATGTACAGGTAGGCAGTCAATCCCCGCTGACTGAGATCGGCTCGCTGCAGACTCGCTTCCATGTCCAGGCGCTGCCCCAATTGCTCCGGGCTCAACAAAGTGAGCAGCAAGGTCACTTTTTCAGCCATTTTTTTGGCCTCCGCGGACAATTGATCCGCTGCCAATTCCCTGACAAGCTGTTCTACCTGCTGGGAAGCATACATCCCCATGCCAGAAAGGAAAATCGCCACAGCAAGGAAAAAGGGCGCCAAAATTTTGACGGATAAAGTCCTGCGCGACAGCATGCGTCCTGCCTGACGAAACAGTAGTTTCCACAATTCTCCACACCCCCTGCCCTTAACCTATTGCATGAATGTAAAGGGGATATGAAGGAAAGGTAAAGATCAGGTAAAGGCATTAGGCAGGCTCATGCATGTTGACGCCAAACATGAAAAGAAACTTCATTCGTGGTAAAATGCCAATTAACATGCCATCCCTTCAATCTTGTCCCGACATCATCGATGATGAAATTGTCTGGAAAGGATGCTGGCTTTGACCCGCACAAGATTATACATTTTGCTTACATGTGTGATGGTGATCTGGGGCCTGAACGTCATCGCCATCAAGATCATCGTCAGCCAGTTTGCGCCCGTCACCATCACCGCACTCCGGATCTTCACCGCTTCACTGTCGTTGCTGCCGATCCTTATTTTTAGGCAACTCTGGCAGAAACTGACCCGGCGCGAGACGCTGTATCTTTTCATCATTTCTCTGTCGGGCGTCTTAGGACATCATTTTTTTCTCTCTGTCGGCCTGGCCAATACCTCCTCCGCGAACGGCGGCCTGATCCTCGGTACGGTACCGATTGCCACTTCCATGTTGGCCGCGGTCATGTTGGGCGAGCGGCTCTCTCCCTTCCGAATCGGGGGACTGGCATCCGGATTCGCAGGCGTATTTTTGATCATTGTGGCAAAGCAAACAGGATCTTGGCACCTGTCGCTGGGCGATCTCTATGTCTTTTTCGCCGTGGTCGCCCAAGCCATCAGTTTCGTTTTTGTGAAAAAAGCCACTGCTTCACTAGAGGCTGCCTATGTGACGGACCTCTCCCAGCTGTTCGGGTCATTCCTCCTCTTTTTGCTCGCCCTGCAACTGGAACCACATGGGTTGGCCAGCTTGAAACAAGGCACGCCGTTGGCTTGGTCGGTCTTTTTCGCATCGGGTATCCTGGCCACTGGACTTGGCCATCTCTTGTACAACACAGCCATTCACCGGGTGGGCACCATTGAATCAGCGGTCTTTCTGAATCTGACACCCTTCTTTTCCCTTTTGGGCGCGGTATGGCTCCTTGGCGAGCCGCTCCATCCGGAACATCTGGTCAGTTTTCTCTTCATCGCCGCCGGGGTGTTCTTGGGCACCGGGATAGTCGATGAATGGCTGCTCCGCAAGAAACTGCAACGGCAAGCCGAGAAACGTCTGGTACAGGAATGCCAATCACTGGAACAGTGAAACGGCTCTCCCGGAAATCCTGCCGCTCACATTTCCCCGGCCACGGTCTGATTCACGCTGCTTGCCGGCTTACGTCCGAGAAATAGATGATACAGCACCGGAACAATCACCAGCGTCAGCAGTGTCGAGGTGGTCAATCCGCCCACCACCACCGCTGCCAGCGAACGGGACAACAGGCCACCTGAGGTGCTGAACAACAGGGGCGTCAGCGCGCCAATCGTGGCGATGGCCGTCATCAGGATGGGACGCAAACGGGTCATCCCGGCCTCTTCCAACGCTTCCTCCACTGCCATCCCCTGCAGCCGGTTTTTCTTCACCCGGTCGAGGAGGACAATCGCGTTGGTCACGACGATGCCGTTTAACATCAGCAAGCCAACCATGGCCGGCATGCCGATCGGCTCCTGCAGGAAGAAAAGCCCGGCCAGGGCGCCAATCACTGAAAAGGGAATGGCAAAGAGGATCACAAACGGCACGAGGGCCTCGCCGAAGGCTGCCGCCATCACTACGTAGACCAGGAGAATGCTGAGCATCAGGGCAATCCCCATGTTTTTGAACCCGTCACTCATCGCTTTCGAGGCTCCCTCAAAATACCAGCTGACCCCATCCGGCAGCTTCAGGCCTTCCAGCCGTTCCTTCGCCTCCTCCAAAACCTTTCCGGTGTTGGAATCGGTGATCAGCCCCTGAATCATGGCATACTCCCGCTGGTTGAGGCGCATCACGCTGCGCACCGAACGGGTCTCCTTCAGCTGCCCAATCTGATCCAGCTTGACGGCCTCGCCGAGCATGTTGGGAATCTCCTGGCTGCCCAGCTGCTCGATGCCAGACACGGGTTTGCGTTGAATCCCCAACATCACATCGGTATCCTGCCCATCCAGCGAAAGCTGGGTGACCGCCTCTCCCTGAATGAGCGTCCGCAGGTTCATCCCCACCATGCCCGGATTCAGCCCGTGCCGTGCCAATGCATCCTCATCCAGCACCAGCTCCACTTCCGGAATCTCCGCTTTCAAGGAAGTGTCCAAATCGGCCAATCCGGGAACCGCCTTCAATGCATGCAGCATCTGATCGCTAGCGTGGCGGATCGCTTCAATATCCGGACCGTTGACAACCAGGACAAACTCATTGGCCTGTCCTCCGACAAGTCCGCCGATCTCGGTCACCGTCACGCTCTGCGCCTCTTTCAGGCCGCCGAATTCCTGGCGCAACGACTGGATCAGGGCAGGAATCTCGGCTTCCGGCACGTCCTCAGACACCTTAAAGGCGATGGCTGCGTAGTCGTTTTTTCCGGAAACGGTGGCGGCCACCCACTGCATCCCTTCCTTGCTCAAGAGCGTCTCTTCCACCTTGCGGGTGACCTGATCCAGTTTCTTGATCGTCGTGCCTGTCGGCATACGGACCTCCACCGCGTAATCCAGCACCTTCTCCTGCGGCAGGAAGTTAAAGCCCAGCCTCGGGACCATCAAGCCGACACTGGCCATCAGCAGCAGAAAGGCCAGGCTCAGTGTAGCCAGACGATGGTGAAGCGACCAGCGCAAGACCCGCCGGTAGATGCGCTGCAAGGCATTGACGCGCGGCTCCTCCGGTTTCAGGTTAAGCAGGAACAGCCGGGAGAACAGCGGGACCACTGTCACTGCCACCAGCAGGGAGAAAAGCAGTGAAATCACCACGGTCCAAGCCAGCGGCGCAAAAAATTTGCCGACAATGCCCGAGACAAACCCCATCGGCAGAAACACAGCCACGGTGGTGATGGTGGACGAGGTAATGGCATTGGCCACCTCCTGGGTGGACTGCGCGACCAACTCCGCATCCCGTTCCCTGGACAGGCTGACCCGGCGGAAAATGTTTTCGATGACGACAATCGAATCATCGACCACCCGCCCCACCGCCACGGCAATCCCGGACAGCGTCAGGAGGTTGAGCGTATAGCCCAGGTACCTGAGCACGATCAGAGACGTCAGGACAGACAGCGGAATCGAAATCACCGCGATCAGCGTAGAACGCAGATTCCGCAAGAAAAGGAGCGTCACCGCGACAGCCATCAAAGCCCCCAGCAATGCCTCATGGAGCATGCCATGGACGGAGGCTTCAATCTGGGTGGACTGATCCCGCAGCACTTCCACCTGGTAGCCTTCCGGCAACGGATGATTGCTCAGCACCTTCTCCACCTGTTCCACGATGGACACCACGTTGGTTCCCGTCTCCGGAATCACTTCCAGAATGACGGCCGGTTTCCCGTTCACACGGCTCAGCGTCGCGGCGTCATCCGTCTCATAAGTGATTTCGGCGATGTCTCCCAGCTTCAGCGTTTCAATCTTCGCTTCGGCAGAAATGGAGGCGGTTGTCTTGTTTCCGGACGGGCTTGCCGGGGATTGCGGATGGCTCTGGGACAGGGATGCGCCCGCCTGCGATACCTTCTGGCCGAGCTGCTGGAATTGCCGTTCGAGCTGTTGCAGCGTTTGTTCCTGCTGTCGGATCTTTTGCTGGAGGGCTTGAATCTCCTCCTCCGGCACCGCTTCCGGTTCCGTCTGCCGCTGTGCCAACAGCTGCTGCAACCGCAATTGATCCTGCATCTGCTGGCCGGCCAGTTGTTGGATTGCCGCCAATAGATGGATTTGCTGCTGTTGCCATCCCTGCACCTGGCCAAGCTGGCCCATTCCCTTGCCAAGCTCCTGCAGGTGTCCGCCCATACTGTTCATGCCATCACCGATGGAATGAAACGCCTTATCCAGTCCCGACAGGTCCTGCTTGACCACCGGCAGTTCAATCTGCTTCAATTCCTCAATCGATTCCAGCTTCTGGTTGACCCGGATGGGAAACCGCCGGTCAGCAAAAGCGATCTCTCCGGTCGGGACCGATAGGTTGTTGGCGATAATCGCCTGTTTGACCTGATCCATCGTCAGGTGATGTTTCTTCAGGGCGTCCGGGATCAGGCGGACGTACACTTTTTTCCCTTCGGCGCCCGTCAGCTTGATCTCAGAAACCCCTTCAATCGCCTCCAGCGAGGGGAGCAGCCACTCCTCAACATGTTTCTGGACCTTGGCCAGTTCCTCTTTCTCCGCATAGACACCGATGCTGTAGACCGCCGGGTTTCCCGAAGGAGACTGGCGGTAAAACTGAGGCTGCTTGACCTCCTCCGGCAACTGGACCCGCTGCAAGGCATCGCGCACTTCCCGCTCCGCCTCATCCAACTTTACGTCCATTTCCATCTCCAATGTCGCATAATAGACGTTGGGATTCCCCTCGGAGTAAATGTTCTTGACACCCTTGATGTTCCGCAGCTGCGCCTCCAATGGCTTGCCGATATCGTTCATCGCCTGTTCCGCGGAAGCGCCGGGGTAGGGAATGACGACAGTCAGATAAGGAATATCCACATTTGGAAATTGTTCAATGTTCATTTGCTGTACAGACAACAGTCCACCGCCGATGATCATGGCGATGACAAGCATAACGACAACCGGATTCTGCATACTGAAACGAATCAGCCTGCTCATATCTCCCGTCCTTTTCTAAGAATTTGTAAACATGGCAACCTTTTTCATCCGCGGTTATTATACTGGAGCTGGGTCAATTTTTCACCTGGACCCGGGAACGAAAACGTCCCGACCAGAGTCTGATCCGTAAACAAAAAACTCTGGCATCCCCTCATGAATGGGTGAGGGATCTGCCAGAGTCCTCATCACGGTTGCTGCCGTCTCACTTTTGTTGCTGCGCCACGGACGTTTCCGGTTGCGTTTGGATGATGCGCTGTTCCTTTAGTCTCTCAATTTGCTCCTGCGTCAGTCCGAGCCGTTCCGCCAGGACCTCTTCCGTATGCTGACCGAGGAGCGGCGGGTTGGAGGTTATCCCGACCGCCGACTCTGACAATTGAACCGGCAGCCGGGGAATCCGCACATTCCCGACCGTCGGATGAGACACCTCTTGCAACATGCTGACCGCCTCCACCTGCGGGTCATCCAAGAGGCTGCCGATCCGGGTGACCCGTGAGCATGGCACGCCCGCGGCGTTCAACCGATCCAGCCATTCTTGTGAAGTCCTGGTCTGCAAAATGCAGATAATCTCCCGATCCAGTTCCTCCCGATGCTGAACCCGCGCAAGGTTCGTGGCATACCGCTCGTCGCTCACCCATTCCTCCTTACCTAACGCGATGGCCAGCTTGGCAAAAAGGGTGTCGTTGGATACGCCAATCAACAATTCTTCATCCGCTGTCGGATAAGCGTCATAAGGAGCAAACGCGGCATGGCCCGCTCCCATCTTCTGCGGTTCCTGACCCGTAGCCTGATAGGCGATGAGATGGTACCCCACCCATGAGAGGCCGGTCTCAAATAGGGAAGTGGTCACCCGCTGCCCTTTCCCTGTCGACTGTCGCTCATAGAGAGCCGACAGCACACCGATGGTGGCCCACAGGGCGCTTCCTTGATCGAGAATGGATACACCGGCGCGGACGGAAGGGCCTTCGGGGGCGCCGGTGACTTTCATGATCCCCGTCCGCGCCTGCAGCAAACCGTCATATCCGGGTCTTTCCCGCTCCGGTCCCGACTGTCCAAAAGCGGAAATGGTACAGTAAATCAGCGCAGGATTCAACCGCTTCAGTTTCTCGTACCCGAAACCGAGTCGCTCCGCTTTTCCATAGCGAAAATTTTCAACAAACACATCCGCCTGCTCAATCAGTCGGTACAGCAAGTCCTTGCCCTGCGGCGAGCGAATGTCGATCACGACCGACTTTTTGTTTCGATTCACATTCAAAAAATAACAACTTTCCCCACCGATGTGCGGACCCATCCCGCGCGCGTCATCCCCTCTGTCCGGTCGTTCCACTTTGATGATCTCAGCCCCCAGATCGCCAAGGATCATCGTCACGCTGGGTCCGGCGATGTTGGCGGTCACATCGACGACGGTGATGCCCTGCAATGGCTTGCTCAACAGCCACACCTCCTATCCTCAACGTTGAACAAAGTCCCTTTCGAGCATGTGGCCATCGTGACTGAAATCGTTACTCTTTCGGCCGCTTTGGGATCAGCGCCTTCCGTTCAAAGGTCAGCACGGTCTCGCCGCGCTGGTTCCAGGCGCGTGTGCGCACGTGAACAATGCCGCGATCCGGCTTGCTCTTGGATTCCACTTTGTCGAGCACGGTTGTCTCGGCGTAAATCGTGTCCCCGTGGAACGTGGGACCGACATGATTGACATGGGAATATTCCAAGTTGGCAATCGCTTTTCCGCTGATCGAACGGACGGTCATCCCGACCACAATACTGAACACTAAAGTTCCGACCACTAACCGCTGCCCGTGCTGCGTGCCGGCGGCGTAGTGGGCATCAATATGCAATGGATGGTGGTTCATCGTCAGCATCGAAAACAAGGTGTCGTCGTACTCTGTGATCGTCCGGCCGGGCCAGTGGCGGATCACCTCGCCCACTTCGAAATCCTCAAAGTAACGCCCGAATTCTTCCATTCGCACGTTGTTTTGCTCCATCGTTGTACCTCCTTGCGTGATCATATCAGCGTGTCCGTAAGATCTTCGTCGCGATAGAATTAGGAAACAATTACATCACCTCGACGGGTTTAATACGATCGCGGCAGACCCAACACGTGCTCGGCCACATAGGAAAGAATCAGGTTGGTGGAAATCGGCGCCACCTGGTACAGGCGGGTTTCCCTGAATTTCCGCTCCACGTCGTATTCTTCCGCAAAGCCGAAACCGCCGTGGGTCTGCAGCGCCACGTTGGCCGCCTCCCAGGAAGCGTCGGCGGCCAGCAGCTTGGCCATGTTGGCTTCCGCGCCGCAAGGCTGTCCCTGATCAAAGAGCGTTGCCGCATGAAAGCGCATCCGGTCAGCCGCTTCGATGTTCACGTAGGCCCGGGCGATCGGGAACTGGATGCCCTGGTTCTGTCCGATCGGGCGGTTGAAGACGACGCGCTCCTTGGCATAGTTGACGGCCCGCTCGATAAACCAGCGTCCATCACCGATACATTCGGCGGCAATCAGAATGCGCTCCGCGTTCATGCCATCCAAAATGTAACGAAACCCCTTTCCTTCTTCGCCAATCAAATTTTCGACGGGCACTTCCAAGTTTTCGATAAACAACTCGGTCGTGGCGTGGTTCATCATCGTGCGAATCGGCCGAATCGTGATCCCGTTCCCCACCGCTTCCCTCAAGTCGACCAACAGGACAGACAAGCCCTCCGTCCGCTTTTTCACCTGATCGACTGGAGTGGTGCGGACCAGCAGCAACATCAGATCGGAATGTTCCGTTCGCGAGATGAACACTTTTTGTCCGTTGACAATATATTTGTCCCCTTTGCGCTCGGCAAAGGTGCGCAACTTGGTCGTCTCGGAACCGGTATTGGGCTCGGTGACGCCAAAGGCTTGCAATCTCAACTCGCCGGTCGCGATCTTTGGCAAGTATTTTTTCTTCTGCTCCTCGGAACCGTGACGCAACAGGGTGCCCATGGTGTACATCTGGGCATGGCAAGCGCCTGCGTTCCCGCCGCTGCGATTGATCTCTTCCAGGACGATGGAAGCTTCGGTAATCCCCAATCCGGAACCGCCATACTCTTCCGGAATCAACACGGACAAATAGCCGGCCTTCGTCAACGCGTTCACGAATTCTTCCGGATATGCCCGCTCGCGATCTAATTCACGCCAATATTCGTCCGGATAATCGGCACAGATTTTCCGGACTGCTTGTCGCAAATCTATGTGCAATTCTTGGGTTGTCAAGAGAAAACCTCCTTACTCATTGGGATAATCAAAAGATAAAAACAAAGATAAAAACAGTAAAGGTTACTATTAAGGATACTGGATCCAATATTGAATGTCTAGCGTTTTATCCTTGGTTTTTCTTCTCATGCAAGTAATGGTAGGCGTGTACCGCAAATTCAATGGCTAACCGTTTTTCCGGCGACATGAAATCGCTGCCCAGCAGTTCTTCAAGCTTTTGTATCCGGTGATACAGCGTCTGGCGTACCACAAACAGTTTTTCCGCCGTCTCCCGCTTTGAACCGTTGCAAGCCAGGTAGGTATACAGCGTCTGCATCAGCTCGCCATTGCGCTGCCTGTCGTAGTCAATGACAGGCTTTAGATAATCCATGACGAATCCTTCTAGTTCTTCGTCGGATACGGCATCAAAAAGGCGGTAAATATGCAAATCATCGTAAAACAGGATGTTTTTCTTGCCGGTTTTTTCTTCGATCTCAATCACTTTTTGTGCCATCCGAAAGCTGTCGCTGATTTTCGTAACATCATCCACCATTTTTCCGACACCAAGCTTGATCTCAGAAAAACCCACTTTCTCTGAAATGGCCAGCTCCTTCACACGGTTCAGCGCGTCCTTGATGCGCGCTTTCCACGTTTGACCATCCCGTTTGTCAGCCAGAATGAAAATGAGGAACGGTTCACGCATGGTGGAGAGTGCGATAAAACCGTACTGCTGAAAAATCGAACGGGCGATAACGGCCAAATGCAAGATTTGCGACTCGCTGAAAGCCTTGTCATAACTGTGCTGTTTCTCAATGCTGCCCACGCAGACACAACCCTTGAACATTTTAAACGTAAACGTTTTAAAAGCGGGATCAATGGTTTTCAGGCGACGAATCACTTCTTCATCCTCGTGCTTGCCGCTCAGCCACTCATACATCCACTGATCTTCGTGATGCCGCCTTCTTTCTTCTACATATAAAGTCCGCATCAGTTCCTGGGCCACCGCCGTGGCGCAGCGATCCAGGATTAAGGCATCAAATTCGGTGAGTTCACGACTGAATGAAATGAGCGCAAGATCACCCCACTTTTGATTGAACGCCTGAACCTGCTTGACATTGACGTACAAACCGGGCCTCGCGACATCACCCGCCCGGACCAGGGACAATATCTTTTCTTTTCTCTCTTCGGCCCCGGGATTCGGGATGCAGAGCGTTTCACCCTGCAGGGGCAAATAGACGACCTGTATGTTCAAAAAGCGGTGAAGAAGGTGCAGGATCTTCGGCAGGGCATTGGCGGTAAGCAGCAGTTGGTTGACTTCACTTGAAAACTTTTCCAATTGATCGACCATCTCATAGTGTTTGTTGATCAACGCGCGATGCAAATCCTGAGTGATGTCGACATAAGGAATTTCATCCGCTTTCTCCCACACGATAATTGGGAAATGGTACCGGTTGGCCATTTCAATCAAATCACCCGGAATATTTTCAAAATAATATCCCAACTGTACGCAAAGTGCCGACACGTTCCTTTCAATCAACTGCTGAAGAAAAGAAAGGCGCAGATGCTGCTGTCCCCACACGATCCCTGTCGATAAAATCAGCTCATGCCCATGCAGCAGCTCCCCGATTTCCGTGACTTCAAACACATGGACCCATTTGACGACACGGTTTAAGCCTTCGTGGCCTGCCACCACTTTGGCCTTGCGAAACAGCGGCCGTTCGAGGATCTCTTTGACGGTTAATGTATGGTAAACGTTCATGCGGAATGGATGCCTCCGAAAATAGACAAAATGTAAAATTTCAACGGTATTTTATTAACATTTCAATTCTGCCATGTTCCGGTCTCATTCGTTAAGATAATGTTAGCAAAGGTACTATAAATTTTAAATACTATTTTATATTTCTGAAGGAATCAAACATTGTACGGGTACAAGAATTGATGTAGGCAACGAAGCCTTACGAGCAATAGCTTGTGAGGCTTTTATTTTAATGGCATCCCTTATTTTTATAAAAAAATAAATTATTAGGAGGTGTTTCCAATGACAAAGAAATAATTTTGTTTGTAAATTGTTGAGATATTGATTACGTCATTTTGAGCGAAACTAGAGAAAAATTCTTTTCTATCACTATGTAAATTAACAACTATAATTATAACATTGCAAGGAGTGATTGCCATTATGGAAGCGGTTTTGAATACAAAAACTGATCAAAATAAGGAAGAAAGAAAAGAAGATTACGCATTGGAAAAAGTCCCTCAGCATTATCGGATAAATTGGTGGTCAATAACCAACGTGGCCATTGGTGTAGCAACAGCTCTTGTCTTTATGCAGATGGGCAGTCTCATGGCGGTAACTTACGGTTCAGTCAATGCCCTGATTGCTGAAATTTATGCCACCGTAATCACAGGAATCCTAGGAATAGGAATTGCCTATTACGCTGCAAAATCCGGATTAAACGTCAATTTAATGGCTCGTGGAGGTGGATACGGATATATTGGCGCTTCGATCACTTCATTTATCTATGCTATCAATTTCATCATGTATTCTGCCATTGAAGGTGCCATTATGGCAGGAGCGGTTTACGAGTATTTTCCACAGATTCCATTATGGGTTTATATGATCTTTTTTGGTCTCGTCGTTATTCCTTTCAACTGGTTTGGTGTGAGACAACTGGATAAGTTTCAGAAGTGGTCGTTGCCAATTTTCATCATTTTACTCATTGCAGGCATAATTGTAGCAGCCAAAATGGAACCGGCTTATTCAGGGTCGGTGTGGACGTACCTACCTGAAAACGTGAAGATTGGAGGAATCGCATTATTGACTTGTATCGGAATAATGAATGGCCTGGTAGGCATTGTTGCTTTACTGCTATCCGACTACGCCCGATTCATTAAACGGGAACAATTCAAGGTTGGGGTATTTGCGGTAGGTTTTATTCCACCTCTGGTCTGCTTTTTCCTCATGGGCGTCATTGGTATTTGGTTCGGCGTACGTTTTATGGAAGCCAATCCAGGAGTTTATTTTGTTCAAACCATAGGTATTTTTGGTGCATTATTCTCAATAATTACACAATTTAGAATAAATATCACTAATTTGTACAGCGGATCGCTTTCACTATCCAACTTCTTCGAAAACGTCTTTAACTTTAAGCCTGGTCGCACGTTCTGGGTGGTTTTTGTATCTGTCGCAGCGATTATTTCAATGCTTGCTGGAATCTTAGATCATCTTGGTCCGTTGCTTACTTTCCAAGGAGTTTTTCTATTTGCCTGGGCAGCTACGATTGTTGCTGACGCCATTGTTGTAAAAAAAGTGTTAAAATTAGGGCCAAATTATTTTGAATATCGCAAAGAATATCTGTATGCTTGGAACCCAGTCGGAGTTACTGCTCTAATCATTGCAAGTATCCTGGGAACATTTGCCGCTTTTGGTTTCATGGGTACGTTACTTCAGAATATCGCAGCATTCTTTGCTGGAATCATTGCTTTCATTTTGGTCATCGTACTAGCATTAATAACCCAAGGAAAATATTATGCCAAACAAATTGTTACAGATTACCCTGCGGAAGAACTGATTTAGTCAACTTTATTAAGTATTAAGTTTAATATTTACAGATTTGGAGGATGATATTTATGACTAAATACCGCATTGCCATTGATGTCGGAGGAACATTTACAGATGTCATCTCTTTCAATGAACATGACGGAAAGATGCTCGTGACAAAAGTATCGTCCACTCCATCTCATCCAGAGACAGGGGTAATCAACGGAATTGAAAAGTTAAACCTGTCAGGAAAAGAGATCAAAATGTTCTCACACGGAACCACTGTTGGCACCAATGCGTTAATCGAACGCAAATTGCCAAAAACAGCACTCATCACCACCAAGGGATTTAGAGACGTACCGGAAATTCGCCGTGGAACCAAACTTGATTTGTGGGATGCATATAAAGACGTAGCACCTCCTTATATTCGGCGGCGGGATCGCTTCGAGATAGAAGAACGGGTGGACTACTCGGGAAAAATTTTGGTTGAAGTCGATGAAGATGAAGTAAGGAAGCTTGCACAAAAACTGAAAAAGCGCGAATATGAATCGATTGCTATTTGCTTTATTAACGCTTATGTCAACGGGGCCAATGAGGTCAAAGTAAAAACAATTCTGGAAGAAGAATTGCCTGGTGTGTATATTTGCACATCCAGCGAAATCTTACCAGAGATATTTGAACATGAACGAATGAGCACCACAATCATCAATGCCGTTCTTGGACCCAAGGTCAGTCATTACATTAGTCTGCTAGAAAACAAAATGAAAACCAAAGGTTATGAAGGCGATATTCTGGTTGTGCATTCGGGTGGCGGCGTGATGACATCACAAACTGTTCCCCGTTATGCAGCACGCTTGGCAAGTTCCGGTATCGCCGCCGGAGCAATCGCAAGTCAATATATCGCCAACTTATGTGGGTTCAAAAACGCCATCGGGCTTGACATGGGGGGAACCAGTACTGACATTTCCCTCATGTATGAAGGAAACCTGCGCATCACAAAAGATTGGTATATCGAATACGGATATCCGATTGGATTTCCAAGTATCGAGATTTTAACGATTGGTGCAGGCGGGGGCAGCCTGGCTTGGATCGATGAAGGCGGCTCGCTACGCAATGGCCCGCAAAGTGCCGGCGCAGAACCTGGGCCAGCCTGTTATGACCTCGGAGGGACAGAGCCAACCAATACCGACGCTAACCTTGTTCTCGGCCGCCTAAATACCCAATTGTTAGATGGCCAGATGAAATTAAACAAAGAAGCGGCATTGAAAGCGATACGAAAAATAGGTAAAAAATTCGGATTCACGGATTACGAAGCGGCCAATGCCATATTAAAAGTGGCCAATGCAAATATGTGTGATGCGTTGCGTTTGATTTCCGTCCGGCGCGGCTATGATCCACGGGAATTTGTACTGGTCGCATTTGGCGGTGCCGGTCCGTTGCATAGCGCATACCTGGCTAAGGAAATGGATATTCCGCATGTCATCGTTCCGCCTCACCCAGGAGTGGCTGCTGCACTGGGTTGTCTGTTAGTTGATGTGCGCCATGACGTATCGAAAACATTTGTAAAAAGTGTAAACGAGGCAACAGCTGAAGAATTGGAAGAAGAATTTGCCAACTTGGAAAAAGAAGCCATCCACCTTCTCGAAAAAGACGGTATTGATCCCGAAAGCATGAAATTGATCCGCTATATTGAAATGCGCTACCTGGGACAATGGCGCTCACTACATGTTACTGTAAGCAAACCAATTCAATCGCTCAGTTCGGCTCTTGAAAAATTTCACCAAGAACATGAAAGGGAATTTGCCTTCTCTAACCCAAATCAAGGAGTAGAAATTTACGGTTTGCGGGTGGAAGCCATTGGCACTGTACCAAAACCTGAATTGCCAAGGAAAGAACCTAAGGGGACGCTGGCAGGAGCATTGAAAGACTCCAGAGATGTGTATTTCGAAGAAGCTGGAGGGTTTGTTCGAACACCAATTTATTACCGGCCGGACATTCCAGTAGATGCCGAAATATACGGACCTGCTGTTGTAGAAGAATTGGATTCCACTATTTTGATTCCACCCGGGTTCCATGCAAAAGTTGATGAATACGGAAATATCATCTTATCTTACAAAAAATAGATGAAACAGGAGGGTAAGGAAGCATGACTACTGTTCACAACAAAGTTAAACTAGATCCTGTTACGTTTGAAGTATTGAAAAACGGTTTTATCAATTTGGTTGATCAAATGGCGGAACAAATACTGAGAACTTGTTATTCCTTTGTGATTTACAACCGGGATTTCAGTTCTGCTTTATGTGACGCAGAAGGAAACACAGTCATGCAGGGAACACAAGACATTTCCGTTCATGTAGGAACCTTGCATCTGACAGCGAAGGCGGTCATTGAGGATTTTGGAAATGACATTCATCCTGGCGATGTGTTTCTCGTCAACGACCCATACAGAGGTGGTACCCATTTCAATGATGTGCGGGTCATCCGCCCGGTCTTTTACAACGATAAATTGATCGCATTTATGCAGTCCAATGGTCACTGGGCGGATATGGGTGGTTCGGTACCAGGATCCTTCGATATTAATTCGAAAGACCATTATGGCGAGGGTGTACGCATTCCGCCCGTACGAATTTGGAGCAAGGGAGAATATTTGTCAGATGTAGCCAATCTCATCGTTTCCAATATGCGTGTTCCTGAAGAACGGCTGGGAGATTTGCGTGCCCAAGCTGAAGCAACAAAGGTAGCAGAAAAACAATTGATCCGGCTTGTGGAAAAATACGGGTTGGATACCGTCTTAACCGCATTTGAAGAGGTGCAGGACTACGTAGAAAGACTAACGAGGGCCAAATTGAAAGAATTACCCAACGGGACTTGGGAAACGGTGGATTACATCGATATGGATCCTGAATTGGGAGACGGTTTAATTCCGATCCATGTCAAAATGACAATCAACGATGGGGAAATTTATTATGACCTGGAAGGTTCACATCCGTATATCGGATGTTTCTTGAATTCCGCATTTGGCTCTACGCTTTCCGCCCTTTATGCTGGAACAAAAACATTTTTCCCAGATATACCGCTCAACTCAGGATTCTACCGAGTCATTCACACCAATCTACCCGAAAATTCGGTGGTAAATGCGCCTTGGCCAGTGGCCGTGACCGGCTTTTGTTCCGGGGCTTATGAAAAAATTATGAACGCATGCTTTGAGCTTTGGTCAAACATCATCCCTGAAAGAGCCCTCGCCTGCTCGTTCAACTTGGAATATCTTTTAATCGGCGGATGGGACAAACGAGCCAATTATGATCGTTATTTTATGTGGTATGACTGGATGGCTGGGGGACACGGAGGACGCAGCGATCGCGACGGCGCCAATGCTATGTCACCTGTATTTGGCCTGGGATTGAGTATACAGCCTTGCGAAGGTCAGGAACGGCTTTCCCCTGTCATTACCACGAAACATGAGATTATCCCTGACTCAGGAGGGCCAGGGAAGTACCGTGGTGGATGCGGGGTAGAAAAGGGAGGCATTCTGACCAAAGTGAAGGATACAGTGATGTCCTATTGTTGCGATCGAGCACGTTCGATCACTTGGGGCTTGTTTGGAGGACTGCCATCCTATCCTCACGGGGCATGGTTAAATCCAGGAAAAGAAAACGAACAGTTTTTAGGTGCCATTTTTTCCAACGTAAAAGTAAAAGAAGGAGACAGTTTCACGCGTCCGTCAGCTGGTGGCGGAGGCTTAGGAGACCCCTTAGAGCGATCCCCTGAAGCGGTCCTGGAAGATGTGATTGATGGCTACGTCACAATTGAACGAGCGGAAAAAGATTACGGCGTGGTAATTCGAGAAATTGACAGAAACCTGGATCAATATGAGATCGATATGGAGGCCACCCAGCAGACACGTGAATATATCCGAAACAACCGGAAAAAATGGCTGAACGAAGATGTCAATGTGGTATATGAAATGTACAAAAAAGGCGAAATCGACAAGCTAGATCTCATTCGACGTTATGGAGTCATCGTCGATTTTGCGAATGATAAAGTATTAAAAAAATCGACTCAACAATTTCGGGAAATGCTGCATAAACGTTCAGTGGCCTACTGGGATTAATCAAGAATTGATGTATGTGGATGAAAAATTTAGAAGATGGGATTATATCTGTTATAGGTGGCTCCTATGGATAATTGTGAAACGATAAGCGAAGTTTCAACCATAGGATCACCTCCTTTTTTTGCTCCGATTCTGCAAGTGAACCAACTAACAAGCGAAACGCATGAATCGCTGTTATTGTTTACACAATGTAAAGTGGTACGATCCATTTTCTTGACCTGATGGATAGTGCTCGTTTTCCACTTTTTATGTAATCTGAAACTGATGACAGCTAAAGGAGATGAAAGCGTGATTATCGGCGTTCCCAAAGAGATCAAGAACAACGAATTCCGCGTTGCTGTGACGCCTGCCGGTGTCCATCAGCTGGCCCAAGCCGGGCACCAGATCATTCTGGAACAGTCTGCCGGCGCAGGTATCGGCTTTTCGGATGAGGATTACCGTGCCGCGGGGGCGCGGATTTCCGACCGGGATACCGTGTGGCGGGAAGCGGAAATGGTGATGAAAGTCAAAGAACCGCTTCCTGAAGAATATCCATATTTCAGGAAAGGATTGATCCTGTTTACCTACCTTCACCTGGCTGCCGCGGGCGACTTGGTTTTCGAACTGATGAAAAGCGGCGTCCATGCGGTGGCCTATGAAACCATCCAGCTGGACGATGGATCGCTCCCTCTGCTGATGCCGATGAGTGAAGTGGCCGGACGCATGGCGGTGCAAATCGGCGCGAGGTTTCTTGAAAAAAGCCACGGCGGCAAAGGCATCTTGCTGGGAGGAGTGCCCGGGGTCAAACCGGGGCATGTGGTGATCATCGGCGGCGGAATTGTCGGAACCAATGCGGCCAAAATGGCGCTCGGCATGCGCGCGCGGGTGACGATTTTGGAGAATTCGCCAAAAAGGCAGCGCGAACTCGATGACTTGTTTCAAGGACAGGTCAACGTCCTGATGTCCAACCCTTACAACATCGCATCGGCGGTCAAAGAGGCAGACCTCTTAATCGGGGCAGTGCTGCTCCCCGGAGCGCGAGCCCCCAAGCTGGTGACAGAGCAGATGGTCAGCCAGATGCAGCCAGGGTCGGTGATTGTGGATGTGGCCGTTGACCAGGGCGGGTGCATCGAGACGGTGGACCGGGTCACCACACATGACAACCCTGTCTATGAAAAATATGGGGTGCTTCATTATGCGGTTCCCAACATCCCGGCCGCCGTACCGTTTACGTCAACCATCGCCCTGACCAATGCCACCTTGCCCTATGCCCTGCAGATTGCCAACGAAGGCTTGGAAAAAGCCGTCCAATCCAACGAAGCGTTGCGAAAAGGGTTGAACGTCACCGACGGCCGCGTGGTCAATCCTGCCGTGGCCGAAGCATTCCAGTTGGAGGCCCACACATTGGCATAAAGCCTGGGTGGTTCAATGGATGATTTTTCAAGATTGTGGGAGAGGAGATCACAATGGGTACGACATTGACACTGAAAGAAGCGGACAGACGATTTTACCTTCACCCGACAAGTTCCATCAAGGAGCATTTCAATGACGGTCCGAAACTGATTTTGGAACGCGGTGAAGGCATTTACGTGTATGATACCCGAGGCAAGCGTTACATCGATGGCCTTTCTTCCCTGTGGAACGTCAACGTGGGGCATGGCCGCCGGGAACTGGCCGAAGTGGCATTCAACCAGATGCATCAGCTGGCTTACAGCTCTTCTTTCAACAATTTTAGCCACGAACCGGCCATCCGCCTGGCGGAAAAGCTGGCTTCCATCACGCCGGGGGATCTGAATGTCACCTTTTTTGCCTCAGGCGGTTCAGAAGCCAATGACACGGCATTTAAACTTGTCAGGTACTATTTTAAATTGAAAGGCGAACCACACCGCTACAAAATCATTGCAAGAAATAAGGCGTATCACGGCATTGCCATGGGATCCACCAGCGCGACCGGCATTCCTTCGTTTCGGGAGATGGCTGGCCCATTGGCCGAGGGGTTTGTTCATGTGCCGGCGCCCCACTGCTATCACTGCGAGCTGGATTTGACGTATCCGGATTGTCAATTGGCCTGTGCGGCAAAAAGCATTCGCCAGTTGATTGAAAAAGAAGGCCCTGAAACCGTGGCGGCGATCATTCTTGAACCTATTCAGGGAGCGGGCGGGGTCATAGTTCCGCCTGAGGGGTATTTTCGGGAAGTGCGCAAGATTTGTGATGAGTATGGCATCCTCCTCATCGCCGATGAGGTGATCACCGGTTTTGGCCGAACCGGCCAATGGTTTGGGATGCTGCACGAAGGCGTGCAGGCCGACATCATGACCATTGCCAAGGGCATCACTAGCGGCTATGTTCCGCTGGGAGGTGTTGTCATCAGCGAGCGGATGCACGCCGAACTGGCCACGCTCTCCAGCGGTGTAATGGCACACGGTTACACGTACAGCGGACATCCGACCGCCTGTGCGGTGGCGCTTGAAAACATTGCCATCATCGAACGTGAGCGCCTGGTTGAAAACGCCGCCAAAATGGGCGAATTGCTGCGGCGGCGCTTGGAAGAGTTGAAATCGCAGTCACCCATTGTCGGCCACGTGATGTCAAGAGGCCTGCTGGCTTCTCTCGAGCTGGTCCGTGACAAAACGACGAAAGAACTTTTTGATCCCGACTCCGGCATCGCCTTTAAGGTGGCGGAAGCGGCATTGAAACGAGGATTGATTGTCCGCGCCATTGCCATTCAAGGTTCCGAGGTGGTGGCCATGGCCCCGCCGTTGATCATCAATGACGCGCAAATTGAGGAAATGGTCGCGATCCTGGCCGAGGCCATTGATGAAGTCGCCGCGCACATCTAAAGGGCTGCCCAGCATGCCAACAAGCATACGTATGCACCGCCTAACATAGGCACCCATATCATGAGCGACTTCTGACATTCGTGTCTACTTGCATTGTAACTGACACGGGGAGGGTTTCTGATGAGAAAATATCAAATGTACATTGACGGCCAGTGGTGTGACAGCTCAAGCGGGGAGACAATGGTCAGCATCGATCCGGGCAATGGCGAGCCGCTGGCTGAAGTTCCGCGCGGCACACCCGAGGATATCGCGAAAGCGGTTGCCGCGGCGCGCAAAGCCTTTGAATCGACGGCATGGAGCGACATCCCGCCGGCCGAGCGGGGAAAATATCTCTTCCGGATGGCGGAACGAATTCGCGAGCGGAAAGAGGAATTGGCCCGCCTGGAATCTCTGGACACGGGCAAACCCATCTCCCAAGCCCGCACCGACGTGGAAGTGGCGGCCCGGTACTGCGAATATTACGGCAGTGTGGCCGACAAGCTGCTCGGCGAAACGATCCCCATCCGTCCGGATATTCTGGATTACACGCTGCGGGAGCCGCTCGGCGTCTCGGCACAGATCATTCCCTGGAACTATCCGATTCAGATTGCCATGAGGGGGATCGCCCCGGCACTGGCCACAGGCAACACGGTTGTGGTGAAGCCGGCGGAAGACACGCCGATGACCGCCCTGGAGGTGGCTAAAATTGCGGAGGAGATCGGGCTTCCTGCAGGCGTGCTGAACGTCGTGACGGGATACGGACAGGAAGCGGGCGCGGCGCTTGCCGGACATCCCGACATCAATCAGCTGACCTTCACCGGTTCGGTCGCCACCGGTACGCAAGTGATGAAGGCAGCCGCCGAAAACGTGGTCCCCGTCACGCTTGAGCTGGGCGGGAAGTCCCCCAACATCGTCTTTGCCGATGCCGATCTGGAAGAGGCGGCCGCCTGGGTGGTCCGCTCCATCACTCAAAATGCCGGCCAGACCTGTTCGGCCGGTTCCCGTCTGCTCGTCCAAAAATCAATTCGCGAGCCCTTCGTTCGGCGGGTCGTGGAAAAGATGGAGCGGTTGACGCTCGGCCACGGATTGTCCGATCCGGACGTAGGTCCCATCATATCCAAGAAGCAGCTGGATCGCATTCTCGCCTACATGAAAGTGGCCCAAGAGGAAGGCTCGGTGATCCTCACCGGAGGCGAGGCGGCCACAGAGGGAGAATTGGCTAAAGGATTCTTTTTCAAGCCGACCGTGATTGACAAAGTCAAGCCGCAGGACCGCCTGGCCTGTGAAGAAGTTTTCGGCCCTGTCCTGTCGGTTCTCACCTTCGAGACAGCCGATGAAGCCATCCACCTGGCCAACAGCACGGAATACGGGCTGGTGGCCGCAGTCTGGACGACCAACATCCATACCGCCCACTACCTGGCCCAAAAGATCCGGGCCGGACAAATTTTCATCAACAACTACGGGGCGGGCGGCGGTGTCGAAATGCCGTTTGGCGGTTACCGCAAGAGCGGCTTTGGACGTGAAAAAGGGCTCGAGGCTTTGCGCTACTACACGCAGGTCAAAAACGTGGCGCTGCGGATTAACAAGAACAATTCCGTTTAACCCACTAATCACTAATAAGGATACAAAAAAGGGAAGTGAACCTCACAGGTTCAATTCCCTTGTTCTTTTGCCATAAAGGCAATCAGCTTATCGCGTGTCCGGAAAATGTGCTGTTCCAGCACTTCCCGCAGCTCTTTGGCCCGCCCTGCCTTCACATGCTCCAGCATCAGCCGGTGTTCCTGGCGGGCCTCACGGATCTGGTCTTTCAACAAGCTTGGCGTAACAGGCGGAATGCCTTTCCACAACGTGTCAATCATCCCGTGAATCCGCCGCCACGGGCAGCCCTCCCGCAGAATGCGGTGGAAACGCGCATTCAAGCGGACATACTGTTCCACCGCCGCTTCATTGGCCGGCAAGGCTTCCATTTGCTCCACCAGACTTTCCAGTTCCTCGAGATCCGCCTCCTCTAAAAACGGCAGCGATTTCTCCACGGCTATCCCTTCGAGAAGGGCACGCAGGAAATAAATCTCTTCCACGTCTTCAATCGAAACCGGGATGACGATAGCGCCCCGGTGCGGCTCAATGCGAACCAGGCCCTCCATCTCCAGTTGCCGCAACGCTTCGCGAATCGGCATCCGGCTCACGCCCAATTTTTCCGCCCATTCCTCTTGAATCAGCCGGTCCCCCTCGCGGAATTCGCCCCGTAAAATCGCCTCGCGCAATTTGGATGTCACGCGATATTGCAAGGTGGCTCTCTCTTCTTGGGTCAGCCGGTACCCTTGTCTCATTCTTCAGATCTCCCCTATACCTTTCTGATGATGCAGTAAATAAATGCTTCCATTCGTACAACTGGCCGTCAACCGAAGATGGTATTTCTCCGTCTCAGACGTGCGAAAACTGTAGGAATGATTCAGCCATTCTCTGACCTCGCCCAGCACCTCAATTTCTTTTAACTCGTTGAAAACTTTGCCAAACGCGCCGGCAAGCTCCCCCTGCAGAGAAACGTTTTCCGGCAGGCTCACGCGGATGGAGCCGTTGGTCGATTTGAGGAAAAGCTGACCTTCCACAGGCTCGATAAGCTGGAACTGCAATAACGCATTGACCGTCCGGCAAGTGGTGTCGCCAAACACTCCCGACGCTTCAATCGGGCTGTTCACGCCGGAAAGGTTGGTTTCTTGGAATCGACTCTCCGACACTTCCAATTTGCCGTTTGCGGCGGAAGCATCCAAGCGCTGGCCCACCACCTTGTGGACGGCAATATTGCCATTATAACTGTGCAATGCCAAGCGATCGACGTCGAGGTCCTGCAATTGAATGGCGCCATGATGGGTGAGGATGATCAGTTCCTCCAGCCAGGCTCTCGGCACGTAACCCCGTACCTCAACACGATAGCGGCGCTGTTGTTCCAGTTCCAAAAACATCCGGTCCTCTTTTTTAAAGCGCACTTGTTTCCTGAGAAGACGAAGGGCCTCTTCTTCCTGGTCTTCTTTCACATAACTCCTGACTTCAATCCGGTATCCCGGGTCATCCCATCCGCGCAATTGCACCGTACCGTGAGGAATCGCAATGGCCAGTTGCTTGACATCCATTTCGCCGGTAAAAACCTCTTCCACAGAGTGTACATTTCCCCAGTGAAACTCGCCCAGATCAAAGTCAATGCCCCGGACCTTTTCGACTGCCGCCTCAAAAACCTCACCTAGACGCGCGCTGATAGTACCCCAACGGGAGACCCACTTCCCCTCGCCTTCCGCGTCGTCGTTTTCTCCCCGCTCCATCGTTTCGCCCTGAGACGGTTGGTGCTGCCCAATGAAGGAAAATTCATCACGAGCAGGCCGCTTCCCTCGCTTCCGTTCCTTCGGGCCCGCTGCGGCTTGGCTGGGAACTAGAGTGAAGGGTTCCAGCGCTTCCAGCAATTTGACCGCTTCATCCGGGGTGATGGTCCG
This sequence comes from uncultured Bacillus sp., assembly GCA_947085265.1. Classification (GTDB taxonomy): domain Bacteria; phylum Bacillota; class Bacilli; order ZCTH02-B2; family ZCTH02-B2; genus Bacillus_BB. The sequence continues at coordinate 53,313 of CAMTVR010000030.1, read as the reverse complement.
CTGTTGGACCATCTCCAAGATCATGCGTTGCTCTTCTCCCATCCGAATACTCCGCTCCTTTTAAAGACTCACCAACTGCTCCAACTGTTCTTCCGTCCGCTGCCGATCCCGTTCCAGGATGGGCTTGAGATAATGTCCGGTATAGGAGTTCGGGTGTTCAGCCACCTCTTCCGGGGTTCCGCAGGCGACCAGGTTCCCTCCGCGGTCCCCGCCTTCGGGCCCCAGATCGACCAGGTAATCCGCCACCTTGATCACGTCCAGATTATGCTCGATGACGATGACGGTATCCCCGTTTTCCACCAAGCGCTGCAACACGTTCAACAGCCGCTCCACATCGGCCACGTGCAACCCGGTCGTCGGTTCATCGAGAATGTACAACGTGCGGCCGTTGCTGCGCTTGTACAGCTCCGAAGCCAGTTTGACCCGCTGCGCTTCGCCGCCTGATAGAGTGGTGGCTGGCTGTCCGAGCTTCATGTATCCGAGGCCGACATCATGGAGAGTCTGCAACTTTCGTTGGATCCGCGGATGGTTCCGGAAAAAGTCCAGCGCTTCATCCACCGTCATTTCCAGCACATCGGCAATCGACTTGCCCTTGTAACGCACTTCCAGCGTTTCCCGGTTATATCGCTTGCCACGGCAGACTTCACAGGGAATGTACACATCCGGCAAAAAGTGCATCTCGATCTTGATGATGCCGTCCCCGCGGCAGGCTTCACAGCGGCCGCCCTTCACATTAAAGCTGAAACGCCCCTTCTTGTAACCGCGCACACGCGCTTCCTGCGTCTGGGCAAACAGTTCGCGGATGTCGTCAAACACGCCGGTGTAGGTGGCCGGATTCGAGCGTGGCGTACGGCCAATCGGGGATTGATCGATGTCGATCACCTTGTCCAGATGGTGGATGCCGTCAATCGCCTGATGCGCCCCCGGCTTTTCCTTGGCCCGATGCAGTGTGCGAGCCAGCGATTTGCGGATGATCTCGTTGACCAGCGTGCTTTTCCCCGATCCGGAGACACCGGTGACACAGATGAACAACCCAAGCGGCAGGTGGACATCAATCTCCCGCAGGTTGTTTTCGCTCGCCCCCCTCACCACCAACCACTTTTCTCCAGGCTGGCGGCGGCTCAGCGGAACGGCAATAAAGCGGCGGCCGCTGAGGTACTGGCCAGTGAGGGAATCCGGCGCTTGCATCACCTCTTCCGGCGTGCCGCTGGCTACTACCCGACCACCATGCGCTCCGGCGCCCGGGCCGATGTCGACGATGTAGTCGGCGGCCCGGATCGTGTCCTCGTCATGCTCCACCACGATCAAGGTGTTTCCCAGGTCGCGCATTTCCTTCAACGTGTTTAATAAGCGGTCGTTATCCCGCTGGTGCAGACCGATGCTGGGTTCATCCAACACATAGAGCACGCCGGTCAAACGAGAACCAACCTGTGTCGCCAGTCGTATCCGCTGCGCCTCACCGCCTGACAGCGTTCCAGCGGAACGGCTCAGCGTCAGGTAATCCAGTCCCACATTGTCGAGAAATTGTAAGCGGGAACGGATTTCTTTCAGGATCAAATGGGCAATCTGTCGCTCCTTGTCACTCAGTTCCAGCTCCGCAAAAAACGTCAGCGCCTCGCGGATGCTGCGCTCGGTCACCCAAGCAATGTTCCGCCCGCCCACTTGCACCGCCAGCACTTCAGGCTTCAGGCGCTTTCCCTGACAGGCTGGACAGGGCCGGACGGACATGTAGCTTTCAATCTGCTCACGAATCGTCTCCGAAGTGGTTTCCCGATACCGCCGACTCAGGTTGGGAATCACCCCTTCAAACGGAATTCTCGCCTGACGCGCCTGACCGAAGTCATTCTCAAAGCGGAAGCTGATCATTTCTTCGCGGTCACCATAGAGCAATTTATCCAATTGTTGTTTTGGCAGTTCCTGAACCGGCTTGTGCATGTCGATGCCAAATTGTTCGCAAGCCGAAGCGAGGAGCTGGGGGTAATAGTTGGAGGAGCTCCCCACCCAGGGGGCAATCGCCCCTTCCGCCAATGTCATGGATGGATCGGGGATCACAAGATCCACGTCCACCTCCATCTGGCTGCCAATCCCGTCGCAGGTCGGACAGGCGCCATACGGGCTATTAAATGAAAACATCCGCGGCGACAACTCCGGGAGACTGAAGCCGCAGATGGGACAGGCCAGCTTCTGGCTAAAGAGGATTTCCTCGTGGCCCATCACGTCCACCAGCACCCGCCCGTCGCCCGCCTTGAGCGCCGTCTCGAGTGAATCGGCCAGGCGGCTGGCCACATCCGGCTTGAGCACGATCCGGTCGACCACCACTTCGATGGTGTGCTTTTTGTTTTTCTCCAACTGGATGGATTCGCTCAGATCGCGGATCTCGCCATCCACCCGAACGCGGATAAACCCCTGTCGGCGGACTTCTTCCAGCAGCTTGACATGTTCCCCTTTGCGGCCCTGCACTAATGGCGCCAAGATCTGAAGACGCGTCCGTTCCGGATAAGACAGGAGGCGGTCGACCATCTGCTCCACCGTCTGGGAGGTAATTTCGATGCCGTGCTCGGGGCAGTGAGGGCGGCCGATGCGGGCGAAAAGCAATCGCAGGTAATCATAAATTTCGGTCACCGTTCCGACAGTGGAACGGGGGTTACGACTGGTAGTTTTCTGATCGATGGAGATGGCCGGCGACAATCCCTCAATCGTGTCTACATCCGGCTTGTCCATCTGCCCGAGGAACTGCCGGGCATAAGCGGACAGAGACTCCACATAACGCCGCTGCCCTTCGGCATAGATGGTGTCAAAGGCCAGCGAAGACTTTCCCGAACCGCTGAGGCCGGTGAAAACCACCAGTTTCTCACGCGGAATCTCCACATCCACGTTTTTCAAGTTGTGTACACGCGCCCCTTTGACAATAATCCGGTCCTGTCTCATCCAAGCCCTCCTCACAGCTTCAGCGTTTGACCGCTAACCATCCCTCGAACGATCCCTGTCAGCCTATCCTGTCATCCTCTGGCTGCCTGCTTTCCCCGGCTCGGTTGGGCGGTTTTCAAAGGCTTGACTTCCCCTTTCAACTCGATGATCAAATCCCGTAACTCCGCTGCCCGTTCGAACATCAACTGGCGGGCGGCTTCTTTCATCTCCGCTTCCAGACGGGCGATCAACTGCTGCCGGTCCTTCCTGGCCAGTGTTCGGAATTGCCGTTCGCTGAGATAATCCGCTTTTTGTTCCGCCACCTTGACCGCTTCGATTACGTCCCGCACGGCCTTTTTCACTGTCTGCGGCGTAATGCCGTGTTTTTCGTTGTAGGCCATCTGAATCGCCCGCCGGCGGTTGGTTTCATCGATCGCCCGGCGCATCGATTCGGTCATCTGGTCAGCGTACATGATCACCTTGCCGTTGGCGTTTCGCGCCGCCCGACCGATGGTCTGAATGAGCGACCGCTCTGCCCTTAGGAAACCTTCCTTGTCCGCATCCAGGATCGCCACCAGAGATACTTCCGGCAAATCCAGTCCTTCCCGCAACAGGTTGATCCCAACCAGAACGTCAAACTCGCCCAGCCGCAAGTCGCGAAGGATCTGCATCCGCTCCAACGTCTTGATTTCTGAATGCATATACCGGACGCGAATCCCGATCTCTTTCAGATAATCGGTCAAATCCTCCGCCATCCGCTTCGTCAGCGTCGTGATCAACACCCGTTCATCGCGCTCCACGCGCTTGTTGATCTCGCCGATCAGATCGTCAATCTGCCCGGCGATCGGCCGCACCTCCACCTCCGGATCCACAAGGCCGGTGGGACGGATGATCTGCTCCACCACATCCGGCGCCTTTTCAAGCTCATAATCGCCCGGTGTGGCCGAGACAAAGATGATCTGGTTGATGTGCCGTTCAAACTCTTCAAACCTCAGGGGCCGGTTATCGGCCGCCGACGGCAGGCGAAAGCCGTGCTCGATCAGCACCTCCTTGCGGGCCCGATCGCCGTTGTACATCCCCCGCAACTGCGGCAAGGTCACGTGAGATTCATCGATCAGAATCAGAAAATCTTTCGGGAAATAGTCAAGCAAGGTATACGGGGTGGAACCCGGTTCGCGGCCGGTCAGGTGCAGGGAATAATTTTCAATCCCCGAACAGTAGCCCAGCTCCCGCATCATCTCCATGTCATAGCGTGTTCGCTGCTCCAGCCGCTGCGCCTCCAGCAGCTTCCCGGCCGCACGCAGTTCGGCCAAGCGCGCCTCCAGTTCCTTTTCAATCCGCTTCAACGCCCGGCGCATCACCGGTTCGGAGGTGACGAAGTGGGACGCCGGGAAGATGGCAACGTGTTCCCGCTCGCCGATGATCTCTCCCGTCAACACGTCGATTTCGGTAATCCGATCGATTTCATCGCCAAAAAACTCCACCCGCACCGCCTGCTCGCTGCGGGAGGCGGGGAAAATTTCCAGCACATCGCCCCGCACCCGAAACGTGCCGCGGGTGAAGTTGATGTCGTTCCGTTCATATTGAATATCTACTAAAGCCCGCAACACATCGTTGCGGCTGCGTTCCATCCCGACACGCAGAGAGAGAACCAAACTCCGATACTCCGCCGGATCTCCCAAGCCGTAGATACAGGAGACGCTGGCCACAATGATCACATCCCGCCGTTCAAACAGAGCGCTGGTGGCCGAATGTCGGAGCTTGTCGATCTCGTCATTGATGCTGGCATCCTTTTCGATGTAGGTATCGGTTTGCGGAATGTAGGCTTCGGGCTGGTAATAATCGTAATAGCTTACAAAGTATTCCACCGCATTGTGCGGAAAAAACTCCTTGAATTCGCTGCACAGCTGAGCAGCCAGCGTCTTGTTGTGAGCTATCACCAGCGTCGGCTTGTTCACCTGGGCAATCACGTGAGCCATGGTCAGCGTCTTGCCGGTGCCCGTCGCGCCGAGCAAGGTCTGATATTTCTTGCCACTCTGTAACCCATCCACCAGTTTGGCAATCGCTTCTGGCTGATCGCCCTTCGGTTCATATTCGGATACCAGCTGGAATCGGTCCATCTCCGCTTCACCTCAGGATAATTATATCATACGGGTTTGCCATACAAGAAAAGGGCCTCGGCAAGAACGCCGACGAGAAAAAGTGGGTGGATAAACGGAGCGCTTTGGTTTCAGGGGCGGTTCTTCATTTCCGACGGAACAGGGACAATGCCCAACTGATGGTGCTCTCCCTCGTAAAGCGCGCGCTGCAAAAAACGCACCTCTCCCCTTTTATCCAACACCTCCAGCTTGCAGAAGGCGGGATTGGACTGTACAGCCAGGTACAGCTGGCCGGCGTTATGGACGGATTGGCCATTCACCCTGCTAATGACTTCACCGGGTTGAATGCCCATCGCCTCGGCAGCGCTTTCCGGCAGGACGGCCAGCACCTTCAACCCACGCTTGTCCGGCACAAAAAAGGGATCCGCGTTCCGCTCCCGCCAATAGTAGGCCAACCAAACCCCCAATTCCCAGATGAAAAACAGCAAGACACAGACGGCGGTCATCGCTGGCATCCACTGGCCGAAGACGGCCAGGGCTATGGCCAACAGCCCGCCGGCCAGTCGCCGTCGCGCCCACCAAGAGGATTGTTCGGCTGGAATAAAGGCTTTGCTCGCCACCCCGATCCCCATATACAGCGGCAGCGGAACGATCGTCAACATGGCCTCCCCCCAAGTAAACAGCGGCCACCATTCGCCGGCAAACGACAGCCCGCCATCTGTGGCAGGGCTCCATACCAGCAAGGGCAGCGGCCACCACCCTTCCATTCTGTACCCGCCGATCGGCCTGCCGCGCCTGCCTTGGAAAACGAGCGGGAAGGCATGGCGGCGGTCATCGCGTCGGAACATCCAGGCCTCCGCCAACTGCAGCAGGCCAAGCAATACCAACCAAGAAGGCCAGTGCGTTTCCCGCCATGCGTCGAACCACCAGATTTGCGATTCCTTCCACGGACCGAGCGGCAGAAACAGGCCCGCCAGCCAAAGCACCGCGAATGCCGCATAGATCGGTTGCAAGCGCCGGCGGACCAGAAACAGGAGGAGTGACATCCCCCAGAGAAGCGCAAAAACGGACGGGGAAAACGCCACGCCCAGCGCCAACAGCGCCGCACTGATCAGGAAACCGGCGAGGATGCCTTCAAGCAACTGTCTGACTGTCCGGGCGAACGGCGCATGCAACCGCTGGTTGAGCATGTCCCGCTCCTCTTGCACCAGCTGGACATTCCGCCAACCGATGAGCAACACGGTGACGTAAAAGAAAGGCGTGAGTATCCATTGCCATAGCGAATGAAAAAGATGGAACAGAAATTGCGGCAGAAAGTTCATATCCTCACCTATTCAACCCCGCGCTTAGTCTCACGTGGGTATCTATTCCACAATCACTGGCCGGTTTCCTGCTTCTCGATTTGCTTTTCCAAGATTTTCAGAGCCGCTTGCAATTGGATATCTTTCTCTTTGTCTTGCGTCCGTTCCATCAACGCTTGATTGAGCCGCACGGCCGTCTCCGAATCGACCACGCCTGTAGGGGGCAGCTCGGCCAGCCGCTGAAAAGCCTTGACCGCATTTTCCGTCTGTTGATCAAAATAACCATCCTTGCGGCCCGGCGAATAACCGACCGATTCCAGGACCATCTGCAAGTTTTTCACTTCGAGGTTGTTCATGTCCCGCTTCAACGACTGCGAAGGATTTAACGGCACGGCCGCAAAATAATCCGGTTGTTTCACTTCATAGTCCGGTTTGACCCCTTTTTCGTGAACCCAGTTGCCGTTTGGCGTCAACCACTTGGCGACGGTCAGTTTTAATTCGCTGCCATCGTCCAGCGAAAGGGTGTTTTGCACCGTTCCTTTACCAAAGGTCGGCGTGCCGACCACGGGGACCTTGGCCGACTCTTGTAATGCCGCGGCCAAAATCTCCGAAGCGCTGGCGCTGCCCTCATCGACGAGAATGACCATTGGAACGTTGACGGATTGTGCGCTCGTCGCATAGGTGGCTTTTCGATTCCCCTGTTTGTCCTCCACCTGTACAATCACTGACTTGGCAGGCAACAGGGTGTCAGCGATTTCCACGACACTCTCCAGCAGACCGCCAGGATTGCCCCGCACATCGATGACGATTCCCTCGATCCCTTCCGTTTCAAGGCGTTTCAGTTCCTCTTTAAAGCGTTTTGCCGTGTTGAGGGAAAACTGCGTGATCTGAATCCACCCGTAATCGCCGATCTTCTCCGCATAGACGGTTTCCAGCGGGATCTTATCTCGAATGACAGTGATTTTCAGCGTTTCCTCCAATCCAGGACGAGCAATTAAAAGTTCAGCCTTACTCCCTTTCGGTCCGCGAATTTTCGCGACAGCCTCCGTGAGAGTGAGGCCTTCCAACGATTCTCCGTTGACTTCCAGGATTTGATCGTTCACTCGCAGGCCAGCTTTTTCCGCCGGCGACCCTTTAATCGGAGAAAGGATCGTCACGCGATTGTTCTGCATGATCACCTGCGCGCCAATTCCTTCAAAGGAGGATTCCAGCGAATCCTGAAACTGATCCGCCGCATGCGGATCCATGTACGTGGAGTGAGGATCTTCCAGAGATTCCACCATTCCTTGGATCGCTCCATCCAGGAGTCTCTGATCATCGACGGGTATCACATAATTTTCCTTGATCAAGCGATACGTTTTGAGCAGCTTGTTCAGCTCTTCTTTGTCCAATATATCGGCGCCCGCCATCGATGCGAGTCCGTTGCTGTTCCCAAACCGGCTCAAAATCCCTGCCTCTCCAGCCAACCAAATTTGCGTCATCACGCTGCTGGCCAGCGCGACGACCAACAAAAGAACAAACACTGTCGTGCGTCTCACTCATGCTTCACCATCCTTGGACATCTGGCAATCTGGTACAATCAATCTATGAACCAACTTGCTCTGACATGTTCCTCTCATCGTGAAATTAATCTATCTTAATCATAAACGATTTCTGACCCTAAAGGGGTGAAAAACACAAAAAAGAACAATTTCCAACAAAAATTCCCGCCTCAGCCTTGAGCTTAAGACGGGATTCTTATGGACAGGCTCCTTTTGCTTCATCGACTTGTGATAACCTGCTCATATGTTTGCGTCAGCCTTGCTTATCTCACGTAATTCCACGGGCTTTGCGGATTGCCGTTGACGATGACTTCAAAGTGCAGGTGCGGCCCGGTCGAATTGCCGGTCGAGCCAACTTCTGCAACGACCTGTCCACGTGTCACCTCCTGGCCGACACTGACGCGAATACCCCCTTGACGGATGTGGCCGTAGAGCGTCCAGACCCCCCCGCCGTGATCGATGATCACGGTGTTTCCGTAACCTCCCGACCAGCCTGCCACCAGGACAACACCGTCATCGGCCGCCACGATCGGCGTACCCTGTGGCGCAGCGATGTCGATACCGGTGTGCAGTTTTCTCGTCTTACTAATCGGGTGTATCCGGTACCCGAAATCGGAGGTCACCCGCGTAGAAGCCGGCAGCGGCCAAGCAAACAACCCACTTCCCACATAGCCGCCGCGGGAGGAACTGCTTTGTCGAGGACGTTGTGCGTTGCGCAATTGCTGCTGCAGTTTGCTCCGCTCAGCCGCAAGGGCCAGCAGCCGTTTCCGCTCCTCTTCCTCGATCTCTTCCGTCTCTTCAATCGCGGAGGTAATCTGAGCCACAAGCGCTTTCTTCCGCTGCTGTTCCGCCTCCAGCTGGGCTTTAAGGCGGGCAGCCTGCTGTTTCATCTGATTCAGAGACGCCAAATGCTGCTCAATTTCCGTTTTTTTCTGGGCAATCGCGTCCCGATCCGCCTTTTGTTTCTCCAACAACTGGAAGTCCTGATTGACGATCAACTGGATGGCCTGAATCCGATCCAGCAGATCGGTAAAATTCTTGGCGCCAAAGAGCACTTCCAAATAGCTGAGGTGGCCATTTTCGTACATAAAACGGACGCGAGTTTTGAGCAATTCGTCCCGCTTGGCCACACGTTCCTCTGCTTCCGCCAGCTCTTGTCTGGCCTGAGCCAGCTTCTGTGTCGTCTGATCAATCTGGCCATTCAATTGAGTCAGCTGCTCTTCCGCCTGTCCAATCTTGCCATCCAGTTGCTGAATCTGGCGGTTGACGGCCTCCCGATCTTTGGTCAACTGGCTGATTTTTTCATTCGCGTCCGCAATTTTTTGCTTCGCGGCCTTTTCTTGCTGTTTCAACTTGCTCAGTTCACTTTGGATGCTGTCCACTTGCCCGCTGGCCTTGATGGGAAAAGCAACCGAAAAGGCCATAACTGCGGAAAACAGCGCGATCACAGAACGCTTCTTCCATGAGCGCAGCCCGTAACCCCACTTCTGGAAATTCAAAGGCTTGTCCCCCTTTACTACTTGCCTAGCGCCGACTAGCGAATATGATCGATGCGTTGATATACGCAGAAAGTTATATTCGCAGGAAGCGGCTGACCGAAATCCAGCTCCCGCCGCAACCGATGCAAACACCGAGCAATAACAGAATCCCAGTCAACTGCAAAGTCAACGGAAACACCGGCAGCAGTTGGATGGAGTACATGGCAAGCGTGCTCTGGGACTTGTCCACCATGACACCGTATCCAATCCCCAACACGAGCGCTGGAATCAAGGCGCCAAAAAAGCCCAGCAAGATTCCTTCGACCAAAAAAGGACCGCGGACAAACCAGTTGCTCGCCCCGACCAGCTTCATGATCTCAATCTCGCGCCGGCGCGAGAAAATGGTGATCCGAATGGTATTGGAGATGAGAAAGACGGCTGTCAACGCCAACAAGATTACCAGGATCAGGCCCACCCAACGCACCCCGTCTGTAAAACCGAGCAGCTTGTCCACATACTCCTGGCCAAAAATCACGTTGCCAACCATGTCCAATTGTTTGAGTTGCTCCGCCAAAGGAGCGATCTGCTCCGGCCGGTAGGTGCGCACGACAAATGCATGCGGGAGAGGGTTTTCCTCCTTTAATCCCTCAAGCAATTCGCCGCGCTCCCCAAGGCTGGCTGAAAACTGCTCCAATCCTTGTTCCTTAGGGATAAACTGAACTTCCTTGACCGCAGGATCGTTTCGCAAACGCTCTTCCAACTCCTGTATCTCTTGTTCTCCTGCAGTCAGTTCCATGAAGACCTTCATCTCTAACTGGTTTTCAAGAACCGATGTAAAATGATTAATGTTGCTCACCAATAAATAGAAAACTCCGAGGATCAACATTGACAATGCAACCGCGTTGACCGCGGCAAAGCTCATCCAGCCGTTGCGGGCTATGCTCTTCAAGCCATCACGCAGCGCAAGCAGCAGGCGGTTAGCGATCATATCCGTATTCCCCCCGCTGCTCGTCACGCACAACACGGCCGTCTTCCACCGCAATCACACGTTTGCGAATGGTATTGACGATCTCCTTGTTGTGGGTGGCCATGACCACCGTTGTCCCCTGTCGATTGATATCGACAAACAGTTGCATGATATCCCACGAAGTCTCCGGATCCAGATTGCCAGTCGGCTCATCCGCAATGATCACAGACGGCTTGTTGGCCAATGCGCGAGCCAGGGAAACGCGCTGTTGCTCGCCACCGGATAATTCGGATGGATAACGTTCTTTTTTATGTAATAACTGCACCTGATCCAGCACCTGTTCGACGCGCTTTTTAATGCGTGATTTGGGAGTGCCAACCACTTCCAGAGCAAAAGATACATTCTCATATACGGTCAGACGGTGGAGCAGCTTGAAATCTTGAAAGACGACGCCAATTTTTCGCCGGATCTTGGGGATTTCCCGCTCCTTGATCCGGGACAAATTGAACCCGTCAAAGAAAATCTGGCCTTTGGTCGGCTTTTCTTCGCGATACATCAATTTGATCAACGTGGACTTCCCGGCGCCGCTCGGCCCGACCAAGTAAACAAACTCGCCATGCTTAATCGTAAGATTGACTCCCTGCAAAGCATGTGAACCATTAGGATAGGTTTTCCAAACATCGAACAGATCGATCATGGTGCTCACCTCGTGCCTTGCCCAGACAGCTCCAGACATAATTTACCTTCGACACAAATCAGCAAATTCCTCTTTTACAATTTGGTAACAAGACAAAAAAAATGTTTTTTGCAAACTTTTTTCACGGAATTTGCCACGTTTCACTGACAAATCCCCCGTACGCTCGCTATTATACCATGCGCCGGAAACGTTCGAAGCTCCAATTTCTGCCAACATCTCCGAAAATCCCTAAAAATCCCCTATTTATCTGCTTCGATGTCTGGCCGTCCTTTTTGAGGGTCCCACACCAAGAATTCTTCCCCCAGACTTCTAGTATTTTTGCACCCAGATTTGCTAAAATGGCATCAAAGATTACGTGAAGGGGAGCCAATGGATTGATGGAGATGGAATCTGCAGACAAACAAAACAAAAAGCGACTGGTGCAACAGTTGCTTCACTTGTTGGAAGACAACAGCCGTTACGATGTTTCAACGCTGGCTGGCCTCCTGGCCATCTCAGAAGAAGAGGTAGAGGCTTTGATCAAGGAACTGGAAACCAACAAGGTGATTCTCAAATACACCGCCACCATCGCCTGGGACAAGACAGACGCTGTGCCGGTGACCGCGATGATCGATGTCAAGGTGACGCCGAAAAAGGGGGTCGGCTTTGACGAGATTGCCGGCCGCATCTACCGCTATCCGGAGGTGGAGGCGGTTTATCTGATGTCGGGGGCTTACGATCTCTCCGTCATCGTGAACGCCAAAACAATGCATGAAATCGCCGAATTTGTGGCAAAAAAACTCTCTCCCCTGGATTCGGTCGTCTCCACCACCACTCACTTTATCCTGAAAAAATACAAACATGATGGTGTCATCTTTGACGATGGAACGGATGACCGGCGCATGGTGATCACGCCATGAGCAAACCGCTGGCCGTCTCATCGATTCAACACCGTCTGTCTCATGCCGTCAGCGCGCTGCCGCCTTCCGGGATCCGCCGTTTTTTTGATCTCGTTTCCACAATGGACAATGTCATCTCTCTTGGGGTCGGCGAACCCGACTTTGTCACTCCTTGGAAGGTGCGGGATGCCTGTGTGGAAGCGCTGGAACAGGGATACACCACCTATACGTCCAACAGCGGCCTTCTCGCCCTGCGCGAAGCCGTTGCGGAATATCTCTGGGAACAATACCAGCTAAGGTATGAACCAGGAGAAGAAATCCTCATCACCGTCGGGGCCAGCGAAGCGATCGATCTCGCGTTACGCGCCATCCTCAATCCCGGAGATGAAGTGCTGGTCATTGAGCCTGCTTATATTTCCTATGCGCCATGTGTCACTCTTGCCGGAGGCGTCCCGGTCGCCGTGGGCACCGATGCCCGTACTGGCTTTAAACCGACAGCGGAACAGCTAGAGCGACACATCACTTCGCGCACGAAAGCGATCATTTTCTGTTTTCCCAACAACCCGACCGGAGCCGCCTTGCGCAAGGAGGAGCTTGCCCCGCTGGCCGATGTGATCCGACGCCACGATCTTTTGGTGATTTCGGATGAAATTTACAGCGAATTGACCTATGATGGAAAACATGTCAGCATCGCCTCCCTGCCTGACATGCAAGAACGGACCGTCCTGATCTCCGGCATGTCCAAGGCATTCGCGATGACCGGCTGGCGAATCGGCTACGCCTGCGGTCATTCAGAAGTGATCGAGCTGATGCGGAAAATCCATCAGTACACGATGCTCTGCGCACCCATTATGTCGCAAATGGCCGCCGTGGAAGCGCTGCGCAACGGTCTCGATGAGATGCGCGAAATGGTCCTTTCCTACAAACAACGGCGTAACCTGTTCATCAAGGGACTGAATGAGATCGGTCTTTCCTGCCACCAGCCGGAAGGCGCTTTTTATGCATTTCCTTCGATCCAGTCCACCGGCCTGACATCAGAGGAGTTTGCCGAACGCCTCCTCTTTGAAGCCGGTGTGGCAGTGGTTCCAGGAAACGTGTTCGGGGAAAGCGGCCACGGATACATTCGCTGTTCTTACGCGACATCGGTGCAACAGATTACGGCAGCTCTTGAACGGATGGCCCGCTTCATCCAGCAGCTTCGTTAACATCCATCGCGTGCCTTTTGCCGAATCCCGCAAGAACAAAAAATCAAACAAGTCCCGTTCTTGCGGAACGGCACGCTCTTTTTTGATTGACAATTCTCAATGTGCCTATCCATATAAAAATATGAAACACATAGAACTGTAACTATACAATAACTCTGGGAAAGTAAATCACTGGGAAAAGGAGAATGGGAATGAACGATTCCGAACCGATCGTCTACGATTGGAGGAAATTAGTCGATGACTTATATCAATACCTTCGTTTGAAGGCCATCCCGATCGGGATGAAACTTTTTGAATCTGTGGAAGAAATGGAATCCATTCCTAAGATTCGCAGACCTCAAGGCGCCGTGTTGGCCGATCAGGTCGTGGCGCAGGCAGCACGCCTCGGCTGGACCGTCGGTGTTACGGCGGAAAACCTGATGGTTCAGTGCAGCGCCATTCTCGGGCTGCATCCGCAAGATGAAACCTGGCTTTCAGGCAAACCGATGGCAGGCGTCTGGTTCGAAACGGAAGCAGACGCCGCCGCACATCAACAAGCCCTCGATGTGGTTCCGTTTGGTCGCTACAAAGCGATGGCCGTCGCACCGCTGGCCTCCGGCCGCCTCAACCCGCCTGACATCTGCCTGATCTACGGTACGCCGGGACAAATGATCTTGTTGATCAATGGATTGCAATGGGCCGGGTATAAGAAGTTTACCTGGAGCGTCGTCGGCGAAAGCGCTTGCGCCGATTCTTGGGGACGGGCCTTGGCAACCGGCGAACCCAGCCTCTCCATCCCCTGCTATGCGGAACGCCGGTATGGCGGAGTTCAAGATGAAGAGATGCTCATGGCCCTTCCGCCCCAATACTTACCCAAGTGCATCGATGGATTGGCACACTTGTCCAGGAACGGTCTCCGCTATCCTATACCGCCCTACAGCATCCAGACTGATCCGACAGCTGCCCTGGCCCCAATCTACCCAAGCTGGATGCCGAGCAATACTGCTGGCAAAACAGAATAGTAGTCGGAAGTCCCGTCGTCCATCCTGCCCATGAAAAAAGCAGGGGCCTCCCAAGAAGAAGGCTCCTGCTTGTTTTACATCACTCATCACCGATGTTCTGGGCCTGCTTTAAAGCTGCCTCCTTTTCCGACAACCACTGACGGGTCGTCGACAATCGCTCTGCCGCCAGTCGAATCGATGCTTGCACTTGCGGCCGCGCCGTGCCACCCGCGACATTCCGGGCATTGACCACCTGTTCCGGCTGCAACACCTCGTAAATATCCTCGTCAAACAGCGGCGACCACTGGCGATATTCGGCCAAACTCAAATCCAACAAATATTTGCCGTGCTGAATGCAGTACAGGACCGCCTTCCCAACCACCTCATGAGCCTGGCGAAACGGCAGCCCCTTGTTCACCAGATAATCGGCCAGATCGGTGGCGTTGGAGAAGTCTTGCCGTACCGACTGCAGCATCCGCTCCCGGTTGACCTTCATCGTCTCTACCATCGGGGCAAACAGCGCCAGCGCCCCGTCCAGGGTGGCCACCGTATCAAACATCCCCTCTTTGTCTTCCTGCATATCCTTGTTGTAGGCGAGCGGCAACCCCTTGAGCACGGTCAGGAGGCCGATCAGGTGGCCATACACGCGCCCGGTCTTGCCGCGCACCAGTTCCGGCACATCGGGGTTCTTTTTTTGCGGCATGATGCTGGATCCGGTACAGAAGGCGTCGTCCAGTTCGATGAACTGATATTCGCTGCTGGACCAGAGCACCATTTCCTCACTTAGCCGGGAAAGGTGCATCATTATCAGGGCGGCGGCGGCCAGAAACTCGACGATGAAATCCCGGTCACTGACCGCATCCAGGCTGTTCTCGTAAATCCCGTCAAAGGCCAGCTGTTCAGCCAACCACTGACGGTCGATCGGGAAGGTGGTCCCGGCCAACGCCCCCGCCCCCAAGGGTGAACGGTTAATCCGCTTGTAGGCGTCCATCATCCGTTCCACATCCCGCTGGAACATCCAGAAATAGGCCATCAGGTGGTGCGCCAGCAGGATCGGCTGGGCCCGCTGCAGGTGAGTGTAGCCTGGAAGGATGGTATCCAAATGTTGTCCGGCCTGCCTGTGGAGCGCCTCTTGCAGACGGAGCAGGCGACCCGTCAGCAGAATCACTTTTTCCCGCAGCCACAGGTGCATGTCCAGCGCCACCTGATCATTCCGGCTGCGGCCGGTGTGCAGCTTGCCGCCCACCGGGCCCACCTCTTCGATCAAGAGCGCCTCGATGTTCATATGAATATCTTCATGCGCCACGGAAAATGTGACTTCGCCCTGTCGTACCCGCTGGCGGATGGCCAACAACCCCCGGACAATCGCCGCCACATCTTCCGCAGGCAGAATCCCGCACTTGCCGAGCATTTTCACATGGGCCAGGCTGCCCTGGATATCCTGTTCCGCCAGTTGCTGGTCAAATTGAATCGAAGCCGTATATTGCTCAACCAGTTCATCGGTCGGTTTGGTAAAACGTCCGCCCCACAATTTCATCCGTTCGACACTCCTTTTTTGTTTTACGACACTCCATGTATACACATCCATCATTGTACTGCAAATTCATGTCGAAGGCACGATGCAGCAGCAGGCTTTGAGGTTTTTTCGATGAATTATAAGCCAAGAGGTTGTTCGGAGGAATTCATGTAATACATTAAAACAGATAATACATGTATTAGGGTATCCAAATTAAAAATGGTTGTAATCATAAAGAGGTTGTACTACAATAACAGAAAGCCAGAGGAGGAAAAAATATGATTGTTGAAGAAAGCGGCAAAGTCACGCAAAAAGGACAGATTACGATCCCTGCTATGATTAGAAAAAAGTTAAATATCGAAGAAGGGGACAGGCTTAAAATCATTGTGGATGACAATGGAGAAGCAAAAATAGAGGTTATTAAAAGAAAAAAATTAAGTGACGTTTACGGAATACTAGGAAGGCCCCCCAAAAACGTTGAAACGCCGATTGAGGAAGCCATTCAACTGGAAAGGGAACAGAGGGGCAGGGAAATATCTGATGAAAATGGTGATTGACACAAACATCATCATACGACTTTTGACAGGTGACGATCTCGAGCAATCTCCAATAGCCAGAGCATTCATCTCGAAAGTCGAAGAAAATGATATTCAACTGATTGTATATCCCCTGGTGGTTTCTGAGTGCGTATATGTTTTAAAAAACAGGTATGGGTACGAAAAAAAGCAAATCACCGAAGCCCTATTCAACCTATTTGAAGTTGATTGCATTGAAGTGGAAGAAACCGTAAAAGATGCCTTACAATCGTATGAAAAATGGAACGTGGATATTGTAGACGCTCTGATTGCAAGTCAAGCCAGCGATCAAGGATTCACCGTCATAACCTGGAACAAAAAACATTTTAAACGGTTCGATTGTAACTTCTGTACCCCAGAGGACATCCTCTCTACTTAGGGAAAGAGCTAGAGCCTATGGAAAGGAAAAAACCTATGGAAAGAGAAAATGATTCCTTCCATAGGTAAAAGATTCCGCGGATCAAATGTTTATCGATACACAAGTACTATTTCCATCAAGAACATTCCGGATGGGTCGTCAAGATGGTTGAGTCCTCATACCAGCGTCCCTTTGGCCTCGTCCACATTCATCGGCGGCAGCTCCACCGTCCGGCCGTTGACCTGCGAGTACACTTTGGTCGGCAACCCCCAGAGCGTGATGAATCCGACCGCTGCGTCGTGATCAAAGGCGTCATTGGCCGTATAGGTGGCCAATCGCTCATTGTACAGCGACTGCTCGGAACGCCGTCCGACCACGATGGCATGGCCCTTGAACAGTTTGACGCGA
Source organism: uncultured Bacillus sp. (assembly GCA_947085265.1). Taxonomy (GTDB): domain Bacteria; phylum Bacillota; class Bacilli; order ZCTH02-B2; family ZCTH02-B2; genus Bacillus_BB. The sequence goes on along the minus strand of CAMTVR010000030.1, from coordinate 36,403 downwards.
ATCGTGCCGCTCACCGGCTGCTGCGTTTCCTCAACAAAGGCTTGCACCGCCTTCATCAACGGCGAAAACCAGAGACCCTCGTAAATCAGGTTGGCCATCTTCTGCTCCAACACCGGTTTGAAATGGGCCACCTCACGCGGCTGTGTCAAGAACTCCAGTTCCCGGTGAGCGGTGATCAGCACGGTGGCTGCCGGGGTCTCATACACTTCCCGCGACTTGATGCCGACCAAGCGGTTTTCGATATGGTCAATGCGTCCAACCCCGTGTTTTCCCGCCATCTGGTTCAAGGTCATGATCAGCTGGTGCAAGGGCATGGACTTGCCGTCAAGCGCAACCGGAGTCCCTTTTTCAAAGGTGATTTCCACCTCTTCCGGCTCATCGGGCGTTTTCGCCAACGAAACCGTCATCGCATAAGCCTCTTCCGGCGGCTCCACCCAGGGATCTTCGAGAACACCAGCTTCACAACTGCGACCCCACATGTTCTGATCGATGCTGAAGGGATTTTCTTTGCCGACCGGCACCGGAATCCCGTGTTTGGCCGCATATTCCAGCTCCTCTTCGCGGCTCATCTTCCATTCACGCACCGGCGCCACAATTTTCAGTTCCGGATTCAAGGCGTTCACCGACACCTCGAAACGCACCTGGTCATTTCCCTTGCCGGTGCACCCGTGCGCCACCGCAACGGCTCCCTCCTGCTCGGCCACTTGCACTAGAAGCTGTGAGATCAAAGGACGAGACAAGGCAGATACCAGAGGATATTTCCCTTCGTACAGGGCGTTGGCCTTCAAGGCAGGAAGGAGAAACTCTTTCGCGAACAGTTCTTTGGCATCCACCACGTAGGACTTGATGGCGCCCACTTTCAACGCCTTTTCCTTGACAAACTCCAGATCCTTCTCTTCACCCACATCCACCGACAGGGCGATCACATCGTAGTTGTATTTTTCTTGCAACCACTTGATGGCCACGGATGTATCCAGTCCACCCGAATAGGCCAATACGATTTTCTCCCTTGTCATTTTCATCTCTCCCAGCTTTCAGCAAATTTCAATCACATCGTTTTCAACACGAACGTCAAAATGTGACCACTGTTCCGGCGTTCTGCCTTCACCAACCAAAATCAGTGTCGATCCGGCCGGTGTCAAATATTTCACATCCAAACGTAGAACATGAACGCCAACACGTCAACTCATCAGTGCCACCAAAACGGCCTTTTGCGCGTGCAAACGGTTTTCCGCCTGATCGAAAATCACGGATTGGGGTCCGTCCGCCACCTCATCCGTCACCTCTTCGCCGCGATGTGCCGGCAGGCAATGCATGAACAGAGCGTCCTGTTTCGCGCGATTCATCAATGCTTCATCCACTTGATAACCCCGAAAATCCTTCAGCCGTTGCTGTGTCTCCTGTTCCTGTCCCATACTGGTCCACACATCTGTATAAACCACATCAGCTCCGTCCACAGCTTCTTCCGGCACATGGGTGAGCGTCACCTCACCGCCGGAGGAGCGGGCGAGCTTTGTCGCGTATTCCACAACGTCACGCTTCGGTTCATACCCAGGGGGGGTGGCGACAGCCACTTGCATACCCATGATGGCCCCGGCTTGCATCAGGGAGTGGGCCATGTTATTCCCGTCACCGACGTAGGCCAATTTCACACCCTTGAGACGTTCCTTTTTTTCCAGAACGGTCAGCAGGTCGGCTAACACCTGGCACGGATGGTAATCATCGGTCAGGCCGTTGATCACCGGAATGGTGGCAAAGCGGGCCAATTCCACCGCTTTTTCATGGGCAAAGGTGCGGATCATGATGCCGTCCAGATAACGCGAGAGAACGCGAGCCGTGTCGGCAATCGTCTCTCCCCGTCCCAACTGCAACTCCTGACTGCTCAAAAACAGCGCCTGACCGCCAAGTTGATACATCCCCACCTCAAAAGAGACACGGGTACGCGTGGATGACTTTTCAAAGATCATGCCCAACGTCTTCCCGTTCAGGATGGGCGTTGGCTTGCCTTCTTTCTGCCGCTTTTTTAGTTGCGCGGCCAAATCTAACAACATCTGAATCTCTTCCGCCGTATAATCGGCCAAGGTTAAAAGATCCCTTCCCCGAAAGCGACGATACGCGCTAGAGGGCACAAATCTTTCACTCATCATGACCCTCTCCTCATTCATAATCAACTCGACTATATCAATTCACCGCAAATTCTACAATCACTGGTTCGCCAAAACACACATATTGGATATTGATTCATTCTTTTGCCGATATTTCCCAGGAAATGTCGTGAAAAAATCATTGCGGTCCGGTCTTTAAAACCTCTGCCAACACGCCAACCGCCTCTCGAATCTGCTCCTCTTCGACCACCAGCGGGGGAAGCAGGCGAATCACCTGCGGCCCGGCCAAAAGCGCCAACAGACCCTTCGCTTGCGCCGCACGGATGAAGGGTTCAGCCGGTTCCGTCAACTGGATGCCTACAAGCAGTCCCTTGCCGCGAATGGCACGGACGCGACTGCAGTTGGACAGCGCATCCTTTAACTGGCGCACGAGCATATCGCCCATCCGTTGCGCCCTTGCCGGGATGTCTTCCGCTTCCATGACCTGAATCGTGGCCAGAGCCGCCGACATGGCCAGCGGCGTTCCGCCAAAGGTGCTGCCATGGGTGCCTGGCGAAAAAGCCGGAACCGTATGGGCTTTCCCCAACACCGCGCCTACCGGCATCCCGTTGCCGAGCGCTTTGGCCAACGTAATGATGTCCGGCTCAATCCCGTACGCTTGAAACCCGAACCAGCTCCCGAGCCGGCCCATGCCGGTCTGGATCTCGTCGATGATCAAAAGCAGCTGGTGTTCATCACACAACCTGCGAACGCCACGCAACCACTCGACATCGGCGGGGTAAACCCCGCCTTCTGCCTGAACCACCTCCAACATCACGGCGCAGGTGGCAGGCGTGATGGCCGCTTCCAGAGCCGCCAAGTCGTTGTAGGGAACCTGCTTAAATCCTTGCGGCAACGGCTGAAACCCCTGTTTCACTTTATCCTGCCCCGTGGCTGTCAGGGTGGCCAGCGTCCGGCCGTGAAAAGACTGATAAAACGTAATCACTTCGCCTGCTTCCCGCCCCTGCACCACCTGGGCGTAACGGCGAGCCAGCTTGATCGCCCCTTCATTGGCTTCCGCACCGCTGTTGCAGAAGAATGCGGCACTCATCCCGCTGAGCCGGTTCAAGTGGGCCGCCACCTCTTCCTGCAGCGGCTGTTCAAAGAGGTTGGAGGTGTGCCACAGCTTCCCCAGTTGTTCCTGCAAGCGCTCCTTGACGCTGGGATGCACGTGGCCAAGATTGCATACGGCAATCCCGGATGTAAAGTCCAGGTAACGTCGCCCTTCAGAATCCCAGAGCCAAACCCCTTCCCCACGGATAAAAGTTAGCGGAAAACGGGAATAGGTGGGAAACAACGCCGACATCATCTCACCCCCTCGGGTGCCCGAAATGCGGTGCCCACTTCCTCACCTTGGAGGAAACGGGTCATCGCATGTTCCGAAGCGCCAGGCAGAATGACCACTTCGTGGACTCCCTGGGCCAGGGCATCCAGCGCTGCCCGCACTTTCGGGATCATCCCGCCCTGAATTTGCCCTTCCGCGATATACTTCTCCACCTCGCTCGGGGATAACTGGCGCAGCCAGCGTCGCCGGCCATCCTCTTCCACGTAAATCCCTTCCACATCGGTCAGAAGGAGCAACTTATTTGCGCCCAGTGCCGCAGCCATCGCTCCGGCTGCCGTGTCGGCATTGACATTCAGATGTTGGCCCGTGGAGCTGACACCGAGCGAAGCGATCACCGGGATATATCCCTGACCCGTCAGTAAATGTATGAGCTCAACACGCACTTTGTTCACCTCGCCGACAAACCCGAGCCGCTCGTCCGCGATCTCAGCGGAAACCAACCCCCCATCCACACCGCTCAAGCCTACCGCCTGGCCGCCCGATTGCAAAATCCGGCTCACCAATGCTTTGTTGGTCAGGCCCGCAAGAGCCATTTCCACCACTTCCAGCGTCGCCGCGTCTGTCACGCGCAGACCACCTTCGAACCGGCTTTCGACGTTCAGGCGTTTCAAAAGCTGGTTAATCACGGGGCCACCCCCGTGCACCACCACCGGCAAATAACCCCGTTCGGGAAGCCGCACCAGTTCTTTATAAAAGCTGGCGGGCAGCTGTTCCAGCGTACTGCCGCCGCATTTGATCACCAAGTAAACTCCCTGAACCGCTTTTTGACTCGTTTCGCCCATCAGGCTCCCTCCCCTCGCCAGGCCGTCCGATTCTCCGCCCCCGTCCCTGTCCCGCATTTTACAAAACGGAGTCCCATTTTAAATCGATGCTTGTTTAAATCGGTGCTTGCTCTTGTTTGTCTGTTTGTCTTTTTCGTTCTCCTTTTTCGTGCTCATCCGATCATGTCCGGTAACTGCCGTTGATCTTCACATACTCCTCGGTCAAATCACAGCCCCAAGCGGTTGCCCTCGCTTCACCCATCCCCAGATGAACACGAATGCGCACCACCTCAGGGGCCAGTTGTGCCGTGGCGAGCGTCTCATCGTAGTCAGTCGGCAGACCCTCCCGGACCACCTGCACCTCACCCAGCCAGACAGCCACCTGCTGTGGCACAATCGGACATCCGCTGTTGCCAACCGCCATCACAATTCTGCCCCAATTGGCGTCGCCACCGTAAACAGCCGTCTTCACCAGATTAGACCGAACGACTGATCTGGCCACCCGGCGCGCCATGCGGGCGTCGGCGGCCCCGTCCACTTGCACTTCGATCAGATGCGTGGCCCCTTCGCCATCGCGGGCAATCTGTTTCGCCAATTCCTTGCATAGTTCGTTCAAGGACTGGACAAATGCGGCCCATTGCGGATGTGCCGGCGAAAGTGGCGCATTTTCAGCCATCCCGCTGGCCATCAATAAAACCATATCATTCGTGCTGGTATCTCCGTCCACACTGATCATGTTAAAACTATCATCCACCGCTTCTCGCAACGCCTGCTCCAAAGCCCGTCGCTCCACTGCCGCGTCGGTGGTCAAAAAGACAAGCATTGTCGCCATGTTGGGATGGATCATTCCCGCTCCCTTGGCCGCTCCGGCCAGGTTGACCTGCCGTCCGTCCACCTCAAAGCTGATTTGAGCCGTCTTCAATCGCGTATCCGTGGTACAAATCGCAGCCGCAAAATCTTTTCCTCCCTGTTCCCTGGCAGGCATCATCCGCTGAATGCCACGGACCAGCTTATCCACGGGCAGAAACTCTCCGATTACGCCGGTTGAGGCCACCGCCACCCGATGCTCGGGAACCCCCAGCCGCCGTGCCGTCTCCTGGCGTATCTGACGCGCATCCGCCAGACCCCGTTCTCCCGTGCAGGCATTGGCATTACCGCTGTTCACCACCACTGCCTGCAACAAGCCTTCGCGGACCAAACTGTCCTGTGTCACCAGCAAGGGAGCCGCGCGGAATGGATGTTTCGTATAAACTGCCGCACTGACTGCCGGCACCTGACAAACCAGCAGCCCCAGATCCAGCCCTTCCGGCTTGATTCCGCAAGCCACGCCTGCGGCCTGAAACCCCAGCGGGGCCGTGACATCGCCAGGAACTTTGACTCGTGCAGAGCCTCCTGCCACCTGTTCCGCTTCCTTCATCACACTGCCTCCTCAAAAAAGTTACAACGAGCGCGTTCCTGTTGCTGCGCTTCGATTTCAAGGGTAAAGCGGCCCGCCTTCCAGGGACATCTCCTCTGGCCAACCCATCCGTACATTCAGATTTTGTACCGCCTGTCCGGCAGCCCCCTTGACTAGGTTGTCAATCACCGAAACGACCGTGATCCGGCCCGTCCGCGGATCCACCGTCACCCCGAGATCGCAATAGTTGGCACCGCAGACTTCCTTGGTCGCGGGGAACTGTCCGAACGGACGCACCCGTACAAACCTTTCCTCCTCATAAAAAGAACGATATAACTGGTGCGCCTTTTCCGCGGACAGGCTCTGGCGGGGCGTGGCATAGATGGTGCACATCATGCCGCGGGTCATCGGAATCAGGTGGGTGATAAATGAAATCTGCACCTTTTCACCGGCCAGTTGGCTGGCAAAACGTTCAATTTCCGGAATGTGCTGGTGCTGGTTGACCCGGTACACCTTCAGATTTTCATTCACCTCGCTGAAGGAGTGGATCAAATGGCTGCTGCGCCCTGCGCCGGAGACGCCCGACTTGGCATCCACGATCACCGAATGCGTCTCGATCAACCCTTCCTGCAAAAGCGGCGCCAGCCCTAAGAGGGTCGCCGTTGGATAACAACCCGGGTTGGCAATCAGATCGGCCGTGCGCACCGCATCCCGGTACAATTCCGTCAAACCGTAAACCGCCTTGTCCAACAACGCAGCTGGCGCTGGCGTTTTTCCGTACCATTGTTCATAATCAGCCGGCTGCGCCAGACGCAAATCACCAGAGAGGTCGATCACCTTCAGTCCCGCCTCCACCAATTGCGGCGTCACCTGCGCACTGACGCCGCTGGGCGTCGCCAAAAACACCCATTCCGCGCATCCAGCCACCGCCTGAACATCAAATTTTCCGACCCATTGTTCTTCACCGATATGCGGAAAAATGGCTGTGAACGGTTGGTCCCCCTGTGTGTGAGCAAACAAGTGTATCTGCTCGATCTTCGGGTGCCGCTTCAACAAACGATACAGCTCCGCGCCTCCATAGCCGCTGGCCCCCATAATGGCAACCTGCATCCCTGCCTCTCCTCTCCTCACAACTCCGGTTCACCGTTTTCTCCTGAACGCGACATCTTGCATCATTATACAAAGATATGAATATAAATACAATAGGCACCCTTTGTATGAGGGTGCGCAAATTTATGATCGGTGCTCCTCTGGCAACGGAGCTTGCTTACCCATTTGCATCCGCAAAAAGGCGTCAATAAACAGGTCAATCTCCCCGTCCATCACCGCTTGGACATTTCCGACCTCTACCTGGGTTCGGTGATCCTTGACCATGCTGTAAGGGTGAAATACGTAGGAGCGTATCTGGCTCCCCCAGCCGATTTCCTTCTGTTCGCCGCGCAGGGCAGCCAACGCTTTTTCCTGTTCTTCGCGCTTTTTTTCGTATAGGCGGGCTTTAAGGATCTTCATCGCCCGTTCGCGGTTCTTGATCTGAGACCGTTCGGACTGACAGGTAACCACAATCCCCGTTGGAATGTGGAGAATCCGCACCGCCGAGTCGGTGGTGTTGACGTGCTGACCACCTGCGCCGCTGGAGCGGTACACGTCAATCTTCAGATCATCGGGGTTGATGGTCACCTCGATGTCATCCTCCAGCTCCGGCATGACGTTGCAGGAGACAAAGGAGGTATGCCGCCTGCCGGAAGCATCAAAGGGGGAAATGCGCACCAGCCGATGCACTCCTTTTTCCGCTTTGAGGTAACCGTATGCATTGTGCCCCTTGATCAGCAAGGTGACACTTTTTACGCCGGCCTCTTCCCCCGGCAGGTAGTCCAGCGTCTCCACCTGGTACCCGTGATCTTCTGCCCAGCGTGTGTACATCCGCAGCAGCATGCTGGCCCAATCCTGCGATTCAGTCCCTCCTGCCCCGGGATGCAGTTCCAGAATCGCGTTGTTCTTGTCGTAAGGATCGCTTAGCAACAATTGCAATTCAAACCGTTCCAGCGCTGTCTGCAACTCCTTCTTTCCCTGGTTCAGTTCGGGAACGAGGCTCTCATCTTTCTCCTCTTCGGCCAGTTCCAGCAGCACCTGCAGATCTTCCAAACGCTTTTCAAAGTGCTGTAAGGTCTCCACCTGACCTTTGAGCGCTTTGCTCTCCTGCAATACTTTCTGAGCCTGCTCTTGATCTTCCCAAAATTCCGGAGCTGCCATCAGCTGTTCCAGTTCCGTGATCCGCGTTTCCTTGGCCGGGAGGTCAAAGAGACCCCCTCATTTCAGCGATCCGGTGAGCTATCTGTTGAAGTTGTTGGCGTATTTCACCAAACGTCATCGTCTCATCCCTTTCTCCAAGGTTCATAATTTTACGCATGCAATCATTTTTGTTGAAGTGCTAGATGCAGTTATTTCCTTCAGGCGCCGCAGCAATGTTTATACTTCTTCCCGCTCCCGCACGGGCAAGGTTGATTGCGGCCGATTTTGGGACCGACACGGATCGGTTGCCGTTTTGAGGGCTGATCGTCCGTGCCGGTACGAGTTGCCGCGACCGCTTGCGGCGCAGCAGGGACTGGCTGGGCGACCGCCACTGCCTCCCGTTGAACGTTCTGTGTCACTTGAGACTTCATGATCTGTTGCACCGTTGACTCCTCGATCCGCTGGATCATTTCTTCAAACATGGCAAATCCTTCAAACTGGTACTCCCGCAGCGGATCGTTCTGGGCGTACCCTCGCAGGTAAATGCCCTGGCGCAACTGGTCCATGGCGTCCATGTGTTCCATCCACTGGGTATCCACATTCCGGAGCAAGACCACCTTTTCAAACTCCCGCATCAGTCCCTCGCCCAGTTCCTGTTCCTTTTCCTCGTACTGGGCCTGTACCTCAGACAGGAGCATTTCACGAATCTCCGCTTCCTCTTTGCGCTTCAGATCCTCCGGACGCAGGCGACCCGGCGTAAGAAAGAGACGCTCCGCCTCGGTGACGAGACCTGCCAAATCCCAGTCCTCCGGCACCTCACTGGCCGGACAGTACCTCTCCAGCAGACGGGCAATGACCGATTCCGCCATGTTGAGAATGACATCCTTCAGCGATTCTCGCTCCAGCACTTCACGGCGCTGCTTGTAGATCACTTCCCGCTGCTGGTTGATCACGTCATCGTACTGCAGGACCAGGCGGCGCTGTTCAAAGTTGTTGGCCTCCATCCGCTTTTGTGCCGACTCGATCGCCCTCGTCACCATCCGGCTCTCAATCGGCTCATCTTCTTCCAGGCCGAAACGTCCCATCATCGACTTGATCGTGTCAGAGCCAAACTTGCGCATCAAGTCATCCTCGAGCGAAAGGAAAAACTGCGAGGAACCAGGATCGCCTTGGCGCCCAGACCGGCCGCGCAACTGGTTGTCGATACGGCGGCTTTCATGCCGTTCGGTTCCCAGGATATGGAGTCCCCCCAGTTCAGGCACCCCGTCTCCCAGTTTGATGTCCGTGCCCCGTCCGGCCATGTTGGTGGCTATCGTCACCGCGCCTTTCTCACCGGCCCGCGCGATGATCGCCGCCTCTTGGGCATGGTACTTGGCGTTCAACACCTGATGAGAAATGCCTTCACGCTTGAGCATCTGGGAAAGGCGTTCTGAGTTTTCGATCGAGGTGGTTCCGACCAGGACCGGTTGCCCCTTGCTGTGCCGCTGCACAATCTCGCGAACGACTGCCCGAAACTTGGCAGCCTCTGTCTGGAAGACCACATCTGGCAGATCTTCCCGAATCATCGGCTTGTTGGTGGGGATCACCACCACATCCAGTCCATAAATTTTCCGGAATTCTTCTTCTTCCGTCTTGGCTGTCCCGGTCATCCCGGCCAGCTTGCGGTACATCCGGAAGTAATTCTGATAGGTAATCGTGGCCAAAGTCATGCTCTCCCGCTTCACTTCCAGGCCCTCCTTGGCCTCAATCGCCTGGTGCAGCCCGTCACTGTAGCGGCGACCCGGCATCATCCGGCCGGTAAACTCGTCCACGATCACCACTTCGCCCTCTACCACCACGTAATCCCGATCCCTTTTCATCAGTTCCTTGGCCTTCAGGGCTTGCGTAATGTGGTGGTTGTAGAGCGTGTTGTCACTGCTGTAGAGATTGTCAATGCCAAAAAACCGTTCCACCCGATCGGCGCCCGTCTCGGTCAGCATCACCGAATGGGCCTTTTCATCCACGGTATAGTCTTCTTCCCGCTTTAGTTGTTTGGCCAGGCGGTCGGCAGCATAATACAGGTCTGTTGGTTTGGCCGCCTGCCCGGAGATGATCAGTGGCGTCCGCGCCTCGTCGATTAAAATACTGTCCACCTCGTCAACAATGGCGAAAGCCAGTGGTCGCTGGACCATCTGTTCCTTATACAGGACCATGTTGTCCCGCAGGTAATCAAAGCCGAATTCGTTGTTCGTTCCGTAAGTGATATCAGCCGCGTAGGCCGCCTGTTTTTCTTCCTGACTCATCCCGTGCAAGTTCAAGCCCACCGTCAGCCCCAGAAACTGGTAGATCTGGCCCATTTGCTCGCTGTCGCGCTGCGCCAGATAATCGTTCACTGTGACAACATGCACACCCTCTCCTGTCAGCGCGTTGAGGTAAGCAGGCATGGTGGCGACCAGTGTTTTCCCCTCACCGGTCTTCATCTCCGCAATCTTTCCTTGATGCAGGACAATCCCGCCCATCAACTGCACGTCAAAGGGGCGCATCCCGAGCACCCGGCTTGAAGCCTCCCGGACGACCGCAAAAGCTTCCGGCAGGAGCTGATCGAGGGTCTCCCCCCGCGCCAACCTTTCCTTGAACTCGTCCGTCTTTGCCCGCAATTCCTCATCCCGTAAAGAACGCATCTCGCCCTCCAGGCGGTTGATTTGCTCCACCACCCGCATGAGACGCTTTACTTCGCGTGCATTTGAATCAAACCACCTCAAAGGATCATCTCCTTAATCTGCGTTCCACATCTCTTCGTTCATCCGAGTCGATATCCGTCTGCCAGCAACGTTCCTACCAATGCTCGTTCCATTCTGATGCGATTCACCCTGATGCGATTCACCGCTTTATCCACAAAGAAAAGTATAACAAAATCCCTGCTGCCTGGCCAATGGTCAAACGTAACCAGGTGTTGTTGTTCTGTGATATTGTCAGGGTGTCATTGTTCCGAGAAAATGTCAGTATGAGACTCCATTCCGCAAGCGGCATCACGAGAAATGAGCATAAGCTTTCTGGTAGAAATTGCGGCTGATGAAGAGAGGTCGTTGTACCTTGTGTAACCGTCAAGACCTTTTGAGCATTTTTTGCTAAATTAAATTGAACAAGGTATTCCTTGAAAAATCGTCTGCCGATACTTTAGGCGATAGCTGTCACCGCTTAGTTGGATGACTTCACTTTTGTGCAAGATACGGTCCAGTATAGCCGTCGTGATGGCCTGATCACCCAAGAGTTCACCCCAATCTTCGGGACCTTTATTCGATGTCACGATGATGGACGTTTGTCCATATAGCTTGTTAATCAATTGAAAAAACAGGTTCGCTTCGTTCCTGTCCATGGCCATAAACATCAGATCGTCTACAACGACCAGATCCGAGTTCAGCAGGCGTTTCACTTTATACTGAGAGGACCGGGAAATCAGTTGAGTCTTCAGTAAATGGATGAGGGCATCCATCGATACAAAACTGACTTTATAGCCTTTTGTTAAGGCTTCGACGCCCAAGCCGATGGCCAGATGGGTTTTCCCCACCCCAGGTGGCCCGAGCAGAATCAGATTGTAATTTTGTTCCATCCACAGCAGCTCTCTTAATTGCTGGAATTGGCGTTTGCTTAACGACGGCTGTTCTTCCAGGCGAAATTCATCCAGTGTTTTCATCTCGGGAAATGAGGCCCATTTGAAGCGCCGGGCCAGTTGCTTTTCTTCACGACGCGCCAGTTCGTCATGAAGCAGGCGTTCAAGAAACTCCCGGCACGTCGCTTGGGCTTGTTCGGCTTCCAACAGGTGTTGTTCCACCACCCAGGCGGCTTCCGTCAGGTTTAACGTTTTCAAGGCTTGTTTGAGTGCCGTTGCCGATTTCATGGTCAGCCTCCTCTCAAGATCCGCTGATAGACCTCCAAGTCACGCATTTGCGGCTTGGCTTTCCATTTGGCTGGATCGACCCCGCTGACCGGTGGCACATCACTGGCAGCCACTTGCGCTTCTCCAAGAGTGGCTTGGAAATACTGCACCGCGTCAGCAAAGTCGGTTGCGCGATACAATCCGTGCGCCATACAATAGCGCAGAGCTTGAAGACTAGCGGTTTGGCTGGATTGGCTTAAGGTTTTTTGAATGAGCTGCAGTTGATCGCGAATATACCTTGGATACCGGCGGTGGATGGCTTCCAAATACGCTTTTGCCGTCTGCGTATCCGTAAACTGCATGATGACGCTCTCCAGATACGCATCAATGCCTTTCTTCCGGTCTCGCCGGTGATTGGTATTCTGAATCAACTGCCCCTTTATGAAGGAACGAGCATGTTCAGCCAAAAGTGCACCGGTCCTCAAATCAACGATGTGCACTTTCGTTTCGTCGGCTTGTACCCCGACTTCTGTGGCCGTCCCATCATAAGTCCCCAGCGGCACCGAATACTGGTTGCCTGCAAACCAGATGGTATTGTCCTTCCGCACGGTCCTTGTTATCCTTATAGTAGTGGATTTCGCTTTTTGGATTTTTTGGTGGACCGGGCGGAGATGTTGCCGTTCAAGGGCAAACACTTCGGCCGGTATTTTTTTCGTCGTATGATGGACTAAGGCATTGCCGGTGCGGTCCAACCAGGCCAGACAATCTTCATTCAGCTTGTCCACGCTCTTAAAGATGCGGTGTCGGGCGAAATTTTGCTTCACATACTTCACCACATTTTCCACGCGTCCTTTGCTTTCCGGGTCGCGTTTGCGGCACATATGAACTTGAAAACCGCAATGACACACATAAGAAGCAAATTCATGTGTCAGGATGAACTCCCCATAATTTTCACTCACCAGCAGCAAATGGTCCTGGTCATAAACGATTTCTTCGGGCATTCCGCCATGGTAGGCAAAGGCCTGTTCATGCGCATGGATGACGTTTTGGGTGACAAAGGGCCGGTCTTGCCAGTGGACGAATTTATACCTGGAGTGGGATAAAACGAAGGTGATGAACCAGAGCTTCACGGGAATGCCGTTGAGATTCTTCATCTTCGTCACCCCAAAATCCACTTGCATCTGTTTGCCCATCGGAGGATCCGGAACGGCTTCATACTGCCGCTGCTTCACCGTTTTGGGAATGCCGTATTGGTTTCGCAAGGCCCGAACATATGCCCTGACCGTACTTTCTCCGACTTGGAGTTGCGGGTGATGTTCCTTGAGCCAGTCTGAAATTTGTGCGGCAGAAAGGCCCGGAAAATCCTGCAACCACTGGACAATTTGCTGTTCGTAAAGGGCTAACTTCTTTTGGCGGGTTCCAAGCTGTTCCATAAACGGTTCAAATTCCTTTGGAGACATACTCAGGTATTTGTAGGTGGCTCATCTTTGATCTTCTTTGTATCTATGTTATTTTCTGGATAAATGTAATTTAAACACAAAGAATACAAAAAAACCCATCACCCGGATGATTATTTTTGGTGATGAGGTAATATCAACACTATGAGATAGATTTCACTTAACTTTTTCGAGCAAATCCCACCGAATTTCCATATTTTCTATTTCTTTAGCAATTAGTTCTTCTTCATATCTTAAATATTCATTGTAATCATCAAATTCACCACTTTCAATTAACTTATTCACGAGTTTGCTTTTCAAGAGGGCTCTTTCATATGCCTCCCTTACTTTAGGCAATTCCCAAAATTCATCTTCCGTCCAACCATTCTTTTTTAACTGATTTTCAAAAAGCTCTTTTGTAATGACATCTGATTCATTTTCACTGATAGCATCCAACGCCGACATCATCTTTTTGTTCAATGCAATATAATCGTCCACTTCTTGTTTGCTGACTTCTATTCCAAGATTTTTTGCATCATTTGCTAAAACATATCCATTTAATAATCCTAAGAGAAGCTCTTTATTGCTTAAATCGCTAGATTTCTCTATGGTGTTATTTATACCATCGTTTGTAATTGATAAAACTTGTTCCAGATACAATAACAAATTTTTATGATCAACAAATTCTCCCAAGGTGATTTTAAAGTCTTTAGCTTGAACTAAAACCTCATCAGAATTTAAATTTTCCAAGCTTTTTTGTTTTTTCGTTTCATATTCCTGATATGCAGATTCAATATGTGATTCGATTTCTTGTTTTGACAATTCACTTTTAATAACAGCTGAAACTGTGACTCCACTAACAAGAAACACAAATACAGCCAGAAATATTAAGACATACTTCTTTTTCATCATCATAATTTCCTCCTAAATTTATTAATGGCTTACATTCCACTCATTAACAAATGAATATGTCGTTGCTGCACACTGACTTGGTGAAGGCATAATACCAGCCTGTCCTTTAGCCTTTATTGTAAATGGGCTAGCTCTATGAGTGATGTATCCATATTTTTCAAATCCATAGGCAATTGAACCTGGAGGTATTAGAAAAGACATCTCGCTATCTAAACTAACATAGAGTACCCAAAACTCATTTCTTTTGCTTACGGAAATCATTGCACTACACTGCTTAACTCCCTCTGTTGTTGAACTTGGAATGAAGATGTAGTTATTCGAATAATCGTATTCGTATACATTTAGAAGATTTGGTGTAACCAAACGAAGTTGTATGATCTACTTGTACATAAAACGGTATGATTAGAGGTGGTTCAGATTTGTACAAATAAACTTTATTTGTTGTTGTTTTAATATCACGAGTACTACTCGCTTGTACTTCATCTGTAAAACCAATACTTGTTAATAAAGAACCTAAGATTAGCGTTGACACTAGAAAAAATAAAACGCGATTCCAAATAGGCATTTGAACAACCCCCTAAAATTATATTCCAAGTGATGCATGTGAGTGAATAAAACACAGGACTCTGTAACCACTAAAATAAAATCACTCAACTTTCGCACCTTGAAAATCTGTGCTAAGCCTTGATGGGGCTAGGATTTCTGGCCACAAAAATTTTGTTCTTGACAAAAAAACACCTTTCTCGTTTGGTAAAGTGGAAGTTGCTAAACATTACCATCCCAAACAGAAAGGTGCTAACTCAATGGTACAACACAATTTTCTGCCAGAAAAGGATCAAGAACGGATTTCGGCTGCATTCGCTGCTTTGCAAATTGGCCAGTTGTTGCGGAAAGCCGGCATTTCCAAGTCATTCGGCTTGTCCAGTCTCGCCATCTTTCAGCTCAACACTGGTATTTGAGGGGCGTAACTGGTTCCGCCTGCTTCAAAGGGAGCGTCGCCAATCTTTGCCTGGCAAGGACGTGGTCTATCGGTTCTTGAACCATCCTCGCTTTGCGTGGCGTCGTTTTTTGCATTCCTTAAGTCTGAAGATCGTGCAGCACTTCGATACGCTGACCTCACGTTCCCGCACTCGGGTGCTTATCGTCGATGATTCCATTCTGCGACGGGATCGTAGCAAAAAGGCTGAATGGTTGGCCCGTGTCTTTGATCATACGATAGGACGCGATACGCGCGGTTACAACATGCTTACGCTTGGGTGGTCGGATGGCTTCAGCTTCGTACCCATCGATTTTGTCATGCTCAGTTCTGCCAAACTGGCCAATCGATGTTGCGAAATGAAGGAACGTTTGTCCAAGCGCATGCCAGGCTACAAACGCCGGATGGAAGCGCTCTCGCGCAAACCGGATGCGGTGATTGCGCTGCTTGACCGAGCGCTTGCAGCTGGATTCAACGCGGACTTATGTCTCATGGACAGCTGGTCTACCCAAGCGCCATTGCTACGAGAACTGACGGCGAAAGGGTTGCCTGTCATCGGGATGGTCAAGGCCATGAAGCAGCGATATCGGTTCCATGGACAATGCCTGACACTCAAGGAACTGTATGCCCTTTTACCCAAGCATAAAGACAAGGAGATTCAGGGTTCGGTCATCGTCCAAACCGCCTGCGGTCTGCCGGTTAAACTCGTCTTTGTACGACACCGCAACCGGAAACGGGATTGGTTGGTGTTGCTCAGCACCGACCTTTCGTTAGAAGATGCCGAGATCGTTCGCATCTACGGCATGCGTTGGAGCATCGAAACCTTTTTTAAATTTGCGAAGTCCTATTTGAAATTGGGCACGGAGTTTCAAGGCCGTTCGTTTGATATGCTCATCAGCCACACCACCATCGTTTTTACGCGTTATCTTGTGCTGGAATGGGAACGTCGTCACGAGAACGATGTACGGTCATTGGGAGGTCTGTTCTTCCTGTTCTCTGATGAAGTGCGAGACATGGATTTGAAAACGGCGTTGCAGCATCTGATCGTATTTTCATGGAGTTTATGGGAGCCAAATCCAAACCAGATCAGTCTGCCGTTTTGAGTCAACTCCAGCAATGGATTTTGAGTTTGCCCAGTTATATCAAGGGTTTGTTTGTAAAATTAAGATGCGAAAGTTGAGTAAGGGTCATTTTCACCCCAGAGAATGGTGACCGGTACCTTCAATTGTGACAGTTTTTCATGATTTTCCACCAGTTTGTGATTGGCCGAGCGATACAGATCCAGGATCACTTGCCTGTTTTGTTGGGTTTGAAGGACACGGTAAAAGTCATTGAGGATCTCCTCATCCGCGGATGGGATTTCCCGCTTCATCGCGGCCATCCAGCGTTCCCTGTCCGCGTATTTTTCCATCACCTCTTCTCCTTCTCCCGGTTTCCTCCATTTTCTGGCGATGGGATGCCAGCGGTATTCGGGAGACAACGTGGAGTCGCTGACGATCAGGCTCAAGATGCGTTCCGGATGTTCGCAGGCCCATTTTAGGCCAATCAAACCGCCCCAATCGTGAACGACAAGGTGGAATTTTCCGATTTTCAATGATCCAGTAAAATCGGTCACGAATTGCAGATATCGTTCCCAGGTGGAGGGCTCGTCAAAGCGTTCGCTCTGTCCAAATCCTGGCAGATCGGGGGCAATCGCCCGAAAGCCAGAGGAGACGATGACCGGGATCATCTCTTTCCATAAAAGGCTGGATTCCGGGACGCCGTGGAGAAGAAGGACCGGCTCACTGGAATTTTTTCCTTGATCAATGTAAGCAACCGCTCTGTTCTCCAGGTACATCCTGCGTTTTTCCATATTCACCGAAATTCTCCCCTTAACATTTTTCCTCTCACCCATATCACATCTTTCTTTTTTCTTCCTAACCTCTCTTCCTCGTTCAAGCCTTCTTTCTTTCATCCGTCTTCTTTAATGGGTTCTCCGAAAAAATCCCATCGACTCATGCAACTGCGTGGCCGTCGCATTGAGCGTCTCCGAAGTGGAGAATACCTCTTCCATCGCCGCCAGTTGCCTCTGCAACGCAGCAGCCACCTGGTTGGTGCTGGCAGCCGTTTCCCTTGCGATATGCGTCATCTCATCCACGGAACGGATCACCTGCTCAAAACTGACTGCGATTTTCTCAGAAGACGTGGATACCTGACGGACTCGCTCCGCCACATCCTGGGTGGATGCCACAATCCGTTGAAACGCCTCTCCGGCCCGCAAGACAGCGTTCAGTCCTTCCGTGATCTCCCGGGTCATCACCCGCATCACCTCGACGACACGGGAAGTGTCCTCCTGGATCTCCGAGACCAAGGTTCCAATCTGATTTGCCGAGGTGCTGGATTGTTCAGCCAGCTTACGGACATCGCCCGCCACCACGGCAAAACTTTTTCCATGCTCGCCGGCACGCGCCGCTTCAATGGCGGCATTCAAAGCCAGCAAATTGGTTTGTGAGGCGATGTTGGCGATCACGTCCAGGATTTTTCCAATCTCCCGGGACCGCGCCTCCAGCTGTGCCACCACCTCTGCTGAACGTCCCACTGTTTCATTGACCCGCTTGATTTGTTCCACCGCCTGTTGCACCGATTGATTTCCTTGTCTCGCCTCTTCGGTAACACTGGAGGCCGCAAGGGAAACCTCCTTGGAGACGGCCGTGATGGAAGCAATGCCGTCATGCATCCCCTGGGTTTCCTGATGGCTGGCTTCCGCCGCCCGGACCTGTGTATCCGCTCCGGCAGCCATCTGATCGATCGTCGTGGTGATGGTCTGTGCCACGGTCATGGTTTCCTGCGCGGTAGCGTACAATTCCTGGGATGAGGAGGCAACCTGACCTGCCGCCTGCACCAGCTGATGGATAATATGTTGCCAAGCATCCCCCATATGATTGACGGATTGAACAATCCCTTTCAGCTCGCCTGCATGCTTCTCGTCCACGCGAATTCCCAGATCCCCTTGGGCCATTTGTTTCAATTGTTCAATCACCGGATTCATCGGCGCCACAAACCGCTTGTAATTCAAGCCGCCGATCAGCGCCCCTAACAACCCTCCGCAAACCACCGTGATGAGAACATTCCACAACAAAGCTTTCCCATGAATCCCGTTTCCGATGACAACCAGATAACCAATCACACCGGCCCCGACCATGGCGCTCGGCACCGTTCGCAGCATATAACGTGTCAATGAAAGCGATGAGTGCATCGTGTCTCCCCCTTGATACAAAACAAAATGTTTGGTGTAAAGACAGGTTACCTTGACAGAACGCCGGATGAACAATCATTAACTTTTTGTGAAAACATTATAACACGAATATTGTTGTTTTAGTGAATACAAAAAACAATTTTTTCTGCTCGCTATAGGCACCTCCAAAATATGTGATAGGATAAGTGAAGCGCCAAGCCTAAAAATGACGGAAGCCGGCACCATGTCCATGATGCCGGCTTCAAATTTCTGGCCGTTGCCGATCATTTCTTGCCCAACCGCTTCCTCAGAATGATCGCCAAGGGCACCCCAAATGCGCCCACGGCGACCGCCTCACCAAGACCCACGTAGAGGACGGTGGCCCAGTACGGAACATGGAAGAGGGGCGCAAGGTAGGCGCTTACCAAAAAGGCGTTGGCCAGGACCGGCACTGCATAGGCCAGCCACGAGCGGCGCAACAGGTATGTGCCAATCGCCGCCAAAAGCGTCACCAAACTGCCGCCAAAAATGTCCCAAACCCCCAAACCTCCCATCACATTGGCCAAAAGACAACCGATAAAAAGGCCGGGTATCGCCTCGGGAAAAAAGATCGGCAGCACGGTCAACGCCTCACTGACCCGCACCTGGACCGGTCCATACGAAAATGGCGCAAACGCCAGCGTCAACACGACATAAATGGCAGCGATGATAGCTGCCCTTGCGACAGAACGAATAGACAATTATCACACCTCGCAAACTAAGCATCTCGTGCTGAGAACATCTTAATCATTATGGTACGAATCCATCAACTGAATCGGGAGGAAAGAACATCCCGGGAGTTCAAACCATTAGAGATTCAAAACATGGAAGAATGCGACATCCCGCCGCCATCCTTGGAGACAAAATCCCCCTCTGGTTGTACAGCAAACTGCCCATCCATCCGATAAACGCGACCCATTCCGTCCTTATAAACCACATGCTCGCGCGAGAACTGCCGTGGACTTTCCAGGCCCGCCGCCGCTGCCAGATGAAACAGTCCCTCGCGCAGCGCCAGAACATAATTGGCGACACGGTATTTCTTCTCCTTGACGACGAGCGCTTTCTGCAAAAGGGGATCGGTGGTGGCCACCCCTACAGGGCACCGATTGGTGTGGCAGCGCATCGCCTGAATGCATCCCACAGCAATCATGAATCCGCGCGCAATATTGATCAAATCGGCGCCCAGAGCAAGGGCTATCGCGATCCGATCAGGTGAAAACAGCTTCCCTGAAGCAATGACCACGATCTCCTTCCGAATGCCATACTTTTTCAGCATATCATCCACAATCGGCAACGCGGCTCGCAAAGGCAGGCCCACGCTGTCCGCCAGCTCCTGGTAAGTGGCGCCGGTCCCGCCTTCGCCGCCGTCGACGGTGATAAAATCAGGGTAAACCTTTAATTCCACCATTCTCCGGACAAATTGCTCAAACGGTTCAGGCGCTCCCACGACCAACTTAATCCCCACCGGCTTCCCGGTCTCTTTTTGCATGCGGTGGATGAAAGAAAGCAGGGCATCGGCATCCGCCAGCTCTTTGAAACGGTTGGGACTGTCTACCGTCTTCCCGACGGGGATGCCGCGAATCGCAGCGATTTCCGGCGACACCTTGCTGCCATCCAGGTGACCGCCGCGAATCTTGGCTCCTTGCCCCAGTTTCAGCTCAAAAGCTCTCACCTTCGGATGCGCCGCCAGCTCCCTCAGCTTTTCCCAGCTGAATGAGCCGTCCTCATTCCGGACCCCGAAAAGCCCTGGACCAATCTGCATAATCAGGTCCACATTCCCCTTCAAATGGTATGGGGAAAGTCCCCCTTCTCCCGTGTTCATCCAGGTTTCACCGGCCAATCCCAAGCCTTCGGACAAAGCGGTGATCGCATTTTCACCCAGCGCGCCGTAGCTCATTCCGGACATCCCCACCAACCCGCGAACGCGAAAGGGATGTGGACGGCTGGCGCCGATCACCACCGCATCCTCTTCCTTCAACAACCAGGAGAAAAGTTGGCTGTCCACTTGCCGTTCCTTCCGAGAAATCAGCGTTTCTTTTAAAATCTGATACTTCTTTGTGGACACCGGCACCTTTTCCACCCTGAGCTCTTCCGACAACTTGGGAAACAAACTGTTCCGCAAATAGAATCCTTCCGTCTCAAAATCTCGCCGGGAACCGAAGGCGACCATCGCTTTCCCGTATTTTGCCGAAAAAACCACCGTCTGATAATCGACACGGGAAAATGGTTTGCCTTCATTATCGTGATCAAAGAGATACTGCCGCATTTCCGGTCCGATCATCTCGAGAAAATACCGGAACCGTCCCAGAAGCGGATAATTGCGCAGGACCGCATGTTGTTGCTGCCGCTGGTCAAACAGGTAGAAGCCGAAAAACAAGAGCCCCGGCACAACTATAAAAACCGATACCAGAAACACCAAGAGGACCCAAAGCAACACCTCTGCCATTTTCATCAGCCTCCTCTCCACCACACGGCTGAACAGCAACTCAAACGTTCACCTTGCCACTGCCGCACCCCTGTTGCCTTGAATCAACGACTGAGGCATCGGCTCAACTCACAGCGTCACTAATTCCCATTGTAGCCATCCGCCAAACAGTTGCAATCCCGCCCACTCCTTCGAGCAACTGCGGTCATACACTAAACTCAGACATAACTTCTGGGCACCAGGACATACTATATGTGCCATCCACTGCTCATCGTAACACATCACGGAAATGTGGGGGTGAAGTAAGACATACAATATGCGCCCCGATTCCGGCAGTACCGGAAGAAGGTATTACCGAAAGATGGAAAACATGAAGAAGCGATGGAAAGGAGATCAATAACCATGCCACTCATTCCACAAGAACCGTCTCGCGCCTTCGAAAACATTCGCAGAGAAATGGAACGTTTTTTTGATCCGACAAATTGGAGTTTTTTCCAGGCACAGATGCTACAAGCCGATGTATACGAGACAGACACGGAAGTAGTGGTTGAATGCGCCATTCCAGGGATAAAAAGAAAGGAGGATATCCGGATACACCTGGACGGACAACAGTTGAACATCCAAGCCGAGGTGCAGCGTCAGCAAACAGTAGAACACCAAAACCGCCGGTTCCATCGGGAAGAGCGGTATTACGGTCAAATGCAGCGAACCATTACGCTCCCACACCCCGTGGAGGAGGAGGGCATCAAGGCCTCTTACCGAAATGGCATTCTGGAAGTGCGGATGAAGAAAACGTCTCCCGCGACAAAAAACTGGATCGACATCGACTTTGAATGAGAAAAGGGTTGGATGAACAGGTCGCTGTTCATCCAACCCTTTTTGACATGCCAAAGCCCTTCCGCTTACCTGCCCACCGCCATCATGCGCTCGTACAATCCGTCATACATCCGCGCCTCCGAACGGGCAATATAGGCACCTGAGCGGTACATCAGCTCGTAGTCTTTTGGATCTTGATACCTCATCAAAACATCCTTGCACAACTGATAATGACGTGGCTCATGTTCCTCGGCATGAACAGACCAAAAGCGCACATCCAGCTTGCGCGACTGGTTATAATGTGGGTGCTGCAGCCCCTCCGCAATCAAGCCCATCACCCGGCCGGCAAAGAACTCGGAGCCCAAGCCGATTGCCGCCATCGCCTCCAGCGGCGTTGCCACTTTGAGAAACTGGATCAGGGTGTCGATCGCCTCTTCCACGACCGGCGAAACCGGCCAGTCTGGTACATACTTCTCGTTGGTCGGCACATCAGGAGCTGCGGAGGTGAGAAATGTCCAGTACAACCTCGAATGGTAGCGCTCCGGATTCCCCCTCCCTCCTTCATCCCAAAGGTTGTCCGCCAAGGGCACCCACCAGTCGTCTTCCGGCAACACTGCCATAATGGCCGCTCCCAGGGTGCGCGGAAAATTCCTGCTGTAATAGCTGTATTGCAAGGCAAATTCCTTGATCTGCTCCTCCGTAAACGCACCGTCCAACAACGTCCGCATAAATCGCCCTTGAATGATCTCTTTTTCCACTAAATCGTTGATGGCTCGCTCCACTTGCTCATAGGATTGAAAATTATTCATCCCCATCCTCCCCTTCCGAGCAACAAGTCTACTGTAAACCGTATTGGAATTCAAGGGAAGTGCGGACGGATTCCCGAATATTTCTTGAATTTTCCATGGACATGTCCTAAATGCACTGTCCCGCGTCTTAAGGGGATGCTACTCGCCAATCATCGTTTTCAGGATGCCCAGCCCTTCTACCTCAACCTCTACCTGATCACCAGGACGTAAGTAGGAAGGCGGATTCATCGCATGGCCGACCCCGGCCGGCGTTCCTGTGGCGATGATGTCTCCCGGTTCCAGGGTAATCCCTGCAGAAATGGTTGCGATGATTTGCGGAATCGTAAAAATCAGTTGCTCCGTATTGGCTGACTGGCGTACCTCGCCATTCACCCGGGTGACGATTTTCAGACGCTCCGGTGTCGGTACCTCCTCTTTGGTCACCAGATAAGGGCCCATCGGACAAAATCCGTCCAGGCTTTTTCCGATCAGCCATTGTTGATGACGCGCTTGCAGATCACGGGCGGTCAAATCGTTGATCAGCGTATAGCCAAATACCATATCCATCGCCTCTTCTTCACTCACCGAACGCGCCCGTTGACCGATGACTACCGCCAGTTCCCCCTCATAATCCATCTTCTGGGTTACATGAGATTGGCAACTGACGACCGCGCCGGGGTGCGTCACAGCAGTCGGCGCCTTACTGAAGACAACCAAGTGTTCAGGAATCGCTTCCTTTCCGCCCATTTCAGCAGCGTGCGCCGCGTAGTTCTTCCCAACACAAAAAATGTTTTTGGCAGGTCGCGGGATGGGCGCCAAAAGCTGTACAGATTCGATTGAGCGCAGCCATGAGAGGCTCACATCTCCGGCATTTTTCCTGTACGCTTCGACAAATTGCAGAATTTCCCGGGAAATTTCTACAAACGCTTCCCCCATCTGAATGCATTGGAGAAGGCTATCAGGAAGCGGATGCATGACTGGATTCGGATCATCTTTTACAATTTGCGCCTGGCGCAAGTTAATCACATACTTCTGGTCAGTTGTCAGAAGGCCGACAGACGTTTCACCGTCAGATATGTATGTGACAAAGCGCATGATTTCTCCTCCTCGTTTCGATTTCTTTTATTTTACATGAAACGTCGCCCGAGGAGAAAATATTTCCCAACAAAAAGCATGACCAAAAATCCCGGGAGCTTCCCGGGAGTTGTCTTTCTCTAAGTAAACACACTCATCGCAACAAGGCACGACCCACTTCTTCAACCACACGACGCCCTTCCTCTGCCCACCTTGGATCCAGGCTGGCATCGGGATCGACCGGTTCCTGGAACTGGTTCATCAGGCCGCTGTCAAACCCTTCCTCGTTTAGTGTAGTGTCGGCCTGAACCACATGTTTGATCACATAAGGCGTCCCCAGCACCACCTTGGCTTCAGGCGCATCCAGTTCCCCTTCCGTCACTTCAAATGGAACACGCAAATAAATGGTGGCCTCCCCGTCTTCGGCCAAAATCCGGTCAAATGATCCGCGGTCATAATCCCAATTCCCACCGAGAGTAAATTGATACTGCGCAAACGTTTCGCTGAGATCCCCATACGTCCCTTCTTTCCCGATCATCGAGGCATCCGTAATTTGCCGCATTTGCTCACCTCCTTGATTGTACTCGTCTTTTAGGCCATGTCATACATATCAGATCAATCTCATACAGGTGTCTTAGAACGAGAACGCTTGGCGATTCTCAAGTGGAAGGAATATTCGGTCCATCTGTCTTTCTGTCATCAATCGGCTCCTTGTTCCGCCGTCGATTTTCATCCAGGTGCTCCCGTTGCTCCCGTGACAGTTCCCGCGTTTGTACACCGCTTGACGGTTCGTTGAGATGTTGACGCTCGTCCATTGGATTCACTCTTGAATTCACTCCTTGTTCGCCGAACTCTTCACCATTATCCTCCCCCAAATCACAAACTTTACCCTGCAAACAAAAAAGAACCGCCATCAGCGATTCCATGAAAGACAAAATGTCATTGCGCATGCCTTCTTACTCTTCACCCTTGCTCTTCACCCTTGGCGACGGGCAGTCCGGAATAGGAACACCAGTCGCTCCAACTGCCGGCGCACAGCTTGACCTTTTCGACCCCCGCCTCCTGGAGTGCCAAGATGTTTGGGACATACTGATACACCGTCTCCCCCTCCCGTCAGATGCGCGACGCACAGTCTGGCTTCTTTGAAAAAACCCCATCGACGGATTAATAAGGATAAAAATCGCTCATCCGTTCAATCATGTAAAAGCCTGCTCCAAATCCGCAATCAAATCCTCCACATCTTCTAACCCTACAGAGTAGCGAAGCAAACCATCCCCAATACCCCGCGCGTGGCGCACTTCGCGCGGCATGGCCGCATGCGACATGGTGGCGGGATAGGAAAGAATGCTTTCCACCGCGCCGAGACTGACCGCAACGAGCGGAATCTGCACCCGGCGCAACACCTGAAGCGCCTTTTCACGCGATCCGACATCAAACGTAAGAACAGCCCCATATCCGGAACTCTGCTTCTCGTGAATCGCCTTTCCGGGATGTCCTGCCAGCCCTGGATAGTATACCTTCTCTACCGCAGGGTGAGCCGCCAACCACTCCGCCAATCTGATGGCATTGGCCTGTGACTGCTGCATCCGGACGGCCAGTGTCTTGATCCCCCGCAGGACCAACCAAGCATCCTGAAATCCCAACACCGCGCCAAATCCGTTCTGCACTTGATACACTCGCTTCGCCAATGCCTTCTCTTTTACCACCACTAGCCCAGCCAGCACATCGCTGTGCCCGCCGAGAAACTTGGTGGCACTGTGAATGACAATATCAAATCCCAACTCCAGCGGCCGTTGAAAGTATGGCGTCATAAAGGTGTTATCGATCATCGTTAACAGTCCGTGCTCCCGAGCTAGACGGACAACGCCGGACAGATCGGTAATTTTCAGCGTCGGATTGGAAGGCGTCTCCACGTAGATGCCCCGCGTATTGGGCCGGATCGCCGCTTCTACTTGGTTTAAGTCGGTCGTATCAACAAAGCTGATTTCCAAACCAAAACGCGGGAAAATTTGTGTCAGGACACGGTAGGTCCCGCCGTACACATCCTCTGGCACAATCAGGTGATCCCCCTGGGAGAAGATGGCAAACACGGAAGAGATAGCCGCCATCCCGGAAGCAAAGGCGAAACCGGCATCCCCTCCCTCCATGTCCGCGATCGCCCGCTCCAGCGCCTCCCGCGTCGGATTCCCCGAACGGGCATAATCATACGCCTGCGGATGCTCCACATCCGCTTGCCGGTAGGTGGAAGCCTGGTAAATCGGCGTACTGGCCGCGCCGGTCACCGGATCAATCATCCCTTCCGTATGGAGTGCCCGCGTCTCCCATTTTTTCCCGCTCATCTTCTTCCCGTTCATCCCCCGTTCACCTCTCTCTCCGCTGTATCCAGAGCCTGCGCCAGATCAGCCAGCAAATCTTCCACATGTTCAATCCCCACCGCTATCCGCAAAAGCGTCTCATCCACCCCGACCCGCTTGCGCACCTCTTCCGGCATGTCTGCGTGGGTCTGCATCGCCGGATACGTCATCAGCGTCTCCACGCCGCCCAAACTCTCAGCGAACGAAATGACCTTCAGGGAACGCAAAATGGGCGCTACTAACCGCTGATCCAAGACGCGGAAAGAAAACAATCCGCCATGGCCCGAAGCCTGTCGCAGGTGAATCTCCCGCCCAGGATGACTGGGAAGGCCCGTATAATAAACTTTGCTGACCAGAGGATGAGAAGCCAGAAACTCGGCCAACCGCTGCGCATTTTCGCTCTGTTGGCGAAGCCGCAGGGCGAGGGTTTTCATCCCCCTGAGCAACAACCAGGAGTCAAACGGCGAAAGCACAGCTCCCACCGTATTTTGAATAAAGGTGATACGTTCTCCAAGCGCCTCATCTCTGGTCACCACCAAGCCGGCCAGCACGTCGTTATGTCCACCTAGGTATTTGGTCGCGCTGTGCAGCACCAGATCGGCGCCGAATTCCAGCGGTCGCTGATAGTACGGTGTCATCAGAGTGTTGTCAATGATGCTCAGGAGCCCCTCTTCCCTGGCCCACGCACAAACGGCCTGCAAATCGGTCACGTGCATCTGCGGATTGGTCGGCGTTTCAATCAGCAGCCCTTTTGTCTTGGGAAGCCGCGCCGCCTTCAGCTGTTCGAGAGAAGTGGTATCCACATAGGTGGCCGTCAACCCGTAACGCCTCAAGACCTGTTCAATATATCGGTATGTCCCCCCGTACAAGTCCATCGAAACCAGCAAGTGTTCCCCTTGACCAAACAGCGAAAAGGCAGCCTGAATGGCCGCCATCCCGGAAGAAAAAGCAAGCCCCCGCGCCCCTCCTTCCAGACGGGCAATCTCCGCTTCCAGTACGCTTCGCGTCGGGTTCCCCGTTCGTGTATAATCAAAACCTGTCGACTCCCCCAACGCGGGATGCCGGTACACTGTCGCCATGTAGATGGGTGTATTGATGCTTCCGGTAACCTCGTCCCGAATCAAACCTGCCTGAGCCAACTGGGTTTCGATACGCCGTTCGCTCATTGCTGATCTCTCCTATCAAAGAACTTAGATATACACTTTACAGTGATGGCAAAAACCTGTCAAGATGAAAAATCGACTGGATAAGCCGGGACCCGAGGATATGCAATCCTTTGATTGTATGGGTATAATCAAATCAGAATCTATAAGCCCTTCACAAAGGAGATTACAGTTCCATGATCCACTTCGTTCTGAAAGGAGATTGGCTGGAGTGGCAGGTACCGGCTGCATGGGCAGGACAGACGCTGGCAGACGTGATTGAAAAGAAACTGGACTATCCCCTGACATTTTTCCAGAAACTGGCCAAAAAAGGTCACATCCTGGTCAATCAAAAACGTCGCAACCTCTTCACGCAACTCCAAGCCGGAAACCGCGTCCGCTTTAAAGTGATGGAACGTGAACCTTTTGGCCTGGCGCCCGAACCGATTCCGACCGAGATTCTGTACGAAGACGAGCACCTGCTCGTGGTTTGCAAACCGGCCGGGATGGCTGCTCACCCGACGGACTCTGAGATGAGCGGTACACTCGCCCATGCGGTGGCCTTCCATTACAAAACCAAAGGAGAACAACGGCAGATTCGACTGGTGCACCGCCTGGACCGAGATACCACAGGGGCGGTCATCGTGGCCAAACACCATCTGGCGCATGTCCTGTTGGACAAACAATTGCGCGAGCGGCAGATCCGGCGAAGCTACGTGGCCTTCGTGGAAGGAATTCTGAAACAAAATCGCGGAACAATCAATCAGCCCATCGGCCGCGACCGTCATCACCCAACACGCCGGCGAGTTTCCCATTCTCCCCACGCCAAGCCGGCCATCACGCATTATGAAGTGCTGGCGCGTTATCCCTTGCGCCATGGCGTCAGCAAACTCCGAGCAGAACTCGAAACAGGGCGCACCCACCAGATCCGCGTCCACCTCAGCTATTTGGGGCACCCGATTATCGGCGACACCCTTTACGGAGCGCAGCAGTTCTCTTTTCACCGCCAAGCTCTGCACAATGAGCGGCTGTCCTTTCCTCATCCGCTCACCAGGGATTGGATCGACATCACCATCCCTCTCCCCGCCGATTTGAAAGAACTGGAGCGAAATTTGAAAGCAGCCAAAGAAGAAATCAAATAAAAAACGCCCCAACAAGGGGCGGCTGAAGCCTGTACACAAAACTGATCTGTACATTCATTTCTTTTATAACAGCCCTTTTTCCTGCAGCACTTGGGTCAGCTGATTGGGACGCTCGCCGATGACCACGCGTTCATCAATCTTCACAACTGGAACGGTTGACGCGCCGAGCTGGTTGAGCTCCTCCATCAATACGGGATCGGCCTTGACATCCCGGTACTCATACGAAACCCCTTTTTGTGAAAGAAACTCTTTCACCCGCGTGCAGGCTCCTCAGCCGGTCGCACCGTATACAATCACTTGATTCGCCATCGCAAACAACCTCCCTCGTGTGGTAGATGGTCCTCTACAGGTCGTAACCTGACCATTCTCAGTCTATACAACAATCGCATAATATTTCAACAAGCGATGTGCTATAAAATTCCTTCATGGAAAGCCTTGCATCAAATTACCCCCCTTTCAGAAAGGACAACACCTTCTCCTCATACTCATTGGGATCGAGCATCCGTCAACGTTTTCGCCAAATTCAACGTATCGATGTTCTCATAAGCCCGATCACCTACAAATCGCGGCAAAAAAGCAAAAACGAGAGCCGGGCGCGGGGTTCGTGCGCTCTTTCCTGGCTCTCGTATGTCGCTGACCCGTATGTCGCTTTTATACACTGCAAAATGCTCGCATAGCGAAAGAATGCGCTCACTAAGGAAGGTTTGCAACGCGTTAAAGCTGGACGGTTCCGCCAACCTCCGGTACGACCACTTCCGTTCCAGGGCTGACACGCTTCACTTCCTCAATAAACAGGTTGGCATCCTGGAGCAACAACGGGAAGGTTCGATAGTGAATGGGAATGACCTTTTTAGCCTTGAGCATCTTCGCCGCAACAGCCCCTAACTTATAATCCATGGTGTAGTGCCCGCCGACGGGAATCAGGGCGCAGTCAATCGCATGCAGTTCGCCGAACAACTGCAGATCCCCGAAGAGACCGGTATCCCCCAGATGATAAATGATCTTGTTATCCAGCGTCATGATATAACCGGCTGGTGTTCCGTTTTCCGCGGAGTGGAAGGCATGCACCATATGTGCCGAGAGCGGGCCAATTTGCACCGTTCCCCCGATGTTCATGCCGATACCCCGTTCTTCTTTTAATCCTTCCTTGACCAAACGCGCGATCACTTCCGGCTGTCCCACCACTTTCGCGCCGGTCTTTTCAGACAGCGCCACCGCATCCGACACATGATCAAAATGATCATGAGTGACAAGAATGGCGTCTACTTTCTCTGGCAGCTGTTTTGTCGGATGGACAGGATTTTGCGTGATCCATGGGTCCACCACTGCAACAAAACCTTGATCACTATCCAGCTGGATAGTTGCATGACCATGCCATGTCAGTTTTGCCATGCTGATAATCACCTCAATTCCTAATATCGTGATTTTGATGACAGAATCGTTTTGACAATATCATTTTAACCAATTCGGCCACGCATTTCCAGCAACGGAAAGGGAATTGCCAGGAATCAGCCCAAGGAATTTTTATCTTTTGAAAATTACTTAATAAATGATAATTTATTTGAATAGAGTATATCAATTGCATTTTTCTGTTAAATCCGTATAATTGTATAAATAGAGTGCTTTTATATCAAGAACTCCAGATTTCACTCCAACCAACCCATAAAACAAAGGGGGAAAACCATTGTTTAACAGAAAGTACTTGTTGTTGGTGTTGTTATTGTCGCTGGCCATGGTAATTGCAGCCTGTGGCACTGGCGCAAGCCCTACGGGCACCAGTTCACCTGCCGGAGAAAATGAACAGGAGCCCCCAGACAATGAGAACGGTGGAAAAACAGCGGGCGAAACCGTCGACTTGCTGATGGGCACCGGCAGTCAAGGCGGAACCTATTTCCCGCTCGGACAGGAAATGGCCAACGTGTGGAACCGAAACATTGAACATGTGAACGTCACCTCTACAGAGTCCGGTGCCTCCGTGGAAAACTTAGCGAAAATTGGAAACGGGGAATTCGATCTCGGCATGTCCGTCCACATCCCCGCACTCGATGCGTATAATGGCACCGGTGACTTTGAAGGTAGAAAAATCACCAATTTCGCTTTTGTCGGTTTCATCTATCCCGAGGTTTTGCAGGTGATAACCAGGGAAGGAACGGGGATCGACAGCATCGCCGACCTGAAGGGAAAGCGGGTAGCCATCGGCCCGCCTGGAAGCGGCACACAATCGATCGCCAAAGTAGTGCTTGAGGCATACGGCATCAAAGACGGCGATTACACCGCATACCAGGAAGGCTTCGGAGATGCCAAATCCAAACTGCAAGACGGGACGATTGATGCTTCCTTTGGAATTCTCGGCTTGCCCAACGCAGAAATCGACGAATTGCAGGTAGCCGTCAAAGACGTCAAGTTTCTTGAAATCAGCGGCAATGAGCTGAAAAACATCCAAGAACAAAGCGGCTACGCGCCCTTTGTGATCCCGGCCGGCTCCTATGAATGGCTTGAACAAGACGTGGCCACCGTTTCCGCGTACGCCATTCTCGTGGCAAACACCGACACAGTCGACGAAGATTTGGCCTATGAATTGGCCAAAGTGATGATTGAAAAGTCCAGCGAAAATACTCATCCACAGGCCAAGCATATGACAAAGGAAAACGCCCTGCTCGGTTCGGAGGGCCTGCCGATTCATCCTGGAGCCGAGAAGTATTATCGGGAAATTGGAATCATGGAATAACGGCGGTGTACAGATGGAGAAAAGAGAGACACAAGCGCTCCAAGAGACTCACGCGGCGGAAGACATCTTGGAAAAATACGACCGGGAAAGCAACTATCGCCGAAACCTCGGCCGCTGGGCCTGGGTGGTCACCTTTCTCGGCGTGGCCCTGACATCATTTCACTTATACACCGCATATCGAGGAGCCTTTCAGGCGCAAATTCAAGGCCCCATTCACCTCGGCACAGGGTTGGGGCTGATTTTTCTCTTATATCCGTTGAAAAAAGGCTGGCATAAAAAACAGCGCGGCATCCCCTGGTACGATCTCCTGCTCGCTTTCGCCGCTTTGTTCGTGGGTTATTATAATGCGATTTTCTACGAAGAATTGGTGTCTGAGCGGATTGTGTTTGGTTACAATTCGCTGGACTACCTTGTCGCGACACTGGGTGTCCTGTTGGTATTGGAAGCGGCACGGCGTTGCATCGGGTTGCCCATCGTCATCGTCGCTGGGACGGCCATCCTTTACGCCCTGTTCGGCAATCTGATTCCCACCAAACTGTTTGCCCATCGGGGGTTTTCCTGGACTGAACTGGCGTCTGACCTCTATTTGACCACCAAGGGAATCTTCAGCACCCCCATCCAGGTCTCTTCCACCTTTATTTACCTGTTTTTGTTTTTCGGGGTCATGTTGATCCAAACGGGGATTGGGCGCTTTTTCAATGATTTGGCCTTTGCTTTGACGGGACGTTTCACCGGTGGGCAGGCGAAAACAGCCGTTTTTGCAAGCGCCATGCAGGGGATGGTCTCCGGCAGCTCCGTCGCCAACACAGTCGGTTCGGGAGCCTTTACCATCCCGATGATGAAAAAGGCGGGTTACAAACCGGAGATGGCCGGCGCGGTGGAGGCCGCTGCATCCACCGGCGGGCAGATCATGCCGCCTGTGATGGGAGCCGCCGCCTTTATCATGGCCACCTACACGGAAACCCCTTATAGCCAGATCATGATTGCCGCCATCATACCCGCCATCCTCTACTTTAGCGGGATTTTCTTCGGCGTGCACTTCGAATCCAAAAAGCAGGGCATTCTCGGCGTCGATAAAACCCTGCTGCCCAACTTGCGGCAACTGTTGCTGCACAGGGGATATCTCCTCTTGCCCATCCTCGTCATCTTTCATCAACTGATCAGCGGACGTACACCGATGCGCGCCGCGCTGATGGCAATCATCGTCGCGTTTGCTGTCAGTTTATTGCGGAAAGAAACCCGGATGTCCTTCAGGGAACTGATCGAGGCGTTTGAACAAGGAGCCAGAACCGCTTTGCCGGTCATCGCAGCCTGTGCCTCGGCAGGGATCGTTGTCGGTGTCGTCGTACAAACCGGTCTGGGCGGCCGGATTGCTGACGGAATTATCGTTTTGGGAACTGGAAACCTCTTGCTGACCCTTTTCTTTACGATGATCGCTTGCCTGATTCTGGGCATGGGATTGCCGACGACAGCCAATTACGTCGTCACGGCCACGATGGCCGCTCCGGCACTCTTGAAACTGGGCGTGCCAGTATTATCCGCTCACATGTTCGTGTTTTATTTCGGAATTGTAGCCGATATTACGCCACCCGTTTCTCTCGCCGCCTTCGCGGCCGCAGGACTGGCCCGGGGCAATCCGTTTTGGACGGGTATTAACGCGGTCAAGCTAGCGATTGCAGCCTTCATCATTCCGTACATCTTTGTGATCCATCCGCAGTTGTTGCTGATCGACTATCATCCTTTCTCGTTGACCTTTGCCGTGATCACCTCCCTCCTCGGGATGATGGCAATCAGCGCTGGGTTAATGGCCTATTTGATTCGCAAGGCCTACCTTTGGGAACGCCTGCTCCTCGTTGCAGCAGGATTGTGCTTAATCTCCCCGGATCGGACAACCGATTTCCTGGGAATCGCTTTGATGGCTCTCATCCTCTTTGTCCAATCCCGACGCCCTCAAGATCGGATCAAACAACAGGTACAGACGGTCGAACAAAGACAAGGAATCGGAAAGAAAATGTAAAAGATGATACGCGAATGCACTTGCAATTGAAAGAAATCCTTCATAAAGATGCTTAAAGATGCCCTTTTCAGTCGCTTTTTGCAACCTATGGCATCTTTTTAATTTTGCAAATCCATCCTTCCTTTGTATAATGAACATAAACTTAGAAATACATTTTTCATACATGCATATGAATGAAATAAAAATTTCACAGGGAGGCGCTCGCGATGGGGGTTCATCTGATGGAAGAGGCGGACATTGCGAAATCATTCCAACGATCTGCCGAATTGTTTCAACAGGCAAAAAAAGTGATTCCCGGAGGTGTTTCTGCCAACATCAAATATTTCGCACCGTACCCGATCTTCATGGAACGGGCGCACGGCAGCCATTTGTTTGATGTCGACGGCAACCAATACGTGGATTACCTGCTTTGCTACGGCTCGCTCATCCTTGGCCACGGGCATCCAAAGGTGATGTCCGCTGTCATCCATCAACTTCTGGAAGGGGGCACCGCAGTCTATGGCGCACCCCATGCGATCGAGACAGAAATGGCCAACAAGCTGGTCCAGCTGTTTCCGGGGATTGAGATGGTTCGATTTACCAATTCCGGACTGGAAGCTACACTCCTGGCGATTCGCACGGCGCAAGCTTATACCGGAAAGCAAAAAATCGCCAAGTTTGAAGGCCATTATCACGGAGGATACAATCAGGTGCTGTTCAGCGTCAACCCCGATCTGGCTAGGGCGGGTAAACCGGAAGAACCGTTGGCCGTGCCGGAATCGCGAGGCATCTTCCGCAATGACGCGGAAAATACGATCATTCTGCCGTTTAACGATCTGGATGCCTGTGCCACCATCTTGCGAAAGGGTGCTGATCAGTTGGCGGCCGTGATTCTGGAACCGGCGCAAGGCGGTTTTATTCCCGCAGAAAAAACGTTTATTCAAGGTTTGCGACAGCTGACCGAGGAATTGGGCATTCTCCTGATCTTTGACGAAGTGAAGACCGGATTCCGTCTGACATTGGGCGGAGCGCAATCTCTCTATGATGTCAAGCCGGATCTCACCGCGCTGGGAAAAGTGCTCGGCGGAGGATTCCCGGTCGGCGCCTTGGGTGGAAAAAAAGAAATCATGCAGATGATGTCACCAGCCGAGACAAGGGATGTGTTTGCGCTGGGCCTACAGGAGACAGCAAAGAGCGAGGCGACAATAAGTGGCACGGTACAGAGCGGACAGAACGAGGATGTGCTGTTTCACAGTGGCACCTACAATGGACACCCCACCGTGATGGCAGCGGGACTGGCCACCATCCAGGTGCTGGAAAGCCCGGGAACGATGGAACGTCTCCTGCAAAATACCGACCACTTGCGTAAACAACTGGAAAAGATTTATCATAAATATGGAATTCCTATGCAGGCATTAGGTATGGGAAGCATTTTTTCCATCGTATTGACCGATCGAGAGGTCAAAAACTACCGTGGCCTGTCACAGGCCGACATGGCGCTGCGCAAAAAAATTGACTGCCAATTGCTGCGCCTTGGGGTATACACAAAACCGCTCAATCGTTACTCGATGTCTGTTGTCCATACCAAAGAGGACATCAACAAGACCATCGAAGCGCATGAGGAAGCCATCAAAAACGTGATTCGCGAATCCAGGATTAGGAGGGGATAGCGAAATCGATGAAGGAAGTCATGCAACTGATCACGGAAAAAATGTCCGAAATGAGCAAATCGCAACGCATCATCGCCAAATATATCCTGAATAATTCCTACTCCGTCCCGTTTTACACAGCGGGAAAATTGGCCAAAGTGACAGGGGTGAGCGAAGCCACCGTGGTGCGCTTCGCCACCTTTCTTGGTTTTACCGGCTATCCGCAATTTCAGCAGGCATTGCAGGAGTCCATCCGGAAGCAGTTGACCACCGTGGAACGACTCAAGATCTCGGATGATGTCTATGCGGAAGAAAAAGCGATTTACGATATCTTTCATGACGATATCGCACGGATACGGTGGATGGCGGAGCACCTGGACGCAGGCGCCTTCCATCAGGCCGTCAACCTCATTGTTGAAGCCAATCGCATCTTCATCATCGCCAATCGCAGCGCGGTCTCCATCGGCTATTTCCTCGAGTTTTACCTCGACATGATTCTGGAAAACACGGAGCTGATTCGCAATCCTTATGGCATTTCGGAAAAACTGTTTCGGATCAACGCAAAGGATGTGGTGATCGGCCTCGGTTTTGCCCGCTATACCCAAAATACCATTGACGCCATTTCCTTTGCGAAAGATCGTGGGACGAAAGTGATTGTGATTACTGACCATCCGCTTTCTCCTTTGATCCCATATGCAGACATCGCCCTCACCGCGCCCAGCGAAATGCCCTCATTTATCGACTCCTTTGTGGCACCCTTAAGCTTGGTCAATGCACTGATCACAGCCGTCGGCCATAAAAAGAGGCACACCATCCAGCAACATTTGCAGGACCTGGAGGAGATTTGGGAGCGGTTTAACATTTTCTACCGCGGATGATTCTTGGATTCGGCAGCGGTAAGAAATCCCTCATTTTCGGAGCGTTTCTTCTTGCATGTCTTCATTCATGTAGAATTCATTCGTTTTGGGCATGTTGTGTCTACGTCGCCGCAAGAGAAATCCTCCGTGGAAATAATTTGGTTCAAAGGATACGATAAACGCATGCGGCTCCAGCGCCAGAATGTCACGGTACAGCGTGTTCTGTTTTTTTCTTGAAGTCACAATCCAAATGATCCACCGTTGTCCCTCCAACCCCTCAGCAGCCCATCCTGTGACACCATATCCCTTATTTCGCAATTCCTTCACTAGATGGCTGTAAGAATTCCCGTTTACAACCACCTGAACCGTCACATGGCCCAGCGCCAGCCACTCCTCAATTTTTGTTCCAACCAGGATCCCCAACCCGTAACTGGTACAGTAAATAATCAGGTTTAAGGGATTATCCAAAGAATCAAGGACAATTTTGAAGCCGATAAAATAAAAACCGATTTCAAACGAACTGATCAATGCGGCCCAATAACGAAAGCCCTTGATCATCAAAATCATGCGAACCGCTAATAAGGACACATAGGCCACTTGAAGGATGAGAATGAGGAGCAGCATACCCAAATTCTGCAT
This sequence comes from uncultured Bacillus sp., assembly GCA_947085265.1. GTDB lineage: Bacteria > Bacillota > Bacilli > ZCTH02-B2 > ZCTH02-B2 > Bacillus_BB. The sequence continues at coordinate 485 of CAMTVR010000030.1, read as the reverse complement.
TGCGCAACAGGCCCCTTCCACCGATTTCGTCTTGCGGCGATTCAGAACGTTTCATGCACATTTTCCATCTTTTTAATGTTTAGCACTTATTTACAAATCTGGTTATCGATCTACATTTGATTGGTCTTTCGCCATCTACAGGTATATAGGCACAGTGTCCAAGCGGCCTGAAGCATACAATAAGCCCATGATTCAAGGTTCGCCTGAATCATGGGCTTGCGTTGGATACATCCCATCGCCTGGCAACGTCCTACTCTCCCAGGAGCTCCCGCCCCAAGTACCATCGGCGCTGGAGGGCTTAACTGCGGTGTTCGGGATGGAAACCGGTGTGTCCCCTCCGCTATCGTCACCAGACAACCAGGATGTCCCCTCAAAACTAGCAGCAAAGAAGCCGACTCGTGTGCGTAAGAAGCCCTCGACCCATTCGTATCCGTCCGCTCCACGTGTCACCACGCTTCCACTCCGGACCGATCCACCTCATCTTC
>CAMTVR010000029.1:0-57814 GCA_947085265.1 uncultured Bacillus sp. | reverse complement strand
ATCAAACGGGACGCCCATGAAGGCCACGTCATACTCGCCGACCCGGCGCACATCTTCCAGGAAGGGAACCTTGAGGAAGGTGTTGATCCCGGCGTAATGCGGCAATTCGCCGCGGCTGAAACAGGAGATGGTGCGGTCTTCAATGCTCTCGGCGGCTTCCAGGCCGTATTGCAAGGCGCGTTCGATTTCCTCCTGCGAGCGGGTTTGGGGGATGGCGGCTTCTTTTTGCGCCGCCTGGATGCCGAGCAAGTCTCCTTTGTCGAAGTTTTCGGCGATTTGCCGCTTGCGGTAGCTCAAGCCGTGGTTGTCGAAAAAACCCATGGTGTATAGCCTCCTTGATGTCTTCTGATGTCTTTTTCCTTTGATAGTGCAGTCTTCAATAGTGCATTTTTCAATGGTGCAGCAGCGAAACAATCCGTTTCTTCATTTTGATAAACGCCTCAGTATCCCGAATGTCCCGGTCGCGCGGATAAGCAAACTCGACTGGAAATTCTGCCGCAATACGCCCCGGACGGGCGTTCATGACATAAATGCGCTGGGAGAGGTAGATGGCTTCGTCGATGTCATGGGTGATAAAGACGACCGTGGTTCTTTCTTTCTCCCAGATTTGAAGCAACAATTCTTGCATCGCACTTTTTGTTTGTGCATCGAGTGCGCCAAACGGTTCATCCATCAGCAGCACTTCCGGCTGGTTGGCAAGCGCTCGGGCAATCGCGACCCGCTGTTTCATGCCTCCGGACAGTTCTTTGGGATAAGCATGGGCGAATTGTTCCAAACCGATCATGGCAAGGTAATGATCCGATATCCCTTTGCGTTGCCAGGCAGGCATTCCTTTCAACCGGGGTCCGAACTCGATGTTTTCGCGAACGGTCAGCCAGGGAAAGAGGGTGTAGGATTGAAAGACCATGCCCCGGTCGGCCCCCGGACCGTCAATTTCTTTTCCTGCAATTTCCACTTTTCCGCCCGTAGCTTCCTCCAAGCCGGCAAGGATCCGCAAAAGGGTGGATTTTCCGCATCCGGAAGGACCGACGATACTGACGAATTCCTGTTCTTTCACATGCAAGGACACCTGCTGGAGGGCTAGAAACTCCCCGTTTTTGGTCTGGTATTTCTTGGTTAGCTCCCATACATTTATTTTGGCAGGGATGTCGTGGATTTTTGGCGGGATGCCATAGCTTTTGGCTTGCATGTTTTTTTCAATATTGGCTATATTTAACATTTCACTGTCCTCCTTCTGCCCAGGGGAACAATTTTCGGTTTAGCAGAGCGAAGCAACGATCGATGATCAGCCCTAACAGGCCGATGACAATGATTCCGACAAAGATGACATCGGTATTCAGAAACCGCTGCGCCTTCATGATTGCATAGCCCAGACCGCTGTTGGCTGCAATCAGTTCTGCCACGACGAGATAGGTCCAGGCCCAGCCCATGATCAGGCGCAATGTATTCATAAGCGACGGCATCAAGGCGGGCAAGATGACTTGCCGGATGACATGGCGGCCTCTGGCGCCTAATGTGTACGATGCTTCCAAAAGATCATTGGAGATTGCCCGTGTATCGTCGGCCACCATCAGCACCAGCTGGAAGAAACTGCCGATGAAAATGATGAGGATTTTGGCCGTCTCCCCAATGCCTGCCCAGACCATCACCAACGGGATGAAGGCGGTGGCGGGCATGTAGCGGATAAATTCTGTCATGGGAACGATGGCCGCTTCCGCCATGCGCCAGGTTCCAGCCAGAATGCCAAGGGGAATTCCCAGGAGGCATGCAAGCAAAAAGCCCATAAACACGCGGTAGACGCTGATTCCGATATGGGCCCAGAATTCAGAAGTCAGGATCATTTGAAAAAACGTCACAGCAACCTGCCACGGAGTGGGGAGAAACGTTCTTTCAACCAATTGCCAAAAGCTGAGAGAGAACCAGAGAAAAAAGATCAATAAAAAGGTTGCGATCATTCCACCGGCATACCAATGATTTGGGATATCTTGACGGATACGGAGGAGCGGTTTTCTTTTTTTGTTCATGGGAGTTCCATCCTTTTAGCGAGGTTTTTCCTTTATGATGATGAGCTACTATGATGAGCGGCTGGTGTCCGCCGGGCTTCCCGTTTTGGCAGCGTCCGCGTTCATGTCAAAGGCGGATGCCGCGTGGCCAAACACCGCCGGAGACAGGTTGTAAGCCTCCTCGCCGTGTTGGGTCGGATCCAGTCCAGCCAGCTCTTCCTCACGGGAGGCCCGCAGTGGCGTGACGTTACCCACCACCTTGAGAATCACGTAGGTGCCTACTGCCGCCAAGGCCCACGCAGCCACTACACTGATCAGCTGATTCACAAATTGGGCCGGATTGCCAAACAGCAGCCCGTTGGCCCCGGCCGGGTTGACCGCCTCGCTGGCGAAAAGTCCCGTGGCCAGAGCGCCCCAGGTCCCGACCAGACCGTGGATGCCGAACACGTCCAGTGCATCATCCGCCCCCAACCTGGCTTTGAGCCAGTTGACGCCCCAGTATCCGACCAGGCCCGCTCCCAAGCCAATGGCCAGAGAGGACAAGACATCCACGTAGCCTGCTGCCGGGGTAATGGCCACCAAGCCAGCGATTGCTCCAGTGGCTGCACCCAGGACAGTGGGCTTGCCCCGCAGGGCCCATTCGACGACCACCCAGGTCAACGTCGCAGCGCCTGCGGCTGTGTGGGTTACCACAAAGACGAGAGAAGTCAGGCCGTTGGCAGCCAGCGCGCTGCCTGCGTTGAATCCAAACCAGCCAAACCACAGCAGGGCGGCTCCCAGCAGCGTGAAGGGGAGGTTGTGGGGAGGGCGGAGGGATTCCGGATAGCCGTGACGCTTGCCGATGACAAGCGCCGCCACCAGGGCTGAAACACCGGAACTGATATGCACTACGGTCCCCCCGGCGAAGTCAAGGGCGCCAAGTCCCGCCAGCCAGCCGCCGCCCCACACCCAGTGGGCAAGAGGATCATAGACCAGGGTGGTCCAGAGCAATGAGAAGAGGATAAAGGCCGGGAAGCGCATGCGTTCGGCAAAACCACCCGTGATCAAAGCAACAGTGATGGCGGCAAACATGCCTTGAAACGCGGCAAAGGCCAGATGCGGGATGGTGGCGGAGCCGTTGGGTTCTTGTCCGACGCCGTTGAATCCCAAGAAGTCCAGGCCGCCAATCACTCCTCCAATGTCGGAACCGAAGGAGAGGGTGTATCCCCACAAGACCCATTGGACAGCAACAAGGGCGAGAAGGAAAAAGCTGTGCATCATCGTTGACAGCGCGTTGCGCTGGCTGACCATACCTCCGTAGAAGAAGGCCAAGCCAGGAACATGCATTGCCATGACTATGGCGCTGGAGATGAGCACCCAGGCGGTGTCGCCATGGTCGATGGTTGCGGGTGTTGTTTCCTGTGCCAGAACGGGTACGGCGAAAAGCAGCCACAGCCCTGCTGCTGCCAAACTGGCTGACGCCAACATTTTTGTCAACCTGATTTGCATGTCCGATTCTCCTTTCATCATGGTGTGCACATCGATTTTCTCAGTTAAGTACATCATTTCATCATTTGGTACATCATTGTGCCAGCCGCATTCGCGTTGCTGAATGCATTGCCATGCATGCACCCAGAATAGCGGTACATAGCTGACAAACAGTGCTGTTGGTGTGGGCAAATAATAAAAAAGGAATCATGAAACAAACAAGCCCCTGCGAGTACTCACTCACAGGGGCGCCGTTGCCCGCTTGAAACATGAAAGCCCCCGCAAGCTGACTGCTTGCGGGGGCACCGTTGCCTTTACTCCAGATTATATGTGGCTGTCATCATGGTGTCAATACAACTTAGAAACCATCGGTTTTTACAAACTGTCGAAACGTGAACTCCCAGCATGGCATGTAAATGAATGAGCGATTATATTTACGTTGTGTAAAATAAATTAATAAACGGTAGATGAAACGTATAATAAATTACTTGACAAGCTACGAATCATAAATTAATCTTTACCTAAAGGCATGAAGATGTTTAATGGTTTATAATTTTTTAACATTTCCGGGAGACTGAGGGTGGCTGACAATGACTCGCAGGATTGAAACAAGACAGAAGGAGGATGATGACATTGAAATCACTCGATGCGCTTCTTTCAAAAGACGTGCGTTACGCCCTGATCTCGTTTGTGGAGCTGAACGGTTTTAGCCGGGCCAAACTTGTCCCGGTGTCGGCCCTCGCTCCGGCAATGGAAAATGGCGCCGGTTTTGCCGGATTCGCGGCTGGAGACATCGGACAAGGTCCCCATGATCCGGATCTCATAGCCATTCCTGATCCTGAATCCATGTTCCGGGTGCCATGGAAGGAAGATGTGTGCTGGTTTGCATCCGACTTGTACGTGGAAGGCCGTCCATGGCCGTATTGTCCGCGGACGGCGGCCAAACGGGTGTTGCAAATGGCTCGAGATAAGGGGTACAGGTTAATGGTGGGCATGGAACCGGAATTTTTCCTGCTGCGAAAGGGAGCGGATGGCCGCCTTGAACCGGCAGATCCTTTGGATGTGGCGGCCAAACCATGTTACGACCAACAGGCGATGTTCAGAAATATTGATTTCATTACCCAACTTGTCGATGCGATGAACCGGCTGGGGTGGGGCGTATACCAGTGTGACCACGAAGATGCCAATGGCCAGTTTGAGATTAACTGGGAATACACGGAGGCACTGGAGCAGGCGGATCGGCTGACGTTTGCCAGATTTCTCATCCGGTCTTTGGCCGAAGAACAAGGCCTGATCGCGACCTTCATGCCCAAGCCGTTTTCTCGCCTGACGGGCAACGGAGCTCATTGCCATCTCAGCCTGTGGGATGAGGCAACGGGGCGGAACCTGTTTCTCCCAGAAGGAGGCAAGGATCGCAACCAGTCCGGCGTGTCGGACATTGCCCGATGGTTTATCGGGGGGTTGCTTGCCCATGCCCGAGCGCTGGCGGCTTTTACGGCGCCGACGGTCAACTCCTATAAACGGCTGTGGGCTTCGACTACCGAGTCGGGGGCGACTTGGGCTCCTGTATATGTCACTTATGGCGGCAATAACCGCACTGTGATGCTGCGGATTCCTGATGAAGGCCGGGTGGAGTACCGTGCTGTGGATGGCGCTGTCAATCCCTATCTGGCGGTTGCAGCCATTGTGGCGGCGGGCATGGACGGGATTGAACGGCAGATTGATCCGGGTCCCCCTTTTTCCGGCAATGCCTATGAATTGACATGGACGGCCGTTTCAGAAAGAGGGATGACAATTCTTCCCCGAACGCTAAAAGAAGCATTGGAAGCTTTGGACAGTGATGATGTATTAAAAGAAGCGCTTGGTTTTGATTTGGTTTCCCTCTATCTCAAGGTAAAGGAACGGGAGTGGAACGAGTATCATTCCAGTGTCTCCCAGTGGGAAGTGGAACGTTATCTGCATGTAGGGTGAGCGGCGGCAGGCGGCTTATGGATCTGAATCCATCGCCGCCTCTTTTTCTTCCTCTTGCATCTCTTCGGTTAGCCGGCTGACCATCAGTCCGCATCGGTCGACGGGTGAGGATAAGACAACCATTGTTTCAGCACGCTGAAAGCCGTATACTTGATCGATTTTGGTCAACAAAATGCGTTCCAAATCTTCGTTGTCACGGGCGCGGATTTTAATGAGATAGTCATAGCGTCCCGTAACCACATGGACTTCTTCGATTTCCGGGATATTTTTCAGATCCTCAATCGTCTGATATGATGCTGCTCCTTGGATGGCCATGAGTCCCACAATGGCGGTTACACGATACCCCAGAGAAGCCGGGTTCAGCCGGGTGTGAAACCCTGAAATGACGCCGCGCTGAATGAGCCGGCGGACACGTTCATGGATGGTGACCCGTGACACACCTGTGTGGTTGGCCAGTTCCTGATAGGGAAGACGTGCGTCCTGTTCCAGCATTTTTAAGATAGTCAAATCCAGATCGTCCAGTTTATCGATTTTCAAAAAGATCCCCTCACTTTCCTTAAACCAGTGTAAACGATTGGTGAAGACGAGAAAACGGTTTGGAAAGAAATCATACCCAGGATAAACATTTTTATGGAATTAATAAATCGTCGGATATTATGGATTTTATGTTTACATATGTTAGATAATATGCTAATATATAGTTACGTAAAGAAATTATATTTACGAAAGAGGTGACGTTTCGTGTGCGGGATCGTCGGTTATATCGACCGTACGGGCTCGGTCAATGTGGTCGAGGTATTGCTCCGGATGCTTAAGTCACTGGAAAGGCGCGGCCCCGATGCGGCGGGGGTGGCCGTATTTGGCGGCACACAGGTTCATCCGGAGTGGAAGGCGCGCATCCTGCTGACAGGTTCCGATCCGAACCGTGACGAGGAGATTTTGCGGGAGGCTGTTGAAAAAGTCGCATCGGTGAAGTCCTTCCATCGGGAAGGAGCTTATGTGGCGATGGAATTGTCTGAACCACCGGACCTGGAGTTGCTGGGAAATGTCGTTGAGGGCGGACTTCTGCGGGGTCAGGCTTCCATAGTGTACATCGGCACAAAGGGGGATGTGTGGAAAACAGCTGGGCCGGTGGAGGGGCTTCGGAGTTTTTTTTCTGCTCCGATTGCGGCTGTTCACGGAATCGGACATACCCGGATGGCGACTGAAAGCCGGGAGGATCTTTTGAATGCCCAACCTTTTGCAGCGAAAAGGTTGCCGGATCTGGCGATTGTGCACAATGGCCACATCACGAACCATTTGGAATGGAAACGCAGGTTGGAACAGAAGGGCTATCGTTTTACCGCAGAGAGTGATTCTGAGATCATCCCGGCTTGCCTCACAGAGTGGATCCGGCAGGGTGCAACCCTTGAAGAAGCGCTTCGGGAAGCTGGCAGGGCGTTCGATGGGAGTTATACCATTTTGGCGGCGGACAGCAAATCTGTAGGATTTGTGCGGGATCGGTTTGCTACAAAACCTCTGGTTATTGCTGAGACCAACGACTTTGTGGCCATTGCCAATGAAACGACGGCTGTGGTTCCGTTGTTGAGGGGAGATGTGCAAGTGTACGAACCGTCTGCAGGGGAGGTGCGCGTATGGTCCGGATCGATTGCCGTTTGAAATCAGCTGTCGAATTAAACCGGGAAATCCGGTCTTGTGCGGAACAGGGAGAAAGAGAGGTACACCTGGATTATCCAGAAGGCCGGCACAATTTGGCGGTTGGGATTCTCACATCCGTTCATGTCATTGTTGAGGGTACGGCCGGGTATTACTGCGGCGGTCTCTGCGATGGAATACATGTGAGTGTCCGTGGCGACACCGGGTGGGGCCTTGGGGAGAATTTAATGTCCGGCGAGATTTTTGTATCCGGGAACGCCGGCAGTGCTGCTGGCGCTTCCATGCGGGGAGGAGTGATCCGAGTCGCGGGGAATGCAGGTCCTCGGGCGGGGATCAGCATGAAAGGCGGTCTCCTTGTCGTTGAAGGCAGTGTCGGAGCGATGTCGGGTTTCATGATGCAAAAAGGAACGATGATTATTGGCGGGGACGCAGATGAGGGCCTCGGAGATTCCATGTATGAAGGCGTGATTCTCGTGGCTGGGCGGATTCGCGCCCTGGGCAGCGACGCTGTCGCAGTGGAACCGAAACCGGAAGATCTGGAACTCATCAGAAAAGTAGGGATGGACACGGGGTTGGAGTGGAAACGGATCGAATCCGGGAAGAAGCTTTGGTATTTTAACAAAAAGGAGTGGGATGTATGGAAAGTCGCCCTGTGAAGCGAATCAGTGGCCTGTGGAGGGCGGAGGTCATCGAGGATATCCAAGTCAAAGCTGAGCTTGGCCGTTACCGGATTCGCGGTTTTGGCACGATGCGCAGGGTGCCGTCTTTTGAGGATTTGGTCTTTGTCCCGGCCAGTTTGACACGGGTCCCTTTGGAAGGCTACCGGGAACGGTGTGAAACCAGGACGGTCATCGGGACGCGATTTGCAAAGGAGCCTCTCGTCTTGTCGGCACCTGTGATGATTAGCGGGATGAGTTTCGGTGCCCTGAGCCGCAACGCGAAAATCGCTTTGGCGAAGGGGGCAACCATGGCGGGGATCAGCACGACCACCGGAGACGGAGGGATGACCTCATTTGAGCGGGAACATTCCGCAAAGTTGATCGTCCAGGTCCTCCCAAGCCGTTATGGGCTTGATCCCCACCATCTTGTGTCAGCAGAGGCGATTGAGGTGGTGGTCGGACAAGGGGCTAAACCGGGGACGGGCGGCTTGCTCCTGGGACAAAAAGTTTCGTCCGTTGTGGCCGGAATGCGGGATCTTCCGGAAGGAGTGGATCAACGCAGCGCAGTACGCCATCCCGACTGGATCGGTCCAGACGATTTGGTGATTAAAATAGAAGAATTGCGGAGCGTGACCGAAGGGCGGATCCCAATCATTGTCAAACTTGGCGCTACCAGGGTCTACGAAGATGTCAAGTTGGCGATAAAGGCAGGGGCGGATGCCGTATTGGTAGACGGGATGGAGGGAGGAACCGCCGCTTCGCCAGACCCCCTGATGGATCACACCGGCATCCCGACCCTGGCCGCAGTGACAGAGGCACGCCGGGCCATTCAGGACATGGGGGTCGAAGGCGAGTTTCAGTTGATTGTCGCCGGCGGCATTCGCAACGGAGTGGATGCGGCCAAGGCCTTGGCCCTGGGTGCGGATGCTGTGGCCATCGGAACTGCTGCGCTCATTGCCCTCAACTGTAATCGTCCAATCTACACGGATGATTACATGGCGATTGGTGCCGAACCCTATGCATGTCATCATTGTCATACGGGGATGTGTCCTGTAGGGATTGCCACGCAGGACCCAATGCTTGAGCAACGGCTGAACCCCGATGAGGGAGCGGAACGCGTAGCCAATTTTTTGTATTCCATGATTCAGGAGATTCAGCTTTTTGCACGGGCGTGCGGGAAATCGAATGTGCACAATCTGGACAAAGAGGATTTGCGGGCGCTTTCCGTGGAGGCGGCGGCCATGGCGAAAGTTCCATTGGCGGGGACAGAATGGATTCCCGGGACGAAGTGACAAGGGGGGTGAGATGAATGCCAGTGAGCCAGACAGCTGATGTGGTGATCGTAGGTGGCGGACTGATGGGATGCAGTATTGCCCGTGTTTTGGGAGTACGAAGAGCGGGGCAGGTTCTTGTTCTGGAAAGGGATGGAATTGGTTCAGGAGCGACGGGAAAATCAAGTGGTGTGCTGCGGTGTCATTATGGCCATCCAGTGCTGGCCTATATGGCGTGGAAAAGCCTCGATACTTTTCGTTCGGCCCGTGAGGTCTTGGGAGATGATGTCGGTTACCGGCCCATCGGCTATATGGTCGGGGTAGGCCCTGACAATCTTGCGGCGCTGGAGGCGAACCTTCAGATGTTGCAGGAGCTGGGCATCGATACCCGGTTTCTGAGCGCGGAAGAAGCTCGCCTGCTTTGGCCGCAGATGGACACGGAGGACTTGGCCGGATTTGCCTATGAACCTCTCGGAGGCTATGCGGATCCGACCTTGACTGCACAGGCTTTCGCCCGGCTGGCCCGCAAGGCCGGAGTAGAAATTGTCCAGTCCTGCCCGGTGCAGCGGATTCTTCTGTCGCCTGATGGAAGCCGCGTTGAGGGAGTGGAGTCGGATGTTTTTGGCCGGGTGTATACCCCGGTGGTCGTGGTGGCAGCCGGGGTTTGGACTCCCTTTTTGACAGAGACGGCAGGTGTTCGTGTGCCCATTCACGCTCAACGGGAGCAATTGTTGTTGATTGATCCAGGCATTCCTCTCGGGTCTGTTCCGGTATATTCTGATCTGGTGAACTTACAATACGGAAGGCCAGAGGGAAGCGGTCATATTCTGGTTGGCAACAGCGATCATTCCCGGCCCGAATTTGTCCATCCCGACGAATACAGCCGGGGTGTAGACGAAGAATATGTGGAGAAGGCTGCGGGCAAGTTCATGAAACGTTTCCCTGCCCTGAGCCAGGCGCGTTTGGTGACGGGCTATGCGGGGGCTTATGAGGTCACTCCGGATTACAATCCCGTGATCGGTTTGTCTTCTGTAGAAGGGTTGTACGTGTGTGCCGGGTTCAGCGGACATGGATTCAAGTTGTCTCCAGTGGTAGGTGAGATGGTGGCATCGTTAATTCTGGATGGGCACAGCGGTGACCCCAGGATTGATCTTTCCCTGTTCCGGCTGAGCCGGTTTGAGGAAGGAGAGTTGCTGACTAGTTTGCATCCCTACCGGGGAGCAGGTCAACTTCGGTAACACTCGAACGTTTCTTCCTATTGACACTTTTGACACGACTACGTATAATACTCCTAAATATAGGCAACGATGCCCCTGCGAGCAAAGGCTTGCGGGGGCTCTTGCATTTGTAGTAGGCAACGCTGCCTCTGTGCGCGATTTACGCGCTCAGGGGTTTTTTCTTTATATTCACATCATTTCTTGAAAAGAGGTGGATCATGTATGGGAATTAGACTTGCGAAGATTTCTAAAAAGAAGTCGACAGGGGGTTTGAGAAGCAAGTTCATGCTCGTCCTGTTGCTTTGCCTGGCGGTTGTACTGGTCTTATCAGCATGCGGCAACGCAAGTGACACGGCCAATGTGGGGAGTAATGAAGAGCAGTCGCAGGCCGGTGAAGGAACAGGAACGGATGTCGGAGAACAGAGCGGCGAAACGATTAAAGTCGGCATTTTGCATTCATTAAGCGGGACGATGGCGATCAGTGAAACCTCGGTCAAAGACGCGGAACTGCTGGCGATTGAAGAGATCAACGAACAAGGCGGCATCCTCGGGAAACAACTGGAGCCGATCGTTGAAGACGGCGCTTCCGATTGGCCGACGTTTGCGGAAAAAGCGAGGAAGCTGCTGCAGCAGGACAAGGTGGCCGTGATTTTCGGCGGGTGGACATCTGCGAGCCGCAAAGCCATGTTGCCAGTGGTCGAAGAAAATAACGGACTGCTTTTTTACCCCGTGCAATACGAAGGCTTGGAAGCTTCTCCGAACATTTTTTACACGGGTGCTGCGCCGAACCAGCAGATCGTACCGGCAGTGAGCTGGCTTCTTGAAAACAAAGGGCAGAAATTTTACTTGCTTGGTTCTGATTACGTTTTCCCACGGACGGCGAATCAGATCATCAAGGCGCAGCTCGCCGCTGAAGGCGGCCAAGTTGTGGGTGAGGAATACACGCCCCTCGGGCATACCGACTTTAGCACGATCATCAGCAAAATCAAGGATGCGAAACCAGACGTCATCTTCAATACGTTGAATGGCGACAGCAACGTGGCGTTTTTCAAACAGCTCAAAGACGCTGGCATCACGGCAGATGATATTCCAGTGATGTCAGTGAGTGTCGCCGAAGAAGAGATTCGCGGGATTGGGGCTGACGTCCTCGCGGGCCATTATGCGGCTTGGAACTATTTTCAGACGACAGATACACCGGAAAACGAAGCGTTTGTCAGCAAGTATAAGGAAAAATACGGCTCTGAACGCGTCACTTCCGATCCGATCGAAGCGGGATATTTTGGCGTATATCTGTGGGCGGAAGCGGTGAAGAAGGCGGGTACGACAGATGTGGCGAAAGTGAAAGAAGCGGCGAAAGGCATTACATTCAATGCGCCGGAAGGAACAGTGACGATTGACGGAGACAACCAACATACGTTTAAGATCGTGCGCATCGGCCAGATCCAAACGGATGGGCAATTTAAGGAAGTCTGGAATTCAGGTGAACCTGTCAAACCGGATCCGTTCTTAGAAACTTACGAATGGGCAAAAGGATTGCAGTAAAACATTGTCATTTTTCTGTATTGACATCTTTCTGCCGGGAATACGAATTTGATTGAAAGGTGGTGGAACATTTGGAGAACGTGTTGATCCAAACATTCAACGGGCTAAGCCTCGGCTCGATATTGCTCTTGATCGCGATTGGGCTTGCGATCACGTTCGGATTGATGAATGTGATCAACATGGCTCACAGCGAGCTCATCATGATCGGCGCATATGCGGCGTATGTGACGCAGCTTGCATTTCGCGAGTATGTTCCGCCATCTCAGTTTGATCATTACTTCTTTGTTGCACTGCCGTTTTCGTTTCTTTCTGCTGCTTTTATCGACTGGTTGATGGAAGTGACGCTGATCCGCCACTTGTACGGCAGACCGCTTGACAGCTTGCTGGCTACCTGGGGAGTCAGTTTGATTCTGCAGCAGGCGGCGCGCTCCGTGTTCGGCGCTCCGAACGTGGCAGTGACCGCCCCTGCCTGGCTGGATGGCGGAATTGAAGTGATGGACGGGGTGGTGTTTCCGTACAAACGGCTGTTCATTTTCCTTCTAGCCGCAGCCACACTTGTGGGGATGTACTTCTATTTATACAAAACGGCGAACGGTCGGCGCATTCAGGCGGTGATGCAAAACCGAGAGATGGCTGCTTGCCTCGGTATCGCCACGCGCAAGGTGGATGCGTACAGTTTTACCCTCGGCGCCGGTCTCGCGGGCCTGGCCGGATGTGCTATTACCCTTCTCGGCCCGATTGGCCCGTCGATCGGCACGTATTATATTGTGGACGCTTTTATGGTTGTGGTGCTGGGCGGAGTTGGCAGGTTGATCGGCACCGTGCTGGCCGCGACGGGCATCGGTCTCGTCAATGCGTGGTTTGAATTCAGCACAAGCGCGACGTTGGGGAAAGTCCTCGTCTTCCTGTTGATCATCGCGTTCCTGCAGTGGCGGCCTGCCGGAATCGTCTCCGTGAAGAGCCGGGCTCTTGATGAAGGCGCGTAGTTTGAGGGGGGATAAGGGTGGAGCAAGTGTTGAGAGGGAAGGGGAGGACCTGGGAACGGCTTGTATTTGCTGTTGTGATGGTCGGGTTACTGCTTGCGCCGCTTTTTCTCTCTGATTTTCGCATGAATTTACTCGGAAAGTTTCTCGCTTTCGCGATTGCCGCGATCGGCATTGACTTGCTCTGGGGCTATACGGGCATTTTGAGTCTTGGACACGGGGTTTTCTTCGGACTTGGCGCATATGGCATGGCCATGTATTTAAAACTGGAGGCCAGTGGCGGGAAGTTGCCGGATTTCATGTCGTGGAGCGGACTGACAGAGCTTCCTTGGTTTTGGAAGCCTTTTGCCAATCCGGTGCTCGCGATTGTGGCAGCGTTGGTGGTGCCGATGGCGCTGGCTGGCCTTTTGGGGTATCTGACGTTTCGCAACCGGATTAAAGGGGTCTTCTTTTCCATCCTCTCACAAGCAGTGGTCCTGATTGTGGTCACGCTTTTCATTGGGCAGCAGGCGTATACCGGGGGAACGAACGGGATCACGAATTTCAAGACGGTCTTTGGTTACTCGTTATCTTCGCCAACAGTGCAAACATTCCTATATTATTTGACGCTGGCCGTTTTGATCGCCGTTTATGTGGCCTGCCGGCGCCTTGTGGCAAGCAGGACGGGCAAGGTGCTGGTCGCGATTCGCGACGGGGAGAACCGGGTGCGTTTTTCCGGGTATGACCCGACCGTATATAAGGTGTTCGTGTACATCCTTTCGGCCGGCCTTGCCGCCCTTTCAGGAATTCTCTTCGTATTGCAAGTGGGGATCATTTCTCCCGCGATGATGGGGATCATTCCTTCTATAGAGATGGTGCTGTGGGTGGCGGTTGGCGGCCGTGGCACGTTAAGCGGTGCAGTGCTTGGCACGATTTTGACGAACGGTGCGAAAAGTTTTTTCAGTGAGTCGTTTCCCGACATTTGGCTTTATTTTCTGGGTGCTTTGTTCATGATTGTCGTTCTTTTCCTGCCGCAAGGCATTATCGGGTCGCTCAAGAGTGTTAGGAACAAGTGGAAACGAACGAAAGGGGTGGACCCTGCCCATGGAACCGATCTTGTATACAAAGAGCGTCACGGTGGATTTCGATGGATTCAAAGCGATACAGAACCTTGATTTTCGCATGGCGGAGCGGACTGTTCATTTCCTGATCGGTCCCAATGGCGCGGGAAAAACGACGTTGTTGGACGTGATCTGCGGCAAGGTGAAGCCGGCTTCCGGAAAAGTGATCTTTAAGGGAAAGATCGATCTGACGCGCGAGCAGGAGCATAAAATTGTGCGTCACGGGGTAGGACGAAAATTTCAAACGCCAGCGATTTTCGCCAGTTTAACCGTTTTTGAAAATCTCGAGTTGTCGATGAAGCAGGATTATGGCTTGCTTGCCACGTTGCGTGCGAAATTGACGCGAACGGAACGGGAGCGAATCGGGCACATTCTCGAGATGATCCATTTGTCCGAGGTGGCGCATGTCAAGGCCTCGTCCTTATCACACGGACAAAAACAGTGGCTGGAAATCGGCATGCTGCTCATCCAGGAACCGGAATTGTTATTGCTTGATGAACCGGCTGCCGGGATGACGAAAACGGAAACGGAGAAAACGGGCGAGCTGATCCGGGACATTGCACGCAACCGTTCCGTGCTCGTGGTCGATCACGATATGGAATTTGTGCGCCGTTATTCTGACAGGGTGACAGTGATGCACGGAGGGCAAATTCTATGTGAGGGAACGATCACGGATGTGCAAGAGGATCCGCGGGTGGCAGAAGTTTACCTGGGACGGAGGAAAGAAACCGCATGCTAGAGGTGAAAGATGTCGAGGTTCGTTATGGGGAGACGACGATCCTGAGGGGAATCAGACTTGCCGCAAGACCAGGCGAGGTGGTGGCAATTCTCGGCCGCAATGGGGTGGGCAAAACGACGTTCCTGAAGACGATTGCCGGATTGTTGAAGCCGTTTGCGGGAAGGATCCGATTTGCGGGTGAAGATGTCACACGGATGCGGCCGGAGCAGCGCGCGCGCAAAGGTGTCGCATACGTTCCGCAAGGACGGGAGATATTTCCTCAGTTGAGCGTGGAGGAAAACTTATTGCTGGGGCTTGAATCCCTGCCGAGACGGGAACGTGTCATCCCAGAAGAGGTATTTGAAATGTTTCCCGTTTTGCGGACCATGCTGAAGCGAAGGGGAGGTGATCTCAGCGGCGGGCAGCAGCAGCTGGCGATTGCCCGAGCGCTGGTGTCCCGTCCGAAACTGCTTTTGCTCGACGAGCCGACAGAAGGAATTCAGCCGAATGTCGTGGCGGAGATTGAACGGGTGATTCATTCTTTGAAAGAGCGTCGGGAAATGGCGATCCTGCTCGTCGAACAGAGCCTCGATTTCGCGTTGAGCGCTGCTGATTCGTATTATGTGCTGGAAAAAGGTGCGGTCGTCGCCGCCGGGGAGGCGAAAGATGTGAGCCAGGATGAGATTCGCCCGTATCTCGTGGTTTAAGAGGAATTCATGGCCGTCTGCGGATGGCAACTTCCTTGGATGCCCGCGTTGGGAGAACACCTTTTGTTTGGGAGAAAATGCTGTTGGGAGAAAACGTCTTTAAGAAAATCAGGCCATGGAGACGAGAAAGGGTGATTGCATGCACTTGACGGAGCGGGAAAAGGAAAAACTGTTGCTGGTAGTGGCGGCCGATCTCGCGCGGAGGCGGCAGCAGCGCGGGCTGAAACTGAATTATCCCGAGGCGGTGGCGATCCTGACGTATGAAATCATGGAAGGAGCGCGGGACGGAAAGTCTGTCGCCGAATTGATGGAGTATGGCACGACCATCCTGACAGAAGAGGATGTCATGGAAGGCGTGGCCGGGATGATCGAGGAAGTGCAGGTGGAAGCCACATTTCCGGACGGGACCAAGCTGGTGACGGTGCATCATCCGATCCGTCCGGCTCACAAGCATGATGCGGAAGACGGCGCGAAACCGGTGGAAACGAGATAAACCCAAAAAACGGATGCAGGAACAACCAACAGCGGACGGGGAGGGGATAGTTTGCGACCGGGAGAAATCATCGTCCATGACGAGCCGGTGCGTTTGAATGCGAATCGCAAGACGGTCACGCTGACGGTCGTCAACCGCGGCGATCGGCCGGTGCAGGTGGGATCCCATTTTCACTTTTACGAAGTCAATCCGGAACTGGATTTTGAGCGGGAAAAGGCAAAAGGGATGCGCCTGCATATTCCTGCGGGCACGGCGGTGCGGTTTGAGCCGGGCGAAGAGAAAGTGGTCACGCTTGTCGCTTTCGGAGGGAGACAGGAGGTATACGGGCATCGCGGTCTGGTGTCCGGTTCTGTGCGCGAAGCTATCCGGACGCTGAATGTCTCGGTGCAGGAGGGGCTGCCGCTTTCGCGGGAGGCCTACGCGGGGATGTTCGGGCCGACAGTGGGGGATAAGGTGCGCCTGGCGGATACCGATCTGATCATTGAGGTGGAGAAAGATTTTACCGTTTACGGCGATGAATGCAAATTCGGCGGCGGCAAAGTGGTGCGCGACGGCATGGGCCAGTGCTCGCGGGCCACGCGGGAAGACGGTGTGCTGGATCTGGTGATCACGAATGCCCTGATTCTCGACTACTGGGGGATTGTCAAGGCGGATATCGGGATTCGTGATGGTATGATTGCCGGCATCGGCAAGGCCGGCAATCCCGATACGATGGAAGGCGTTCACCCTGATCTCGTCATCGGAGCTTCCACGGAAGTGATTGCCGGGGAGGGATTGATCGTCACGGCTGGCGGGATCGACAGCCACATCCACTTCATTTGCCCGCAGCAGATCGAAACAGCCCTCGCCTCCGGGGTGACGACGATGATCGGCGGCGGGACGGGCCCGGCAACGGGGACGAACGCGACGACGTGCACGCCGGGGCCCTGGAATATCCACCGCATGTTGGAGGCGGCGGAAGCTTTTCCGATCAACCTCGGGTTTCTCGGCAAAGGGAACGCGTCCGGGCAAAAGGCGCTGGAAGAGCAGGTGCTTGCCGGGGCGATCGGCTTGAAGCTGCATGAAGACTGGGGGAGTACAGCGGCGGCGATCGACGCTTGCCTTTCGGTGGCCGATCGTTATGACGTGCAGGTGGCGATTCATACCGACACGTTGAATGAAGCCGGTTTTGTCGAGGAGACGATCCGCGCCATCGCCGGCCGGACGATCCATACGTATCACACGGAAGGGGCCGGCGGCGGGCATGCGCCGGACATCATCCGCCTGGCCGGGGAGGCGAACGTGCTTCCGTCATCGACCAACCCCACTCGCCCGTTTACGGTCAACACGATTGACGAACATCTGGACATGCTGATGGTCTGCCACCATCTGGACAGCCGGATTCCGGAAGATGTCGCCTTTGCCGATTCGCGGATTCGTCCGGAAACGATCGCTGCCGAAGACATCCTTCACGACCTGGGTGCGCTCAGCATCATCAGTTCCGACTCGCAAGCGATGGGACGGGTCGGGGAGGTGATTCTGCGCACCTGGCAGACGGCCGACAAGATGAAAAAACAGCGGAGGCGGCTGCCGGAGGAACGGGGAGAAAACGACAATTTCCGGGCGAAAAGGTATGTCGCCAAGTACACGATCAATCCCGCGATAGCCCACGGTATCTCGCGTTACGTGGGATCGATTGAAAAGGGAAAATGGGCCGATCTCGTCCTGTGGAAACCGGCTTTCTTCGGCGTGAAGCCGGAACTGGTGCTCAAAGGCGGCATGATCGCCTATGCCGCCATGGGGGACCCGAACGCTTCCATTCCCACGCCGCAGCCGGTGATGGGCCGCCCGATGTTTGCCGCGTATGGTCTTGCGGCAAAAAGGTGTTCCCTGACGTTTGTTTCCCAGGCCGCCTTTGCCTCCGGCGTGCACGAGCGGCTGGGATTGGAGAAGAAAGTGATGCCGGTGCAGGGATGCCGCAACCTCGGGAAAAAGGACATGATCCACAACGACGCGCTGCCCAGGATTGAGGTGAATCCGGAAACCTATGAGGTCAAGGCGGACGGGCAACGGTTGGTTTGCGAACCGGCGAAGACGGTGCCGATGGCTCAAAGATATTTTCTGTTTTAGCACGGAAAGGCAGTGTCGCGCATGCTTTTTTCACTTTCGCTTGCGCCGCTGTTGGATTCCGCGTTTCCGACCGGCGCCTTCTCCCATTCATTCGGTCTGGAGACCGCTTTGCAGGAAAACCGGGTGAAAGATTCATCCGGACTTTCCCGGTGGCTTGCATCCTATATAAAGGAAACCCTCGCGCCGATGGAAGGCGGGGCAGTGTATTGGGCGCATCATCTCGTTGGCCGGATGCGGAAAGCGGAACAAGCGGGCGATGGGATTCGGAAAGAAATGCTTCGAGAATCGATGAATCAAGAAATGATCCTTCAGGAAAAAGCGGTTCAGGAGACGATGCCTCAGGAAGCGATGCTTCAGGAGGCAATGGCTCAAGATGCAAAGGCTCAGGAAGATATTGCCGAGCGGCTCAAGGATCTGGATCGCAGGCTGACTGTGTCGAGGCTGGCGCGGGAATCGCGGGAAGGGGGGATCAAGATCGGCCGCCGCTATCTGCGGATCATCGCCGAACTGTATCCCCAATCCGGGATGGATGAATATGAGCGTTGGATCGAAGAAGGAACCTGTTTTGGCCATCCTTGTATCGTGCACGGATGGATCTGCGCTTATCTGGAACAGACGGCGGAGGCGGCTGTTTTGAGTTATTTGTACGTCGGGACCAACAACATGATCCAAAACGCCTTGCGGGCGATGGCGATCGGCCAGACGGCTGGGCAAAAAGTGCTGCACCAATTGCTGCCTTTGTTGGAGAAGGAGGCGGAAAGCCTGGTTCAGCGACCGCCGGCGCTGGAACGGCTCGCGAGCGGCGCTCCCGTGCAAGAGATTCAGGAGATGCGGCATGAGCGCCTGTATTCACGGCTGTTTATGTCATAAGTTGAAGGGTGATATATTTCAGAAGCAATTCAAAGGGGGATTGGCGCATGTGTCAGGGGCATGATCATCACCATCACGAATGGAAACACGGCAGTTTTGCGGGAGGTCGGCCAATGCGCGTCGGGATCGGTGGTCCCGTCGGATCCGGCAAAACGGCGCTCGTCGAAAAATTGTGCTGGGCATTGAAAGATCAATACAGTCTTGGCGTGATTACAAACGATATCTACACCAAGGAAGACGCGGAAATTTTGTGGCATACCGGAGTATTGCCGAAGGAACGGATTATCGGGGTGGAGACCGGGGGGTGCCCGCACACAGCGATCCGGGAGGATGCTTCCATGAATCTGGAAGCGGTGGAAGAGCTGCAACGGCGGATTCCCGTGCTGGATATCATTTTCATCGAAAGTGGCGGTGACAACTTGGCAGCCGCGTTCAGCCCCGAATTGGTGGACTTGTTTATTTATATTATCGACGTGGCCCAGGGGGAAAAAATTCCCCGCAAGGGCGGCCCAGGAATTATCCGTTCCGATTTGCTTGTCATCAACAAAATCGATTTGGCTCCCTATGTGGGCGTCAGCCTTGACGTGATGGCCCGGGATGCGAAGCGCATGCGCGAGGAGCGGCCGTTTCTCTTCACCAATTTATTTGAAAATGTCGGGGTGCCGGAAATCGCATCGTGGATATCGCGGCAATACCAGGATGGCGCAGTGACGGTGGCGACGTGAACGTACACGGGCTCTGGAAGGCGACGATCGGAGTGAGAAACAGACAGTCGCGCCTCATCCGCTCATTTCACAAATGGCCTTTGCACATCTCCAAGCCGTTCGCCGGAAAAAACGGCGAGTTGATGGTCTACTTGCAGGACGCCTCGCCGGGGCTGTTCAATGGGGATGTGCAAGAAGTGGAATGCACTTTGGAGAATGGCGCCAGGTTATATCTGACGACGTCTGCCGCTTCCAAATTGCATCCGTCTCCGGCACCAGGCGCCAGCCGTCAGGAACAGTGCTTTGTCGTGCAGGAAGGGGCGGTGCTGGAGTTTTTTCCTGAACCTCTGGTGCCGTTTGCGGGAGCCAGTTATTCCGGACGGACTGAAGTGCACATGGCACGAGGCGCTCAAGCGCTGATCGCGGAAATCCTCACCCCCGGCCGCATTGGCCGGGGAGAACTGTTTGCTTACCAGCGCGTCAGGAGCCAATTTTCCGTGTATTGGCAGGGCCGCTTGGCGGCGTGGGATTCGCTCGTCCTGGAACCGGCCCGGTGGGACACGCGGTTCGGTCTTTTCGACGAGTATACCCACCTGGCGACCTTCTGGGTATTGTCGGAGCGTGTGACTTCTGTTCATCTGGAGAACATCCATCGCCTGCTGGATAGCTTCGCTGTTCCAAGCGATGGCGGCACTGGCGCTGTTCATGATGTTTATGCGGGAGTGAGCCTGCTTCCAGAAAACGGATTGGTGGTGCGCATGCTTGGGCACTCCGTCCGCGCGCTGCAAGCACGAATCGAAGCTGTCTGGCGCCTCTTGCGGCCAGAACTGCTGGGAAGTGAGCCGTTTCAAATCAGGAAATGAGCGGCTCAGCAGAGAGCTGTTTCAAGAAATGACCCCGGTGGACATGGACTGTTTACTATAACGATTGTGAGATGATCGAGGCGTAGCACCTTAAATATTCTTTATATTATTATATATAATTCTGATTTTTATATTTTATGTATTTGGGGAGTGAGAACGATGGAGCAAATTCAATTTCATCTCAATATCGTTTGGACTGTGACGGCAGCCCTGCTTGTTTTTTTGATGCAGGCCGGTTTCATGGCAGTCGAAGCGGGGTCTGTCCGGGCAAAAAATTCGATTAATGTTGTGATGAAAAACGTGGTCGACATCGTCATTGTTTCCATCGTTTACCTCTTGATCGGCTTTCCGTTGATGTTTGGATCGACAGTTTACGGTTGGTTTGGCTTGGACGGTTTTTTGTTTCAGGGACATACGATTCAAACGGACCCTTGGCTGTGGACGTTTCTTCTGTTTCAAATTATGTTTGCCGGTACTTCTGCGACAATTGTTTCTGGAGCGATTGCGGAAAGAGCCAAATTTTCTTCTTATATTTTTGTTTCTGTCTTCGTGGCGTTGGTGATTTATCCGTTGTTCGGTCATTGGGCATGGGGAAATTTGCTGCACAGTGAGCAGAACGGTTGGCTGGGCGGACTCGGATTTATGGATTTTGCCGGCTCGACGGTAGTCCATTCGATCGGAGGCTGGATTGCCTTGGCGGGTATTCTAGTCATCGGGCCGAGGTTGGGAAAATATGCGGAAGATGGCTCTGTGAATCCGGTTGTTCCAAGCAACATACCGCTGGTTGCGTTAGGGGTTTTTCTCCTGTGGTTCGGTTGGTTTGGTTTTAATGCCGGATCTACGACGACGGGCGATGCCAGCATCGCATTGATCGCCTTAAACACGCTGTTAGGCGGGGCAGGAGGCGGCTTTGGAGCACTGTTTTTTGGATACATGATGCGCAAGGTTTGGCAGGTGGATCACTTATTGAACGGGATTTTGACAGGCCTTGTGGCGGTGACGGCGGGATGTAATGTGCTGCTTCCGCAAGGGGCGATCTTGGCGGGAGTGATCGGTGGCGTCCTCTTTGTCATTGTGAATTGGTGGCTTGATGAGAAGCTGAAAATTGATGATGCCGTCGGGGCGGTGGCGGTGCACGGTTTCGGAGGGATTTGGGGAACGCTGGCGCCAGCTTTGCTTGCTCCCCAGGAGTTGTTGGCTACAGGGAGCCGGCTGCAGCAGATCATGGTCCAATCATTGGGGATCGTGACAGCGTTTGTCTGGGCTTTTTCGCTGGGTCTCTTGTTGTTCTGGCTGCTGAAGAAGACGGTGGGTGTGCGTGTGAGCGAAGAGCAAGAACGGCAGGGGCTGAACGTTTCCGAACACGGCGCGCGTATTGCTTTGGTCGATACGATTCTCGCGATGCAGGAGATCGCAGCGGCGAAAGGGGATCTAAGCCGCACGATTCCTGTCCATCCAGGTGAAGACACTGCACAATTGAACGCAGCGTTCAATCGGATGCTTGTCTCATTGAATGACATTGTCGGTGCAGTGCAGTCGGAGACGGAAATGGTCAAGTCGGCGAGCCAGTCTGTATTGGAGCAGACCCAATCGATCCGCAGTCAAATCCGCCAATATGATGAAAGTGTTGACCAGATGAACGGGTCGATCCAGCAGTTACGAAGCAGCATCGAGTTAGGAAAGAATCGGGAAGAATCGTTTTTGGATACCATTCGGCAAACGGCTGAAGCGTTCCAGCAGTATGCCAAAAAGATGCAGGATCTGCAGGAAAATGGCAGCCGATTGGCGAAATGGACGCAGCAGACCAGTCATGACGTGCACACTGTGGTAGAGACGATGGATCATGTCCGGGCGCATATGGAGAGCATCCACCGTTTCATCGGAGATGTGGAGAAGCTGCTTGCAATGCTGGATGCGATCAGTGAACAAATTCAATTGCTGTCCCTGAACGCCCGCATTGAGGCGGCAAGAGGCGGAGAACAGGGCCGCGGTTTTGCGGTGGTGGCCAATGAAATCAAGCATTTGGCGGAACAGACGCGCGCTTCCTTGGCTGATCTCCGGCGCCCTCTGGAAGGTCATATGGATGATTCGATCCAGGGCGTGCAAGGAGTCCTGTTTGCCCATGAGCATTTAGAGAAATTGTCTCATGCGATGAAAGATACGGCAGATACCATCTCGCAGATTGTTGGTGACATCGGTTTGAT
The DNA here is from genome assembly GCA_947085265.1 of uncultured Bacillus sp. Taxonomy (GTDB): domain Bacteria; phylum Bacillota; class Bacilli; order ZCTH02-B2; family ZCTH02-B2; genus Bacillus_BB. The sequence continues at coordinate 35,277 of CAMTVR010000029.1, read as the reverse complement.
TGATGAGGAGACGCGGACCTTTTTGGCGCGGTTTGATAAATTGTCAGGGCAAACGGAACAGCTTCGGGAGGAAAAACAGCAGCAGTTTTTGCAATTGGAAGAAATTGTTGTCCATGTTGACAAGATTGATGCCAGTACCGATGAGATTACGTCGCGTATCAACGAGATTGGAGAAAGCGCGGTGTTGATGCATGACAAGGCGAAGCAGCTGGAAGAGCGGGTAGCCAGATTCAAAACGAAATCTTCCCAGAAGGTGGCCATACACTAAAGGGGTTTTCGCGAGCCATTTCGCACTCCTCAAAAAGGAGTGCGAAATGGCTCTTTTAAAAAACTACCTGTTTCCTTTAAAGCTTAGGAAACAGGTAGCACAGGTGTTTTTTTCTCTAGTATCGTGGGTTTTTCCAAAGCATCATAGGAGCTTTCATGACAGGAGATGAATACTGACATGACTACCTGAGAAAGCGTTAAGAGAGGGAGCGGGGTCGTTCATCAGAACTCCAGGCACTGTTCATCCTTCGGGTCCCAGGACGGCCGCGTCGCCTCGCTCGCCGGTGCGTACGCGCACCGCGTCCACCACTTCGGTGACAAATACTTTTCCATCGCCTACCTGACCCGTACGGGCCGCCGTCACGGCTGCCTGCAGGACCTCCTCCACACGATTGTCCGCCACCACGGTTTCAATCTTTACCTTCTGGACAAAGTCTGATTGGTACGACATTCCCCGATAAATCTGTGGAGTCTCTTTCTGGTAGCCTCGTCCTCGAACCTCTGTGATCGTCATCCCTGTCACGCCTGCCCCTCTCAAAGCGGCAATGACCTCACTAAACTTTTCCGGGCGAATTATGATGGTTAGCAATTTCATGTCACGCCAGCCTCCTCTCAACGATTTTCCAAACCTATTTTTCACTGCAACGAACTCGCCCATCATTCGTCCCGTTCGTTTCTTTCACCTTTATCCGTTTTATTTTATCCGTACTTTAACTTTATGAGGACTCGGGAGCTTCCATTCGATTGCTTACTTTTGTCGTGGCCGGTGAAACCGGTCCGGCGTGAAGAGAGGAGGCGGCATAACCAAAAGCCGTCGGCGACAAGTTGTATGCCTCCTCGCCATGTATAGTCTGATCCAATCCGGTCATTTCTTCTTCACGGGAAACCCGCAACGGCGTAATCGCCCCCACCACCTTGAGAATTACGAAGGTGCCTATCGCCGCAATGACCCACCCGGCCACTACGCTGATGAGCTGTGCTACGAATTGAGACGGATTTCCGAACAGCAACCCGTTCGCTCCAGCCGGGTTGACCGCCGTGTTAGCGAAGATTCCCGTGGCCAGCGCACCCCAGGTTCCAGCCAGTCCGTGCACACCAAACACATCCAGCGCGTCATCCGCGCCCAGTCGCGCTTTCAGCCAGTTGACGCCCCAATACCCGACAAGGCCGGCACCCAAGCCAATGACAATAGATGCCCAGACATCCACAAAGCCCGCCGCCGGCGTAATCGCGACCAAGCCGGCGACCGCTCCGGTAGCTGCGCCCAGAACGGTAGGTTTACCCCGCAGCGCCCATTCGATAGCAACCCAGGCGAGCGTCGCAGCGCCCGTGGCTGTGTGGGTTGCCACGAAGGCGTGCGCTGCCAGGCCATCCGCGGCCAATGCGCTGCCGGCGTTAAATCCGAACCAACCGAACCACAGCAAGGCAGCTCCCATCACCGTGAAAGGCACATTGTGCGGTGGACGGATCGAGGCCGGATAACCTTGGCGTTTCCCGATGACATACGCCGCCACCAGAGCCGAAACCCCGGAGCTGATGTGCACCACAGTGCCTCCGGCAAAGTCGAGCGCGCCAAGTTCTGCCAGCCAGCCGGCGCCCCACACCATATGAGCGAGGGGATCATAGACCAGGGTGGTCCAGAGTAATGTAAAGAGGATAAAAGCCGGGAATCGCATACGTTCAGCAAATCCACCCGTGATCAAGGCTGCGGTAATCGCGGCAAACATCCCTTGGAAAACGGCGAAAGCTAAATGAGGGATGGTTCCGCTGGCTTCTTGCCCGACTCCATTGAACCCCAGATAATCAAATCCGCCGATGATGCCTCCAATGTCAGAACCAAAAGATAACGTATACCCCCATAGAACCCATTGAACACTGATGAGTGCGAGAACGAAAAAGCTGTGCATCATCGTCGACAGCGCGTTGCGCTGATTGACCAGCCCGCCGTAGAAGAAGGCCAATCCGGGGACGACCATGGCCATCACCAAAGCGGCGGAGGTGAGCACCCAGGCGGTATCACCGCTGTTCATCGCAGCCGGATCTGTTTCTTCGGCGAAAACCGGTACTGCCGCAAGCAGCCACAGTAACGCCGCGGCCAAACCGACCGCCCCCACCTTCTTACGCCTGTTTTGCATAACTGACCACCTCTTTCAAGAAATGTTGTGGACAAAAGAGAAAAGCCCCTGCGTGCGATATCATGCACACAGGGGCGCCGTTGCCCACTACAAATGCAAAAACCCCCACGAGCTTTCGCTCGCGGGGGCATCGTTGCCTATGTCTGTATTATATGTAGCAGTGCTGAAAGTGTCAATAGTGTGAGGAATATTTTGGAGTTCAACCAAAAAATGTGCCGGAGGTGTATAATCATTGTAGTCTTCGTATCTACTGAAAAGGTCTACTGAAAAGGGAGGAAAAAGAGCGATGCCAGTCATGGAACATGGGGACGCGCTGCGTTCATCGGAAGTCCTGGTGGTGGGTGGAGGCATTATTGGACTTTCCATTGCTCGACAACTGGCGGTTCGTGGGGTCAATGTGATCTTGTTGGAACAGACACGCGTTGGATCGGGCGCTTCACATGCTGCGGCCGGGATGTTAGCCGCGCAAGTCGAGACTGAGGAAGACGGCCCCTTTTTCGACTTGCAGATTGCAAGCCGCAGTCTATGGCAGGAGTGGGCAGATATTTTGCCGGAAGAGAGCGGGATTGAGTTGGGTTACCGAAAAGAAGGAATTTACAGGATTGCTGAGACGCCTCAAGAGGCGGAGAAACTCCAGGCACGGCTTGTGTGGCAAAAGCGAAAAGGACTGAGCGGAGAGTGGCTGGATGCACAAAGTCTGAGCGCTCTCGTTTCTGGGTTGAATGAGGCCGTCTATGGCGCCCTCTACATTCCGGATGATCATCAAGTCGACGCTGTCCAGGCTGTGCAGGCATTGCGCCGTTCCGCACGTCTGCATGGAGTCCAGGTGGTCGAGGGGACCCCTGTGACTGCGTTATTGAACGAAGGTTCTCGCGTTTACGGAGTTCGGACACTGGATGGTACGGTGACGGCGGAACGTGTCGTGCTTGCCGGAGGGATGTCGGTCTCCGCACTCATCGCTCCGCTGGGTGTCAAGCTTCCCCTGGAGCCGGTGCGTGGAATCGTCTGTGCGCTGTACCCGGAAGAACCGTGGAAACAGAGAACGCTGTTTGGCACAGGATGGTATCTCACACCAAAAGCGGACGGTCGTCTCATCGTTGGGGCGACCGAGGAAGTTGGCGTCAACACGAACGCGGTACCTGCTGGATCGCTTGTGGCCATTCTCGAACGGGCTGGAAAGATGGTTTCGAAGGTCAGGCACCTTCCTTTTCATTCTGCCTGGTCCGGGATTCGCACCCGGACCCCGGACGCGCTGCCCGTATTAGGTCCAGTACCCGGGATCGATGGGCTTTTTGTGGCGACTGGACATTTCCGCAACGGGATCCTGCTGGCGCCCATTTCCGGCGAAGTGATGGCCAGTTGGATCTTAAAACAATCACCAGCAGTTGGGACCCACTTTTTGCCCGAACGGTGTCTTGAAAAAATTGCTTGACACTGGTGTTTCTGTTTCATATAATTGCAAACATAAAGCAATGAAGCCCTGCAAGCGATCGCTTGCGGGGTTTTTCAATATCACGATTGTTGTGATGGGCAACGTCGCCTCCGTGAGCCAGCAGCTTGCGGGGGCGATGGTGTTTCAGGGGACGAATCCAGCGTTTGTCCGCATGGAACACCATTGCATGGAACACAAATTTCGATTGAAGAGAGGGTGAGCCAATTGATGACCAGATTGGATGTGTGTATTTGTGGAAACAATTGGGGAGGTCTGCTTGAAGAACTCCAATCCCGGCTTCCTGAACTTCGTGTCGGTGTCCTGCCTCGCCACGAGCTCAAACATCATCCAGAAATACGTGTGTTGATCCCAGGTATTGCCAAAATCACAGATGAACTCCTCTCTTCCCTACCTAACTTGCAATTGATTCACCAAGCAGGCGTGGGTCTCGATGCTGTAGACGTGGACAGCGCCACAAGAAGAGGCATCTGGGTGGCCAATGTCCCTTCTTATGGAACGGGCAACGCGGAATCTGTTGCAGAAATTGCCCTCTTACACATGTTGCTGTTATCCAGGAGAATATATGAAGCGCAACGAGAAATGGCCGAAGGAAATTGGGGAAACCCGTTAGGCAGTGCCCTTATAGGGAAAACCGTAGGCATTTACGGGGTCGGCGGCTTAGGACTGGCTTTGGCAGAACGGTTACATCCTTTTGGCGTTCGATTGATTGGCATCAAACGCACACCGGATCCTGCCTTGGCCAAACAATACCGGTTTGATTGGATCAAAGGAACGGACTACCGTGAGCTTTTGCTAAAGGAATCCGACTTTGTCGTGATCACTGCCACTGCCAATGAAACAGTGGAACATCCTTTTCAAAAAGCAGACTTTCAACAAATGAAAAACAGCGCATATCTCATCAACGTGGCGCGCGGTGTATGGGTCAACGAAAAAGACCTGCTCGAAGCTTTAGAACGCAAAGAGATCGCCGGAGCGGGACTGGATGTCTTATATGAAGAGCCTCCTGCTTCGCCGCAGAAGTGGCTGAAGTCACCACTGAATCTGGTGGTTACTCCACACATTGGCGGCCGTACCGCACAATCTTTTACCGGAATATCTGAAGTGGTCGCTCAAAACATCCGGCGCGTATGGGAGCACTTGCCTCCTATCACCGCGGCCAACCAGCCTAAAATGGTCTCTTGAACCCTAAATAGGATAAAATTTTATGAACATTGGTGGATTAATATCTATGTCAAATTCTACTACGGTGATGGTCAGGAATTGCGTGCTTTGGACAATTTGTCCTTAACCGTGGAAGAAGGAGAATTTGTTGTCGTGGTCGGGAATAATGGGGCTGGCAAATCCACCTTGCTCAATGTGCTGGCTGGCACGCTTCCTATTTCCAGCGGTAAAGTGGAGATGGATGGAGTGGATATTACCAGGTGGTCTGATGCGAAACGAGCAAAATGGATTTCACGGGTGTTTGCCAATCCCACAGAAGGCACTTGTAGTGCGATGAGCATTCTGGAGAACTTTGCAGTGGCTTTACGACGGGGAAAGAAACGAAATCTGGCATGGTTCATTCGATCGTACGAAAAACAGGTGATACGTGAGCATATTTCAGCATTGGGATTGGGTTTGGAAAACCGCCTGAATACACCGATGGGACTGCTTTCTTCCGGGCAGCGCCAAAGCCTTAGTGTACTCATGGCGACACTAATTCAGCCGAAACTGCTGTTGTTGGATGGGCACGTGGCCAATCTGGATCCTGGGACACAGGATCTGGTGATGCAGATTACCAATTCGATCATCCAGGAACATGGTTTGACGACATTGATGGTTACCCATGACATGGAAGATGCATTGCGTTATGGAAACCGCCTGTTAGCGATGGAAAAAGGAAGAATTATCCTGGATGTCAAGGGAGAAGAAAAGAAAAAGGTCAGTCTGGAAGAACTGCGGGCGATTTATCGCAAGGATCAGCAAAAGATGGGAGCTTAAACGTACGGAGCTCTATATCGCGGACGAGTGTTTCTTGACCGGCAGCGGCGCAGAGGTGACTCCTGTCGTGAGTGTGGACGATCGCCCCATCGGAAATGAAGGGGTCGGTGAGTTTACCTCCAAGCTGCAACAGCTTTATTCCGATGTGGTGCACGGCCGGGTGCCAAAATATTACCATTGGCTGACCCCGTGTTACCATACGGCGGGCATCCGGAAGCATGTTTCGTAAATGGATTCTCTGGATGGCGGGATATCGTCATTCCTCCAGCTCCGTTGACCCCCGAGCGTATGGTGGATGTACCAGCATGGCCGGGCATAGGCGTGAAAATGGAATGCCTCATGCGAGTGTTGGCGCATCGTGTCTTCATTGACACTATATCCGGCTCGTGGTACGATAAAAAAGTTAATAGGTTCTACGGCAGGAATCATCCCCATCGGGGTTATAATGACCATACCGAACTGGAGGAAGGCATCATGAATAAGGAGCAGATCACCTGGCGCAATAAGGTGGGCCTTGCGGAGATGCTCAAGGGAGGCGTGATTATGGATGTCACTACCCCTGAGCAGGCCATGATTGCTGAGAAGGCTGGGGCAGTAGCCGTGATGGCGCTGGAACGAGTGCCAGCCGACATTCGCGCCCAAGGCGGCGTGGCCCGTATGTCCGACCCGAAGATCATTAAGGAAATTATGGAATCAGTGACCATTCCCGTCATGGCCAAGAGCCGGATCGGCCACTTCGTTGAGGCTCAGATCCTAGAGGCCATCGGCGTCGACTTCGTTGATGAGTCAGAGGTCCTTACCCCTGCCGATGAGGAGAACCACATCTGGAAGCACGATTTCAAGGTGCCCTTTGTCTGTGGCGCGACCAACCTGGGCGAAGCGTTGCGCCGCATCGCCGAGGGGGCGGCCATGATCCGCTCCAAAGGAGAAGCGGGCACCGGCAACGTGGTGGAGGCAGTGCGGCACATCCGGTCAATCATGCGGGATATCCGGCGGATAGTGACGTCGCCTGACCATGAGTTGCCAGCCATTGCCAAGGAGCTTCGCGCATCCCTGGAACTGGTGCAAGAGGTGAAGGAACGCGGGAAATTGCCCGTGCCTCTCTTTTGCGCTGGGGGCATCGCAACGCCGTCCGATGCGGCTCTGGTGATGCAACTCGGTGCCGAGGCGGTGTTTGTCGGATCGGGCATTTTTAAGTCCGGAAATCCCGAGAAGCGTGCACGGGCCATTGTCCTGGCGGCGCAACACTACCAAGATCCTAAGCTTCTGGCTGAAATCTCTGAGGATCTGGGAGAGCCCATGGTGGGCATCAACGTTTCGACCATTCCTGCAGAGGAGCGTCTAGCGGGGCGAGGTTGGTAATGGTGAAACCGCGCATCGGTGTTGTCGCTTATCAAGGAGCGGTGCCCGAACATCTGAGAGCTTTGGAAAATGCCGGAGCTGAAGCCGTGCCTGTCAAGTGGCCCCACGATCTCGAGGGGCTTCATGGCGTGATTATCCCTGGCGGAGAATCGACGGTCATTGGGGATGCGATGCAGACTTGGGGACTCCTTGATGCGCTTCGGGAATGGGTTGGCCAAGGTGGAGCCGTTTACGGCACTTGTGCCGGTGCCATCCTTATCGCCACTGATGTCAAGAATGGCAAGCCGAATCAGCCTCATCTTGGGATCATGCCTATGACTGCCCACCGAAACGGTTTTGGGCGGCAAGTAGATTCTTTTGAAGCGGATTTTCATCTAAAAGGTATCGGTGCTGAGCCTTTTAGAGCGGTATTCATTCGAGCCCCATATTTTGAGGTGAAGGATCCGGCCGTCGAGGTGCTTGCGACTATCGACGACAAAGTGGTGGCCGCACGCTATGGCCGGCACTTGGCAACGGCTTTTCACCCGGAGCTGACTGACGATCTCCGGATCCATCACATGTTCATAGAAATGGCGACTGCAGCGCGCTGATCAAGGTAAAATCGTTAGAATGAAAGAGACCCTCTTTTCCGGCTAGTCAGCCCAGGGTCTCTTTCGTTTTTTTGTGCCCATTGGTTGTTTACATCGATCAAAAACCCTGGGTGATAAGACGATCTCTTCCTTATCCACCCAGGGCTAGAGTGCGGTTAAAGCTTTACGCGACGTTCTCCATGTCTGACAGGGATTTGAGATGAACCTGAGGGGCAACCATTATCCCAGTCTTGCAGTGCTGAGACGTCCATTGGTATTCCCTCCGAGATGGCTGGCAGCATCTGAACCACGGCTCGAGCCGTGTCGAGGCTGGTAAGACATGGCACGTTGTGTTCAACGGCTGTCCGGCGGATGAGAAAGCCGTCCCGATCCACCTCACGATTATTGCGGGATGGGGTGTTGATGACGAGGTGGATCTCACCTTTTCGGACAAGATCCAAGATGTTGTTGGAACCTTCAGAGACCTTGCTCACCCGGGTGCATGGAATCTTAGAGGCTGTCAGTGCCTTGGCTGTGCCGTTGGTTGAAAAGATCCGAAAGCCCAGGGATGCAAGTTTTGAGGCGATCGGGATAATTTCCGGCTTATCATGATCGGCTACGGTGATGAGAACTGTGCCTTGCTGTGGCACTTTCAAGCCTGCAGACAAAAGTGTCTTGTAAAGGGCACGGGGAAAGTCCCGATCAGTGCCCATCACTTCACCTGTAGATTTCATCTCAGGGGATAGAGATACATCTACCGTAGTGAGCTTCAGCCAGGAGAAAACAGGCGCCTTGACAGCTACCTGGTTTGGTTCAGGCCAGATCCAGCCATATCCTTGCACACTTAGGCTGTCCGACAAGTTCAGCTGGTGTTGTATGGCTGTCGTTCCGGCAGTCGGCTTGTAGCCCATCTCTTCGAGGGTACGGCCGGTAATGATCCGGGTCGCCAGGTTAGCCAGCGGAATACCTGCCGCTTTGGCCAGAAAGGGAACGGTACGGGAAGAACGGAGGTTCACTTCCAACACGTAGACGTCATTGTTGTAGATCACGTACTGAACGTTTACCAGACCTTTTACCCGCAGGGTGAGTGCGAGGCGGGTGGTATAATCAAGGACTTGTTCGCGTATTTTGTCGCTAATACTCATGGCTGGATAGACGGCGATCGAGTCACCCGAGTGGACACCAGCCCGCTCCACGTGTTCCATGATACCGCCGATGAGCACTTGTTGGCCGTCAGAGATGGCATCCACTTCTATCTCTTTACCAAGGAGGTATTTATCTATCAGTACAGGGCGGGATTCGGAAACCTCCACCGCCGTGGTCATGTAGGCACGAAGCTCGTCTTCCCGGTAAACGATTTCCATGGCCCGGCCCCCCAAGACGTAGGAGGGCCGCACCAGCACAGGATAGCCAATCTGTTCAGCGATGCGTACTGCTTCTTCGACCGTGACGGCGGTTCCCCCAGGTGGGCGTAAAATGCCGAGTTCACTAAGGAGATCGTCAAACTTCTTGCGATCTTCAGCCCGGTCTACATCCTCCACAGAAGTTCCAAGCAGGGGTACGCCCACATTTGCAAGCGGCCCAGAGAGGTTAATCGCTGTCTGTCCGCCAAATTGAGCTACAACACCGGTGATGTCGGGTTGGCCATGTCCATAAGCCCATTCGCCGCCTTCCTGCTCGATGACGTTCAAGACGTCTTCGACCGTGAGGGGTTCGAAATAAAGCCGGTCGGAAGTGTTAAAATCGGTCGATACGGTCTCGGGATTGTTGTTGATGATAACCGACTGAATTCCTTCTTCCCGAAGGGCCCAAGCGGCGTGGACGGCGCTGTAATCGAATTCAATGCCCTGCCCGATACGGATGGGGCCCGATCCCAGGACAATGGCTTTGGGTCCAGGAGGTACCTTTACCTCGTTTTCGCCGTCGTAGGTACTGTAGTAGTAAGGTGTGGCTGCTTCAAATTCGGCAGCGCAAGTATCCACCATCTTGTATACAGGACGCACGTTGAGGGACTTGCGGAGTTGGCGGATGGTGAGGGCGTCTTTTCCCACCAGCCGGCCGATTGCGGAATCAGAGAAGCCCAGACGTTTTGCTTCCCAAAGAAGGTTTCGGTTCAGGCCCTCGTACCCACCTTGCGCGATACGCTGCTCCAACTCAACGATTCGACCGATTCCCTGGATAAAGAACTTGTCGATGCAGGAAAGCCGGGACACAGTTTGCCAATGCCATCCTCGGCGCAACGCTTCGGCGATCGCGAAAATTCGTTCGTCGTTTTGGGTTTTGATGTTCTCTTCCAGTTCTTGATCGGAGAGTTTTTGAATCCCTGGGTGCGAGAGACTGTCCCTACCAATTTCCAGGGAACGGATTGCCTTCTGCAAAGCTCCGGGGAACGTGCGGTCAATGGCCATGACTTCGCCCGTCGCTTTCATTTGGGTTCCTAAAATGCGGCTGGCGCCGGGGAACTTGTCGAACGGGAAACGGGGAATCTTGACAACAACGTAATCAAGGGCAGGTTCGAAAGCTGCAAAAGTGTTTCCGGTCACAGGATTCTGTATCTCATCCAAGGTGAGCCCGATAGCAATTTTGGCGGCCACCTTGGCGATGGGGTAGCCAGTGGCTTTCGACGCGAGAGCCGAAGAACGGCTGACGCGTGGATTTACCTCGATGACCACGTATTCCCGACTCTGAGGATTGAGAGCAAACTGAACATTGCAACCTCCTTGAATACCGAGGGCATGAATGATTTTGAGAGCGCTAGAACGGAGCATTTGGTACTCCCGGTCAGTCAGGGTCTGGGATGGTGCAACCACAATCGAGTCGCCGGTGTGAACACCCACTGGATCGATGTTTTCCATGTTGCAGACGGTGATGGCGTTGCCGGCGCTGTCCCGCAGGACTTCATACTCAATTTCTTTCCAACCGTAGACGCTCTGCTCGATGAGACACTGACCAATCGGTGAAAGCTTGATGGCGCGCCCAACGGTTTCAGTCAGCTCGGCCGCATCGTGCACGATTCCCCCGCCTGTGCCGCCAAGGGTATAAGCGGGGCGGACAACGACAGGGAAGCCGTTTTGTTCGGCGAAAGTAAGGGCATCTCTCACGTTGGTGACGATGACCGATTCAGGGATAGGCTCTCCCAGGTCACGCATGAGCGCCTTGAATTCGCCACGGTCTTCCGCTTGCCGGATCGACTGAAGTGGTGTGCCAATCAATTCGACATCGTACTTCTCCAGCACACCGGATGCAGCGAGTTGGCTGGCTAGGTTGAGACCAACCTGGCCGCCAAGGGTCGGAAGAAGTCCCTTGGGCCGTTCCTTGGCGATGACCTGTTCGATGAACTCGGGCGTGAGCGGTTCGAGGTAGATGCGATCCGCCATCTGGGCGTCAGTCATGATGGTTGCCGGATTGGGGTTGACAAGTATCACTTGCAGGCCTTCCTCTCGAAGCGCCTGTAAGGCTTGGGTACCGGAGTAGTCAAACTCCGCGGCCTGGCCGATGATGATAGGACCGGAGCCTATCACCAGTACCCGCTTGAGTTCTTTTCGTATCGGCATGGTGACTCCTCCTTTATCTTACGTTGCTGCTGCGGTTTTCCTTTCTTGCGGGCACGCCAGGGCGTCGCTGGAAAGTTGGTGTCGCGGCAGAAGGCGAAATATGGTTTGTCAAGAACGTTCAAGCGCTGAGAGGAAGCGGTCAAACAGGTACCGGGAATCCTCTGGACCGGGAGAGGCCTCAGGATGGTATTGGACTGACCAGACAGGGCGCTGGGTGTGCATGATTCCCTCGACAGTACCGTCGTTCAGGTTGCGGTGAGTAACTACTACCTCAGCCGGAAGGGAGGATTCATCAAGGGAATAGCCGTGGTTTTGGGAGGTGATGTAAACCCGGCCTGTCACGCAATCCTTCACTGGATGGTTGGCTCCGCGATGGCCAAACTTGAGCTTGAAGGAATTTCCGCCGACGGCCAAACCCAGGACCTGATGTCCAAGGCAAATACCGTACAGCGGGATGCCGGCTGCCATGAGAGTCTTAGCAGTGGCAATCCCCTCAGGTACGTCCTTGGGGTCGCCAGGGCCGTTGGAGAGCAGAACGCCGGCTGGTTCCAATGCGAGAATCTCCTCGGCGGTGGCGGTGGCTGGCACCACCGTCACCTGGCATCCGAGGTGGGTGAGAATTCGCAGGATGTTCTGTTTCACACCGAAGTCGACCACCACGACCCGCGGCCCCCCGCTCCGGCCGTCTTGAGGCTCCAGATGATAGGCGGTAGGGGTGGTTACCTCCAAGACGGGGTGGGAGAGGACGAACTCCTGAGCTTGATGCTTAAGTTCCATGAGCCAGTTCCGAAGGGCTGATGGGAGTTGGGAAACGCGCCACTGACCGGCAAGGGCGAGGAGCCCGCCATTCGCGCCCATGTCTTCATTGGCCTCGGCGGGACCGTTGTCAGCGGTGGCCAATACGCCCCGGAGGGTTCCTTCCACCCGCAGGTGACGCGTGAGGACCCTGGTGTCGATGCCAAAGATCCCTGGTATCCCGTTTTTCGTAAGGTAATCGTCGAGGGCTCGGTTGGCTTGCCAATGGCTCGGGTCCGCACAGAGCTCCTTCACGATGAAGCCCCGCACGAAGGGCTGCCGGGACTCAAAGTCTTCAGGGTTGATGCCGTAATTGCCGATGAGAGGGTAGGTCATGGTGACGATTTGACCGGCGTAGGATGGATCGGTGAGAATCTCCTGGTAACCGGTCATGCTGGTGTTAAAGACGACCTCACCGACATTCCGGTTTGGAGCACCAAAGGCCTCCGCCTGGAAAACGGTGCCGTCCTCAAGAACAAGATAGCTTTTCATGATCTCATCCTCCTTGGCGGTGCGCTTTATAGGACAATATGAACTCTGACGGAAGCCTGTCTAGCTTGCACCCAAGAACGTTGTGCATCATGGGAGGCGCGGGTATGGGTTCGCCTCCCCGGCGGTGAGGATGCCCTGCTTGGCCAACATGCGGGCGTGGACAATGCTGTCCTGGATGTTGGATAAAATCGGTGCCGGCCGAAGGCGAGGGAGGGCGGTCAGCCTTCCATTCACTTGCTTCCTCGGTGGAATGGTTGCCCCAGAGCTTGGACACGGCTTGTCGTTTTTAGTCATAAAATACGCGTCAGGGCTTACCCTTGACGCTCGTTCTGCATAAGTATAACATCTCTCTGCATCGTGTCAAGATTAAAAGAACCCCCCTGTCAAATCACCTAAGAAGTGGCGAGGAAAAAAATTGCTTCATAGAAAATGCGCGGAGGCTGATTCATCGTTTTGCCGCAATCGATGGCGGTAACATTTCACAACAGGCGCGTTTTGATATGGTCAAGCGTTTCAAAGGCTGCTTTTTTCCCTTGTTCAATGCAGTCCGGAAGGCCAATGCCTTCATAGGATGCTCCGGCTAAGCGGATGCCGGGAAGGTGTTTGTCGAATTGTTCATACACGTGTTTTAGCCATGCCTTGTGGCCGACAGCGTATTGAGGCATTCCTTCGCGCCAGCGGGTGACGATGTGAAACAAAGGATTTCCTTTTATTGGAGTAACGGTTCGTAAGTCATTGAGCACTGTCTGCACGATGGTCTCGTCTGACTGGTCGACAATTGTCTGATCGCCGGACCGTCCAACGTAACAGCGGATGAGTACTTTTCCCTCAGGTGTTGTGTGGGGCCATTTTTTGTGTGTCCAGGTACACGCCGTGATCGTATGCTTGGACGTACGCGGGACAACGAAACCTGTTCCTTCGTACGGGATATGAATATCTTTCGCGTCGAAAGCAAGGGCGACGGTCGCGACGGATGTGGCTGTGACCTCACGTTTTATCTGCAAAAACGGGCAATGAGCGAGAACTTGTGTTGTGACGTGATGAGGAACGGCAAGGATAACCGCATCCGTTGCGATGGAACTTCCGTCTTGGAAGTAGAGGGTATAGCCATTTTCCGCCTTTTCGATACGGTTCAGGGCTTTGTTCAAGTGGATGCTGGACGGTGGCAAATGATCAACGATTGCTTCGATGAGCGCATGCAGGCCCCGTTTCAATGTGAGAAAGGCTCCTTGAGATTCGCCTTTTTCGCCTTTTTTCGTTTGCAGGGCCGCTTTTTTCATGCCGATCATCAAACTGCGGTATTTTTGTTCCTGATGGTAGAACTGCGGAAATGTGGCCATCAGACTTAATTGATCGATGTTTCCCGCATAGATGCCAGAGAGGAGAGGTTCGATCAATCGCTCCACAATCTCATCGCCGAGTCGGCGGCGGAAAAAGTGTCCCGCCGACTGATCCGCCTGACTCGGGGAGCGGGGAAGCAGCAGGTCGCCGATCAGGGCTCTCATTTTTCCCAGCGGGGAAATGAGAGAGGTGGTGGCAAACGGCGTCAGTTTGGTCGGGATGCCCATGACAGCGCCTTCCGGAATGGGGAAGAGCCGGTTCTGATGTAAAATGTACGATTGCCCTGTCTGATTGCGAATAGTTTCATGTTCTAGGCCAAGATCAGCGATCAGTTGGGGCGCGGCTTTTTTGCGTGCCAACAGGGAGTCAGGGCCTTGCTCAATAATAAAGCCGCCCCGATGTTCCGTGCGCACTTTTCCCCCCAGCCTGTCGCTTGCTTCGACCAGCGTGACGCGAATCGGCAGACGTTCAGCCTGAATCGCTTTTGCCAAATAAAAGGCGGCGGACAGCCCGGTCATCCCGCCACCGACAATGGTGATGTGGGGGTGTTTAAGATTCATGTGGAACCTCCAAAGTTTGAACCTCCAAAATGTGATGCGCTGTTTTTTCGACGACATCAGCTAATGCTTCGATAAACAACGGATGAGTATTGGGCATTTCCGGTCGATAATAACGCGCCCCGAGCTGGTCAGTCACCGCTTTACATTCCACATCGTTGTCGTACAACACTTCCAAGTGGTCGGCGACGAATCCGACAGGGCAGTATATAAAAGCGGTGTGCCCTTGCTTTTCGAATAACTCTCGGGTCAGCTTTTGCACATCGGGGCCAAGCCAAGGTTCACCGGTGGCACTTTCGCTTTGCCAGCCGATCGCATAATGTTCGATCCCAGCCTGTTTGGCAATCAATTGCGCGGTGGCTACCAATTGTTGTGGATAGGGATCGTTCAGCTGGACAATTTTTTCCGGGAGACTATGGGCTGAAAAAATGACGACCGTTTTGTCGTGTTCTTCCTTTGGAATTTTCGCCATTGTCTTTTGGATTTGCTCGACCCAGTAACGGATAAATTGGGGTTCGTCGTACCAACTGTCAATTTTCGTGAGAGCCGGTCCGCCGATGGCTGCCGCCTGTTTTTGAGCCCGCTCGTGATACGATTTGACGCTGAACGTCGAATAATGGGGAGCGAGGACGAGCGCGACGGCAGTTTCGATGCCGTCCCGGTGCATGGCTTGGACGGCATCTTCGATAAACGGGTCAATATGTTTGTACCCCAGGTAGTGTTTAAAACGGACAGCTGTGTTTCGTTCGTTTAACACCTTTTCCAGTGTTGCTGCCTGCCGTTCCGTAATCCGCGCGAGAGGGGAAACGCCACCGATCGCTTCATAACGGCGAATCAGATCTTCCAGCAAGTCCTGTGGCGGTTTTTTGCCGCGGCGGATGTGGGTGTAGTACGGTTCAATTTCTTCCTTGTTTCGCGGCGTGCCGTAAGCCATGACAAGAAGTCCGATGGTTTTTTTGGACATGTTTTGCACCTAGCTTTCTTTACTTTTTGTATATTCGTGGACGAAAGAGGTTAATTTTTTGACAGTGTCCACGTTCACTTCCGGAAAAATGCCGTGACCGAGGTTGAAGATGAAGCCCGGAGATTGCGTCCCTTCGTCGAGAATTGACCGTGTCCGCTCTTTTAGCGTTTCCCACGGCGCAAGGAGCAGGGCGGGATCGAGATTCCCTTGCAGCGCTTTTTGAATTCCCCGCTTTCGTGCCTCGCGGATCGACGTGCGCCAATCGAGGCCAATCACGTCCACCGGGAGTTTGTTCCACTCTTCCAACAGATGACCGGTACCGGTGCCGAAATAAATCAGCGGAACGTTGGTCTGTTTCAGCTCAGAGAAAATCTGTTCCATAACTGGGGCAATGTACATGCGGTAATCGTGGACACTCAGCGCGCCGATCCATGAGTCGAAGATTTGCACGGCGCTGGCGCCAGCGTTGATTTGCGCAGTAAGATAAGCTACGGTGATTTGGCTTAGTTTTTCCATGAGGAGTTGCCAGGCGTCGGGTTGACAATACATGAAGGCTTTTGTTTTATAGTAGTTTTTTGATGGACCGCCCTCGATTAAGTAACTGGCGATGGTAAACGGGGCGCCGGCAAATCCGATCAAGGGCACGGACAGTTCTCCGGTTAAGATGCGTACAGCCTCCGTTATGTATGGGGTATGTACCTCCGGTTCCAGATCTCGTAAACGGCTCACGTCCTTGATTGTGCGAATCGGATTTTGAATGATGGGGCCAATACTTGATACGAGATCCACGTCAACTCCGATCGGCCGCAGTGGGGTCATGATGTCGGCGAATAAAATGGCGGCGTCCACGCCGAACTGTTCGACCGGCAGGCGGGTGACTTCGGCGCAAACTTCCGGTATTTCATTCATCTCAAAAAATGAGTATTTTTCCCGAATGGCACGGTATTCGGGTTGATAACGGCCGGCTTGGCGCATGTACCATACCGGTGTATACGAGGTCGGCTCGCGGCGGCACGCTTTTAAAAACGTATCGTTAAATGGCTGTTTTCCCAATGGGTTCACTCCTTCAGAAACTGGCGGCAGTCCCTGCATAAATTCATTTTCATATTATTACATGATAACCTGTACAGGTAAAAATATATAGGGATGACGAACGTTTGTCATCAAATTGTTCCAGATTAGGCTAACACAAGAAAAGGGGTTTGGCGAGCCACCAAAACCCCTCAGTTACACATAGCTCTTGGAATTTCCCATTGGAAATCCCAAAAGCCGACTGTTTGGCTATGTCCCTTCGAGATTTTATCCGCTCGACACACTGATGGCATGGAAGCGGAAGAGCAGATACATCTTATAATACAATAAACATGAGCAATGCATGTTCTGATATAAAGAGGAGACGAGACGATGCCCTTTCTTTGGCCACTGATCCTGATTTTCATGCTGCCGTTTTTACTGTTCATGCTGTTTTTTCAGCTGACCACTTTTTCGTTTGCCAAACTCGGGTTGTCCCCGCTTGGTGCTACGTTCCTGTTATTGTTTTCGCTCTTGGGAAGCATGGTCAACATTCCGATTTCCCGCCGCCGGACATGGAACCGTGAGACGTTTCCGGTACGTGAGATTTTTCTTTTTCCGTTGATGTTTTACTATCATCCGCCGAAGCTGAGGGAACAAGTGATTGCCGTCAACGTCGGTGGTGCCGTGATTCCCGTGTTGTTCAGCCTGTATTTGCTGCTCCGCGCCCCCCTGATGCCTGTTCTCATCGCAACGGCCATTGTCACGTTTGTGGCCAAGCGTTTGGCGAAACCGGTTCGCGGGATTGGCATTTCCATCCCGGCGTTTATTCCACCCTTGATCGCGGCCCTTGTCGCCCTGTTGTTGGCCGGCGATCAGGCTGCCCCTGTGGCGTATATTTCTGGGGTTCTGGGGACGCTCATTGGTGCGGACCTATTGAATCTCCATCGCGTGCGGGACATTGGCGGACATGTGTTGAGCATTGGCGGGGCCGGCGTGTTTGACGGGATTTTTCTGATCGGCATCGTAGCTGCTTTTCTCGCTTGAGCGTGGAGCTTCTTTCTGATGAGGAACAACCTTTGCAGGGGCTTGGCAGCAAACATCATTCTTTCTTTATGAACGAAGGAGGAAGTTCGCAGTGAAAAACGAAGGAAAAATCACCTACTTTCTCTAGCGAGCGGATTTTCAAGCCCAGGATGAGAAGCGCATCCCGGAAATCGACCTGACGCCGGCGGAAGTCTTGTCCCATTTTACCGGGTTGAACGACACCTATCGGGAGACGGCGGAACTGATCATTCATTCACTGCATGACTGAAACACAGCGAAAGCTTGTGATGTTCCCAAATTTTCTTCGCTCAAGAAACTCCAGGCGGCAACTCAAGCAATTCTGGAATGGTCACTAGTTTGACATTGTCTGCCCGGAGCTTGCGGATAATTTCTGGCAGCGCATTGACCGTTCCTGACAGATCTTCGCCGGCACCACCACCTGAATGCATCAGGATGACTGCGCCCGGATGCACATGAGCCAGTACATTGGTTGCTACTTGTTCTGCGCTCAAGCCTTTCCAGTCCAGCGAATCCACGTTCCAATTGACGATCGTTTTTCTCTGGCTGGCCAGCCATTTGATTTGCTCTTCCTGAATATTTCCGTAAGGGGGTCTCACAAAACGAGGGATATACCCCGTAAAGCTGCGAATGATTTGATCCGTTTTTTCAATCTGATTACGGAACGGTTCATCTTTCAGTTTTGGAAGATTGGCGTGGTTGTAAGAATGGTTGCCTATTGCATGCCCTTCTTGCGCGATCCGTCGCATGATTTCGGGATGGGTTTCGGCGCGGTTCCCCACGACAAAAAAGGTGGCTTTGACGCCTTCCCGTTTTAAAACGTCCAGGATCTGCGGCGTGAATAAGCTGTCCGGGGCGTCGTCAAAAGTCAACGCCACTTCCCGTTTGCTCGATGGCGCATTGAGGATAAATGTGCTGGGGTATTTCTTCCTCAAATCCGAGAGCGTGAGTGGATGAGGTTGGCGAATGGCATGTTCTGGTCCGCCTTGCAGATTGGGTGTCCGTGACGCTGACTTCCCGTTCCGCTGCAGGATGTCCGGCATTTGGGGCCGGTATGTGATGCCTGTTGGCCCTGTGGTTTGATTTTGAGGAGGGTTGGCCTGGGTGCAGCCGGCTGTGATGAGAATGACAGTGATGAGAAGGAAGGCGAAGCCCGGCAAGTGCTTGGGAATGTGCTTGAAAAAGTGTTTGTAAATGTTCATGACTACCTCCTGTGTCGGACGTGTTGGACGTGTTAAACGTGAATGTGATGATTCATTGTTATGATTCATCGTTTTTGGGAGAAATATGTACTACAATGGATCGTCCTTGAATTGATCCCGTCAGCGCCGGCCTTATTTCCGTTTCAGTTTTCCTTAAAGGCTCATGAGCTGGAAGAGACCACGCTTCAGCTGGTCCGGCAGGGTGGGAAGATGACGATGGTAGGGGTGAAGGAAAAGCGGGGCGCCATTGTCCAAGAATGAGAAGAAGGTTTACATACATCGTTTGTTCAATATGTATATAATGTACATGAGGTGAAAAATCGTGAAAGCGAAACATTCAGGAAAAAAAGTTCGCAAACAAATCTATCTTGGCCAGGAACAAAATGATAAGATAAAACAAATTGCCATGAGGCGCCGATGGACAGAAGCGGAAGTGATTCGGGAAGCCATCGATGAATGTATGAAGAAACAAGAACAAAACGATCCGTTGTTGAAATTGTTCGATCTTACTGATTCTGATCCAATCGATGGATCCGTTCACCATGACCGATACATTTATGGGAATGAATGAGATTTAAGGTGGTATAGCACTTGGAAAGGGATTCATGAAATGATTAGGAATCTGAAAGGCGTTTGGATTTGATCATCACTTTTTAATGGCTGGTCTTGAGTTGGTGCCATCCTTGGACGGAAATATGCATTGAAACCGGCAAGCAGCCCGTGTCACGATTTTTCGTGGCACGGGCTGTTCCATATGGGGCATTAAGTGTTCGATTCATCACGGATTTTGATCAATGAGGGATACTGTTTCAGCTTTCGGTACAAGGTGGTGCGGCCCATGTGGAGCAACCGTGCGGCCTGCGAGATGTTGCCCTTTGTTTTGCGGAGGGCACTAGCGATTCGTGTTTCCTCATCCGGAACGGTTGTAGTGGTTGTGACTGTTGCAGTTGTTATGCCAGTCTCTCCTTCTGAGCGGAAGATAATGAAATCGTTTTCATTTTGTTCCTCATGAGGCAGGCGGAGATCTTCAGCGTGAATAATATTTTTTCGCTTGATAATATGCGCTTGATAAGCGGCTTGGCGGATGACGTGCCGGAGTTGCCGGATGTTACCCGGCCACGAGTATTGCCTCAGCTTGCGCATGGCCGCCGGGTCGATGGACAGGTGGTGGATGCCCAGTTCAGATGCGATTTCATGCAAAAAATGGTGGATCAATTCGTCGAGATCAGTTCGTTCCCGGAGGGGGGGGAGGAGGATTTCCATTTCATTCAGCCTGAAGTACAGATCGGCGCGAAAACGCTTCAGCGCAATTTCTTTGTACAGATCTCGGTTTGTGGCCGCCACAATCCGTACATCTACGGGTTTCGATTCGTGCGAGCCGACGCGCGTCACCCGCTTTTCTTCCAGCACCCGCAGCAAAACCGCTTGGGAGGCTAGAGGAAGTTCGCCAATCTCATCGAGGAACAGGGTGCCCAGGTGGGCCGCTTCAAATTTCCCCATCTGTCCTTTCTGCTGCGCGCCGGTAAACGCGCCTTTTTCGTATCCGAAGAGTTCCGATTCGATCAGGGATTCTGGAATGGCGCCACAGTTGACCACGACAAAGGGCCCTTTCCGTCCGCTCTGCCGGTGCAGTTCCCTGGCTGCGATTTCTTTTCCCGTTCCCGTCTCTCCCCGGATCAGGACGGTGGCGTTTGTTTGCGCGACGTGCTGGATCAGTGCGAAAACCTGCTTGATCTTGGGACAGGAGGCGATGATCTTTGTGTCTTTTAGGAATGCGTCTGCTTGGCTAGCCTCTTCTGTCCGACCGCTGTTTGCAGGTGGGCCAGCTGATGATGGACGGCGGGACAAAATGGTGCTGAACAGCTGTTTTCGCTCGTCCTTCACAGCGCGGACGATCCAGGTGTCCGATTCATTGGCATGCGCACGTTTCTTCAACCGGACCTCGGCCATGTCACCGCTTGCAAGAGACAGGATGTCTGAAGCGTAGCGGTTGCCAAAAATCATTTCCAGCGGCTGGCCGATGCACTGGCTGGCTTGGACGTTGAACATTTCCGCGGCCGCCTGGTTCATGCGCGTAATTTTTCCTTCGCCGTCCACAGAGATGAGAGGTTGCGCGCTGGTTTGCATCATGGCGTCGGCTTCGTGGAGGGTGAGTGTCAGTTCCCGGCGTGCTTCCTCCAGAAGCAGGCGGGATTGGCAGGCCATCGCCGCCGCCGTCACCATACCCAAAGTATGGGGGTGATGCGCGCGCACGTCGCCGCTGATGTCCAGGATCCCGATCAGTTCGCCTGTTGAAGTGTAAAGTGGCGCGGCGTAACAGGTCAAAAAATGATTCTCATAACAATAGTGTTGTTTGCCGACCACGCTCACCGGTTTTTTCTCCAACAGGGCGGTCCCAATCGCGTTGGTCCCTTTCACCCGTTCGTGCCAGTTGGCTCCGGTGCTGAGTTGCACGGTTTTGGCCCGTTCTGTGAACGGAGACTTTCCCCAAGAGGAGAGAATGTACCCGTCTACGTCGGAAATCAACACCATAAACGACCGTTGCTCCAAGAACGTATAAAGCGGTTTCAGCACGGCTTCCGCAATGGACAAGAGCGGACCCAGTTTCACTTGCCGGTCGTCCAGTTCCCCGCCGGTCAGGATATCATTTACCACGTACTCCGGATTCACTCCGAATTGCTTGCTGCGTTGATGCGAGATGGTCAGCGCCTGCGGTGAAGAATCCACGATCTTCATTGTCATCCCCCTTTCTGACTCGATTTTTCAAACCCGTATGGTTCTTTACCCTGTATTATATCAAACAGAAATGGATTCACAAAAAATTCGACTGTTCCATTTATTGTTCCTTGTGGAACAATCTTTTGTTCCAGTGGCATGTTCCAGGAAGACAGAAAGAGGGGCGCGCAAGTCGTTGAAAAGCCAGAGGAGGCGTCATTTCGGCCTTTGACTGAATTGGCACGAATCTTGCTTTTAAGAAAAGTGCCACCCAGAAAATGGGCAAACCTGAAAAAATCATGTGAGGTGATGCGTAGTGGAGTTTCGCAAAGTGGAGAAAGGGGAAGTTCCAGCCCGTTTGGTCATTGAGTTTGGCCATTGAAATGCAGCAGTCATATTTGCCAGCGCATGCCGTTATATATAAGATGGAAGATTTTTTTACCACTTGAATATGACATGAACAGGATGAGGAGGAACGGTCCAATGAGCCAAAAAGTGTCGGCGTTTCAAGCACCTAACACGCCAGGGAGTCTTGTTCAATACCGGGAGAAGTACGACAACTTCATCGGCGGTGAATGGGTGGCCCCGTTAAACGGAGAGTATTTTGAGAACCCGTCGCCGGTGAACGGGAAAGTGTTTACCAAGGTGGCTCGTTCGCAAAAGGAGGACATTGATCTCGCTTTGGAGAAAGCCCATCAGGCCAAAGAAAAATGGGGGAACACCCCTGTGGCAGAGCGCAGCCGCATTCTGTTGAAAATCGCCGATCGGCTAGAAGAAAATCTGGAGAAGCTGGCCCTTTCGGAAACCTGGGACAACGGAAAGCCGATTCGCGAAACGCTGGCGGCCGATTTGCCCCTGGCCATTGACCATTTCCGCTATTTTGCCGGGGTGATTCGCGGCGAAGAGGGAACGGTGTCGGAGATTGATGCCCATACCGTGTCGATGCACATCAAAGAACCGATCGGCGTGGTGGGACAGATCATCCCCTGGAATTTCCCGCTCCTGATGGCCGCCTGGAAACTGGCTCCCGCGCTTGCAGCAGGAAACTGTGTCGTCCTGAAACCGGCGGAGCAGACACCAGCTACCATCATGCTGTTTGCCGAACTGGTGGCGGACTTGCTTCCGCCTGGCGTGCTGAACATTGTCAACGGCTTTGGTCCGGAAGCGGGGCAGCCCTTGGCCACATCACCCAGAGTGGGCAAAATCGCCTTTACCGGAGAAACCACGACAGGCCGGCTGATCATGCAGTTCGCCTCCGAGAACATCACGCCGGTGACCCTGGAGCTGGGCGGAAAATCACCGAATATTTTCACGGAAAGCGTGATGCGGGAAGAGGATGTTTTTCTGGAGAAAGCGCTTGAAGGGTTTACGATGTTTGCCCTCAATCAGGGAGAGGTGTGCACCTGTCCTTCCCGCGCCCTGATTCAGGAGTCGATCTACGATGAATTCATGGAACGGGCGTTGAAACGGGTTCAACAGATCAAAATGGGCGATCCGCTGCATCCTGAAACGATGATGGGCGCCCAAGCGTCAAAGGACCAGTACGAAAAAATACTCAGCTACATCGACATCGGCAAGCAAGAAAACGCCGAAGTGCTGGCGGGCGGAAGGGCCTATGACAACCCGCAATACCCGGACGGATACTACATTCAGCCCACCGTCCTGAAAGGACACAACAAAATGCGCATTTTCCAGGAAGAGATTTTTGGCCCGGTTGTCTCCGTCACCACGTTTAAAGATGAACAAGAGCTCATCGAGATTGCCAACGACACGCTGTACGGGTTGGGCGCCGGCTTGTGGACGCGGGATGTTCACCAGGCCTATCAGATTGCGCGCAAAATCGAAGCTGGACGCGTCTGGGTCAATTGCTATCACGTTTATCCGGCCCACGCGGCATTTGGCGGATACAAACAGTCCGGCATCGGTCGCGAAACACACAAAATGATGCTGGAGCACTATCAGCAGACGAAGAATATGCTGATCTCATACAGCAAAGATCCCTTGGGGCTGTTCTAGCGAGCGTGGCTGCCCTGCGCTGGCTTTCTGCCAGTGCCGATCTTCTGCCTGTGTTGGCTCTGATGGGAGGTCGTTTTATGGAACTGGTCAAAAGGGTGCTGGTCACAGATGAAGCGAAAAAAGTGATTGACCGGCTGCGGGAAAAACACGGGGAACTGATGTTTTTCCAAAGCGGCGGATGCTGTGACGGCTCGGCGCCGATGTGTTACAAGCTGGGAACCTTTCGCATCGGCAGCAACGATGTGAAGCTGGGGGAGATTCACGGATGTCCCTTTTACATTTCCGGCCCGCAGTTTGAATACTGGAAACACACCCAATTGACGGTAGACGTGACCGAGGGAAGAGGGGCCTCCTTTTCCCTCGAAATCCCCCTGGGAGTGCGTTTCTTCATCCGCTCCCGGCCGTTTCGCCCGGATGAGGAGTCGCGGTTGGAACCAGTGGTGGTGGGCGCAGGATAATAAGGGAGGATAAGGAAAACATGCTTGCCCTGCGCGCGACAAGCATGGTTCACCCCTTGGAACAACGACATGTTCACAAGGGGCTTTTTTGTTGATGTACCAGCGATCATCTCAGCGGGATAAAAATGAGTTGGTCATCATTTTCAGACGGTCTCCCGCGTCCGTCTGTATTATTGGTGATGATGTATAAACCTTCATTTGTAGCCAAGACATCACGAACTCGTCCGACACCTGAAACAACGATCTCCTGTGTTTTGTTCACCGGGTCAAATTTTCGCAAACTTTCTCCTCGTAATGAAGCAAAATAGAAATAGCCATTAAAATATGTCATGCCAGAAGGGGCCCATGTTTCTTTGCCGGAATGCAGAATCGGGGGTTCCATACCGCTTGCCGCTTCATCTCCACGGATAACAGGCCATCCATAATTTTTGCCTGCCTCGATCTTATTGATTTCATCATAAGCATGCGAACCATGCTCCGTGGCAAAAAGCTCATGATCCGAATTCCATGCCAGGCCTTGAGGGTTTCGATGCCCGTACGAATACACGTAGGATTCACCAAACGGATTGTCATCGGGGATGGAACCGTCCAAGTTCATCCGTAAAATTTTTCCCGCTAAACTGTCCAGATCCTGGGACAACTCGGGCGTCGCCGCATCGCCCGTCGTGACATATAACTTCTGATCCGGCCCGATTTCGATCCGGCCCCCTTGATGGTAGCGGCCGCCAGGAATCTTATCCAGCAATACGGAAGTTTCCTTCCAATGGTTTTGCGATTCTTTGATGGTGACGACACGCTGAAAAAACGCTCCGTTTTCTTGGTAAGAATAATAAGCGAAGGCTGTTTTTGTTTTTTGGAAGTCCCTTGGAAAGGCGATTCCTAGCAGTCCGGCTTCTGGCTGATGCGACAGGTCTTTCTCGAACCGGACAGGTTTCCGTGTTTGAACATCGCCGTTTATCGTAACAGTCACAATGGAACCGTTGCGCTCACCGATATAAAATGCATTCTCCACCAAAGCGATTTCCCAAGGTTCTTGAAGATGTTTCGCGATCACTTGACGTTTGTCCACCGCCTCAGGCTTGTGTCTGCCTGCCGATTCCGTCTGTTCCTCATGATCGTTTTTTCCTTTTGGCATGCTTTCGCCTTCATGGCTACGGTTCTCTTGTTTTGTGTCCGGAGAGCACGCGGTCATCATGAACAAACAAAGGGACAGCACGACGAAGAAAAACGCGCGTATGGGCCAACACCCCCCACACCGTTCTTGTTTTGAACAAATCTGGTGCTCATCTCTGGTGCTCATCGTTTACCATGAAGTCTTGCTTCGATATCAGACACGGGAATTCCTGCATGCTGCGCGCAGCGTCGTGGCGCGCGATGGGCAGTTGTCCGCTCTTGCCCAGAAAACTCCCTTGCGCAACCGTTTTCCCCTGGCTTGAAGGCGGGGGATTTTTTTGCGTTTGATCACTTGCCATATTACTTCAATAGATGTATACTTCATTACACAAGTAACTAACCAATGAGGTGGTGCGACAGATTGAAATTTTCACTGGATGACAGCAGGCCCATTTTTATGCAAATCGCGGAATCCATTGAAGATGACATCATCGAAGGGAAGTTGCGGGAAGGAGATCAGGTGCCTTCGACGAATCAGTTTGCTTCATTTTACCAAATCAACCCGGCCACGGCGGCCAAGGGGATTAACCTTCTGGTGGAGGAGGGGATTTTGTACAAGAGGCGGGGGATTGGCATGTTTGTCGCGCCGGGGGCGCAAGCGAAGTTGTTTCAGAAGCGGAAGCAACAATTTTACGACAAGTACGTCCTGGAGATGTTGCGAGAAGCGGAGAAAATCCAAATCAGCCGGGAGGAGATCATCGCCATGATCGAAAACGGCAGCCTTGGCAACGGGAAAGGGGAGCAGTGATGAGCTTGGCAGTGGAGTGCAGGAATGTGACGAAACGATACCGCGATGTGGAAGCCGTCAAAGGCGTGAGCTTTACCATGGCGGATGGAAAGATCTATGGGGTGCTGGGACGAAACGGGGCGGGCAAGACGACACTGATGCATCTGTTGACGGGACAACTGCTACCTGATGAAGGGGAGATTCGCATCGGCGGCGCTTTTCCGTTTGAGAACAGGGAATGCCTGAACCGCATCTGTTTCATCAAGGAGAGCCAGCGGTACGTCAAGCACCTGAGCGTCTCCCAGACGCTGGATTTGGCAAAAACCGTGTTTCCGAATTGGGATCAGCGATTTGCCGAGCGGCTGGTTCAGGATTTCAGTTTGCCGATGCGCCGGAAAATCAAGCATCTTTCGCGGGGCATGGAATCGGCGGTGGGCATTGTCATTGGTCTGGCATCCCGCGCGCCGATTACCTTGTTCGACGAACCCTATCTTGGCCTGGATGCCGTCGGCCGGAACCTTTTTTACGAACGCTTGCTGGAAGATTATACGGAACACCCTCGGACCGTCATCCTGTCGACGCACCTGATCGACGAGGTGAGCAAGCTGTTCGAGCAGGTTCTGATCATTCACCAGGGGCAGCTCCTCCTGAACGAGGAAGCTGAGCGGCTGCGTGAGTCGGCGTTTGCCGTCAGCGGCAAAAGCGAAGCGGTGGAGCGATTTGTCATCGACAAGAGGGTGATCCATACGGAGACTATCGGCTCAAACCATATCGCTGCGGTTTACGGGTTTTGCACGGAAGAAGAGCGGCGCCAGGCGGCCGCGGCGGGAATCGAGATCGTTGCCTTGCCTTTGCAGAAGCTGTTTATCTACTTGACCGAGAAAGGAGCGACGCGCAGTGGGACATAAAATCAAGGCGATGATGCGGCTGCATTACATGGATACGAGGCATTCTTTTGTCATTTTTTGGTCCACATTGATTGTGGTGTTTTTACTTTCCTGTTATCTGACATACCAGTTTTCGGACAGTAGAGTCATGTTCAGCGGCTGGTTTGCCGTGTACATTTACGCTTTGGTTGGCGGCGTGGTGACGGTGAATGGCACGCTGCCGGTGGCCCTTGGCTGGAGCGTGACGCGGCGGGATTATTACTTGGCCACGGTGATTCATTATCTGCTGGTGTCCTTTGCCCTCTCAGCCGTGTACGCCTTGCTGTACGGGATTGAGAAATGGTTTTTGTCGATGAATCCGGATGTACATTTGCTATTCTATCAGATTCCTTGGATGGAGCGGCCATCCGTTTGGTTTTTGCTTTGGTTTCATTTCATCCTCATCCTGGCCATTGTGTCTTGCGGCAATGTGGTCGGATGTCTGTACTATCGCTTTGGCAGATGGGGCATTTTTGCTTCGTTTGCGATTGTGTTGCTCTTGACTGTCATGCTTCACTTGTTGGACGGCTGGAAGGCGCTGTTCCAGTGGCTGAGCAGAATCAACTCAGTGGAAGAATTGACGCTATGGCTGATCCCGTTTGCGTTCGCCTGTCTTGCGGCGGGATGGCTGTTTCTCCGCAAGGCGCCGGCAAGAACGGCGGGGTAAATCCCGCCCATCCAGACGGTTTGATGTTTGTTGCGACGGCTGGCCACAAACCTGCCCGGTTG
Source organism: uncultured Bacillus sp. (assembly GCA_947085265.1). Lineage (GTDB taxonomy): Bacteria > Bacillota > Bacilli > ZCTH02-B2 > ZCTH02-B2 > Bacillus_BB. The sequence goes on along the minus strand of CAMTVR010000029.1, from coordinate 7,786 downwards.
GGTGTTTTTTTTCATTTTTGTCCCGAATGGGTTTGTTCCAGAGGAGCTTCTTGGCAAGCGGGACCAATTATGATACTTTAAAAAGAAATATCAATTTATAAAATATTGATGAGGGGTGTTGAGATGACGCTGCGCGCATCCCGGATCGAGTTGCCGGACGCCATAGCGGCCATTGAATATTATTACCAAATGGGATGGACGGATGGGCTCCCTGTGATGCCGCCCACCGAGGAGCGGGTTCAGGAGATGCTGGACATGGTGGACATGTCTCCCGATACGGTGATTGGCGCCATTCCGGAAAGAAACCGGGTGTTTACGGCGGAGCTGGTGGCGATCAATGCGGTGATGGCGGGGTGTTTGCCCGCCTATTTCCCGGTGGTGGCGGCTGCTGTTTCCGCCATGTGCGATCCCGCGTTTGGCCTGCATGGGCCGAGCGCCAGCACTCATGGGCCGGCCATCTTGATCATTGTGAATGGGCCGGTTGCCCAGGCGATCGGCATGAATGCGGGGCAGAACCTCTTTGGACCGGGAAACCGCGCCAATGCCACGATTGGCCGGGCCATCCGGCTGCTCCTCATCAACGCGGGCGGTTCACGTGAGTTTGATCGATCGACGCTGGGGCATCCGGGAAAATACACCTATTGCATTGCCGAGCGGGAGGATACGGCCTGGGAACCGCTCCACGTGCAGCGGGGATACGATCGGGATGTCAGCACCGTAACGGTTTTTGCGGCGGAGGGGCCCAATCAGATCAATAACCACTTCGCGTTAAACGCTGAAAATATCCTGCGGACACTGGCCGACCGGATGTCCGGCCTTGGAACGTTCAACATGGGCGGCCAGGCGGAAATGGCGGTCGTTCTTTGCCCTGAGCATTACCATACCTTACACGAACAAGGGTGGAACAAACGAACGGTGCAGGAATTTCTCTACGAACATGCCGCGCGTCCGCTCAGCGATCTGAAAAAAGGCGGGTACCTCGAGCAGCCTGTCCAACCGGAAGACGAATATACACTCGTCAGAGCGGTGCAGTCACCAGAGGATATCCTGCTTCTGGTGGCGGGAGGAGACGCAGGGCGCTTTTCCGCGTGTATTCCCGGCTGGTTTGGAGCGTCAATATCGCGTGCCGTGACCAAGGCGATCAGGGAAGCCACCTGCGGCACCTGAGGGTGGTGACAGGCCAATCGGCGATTGGCCAGAAATCAGAAATCGTTGGTTATGTTTATGGGCTAAACCGACTTTTTCGGAAAGGAGATGGAACCCTTGCGTTTCGTCGTGCTCAATCCGACCAGTGATCCGACGGTTGAAAGGCGGAGCCGGCTGGCGGACCGGGTAGTCACGTTGGAAAACGGCATTCTGGGCATCATCGATAACCGGAAACACAACTCCGACACGGTGCTGAGTCACCTGGCCCGGCGCCTGGCGGAAAGATATCCATTGCAAGAAATCGTCACTGTGCGGAAACACTCCTTTTCGCATCCGTTGAACGCGGCGGAGGCGGATCAACTGGCGAAGTGTCATTTTGTGATTGCCGGTGTGGGTGACTGAGGGTCTTGCAGCTCGGGCAGTTTGCTCGACGGAATTGTCATGGAAAAGCGGAACATTCCGACCGCCGTGATCGTTACTAGACCTTTTGCCAGTTCGGCAAAGGCGATGGCGGTGGCGCACGGGGTGCCCGATTACCCGTTTGTCATGATCCCGCATCCGATTGCGGCGACAGATCGCAAGACGCTGTTTCAATGGGCGGATCAGGTGGTTGATGAGGTGGTTTCCATTTTGTGTAAAACAGATGCGAATGACAGTTTTCTGCAAAATGATCTAAAATGAATGCGTCGGCAATGAATACATCGGGTTCTCCTCCGGGGCTAGTGATGGTTTGAGGTGAGGGCATGTCAAAAGAACGATTGCTCCGGTTGTTGCGGTTGATCGATTTGATTCAGGCGCGTCCGGGAATCAGTGCGCCTGACTTGGCGGAAGCGTGCGAAGTGAGCGAAAGGACTATCTACCGCGATCTGGAATTGTTGGCGGAGGCCGGTTTCCCGATAGTCAACGAGGGGTACGGCAAGGGATACCGGTTTATCGGCAGTTTTGCCATTTATCCGATGGATTTGACCGAAGAGGAAGCGTTGGCTTTTTCGATGATTCCCGTTTGGCTGGAGCGTCTGGGAGAACAACTTTCTCCTGCGTGGCGGCGCGCCTATGAAAAGGTTTTGTCCGCCCATGCGAAGGAAAAGAAAAACGCGCTCACGTTCCTGGATCGCCTGCAAGAAGTGATTCAGCTCGGGAAGCCGCATTATGCGCCTGAGACGCGCAATCTGTTTCCTGATATCTTCCGGGCGATTGTCAACCAGAAGACGATCGAGGCGCTGTACCATTCCCAAGGGCGCAATGAGACGCGCTGGCGGCGAATCGATCCGTATCAGCTCCTGCCGCGGGAGTACCGGCTTTACCTCGTCGGGTTTTGCCATGACAATCAGGAATTTCGCACGTTTCGCCTCAGCCGTTTTCACGAAGTGAAGGTACTGGACGAATGCTTTGAGCGACGGCCTTTCAACATTTACGAATACATGCGCGGGACATGGTCGATTGAAAGGGGCCAGGAAGAGATCCGGTTCGTGGTCCGATTTTCGCCGGAGGCGGCCCGCTATGTTCTGGAGGAGGAGTTGTTTCTCAAGCCGAAATTTGAAGAGCAGGAAGATGGTTCGGTGTTGATGAAGGTGACGGTGAACAGCAGCGGCGAGTTTTTGCGTTGGTTGTACGGCTATGGGGCGGATGCGGAAATTCTGGAGCCAGCTGAATACCGGAGAAGGATGCGCGAGACGCTGGAGCGTTGGCTAAAATGGTATGGGACGCATCCACAGTAATCTTTTCATAAAAAAGGTCAATATCCCGACAGTCAATCGAACCGGGCCTGGTGTCCGGCTTTTTTATTCCGCGCATTTGGTGACAACTTGTTGTCAGGATGTCTGTGCTACAATGACAACATCGATAGAGATGTTGAGAGCGTCGAAAGAGATGTTTGTTCTGACACAGGGGGGAGATTTGGATGCATCTGGTTTTTGTATATGGTACATTACGCAGGCATGAATGTAACGCGAAATTGCTGGCTGATGCGGAGCAGGTGGCGGAACAGGCATGGGTCTATGGGACGCTTTACGATACAGGGTGCGGATATCCGGCATTGGTTTGCGAGAAAAGACCTGCCAATTACCCAAAGAAAGTATATGGGGAATTATACCGTGTGACGGATGAACAGTTGGCGGCGCTGGATGAACTGGAAGGGTACGAGGAGGGGTCCCCAGACAACGACTATGAGCGGGTGGTGGATGTGGTGCATACAGACCGTGAGGAATTGGAGGCGTACTTCTATGTCTACCCTCCTGAGCGGGCCCATGGGCTTGCGCCGATTCGTTCCGGCGACTGGAAGTGTTATTTGCGGTTGCCAGACCCTGAGGAAGCTTCCGTGCAGTTTGCCGATGAAAGGGAAGGGGAAAGCGACGGGAAACGATCCTGGTTGTACTTTGCCTACGGGTCCTGTATGGATGATCAACGATTCAGGCAATGTGGTGTCGATGAGTTGTTTCAGGATGTGATTGGACGGGGTGTGTTGCGCGGCTATGGGATCGCTTTTACCCACAAGTCCGCTCAGGACGGCACGGGACGGGCTGATATTCTGGAGACGGGGGGTGCGGTTGAGGGAAAGGTTTACCGGATTGGCAGGCGTGCGCTTGCTTATTTGTATGACCGGGAAGGCGTGCAAGGAGGCGCTTACCGTCCGACCTTTGTGGATGTGGAAGTGGATGGGCGAAAGTTTTTTGATGTCCTGACCTTTACGGTGAAGGATAAAGCCTCCGAAACGCCCCCGCCTGACTGGTATGCGGAGGAGATCCTGCGCGGCGCTTGGGGAGTCGTCAGCCCTGGATATTACCAGTACTTAGTGGAAAAGATCGGGCGATTGAAAAAGATTTTGAGATAAAAATTTTTGGAAAACGGCGCGGATCAAGGTATAATGAGAATCATAGGCGGATCCGACTTCAGATTCATGAGACAGGGAAGTGTGTGATGATGAACACGACCAACGCACAAGCGCAATCCCATTCGCCAGTCCGCGATGCGGCGACAGTCCTGCTCGTCCGCCCGGATACCGAGGGCGGGTTTCTGGTGTATGCCTTGCGCCGTTCGCCGAAACTCCGCGCTTTTGCCGGAGTATGGGCCTTTCCCGGCGGATCGGTGGATGAACAGGATCGCGTTCCGAAATGGCGAATCCTTCTGGCCCCTTTTGATGAGCGACAAGCCACCGAACAGACGGTGTATCGCGAGCGAACCATGCCGGCCATCGAAACGAGAGACTTTCGCAAGCGGCTCGGTCCATGGATTGAAAAGCGGATCGGGACCAAAATTCCGGATGATCCGATTCCGGATTCATCGCTGGATCCCGCGACCAACCTGGCCTCCTGGGTGACAGCGATGCGCGAGTTGTTTGAAGAGACGGGCACATTGCTCGTGGATGGAGATTTACCGGATCCTTTATTGCTTTGGGAGAACCGTCAAAAAGTGTTGAGCGGTGAGATCCGGTTCGTGGATTTCCTGGAAGAGTATGGTTTGCGCCCCATGCCGGGGATGTTGAGGTATTTGGGACGCCTGCTCACGCCCTCCACGGAGAAACGCCGCTTTGATACGCGTTTTTTCCTGGCCCGTCTGCCGGAAGGGCAAGAGGTGGACAATATGCAGGGGTTGACAGGAGAAGCGGTGGAGGACGGCTGGTTCCGGCCGCAGGAAATTCTGGAAAACCGGGATGGCAAGTTTCAGATTATACCGCCCACCCGCTATGCGCTGGAGATTATCGCTGCCTACCGTACACTGGATGAGTTGTGGGAGGCGTTTTGCCCCTCTACCGCTTCCCTGTAACTGATCGGTGCTTCACCGCGGAACGGCCATCCACTTTGCCGGAGCAATTGGAGGGGAGGTCGTGACAGTGATCAGTTGCGGATGTTTCGCAAGAATCTTCTCCAGATCCTGGGTGATTCCCGACTGGCCGTAAAACGCATCGATCCGGTATGGGTAACGAATATGGCCCCTTTTTTTTCGACATAATCATAAACCGGTTCCAGGAGCGGATGTGACAGCGCTAGTCTCTGGGCGTACGGGTGGAGTTGCAAGCCAACGAAACGACGCCTCTTTTGGGTTTCATGCAGGGGATCCCGGGTCATCTATATGGATATATGGAATCATGGAATGCGGAGGTGGCACGAGGATGGATGCGCGCCTTGAGATCATCATCGGAGATATCACCAAGCAGGAAGTAGACGCCATTGTCAATGCGGCCAACAACACGTTGCTCGGCGGGGGAGGGGTAGATGGCGCGATTCACCGCGCCGCCGGGCCTGAGTTGCTGGAAGAATGCAGGAGGCTCAACGGCTGTCCGACCGGGGAGGCGAAGATTACCAAGGGGTACCGTCTGCCGGCGAAATGGGTGATCCATACGGTTGGACCGATATGGCAAGGCGGCGATGCAGGCGAAGATGAATTGCTGGCCCGCTGTTACCGCAGCTGCTTTTCCTATGTGGAGCCATACGGGATCCAGAGTATTTCTTTCCCGTCGATCAGCACGGGGGCTTATCGTTTTCCGGTCGAACGGGCATCGCGGATTGCCTTGCGGGAGATCGGTGCATTCCTCCGGCAGAACCATACGCTGGAAAAAGTGGTTGTCGTCTGTTTTGACCAGCGGGTATACGACACATACCAGCAGAGCCTACAGGAGTTGGCATCCAAAGAGGAATAAAATCCTGTGTTGCTAAGGCCCTTCGTTGCTAAGGGCCTTCTAAATGTTATCAAACAGGCGCCTTCTTGATTGACATTTGACTTTACACCCGTATTTACAATATGATCAAGGTGTAAAGTTTCGGATAGGTGTAGCGGCTTCGGAGCAATGTTTTGGAAGAAGGAGGGAGTCAAATGTCCAGGAAAGCGCTGGTGGTCGTCGATTATAACAACGATTTTGTTCATTCCGATGGGGCGCTGACTTGCGGATTGGCCGCCCAGCGGTTGGATCCTTTTATCTCCCGGCAGATTCGCCTCTTTCATGACCGTGGGGATGCCGTGGTGATTGCCAATGACCAGCATCAACCGGATGATGCCGAATTTGCCCTTTGGCCGGTCCATTGCGTGAAGGGGACGTGGGGCAGCCAGCCCTATGGAGAAAGCGCGGTGGTGGTCGGGCAGTTGCGAGGAAAACAGGGTTTTTATGAACTGGCGAAAACCAAATATGACGCCTTTTACGGGACCGAGCTGGATGAGATCTTGCGGCAAGAGGGGGTTCAAGAGGTGTATGTGGCTGGCGTATGCACCTCCATTTGTGTCGCGGCTACGGTACAAGGAGGGTATTTTCGCGGGTACCGGATGAAGGTTTTTCGGGACGGCGTGGCTGACTTGACGGAGGAAGCACATGATTTCATGCTTCGGCACATGGAGAACATTTACAAGGCAGAAGTGGTGTAATTTTTTCGGTAATTTTTATCGGTGAAGAATGTCAGTCAAGGCGCTTTCCAAGTCTGCGTATTGAAAGGAGTATCCCTGTTCCAAGGCACGCTTTGGGATGGCCCGCTGGCCAGTGAGCAGGAGCTCTTCGGCCATTTCGCCCAGGAACAGCCGGAGCATCGGTGCGGGAGCTGGAAAGAGGGACGGGCGGTGCAGGAGGCGGCCAATGAACCGGCTGAACTGGCGGTTGGTGACTGGCTGCGGAGCCGTGGCGTTATAAGGGCCGCTCGCTTCCGGGTGTTCAAGCAGAAAGCGGATCAAGCCAATCTGATCCCGAAGGTGGATCCAGGACATCCACTGCTGCCCGCTGCCCAACGGTCCACCCATCAACAGGCGAAAGGGCAGCAGCATCCGCGGAAGCGCACCCTGTTGTCCTTCCAAAACCAGGCCGGTGCGCAGAAGGATCACGCGTACACCAACCTGCTCAGCGGCACGAGCTTCCTGTTCCCATGCCTGACATACTTGCGCGAGAAATCCCTGGCCTGGGCCATCTGTTTCTGTTACCTCTTGATCACCACGTGGACCGTAGAATCCGATTGCGGAGCCGCTAATCAGCACACGCGGCGGGCGCTTTAACCGGTAAATTCCCTGCACCAGGTTGCGCGTGCCAAGGATGCGGCTGTTTCGGATGGCTGCTTTGCGTGTGCGGTTCCATCTTCCCTCGGCAATAGAGGCTCCAGCAAGGTGAACGACCGCGTCCGCCCCGTCCAGTGCGGCAAGCCAGTTGTCTTCACCGGCTGGTTGAATTTCGTACGTTTGAATATTTCTGAGCTTATCTTCTTGATCATTTGGAGTATCGCCCGGCCAGCTGACCCACGCCGCTTTGTCGAGGAAGGGGTGTGCCCGGCGGGCTTGCCGGGCTTGCTGACGTGTCAGGATGACGACATCATGGCCTTCGTCTAGCAGCGATTTCGCCAGTTCGCTGCCGATGAACCCTGTTCCGCCTGTAATTGCAACTTTCACCTTTAGATCCGCCTCCTAGGAATCAGGACTGCCTCTGTTTTTCCTTGTTTAGTCACGTACATGCAGGTTGCCCCTGGGAACATTGTGTCGCTTTTTCTAATTTTACCACATGGAGGGAGAGGCGACGATTCCAATATGATTGATTCGACTGAGTCAAGTATTTATGGGTGCTTTTCTTTTTGACAGTAGAATTTTTTTGTTGACCTCTTTCTTGCAAGCGTTTTCTTCACTTGTTTCTCTTCTCGTTGGTGCTTTTTGTGGGTCTTTAAAAACCTCTCAGACCTTT
>CAMTVR010000028.1:0-1213 GCA_947085265.1 uncultured Bacillus sp. | reverse complement strand
TCGTGACATGCTCCCACCACCTACGCTGACGCTTAGAGGTGGGGGCTTCTCGGGTAATCCCATCTCATGATGGGAAATGGACCGAGCTAACCCCGTGTGTCCCACGGTTCTGGTAGACGTTAGGCTACGCCTAACTGTCTCATTCCCTCATTTTTGATATTGATGGCGGCGTTGGTATCTCGATCGGCCTCAAAACCGCATTCACAACGGAAGAGGCGTTCTGAGAGAGATAGAGAGTCCTTAATTCGACCACAAGAGGAACACGTTTTAGAAGAAGGAAACCATTTGTCGATTTTGATCAGCTGCTTCCCCTGCTCTTCCAACTTGTATTGGAGAAAGGTGGTGAACATGCCCCAGCCATTATCGTAGACACTTTTGCCAAAATGAAGGGCTTGAGACATCCCTTTCATGTTGAGGTCTTCAATCACGACGCCATCATACCGGTTGGCCAATTGCCGTGAGGTCTGATGCAGAAAGTCCTTACGTTGGTTGGCGATCTTTTCGTGCAACTTGGCTACTTTCAGACGTTGTTTGTGCCAACGGTTGGAACCTTTCTTTCGGCGTGACAGCACACGTTGCGCTTGGGCCAGTTTTTCTAAGGCTTGCCGATAGAATCGAGGATAATTGGCTCTCTTACCCTCGCTATCGACATACAGCGTGTTCATGGAAAAATCCAGCCCAACTACGTTTTTCACTTCTTTTGGCACCGGTTGGTGTTCGTATTCTGTCAGGATGGAGATAAAATATTTTCCTGTTTTCGTTTTCGTAATGGTGCAAGACTTGATGATATGATTAGGCAGAATTTCTCGGTGCTGTTTGATTTTAACCCATTTTAGTTTCGGCAATCGGATATAGCCATCTGAAAGCTTAATGTTTCCATTGACCATATTGGTTGTATAGGACTGTTTTGCCTTGCGGCTTTTGAACTCGGGAAATCCCGCCCGACCAGAGAAGAAGTTGGTGAATGCTTTTTGTAAATTTAACTGGGCATTGGCCAATGCCAAGCTATCGACTTCCTTGAGCCATACAAACTCCTTTTTGTACTTGGCCGGAGTGGGAAATTTGTGCTTTTTCAAGGCTTCTTTGTTGTCCTTGAATTTCTCATAGATTTCTATTCGCTCAGCCAACATTTGGTTGTAGACAAAACGAACACAACCGAACGTTTTGGCCAGAAGTTGCTCTTGTTCTTTTGTTGGGTAGAGACGGAATTTGT
>CAMTVR010000027.1:0-2521 GCA_947085265.1 uncultured Bacillus sp. | reverse complement strand
GCCCGGGCAATGGCCAGCTGCTGCTGCTGGCCTCCGGAGATGGCACCCGCCCTCTTAGCCCGCAGCTCCCAGAGGATGGGGAACAGTTCGAATACCGCCTCGGGTATCCGCTGGGCCCGGGGATGGAGGCGGCCCGCTAGGGCTGCCAAGCCCGTCTTAAGGTTCTCCTCCACCGTGAGGAAGGGGAAGATACCCCGTCCCTGGGGGACGTACCCTATACCCAGCCGTGCGCGGCGGTGGGAGGCTAGGCGGGAGATGTCCCGACCCTTATATACGATCCGGCCCGATTTTAGGGGAAGATGGCCGAGAATGGTTTTCAGAAGCGTGGTTTTCCCCACTCCATTGCGCCCCAGGAGGGCTACTGCCTCTGCCCGGTCCACAGCAAGGCTCACGCCCCAGAGGACCTGGCTATCGCTGTAGCCTGTCTCCACGTCCAGGACTTCAAGCATAGGCCCTCCCCAGGTAAACCGCCTGTACTTCGGGGTCCTGGCGCACTTCCTCAAAGGTTCCTTCCCTAAGCACCTTGCCCAAATGCAGGACCGTAACGCGTGCTGCGAGTTTCCTCACGAAGTTCATGTCGTGCTCTACCACCAGCACCGTTTTCGCACCCTTCAGGCGGTTCAAAAGGTTGGCAACGGCCTCCGTTTCGCTCCGGGTCAGGCCAGCGGTGGGCTCGTCTAGGAGTAATAGCTCCGCTCCGGTGGCCAGTACCATGGCCAGCTCGAGCCGCTGGCGTTCCCCGTGGCTGAGGGCGGAAGCCTTCACGTACCGCTTATCCTGTAGCCCCACGAGCCCTAGGGTGCTCTCCAGTACCTCCCACTCCTCGGCGGTAAGGCCGGGTCCTAGGGATGTGAGGAGCCCTTTTCGCCTGCGGGTGGCCACCACGAGGTTTTCCAACACTGTAAGCCCGTTTAGGACCCCTGGGTTCTGGAACTTGCGTCCCACTCCCTTCCAGGCCAAGACGTGTTCGGGAGTTCCCCTGATTTCCTTTCCCTTGAATAGGATGCGTCCGCGGGATGGGCGCACCCTTCCGCTTATGGCGTCCAAGAGGGTGGTCTTTCCTGCACCGTTGGGGCCGAGGAGGACCCTGAGTTCCCCCTTCGCCACCTTTAGGTCCACCCCGTCCAGGGCTTTAAATCCCCCTTCGTAGGTCACCTCAAGCCCTTCTACAGGACTTTACCCACATCTCCGTTTCGTGGTAAATCTCCAGGACTTTACCCACATCTCCGTTTCGTGGTAAATCTCCCCTTGCGGGCGCAGCCCGTATCTGGTACCGGGGGTGATCCATGGACATGCTCAAGGTGGCCGAGGCCAGGCTCCAGGAGTTCACGGGCCGTTTTGCGAGCGTTTTCCCCCGATAAGCGCCTCCACCGACGGTTTGAAGAGGTGGTGCGGGGCGCCTTGGCCGCAGGCTCAGCCCGGGTGAGCGAGATGGTGGCCTCGCTCCCTTCTCCCCTCCAGAACCGCTTCCACCAGGCCAAAGCCCTTTACCGCTTCCTGTCCAACCCACGGGTGGAGGCAGAAGCCCTCCTTGACCGGGTCTATCAGGAGAGCGCGACTGCCCTGGAGGGTGAGGAGGTTCTGGTCCTCCTGGACCTGAGCCCGGTGGCCAAGCCCTATGCCCGGGCCCTGGAGGGGATAGCCCGGGTGGGGAAGGATAGGCGGCCCGGGTACGAGCTCCTCACCGCCCTGGGGTTGGACCCCGCGGGGCGGCTGGCCCTGGGGTACGCCCACCTGGTGGCCTACGGGGAGAGGGGGTTTGCCAGCCTGCCCAAGGAGGTGGAGGGAGCCATTGAGGCGGCCCGGGAGCGATTGGGGGGCGTGGGCAGGAGGCTGGTGTATGTGGCGGACCGGGGGTTTGACGACCGGAAGGTGTTTGGGCAGGTGCTGGCCCTGGGGGAGGAGTTCGTGGTGCGGGTCTACCGGGACCGGAAGCTTGGGGAGGGGGGTTCTCTGGCGAAGGTGGCTTCTTCCCTGGCCCTTCCCTGTGGGGAGGAGGTGGAGCTGAGGGTAGGGGGCAGGTACCAGCGGGTGCGGCTCCACTTCGGATGGAGGGAGGTGGAGGTGGAGGGGAGGCGGCTCCACCTGGTGGTCTGCCGGGTGCCAGCCCTGGGGCGGCGTGGGGAGTGGTGGCTACTGACCAGCTTGCCGGTGAGGGGGAGGGAGGAGGCGGCGCAGGTGGTGGAGGCGTACCGCAGGCGGTGGGAGGTGGAGCGGTTCTTCCGGCTTTTGAAGACGGGGCTGGGGCTTGAGACCTTCCAGGTGCGGGGGCTTGCCCGGATCCGGAAGGTGGTGGCGGTTTTGCTGGGGCTGGCGGTGTTCCTTTGGGAAGTTGAGCGGTTGGGGGATCCGTTCAAGGGGTTTCTTTTGCAGCTCGGGGGCAAGCTGGGGCTGCCCAGCGAGAGGGATGGTCCGTACCTGCTCCTGAGGGGCCTGGTTCGCCTGCTCAACTATGAAGTCACCCAAGAACTCTTGAAGCAGGCTAAGGGAGGGCGAGGAAGGAGTTTTGGGTAAAGCCCTG
>CAMTVR010000026.1:0-32897 GCA_947085265.1 uncultured Bacillus sp. | reverse complement strand
TTTATGTACTAGGAATCTGAATACAATCATAAATACCTTAAATATCCCGTATCCAATAATAACGCCACAAAAATTGAAGATGACATCGTTAATATCTACATAGCGTAAAGTAAATCCAACGATAAGCGCTATGGTCAACTGTAACATTTCTATAAGAACACCTAACAAAACACCAAGTATCGAGATTTTCTTCCAATTCACTTTTGCAATAAAAGGAAGGCCGAAACCGAAAGGTATCGTAAGCAAAATATTGAGGAATGATGTTTTCAAAGCAAATGCATGGAGGTAAAATGGTATAAAATTAGCATCTCTCCATACATTAAGACCGATGTCTCTTTTCATATCTTCGTTTAAAATAATTGGAAATTGAGTATAATCCAAAACTTTGCAGAGATAAACATAGAAAATTGAAAAGAAAAATAGATAAGTGAACGATTTTTTAAATTTGAATTTAAAAAATAGAATTAGGAATCCCCATAATAAAACCGCTCCAACTAAGATATATCCGTCAAAATCAATAAGCATACTCTGTGCCTCCTTATTTAACGAATCAGGGTGTCTAAATAGACACCCTGAATATTAATTTTTGTATGCAACAGTTTTAACCCTAATTATTATTAATTATAAAGTTGACCATATCCCTTTACATTTTGGCCATCATCTTCGGTTTTCCAAATAATTAAGTAATATTTATTTGATGTTTAATCAAGAAGTTCGCTTAAATGTCCCAGAAAAAGAACGATTTATACCCCCATTAACTGTTCCATAATAAGGGTCAAAACCCCATGCATCTTTATACAAAGAGTAATTTATATCATATGGTCCTGGTGCATTTGGATGATCTTTAGAGTATACATAAGCATAACCGTTAATTTTAGCAGTACCTTTAGATAGCGAGTGATATATTCCGTTATCTTTTCCATTTACAAGACGATAATCCATTGTAAAGCTGTAATTAGATGTAGCTGCAAATACAGGTGGTTCATTGTAAAATTAAATGCAACAAAATAAATATACAAAAGCCACGGTAATTCCGTTATGATGAAGTCGACACAAACCTATCCATAACAGGAGGATTACCATGGCTCGCACTCATCATAACACAACTCGTACCTTTTCGCATCTCACCGTTTTTGATCGTGGTCAGATCCAAGCGCTTCGCAATCAGGGAAAGTCACTGCAAGAAATCGCAGACATCATCGGCTGTCATAAGTCTACGATCTCCCGTGAGTTGAAACGAGGAACCGTGACGCAGCGACGGTCTGATCTGACCGAGTATCAAGCATACTTTGCCGATGTGGGTCAACGTGTCTATGAATCGAACCGTTCCCGCTGTGGTGCGAAGTATAAGCTGATCCAGACCACGGATTTCATTCATTTCGCCGTGCATTGAACAACGCCCCCGGCATATCGATGAACGTCTGGAATTCGGTCACTGGGAAATCGATACCGTCATAGGCCCCAACAAAAAAGGAGCGGCGCTGCTCACATTGACCGAACGCAAGACGCGCAAAGAACACATCCTGAAGATCGGGCGCAAGACGGCGGAATGCGTGAAGCAGGCCTTACAGAAATTGAAGCAACAGTATGGATCCGTCTTCCCAACCGTGTTCAAAATGGTCACATCAGACAATGGAGCTGAATTCAGTGAACTCAGCCAGGCTATCGAATGCGAGGTGTATTACACACATCCTTATACATCATGTGAACGCGGAACCAATGAACGTCACAACGGACTCATTCGTCGATTTATTCCAAAAGGCAAGTCCATGGATGATATCGATCCATCGCTCATTATCTATGTAGAGAACTGGTGTAACACCCTCCCCAGGGAGATCCTGGAATATTGTTCACCGAACGATGCGTTTCATGAAGAGTTACGAAACTTGGCTTTATCATAACCATATTTTGGATTACTGTGAGTTGTTGCATTTAATATTGCAATTTGAGAGGCAGAAATTTTTCCGAAGAGTTTATCGTATATCTAGACAAAGGCAGGCTCTTGGCGAAGAACAACCAACATTATTCAGTTACCCAATTTTTGAGACAACACCTTCATTTACCCTGTATACTTCATGACATAGTGTTTCAATATCTGCTTTATGGTGGGAAGTAATTAATATGGTCGCGCCCCTTTCGTTTTCTTGTCTCACGATGCGGTAAAGATTTTCAACAGCTTCTTCGTCCAAACCGTTGGTGGCTTCATCTAGCAAGATCAAGTCCGGTTCTTCCATGATGGCCTGGGCAATGGCCAATTTCTGTTTCATGCCCAGCGAATAGGCTTTTACCCGGCGATGGTCTTCAGGATCCAGTCCCACACGCTGAATGGCTGACTTGATCTGCTCGTCGTTGATTTTCCTTTGAATATCGGCCAGGAATTTCAAATTGTCGAATCCGGAATACTGCTCCAGGAATCCGGGTTTTTCAAAAACCACACTGGTATTCCGTGGGAATGAGATATCTTTATGTAACCTTTTTCCAAAAACGAATACTTCCCCTGAAGAGGGTTTTACTAGTCCGGTGATGATCCGGAACAACATGGACTTGCCGGAACCATTATGCCCGACAAATCCCACAATCTTTCCTTCCTCGATCGAAAGAGTCACGTCTTTCAAAATCTCTCTTCCCTTGATGATCTTTGTTACGTTTTCTAGGCGGATTGCAGCAGACATTTTTTAACCTCCGAGGATAATGTAATCCATGGTTTTGGCTTTTCGCAGAATCAGCAGACAAAGCAAGAATATGACGACGGACTCGATGAGAAACGCCGTGAACAGGAATGGGTTGATTTTTTCAACCATGCCGTAATAAAGCGGGAGAAAAGGGTGCCCCACTTTTACACCCGCATACAAAAGGGCCATCACAAGAATGTTTGCCGCCTCGACACGCCAATGTACCTTAATGGCGAGCCATAGCAAGGCGTGCCCATACAAATTGAACGTTAAACATAGAAAAACAATCAACCATTTGAGACTCCATACCATGCGCGTATCCAGCAGAAAGCATGTTATCCATGTTGTAAGGAGGAAACATGACACATAAAAGCAAGTAAACAGGAACCCCGTCACAAACTTGCTCATCCAAAACCAGTCGGTGTTTCTGTAGCGTAGCAACTGGTTGATTTCAAACATATGGACGCGGGATTTCCAGACGATTTGCAGCAGAATCACATACCCCACGCAAAAGATAATCCAGTAAATCCAATTCATAGGATATTGATCTGCTGAACCGAACAATGTTTGCAAAACTTTTTCGGAGGAAGTGCCGGCGTGAATGATGCCGTTTTTCGCAGAAATCATGATGCCTAAAATCGACAGCAGAACAGCGGACGGGATCAATTTGAACATGTCTTTTTGCAAAAGATGGTACTCTGAAATGAAAAGTCTCAATGGGGTTCATCCTTACTGTAGAAATCTTTCTGCTTAATCTGCAGACGCGCAATTGCAAGCAAAAGCAAAATGAAAGCAATCAAAATGCCGGTTGATTGAAGCGGAAAGTTCTCATACCCAAGATACAAAATCATCGGAATCAACGAAACGGTGAACTTGTCCACAACGATCATAAAAATGGCGATCAGCGCTGCCAATGCATGATGATTCGTCCATTCCCGAAAGAGGACATACAACATCCCGACGGCAGCGGATACCAGATAGAACAGGATAA
Organism: uncultured Bacillus sp.; assembly: GCA_947085265.1. Classification (GTDB taxonomy): domain Bacteria; phylum Bacillota; class Bacilli; order ZCTH02-B2; family ZCTH02-B2; genus Bacillus_BB. Next base: position 29,234 of record CAMTVR010000026.1, on the reverse strand, counting down.
AAAACCACACAACAGACGGTTCTTCTGTCTGTTCCGGCTGATATTGAAACATGGCGTGATACGCCGGAAAGTGCGGGTGGACGATGAATTTTATCACCAAGCTGATAATGCCTCCCCCCACGAAAACCGTAACTGCAAAAATGCCGGCTATTGACATGACCATGGTTATCAGATGATCGGCGATTTGTTTTCTTCGCTCATATCTTCTCAATCGGATCCAATCGTTGGAGTTATACAGGGATCCGAAGAGAAGAATGAACAAGGGGCCGTAAAAAAACTCGAAGCGGAATGTTCTTATGAATTCATGCAGGGTTGACCAAGTTGCAAATGATATGAAAGTCACCGGCAATACACTGATGACCATCACAAGCGGAACAACCCCGAGCAGGGAGATAACGACGCCTTTGTGCAACTTTGCATCCTGTAGCACGTACCGCATCAAGTTACTCATGGATATCAACCTGTTTCCTCGCTCCCACGAAGTACAAGATGACTGTGGCTATCATCAAGACAGCGAAGTCCACAATGAAAGGAAGATACGACATCCTCGAGACAGGCTGTGTCGGCGCTAGAAAATTAAACGGATCCCAAGCAAGGAATCCCGTGAGGGAAAACATGATCCAGCACCCCAGATAGAGACAGATGGGTATGAACAAAATGAGATAGCGGTTTTTGATGAACAAGGAAGCGGCAAGGCCAAAGCATGTATAGGCGCCTGCGTATAACCCGCCGATGATGTAATAAACAAGGACGTACAAGTATGGTGAAATCTCCATTAATCCAGAGAACAACGTTTTCAATTGTGAGCGAAAGGTGCCATCACCAACGATGGCCGTTCCATTCAATAATTTTTTGTATGCCTGGGAGTAAGCCGAATAATCCCATTGTCCGGTTATCAGGTTGATTAATAGCATGTCGATGATCAGTGGAGCAATGAAAAATAAAAAAGAGACCCCATAAGAAAATAAAATTTTTTTGAGATAATACGAAAAGCGGCTCATTCGAATGATCTGATAATGTAGATTGCCAGTTGTCCTTTCTCTGTAAATCGTATCAACGATCGGCAGGGCGATGAGCAGAGGAAAAATAAAGTAATAAAAGGACGAAAAAAAAGTGTTCGACATGCCTGCCCAATATTGATAAGGCGAAATTAAAGCTAATGAATCCGGATAATCAGGATACAATCGATAAGCCAATGCCACATCTTCACGGTAATTGCGAATTCCTGACCACACGTTCCCAATGACAATGAGCAACAACGAAAAGAAGCTGATGTAAGTGATTCTGTTCTTGAACAGTTTCCTGAATTCAATGATCAATGGTTAACACCCCATAGTACAAGTGTTTGTTTCCCCTTTTTGGGGAAACAAACACTTTTTTGCTATAAATGTTTTCCTCTTCATCTGGTATCCGCTTTAAATTTTCCTGATACTTCCACTTCAACAATGCTCCAACGGGCTGCTTGACCTTTTAGTGTAATTGTTTTGCCAACTGCACTGTTATCAACGATGAATGGAACTGTTTGACCATCATCGATATCATAAGCTGTGTTAGATACTTTATTCGAACCTTGATAAATCACCAAATTAACTTTATAATCGCTGCCAACATTGGATACATATGCTTGGGCATCGCTATCGTTTATATTATAGTCAGATGCTAAGTCTGTCCAACCTTGAAACCTAGGCAAATTTGTAGCGAAATTTATCCAATTCGTGCCCGCAAAAGCAGGGACTGCAGCAAATAACAATGCTGATACCAGCCCAATCAAAACTCCTTTTCTAATTGCATTTTTCATAAACATTACACCTCCTAATTAGTGAAAGATTTAACATAACATAATCAACATTTTCTAGTTTTTCTTCACTTTTTCCCTTGTCAACAACTCCTTTCTTAGCAAATTAACCCGTTACATAGGATCTTTTTTGTGATAAAATAATGTTTACGATCCTATTGTAAAGGGTCGCGCTTGAGTCACCGCCAAGGATCAGGCCATTGACGCTTGGCGGCGACTTCCAATTTTAAAGAATAGTGACATCTGTAAATCATACAAGAGATTTTTTGTATTTTTTTGTCGAATATCGTGACAAATATGTGAACATTTTGTGAACATTCTCATACCTAAAAAATAGCGGGTAATCACCCGCCGGGTGACCTCATCACCAAAAAGTGAATTTCAGGTGATAGGGCTTGTTGTATTGTCCAGCCCTCTGCGTAAATCGCAAAAAATAACAGATAATGCAGGAGAAACACATGAAATGTCGAAATAGAAAATTATAAAAATCGGGGAGGATCTGGAAGGGGCAATAAAATCCACTCCTTCAGGGGTGGGATACATGGACCCCTCACAGCAAACATTTGTTCCACCTTTCTCTTTCATGGTATCATAAGGACAAGGAAAGAAGGTGGAACAAATGCACAAGGCGTACCGGTTTCGCATCTACCCAAACAGGACGCAACGTGAACTCATCCATAAGACGTTCGGATGTTGCAGATACGTCTTCGACCACTTCCTTGTCGCTTAAAGCTGTGTGGAGTGTCAAGTATGTTTCCATCCATTGCTGGGCATCCTTTTCTTCAAAATCGGATGGAGGAGGATGTTCCGTGGCTGATGAAAAGAAAAAGCGGCAGAATGATTCTTTATGGGAAGGCAGAGACGAGATGTTCATGGACATCGATCGGATGGTGAACGAAGGGCTTGGAGGAGGGCGGGTCAGCAATCAAACGGGGATCATTGAGGAGACGACGACTGATTCCATGGATGAAGAGAATGAGAAGGGAAGAACTTGAAAAGACCGTGAAAAGAAGCCGAATCATCATCGATCGGCGAAACCGTCAGGGAACCCTGGTGTGTCCTGACGGTTTTGTTTTTGGTTTTGTTTTGTTATTTTAATTTTAAATTTGGTCATTGGGAGGACGTCGGCTTTGGAAAAGAAAAAGAGGAAAATGTTGGTCAGTGCCTGCCTGTTGGGCCATGATGTGACATATGACCATGGAAACAATATGTGCCATGATCCGCGTTTTCAACAATGGTACCGGGAGGGGCGTTTTGTCGTCATCTGTCCGGAGGTCATGGGTGGTCTCCCGACTCCCCGTCCTCCGGCGGAAATCCAGGGTGACCGCGTCGTGAACATCGAAGGCGTTGATGTGACGGAGCCATTCCACATGGGCGCTGAGGCGGCGTTGGCCCTGGCGAAGCAGTTTGACGTCGCGCTGGCCATTCTCAAACAGCGAAGTCCGTCCTGCGGCAGTTCATTCATCTATGACGGGACGTTTACCGGCACGAAGATACCGGGTGAAGGAGTCGCCGCTGCCCTGCTGCGAAAACATGGGTTTAAAGTGTATGGGGAAGATCAATTGGACGAGGTGGAGAAGGAGCTGGCACGGATTGAGGGGGATGCCGGAGCATGAAGAAACCGGACTCGGTGCGAGTCCGGTTTCAATCCGTGACGGCTTGAAGGCACGGCGAGGAATCACCCGGCCTGATGGACTTTCTCCCGGAGCGCGTCTGCATCCACCTTTAGATAATCCACCAACGCCTCAAAATACGTCAGGTCGGGCAACTGCGTGTTCCGGATCCGGTATTTTGCCGCCGGTTCAAAGTGCGCTTTTCGGTACAGTTCCGCGACGATGAATTTGCGCGCGTTGCCGTCTGTCTTGGCCTGATCCTCGGCCTCTTTCAGGATGCAGACCAGCTGGTACACATCGATCATTTGATCGGCGAGCGGTTTCAGGTGATACGTCAGGATATCTTCCGGCTGGGCCTTGAGGAAGGCGATGTTTTCCCGGATCTCCTGCAGGCTTTGCTTCAGGTCAGATTTGAATGCCTGGGACAAGGGATGGGTGAGGGCTTCCACTTCGCGTTGCATCACCTGCAGGAAGACGTCGTCTGCCCGGAACTTCTGAATCACCCGCCAGAGATCCAGGGCCAGGATGTTGGCGGTTCCTTCCCAGACGGTGAGGACCTGAGCGTCCCGCAAAAGCCGGGGGGTGACATACTCTTCGATATACCCGTTGCCGCCAAGCGTCTCAATCGCCTGGTGCGCGAGTTCCTTGGCCACTTCCCCCGTCCGGTACTTGATGAGCGGGATGAGCATCCGGGCCATCACGTCTTCTTCAGTGGTGGCCTGGCCGCTGTTGGTTTTGTCAAAGTAGCGGATCATGTCAAAGGTGGAACCGGTGTTGACTTCCAGTTCGACCAGCATCTGCACGAGGGTTTGCTTGACCATGGGGTACTGGATAATCGGCTGGCCAAAAGCGTTCCGTTCCCTGGCGTAATGCAACGCTTCGTGGAAGGCGCGGCGCATGATCCCCGCCGAAGCCACCGCGTTGCAGATGCGTGAGATGTTCAAAGCCTCCGCCATGTACTTGAAGCCCTTGTCCGGGTCGCCGATCAGATACCCTTCCGCTTCTTCCAGGATCACCTCGGCCGAGGGGACGGCATTGACGCCCAGTTTTTCCTTCAGACGGCGGACGTAAATGCTGTTGCGCGTGCCGTCCGGTTTGAGCCAGGGGACGAGGAAGAGGCCCAGTCCTCTCGTTCCAGGCAGTTCCGGATTGACGCGGGCCAGCACCATGGCCACCATGGCGCCTGCGTTGCTGGCGAAAAATTTTTCGCCGGTCAGGCGGTACACACCTGGTCCTTTTTCCGGATCCGGGACGGCCACCGTCAGGTTGGCGCCGACATCAGAACCGCCTTGCCGTTCCGTCAGCCAAGTGGCCCCTTCATAGAGCGTCTCTTCATCGAGTGAGCTCAAGCCCTTCAGGTAAGCCTCTTTTTGTTCAGGGGTTCCGTACCGGTCGACCAGATGGGCGGCCGACATCGTCAGGGTGACGGGGCAGTAAAAGCCCGGCTCGCTTTCGCTCAGCAGATAGCCTTGCAGATAAGAGTACATGTAAGGGGCTTTGCAGCCCAGTTCCGGGATTACGCGGTACAGGTAACCGACGATGCCTGTGCCGTAAACCTCTTTGACCGTCTGCAGGTAGCCCTCGTTTTTGACGATCAGCGAGATATCCTCGCCGCGTCTGTTGTACTTCACAAGACGCGGCTTTCCTTCCCTGTCGGTATAGGCGGCCCGCTCGTCGACGGGACCGGCCACCAGCTCGCCGAAGCGGGTCAGTTCCCGATCAGCCCATTCCTGCATGGAGACGGGAAGATAACGCCGCATCAGGTACTGCAGGTTCGGGTCTTCCAGGTAAAAGTTGGGCTTTTCCGGCGGGCGGGGGATGTTGTCTCCATATTGTCTTTGGTCAATCTCCCGCTGAATGTTGCGCATGCTGCTCACTCCCTGTGAGTTTTTTTCAGTGGCTTTCTTTTAACTGTTGTTTGAGAATCTTACCGTTTGCGTTGCGTGGCAATTCCTTCAAAGTTTCGGCCAGTCTCGGGATTTTGTAATCGGCGATTTTCCCTTCCAGGAAGCGGCGGATTTCCTGCAACCATGCCTCTTCGTCCCGCTCCGGCGTTCCCGGCTTCGGCACGATACAGGCCTTGACGGTTTCTCCCCACGTTTCGTGAGGCACGCCGACCACTGCCACCTCCTGCACCTCAGGATGGGTGATCAGGGCATCCTCCACCTCTTTCGGATAGACGTTGACCCCGCCGGTGATGATCACATCTTTTTTGCGATCCACGATCCAGATGAAACCGTCCTCGTCCCGGTAGGCCAGGTCTCCCGAGTAGACCCATCCGTTTTTCAACGTCTGCGCCGTCTCTTCCGGGCGGTTGAGGTAGCCGAGCATCGTGCCCTCGCCTCTTAAACGGATTTCGCCAATTTGTCCGGGGAGGCAGGGCTGGTCCTTTTCATCCACAATGTCGATTTCGGTGAACAGGGCAGCGCGGCACCCAATGCTTCCCGACTTTTCATGGTGATCCCGGTGGCGCATCAGGGTGCCGCTGGGTCCAGCCTCCGTCAGGCCATAGACGCAGACCAGTTTGTCTTTGCCAAAACGCTCGGAAATGGTATAGGCCTGTGCCTTGGAAAGGGGGGCGCCGCCATACACCCAGTATTTGGCGGACGAAAGGTCGGCTTGGCTGAAGCCAGGGTCCTGCATGCTCAGGAGATACGCCACCGGCGCGCCGAAGAAGTGGGTAATCCTTTCTTTTTCGGCCAGGCGCAAAAAGATGTCGGGGGCAAAGGTAGGGTGAAAGACATGGGTCGCGCCAACGATGACACCGGATACAAACATCAGGTGCAAGGGTGCCGAATGGCTGAGCGGCATCATATGCAGGAGCCGGCTTTCCAGGTTGACTTCAAATTCGACCGCAATCATCGTGCCCACGGTAAGCAAGTTGCGGTGACTGAAGCGCACTCCTTTCGGCCGTCCTGTCGTCCCGGATGTATAGAGGATGTCCACTTCATCATCTTCGGTCAATGTCCAAGGATCAAACCAGGGGCCGTTTCCCGTGACCGGAGAGGATTTCCAGTCTTCCAGGCTTTCCCAGCTCCCTTCGGCTGAACCGGTTTTGACGTAAAAGCGGGAGGGTTGCACCTCAGGCAATTTGGCCACGGCCGGGTAGACCAGTTCGTGCACGAAGATCCCCTTGGCCTGGCAATCGTCCAGAATATATGCCACCTCATCATGACTGAACCGGGCGTTGATCGGTACCGCGACACCCCCGGCACGGATGATGGCAATATAGAGAACGGCAAAGTCGGGGACGTTGGGCATCATCAGGACCACTTTGTCTCCCCGCTGGATGCCTTTTTGTTGCAGGTATTTGGCCAGGTGGTCGGCTTGTTCATTCCATTGCCTGTAAGTGAGACGCTGTTCCCCCAGAATCAGCGCCTCTTTTTCCGGATACTTGTTCCCGTTGATGTGCAGCAGTTTTGACAGGTTCACGTTAACCCCTCCATTTGTGGCGTTATTGGGCGCGTTTATTTTCCTTATCAGTCTCGCCGGATTCTAAGGAGGCCAGTTTTTCTTCAAAGCGAGATTTGTACTCCTGGATTTCGTCGCGCAATTGGACCAGTTCGTCGATCCGGGCATTGAGTTCACGGATTTTTTCTTCGCCGTACTGGATGGTGCGTTCCAGTTGCTTGCGTCCCGTCCGGTCTTCATCGAACAAAGTGATCATTTCCTTGATTTCGTGCAAGGAAAAACCAAAGCGTTTCCCGCGCAGGATCAGTTTGAGGCGGGCGCGGTCACTGCGGGTGTAATACCTGGTGCCTTTGCCGCTTCGCTGTGGTTGGATCAGCCCGATTTCCTCATAATACCGGATTGTCCGTGTGCTGATGTCCAGCTCCTGTGCCAACTCAGATATGGTAAAGACACGCTTTTGACTAGGTGGCTTCATTCCGTTCCCACCTCCTCATTTTTGACTAGTACTACTTTAACATCAATTACTGTTAACGTCAACGTTAAAAGGCATTTTATTTAGATAATTCATCAGAAATTTATCTGTAACATGCGAGAGAAAGAATTTTCTTCGTTCTTTCGTCCGTACGATGCGAAAGGGTATTTTATTCAATAATGTTGATGCAGCGAAGACAAGTTTTGTATGATTGTTAAGTACGGTAGGGGCAGAGGGAAAGGAACGCGAGATGAAGAAAGGTCAATTGAGAAAGGGTCCATTCATTATTCTCATGGTGAATATGTTCATCGGCATGATCGGGATAGGCCTGGTGATTCCGGTGTTGCCGGCGTTTATCGAGGTCTTTGGAGCTGGCGGACAGACATTGGGGCTGTTGATCGCCACGTTCAGTCTGACGCAGTTTCTCTTTTCACCGATTGCGGGAGAATTATCAGACAAGTATGGGCGGCGAAAGTTTATTCTTTTCGGCATAGGTTGTTTTGCGCTGTCTGAGTTGCTGTTTGCAGTAGCCCATTCATTATGGCTGCTGTATGTTTCGCGATTGCTTGGGGGCGTTGCGGCTGCTTTCCTTGTGCCGGCAGTGATGGCCTATGTGGCGGATATTACCTCGGAGGAGATGCGGGCCAAGGGTCTCGGTCTGCTGGGGGCGGCGATGTCCCTGGGGTTTGTGATCGGGCCAGGTGTGGGCGGTTTTTTGGCTGAATATGGGGTTCGCATTCCCTTTTATTTTGCTTCAGGTGTGGCGGCAGCCGCGTTGATCATTTCTTTTTTCTTATTGCCAGAAACGCTTTCCAAAAAGGCGCAACTGAGAGCGCGCAGGGCCCTGAAAAAGGGGGAATCATTCTTTCGCCAGCTTCTTCGGTCCATACGGGCGCCTTATGCCACTTTGCTGCTTTTGATTCTGGCGATGAGTTTTGGTCTCGCCAATTATGAATCGATATTCGGGCTGTTTGTCGATCAACGATTTGGCTTTACGCCGAAGGACATCGCCATTGTGATTACATCCGCGGCCATTATTGGCGTACTGTCACAAGCGCTTGTCGTGGACAAGCTGGTGCGCTTGTTTGGGGAACGCAAGGTGGTCAATGTTTCGTTGGCCTTTACCGCGGTTAGTTATTTGTTCATTCTTTTTGCACGGGATTTTTGGAGTGTGCTTGTGGTGACGCTGTTGACATTTTTGACCACTTCCGTCCTGCGGCCTACCATCAACACGATGCTATCCAAAATGGCGGGGGATGAACAAGGTTATGTCGCGGGCATGAACAACGCTTATATGAGTATTGGCAATGTCATGGGGCCTGCAGTGGCCGGATTTTTGTTTGATATCAATATGACATGGCCCTTCTTGGTCGGTTCGGCTGTTTTTGTGCTGGCTTTTGCAGTATCAGTGCTGTGGACATTGCGGCAGGAGGTACGACAACAGGGAATTTTTTAGGAAAAGGCGCCCATTTGAGCGAATGATGGGCGCTTTTACATGCTCACTTTTAACTTTGATAGGCTTCGTAAGGGAATCTTTTCACGTGGGATGGATGAGCCGGACCTTTTCTTTATTCTGCCAGAAATAGAAATAATAAACGGTTTGTACTAGCAGGCCACCGGCAAAGGAAATCGGAAAACTGAGCCAGATGCCCTGAATTCCAAGCGGTGAAACATGTGACAAGAGATAAGCTGCGGGGACCTGAATACGTTGATGCCAAGGCGAGGAAAACCAAGCCAACCAAGAATTAACATTTTTGGAGGTTAAATGGAACTACATCATGAAGCGATGAAGCAAATATGTGTCGTTTATCCTATAATTAATTTTACATCCATGCAAACAATAAATGAATGGATTGGGGGTAAGATAAATGAAGGATGTGCGGACAGCATTGACCATTGCGGGGACTGATCCAAGCGGCGGGGCGGGGATTCAGGCCGATTTGAAAACCTTTCAAGAGCTTGGAGTATATGGGATGAGTGCGATTACGGCCGTTGTCAGCCAGAATACGATGGGGGTTAAAACCTTTTTGGATATGCCGCTGGAGTTGATCGAAAGCCAGATTGATGCCGTATTTGAAGACATTCCACCCCATGCCGTGAAAACCGGAATGCTCTCGCAAATTCCGGTCATTCAACTCGTTGCGCGCAAGTTAAGGCAGTACAACGTGCGGCATTATGTCATGGATCCGGTGATGGTGGCCAAAAGCGGTGATTCGTTGTTGGCTGAAGACGCTCGTGAGACTTTGGTCAAGGAGTTGCTGCCGTTATGTGAGGTGGTGACGCCCAATCTTCCCGAAGCGGAAGTGATACTTGGTCAGCCGATTCGCGATCGGGCGGCGATGAAAGAAGCAGCCAAGAAATTGGTAGAGGAATATGGAGTGAAGGCGGCTGTTGTCAAAGGGGGACACTTGACGGGAGAGGCCCGCGATGCCATCGATGTCATCTTTGATGGTTCGGCATTTGAAGAAATGGCGGCATCAAGGGTGGACACCCGTCATACACATGGAACAGGGTGCACCTTTTCAGCTGCGATCACGGCCGAGCTGGCAAAAGGAGCCTCGATCATGGAGGCTGTGGCTTTGGCTAAGGCGTTTATTACTTGTGCGGTTCGGGAGACACTAGGGATTGGAAAGGGACACGGGCCGACCAACCACTGGGCGTACCGGAGTCTGAACGATCATCCGGTTTGAAAAGGACGGTGCATGGCATGAACAGTGTGAGTACGTTTCTCTGGATGGAGATGATTCTCTTCCTGATCATCATCGGGATACTCAGCTATTACAGTGCCAAAAAAACCAAAACCATTGAGGATTTTGCGATCAGCGGGGCCAGCCTGGGGCCGATTGTCCTTGGATTATCCTTTGCAGCTACCTTTTTCAGCGCGGCCACTTTTTTGGGGTATCCTGGCTGGTCGTACGCCTGGGGTTACAGTAACCTGTGGCTGTTTTTGTCGCTGATCGGAGCCGGCCCGATCGGGATCATTGCCGTCGGCAAAATGGTCCGCAGAATCAACCAAGAACAGAAGTCGTTGTCACTCCCAGACTGGTTGGGCGACTATTATAACAGTGACTTCCTGCGGGTTGGTTCCGGGATCATCATGCTCTTTAACATTTTTTACATCGCGGCACAGTTTTCCGCCGGTGCGCGGATTTTCGAAAGTATGTTGAACATCCCCTACTCCATTGGCCTGTTGTTGATTGCGGCGATCGTCATCGTATACGTCTTTGCGGGTGGATCCTACGCCGACGTGTACACCGATGCTGCACAGGCTGTGGTGATGGTTCTGGCCGGTGTGATCGTGTTTGTGTCCGGAATCTGGATTTTTGGAAACGGCAGCGTCAATGCGGCTTTTGCGCATATGACAGAGAACCTGGCCAGTCAGGATGCCAACCTGGTGAAGGTGATCAATCCTGAGTCGGGGAACTATTATTCATTTACGGCGATTTTGGGGATTTTTATCATCCAGTTTGCTTTTTCATCCCAGCCGCAGCTTTTTAACAAGGTGCTGTCACTCAAAAATCCCGCTGATTTGGGAAAGATGATCGCTACATATATTCTGACTGCCCTGTTGTGCCTGCTGGTCTTTTTTGGTGGTTTATATGCCCGTGTGGCGTTGCCAGGAATTGAAGTGTCGGATCAGGCGTTGCTGCAGTACATCATGTGGGCTTTTCCCGCATTTCTGGCCGCTTTTATCGGCGTGGTGATCCTGGCCGCTGCGCTGTCGACGACGGATGGTTTGTTTGTCGTGATGTCAACCGTTTTTGCCAATGACATTTTCCGGAAGTTTCTCGTTCGCAGAGGGATGATTCAAGCCGACGAGGAAAAGTCCAACCGGGTGGCGCTTTGGATCAGCCGCTGGGTAGTGATTGCCGTGGGTATCGTTGCCTACTTGATCGTGCTCAATCCTCCGGAATATATGGGCAGTTTGATGTGGATCGGGATTTCAGGGGTTTCAGCAGGGACGCTCGGGCCGATTTTGTATGCGGTGTTTACCCGCAAAAAAGCTTCCCCGCGAGCTGCTGAGTTGTCCATGGTGATAGGCTTGGTGTCTTATCTGATGATTTACTTCGGAAAGTTTGAGAGCAGCCCGATGGCTGCTGGTGCCTGGGCCACGCTGATCGGCATTGCCGTGATGTGGATTCTTGCCGGTCTGCTGAAGCCTCCCGCAGAAGCGGCAGTGACAGATGGACAGGTGAAAAATGGATGAAACCATTCGAAGCCATTCAGGGGGTGGTATGATGTGGATGAACCCGATGTTGTCGATTTGGCTGTATGGAACGCTTGGTTTTTTAGTGATCAGTGGACTGAGTTTGTGGAAGTGGTATTTCCGTTCTCCCGAATAATGTTTGAGAAACAGGCTGTCCCGGCGGAACCGGGGACATTTTTTTTATCAGGGCCATGCCGCTTTGGAGCAGTGGTGAAAAATTTTGTAGGGAACGATCGATTTTCTATTGTAAACAACGTTTCTTTCTAGTATATTAGAGAAAAATATATCGCTAAAGATTATAAGTATAACGCGATATATTTTTTTAATTGTGTCTTAAAACGCTTACATTTTAAGATAAAAAGGGGGTTAGAGACGTATCTGGAAGATAATGGATGGTTCCGTTTGTCTGAAGAATTTTTGAAATTTATAGAAGGAGGTTTTAGATAAACATGAAGAAAAGTCGCTTTCTATTTTTGGGAATCAGCATGCTGATCGTGGCCGCCCTGGTATTGGCCGGTTGTGGAGGGGCCCAACAGACGGCCGGCCAGAATAGCAATAGTGGCGAGAGTAATGGAAGCGGTTCCTCAGAAGAAGTGTTTGAAATGAATGTGGGCAGCTGGCAGCCATCGACCCACCATTACGCGTATAACGTCCTGGAGCCATGGAAGCAGTATGTAGAGGAAAAAACAAATGGTCGGATCAAGGTGAATTTGTATCATGGCGCGACGCTCGGTGCTGCCACATCGGCCTGGGAGGACGTGAAGGGAGGCGTCTATGATGTCGGATTGGTTGTATCCACCTATTATTTTGATTCAGAGCTGTTCCCTTTCACCATTGGGAACCTGCCATTTGCCTTCCCTGACGCCGTGAGCGCGGCAAAGGTGGTGGAAAAGATTGGCGAAAAATACGCCAAGGATGCGTTTAACGATGTGGTGTTGATGGGTGTCACCTCGACAGACCCCTATGATTTGTTCAGCACCAAGCCGGTACGCAAGGTAGAAGATATGAAAAACGCCAAGATGCGCGTGCAGGGGAAGGCAGACAGTGAGTTGATAAAATCGTTTGGCACGACTCCTGTATCGATGTCCGTCAATGAGACCTATGAAGGCTTGCAAAAAGGAACGCTGGACATGACCTTCTATACCCCGATCGGCGGTGTCGGGACCAAGTTCTACGAAGTGGCACCTTACATTACCAAGATGGGTGTTTCGGTAACACCGCTGCTCGCTGTGATGAACAAGGGCTTTTATGACAAGCTGCCTGATGACCTGAAGCAGATGTTTGATGAGGACTTCAACCAAAAGTTGATTGATCTCTATAACGAAAGCTACACGAAAGAACTGGAAAAGGCGTATCAGGAATTGGAGAAACTGGTCGAAGGCAAGGGAGAGATTATCACGCTGACACCGGAGGAACACAACAAATTTAAGCAACATGCCAAGGTGCAGTGGGATAAATGGGTAGAGGATGCCAACAAGAAAGGCTACAATGGTGAAGAGATGATGAATGATTTTAAACAATTCATCCAGGAGGAAGGATTGGAGCTGCCATTTTAATTCCAATCGCGCCAGGAAATAGTTCGGACGTGCCCCTGCCTGTCCAGGGGCTATCTCCTTTTCCTCATGAATTGAAGGAAAGAGGGTGATGGTTATTCAAGTCTTCATGAACATCGTTCGGCGGTTGACGGATGTGACCAGATGGTTGGCGCTGGCAACCATGGCGTTCACGATGTTTTTTATTACGGTTGCTGTGGTAGGTCGCGCCATTCATTTTCCTGTTCTGGGGGATGTTGAGGTTGTTCAGTTGGCCATGGTCGTCTTGATTATGTTTGGATTGGCCTATTCACAGGCCGAGAATGCTCATGTCTCGATTGGATTGTTGGTTGACCGCTTCCCGCCCCGCGTGCAGACGCTCATGGATGTGCTCGGTTATGCGTTGACTTTTGTCGTCTGTATGGTCATCACTTGGGTGTATTGGCATGTGGCACTTCGCTATACGACAGGGATTGCCCAGTATACCGATTTGCTGGAGATCCCTCTGGCCCCATTTAAGTACATTATCGTGATTGGATTTTTTCTGTGGGGACTAGAAGCTTTGTTAAAAGTGATCCAGTCATTGATCCGCCTGTCAAAGGGTTCCGTGGAAGGAGGGGATAAGTAAGCCATGTCTTTGGAAATGATCGGTTTCCTCGGAATATTGGCGATGTTCCTGTTGATGTTTTTGCGCGTCCCGATTGCGATCGCGATGGCAGTCCCAGCCTTTATCGGAATCCTCTATGTGCGTGATTGGAAGGTATTGTCCACGGCCATTGAGACACTCGTCTGGGATCACAGTTTCAACTACACGCTGAGTACCATTCCGATGTTTGTCTTGATGGGCGAGCTCTTGTTTGTGTCAGGGGTCACGCAAGAACTGTTTGCCACCTTCCGTCACTGGTTTGGCAAGTTGCGCGGCGGCTTGGCCATGGCAGCGATTGGCGCATCGGCGATTTTTGCTGCCGCTTCCGGTTCCAGTTTGGCAACCACCGGGACGATGGGCGTCATTTCCTCTAAGGAGATGCTGGATAACAAATATAATAAAGCGCTCATTGGCGGTTCGATTGTTGCGGGCGGGACTTTGGGAATTCTCATTCCTCCCAGTACGATCTTTATCATTTACGGGATGTTGACAGAACAGTCGATTGGGAAGCTGTTGATCGCGGGAATCATACCCGGAATCATCCTGACTACACTGTATATTCTCACCGTTGTTGTGGCTGTCAAAATCAACCCCAACCTGGCGCCTGTGGGCGAGGGAAGTTCTTGGAAGGAACGCATTCTTTCGCTTCGTTCGACCGGTTGGATTTTGGGTCTGTTTGCGGTGGTGATCGGAGGCATGTATGTTGGCCTTTTCAGCCCAACCGAAGCAGCTGGAGTTGGGGCTTTTGGCTCGTTTATCATTGCGCTGGCGAAGAGAAAGTTGACGTTTCAAAAGTTTGTTGAATCTCTGACCCGAACACTGCGGACAACTGGATTTTTGTTTGCCATCATTATCGCCGCTTTTATTTTGAACTACTTTTTGGCCATCACCCGTGTGCCGATGTTATTGGCAAGTTTCTTGGCAGAAACGACGATGCCTCCTCTGATGATTTTATTATCTATCCTGTTGTTGTATATCCTTCTTGGAGCTGTCATGGATTCATTGGCGATGATTGTCGTGACCATCCCTATTGTTTTGCCTGTTATTCAGGCGTTAGGTTACGACCTCATTTGGTTCGGTGTGATCATCGTGATTGTTGTGGAAATGGCATTGATTTCGCCGCCGATTGGCATGAACTGTTTTGTCTTGAACGGGGTGGCGCCTCAACTGCGCCTCGAGGAGATTTTTAAAGGTGCGCTCTGGTTTATGATTCCGATTGTCGTGATGATCTTCCTCTTAATCCTATTTCCTGATATCGCCTTGTATTTGCCGAGCAAGATGATGTAAAGTTTTTCCATAGCTGTCATTGACTCCGGGCCTGAGGCCCGTTTTTTTAACGATTGTGATAAGATGAAAAAAGAGAGACCTTTCAATTGGCGAATCACAAAAAACAGGTGATGCGATGATTGTTTACGGGTTTTATGGACCTAGCGGAACGGGAAAAAGTTATCATGCTCTTTATCTCTGTCATCAACTGGGGATTGAGGATTTTATTGACGATGGCTTGTACATCCGACATGGGAGAAAGGTGGCAGGAATTTCCGCGAAGTATGAACAACATCGGATGGCCGCGATTCGCCGGGCGATTTTTGATGATCCGCAGCACAGCCAGATGGTGCGCCGCGCCATTGTGCAATATCGCCCGGAAAAGCTCTTGATTATCGGCACTTCGCGCAGGATGGTCCAGCGCATCGCCGAGCGGCTTGAGTTGCCCAGCCCGGAGAAATGGATCCATATCAGTGAGGTGGCGAAATCAGATGAGATCCAGCAAGCCCAATATATTCGCAAGTTTCACGGTCAGCATGTGATCCCGATTCCCCGGATTCAGGTGGAGAAAGATCGCTTTCAGCAGCTGATTGAGCGGGTAAGAGCCATTTTTGATCCTCAGTCCAAGCAGATAGGAGAAAACACCATTGTTTATCCGCGTTTTCAAGGTGGGCGCATTCTCATTACACAGCAGTGTCTAAAAGCGATGGTGCGGTATGTACTGTTGCAAGAGCCACAGGTTCATGAGATTTATTCCTTGACGATTCCTGATGAATTGGATGAGCCGATTCAGATCAGCCTTTCGCTGTACGGTGGCACACCGATTCCCGATGTCGCAAAACGGCTCCAATCACAGGTGCGGTCGCTTTTTTTGCAGATGCTGGACCGGGTCATTCCGCCGCCTTGCCTGTTTGTCCGTCATCTCGAGTTGAGCACGATGGCAGCGGCCGCTCTGGATATCGAAAAGAAATGATTTTTGTCAAAAGCGGGAACTGGGGGGGACGAGATGGAACTGGAAAAACATTTTCTCTCCATACTCGAGTCGCTCTATGACGCGGTAATCGTGATCGATCAGGAGAGTACCATCGTCTATATCAATCAGGCCTACACGACCCAGTTTGGCGTGCCGCCCCATAAACTGATTGGCCGAAAATTGCGGGATGTGGAGCCGCATGCCAGAATCCTGGAAGTATTGCGCGACGGGAAGCCCCGGATCAACGATTACAGCTATGTCCATTCGCTTGGCCAGCATGTGTACGCCAATATGACCCCGTTGATCGAAGACGGCCAGGTGATCGGCGTTGTGACGATTATGAAAGACATCCGGGAAATTCAAACTCTGCAAAAGCAATTGGAAAACTATCGAAAGCAGCTCAGCAGGTTGGAGGAGCAGCTGTATCAGAAAGATGGTTTCACGTTGCTGGAAAGTCAGGTTCCCAGCATGCAGCGGGTGGTCTCCCTGGCCAGGCGTGTCGCTCCAAGCGACGCGACTGTTCTCTTGACCGGTGAAACGGGGGTGGGGAAAGAATTGTTTGCCCAGGCCATACACCAGGCCAGCGAACGCCGTGAGAACCCTTTTATTACTGTCAACATGGCGTCGATTCCCGACTCACTGTTTGAAAGTGAGATGTTTGGTTACGAGGAAGGTTCCTTTACCGGGTCAAGAAAGGGAGGCAAAAAAGGCCTGATTGAACTGGCGCAAGGAGGAACCCTTTTTTTGGATGAGGTTGGTGAAATGTCACCGGCTGCCCAGGCCAAGATGTTGCGCGTCGTTCAGGAACATGCTTACCGAAAGGTGGGAGGAACCTCCCTCTACCCACTGGATATCCGAATGATCTGTGCCACCAATCGTGACCTTCAGCGTGAAGTGGAGGCTGGGCGGTTCCGGGAAGATCTTTTTTACCGTCTAAACGTGGTGCCGATTCATATCCCTCCCTTACGGGAGCGGAAGGAAGATTTGCCGCGCCTGGTCAACAACCTGGTCAATAAACTCCGTCTCAAGTATAACAAGCATGTTCTGGTGGATGAAGGCATCTATTCCGTGTTTTGTCAATACGATTGGCCCGGAAATGTGCGGGAATTGTCCAATGTTCTTGAGCGGATGTTTGTTGTCTGCAACGATCACTATCTGAAAGTGGAGGATATTCCCGAGAGCTTTTTCGCATTATTGCGGAAAAGGAAAGATTTGAAGCAGCAATCTGACGTTTGCGATCAGGTTCATACTGAAGGGTTGGTGACTTCGAGCGCTCAGAAGGAGTTGGCTGGAATGAACAGCATGCAAGAGGAAGGCGGTTCACCTGGCCAGTTGAATACGGGATTACAACGTCTGCTGGAGCAAACAGAACGGGCCGTGTTTGAACAAGTCTTACGGGAAAGTCGGACGCGTACGGAAGCTATTCGCAAACTGGGCATTAGCCGCCGCACGTTTTATGAACGGTTGAAGAGGTACGGGCTTGGCTGACGATCGATTCCATTCAAAGACCAAGAATAGCTTTATAGGGCATTCTTGGTTTTAGTTTTTATTGAGAAAACATCCCTGATTAACCGGAATAAAATGAATTATCATAGCCACTATTTGACATCATGGTGTAGGTTTATTCTTTAGATGATGTCATTGCACGTAAATGTACATTGGTTCCCTTTTGTATAAAAGTTAAATATGTAATTGTTTTTTATATATACATAAATTGTATACAAAAGAAACAATATAGACCCTCGGCTGTTCGTTCTATCAAAAATTCTGGTCAGCGTGGGGATATATGATTGGCATGCATTTTGCGTGACCAACGGATAGATGGGCAGCAAGATTCATGGAGAAAGGAGACAGCTAGATGTACAGAAAAATCGGCATTGTTGGATTTGGCACGATGGGATCCGGGATAGCACAAGTTTGTTTGGAGCAGGGTTATGAAGTGATTGCTGTGGAACAGGAGGAAACGTTTTTCGCGCGTGGGCTTTCGCAGATGAAAAAGAACTGGCAGCGCGCCATGGAAAAAGGGCGGTTAAGCGACCAACAGCATGCGGAGTATGAAGCGCGATTTGTGACTACAACTGACATTTCCGGGCTCAGTGAGGCTGATTTTGTCATCGAGGCCATCACAGAGAACCTTGAACTGAAAAAAGAAATGTTTAAAAAGATGGATCAGGTGGTACGGCCGGAGGTGGTGATTGCCAGCAACACTTCAGGGTTGAGCATTACTGAAATGGCCAGCGTAACGTCTGACCCGGGAAAAGTGATCGGGGTACACTTTTTCAACCCGGTACCGGTGATGAAGCTGGTAGAGTTGATCCGCGGCTTTGACACACGGGAAGAGACCTACCAGGCCGCGCGAAAGTGGGTCGAGTCCTTGGGTAAAGAGGCGATCGACGTCAAGGAATCTCCGCTTTTTGCCGTCAACCGCATTCTGGTTCCGATGATCAATGAGGCCATTTTTGTCTTGCAGGAGGGCATTGCCAGCGCTGAAGATATTGACAAGGGGATGAAGTTGGGCGCCAATCACCCGATTGGCCCCTTGGCATTGGCCGATCTGATCGGGCTGGATACATTGCTCTTTGTCATGGATTCCTTGTACGAGGAGACGCAGGATTCCAAATACCGTTCTGCTCCTCTGCTAAGGAAGATGGTTCGCGCCGGACACCTCGGAAGAAAGACGGGGAGAGGCTTCTACGATTACAGTAAGTAAGGATGTACGGCCAGACATGCACGCTCGCCGTGCATGCATTCGGCAAAAATGTTTGAAATATGGATAAAAACGAAAGATTACACTCTTTTGGGAGGAGGTAGGTGCCAGATGAAAGCGACAATTGGACAACTGATCGAATGGTCGGCTCGTAATTATCCCGATAAGATCGGCCTTGCTGACCTGGAAAAGGGGCAGCGGTGGACTTTTTTGGAGTGGGACAGGGCTGTCAATCGGTTGGCCAACCTGTTACGGCAACTGGGTGTGGACAAGGGTGATGTAGTTTCGGTCTTCCTCTACAATACCAGTGAATTTGTCACGACATTGTTTGCTGCTGCAAAAATCGGGGCGATTTTTAATCCGATCAACTACCGCTTGACTGCCGGTGAACTGCAGTTCATCCTCAACGATGCCAGGTCCAAGGTGCTCGTCTTTGAGGAGCGGGTGCTGGATGTCGTGACGCGGACTCGAGAACTGGGCGTTTCGGTACAGCATTATTTGTATGCGAACGCCAATCCTCCAGGATATGCCCAACCGTTGGCTTGCTTGTTGACGGGGATTTCGGACGAGAAGCCTGACGTTTCGGTGTTGGAAACCGACCCTTACATCATGATGTACACCAGCGGAACGACCGGCCGTCCGAAAGGTGTCCTCCATCCACACCGGAACATGATTACCCACAATTTCATCATGCTGGAGTGCATGGGGATCACACGAAATGACATCGGACTGTCCGTCGCGCCGCTCAATCACACGGCCGAACTGCACACTTCATTTCTGCCGCGGGTGCAGATTGGCGCCACCAACCTGCTGTTGCCGATGTTTGACGCCGAGCAAGTACTGAAGGTCATCGAGCAGGAGAAAGTGACGCATCTGTTTGCCGCGCCGACAATGGTCAACATGTTGCTGAATGCAAAAGGTCTGGAGCAGTACGACCTCTCCTCACTTCGGATGTTGGGATATGGCGGCGCATCCATGGCTCCGGCGCTGATCCGACGCTTTAAAGAAAAGATCGGTGCTGAATTAGTTCAGATGTACGGAACGACGGAAATGGGACCGGTGATGTCAGTACTCTATGCGGATGAACAACTGGCCAAAGCTGGCGCGGCGGGTAAGGCGGTGATGAACCATGAACTGCGTGTCGTCAGGCCGGAGCCGGATGGCAGTCCCTCGCATCCCGATAACTTGTGTGAAGTGGGCGAAGTGGGCGAGATCATCGTGCGGGGTCCATGCATGATGCAGGAATACTACAACCGGCCGGATGCGACGGAAAAGGCGCTTGCCTATGGCTGGTATCACACTGGGGACGTGGGTGAAATCGATGAAGACGGATACCTGTGGATCCGTGACCGGATGGAT
The DNA here is from genome assembly GCA_947085265.1 of uncultured Bacillus sp. Lineage (GTDB taxonomy): Bacteria > Bacillota > Bacilli > ZCTH02-B2 > ZCTH02-B2 > Bacillus_BB. The sequence continues at coordinate 9,253 of CAMTVR010000026.1, read as the reverse complement.
CACACGATTATCTCCGGTGCGGAAAATATCTACCCGCGAGAAGTGGAGGATTGTCTCATCGAGCATCCAGGCGTTCTGGAAGCGGCTGTTGTCGGCAAGCCGGATGAGAAATGGGGCGAAATCGTGGTGGCTTTTATCGTCCGTCGTCCCGGCAGTCAGGTGACAGGCGAGGATCTGGATCGGTTTCTCGTCGAAGGAGACAAGCTGGCCCGTTACAAACGGCCCAGAGAGTATCGTTTTGTCGACAGCTTGCCAAAGACGGCCAGCGGCAAGATGCAGAAGTTTGTCCTTGAACAGCAGTTAAAAGAGCAGGCGAACCAACGGCTGGGAGGTTGAATCCATGAGTTTTCGGTTGTCCGAGGAACATCAGGAGATTCGGAAGAACATCCGCCGCCTCGCGCACGAGAAGATCAAGCCGCGCGCGGCGGAGATTGACGAGCGCGGCGAGTACCCATACGACATCTTTCAACTGCTTGCAGCTCAAGGATACCTTGGCGTAACATTCCCGCCCGAATACGGTGGCGCCGGGCTCGATTTGCTCAGCTATTGCATCGTCGTGGAAGAAGTGGCCCGCGTCTGCGCTTCATCGTCGCAGATCGTGACGGTGCAGGAGCTGGGTATGTTGCCGCTTTATATCGGCGGTTCAGAGGAACAAAAGCGGCGATATCTGCCTGAACTGATTCAAGGCAAGCGGATAGGTGCGTTTGGACTCACGGAACCGACCGCAGGTTCCGATGTGCGCAGCATGAAGACGCGTGCGGAGAAAGAAGGCGGGTATTACGTTCTCAACGGACAAAAAGTATTTATCAGCAATGGTGGCGTAGCAGATCTGTACACTGTCTTCGCCAAGACGGAGAAGGGAATCACGGCCTTTCTGGTCGAGACAGGGACACCCGGCTTTACGATTGGGAAGTTGGAGAAGAAGATGGGGATCAAAGGTTCGCCAACGGCGCAACTGTTCTTTGAAAACTGCCGAATCCCCGAAGAAAACCTCATTGGTGAGGAAGGTGCCGGTTGGTTGATTGCGATGAAGACCTTGGAGCGGACGCGGCCAGGGATCGGCGCACAAGCCCTGGGAATTGCCCAGGGGGCACTGGACGTGTGCCTGGAATACGTACAGGAACGAGAGCAATTTGGCCGACCGATCGGGACGTTTCAAGGCATTCAGTTCATGCTTGCAGACATGGCCATCCGGATTGAAGCGGCTCGCGGCTTGGTTTACCGGGCGGCGACGGCACTGAACGAAGCCGATTTTCAAGGCAAAAATTTGGAGCATGCCCAACTAGCTTCCATGGCCAAGGTGTTTGCTTCCGATACGGCCATGCAGGTGACGACGGACGCGGTGCAAGTCCTCGGTGGTTACGGATATATCCAGGATTATCCGGTGGAACGGATGATGCGGGATGCCAAGATCACCCAGATCTACGAAGGTACCAACCAGATTCAACGGATTGTCATCGCTCGTTCATTGCTGCCCGGACTGAGATGAAAACTTGAATGATCTAAAAAATAGAGAAAGGATGACGTGGAACATGCAGGGGAAACAACCTGAGCCCCGCTTCCTCTTTATTCATGGTGCGGGAGGTACAGCTAGCAAATGGCGCCGCACAACGTCCATCCTGGGTGGGATTCCTTGGCAGGTGGTTGACCTGCCGGGCCACGGCGAAGCAAGGGATGCGGCGGCGCCCGATCAGGTATCCATCGAATGGTACGCGGAGGCGCTGGTTTCACGGATCGAGGAAGAAGTGATCCTGGTCGGGCATTCGATGGGCGGTCTCATTAGCCTTGAGTTGGCGGCGCGCACGCCGAACGTGGTCGGTCTTGTCCTTGCGGCAAGTCACGTTCGCCTGCCCGTGCACCCGAAGATCCTGGATCAGCTGGCGCAGGGCACGTTTCCAGAATCGCTTTTTCACGCTTCCTACAGCAAGACGGTTGCCCCTGAGCTATTGGCAGAAGAACGCCAGGAATTAACGATGAATTCATCAGAAGTGACCTTGGCCGATTTCCGAAGCTGTGATCAATACAGCCAAGGTGCAGCGCGGCTGCGGCAGCTGAACATTCCTGTGCTTGCCATCTATGGTGCAGAGGATCGTCTGCTTCCGCCAGGAGCGGCGGAGGAACTACGCGGCATCTGCCCGCGGGTGCAGACAGTGACCATCGAAGGTGCCGGTCACTATGTGATGCTGGAGCAACCGCAGGTTTTTGTGGAAGCGATTGTGCAATTTCAGGAAAGCCTTACTAAATCCTGAAGCAGGCTTTTCCTCAACATATATATTCAAAATATTTCATTAAATAGAAAGGGTGAGTCAGATGGCATTTTACTTTGGAAAGAAGAGAGAACATGGGTCGGAACAACCCTACATGGGTGGAGCATTGAAGTTCCGCCTGCCCTTCTTGCACTACGGGATTGAGTTTCCGGACTGGATTCAGGGAGCGATTCTTTGTGTAGTGCCCATGGGGATTACTGCGGTCATGATGGATACGCTGGGAATTCCGTTTGAACTGGCGATCGCTTTTGTCATCATCAATAATTTTCTCTATTTGCTCCATACTCATTTCGGTGATCCGTCGGTTGCCGGCTGGATTACCGCCGGGATTCCTCTCTATGTCGGCTTTATATCCAGCTATCCAGAGGGCGAGGCACGGATTCAGGCATTGATCGCCCTGCAGCTTTTAGTCGCGTTGATCTTTCTCATCATGGGGATTTTTAAGGGGGCGGAAGCACTAGTAAGCCGGGTGCCCAACTCGATCAAGGCCGGTATCCTCTTCGGTGCGGCGATGGCTGCCATATACAACGAATTTGCGGCTTCCGGACGGGTTTGGAAGATGCCGGTCACGATCCTCCTCGGGGCCGCCCTGGGTTTCTTCATGATGTTTTCCAAAACCGCGGCGCCGCTCCGGGAAAAATATGGTTTTTTCCGGTATGTCGCGCAATTTGGCATTGCCGTGCCCTTTGCGATTGCTTATATTTTTGGTATCATCATCGGTGAAGTGCAACGCCCGCAATTAAGTTGGAATCTTGTTCCGATTCCTTTTGGCGAAATTGTTTCCAAGTACAGCATATTTGCTGTCGGTTTTCCGCCGCTGGAGATGTTTGTTCAGGCTTTCCCCTTGGCCTTTGCGGCTTATATCATCGCCTTTGGGGATATCCTGGTCGTGAACACGTTGGTTAACTCCGCCAACGAAGCACGCAAGGATGAGCGAATTGCGTTTAGCGCGACACGCAACAGCATCATCGTCTCGATTCGGAACTTTTTTGAAGGGGTTTTCATGCCCTTCCCGGGACTGTCCGGTCCACAGTGGACGGGTGGCCAGGTGTTGGTGGTCAACCGGTATATCAACAGCAAGCGGGAGGAGATGGACAGTTACTGGGGCGGGGCCACGGGGATATTCTGGGGCATGAGCATTGCGCTGCTGCTTGGCCCAGTGGTGTCGTTGTTCCAGCCGGGCGTCAACATCGGCATGTCGCTGACGATGCTGATCCAAGGGTATCTGTGCGGTTATTTGGCGATCGAGATGTTGAAAAAAGAGGGAACGTTGCAGATGGGTATTGCCGCCATTATCGGAGCTGTGCTGGCCAGCAAGGGAGCTGCCTGGGGATTGGGCGTCGGTGTCGTGCTTTGGCTGTTGCTGGAGCGTGATTGGGTGAAGGGCACCCCTGTGTCAACCGGTGCCACTGAGGAGCAAAGTATTGGTTAACAGTTAAGCATGCTTAAAAGGGAGCGAACACCATGAAAGTGCACATCAGCCGCATGAGTCCAGAGGAGAAGATTACGCTGCAGGAGACGGCCGGACTGGCCATCATCACCTTGCACCGTCCCCATTTACGCAATGCCTTGACCGTTCAGATGTGGGATGAGCTGGCCGCGGTGGTCCAACGGGTTTCTGACAACCCGAAGAACCGGGTGCTGCTCATTCGGGGAGCCGGCGAGCAGTTTACGGCAGGCTCAGATCTGAAAGAATTTCACCGGATGAGTTTGGAGGAGGCCGAAGAGGCGTTTCATGTCATGGACAAGGCCATTTCTGCAGTAGAGCGTCTGCCGTTTCCGACAGTGGCGGTCATCAATGGTCCGGCGATGGGGGCGGGTTTGCAGTTGGCCTTAGCTTGTGATCTGCGGATTGGCTCTCCGCTGACGAAGATGGGGATGCCGGTCGGGAGACTCGGGATCACGCTCGACCCAAGCTTTACCAAGCGATTGGTGGATCTGATCGGTCCCAGCAGGACGAAAGACCTGGTCTACACTAACCGCATCTATAGCGCGGAGGAGTGTATTCAGCTAGGACTGTTAAATTATTTGGTCGAAGAGGAGAAGCTGGATCGCTTTGCAGTGGAAAAGGGGTACCTGATTGCCAGCCAGTCTCCCGCTTCCCTGCAGGCGGTCAAGCGCAATGTGGCGCTCGTCAAGCCGCGACATGAGGTTCCATGGGGGAACCCTAGACACACCTTTGTCGACCCGATCGATTTTCCGATCGGGGTGGCTTCTTTTGTCGATAAGGAAATACCCCGATTTTCGAGGCGTAGGGACAAAAAATCATAATTACAGACGATGAGGAGGTCGCTGCGGTAATCTGTCCAGCGGCCTTTTTGGTTCTGGGACGGATCTTGAGCGACGTGGAGTAGAAGTGAGATAGCGTGACATACTAGGTTAAAAAGGAGCGTCGACCTTGATGCCCCCAACCGAGCAGATGCAGACGTCCAAAAGAAAACAACAGAAAAGCGCCGTCCGAAAAGGGGCAGGACAAAGCGGTCCGCAGCCATTTGTTCCTGAACAAGTCTATTTTGAGCCTGCTTCCCTGGAATATCCTTTGGGGAAAAAACTATATCGCATGATGAGAGATTGGCGCGTGCCCATCCGGATGACTACCAGCCATAATCAGATTAGAGGACTGGCAGGCGAGACAGATGCGGAGACCTACCGCATTGCCAAGCGGACACTGGTGGTCGGGGTCAAACGTTCGCTGAAATTCGAGCCTTCCAAGCCTTCCGCCGAATACGCGCTACCACTGGGCACCGGATGTATCGCTCACTGTCATTATTGTTATCTAAATACCAACCTGGGAACCAAACCGTATGTACGGGTATATGTCAATGTGGAGGAGATATTGAACAAGGCGAAACAATACATCCAAGAGCGGGAGCCGGAGGTCACCCGCTTTGAGGCAGCATGTACCTCTGATCCCTTGGCTGTGGAGCATCTTACGGGAAGTCTAAAGGAGGCGATCCGCTTTATGGCGGAACAACCGTTGGGACGTCTCCGGTTTGTAACCAAGTTCCACTTTGTGGATTCGCTGCTTTCCGTTCCCCACAACGGGCACACGCGGATCCGGTTTAGTTTGAACGCGGATTATGTCGTCAAGTATTTTGAGCCTTCCACTTCCCCGCTTGAGTTGCGCATCGCTGCAGCCGAGAAGGCGGCGGCGGCAGCCTACCCGATCGGTTTTATCTTGGCTCCGCTGTACCGTTTCGATGGCTGGCAGGAGCAGTACTCCCAATTGCTGGAACAATTGGCCGGCCATCGGGTGTTGAACGAGCATCCGGATCTGACTTTTGAGCTCATTCAGCACCGGTTTACAAACGTGGCCAAGTCGATTATTCTACAGCGTTATCCCAATACCCGATTGGAGATGCGCGAAGAAGAACGCAAATTCAAATGGGGCAAGTATGGCAGGGGGAAATACGTATACCGTGACGAAGAAGCCGCTGAGTTGCAGGAACTGCTAGAAGCGAAGATTATGCTTCATTTTCCACGAGCAAAAATTGAATATTTTACATGATCTTTTCTACCTCATGTTATTTTTTGAACATTGTGTTATCATGAGTGTGGGCTGGTCGATGCGAAAAGTGGAAACTGCTCCGCCATCTGTCTGGCCACCCAACGCACGCCTTCCAGGCCGCGAATGTCATGCGGAAGCAACGGAATCCGCACCTTGTTGAGCCCTTGAAAGCGCCTTTCGATTTCCTCGAGATAGACCGCTTCCTGTTGCCGCCTTCTCGCCAAAAACTCACCGTCTGCCTCAGGCGGCAGCACTCGATTGACGATCAATCCCCCCATCTGAATGTGATATCTTTTCAGCAGTTTTACCGCCTTGGCGGTTTCCAGAATCGGCAGCTGTTCCGGGTTAAGGACGAAGTAAAACGTGGTCTGGTTTGCATCCAAGAGAATGTGCCGCGCCTCAGCAAATAGATTTTTGCGCCGTTGCAGGAGCTGGTAAACCGGATCGGTGCGTTCCTCCCGCACCCCCGCAATGTTGTTGAGCATCCGGTTCATTTCCCGAACCTTTTCACGACGGGCCAGCATGCCCTCGATCCAGATGCCCATCAACTCAGGCAAAGACAACAGCCGCAAGGTGTGTCCCGTCGGAGCGGTGTCAAATACCACCTGTTCATACTGGCCGTCGGTGCCGACAATCACTTTTACCATTTCATCAAAAAGCGCCGCCTCATCCGCTCCGGGCGATACGGACGCGATCTCCACTTGACGTTCTACCTCCGACCAGAGGTTGGGTGAAGCGAGCCGGCGAAGGTTTCCTTTCACTTCCTCCATGTAATTTTTGGCTGCTTGCTCTGGATTCATTTCCCGCACCCACAAATGTTCCAGGATCTGTTTCGGCTGATCCCCCAGCGAAACTTCCAGCAGATCGCCGAGTGAATGCGCCGGATCGGTGGAGACCAGGAGTGTTTTATTACCGGCTTCTGCCGACAACAGGGCGTACGCCGTCGAGCATGTGGTTTTACCGACCCCTCCTTTGCCGCCAAAAAAGGTGATCTGTGCGTGCCGATGTGCATGCGGCGCATGCGAATGTTCGGGGCGAGTGGCTTTTTCCAGATTTCCGTCTTTCTGTTCATGGGCGGCTTTGGCTGCTTTTCGCTTAAGAAAACGCAAAATGAGTTCCCTCCTGCTCAGCAACAACGGATCTCGTCAAAAGGCGATTTTTCAAAGCCCATCCGTTTGTGCCATTGATGATAGTTTTCCAGCATATGGGGAATCAGCTCGAGCGTATAGTAAGAAAGCGGGTTGGGGATTCCCAGCATTTCGGAAAAGCAGAGCAACATAAAGACCTCTTCTTCATCTCTGAGTTGCCGCTTCATCGTTTGACGATAAGGAGCAAAGTACATTTCATCATAGAAACGAGTGATTATTTCCCAAAGCTCCTTAGGTTGAGGCGTTTTTTTCATGTTCTCACACTCCTGGTGCAAAGAAGTTTTCGCATTCCCGCTATGAATAACTCGGCGGGATGGACAACCCCGCCGAGCGTTGGCAAAGCATCACGTGCCAATGCAGCTTATCTTATCCACCAGCATACGCGAACATGATCTGGCCGGAATGGAACCGGTTTTGCTGGAAGATATCCAGCATGTCCTTGCCTGGATCGTTAAGCGGAATGATCGATTGCAGATGGATTGTTCTTCTCGCGCATCGCGGCCGCAATTCCTTCCAGGATGAGCCAGATGTTGAGCACCAAAATGATGCTTCCGACGATGACCAATAACGTGTTTCCTGTCTTGAGGTATTGGCCGATATTGATAAACATACTGGATGTGGTCATGATAATGATGACGATCATGGGAATCAGGGAAACCAGGAAATTTCGCTTCAGTTTCCATAACATCAGAGTCAGGATAATCAACGAAAGTCCAGCTGTCAACTGGTTGGTGGTGCCAAACAGCGGCCAGAGAATCATCCCGCCCGCGCCAGGCTTGGACGGATCGGCGAAGAAGGCCAGCAATACACAGGTCAAGAAGGCCACAATGGTGGCAACGTCCACGTTTTTCAGGACGGGAATATGATACTGTTCCCCGATTTCAGATAAGATAAAACGCTGCAGGCGCATGGATGTGTCCAGTGTGGTTGCGGCAAAAGCGATAATCATGATGGAGATGAACACAGCGCCAAAATCGTTTGGGATTCCGATGTTTGACAAGAAATTGCTGGCTCCGAGGACGAAGGCGGCTGTCCCCCCTCCGTTGGCCTTTCCCCAGTCACCATAATGTTCAATCCACCTGTCGAAGGTGCCAAAACCAGCGGCGGTGGCCATAATCGCTGCCAACGCCAGCATCCCTTCACCCATCGCGCCAAAGTAGCCGACAAAACGGGCATCCGTCTCTCGCGCCAGCTGTTTGGACGAGGTGCCGGAACTGACGAGGCCGTGGAAACCGGAAATTGCCCCACAAGCGACCGTGACAAAGAGCAACGGCAACAGCGGCGGGGTACCGGCTGGCACGTCGGTGTTGATCGGCGGCGCGATAAAATTGGGATTGGTGGCAAACAGGCCGATATAAATCACGATCAATCCCAGGAATAGCAAGTGCGAGTTAATGTAATCCCGAGGTTGAAGCAATAGCCATACGGGCAATCGGGAGGCCACCGCCCCGTAAATCAACATGATCAGCACCCACCAGGCGATGCTGGAGAGACCAAAGATGGTTTCCGGCAAGGTGATGGGAAACCATACACCGACAAAAATAAAAAAGATGAGGAGAAGCAATCCGATGATCGACGGCCAAAAGAGCTTGCTCCCTTTTTTGTAGACGAGAATTCCGATGGCTACGGCCACTGGAATCTGAAGCCAATAGGGGAGGACACTTCCCGGGAAGTTGGTGAATAGTCCGGCGATCGTGACGGCAAACACCGCATTGACCATCAGGAGCAAAAAGAAAATGATCAACAGGAAGAGTCCGACGGCGCGCTTTCCGATGACCGATTGGGTGATGGAACCCATCGATTGTCCCCGGTTCCTTGCCGATGCCCATAGGGTTCCAAAGTCGTGCATCCCGGCAAAAAAGACGGTTCCCAGAACCACCCACAACAACGCGGGCAACCAACCCCAGACAACGGCGATGGCCGGCCCCACAATGGGAGCGGCTCCTGCCACCGAGCTGAAATGGTGTCCCCAGAGAACAAATTTGTTTGTCGGTACATAGTCAACGCCGTCATTAAATTCATGGGCCGGCGTTTTGAATTCAGGATCCAAACGGTAAACTTTTTCAGCCAGATACTTGGAGTAAAAACGGTAACCGAAAAAGTAGATGACCAAGCAGATCACCGTCACCAGTACGGCGTTCATGGACAGTCCCTCCTTGATGAACATGTTGAGATGATGAAATATTTCATCGTGACATGCTCCCACCACCTACGCTGACGCTTAGAGGTGGGGGCTTCTCGGGTAATCCCATCTCATGATGGGAAATGGACCGAGCTAACCCCGTGTGTCCCACGGTTCTGGTAGACGTTAGGCTACGCCTAACTGTCTC
>CAMTVR010000025.1:0-113121 GCA_947085265.1 uncultured Bacillus sp. | reverse complement strand
GGGCCCTCGTTCCATTTGTTTTTCACACTTTTTCTACCGCGCTTCGCTTGGTGTCCCCCTCATTAAGCACGGGTTTCACCCGTTCTTAATGAGGGGGCTGATTTTTAGTGCCCTCACCCACAAACATTTTACTCATACCATGAATCGTCGGATGAACCGAATCTCCCTCGATGCGCACGAGAACACAGTCGATCCCGATTTTGACAATGTTGCTCCAAGGGATCACTGTTTCTTTTCCATTCCCGAACATGCCAAAAAATTTTCCTTCTCCAGGCAAGACCACCGCAGTAATCCGACCACGCTCTGTGTCGATCTCTACATCGGTGATATGGCCCATCCGTTTACCGTCGTGAATATTGATGACTACTCTGGATTGCAAGTCAGAGATTTTCACCCGTTTCCCCACCTTTCGGCATCCCATCTTCCCCTTCGTAGTTATGTATATGTGTGGAGAGGGGTTTATGTATCCATCTAAAAAGGAGCTCTCAAAACGGAGCTCCTAACTTTTCACATCTCTTTGCATTTGTTGAATCGCGGCTTTTTCCAAACGGGAAACTTGAGCTTGTGAAATGCCGATTTCTTCCGCTACCTCAACCTGTGTTTTCCCCTCAAAAAAGCGCATCGATAGGATCAGCTTTTCGCGCGCATTCAACTTTTTCATCGCCTCCCTCAGGGCGATCTCTTCCAGCCATTGGGCATCTCTGTGCCGCTCATCACTGATTTGATCCATGACGTAGATGGGATCCCCGCCATCATGATAGATTGGCTCAAACAAAGAAACGGGATCCTGAATGGCATCCAGCGCAAACACCACATCCTCTTTTGGCAATCCCAGTTTCTCAGAGATTTCAACGACGGTTGGCTCACGTGAGTGCAGATTCGTCAACTCGTCTCTGATCTGCAATGCCTTGTACGCAATATCCCGCAAAGAACGGGATACCCGAATCGGGTTATTGTCTCTGAGATAACGGCGGATTTCACCAATGATCATCGGGACAGCATAGGTTGAAAACTTGACATTCTGTCCCAAATCAAAATTGTCAATGGCCTTCATTAAACCAATGCATCCGACTTGAAAAAGGTCATCCACATATTCCCCGCGGTTGTTAAACCGCTGAATGACACTGAGCACCAAACGGAGATTGCCGTTGACCAGTTTCTGCCGGGCAGATCGATCGCCATCCTGATACTCTTTGAATAACAGACGCATTTCATCATTGGTCAATACAGGGAGCCTGGATGTGTCTACACCGCAGATTTCCACCTTGTTCCTGGCCAAACTTCTCCCTCCTCAAGCTAAGGGACTTGTATGCTCGTCGATGTTCATTATCTCCTGAGGAGGGAAAAATATTCTTTACATCATTTTACTGAATTCCTTTCGCAATCGATTGATGATTCGCTTTTCGAGTCGGGAAATATAGGATTGGGAGATGCCCAACAGATCTGCGACATCCTTTTGCGTCCGCTCCTCACCGCCATCCAGGCCAAATCGCAGCTCCATAATCGTTCGTTCACGATCCGACAGTTTCGCCAGCGCTTTATGTAGTAACGCCCGGTCAATCTCTTCATCCAAATGCCGGTAAATCATGTCACTTTCGGTCCCCAAAACATCGGACAACAACAATTCATTTCCATCCCAGTCCACGTTCAAAGGTTCGTCAAACGATACTTCCGAGCGTGTTTTGTTGTTTCTTCGCAGATACATCAATATCTCGTTTTCAATGCATCGCGAGGCATAGGTGGCCAGCTTGATCTTTTTCTCCGGATCAAAAGTATTGACCGCTTTGATCAGTCCGATCGTGCCGATCGAGATCAGATCTTCGATATTGACACGAGTATTTTCGAACTTGCGGGCGATGTATACGACCAGCCGTAAATTCCGTTCGATCAACATCGCCCGGACAGCGGGATCACCTGCCGGCAACTTTTTCAACAAAACCTGTTCCTCTTCCTTGGTCAAAGGAGGAGGCAAGGCCTCGCTGCCACCAATATAGTAGACCTCTTCCGATTTTAACCCAAACTTAAACAGGAGCTTATACCACCAAAGCCGGATCTGCAAACGCCATCTGATGAGCAACACTGGCTCGACCTCCTCAGTTCGCTTGATATTGCAGTAGGGATGGATGCACAATGGCCTGGTATGCACCATCAGGAGACAATGGCGTTGACGTCAGACCGATCAGCACTTTTTGAACCTCGTGCTTGCGTTGCGAGGTCCATAAGGAAAGTTGCTCTGGTCGCAAGGCGATTAACCATGACTGCTGCTGTCCAATCGTCCGATAAGGGATGAAGCGCAGGCGGCTGGCCCAAAGATCGTCAATCCTGTCCATCTCCCGCACGACACAGGCTTCCTTTGATTCCTCAACCCATCGCAATATTTGTTGCGGTAGAAACGGCAGGACAGTAACCTCGATCATCATCACAGGTATGCGGCTGAGCGGATCATATAACTGGTTTCCGGTATCGACAAGACCGATGCACTGAAAGCACTGCCCGCAAATCTCTCCTTCCACCCGGATCAGGTGGTCCCATTTCAGTTTTTGATGCCGGAGCGAACGATAGGTAGACCTGGCAAAAATCCATGACAGCGGATAACCCACTGCCAGCACGCACATGACACTTAATTGCGTCATATCCATCGCTCTCAGAAATTGGAAATAGTAGAGGACATCCACCTGCGACTGCAAGAGCCAATAAAATGCAATCACGCCGCCGCCGACGAGAAAAGCGGTCATGTAAAATGCGCAAACCAAGCGCAAGTATCCCCGCCAATCACCAAATCCAAAGGCAACCATAACCATGATGCCTGAAAACAGGATCTTGGTGATGAACGTATACATAAACCCAAACGCAAGGAAAAAGAAAAACAGCACATACATGCCGCCTAAAAATGCCGCCGCCAATAAACGCCACCGTCGTGCCGGCTGGTTTCTCCAGGTACTCGTCAACGATAAGAGCAAATAGTCGATCAGCACATTTTGGACAAACAGCAGATCGAGGTACACCATAGACGAGCCCCCAACACCATGAGTAAGGCCAGTATAGTCCATCTATATTTCAATGTCTGTCTAATCTTGACAGGATGAGCGCACTTTTTTTGCCGGATTTTTGGCTTTAAAACAAAAAATCCACGCCTCTTCATCCTGGCGCGGATTTTCAGATTAAGATACGGATAAGCTCAATGTTCCTTAACGGCGGTTCCGATTTCGCAAAAAGGTGGGAATGTCCAAGTTGTCGGAGGTATTAAATGGACGGAGATCCAGCTTGAGATCCTCTTTTTCCGGTTTGCTGCTCGGCCGTTTTTGTTCTTGTCGATGTTCAAAGCCTGTTGCAATGACGGTGACTAAAATTTCATCTTCCAGGTCTTCCTTGATCACGGCGCCGAAAATCATGTTCACATCCTGATCGGCCGCCGATGCGACGATATCGGCAGCTTCGTTGACTTCGTAAAGGCTCAAGTTGGCGCCACCCGTGATATTCATCAATACCCCACGCGCTCCATCAATGGAAGTTTCCAGAAGGGGACTGCAGATCGCTTTCTTGGCCGCCTCCGTTGCACGGTTCTCGCCTGAGGAGACGCCAATTCCCATCAGGGCCGATCCCCGTTCCGTCATGATCGTCTTCACATCGGCAAAATCCAGATTGATTAGCCCCGGAACGGCAATGAGATCGGAAATGCCTTGCACACCTTGGCGAAGCACATTGTCCGCCTCCCGAAAGGCCTGCAACATGGGAGTATTCTTGTCCACAATCTCCAGCAGACGATCATTCGGAATGACAATCAGGGTATCCACTTTTTCCTTCAGCATGGCGATCCCACTCTCTGCCTGCATCGCCCGGCGTCGCCCTTCGAAACTAAAGGGCCGTGTCACGACACCCACCGTCAATGCTCCAAGAGACTTGGCCACTTCTGCGATCACAGGCGCGGCACCGGTTCCAGTGCCGCCACCCATACCGGCAGTGACGAACACCATGTCGGCCCCTTTGAGAATGTTCTCCAACATCTCCCTGCTTTCTTCAGCAGCTTTTTTGCCGATTTCCGGATTGGCTCCTGCCCCAAGACCCCGGGTCAACTTTTCCCCAATCTGTATTTTATGTTCCGCCTTGGAAAGGTTGAGTGCCTGCGCATCCGTGTTTACCGTAATAAATTCGACGCCCTGCACGCCAGCTTCAACCATCCGGTTGACAGCATTGCTCCCACCGCCGCCGACGCCAATCACTTTGATCTGAGCCAGCGACTGGAAATCCATCTCAAACTCCAGCATCTCTGTTCCTCCCTCGCATTTGTCATAAGAAATCAAATAAATTCGCTCAACCAATTTTTGAACCTTTCAAAGGGCGATCCCTTCCGGTTCCCTTTTTTCTTACGATTCGGAGTAGGTTTGTTATCAACAGGAGTAACGCCGGAGGTTCGGGTTTGGCGTTTTGCCACATAGAGAATCATCCCCGCTCCATTCACATAAGCCGGATCCCGGAAGCCGACAAATTCCGGCTGGGCAATCCGTACCGTATTCCCCAAAACGGCCTCCGCCATTTCCCGCAATCCAGGAAGGGATACAGCGCCCCCAATCAGGACATAACCACCTGCCGGCTCTTTATCCGTGAGTCGATCCACTTCTTGCCGAATCAGATAAAAAATCTCCTCCACACGCGGTTCAATGATTTCGGCCAACTCGGCTTGATTGAACTTTTCTTCCGATTGACTGCCGATGCGAGGCACCTGGAATACCTCTGTATCGTTCGCGGCAGCGATCAGGGCATGTCCATACCTCAGTTTGATCCGTTCCGCCACATCCGTCTGTGTGCGCAATCCGATGGCAATATCGTTCGTAATATACTCCCCGCCGATCGGCAACACACTGGTTCTGGTCAGTCCGCCGTTTTCAAAGATGGCAATGTCGGTCGAACCGGCACCCAAATCGATTAAAATCACGCCTAGTTTTTTTTCATCCGCGGAAAGGGCAACCTCTGCCGCAGCCAACGGCATCAACACGTATCCGCCGACCTGCAATCCGGCGCGCTCAATACAACGGTTCAGATTATGTAACCAGGTTCTCGAACCAGTAATAATGGTGGCTTCTACTTCCAAACGCACACCGATCATTCCCCGCGGATCGCGGATATCCCGCAGGCCATCGACGATGAATTCCTTGGGAACGATGTCGATCACTTCCCGATCCGGCGGCAGCGCAATCACCCTCGAAGCTTGCAGCACCCGCTCAATGTCCGCTTCGCCAATTTCCCGATCCTCATTGGAGACGGCGACCACACCGTGACCAGAAAGCAGCTCAATGTGATTTCCAGAAATTCCCACAACCACCTCATGGATGCGCAGATCCACCATCTGCTCCGCCTGTGCAACAGCCTGCTTGATGGATTCAACCGTTTGGTCAATATCCACAATGGCTCCTTTTTTGATCCCATGCGCAGATGATGAACCAACACCAATGACCTGTACTGTATTTGAATGGTACTCGCCGATCATCACTCGGATCTTGGATGTACCGATATCCAGCGCAATAAGATAATCTAAGTTGCTCAAACAGTGGCACCTCCCTAAAGTCTAACCCATCGCCACCCAAGGCGGGAGAAAAAAAGCTCCTTCCAGATTAAATTCAACGTCAGAAGGCGATTTCCTTTTTTTCCAAAACTTTTTTTCAGGCCATTTTTTTCCTCTCTCTCTCCTGAGGCCGTCGATCAGACCATCGATTCAGCAAGATTCGGCGGATGATGGCCAGGTTGTTAAACAAGCGCGTTCCAAAGACAACAATGGCCGCCAAATATAAATCAATCCCGATCTGCTCACCCAAAAATGCCAGTCCTGCTGCCAGCAAGGTGTTAAAGAAAAAACCGCTGCTAAACACACGCACATCAAAAATGCCTTCCAGGTTGGCACGCATGCCTCCAAACACGGTATCTAAGGCAGCTAGCAAAGCCACAGCCAAATAATGGCTCCACGCGGGCGGGACTTGAATATCTGAGCTCAACCCCAACAAAATGCCAATCAACAATCCGGCCAACGGTAACCACATGCTTCAATCACTCTCTTTCAAACGTTTCATGTGTTCAATGTCCTGTTTTTCTTGATAAGGAGGAACAGTCACCGTCTCTTTTTTCTCGGGAGTTATTTCCAGACCAATTTCTCTGAAAATATTGGGGATGTCAGAAACCTGAAGCGCGGCAAGTAACATGTCAGCATCTCCGATGACGCGCACTTCAAACGGTAACGCAATGGGATGGGTATTCACCTGGATGCTGTTAGCCACTTTCCGGATCGCGGAGTAAACGAGTACTCGATAATTATTGATGGAAATAGCTTTGGCACCGTTGCCGTACAATTCATCTACCAGCGCCCGGACATCATTGTCCAGCAGCTTTTGATACACCTTTTGTCTAGCCTCAAAAGCATTGAATTCCCGCTGGTAATCAGGCACGTCAATATAAAGAATCAGTCCAGGACCCTCCATCGTCGTCAAACCTGCCTGACGACGCGCTTCTTCCATTTCTCGAACCATCACATCGCTAATCTCTTCTTCGTCATTACTTGCCCGTTCATATTGGTTCTTTAACATCTGATATTTAAAAATCTCATTCCGCAGCTCCTGGTGTTTTCTACGTTCATCCTGTATCTGGTTCCGCAATGACAGGATCATATCTCTGGATTCACCTTGTCCCGGTTCGGCATGGCTTTGTAACTGGATGGCCAACATCATTCCGGCGATGACCGTGATCAAAAAAATGAGCCAATTGGCAATCCACTTCTTGGATTTCATATTGAGATGCTCCTTTTCCCTATTCTGACTCATTCTGTGAAGGTTGTTTACTTTCGGTAAGCGCCTTTTCCAACAGGTTGGGAGTGACCCGCTCTTCATTGATCATTGCCGGAAGCTCCAATTTATCAGACTTTTTCATGCTTACTTCAATGTTCCAGTCCCTCAAGACCTCAAGAATGCCTCCCGGAAGATTCATCGCCGACTCAAGCACATCGGATGGACCGATAGCCTCGATTTTAAATGGTGGTGCCATCTGCTTCCCGTTCACGTAAATGACTGGACCGATACAACGCAGAGAAGATACGGGGCCGAGCCGTTGTCCGTTAATCGCCACCGCCTCTGCGCCCGCCAGGAACAAATCATTGACAACAGCACGCAAATCCTCCACATGAACCAGGTAGTTATCCTTCTCTTCCGGTGCTACCGACTTTGCCATGGGACTGTCATTCAAAACAATGACCAAGCCGGGACCAGTCACCGGAACTAAAGCGGCCATCATCCGCATCTTTTCCAACTCGTCATACAGCATCTGAATGTTTCCTTTGTGAGTGGTCAAGCTTTCTTCCATCTCCGCTGTTTCCGCCTGGAGTAAAGCCAGCTGTTCTTCTAATCTGCTGTTTTCCTCCCGTATGGTCAAAAGTTCCTCTTGAAGCGCTACTTCTGTCTCACTGTCATATCGGTACTCACTTTCCCTCGGCCGTTGTTTTTCGGAAAATGTCACTTGATTGTATTGAAAAGCCAAAAGAATGCCAAGCAACAAAAAGATAAACGTCAGAACGACCTGTCCCTTTTTAAGACGGATCATTCTCTGATTCAGACCTTTTTCCTCTTTCTGTGTTTCCATCCGCCGTTTCATCCTTTCCGGAAAATTGATACCAGACCGCTTCATCCAGATGCAGGATGCCGCCTTCCATTTGTTTCTCTTGCAGATAACTGGCAATTTGCGGATATACCGAAAGTTGCTTCCCCAGATCAGAAAGAGTTGTATGTACTTCCAATCCGTACTTCATGTGCAAAATAATCTGTTCCGGCTCATTTTTGTTGGGATGGGGTTGGATCGATTGAATCTGAGCAAGTACGGATGGAGACAATTTTTTTAACTCGGTGATAAGCAGGGGCAAAAGTCGGACATTTTCCCATTGACGGATAAACGGCTTGTCTTTAAAACTTTCCTGCCATGTACGATGTTGCAGAACTGCCCCGTTTTCAAGGAGAACCAACGGGCCATCAGGCGTCTCCCAGTTTCCGATCCGTTGCCATTCCTTGACCTTGATGCGAACCGTATTGGGAAACTCGTACGTCAGCTCCACATGAGCCACTTCCGGATGAGACTTGATTTTTTTTTCGATTTGTTGTTTGCGCAACAAGTTCAATACGGAGGATTGATAAAGGCCACTGGATTCGATCAATTCGTCAGGCGTCAGCAGTTGATTTCCTTCCACCTCAACCGCCTGAATCCGGCTGAGCGGTGATTGAAAGTATAGAAGGCATAACAGAAGAATAAAAAAAAGCATGATGAACAGAATCATCCAGCGATTATACGCGAGTCTGGGCCTTGCCGGCCGATAAGGCAACAAGTTTTTCATCGTACTATCTCGTCCTTTTGAAAAAACTCTCTCTTGAAAAATTGCTTCAAAACAGCAATATGAAAGAAGCGATGTACATATATTTCATTATACACCGCTTCTTTTCTCTCATTCTACCGTTTCTCGTGAAATCTTGGCCCCTAACTGTAGCAAGGTTTCTTCCAAGCGCTCATATCCCCGATCAATATGATGAATTTGTTGTACCCTGGTCACCCCGTCGGCGACCAGACCTGCCAGAACCAATGCGGCCCCGGCTCGCAAATCGGAGGCCTCAACGACTGCGCCAGTCAGTTGCTTGACACCACGTATAAAAGCTGTGTTTAAATCCACATAGATGGAAGCGCCCATCCGGTTCAGTTCGTTTACATGCCGAAAGCGTGCATCAAAAACCGTTTCCTTGAGAATACTTACACCATCCGCAATACTTAAAAAGGCCATCATTTGCGCTTGCATATCAGTCGGGAAACCGGGAAACGGGGAGGTGGTTAGCTTTTTAATCGCCTTCGGTCTTCCTATTCCTCTGACAAATAATGCCGAATCCCCTTCCTTGACCCGACACCCGGCCTGTTGCAGCAGTTCAATCAGAATCCGTACGTGATCAGGAATGACGTTTTCCAGAACCACTTGTCCACAGGTCATAGCCCCAGCCACCATCAGCGTACCGGCAACGATCCGATCAGGCATCACCGTGTGTTCGGTCGTCCAGAGCTTTCTGACCCCTTGAATGACGATGGTATCGGTTCCGGCACCCTTGATTTTTGCGCCCATCGCATTGAGGAAATGTTGCAGATCCACGATTTCTGGTTCCTTGGCAGCATGGTGAATCACAGTTTCACCTTCCGCTAATGTCGCGGCCATCATCAGGTTTTCTGTGGCACCCACGCTCGGATAATCGAGATAAATGGTCGTGCCATAAAGACGAGACGCGCGACAAACCAGACGGCCGTTTAGTTGGATGATTTCCGCGCCCATTCGTTCCAGACCATCCAGATGTAAGTCGATACGCCGTTCCCCAATGGCACATCCGCCAGGCCGGGATACGGTCACTTCGCCAAACCGGGCCAAGAGCGGACCCATGAGAAAAATGGAGGAACGCATTTGACTCATCAGAGACTCTGGTACGACCGATGAAGAAAGCGAGCTGGTATCCAACATGACGTGCCTGCCTTCCAGCATTTTACGGATACCCAATGATTCCAAAATCTGCAACATCGTGCCAATGTCCGTCAACTGAGGAAAATCGTGCAGCACATATTCGCCACTTGCTAAGACAGTGGCTGCCAGGATCGGCAATGCTGCATTTTTCGCGCCGTGAACGCGGACCGAACCACTGAGAGGTGTTCCCCCCTGAATGACAAACTCCAATGTCTCACCTCCGCTCCTCAATCCTCCCCCGCGATCCGCACCTCCGTATGCAAGCAAACCCCAAATTGTTGCCATACCACTTCCTGACAATGAGCAATCAACGACAGCACGTCCTTTGCCGTAGCATTGCCTGTATTTACGATAAAGTTGGCATGAACAGTGGAAATTTGGGCCCCACCCACAGTCGCTCCTTTCAAGCCGGCCGCCTCAATCAGACGTGCAGCGAAATCCCCTTCCGGATTCCGGAACACACTGCCCGCACACGGCATGTTCAAAGGTTGGGTGGCAAGCCGTTTCAAACGATATTGCCGCATCGTTTCCATGATCTCGGCGCGATCCAAGGGCTGAAGATGGAAGATGGCTTCACTGACAATACCCTTTTCCTTTTGCAAGCGGGATGTACGATAGGCAAATCCCATCTCATCCCGGGTATAACGCACTTGGCCATCCTCATACAGCACGGTCACTGCCTCCAACACCCGCGATACATCTGACCCGTGAGCACCGGCATTCATAAAGACAGCCCCACCCACGCTTCCAGGTATCCCACCAGCAAATTCCAAGCCGCTCAGGCCTTGCTGCGCCGCAAGAACGGACAACCGGACGAAGGAACATCCTCCTTCCGCAATCATTCGATGACCTTCGAACCGAATCCTGTTCAGTTGATTAAGGGATAAAACAACCCCGCGAATCCCTCCATCACGAACCAGCAAGTTGGAACCCCGCCCAATCACAAACCAGGGGACAGCCGCCTCATGAATTTGTTTCATCACCTCGACCAACTGTTCCTGATTGGTTGGAACGACAAATATATCTGCGGGTCCACCTACCCTCCAGGTGGTGTGGTTGGCCATCGGTTCTTTTTCCAACACAAGGCCTACCTCCGCTTTTCTCAGATGCATCGCCAAATCGTGCATGAACAGCTTCCCTCCTGCTGGTGGTTTTTACTCGGAGCGCAACGGACAGGTTCGACACAAGGTCAGAGGCATCGTGCTGTGTTATCGTATGCGAGAACGGAATTCTGTGACACCTGCCTACCGTCGGACAATCCCGAGCAGGGCCTGACAGAGCTTTTGACAGGCATCAGGTTGTCCCATTTTTTTCGCGGAACGCCCCATTTCCTGAAGGCATTGTGGACTTTTCAGCAATCGCTCGAGTTCCGCAAAGAGCCGCCCGGCAGAAAGCTGATGTTCCCGGATCATGACAGCAGCGCCAGACTCCGTCAACCAAAGGGCATTTTTCTCCTGGTGATTGTTGGTCACATAAGGCGAGGGAATGAGGATCGATGGCAGTCCCAAAGCCGTCACTTCCGACAGCATCGTCGCGCCGGCGCGGCTGACAACCAATGTGGAAGCCGCCAGCACTTCCGGCATCTCGTCGAGAAACGGCAAGATCGTCAACTGCTTCCTGATGGAAGGGTGGAGGGACAATTGCTGCTCTGCTTTCCTGCAGATCCTCTCATAGTGAACTTGGCCCGTCACATAGACAAAATGAATATCCGGTAACGCTTCCAGCTGCGGGATCATAGCCAAAAATGCCTCATTGATCGCTTCCGCCCCACGGCTGCCCCCCACCACCAGGACCATTTTTGTTCCAGGAGGCTGAGACACAGCAGCCCATCCTTTGCCGGGATCGGCCTGCACCACTTCAGAGGCTCGTGGGTTTCCAGTCAATAAGATGTTTTTCGATGCACGAAAATATTTTTCCGTATCAGGAAAGCTGAGTGCAATCAGGTCGGCGTACCGTGACAAAAAACGGTTGGTCAATCCTGGGATGACGTTCTGCTCATGAATGGCAATCGGAATCTTTAATCGGTGGGCAGCATATAGCACCGGACCGGCCACATACCCTCCCGTTCCCAGCACGGCATCAGGCTGGAATGAACGCAAAAGACGCTTCGCGTCACGCACGCCTTGCACGAAGCGTTGGATGGTTTGCAAATTATAAAGGCTAAGAGAACGCTTGAAGCCCTGTACCTCAATCTTTTCAAAAGGAAATCCTGCCTTTGTAACGATCGTTCTCTCTAAACCCTTTTCCGTGCCGATATAAAGAATCTGATTCTCAGGAGACAGCCGCAACCACTGCCGCGCCACCGCCAAAGCCGGATAGACATGCCCACCTGTCCCACCTCCGGATAAGACCAGCTTCATGGCTCCATCACATCCTTACCCGTTTTCCCGGCAAGCCGTTCTTTCCCCCACATCATTTGTTCGAAAGCAACTATTTGCGGAATGGAAATGGCTGCGCATGCCGGGAGATATTCAAGAGAAGTCCAACCGCCGTCAACACAATCGTCAGGGAAGAACCCCCATAACTCAAGAATGGCAAGGTAATCCCGGTCACCGGAAAGAGGCCGGTCACGACGCCAATGTTGATCACCACCTGAATCATGATCATTGAAATAATCCCGATGGCCACCAGACTCCCAAAAAAATCAGGCGCATACATCGCCGCACGTATCCCTCGCCATGCCAAGACGGTAAACAACAGAAGGACCAGAGCGCCGCCAATAAAGCCGAGTTCCTCTGCCAGAATGGAAAAGATGAAATCCGTTTGCGGCTCTGGCAAATAACCAAATTTTTGAATGCTCTTCCCTAAACCAAGCCCCATCAGTCCACCCGGGCCGATCGCATACAGAGACTGTAACAATTGATAACCCGCACCCTGGGGATCTTGCCACGGATCGAAAAAGGCGGTAATTCGTTGCATACGATATGGCGCGGCAACGATTAAACCGATAAAGGCAACCATCCCTAAAACCGCCAGTCCGCCAAGATGCAGTATCCTGCTTCCGGCAGCAAACAATATCACCACAGTGGTCGCCATCAGTACTGTCCCTGTCCCCAGATCGGGCTGCATCATGATCAGCGCAAAAGCAAAACCAGATAGGAACAAAGCAGGCAACATCCCGCGCCAAAAGCTGGGAATCCGTTCAGGCCTGTCCGACAGCATCTTTGCCAGGAAAAGGATCAGACCCAGCTTGACAAACTCCGCTGGCTGAATGCTAAAAGCCCCTACCCCCAGCCAACTCTGCGCTCCGCCCCGGACCAGGCCAACCCCTGGAATCAAAACCAAAAACAGCAAGAAAAAACAAGCCAACAGCAGCCAACCTGCCCAGCGTCGCCACACCCAATAGTCGATGTTCATCATCGTATACATTGACGCGATTCCTAAAATCGCAAACAACAATTGTCGCTTCACATAATAAAAAGAGTCGCCAAACTGATATTCCGATAATATCGCACTGGCACTGTAGACCATCACCACACCGATCGCGAGAAGTCCCAACACACTGGCCATTAACAAAAAATCAGGTACTTTTTTGCGGCCTGACATCGTGCCACCTCGCCTTCACCGACATGTCCCGCTAGCAACTACTAGAGCTTATGCACGGCTTGTTTGAAGATATTCCCCCGTTCTTCAAACGAACGGTACATATCCCAACTGGCACAGGCCGGTGAAAGCAAGACCACTTCTCCCGCCGGGGTCATCCGGTAAGCCAAGTCTACCGCTTCCTCCACATTATCTGCCTTTGCCCAATGAGTGACACCCGCTCTTTGACACATCGCGATGATCTGATCTTGTGTTTCTCCATACGCGATGACCCGCTTGACATGTTTTTGCACGATTGGGATCATCTCATCAAAGGAAAGACCGCGATCCAATCCACCTGCAATCCAGGTAACCCCTTCTTTGAAAGAACGTAAGGCAGTGATGGCTGCGCTGGTGTTTGTCGCTTTGGAATCATTGTAATAGAAAACACCATTAACCTCCCGTACAAATTCCAGCCGGTGTTCAACCCCTGTAAAGGTATGGGCGACGCGGCGAACCGCCTCGATTGGCAATCCGTAAGCTAACGCAGCACAAGCAGCCGCCAGAAGATTAGCGAGGTTGTGATCCCCTTTCAGCGCGACATCCCCCTGCGAGAAGAGCTGCCTCCGCTTTCCATCAGACGGCTGCCAATAGATCACCCCGTTATCCAGGTACACACCCGTTGAGACCGGTGTTTGAAGGCTGAACCAGAAAATCTGGCCAGTGATGTCTGGCAAGAGGCCTCGGCTTACCTCTTGATCAGCGTTTAACACCGCCACGTCCTGCGGCCTTTGGTTGGCAAACAGCTTTAACTTGGCGCGTATGTATTCCTCCATCGTACCATGGTAATCCAGGTGAGCCGGATAAATATTGGTCAAAACAGCCACATCAGGCCGAAAATCCAGCGTCCCCATCAATTGGAAGCTGCTCAGTTCCACCACCAGCGTCTCATCTGGGCGGGAATGAAAGGCCACTTCAGACATCACCATCCCGATATTGCCTACCACATGAACCTTTCGCTCCACTTGCCGGAACATCTCACCAATCAACGAAGTGGTCGTGGTTTTGCCATTGGAACCAGTAATTCCGATGATTGGTGAAGTCGTCCACTGCCACCCCAGTTCCACCTCGGTAATCACTGGGATCTGGTACCTTAATGCCTGCTGAATAGGCGTAATCTGGTATGGAATGCCCGGATTTTTTACCACCAAATCAACACTTGGATCGATCAGGTCGTCAGGATGCCCGCCCCACAAACCGACGATTCCAAGTTCTTCCATCTTTCGCTTGGTATCAGCGGGGATTTGCCCGGCCTCTTGCCGGTCATTGACCGTCACCTGCGCACCCAGTTCCCGCAACAGACAGGCGGCGGCCAAGCCGCTTTTCGCCAGCCCGATGACGACCACTCTTTTGCCGCGAAACCAGCTTCGACCGTAACGCCGCATCTACACCAACACTCCCAAATAAAGTCCGAATCCAGCAAAGACAAAACTGATCAACCAAAAGGTGACCACCACGCGCCATTCTGACCACCCGGACAACTCAAAGTGGTGATGAATCGGGCTCATCTTGAAAACCCGCTTTTTACGCGTCTTGTACGATACCACCTGAATGATGACAGATAAAGCCTCAATCACAAACACTCCGCCAATGACGATCAAGAGCAATTCCGTCTTCGTCATCACCGCAATGGCAGCCAGGGCACCGCCAATCGCCAATGACCCCGTATCCCCCATGAAAACTTTGGCCGGATGGGCATTAAACACGAGGAAGCCCAGCACCGCGCCCATCATCGCACAACTGAACAAAGCCACCTCCGGCTTCATGTAGACCCAGGCAATGATCCCGTAGGCGGCAAAAGCAATGGCGGATGTGCCTGCAAGCAATCCGTCCAAACCGTCGGTCAGGTTGACTGCATTGGTCGTCGCGAGGTTAATCAGGATGAGCAGCAAAAAATAGGTCCATCCAAAATGAATCTCCCACTGTGTGCCGGGGATGGACACGGTGAAAGGGTAATCCATCCTTTGCAGCAACAGATACATGGAAAAGGCCAGCAACAACTGCAAAAAGAGCTTTTGCGTCGCAGTCAGCCCCAAATTGCGCCTCATGACAACTTTTATAAAATCATCACAAAATCCGATCAGGCCGTAACCCAGCATGGATAACAACAACAGACTGAGTGTCGGCGTCACATCCGCAAAAAGAAAGGTGGCCAACACCGCCGACAGCATGATCATCACCCCGCCCATGGTCGGGGTGCCGGCTTTTTTCTGATGCCCCTTAGGTCCTTCTTCTCGTATGTATTGGCCGAATTTCAACCGGCGCAAAACCGGGATCAGTACAGGCGAAAGGAAAATGGCCAGCATAAATGCTGCAAAAACGGTCAGAATCATAGGCCGAATTTCCATCAGGTATCCCCTCGCAACGCTTCGATGATCTTCTCCATGCGCATCCCACGTGAAGCCTTTACCAATAACAGCGTGCCAGGCTTTGTCCATTTCCTCAGGGCCTCAACTACGGTGTCAGGATGAGAGAATTGAAAGACACGCGAACGAGGAAATCCCAGACGCAGCGCCTCATCCGCGATCCATCGGGCACGGGGACCATAAACCAAGAGGGCATCCAACCAATCCGGCGACAAATGCTCCGCAAGTTGGCGGTGAAGGCGCTCTTCCTCCTCCCCCAGTTCCAGAATGTCACCAAGCAAAGCCACCTTGGCAGTAAAACCATCCACTTCCCGCAACAGATCAAACGCTGCCCGCATCGATGTCGGACTGGCATTGTATGCGTCCATCAAGATGTGCATCCCGTTCGGACCATTCTGCACCTCCATGCGCATCCCGCTCAAGTTTGCTGAGGACAATCCTTGCGCAATGGTCTCTTCTGAAAGTCCAAACTGCAAACCGCATAGCACTGCCGCCAATGCATTTATGAGCATATGACGGCCGATCATTGGGACTGTCAGCTGCCGACGCGTCCGGTTGGTTGTAAATCGCGTTCGCAAGAGCCCTTCTCGCTCGATCTTGCGAGGATAAAGGTCATTTTCAGGCCGAAACCCAAACCGGAGGATGGAACCAGGATATGGGATCTTCTCTAATAGCGGTTCATCGCCATTGACGAGCAGCACGCCTGTAGGATCCATCCCCTCGATGATTTCTAATTTGGCAGCCGCAATCCCTTCTCGGGAACCGAGGTTTTGCAAGTGTGCGTCCCCAATATTGGTGATGATGCCGATATCAGGCCGAGCCAACCGGGAAAGCAGGGCAATCTCGCCTGGATGGTTCATTCCCATCTCCACAACCGCCACTTCGGTCCCCTCTTCCAGCCCCAAGAGCGTCAGCGGCAGGCCGATATGATTGTTCAAGTTCCCCTTTGTCTTGTGCACTTGGAAGGTTTGAGAAAGGACAGCAGAAACGAGATCCTTAGTGGTCGTCTTTCCATTGCTCCCCGTCACGGCGACCACTCTGACAGGCAGCTCTCGCCGATAACGAGCTGCCATTTGTTGAAGCGCGATCAAGGGATCCTGCACCAGAATGAGTGGCCAAGGTCTCCCTGACATCCATTCTTCCTGAAGCGGCCGTTCCTTGGGGTACAAGCAGGCGGCTGCTCCCCGAGATAGCGCCTCCGGGATAAATTGACATCCATCAAAACGTTCACCTTGTAAGGGAACAAACAAATTTCCCGGAACCACTTGACGGCTGTCCGTCACCACCCCATGACACATGCGCGACAAATCCTCACTGCTGCCCATCCATGCCCCATCCACCATCTTGAGAACATCCTGGATCTTCCGTTTCATCGACTCTCTCCCGACTTTCTTTTCTCTCGCAATGCCTCCCTGGCCACTTCCCGATCGTCAAACGGCAACATCTGTTGACCGATAATCTGATACGTTTCATGGCCCTTCCCTGCAATCAGCACGATATCGCCCGGTCTGGCACGTTGGATCGCCTCAAAAATCGCCTCCCGCCGATCCGCAACACGGTGCCAACGGCCAAGCGCATCCTGAACACCGGCCTCCATCTCAGCCAGGATACGCTCAGGATCTTCAGTGCGGGGATTATCTGAAGTAAAAATAGCGAAATCGCTGTAATCAACCGCCACACGGGCCATGAGCGGACGTTTGCCGCGATCGCGATCACCGCCGCATCCGACAACGCAAAACACGCGCCCCTTGGCAAATCCGCGAATCGCCTTTAACACGTTCTCCAGACTGTCCGGCGTATGCGCATAATCGACAATGACGTTCACATCCTGTCCCTCTTGAATGCGTTCAAAACGCCCTGGCACCCCGCTCACCTTTTCCAGACTCTCCCGTATCTGATGGAATTCCAATCCTTCCAACATCGCCACGGCCAAGGCGGCCAAGGCGTTATAAACATTAAAGAGACCGACCATCTTCAGGTTCAGTCGAACGCTTCCACGGTATGTCGTTACATCCACGGCAGTCCCTTCAGGTCGCAAATCGATCGCCACGGCCCGAACATCAGCCTCATGATGAACTCCATACGTGATGATCGGATGCGCCGTCACACGGGCCAATCTTAATGCAGCAGGATCATCGGCATTCAAGACCGCAAATTGACGCATTTGCCCGTAACTGTTACCAAGACCGGAAAACAATTGTGATTTTGCAAACCAATAGTCTTCCATGGTGGCGTGAAAATCCAGATGGTCCTGGGTCAAATTGGTAAACACCGCCGTACGGAACAAGCTGCCTCGAACTCGCCCTAATGCCAAAGCATGCGATGAAACCTCCATGACGACGTAATCGGTTCCCAAATCAGCCATCTGGCGAAACATCGACTGTAAGTCAACGACATCCGGGGTAGTGTTGCGGGAAGCTAGCCACCGCTCGCCCACCTTTTGTTGAATCGTGCCGATCAGGCCGGTTTTATATCCAGCATCGGCAAATATCCTCTCTAAAAGGTAAGTAATCGTCGTCTTTCCATTTGTTCCCGTCACGCCGATCAACTTCATCTCTTGCGTCGGATGTCCAAAAAAATGACTGGCCACAATGGCCATCGCACGCCGGGCATCTCGGACACGGACTTGGGGCACGGAAACGGGCAAAAATCTCTCCACGATCAGTGCCACGGCCCCCCGCTCAACGGCCTGTGCAGCAAAATCGTGGCCATCCACCGTATGCCCCGGCAGACAGATGAACAAATCGCCCGGGACGACCTTCCGCGAATCCGCCTGAATCCCAGTAACAGTCGTTTTCGCTTGGCCACGCAACTCTGCTGTAACCAACAGCTCCAGCACATCGGTGAGCTGCATACGGACCCCCCTTATCCCCATTATAAACCTCTCGGCCTTCTTTCTAATCAACAATATCGAGAAAAATTCACTTTATACCAAATATACCTTCATGTAAGAAAGAATCCCACATGCCAACGACATCGTGGGAATCAACTGTTCCTCCTCCATTGTAGACCGACGGCACTTATTTGTCATCACTCTTTCCATCCCCCAAATAGACCCGTATCGTTGCGGTGGGCTTCACTTTCACCCCTGCCTTGGGTGCCTGGTTGATGACGGTATCCCCTTTGCCCAGCGCTTCGAGGCGAAAGCCAAATTGGCTCAGCCGCAGCTCTTGGATGTTGGCTCCGGTCAAATCCGGCACCTCCACCAGAGGTTGCTCATAAAAACGGTATTCCTTTGGAATCTGTTCCGTCCGCGGTTCAATGCGCAAATAGTGAAGGCTGTCTTCAAGGATATTTCGCACGATTGGAGCGGCCACCACGCCACCAAACTGAATCCCCTTCGGATTGTCAACTGCTACATAGACAACGATTTGCGGATCGTCCGCCGGCGCAAATCCCATAAAGGAGACAATATGATTGTTTCGCAAGTATTGCCCGCCGGGGCCTACTTTTTGTGCCGTTCCTGTCTTCCCTCCTACTCGGTAACCGTCAATAAACGCATTGTGGCCCGTTCCTTTTGCGACGACACTCTCCAATGCCATGCGCACCTCTTTCGATGTTTCAGGAGAGATCACCTGACGAATAAATTCTGGCTCAAAACGCTGGATGACCTCACCGGTTTCCGGATCCTGGATCTGTTTGGCGAGATGCGGCTTCATCAACCGTCCACCGTTGATGGCTGCTGCGACCGCAGCAATTTGCTGAATCGGCGTCACCGAAACCCCCTGCCCGAAA
This sequence comes from uncultured Bacillus sp., assembly GCA_947085265.1. Classification (GTDB taxonomy): domain Bacteria; phylum Bacillota; class Bacilli; order ZCTH02-B2; family ZCTH02-B2; genus Bacillus_BB. The sequence continues at coordinate 93,924 of CAMTVR010000025.1, read as the reverse complement.
GAGGTGGTGGCCAGCTCGACCGGACCGACACGTTCCAATGGAAAAAGGATGCCCGCCGCTTCACCATTTAAATCAATGCCCGTCTTACTTCCAAAGCCGAAATCACGGATGTATTTGAAAAGCGTTTCCTTGCCAAGGCGCTGGCCGATTTCAATAAACCCTGGGTTACAGGAATTCTCTACCACTTCAAGAAAAGACTGATGACCATGTCCGCCGGCTTTCCAACACCGGATTCTCGCACCAGCCACAATCGCATAACCAGGATCGAAAAACGATTCCTCGAGACTCAATTTGTTTTCCTCAAGGGCTGCCGCCAAGGTGATAATCTTGAATGTGGAGCCTGGTTCATAAGCCATCCAGATGGGCAGCACGCGATTGTACACCTCTTGTGGATAACGCTGATACTCTCCAGGGTAATAATTTGGCCGACTGGCCATTCCCAGAATTTCACCTGTATTCGGATCCATAGCGATCGCAATCGCATGATCGGCTTCATATTGCAACATGGCCTGGTCCAATTCGCGTTCGATAAAGGATTGAATCGACCGGTCCAGCGTGAGGACCAAATCGTACCCGTCTTTCGGCGGATGATATCCCTCATCCTGACCCGGAATTTCACGTCCCCGGGCATCCGCCAAGAAGGAGATACTCCCCCTTTTTCCCTGCAGCAACTGATCATACTCATACTCCAGACCAGCTAAGCCCTGATCTACGCCAGTAAAACCCAACACATGTGAAGCGAACGAGCCGTAAGGATAATATCGCTTGCTGTCTTCGGCGATGACGATCCCGGGAAGTTTCAAATCCCGCACTTGCTGGGCCTTCTCCTGGCTGATATGTCTGCCTTCCGGGACAATGCGTACCATCAACTGCCGCTTCGTCAACAGCTGATGGAGACGCTCTTCTTCCATCCCCAACACATCTCCCAATCTCTCCGCCACCCTGCGCGGATCCTTAATTTGTGCTGGTATCGCCAACACTGAGGGAGCGCTCACGTTATGAGCAAGGATTTCGCCATTGCGATCCATAATCCGTCCGCGCAACGGCTCAAAGGGAATCTCACGGTTCCATAACTCATGCGCTTTCTGCGTTAACCATTCGCCTTGAATCAATTGGATGTAGGCCAATCGTCCGATTAAGACGATAAACAGGTTCAATGCAACAACCAGGCAAATGAATAATCTCCGGCTCATCAAAGATTGTGAGATTCGCATCGTCCTCCCCCCTTTGTACACTACTGTATTCGCCAGTGTACAAAGTTAGAACGATGCTTCATTCCGTCGGAACGCGCAGATAATGCAAGGTATTGCGCATAATCTCTTGAAAGATCGGAGCAGCCACTGTTCCCCCGTAATATCCCTCCTGTGGCGCATCAACTGCGACATAGACCAACACTCTCGGCTGGTCGGCCGGGGCAAAGCCGATAAAGGAAGCAATATACTCTCCCTGGACCAACTGCCCTGTTTTTTCGTCAAATTTCTGCGCCGTTCCTGTTTTTCCTGCTACCCGGTATCCTTCCAAATAGGCAGCCTGTCCGCTGCCCTCAGAAACAACCGTCTCAAGGATTTCGCGCACTTGACGCGACGTTTCCTCACTGATCACCTGTTTTCCTTCGGGATTTTGTCCCTCCTGCAAGACGGTCCCATCTTTCTTTTTTACATACTTGATAATCGTCATTGGAAGCACCTTTCCGCCGTTGGCCACCGCACCGACGGCGGCAACCTGTTGAATGGGCGTCACAGAAACTGCCTGACCAAAGGAAATGGCGGCAATATCCCGCAGTGAGATTGGATCGGAGGTCGATGGCACCCGTCCAATCACCTCACCAGGCAATTGGATACCGGTTTTTTTTGTAAAACCAAACTGTTGAATGTAATGAATCAGCCGTTCCTTTCCAAGACGTTCAACCCCCAGCTTCGCAAATAGCACGTTACTGGAATGTTGCACGCCTTCCAAAAAGGTGATCGTCCCCCAACCGCGGCCGCCATTGTGATCACGCACCGGAATCCGTGAGCCTTTCACCATGTAAGTTCCGGACACATACTTCTCATCAGGATTGAACAATCCCTCCTCGATTGCCGCCGCCAGCGTAATGATCTTAAACGTCGATCCAGGCTCGAACGGATAACTAATCCCATAATTGTTATAATTTTCAATTTTCCAATACTGATTGGGATCAAAGCCCGGCCGAACCGACATGGCTAAAATCTCCCCGCTGTTGGGATCCGAGACAATGGCTACGATTCGCTTGGGTTGGTACTCCTGTTGCGCGCGATCCAATGCTTGTTCGACAAAACTCTGGATCATCCGGTCAATGGTCAAATAGACATCCGCCCCATCTTCCGCCGGTATGTATTCCAATTCCCCGTTCGGCAGCGGGATTCCCCGCGCATCCTTGACAAAACGGCTTTTTCCTTCTTTGCCTTTCAGCCATTCATCCATGGAAAGCTCCAGTCCCATTTTCGCATTTCCTTCCAAATCCACGTAACCGAGCAGGTGGGCGGCCAGTTCTTTGTTAGGGTAAAACCGTCTCGTTTCCTCGATCAGATGAATTCCTTTTAAATTCAACGCCTCGATCGCTTTCGCCTTCTCGGCATCCACCTTCCACCCGCCTTGACGCAATTCGACCTGATAGGCATCTTTATTCAGTTGCTTATACAAGATATCTACGGAAGTCTCCAACACGGGTGACAAGGCCTCCGCAACCGCCTTGGGATCCTCAATGTGGTTCGGATCCTTCTTCGACAAGGTGGCCACCACCGTATAAGCAGGCGCGTCATAAGCAAGCGGTTCGCCATTCCGATCGAATAGTCTCCCTCGCTCCGGACGGATAATTTCGTTGCGATTCCAAACATGGGTGGCTTTCTCCTGCAACCAGGCGGCATCCACTGCCTGAAGCCAAAAAATCCGGATCAGCAAACCAACGAACAAAAGGCTGAAACCCAGTCCCAATATGAAGGTACGCAAGCCGATCCGTTGCGTTCGATTCATCCTTCAGCACTCACTTTCACTGCTTGGGTAAAATGATCAGGCGCCCTTCATCGAAAGACATCCCCATTTGTTGGGCTTTACTGGTAATTTTCTCGGGTGTGCTTTGTTTTGCCAGATCCATTTGCAGCTGCAGAACCTGTTCTTTATCCTGTTCAATCTGCTTTCGCAAATCCTGAACCTGATAATTGACCGACGCTAAAGCGGCGTACTGGGTAATCAGGTACGCAGACATGCCAATGCATAAAACTAAACAGGTCAAGTAAAACAATTTTTCGCCCATCGAAAGCCCGGTTCGGACAACCCGGGTCCGTTTCATCACCTTTTTTCGCGGCGCCGGCCTGACGGCCAAATTTCCTCGCATCATCCCTGAACTCACCCTGTACCCTCCTCGAAACCATGTGCGCAGTTTCAAAACAAATCATTCATGAAAACGCATCTAACATTTTTCAGCAACCCGCAATTTTGCCGAGCGCGCCCGTGGGTTTTCCCTCACTTCCTCTTCCGTCGGCACAACAGGTTTGCGAGTAACCAGGCGAATGCGCGGCTGCTGGCGGCACGAACATACCGGAAACGACGGGGGACAAATACAGCCCTTTGCCCATTCTGAAAACTGCTGTTTGCAAATCCGATCTTCCAGGGAGTGGAAAGTGATCACAGCAATCCGTCCACCGGAACGCAACCGTTCCAGCGTTTGTGCCAACGCCTCTGAAAAGGCACTCAGTTCGTCATTCACGGCAATCCGAATCGCCTGAAACGTGCGGCGCGCTGGATGCGAACCGGTTCGTCTTGCCGCTGCCGGGATGGCTTCCTTGACAAGCGCGGCCAACTGCCCCGTCGTCTCAATCGCCCCCCTCTCCCGTTCTCTGACAATACGGCGGGCGATTTGAGGCGCAAAACGTTCCTCGCCATAACGGGATAGGATTTCGCGCAGCTGCGATTCAGGCCACTGGTTGACCACTTCGAAGGCCGTCAGTGACTGCTTGCGATCCATGCGCATGTCCAGACGATCATCGTGTTGATAACTAAACCCTCGTTCCGATGCATCCACCTGCATCGATGATATGCCTAGATCAAATAGAAATCCGTCAACCTGGGTCACTCCCAGCCTGTCCAACACATCTCCGAGCTCACGGAAGTTACTTTTGACCAAAGTCATTTGGCGCAGATAAGGGGCGAGCCGCCGACTGGCCATTTGGATCGCTTCTTCATCCTGATCCAAAGCAATCAATCTGCCCTTATCATTCAGGCGTTTTACAATCGCTTCGCTGTGGCCGCCGGCACCAAGTGTGCAGTCGACATAAATCCCTTCCGGAGAGGTCACCAATCTGTCCACTGCTTCATGTAGCAACACTGAAACATGTTTCAATGTCAGCACAACCACCTTTACATGACTAGAAATGAAGCTCCAGCTTTTCAGCAATCTCACTGAAGCTGCCCTCTGATTGCTGAAAATAGCTTTCCCAGACAGGTTGGCTCCATATTTCGACACGCGTGGAAACGCCGATGATCGCGCAGTCTTTTTCAAGCTGCGCATACTCGCGCAGTGTCGGCGGGAGATTCACCCGGCCTTGTTTATCGAGCTCGCATTCCATCGCGCCAGAAAAGAAAAATCGTGTAAAAGCGCGCACATCTGCGCTGGTGAAGGATAAGCTTTTTAACTTGCTTTCAATTTGCTGCCATTCATGAGGCGGGAAAACAAACAAACACCGATCCAGTCCGCGGGTGATGACAAAGGATTCACCCAGCTCTTCGCGAAATTTCGCTGGAATGATCAATCTGCCCTTCGCATCAATGCTGTGATAATACTCCCCCATCAACACACCCGCTCACCCACTTTCCCACCACATAGCCCCACTATCCACCACTTTTCTCCACTTAGTTCTACTTATTCGCTGTTCATAAAAAAAATCCTGCCTCAATGAGCAGGATCTTTTTGGCAAATTTACATTTCTTTACACAAGGTTGTTAACGCCAACTGGATAAATAAGCTTGTTGTTCCTCCGACAAGCGATCAATCTGGATGCCCAGGCTCTCCAGTTTTAAAAAGGCCACCTGATCGTCGATTTCCTGCGGAACAGACAGGACTTTGTGCATATGGCCATCCGTGACCGGACTCGCTCCTTCCTTCAACCACAACAACGACAACGCCTGAAGCGCAAAGCTCATGTCCATGATCTCTGCCGGGTGCCCATCCCCTGCCGCCAAATTGACGAGCCTTCCTTCTGCCAGTACATAAATCTTGCGACCATCCGCCATCTTGTATTCGTCAATCTGGTGGCGAACACGCCGCTTAGCGGCTGCCAGTTTTTCCAGCATTTTGATATCCACTTCCACGTCAAAATGGCCGGCATTGGCTAAAATGGCGCCGTCTTTCATCAACTGAAAATGCTCCGCTGTCACGACTCGAGAATTGCCAGTCACGGTGACGAGAAAATCGGCCAGCTGAACCGCCTCCTCCATTCTCATCACCCGGTACCCATCCATATGCGCCTCGAGCGCCTTAATGGGATCCACTTCTGTGACAATCACATGAGCCCCTAGTCCTTTAGCGCGCAATGCCACTCCTTTGCCGCACCAACCATATCCAGCCACGACCACTGTTTTTCCAGCCACCACCAGATTTGTCGTGCGGTTGATCCCATCCCACACCGACTGTCCCGTCCCGTAACGGTTATCGAAGAGGGATTTGCACTGGGCGTCATTGACGGCAACCATGGGAAAACGCAGCCGCCCTTCCTTCTCCAACGCCCTTAACCGTATGACGCCGGTCGTCGTTTCTTCGCAGCCACCCTTGACGGTAGCGGGAAAGTCATCGGGCCGCTCGTGGAGCAGGCCGACCAAATCCCCACCGTCATCAATCAAGTATTCCGGACCGAACTGGAGCGTCATTTCCTGGTATGCCCGGAATTCTTGCGGTGTCGGATCATGCGTGGCAAACACGGTAACACCCGCTTCGACCAGCGCAGCCGCCACGTCGTCCTGTGTGGATAACGGGTTGCTCCCTGAGATGGCCACATCCGCGCCGCCGGCCTGAATCACTTTGGCCAAATAAGCTGTTTTGGCTTCCAGGTGGAGGCAAATCCCCACCCGCACGCCGCGAAACGGTTTGTCTCGTTCAAAGCGTTCCCGTAACCGCGCAAGCACCGGCATATGAGATGCCGCCCAATCGATTTTTCGTTGTCCCTCTTCTGCCAATTTCCGATTCCGAATCACGCTTTCCAATATCGCGCACCTCTTTTCAATCAACAAAAACCTCTTTACTGATGATCGGCCAACGTATCAACGCGAAAAGATTCCGTACACAAACAGCATGACATACAACACGCTCAGAAGCAAAAATCCGAGCCGCCAGAGGGCGCGAAGCCATCTGCGCAAGTGAAAATGGCCGCGAATCCACCACTGCAATAATGCCAGGCATGTCCCCAAAAAGATGAACAGGCTCAAGACGACAACCCAACCTTGACCACCGGTTACATTGTACCACAAGACAGAGACCGCAGAGAGGAGTAACAGCGTGGTCACATCCAACGCCCGCAAATGGGCAAGTGGACGGTTTTTCGTCACGATGTAAACAAGACCGTATGTGATGAGATAGCCGACTGGCGGCATGGCAGCCAAAATCGCATACAACTTGCGCAACATCTCCCACATCCTCACGGTCTCCCCTTCCCCCAAGCTTAAAATTGCCTCTCCATCATGAACTGAGTCAGGTTGTAATATGATCTGGTTCAGAGATGCTGAAATTCGGCGTTTTCCACAGCCTTCAACAATTGATACAACACGCGATTGACAGGTACGTGCAAATTTTTTTCTTCAGCCAACTCAAGCAACAGCCCGTTTAACGCGTCAATTTCCGTCTCCTTTTTCTTGATCAAATCTTGTAACATGGAGGAAGTATTTTCAGCTGTTTTTTCACATACTTCAAATACCCTCTTGCCTAGATTGGCATCCAGAGCGAAGCCATGAGCACGCGCCACTTCGCTCGCTTCCTGAACCACTTCGCCGACCAACTGGCGCAGTTCTTTCGATGCCGGAATCGCTCCGTTCGGAATCGACAAAATGCCCGTGATGGGGTTTATGGCGCAATTGATCACCCATTTTTCCCACATCCGGTGGCGAATGTTTGAGGTGATTTCTACGTCCATTCCCCCGTCCCGCAGTAGAGATGCCAATTGCTGCAGCTGATTCCAACCTGTGCGATCGATTGGAACGCATTCTGATAGGCCATCCATCATACGGCTCATGTCGTCTCTTTCTGCAAACGGATTTCCTAACCAGGTCATGCCCTTTCCTGTATGTCGAACCAACCAATCTTCCTGGCGCATCGCGCCCTCTGTCGTCACCGCCACATAAACCGATGTTCCCGGAAAGGCAGCAGCCACTTTTTCCGCATGCCCAAGACCATTTTGAAATAATAGAAAACGACAGGGTTGGCAAGGTTTTTGCTGCAATTGGCGAATCAGCGATGACAGGTGGGTTTGCTTGACAAAGATCAGTCCCCAATCCGCCTTTCCGTCCCATTTTTCCATCGTTTGCGCAGAACAGCAGATCGTAGTTGTTCCACCGTCACGTTCCAGCACCGTCAATCCATGTTCTTGAAGCGCCTGGGCCTGTTCCTCGCGTTGGGTGATGGTCAATCCCTTGACCTTACCTGTCGCTAAAAGGCGCGATGCGTATAACATTCCGATACTGCCCATCCCGATCAAAGCCAGCTCCACAGTCAGCCTCTCTCCCTCACTTCTTCATTCGACATGATCATACACGTTCCTGCCCGATCTACCAAATATTGCCCATAAAAAAGATGGGCTCTGCGGTAAAGCCCATCTTGTCAAAAACGATATCGAACCGAATTAGGCCAAAAAACGTTCTAACGCTTCCTTATCGTAACCGATCACGAGATGTTCACCATCGGTCAAAATGGGGCGTCGCAACAGCCGCGGCTCATTTTGAATCAAGTGCAGCAATTCGCTCAGCTTCAATTCTTGGTAGTCCACCTGCATCTCTTTAAATTTTTGGCTTCTCGTGGCCAAGATGTCATCCACACCATTTTGGGTCATCTTGACAATATCTGTCAATTCCTCCAACGTAGGCGGGTTTTTGAAAATATGGTGTTCCTCGTAGGGAATGCCTTTATGCGTTAACCATGCCTTGGTTTTTCGGCAGGAAGTACAACTTGGGTAAGTATAAAAATGCCATTTTTTACGCATCCGTCTCCCCCCAATCATCATCTCTTTACTTTCTATAAGAAAGTATATTACTTATTGAAATAACGTGTCAACCGTCCTTTCGCCATTTTCGAGTCCCGTGTGTGGGGCGATAGGGATAAACAGAAAGCGGTCAGGGAATAATAGTTTACAACCTCACTCAGGTAGCTTATAATGGTATCGGCACTTGGCGTTGACAAACGCAACGACTGAATCTGACAGGAGGAACAACAATGGCAAGAATGTTCCGGGTCATGGGCTTTCTATGCGGCATAATCTCATTGCTGGCATTCGCAGGCAGCGAAATGCTGGTTCCTTTGTCGATTTTATTTGGACTGAAGACCGTGCTCTTCTTTGTATTGAGCTACATGAAGCTGACAGAAAAAACGTATATGTACATATTTGGCGCCTACATGTTTTTGTCATTTGTAGGCCTGAACTATTGGATGTTCTTCCAGATGCCGCTAAGCCAGTAAGCAGGGAGTCCTCATTGAGGCTCCCTGTTCTTTTGTGTCCTTCATTGCTCACGGTTGCAAAGAAAATTGACGGCTCAATCCACGGAACACATCAGGCAAGCACACGTTTTTCCCTTGCAGGAGAACGCAAAACCGTGCACCCATACCTGCCTCATCTAGGATCAATTGACGGATCGCCCGATTTTTTCGCGCCTCGGCACTCAATGGGTCCTCCACACCCCCGACTAGCTCTTCCAGAATCCCAAGTCGGAGCAGAAACTCTCGCTGTGTCTCAAAGAGAATTGGTAAAAGACCCACCTTTTTCCCCTCTTCCATCAATAGCGTAAAATTGACATCGGCCGTCAAATCTTGTTCCCCGGGATACAAGTAAGGATTTGCGATCATCTGATGCGATCGATAGCCTCGGATCGTGCCTCTGTGCATCGTTTCGGGCGCAAGACGGTCAACCAGATAGCCGTAATCCACGCTCAGAACATACCCTTTCGCTAAGATCCCGGCTATTTTTCTGATCCAATCGACCGCCGCCAATGAAATTTCGATTCTTCCCCCATCCTCCCCAGGAATCGCCAGTTCGTTCAACACATCCAACAACATTTTGTTCCGGCAAGGCTTTTGTTTTTCTTCAAATCGGTACGTGACATCATTCCAGGTCACCCCTACTTCATCCCATGTCCCATCATGCCGCTCCAAAATGTGCACCGGCAGAGCGTCAAAAAACTCATTGGAAAGGATCACGCCGGTAAACTGGCTGAGCTGCCCCAGGTTGTCCAGGTAAATCAACCGATCCTGATGGAGGGTGAGGTGTTCACGTTGCAACTGACGGTGAAAAGGACTTTTTTCCACTATGTAATAGGTCAATTTCCTGTAAATGGCCGGATGTTGTTGAAAGGCGTTTAAAATCTGGGCGGCCAGACGTCCATCTCCCCCGCCCAGCTCCAAAATGGACCATTCCTCAACAGATAACGAATCCAGCATCCCGAACAACCCTTCCGCCAAGACGGCTCCAAACACCGGCCCGATGGAACTGCTCGTGTAATAATCCCCACGCTTGCCAATCTTTCTTTTTGGGCGCATGTAGTAGCCCCACCGTGGGTGATACAGCACAGCTTCCATCCACTTCGAAAAAGGGAGCCAACGCTCTTCACTCGCCATGATCTCTCGGCAAAGCCAATCGTGAAATGGACGCACGGCAGTCACCTCCGATAAAACATAAACATAATGCGGAGCACCAATGGAGAAAATAATCATGAACATGACAAAAGCCAGAGGTGAGAGCGTTGAAGCCACGTCTTTTCGGGATCATAACCTGCAGCTTTTTTTTGAGTGTCTTGGTGCTTTCAGCCTGTCAGCCTGCCAATCAGAATCCCGCCCCACAAAGACAGGGAAACACGCAGCAGCCGGCAAGTCCCGAAGCAGTCAGAAACCCAGTTCCGACCGAGCCAAAAAATCAAAACCCGCAGGCCACTGCGAAACGATTGGCGCAACTTGCGACACAAGTTCCCCAGGTTCGCCAGGCCACGGCCATTGTCTTTGGAAAAACGGCCATTGTCGGGATTGATCTAGACGACAACCTCGATCGTTCACGGGTCGGCACAATCAAATATACGGTCGCCGAGGCGTTAAAGGAAGATCCGCAAGGAGCCAATGCCGTGATCACCGCGGATCCGGATGTGGTACAGCGCATTCGCGAGATCAACCGAGAAATACAACGTGGAGAACCCCTAAAAGGCTTTGCGGACGAGTTGTCCAATCTCATCGCGCGTCTGATGCCGCAGCTTCCGCAAGATGTCGGTTCCGCGCCGGAAGAAAACCCCGAACAGCGCCCAACCAGCCCCTTTTCGCAAAATCAGCCTAGGCAACCCTAGGCTTTCTTTGGTGAGATGCTGATGAATCAGCCTGAGCAAAAGTCGGCCGAAGACACCCGACCGGACCATCCGCCGGAAGGCACATCCCCCCTCCTCGCCGATCTCTTCGCAACCAACCAGCGTTTGCTAAAAATCGCCGCACGCCTCGAAGAGAATCAATTGCGGGAGATGCTCTTTTTGTACAAACACCCGTTCCAGCTGATCTGGATCAACTTCCTCGCCGGTCTCTCCCGAGGTCTCGGCCTGACCGTAGGGACAGCGTTATTCCTGGCTTTTGCCGCCTATTTCCTCGGTCAGTTCATTTCCTTGCCGCTCATCGGCGAGTATATCGCTAAATTGTTGGACATCGTCGATACTTACCGAAGCGGCACTCTGCCGCCATAGGCTGCTCAAAAGACGCATCCCCTTACAGGCCGTATCGGGGTTCTCGTTCAATGTCCCGGAGCAATTTTTCGGCGGCCTCCCGGTCAAACAGCTGCCGTTTTTTCTTGCCTTCTTGAACAAAGAGGACATGGATCATCGATGCTTCCACTTCGTACGAAAGCTGACTCGTGTCCACGCCATGGTCTTCTTTTAACATCTCGGCAAAAAAGGCGACGGTATCCCTGGCGGCCAAGTCCTCGGGCCGCTGATCAGCGACCAGTTTGATCTGAAGCCAATTGAACAGATTATCCACCAGGTTCACGAGGCTCACCCCTTTGTTCACGACCCGCATCTCGCTTCGCTCTTGCCCAAAGAACGATGATGAAAGCCAACGTTCCAAGAATGAGCACCTCGACGATCGGCATCCCCAACATGTAAAGGGTGGTCAGCGGGATGCACCCCAGTGCTAACACGAGGTAGACAATCGCCGCCTTCAGAAGCGGGAGTTTTCGCTCCTGAAAGCCCAATTTGTATAAGATGAAGCAAAAAACGAGGATGACAAAATAGGCTTTTTCAGGCGTATTTAGAATCGTCTTCAACGCTGCCGACAAAATGAATCATCTCCCATTCATAAATGGCTGGATATGGCCAGTTCCTCCTCATTACAGCGGTCAGCCCTTCAAAACCATCCCCATTGGCGTATCAGGCCTTTTTGCGTGTTTTTTCCGCTTTTTCACGCATCGATTTGCTGAGATGTTTTTTCCGCAACCGGATTGAAACAGGCGTGATTTCACAGTACTCATCATCGTTCAGAAATTGCAGCGCCTCTTCCAAGCTGAGCAAGCGGGGTGCTTTCAACTTTACGGTCTCGTCCTTGGTCGAAGAGCGGATGTTCGTGGCGTGCTTTTCTTTACAAACGTTGACCACCAGATCGTGCTCCCGGGCATGTTCGCCCACAATCATCCCTTCATAGACTTCGGTACCTGGCGTGATAAACATCACGCCCCGCTGTTCAGCACTTTCAATCCCGTATGCCGTAGCGATCCCTGTCGCGTGGGCAATCAAGGCCCCATTGCGGCGTCCCCGCACCTCCCCCTTCACGGCTGGACGATAGGAATCAAAGGAATGGTGGAGAATGCCGTACCCGCGTGTCAGGGTCAAAAACTGGCTTCGATAGCCAATCAATCCCCGGGCAGGAATGAGAAATTCGAGCCGAACTTGTCCCTCCTGCTGGGACAGATTGCGCATTTCCGCCTTGCGCGCGCCAAGCGACTCGATCACAGCTCCCGCGTATTCATCCGGTACTTCAATCCACAATGACTCGAAGGGCTCCAGCAATTGACCGTTCTCCTCACGGAAAATCACAGCCGGCTTCGAAACCTGCAACTCATACCCTTCCCGTCTCATTTTTTCGATCAAGATGGATAAGTGAAGCTCTCCGCGCCCGGAAACGAGAAATACATCCGGATGATCCGTTTCTTCGACGCGCAGGGCCACGTCCACCTTCGTTTCGGCCAGCAGGCGCTCTTTCAGCTTCCGTGAAGTGACGTGTTTGCCTTCCCTTTCAGCAAAGGGACTGTCATTGACGAGAAAAGCCATCTGCAACGTCGGCTCTTCGACACGGGGCAGCGGCAGCGGCTCAGGATATTCGGAATCCGCGATCGTCTCGCCCACCTCCACGTCGAGCAGCCCGGCAACAGCGACCATCTGACCGACACATGCTTCCGTGATCTCGATCCGTTCCAAGCCACGGAAGCCATATAGCTTGGTAACCCGAAATGACAACTCAGTCCCATCGCGTCGGATCAGAACCACCGGCTGGCCGATTCGGATCTGTCCGCGGGCGATGCGCCCGATAACCAACCTGCCCAGGTAATCATTGTAATCCAGGAGACTGACTTGCAGTTGCAAGGGGGCTTCCGGCTCTCCTTCTGGCGCAGGGATATGGCTGATAATCGCGTCAAAGAGCGGCTGCAAATTCTCTCCCACCTGTACAGGTGTCGTGGAGGCCCAGCCTTTTAGCGCTGAGACATACACGACCGGAAAATCCAGCTGGCTTTCATCGGCCCCCAGGTCAATGAATAAATCCAGCACCTCATCCAACACTTCTGCCGGCCGGGCGTTCGGGCGGTCCATCTTGTTGATCACGACAATCGGAATCTTTTTTTCCTCGAGCGCCCGGCGAAGGACAAAACGGGTCTGCGGCATGCACCCTTCAAAAGCGTCAACGACCAACAGCACTCCGTCCACCATCTTCATGATGCGCTCCACTTCGCCACCAAAATCGGCATGACCCGGCGTATCCACAATCTGAATGGTGTATTGGCCATAAGGAATGGCTGTCGTCTTCGCTAAAATCGTGATTCCCCGTTCCCTTTCCAAAGCATCTGAATCCATTACACGCTCCTCGACGAGTGTCGGATCTCGAAATACACCAGCTTGTCTGAGCATCTGATCGACGAGCGTCGTTTTTCCATGATCGACATGCGCTATCATCGCGATGTTACGAAGGTTCGTTTGCAACGACATTCACGTTCCCCTTTTCCAAGCAGAAAAAATGCCCCGGCTTTAAGACGCGAGGCAATTCACGCATAGGTTTATTGTACCATTTTCCTCTTGCATCGCAAACATCACCACGCCTGGGCATCCACAATCAACACGACACACCAGGCGGTCAAATAGATGAGCGAGAAACGAAAGGTCCGTGATGCCCATTCGTTCTTATCCTTTGCCCAAAACCCATATGCTGCCAGCCCCAAAAAGACGAGTCCAAGCAACGTCATGACAATCAGATAAAGCCAGCCAACCAGTCCACTCAACACCAGGAAGAGCGAAGTTGGCAATAACGCCGCAGTATACAGCAGGATCTGACGGATCGTCGCATCCACACCGCGGACGACTGGAAACATAGGGAATCCACCCGCCTTATAATCCTCTACTTTGAGAATGGCCAACGTCAAAAAGTGGGGCATCTGCCAAAGGAACATCACAATAAAGAGGACCCAGGCAAAATAATCCATTTTCCCCACAACCGCTGTCCAACCGATGACAAACGGAATGGAACCCGGAATGCCGCCAAACAGGGTTCCCAGAGCGGTATAACGCTTTAACCCGGTATATATAAGGCCATATGAAACAATGCCGATCAAGGCCAAAAGCGCCGGCAGCTGTCCTGCTCCGCCCAACGCGGTCAATCCTCCTCCCAAGATGGCAAGCGAAAACAATCCCATGAGCAAAGCCAGCAAAAGTGCCACATTGGGGGAAATGCGCTGCTGCGCCAAGGCGCGATTCTGCGTCCGGGGCATCAAAATGTCCCGATCTCGATCGAAATAGTTATTTAAAATGGCCCCAGAAGCAACCGCGAAATAGGTTCCAACCAAGGTGAGCGCCAGCATTGGCCAATCCGGTCTTCCACCTGAGGCCAACCAAAAGGCAGCAAAGGTCATCATGAGGTTGGCAAGGGTAATGCCAGGCTTGGTCAATTCAACATAATCCTTCAGACTGGCTGGTACGCCAGCGACAACAACAGGCTTCTCCAATTCACCTGAACCGGATGAACGAGAATTGGCGGCCCGGATCAGATTTCCTCGCATCGCATGTTCTTCTCCTTTCCACGCTAGAACCATCCTCTTTATGGGTTACCCTTGCCTCTGTCGATCAAACGCGCATGGTATCCAAATCCCCTCTCCAATGTACCATACCTTTTCATTTTATTGCAACGAACATGATTTCCCTCGAATCTACTCACTCGCATCACTCGCAAACAGATATGCCAACGCATCAGGCAAGTCCTGCTGCCATAATCCCCAGTCATGCCCCCCCTCCTTCACCTGAAAGAACACCTTCATTCCACAATCTTGTAAGATGGTTGCGACCTGGCGATTCCATCCGAGGATATCCAGCCGGCCCCCCGGAGTCACTGCCGGCGCTTCATGGATCCCAACCGTTTGATAGATCTCAAGACGGACATTTTTGCCATTCTGACGCAACCATTCATGCATCCCGGGGTGAAAGGCTCCTGATTGGCATAAGACGGCGCGAAAGGCAGACGGCGATTGGATTGCCGTCATCAACGCCTGGGTCGCTCCAAGAGAGGAGCCACCAATCACTCTTCCACGAGCGGCGGGAATGGTTGCATAGACTCGGTCGATGTAGGGGATGATTTCATTGAGAAGAAACAATTGGTATTGCCGAAATCTGCTGCCGTCCGGACTGTATTCCGCCCGGCGCCGCGCTCTCTCCACCGCAATGCCAACGATGAAAAGCGGCTGAATGCGCCCTTCATAGAGCAATCGATTGGCTGTTGTCGCAATTCGTCCAAAGCGAAAGTAATCTTCTCCATCCTGCAGGTACAACACGGGGTAAGCTCGTCGCTCGGTATACCCTGGAGGAATGTAGACCTTGACGGCGCGCAGTTCGTTCAAATGGGTACTCTCTATTCGATGATTATCGATTCGCCGTTGATAGACGGAATCCGTCATTGAACACCCTCCCACGTCGTTAAGATGGTATACAACAGTATAACAACAAAATCAATAATATATAACAGATGATTGTTTCGCTACGCCGAAAACCCCATTCTCCCTTTCCCGAAAAGCTTATATTATCCAGTATTGACAATTATTGCAGGCGATCTGATATAGTAGGTATTGAAGAAACAAAAAATATTCTGTATTGATACAGTCTTTGCATCGATTATAACAGTGAGGTGAGTAAAATGGGTTTTGCCGTCAAGTTGCAACAAGACTTTCCTGTCGTTCAGATCCTCACACCTGAGGGGAAAGTGTCCGATCCCGCCTTGGTGCCATCCCTTTCCGACGAACAGTTACGCCAGCTGATGAAAAACATGGTTTTCACCCGTATCCTCGACCAGCGGGCGATCAGTCTCAACCGCCAAGGACGGCTCGGCTTTTACGCGCCGGTCGCCGGACAGGAAGCCGCGATGCTGGCCTCGCAGTTCGCCTTGGAAAAAGAGGACTTCATCCTTCCGAGCTATCGGGACATTCCGCCAATGCTTTTTCATGGCTATCCTTTATACCAAGCCTTTCTCTTTTCCAAGGGTCACATTCACGGCGGCCAAATTCCGGAAAGCGTCCACGTGCTTCCACCCCAGATTATCATTGCTGCCCAAGTGACACAATGTGTCGGTGTGGCCAGCGCCTTCAAACTGCGAAAAGAAAAACGGGTCGCCATCTGTTATTTCGGCGACGGCGCCACCTCACAGGGCGATTTTTACGAAGGGCTGAACTTTGCCGGCGTGTACAAAGTTCCGGCGATCTTTTTCTCACAAAACAACGGCTACGCCATCAGTGTTCCCTATGGCAAACAGACGGCAAGCGCCACCATTGCGCAAAAATCGGTTGCCGCCGGCATCCACGGCGTGCGTGTGGACGGCATGGATCCATTGGCCGTCTACGCCGTGACCAAAGAAGCTGTAGACAGAGCCAAAGCCGGCGAAGGTCCGACGCTCATCGAGGCCCTGACCTATCGTTTTGGACCACATACGATGGCCGGTGATGATCCGACACGTTACCGAACTAAAGAAGAAATGACCTTATGGCAAGAAGAACGCGATCCGATCATCCGCTTTCGTGCCTATCTCAAAGACCGAGGAATTTGGTCGGATCAGGACGAAGAAGAAACCATCGAACAAGCCAAGGAAGAAATTTCGGCTGCGATGAAAAAAGCGGAATCTTACCCGCCAATGACAATCCCAGAGCTGATGGAAGCAATGTACGTGAAAATGCCCGAAAACCTGGTCGAACAGGCGGCTCGCTTGCGAAAGGAGGAATCATGATGGCCCACCTGACAATGATTCAGGCGATTAACGATGCCCTGCGCACCGCTCTGAAAACCTACCCGGAGGTACTTGTTTTCGGTGAAGACGTCGGTGTCAACGGTGGCGTTTTCCGCGCGACGGACGGTCTGCAAAAAGAGTTCGGAGAGGAACGGGTCTATGATACGCCGCTGGCCGAGTCTGCGATTATCGGCTCTGCGGTGGGCCTGGCCATCATGGGCTTTCGTCCGGTGGCCGAAATTCAATTTTCGGGCTTCTACTTTGAAGCCTTTGACGCCCTGCTCAGTCAAGCGGCTCGGATTCGGTATCGTTCAGGCGGGCGTTACCATTGCCCGATGGTCGTTCGATCTCCATTTGGCGGCGGCGTCCGAACACCGGAACTTCACGCGGACAGTGTCGAGGGATATTTCCTGCACGCACCAGGTTTGAAGGTGGTCATCCCGAGCAATCCTTACGAAGCGAAGGGATTGCTATTGTCAGCCATTGAGGAAGAAGATCCCGTCATCTTTCTCGAGCACATGAAATTATACCGCTCCTTCCGCCAGGAAGTGCCGGAAGAATATTACACCATTCCGCTTGGAAAAGCCAATGTTGTCAAGGAAGGCTCCGACGTCACCGTCATCGCGTACGGGGCAATGGTCCAGGCCTCGCTCAAGGCGGCAGAAGAACTCGAACAGGAGCGACAGGTCACGGTTGAAGTGATCGATCTGCGGACGATAAGTCCTATCGACACGGAAACAATTCTCCAATCGGTGCAAAAAACCAACCGCGCCGTGATCGTCCATGAAGCTCCGCAAACCGGTGGCCCGGCGGCAGAAATCATTGCCCGAATTAACGAAAAGGCCATTCTTCACCTCGAGGCACCCGTGATGCGTGTCACCGGATATGATACCGTCTATCCCTTTACCATGATCGAAGACCGGTGGTTGCCCACCTCAGATCGAATCAAGCAGACGATGATCGACGTTTTAGATTTTTAGGATACGTATTTCAACGTTAAGGAGGAACAGGGGATGACGTTTGAATTTCGCTTGCCGGACATCGGCGAAGGGATCGCAGAAGGAGAAATCGTCAAATGGATGGTAAAAGAAGGCGATGAGGTGAAAGAAGACGATATCATCGCTGAAGTACAGACAGACAAGGCGGTGGTCGAAATCCCTTCCCCGGTTAACGGAAAAGTCCTCAAACTTCACGCCAGAGAAGGAGAGGTCGTTAAGGTCGGTACAGTCCTCGTCACCTTCGCTACCGAAGGGGGAGTCGCGGTTGAATACCAGCCGCAGACCGCCAATGAAAAGCCTGAAGAGCAAAACCAGTTTGCAATTGCGGAGCAAGCGCTTGAGGAAAGCGCAGCAAAACCAACTCCACCGTCCATACAGCCGCCGGAACCGGTACAGACGAACCAACCCGTTGGCGCTGAACGGCAACCCGCTGACGTTGACGCAAAAACAGGCGTCTCCGAGGCCGCCTCTGCCATGATCCTGGCCACTCCCGCGGTACGTAAATACGCACGTGAGAAAGGCGTTCAACTCTCTCATATTCGGGGAAGCGGGCGGCATGGTCAAATTACCAAAGAGGACGTCGATCGGGCACTCCGGGCCGGCACGACCGAAGTTTCAAAAACTGTACAAACCGACCTTCCTCAAAAGGCAAAATTGGATGAAAAAGCGGCTGAGAACGCAGCCTTCGGCGCTCCGGCAGTTCCCCAAAAGGCCGCCGTTGCGGGCGAACGCCGAGTCCCCTTACGCGGTGTGCGGCGGGCCGTGGCCGAGAGCATGGTCCGTTCCAAATACACCGCCCCTCACGTCACGATCATGGACGAAGTGGATGTCGGTCAGCTGGTCGCACTGCGCGCACGGCTAAAACCAAGGGCGGAGGCACAAGGCGTCAAACTGACCTATCTGCCGTTTGTCGTCAAGGCGCTGATTGGGGCAGCGCGACGTTTTCCAGACCTCAACGCCTCCCTGGATGATGAAGCACAGGAGATCGTCTATAAAAACGAGTACAACGTCGGTATCGCCACAGCCACCGAGCAAGGTCTGATCGTCCCCGTGATTCATCAGGCCGACCGCAAGAGTATCCTGCAACTGGCACAAGCGATTCAAGAACTGGCACAAAAGGCCAGAGAACGCAAGATCTCCCTCGAAGAACTGCGTGGAGGCACGATCAGCATTACGAACATCGGTTCTGCAGGCGGTCTCTTCTTTACGCCGATCATCAACCACCCGGAAGTGGCCATTCTCGGCATCGGCCGGATCACGGAAAAACCCGTTGTCCGCAACGGTCAGATTTTGGCCGCGCCGGTCATGTCTCTTTCCTTAAGTTTCGATCATCGCGTCATCGATGGTGAATTGGCCCAACATGCGTTAAACTATATCAAGGAACTGCTCAAAGATCCTGAAAATTTACTGATGGAGGTGTAACACGGGTGGTTGTAGGTGACTTTTCCCGCGAAGTGGATGTACTCGTCATCGGTGGAGGCCCTGGCGGATACGCGGCGGCCATTCGCGCCGCCCAACTCGGCAAACAAGTGACGTTGGTCGAAAAAGATGCCTTAGGCGGTGTCTGTCTCAACAAAGGGTGCATCCCCTCCAAGGCGCTGATCAGTGTGGCCGAGTTGTACGATCGAATGCAGCACGCGGAAGAAATGGGCATTTCCATACAGGGTCTTCAGCTGCACATGGACAAAATCCAGCAATGGAAAAACAAGGTGGTTCAGCAGCTGACTTCAGGTGTTGAGTCATTGCTCAAGGGACATCAGGTGGAAGTGATGCAAGGAGAAGCCTATTTCACCTCGCCGAACGAGGTGCGCGTTGTCTCCGGTTATGAAAATGAACGTCTCCAGTTCCGCCACTGCATTATCGCCACCGGCTCCCGGCCTGTCGAACTGAAAGCCTTTCCTTTCGACGAACAAAAAATTCTCTCTTCTACCGGAGCTCTCACCCTGCAGGAAATTCCCCAGCGCTGCCTGGTCATTGGCGGCGGTTACATCGGCGTGGAGTTAGGGGGTGTACTCAACAAGCTCGGCAGTGAAGTGATCATCCTGGAAGGAATGAAGACCATCCTTCCCGGCTTTGATAAGGCCATGGTCCAGATGATCGCGCGCCTGTTGAAAAAACAGGGCATCACCATCTACACCAGCGCGATGGCCACCTCGGCCGACATCCAAGGCGATCGCGTGACGGTCAAGGCCGAGATCGGCGGCAAAACAGAAGTATTTGAAGTGGATGCCGTGCTGGTCAGTGTAGGTCGTCGACCCAACAGTGACGAGCTGGGCCTCGAAGCGATCGGCGTTGAGCGGACCGAGCGCGGCTTTATCAAAGTAAACCAACAGCAACAAACCTCCATTCCACACATCTATGCGATTGGTGACGTGGTGGGTGAACCGATGCTGGCGCACAAGGCCTACCATGAAGCAAAGGTCGCCGCCGAAGCGATTGCCGGGATGCCAAGCGCTACGGATTATAAGGCAATGCCTTTTGTCATCTTCAGCGACCCGGAAATGGCCAGCGTTGGTCTGACCAAAGATGCCGCCAAGGAACAAGGCATCGAAGTCGTCACAGCCCGCTTCCCATTCCAAGCCAATGGCCGCGCCCTTTCGCTCAACAAACCGGATGGTTTCGTCCACATCGTCGCAGACAAGACAACACAGCACGTCCTTGGTGTGCAGATCGTCGGTCCTGAGGCTTCCACCATGATCGCAGAAGCGGCGTTGGCCATCGAAATGGGAACGACCTTAGAAGATCTGAGTCTCACTGTACATCCCCATCCCACCCTATCGGAAGCAGTGGCAGAAGCGGCGGAAGTGGCCCTCGGACGCGGCATTCACATGATGAGCAAATAAAAAATGCCTAAACGGCACAGCAAAACAGAAGCCATACCCAGAACCTCAAATCTGGGTATGGTCTTTTATCAAACAGTCCAATCTAAAAAACGAAATCCACGACATGAGATGATCATTTGGAAGGGATGGGCATGCCCAAATATTCATGGAGACTCATTCTTGTTGCCACATTACTCGGCTCCTTTTGCCTGCAACGACCTGCGAATGCAGCAATCAATCATCCGCCCAGGGTAACAAGCGAGGTTCAAATATACATCAATCTCTGGCATCGTCAACTGCGCCTCATTGAAAATGGCCAGATCCAAAAAACCTACCACATTGCCCCCGGTACGCCGAATACACCTACACCGATCGGCGATTACCGCATCATCCAAAAATCGGCGGATTGGGGAGGCGGATTCGGCACGCGCTGGTTGGGGTTAAATGTCCCGTTCGGCACCTATGGCATCCACGGAACTAACAAGCCTCACCTGATTGGCCAGTCTGTCAGCAGCGGCTGCATCCGGATGCGCAATCAGGATGTGGAGGAATTATATCAACGTGTGCCGCTGAATGCCCCGGTCCGCATTGACGGTCCCATATTGGGGGCAGAAGGGTTGAATTACCGCATTCTGGTGGAAGGTTCCAGAGGTTCTCTGGTTCAAATGGTGCAAAACCGGCTCAAAGCGGGTGGATATTATCATGGAAGTGTCAACGGGATCTTTGATTTACAGACAGAAAGAGCCGTCAAGCGTTATCAAGAAAACCATCACCTGCTGGTGACGGGACAAATTCACTTTGCCGATCTGGTAGAACTGGGCATTGTCGAATGAACGGCTTCCTCAAGCGCCTGTTCCTCTATCGGGATGCGAACCTTGAGCAAAAAAATGAGGTTTAACAACGTCGGCACAAGCGCTGTAAACCAAGCCCCGAAGACGAGTGGCAACGTCATCATCTCCACAATTACCACCAGATAATTGGGATGTCTGAACCACCGATAAGGCCCTTTTTTGACAGGACGCATGCCTGGCACCACAAAAATTCGCGTGTTCCAGTAAGGCCCCAAGGTGAACATCACCCATCCCCGAACAATTTGTGCCAATATGAACAACCCGAGCGGAACCATCCACCATTCAGGTATCTCCGGCTGTCCAATGACGACCTCCACCCACCATGACATGAAAAAAAAGAGGTGACTGATCACCAAATACTTGTAATGGTCGCCCCCGACCTCGTATCCCCCTAAGCTTCGCAGCGCCCTCCCATTTCTCGCGGCCACCAGTAATTCGATTAGGCGTTGAACGATCACGACGAAAAACAGGATCCAAAAGAGCCATCTCAACTCCCGCACCCTTTCGTTCCGTATCATACGCTTTTTGCAATCATTACCACTTGACAATCATTTACCACTGTAACAACACTTGTTCCGAACTAAAACCCGGACCCAACGCAAAAAGGAGCCCGTACTCCCCTGAACCCGGATGTGCCTCCTTCATCACCTTTTTCAATACAAAGAGCACCGTCGGGGAAGACATGTTTCCGTAATTCTTCAGCACATCCAACGAGGGGAAAAATTTGTCCGTGGGAACTCCAAACACATCAGCATAGGCTTGAATCACCTTTACACCTCCCGGATGAGCAATCAAATGATCGAAGAGATCGATCCCTGACAACTGTTGCTTCTGCATAAACTGCATCACTGCATCACGCAAATAGTGACGGACAAACGCTGGAATATCTTTTGAAAAGATCACATCGAGACCGTCATCTGTCACCTTCCATCCCATCACATCCAGCGTATCTCTCCAAGTCTTGCTCATGCTGCCAAGCCATCGCGGCCCTTCTCTGCCCACCGCATCTCCACAGATCAGGACAGCGGCAGCCCCATCCGCGAATAATGAAGTGGCAATGAGATTGCTCTTTGAGATATCATTGCGCTGAAAAGTCAAGCCGCACAATTCGATCGCCAGAAGTAGCACACGGGAACGCGGAAATGCACGGGCCCACTCGCAGGCCAATGTCAGCCCGGCAGCGCCTCCTGCACAGCCAAGGCCCCAAACGGGTGTGCGACGGATATCCGGACGAAAAGGCAAACGATTCATCAGACGTGCATCGAGGCTAGGGGTGGCCAAGCCGGTACTGGATACGACGATCAGATGATCCACCTCTTCTGGCGAGAGGTTCATCTCTTCCAAGCAGTTCATCGTCGCTTGTACGCCCAGATCGCAAGCGGCCCGCACATACAAATCGTTCTTTTCCGAAAATGAATGCGCTTCTTCAAACCATTCCGGAGGGGCGGAAAAATACCGCCTCTCAATGGCTGCATGATCAAACACGGCCAAGTAACGCTCAAGCGCCGGATGCACATCTTGAAACAACTTGGCTGCCAATTTCTTGGCATCCTCTTGCCGGAGACAATATGCAGGGACGGCCGTTCCAATCGCCTCGATGATTGGCACCTCTCTTCACTCCTTAGCTGGCAAGGTTGTCCCATAAATCATAGAAATAATACACCTCTGTCAGCGCGGACTGTTCGTCCTCCGCTTCGGCGGCACCCCTGATTCGCGCCAGCGTTCCGCTGATCTCCATGATCATCTCCCGCTCCACGCTGAATTGAATCCTGTTCACCACATGATGCCACGCTTGGTTAGCCGCCACCGATTTTACACGTGCCGTTGCCCAGTCCTTTTGGATGACAAACTGTTCCACCTCCTCCACCAGTCGGAAGACGTCGTCATCCGCCCTGAGGGGCTTCTTCAGCAGTCCCCCGCTGGTCATTACCGCAACACTCAATGCCAAAATAAAGATAGGTACTCCATATATAAACCATTTGGTATTCATGAACATCACCTCATTAAAACGGCCCGCGATAATCTCCCACGTCGAACTCCTCACCGATCCGATCGTCAAATTTGTCTACATACAGCTGCCCATCTGGCAAAATGGCCGCAAACGAAACCTCTTTCAGATCACTCACCCCCTGTGCCTGCAGCTGCCATTGCAGCCACTGTTGATCCTTTTTCCGCTGCTTCAGATTTTGCTCCAACAACTGTCCGTCCAAAATCAATTCGGTCATCAGCCCCGCCGGCTTGACCGGGATATTGAGATCTTTCGGCGTCAACGGTTGATATTCGGCTTTTGGCAACACCGAGAGATTGCCATCTGGTTCATAAATGGCAAAAGCCACCTGCGTGATGTCAAAAATGTTCTTTTTCCGCAGCAACATCAACAGCTCATCTTTTTTGATCCGCGATGCAGCGATGTTCCTCTCCAGCATTTTTCCATTGTAAATGACCAATACGGGTTGCCCGTCTACAATCTTGGACAGATAGCGACTTTTCATCGTGATGAGTTGAAAGAGAATCGTCAAGACGACAAAGGTGCTCAAGCCCATCCAATGGGCCCATGCCTTCGTGGACAAATCGGTCGCCAACGCACCTGCTATCGAGCCAATCGTAATGCCATTGATATAATCGAAAAAGGAGAGATTGGCCATTTGCTGCTTGCCGAGCAAGCGCGCATAAATCAACAGCGTAAAAAACGCAATCCCGGCCCGCACAACCACGACCAGTGTTTCTTCCATCATCACGTTCCACCCCTGTCTGGCAAGCCACCTGCTGTCAGGAAATCCCAACTAACACGTTGTTCTTTATGATGTGAATAAACCTGCATAAATATGTATTTGACCCCTTGAATCATGGCAGGGGCAGATGCACTTTTTGTTCCGGTTGCGATTCAGCCAAAAGTTCGCTCACCGTCACAAACCGGAATCCCTTCTTTTGCAGTCTTTGGATGACTCTGTCCAACGCCTTCATCATCGTCTCCTGATGACCGCCACCGTCATGCAGGAGAACGATATCGCCGCTTTCAGATTCGCTGACCATCGTTTGTTCAATAACGGCGGCAGGATTCTTCATGTCCCAGTCCTTCGGATCCACGGACCAAAGCACAATTTTAATACCCAACCGTTGGGCTGAAGAGACGATGTCTCGATTCAATTTGCCCCCCATCGGGCGGAAATAGTCCACCTCTTTCCCCGTTACCCGTTTAATCAGCTGTCCCGATTTAGCCAAATCCTGATAAATTTCCACCGGAGACAATTTTGTCAGGTCGCGGTGATAATAGCCGTGATTCCCCACTTCGTGTCCCTGGAGAACAATTTGTTTCGCCAGAGCGGGATGAGCTTTTACCTGGTACCCATTTAAAAAAAAGGTGGCACGAATCCCTTTATCTTTTAACATCTTTAAAATTTTTCCCGTATAAACAGGGTGAGGACCATCATCAAACGTCAAGGCGATCACTTGTTCCTTGGTCTGTACTCGGTAAACAGGCGCAATCCCACCATCACTTTCAGGAATGCCGTTAACACTGGTCTTTGGTGAAGCAAAAATGCCAACGGGAAAAAGAAAGAGAAGGCTGGCTGTAAAGACAGCCAACCCTATCCCCCCTCTCACCAAAAACCACCGAAACCATATTCTTCTGATCAGCTCACGCATTGGTTGCTTCTCTCCATTTCTCTGTACTCCTAGGCCAGCCAACTGGAACACTTTTATATTGTCTGGCGAAAGCAACCATTTTATTCTCGGTATGCCAGCATCCGCAGTCCATTGAGAATGACGAGCAACGTACTGCCCTCATGTCCGATCACGCCCAGAGGCAACGTGATGACCTGAAAAAAGTTAGATAAAATCAAAAGCCCGATCACGGAAAGCGAAAAAACGATGTTTTGACGAATGATCCGGTTCGTTTTTTTGGCCATGCGAACCATGTAGGGCAGGCCCAACAGATCATCTTTCATCAACACAATATCTGCTGTCTCCAGAGCCACATCCGTACCGGCCCCCATCGCAATGCCGACCGTCGCCCCCGCCAAAGCGGGTGCGTCGTTGACCCCGTCACCCACCATCGCGATCTTTCCATGCTTCATGCGCAGCTCTTGGATGTACGCCACTTTTTGATCCGGCAAGCAATTGGCGTAATATTCGTCCAGTCCAACTTCATTGGCCAACGCTTGCGCTGTGGCTTGGGAGTCCCCGGTCAGCATCACCGTACGAATCCCCAGCTTTTTTAACGTTTGGATGGCTTCTACCGTCTCTTGGCGAAGGACATCTTGGACGGCAAACAAGCCAACCAGCCGGTCCTCCTGTTGAATAAACATGACTGTTTTTCCTTGTTTTTCCAATTGATCTGCCTTTTCAACTGCCGTGTCTGAAAAAGGAGCTTCCATGTATTCGCGCTTGCCAATTTTCCACAGACGTCCATTGAGCAAAGCTTGAACGCCAAATCCTGTCACGGAGGACATCTCATCCGGATGAAGGAGCTCAAGTCCTGATTCCTTGGCCTTTCTGACCACCGCTTCAGCAAGCGGGTGTGAGGAGAACTGTTCTACGGAAGCCGTGAACTGTAACAGCTGTTCTTCCGTAAATTCATCTGCGAGAGATATGATATCTTTTACTTCAGGCATCCCTTTGGTCAACGTGCCTGTCTTGTCAAAGGCAATCACCTTGATCCGATCCAAAACCTGCAGCTGCGTGCCACCTTTAAACAGGACTCCATGGCGGGCTCCATTGGAAATCGCAGAGAGGATGGCAGGCATAATCGATGCGACCAAAGCACAAGGAGAAGCCACCACAAGAAAGACCATCGCACGATAGAAAGCCTGTTCCCACGTCCACCCGATCAACAGTGGGGGAATTACCGCAACCAGAATGACAGCAACCAAAATCACCTTGACATAGTTTTTCTCAAAACGTTCGACAAACGTTTGTTGTAGCGGCTTTTCCATCTGCGCCTGCTGAACCAGTTCAACCATCCGCCGAAAAAGGGTCTGGTTGTGCGGTTTATCAACGCGAACCAAGATGCCTCCGTTCCCGTTGATGGTCCCGGCAAGCACCTCATCTCCGACATTTTTTTCCACTGGCACCGATTCACCGGTAATGGCCGACTGATCGATGGCAGTGGAACCTTCGACAATCGTCCCGTCCGCCGCCACTAGATCTCCCGGTTTGACCAGAATGATTTGTCCAACGCGCAGTTCCTGTACGGATACGGTTTTTTCCACTCCGTCTTCATACAGCCGTGCCTCCATCGGCTGTAAGGCCATCAGTTTGCTGACTTCCTGGTTGCTCTTATTCATCGCGAAAGTCTCAAGCGCTCCGCTCAGAGCAAAAATAAAAATCAGCACGGCCCCTTCTGCCCAATACCCAATCATCGCCGAACCCACCGCTGCCAGGATCATCAACAGGTTGACCGTCAGTTGCCGCTCAAAAATCAGTTCTTCCAAGCCTTCTTTTCCCTTAAAAAAACCGCCTATGGCAAAAGCGAGCAGAAAGGAAGCAACGGACATCTTTGGCCACCCAAAATGATCCAGCATCCATCCAGCGACAATTAAAAAACCACTGACGGCAACCGCTCCAATCTCCACGTTTTGTCTGTTGAAAAACCGTTTCGTCCCGTTTTCAACCGCGTTCATCTGGAACTCTTTCACGTTTATCTGCAATTCCTCCACTTGCGCTCATCCTCTCCTTGAGAACGAATTTCATTCTTAAAAGTCTCCCAAAAACGACGACATGCCGCCTTTGGTTTGGCAGCATGCGTGACACATCAAGCCTATCTCATTGATGTATACTCATTATAACTTAATAATTATTTTAAGTAAAGGGAGGGATGATCGATTTTTGAATCCCGAAATTTATTAATCTTCCATTCCTTCAAACGCTTTGATGCGTTCTCGGACCGTCTTTGGTATCGGCACGGCCTTGCGCGTCGCCATGTCATAAGACACATACACGATTTCCGCCAAGACGATCACCTCTTTACTCTCATCTCGTTCGATCGCAAACTGGACGGTAAAGCTTGAATTTCCGAGACGCGACGTCCGGCAATGGATGTGCAGAAGATCATCGAGATAGGCGCTTCCCTTAAATTCAATCGTCGTCTTGGCCAAAACAAAATCAAACTCTTCCCCATTCAAAAACGGACGTATCACTTCCCGGAAGTATTCTGTGATGGCCACATCCATATAGGTCATATAGTGTGCATTAAAGACAATTTTTTGGCCGTCAATTTCCGAGTAACGAACACGCAATGTGTGTGAAAACTTGTAACCTTCCATGACAAGCTCCTTTCTCATTCCCTTCCTATCCTCATGAAGGAATCAACCAGACGTTTTAAGTCATTATAAGGAGTTTTTATCCATTTGAAAACATGGTAACGGCTCTGCAAAACAAAAAAAGTGATTCGATGTACCGAATCACCTGTTTTCGATGTATGGTCGGGGTAGCAGGATTTGAACCCGCGGCCTCTTGGTCCCGATCCAAGCGCTCTACCAAGCTGAGCTATACCCCGCTTTCCTCAAGACATCACCCATTGTACAATGGGCAATAGAAAAAATCAAGAGGGGTCGAGGGATATGCCTCTGAGCTAATTGCGACGGTTGTCCCCGAGGATACTATTATCCCCCGAATCATGATTCCCCATAACGTTGGGGGATTTTTCGTTTTTCAGGTCAAACTTTTTCTCTCGTTCTTACGAATATAATAGATGAAGCAGAACATAGACAAGAAGAGGGATCACAAAAGGAAACCAGCTTTTGCTAAATCTGAAAGTGGAGAAACGATGGATCAGGTACAACAATGGATTAGACAAATCCAACGGAAGTCAAGCCGGACGGCGGCAAATCAACTGGTCGCCCATTTCTACAAAGAGCTCTACGCCTACGTTTACCGGCAAACGTTGGACAAGGAAATGTCTCTGGATATGACACAGGATATCTTTGTCAGTCTGCTGCAAACGATTCACAACTACGACGCCGACAAAGCCTCTTTCAAAACTTGGCTGTACAAAATCGCTACCCACCGCATCGTCGATTATTACCGTTCCAAATCTTACAAGCACCATCAGTCCGTCGTCCCGCTTTAGGTGGAGAACAGTTTGGCTATTACAAAAACTACAGCCCGAGGCAGTATCTGATGTATCTGGCCGCCCTTAAAGGACTGGACAAAAACGTGGCCATCCGGCGGATCGAAGAGCTGTTAACACTGGTGGCGCTTGACGACGTGAAAGACAAAAAAATGCGAAAGTTTTCCGGAGGCATGATCCAACGGGTCGGCATCGCCCAAGCCATGCTCAACGATCCACGCATCCTGATCCTGGATGAGCCGACGGCCGGGCTGGATCCGAAGGAAAGGGTGCGCTTCCGCAACCTGTTAAGCGGACTGGCGAAAGATCGCATCGTGGTGCTTTCCACCCACATCGTGTCAGATGTCGAATCGATTGCCAACGAAATCATCATGCTCAAGGACAAAGAAGTGCGTTATAAAGGCAGCATCGAAAAGATTTGCCAAACGCTTGAGGGGAAGGTTTATGAAACGATCATTGACTTTCACTTCGCAACTGCCTTTCGCCAAAGGGTGCTGACGTTGACGGAAAAACAGGCCGAAGGAAAACTGAAAATGAGGTTTGTCTGCCAGGGCGAAGCCGATCCTTCATGGCAAGCTGTGAGTCCCAGCTTGGAGGATGTGTTCCTGTACGTGTACCACGATCAGGCACAACTACAGGAGCTTGCAACGAAATGAGCATTCAACGGTTGGAGTTACAAAAAGCGTTCTCCTCTCCGATCGTCTATACGTTGCTCCTGTTGTTGCCCGTCTGTTATGCGTTCCTGCTCGCCGTTGGCACCGCATTGGTCGCATGGCGCTGGAAAAGAGAAAAAGACATTGATCTGGTCATCTAAATCACGAAGAATGCAGGTATAGAAGATGTCCTTACATAGGTTTTCGATGTTGTGGAAATCAATGGAGCAGCAAGCTTTTGCCTTGATGTCCTCGCTTAATCCACCCGCGCGCGAACAAGGCCTCCGCAAGCCGGCCGACGCCGACCATATAGGCAGCTGAACGCATATCCACTTGATGTTCCAGATGCATCCGGTAAACCACGTCAAACGCCTGGCGCATCTTGGCGCGGAGTTTTTCATTCACTTCCTCTTCCGGCCAATAGTAATGCATCGCGTTTTGCACCCATTCAAAGTAGGAGACGGTCACACCCCCGGAGTTGCAGAGGATGTCCGGGATCACAAAGATCCCCTTCTCGCGCAGGATCTGGTCTCCCTCTGAGGTAGTGGGGCCATTGGCCGCCTCCGCCACGATCTTGGCCTGAACCAATGGCGCCGTCTCCTCTGTGATCTGGTTCTCCATGGCGGCCGGCACGAAAATATCCGCAGGCACCGCAAACAACTCATTTCCGTGAAGCGGCTGCGTACCCGGAAAGCCGGACACCGTGCCATTTTCCTCGGAATAACTTAATAGCGCCGGGATGTCCAGGCCTTCTTCCTTGCAGACACCGCCTAACGCATCATTTACGGCAATCACTTTGAACCCTTGCTCGTGGAGGAAACGGGCCGTCATGCTGCCGACGTTGCCAAACCCCTGGATCGAGACGGTCAGTCCCTGCAGCTCTAGACCCAGCCGTTTGACCGCTTCCAAAATCGTCATCACCACGCCTCGGCCCGTCGCCTCCAGACGCCCCAGCGATCCCCCCAGGATGATCGGCTTTCCGGTGATCATCCCGGGCATGTTCTGGCCCCGCAAGCGATCGAACTCATCCAACATCCATCCCATGATCTGCGGATTGGTGTTCACATCAGGGGCGGGAATGTCTTTTTCCGGTCCGATAATGGCCTCCAGTTCACGTATGTACCCGCGGCTCAGTTCTTCCAATTCTCGCTCCGAAAGCTCCCGCGGATTGACAATCACC
The DNA here is from genome assembly GCA_947085265.1 of uncultured Bacillus sp. Taxonomy (GTDB): domain Bacteria; phylum Bacillota; class Bacilli; order ZCTH02-B2; family ZCTH02-B2; genus Bacillus_BB. Next base: position 63,655 of record CAMTVR010000025.1, on the reverse strand, counting down.
CCCCCTTTGCCGCCCCCGTAAGGCAGCCCGAGAATCGCGCTTTTCAACGACATCCAGATGGACAGCGCCTTGACCTCGTCCTCGTACACTTCGGGGTGAAACCGCACCCCGCCCTTGGTCGGTCCGAGAATGTCACTATGCTGTGAACGGTAACCGGTAAAATTGTACACCGTCCCGTCATCCATCCGCACTGGAATCGATACGGTCATAAAGCGCCTTGGTTTCTTGAGTATTTCATAAACAGCGAGCGGCAGTTCCAGCGTTTCAACCGCTTGCTTGAGAAGCCGCTTGACCACAGCATAAGGGTTTTCTTCCTCTTCGGGCAGGTTCATTTCCGCCTTCGGCCGCGAAATCTCCGCCGTTTCAACAGGTTTGACACGTTCAGGCCGGTCCTGTACAGGCCGGTTGTACAATCCGGGCATCCCATTCACCTCTTCCAAGTCACACTTTGCTCAAATACCGCAAGCATGCCAACCGATTGTCCGGCCAATCACAACAGAGGCCCCATGGCACTCCAAGCAACTGCCAGCGAACAATCCCTTCCTAAAGTATAAGTATGTACCGATGACAGAGGTTCATGTCCTGGTTGAACAGTTCATGTCTTGGAAGATACATCCATGCGTAAGAACAGTGCGCCGTGGATGAGGTCGACTCACACGAAAAGGTCGACAATCCATAGAAGAAGTGGCGCCACCGCTAAAGCAGGCAAAAAGTCTGCCACACGAATGGCGGACAGGCGAAGCAGGTTGAAACCGATCATGATCACCATTGCGCCGCCGACAGCCGTCAACTCGCCAATCACCAAATCATTCATCCAGTCATGGAAAAAACCGGACATCAACGTCAAGCCTCCCTGGATGACCAAAACCGTCACGGCGGACATCATCACCCCAGCTCCTAAAGAAGCCGCAAAGGCTATGGAGGAGAAACCATCCAGCACTGACTTCACTGCAAGCAACTGGAAATCGCCGGACAATCCGTCCTGAATCGCTCCCAAAAAGGTCATCGGCCCCACACAAAACAGGAGGCTGCTGGTGATAAACCCCTGAGCAAAGCGTCCCGTTTCCCGCTCCTGCACGTCAACCGTCGATCTCCGACCCGCTCCCGTCACACGCCGCTCCACCCAGTTCCCAAATTGATTCAGCCGCTCATCCAAGCGCCACCAAGTGCCGAGCACGCCGCCCGTCAAGATGCTCCCTAAAACCACCAACACATGCTGAGTGGATAAAGCCATTTGCATGCCAATGAGCAAGGTCACCGCTCCGATGCCCTGCATGACCGTCTCCCGCAAGCGCTCTGAAATCCGTGAACCCAGGAGCAGCCCGATCCCGCTTCCCAGCAGCACGGCGCCGACGTTGAACCACGTTCCGACCACAAAATCCCCCCATCCCGTTCATACAACCATCGATTTCCGCGTGGAATCGGACGATCTCAAGACTCAATATTTGGAACGACGAAATCCGGCCGCCTCTGCCTCTTCCTCGGTCTCAAACCAAACTTCCGGCTCGGTCACGTCGTAGTATCGGCCGCCCGGCACATGGTAAATCTTTTCCCCTTTGCTGTTGATGTTCCCTTTGATCAGACCCTGGCGGGGCTCTTCTTCCGATGCCGGGTGTTCTTCCACCGCTTCCGCTTCTTTCACAGATCCCTCATCGCCCAATCCCCACAGCCCCCGTCTCTCCTGCCGCGCTTTCCGCTCCGCGGCCAGAAAGCGTTCCGCATATTTCACGTTGGGTGGAACAGTCATCACGCGGGCATAACCCTCGGAGACCAGCTTCTCATTGACAAAAGTTCCGTCCTCAAGGTAGACATAGGCCAGCAGGCGCCCGTACTTGTCCCGCTCCGCCACATCAAATTCGAGCCGCACCTTTTTCCCTGACAGCATCGTTTCGGTATATTGGCTGGCCTCTTTGCCATACGGTTGGGGCGCTGTTCCCGGTTTGACCGTCTCCGGCGTATCCACTCCGATCATCCTCACCCGCTCGCCCCCAGCAATGATGAAGGTGTCACCGTCCACCACCCGCTCTACGACAACCCAGTCCCCCGCCGCCGTCTCTTGCGAGCAGCCGGCCAGAAAGGCAATCGCCACCATCGCGAAGAGCAAGCCAGGCGACAAGCGGGCAACCCATTTTTCCCCTCTCATACGCCTCACCCTTTTGTCTGCGAATCTTGTTGTTCATAAAACAGCCATTCCAATTCGTAATCTCCGACGCGCCAGGTTAAGCGTCCATCCTCCGCTTGCCATTGGAAACCCAGGTGATCATCCAGCCATCCCATCCATCCCGCCAAACGTTCTTGCGAAAGAGAAAAGGGAAGTTTAAAAGAGCGCGACCACCTTTTGAGAAGCGGCAGGTCTGACCAAAATGTCACATGAGTGATCTGTTCGGCGCGCTCTGTTTCCATTTCTTGTCGTTGATCTTCGTCTGCACCCGTTCCTTCCACTTGCGTCTCAAGAACCAAGGCATGCAGTTGTTGTTTTCCTTCGCCAGGACGCCGCTCTGTCTGAAAGGACCAAGCGGTATGCAGCGTTTGTTCCGTTCCGTCATTCCTCACCACCCCCCAATCCACCTGCACCTGGTATTGCACGTCGGGTTTCAACGGCTTGACGGGAATCAGGATCAGTTCCTGCTTCAAATGCTCATCCGTCGCAGGCGTATTGATGTACAAAGCCTGTTCTCTTCCTTCTTCATCGGTTAGGACGGCATGGAACAGGCGTACTTCCTTCACAGGGTCACCAAATGCCCCGATCACAAGTGGATATCCCACCGGCAAGGTGACATCGGCATGCAACCGGAGGGGATCTGGGATCTCGTTTCCTTTCCACTGCATAGGGACCCCTTTTTCCCCGTCCACCGGATAGTGAACCACCCGGACTTTCTCCATTGGGACGATGCCTACATTGATGACATGGAACAAACCTTTTTGTCCGTAACCCCATTCCCAGGCGTGAGGATACATGAATGGAATCCGGTGATAAGGAGCATCAAACAGACCATCCACCGCCACGACCGGGTCCTCCTCTGGTTGTTGGCTGATGTCTTCCGCTACTCCCAAAAAATACCCCGCCCGTTGCGCCCGTTCCTCCACTGTTCGTCCGGTAAAACGGGGCTTCCCCGGTTCCTGGTAGTGGGACAAAGTCCCGTTTTCCTCCAGGTAAGCTGCATGCTCCTCAGCGGCCAGCATGAGCGAGGGGTGTACCTGAAAAGGAGGCAGGCCCAGACGATCCCGGTAGTCATTGGCCGCTTTGAGAGCCGCCTGTTGAACAGGAGTTTCGACCCGTTCCATGATGTGGCGGAGAGAAACGGCATCCCGATTTATCTGAAAGGTCCAATGTTGCTCCACCGGTTGGTAAAGCCCTTGAAATTCCAAACGGATCCGCGCTTCATACTCCCCAGGGGGAAGCAGCTCGGGCGGATGATACACATAAGCTCCTTTTGCGGCATCGTATCCTAGGTTGACACGGACGCTGCGAGACTTTCCGCTCAGATACAGGGTGGCTTGTCTCACGCTCGCGCCGTGAACACGGACTGGCCACCCGATCTCCGGCTGTCTGACCATCACCGCCCCGCGGGGATAAGGCTCAAGATAGGTGAGCCCTCCTTCCGCCGCCTTAACCGGCTCCAGGAACAGGCGCAGGCCGATCGTCCCCATCAGTACAGCGAGCGCCACCCCGACAAACAAGAGCCTCCATGCGGCCGGCCGATGTCGCCTCATTCTCTCTCATCACCTCCCCCAGTCTCCCTGCTGCCCTCTTGGCGCACCAATGCTTCAGCGCCAAACGCTCATTTTTACAAAGCGGCTTCCGATTTCTTCTCGTCCAGCATGTCCGCCAGCGACTTGGCGAGAAATCTCATCAGCCACACCTCGCACCGCGATCGCAGCCAGACATTCTGAAAGCGCATCGTATACACCCTGCCGCGAAAACGCACCCACACTTCGCGCGCGATTCGGTCCTGCTTTTCTTCCACAATTTGCCCGCCGATCCGCTTCATTTCCCGCCGCATCCGCTGCTGCTCCTGAAGCGCCATTTCGGCGACGCGTTCCAAAAGCTGCCGATAGACACGCGAGAACTTATGCCCCTCCGACAACCGCTCCGCATCGCGCAAAACGGCTCGATGTAAAATCGATAATACCACATGTTCCCGTATCATACGCGCAAATTTTTCATAGCCCTCTGGAAACATCAACGGCCGTTCTTCCGTTTTCGTCATCTCTGACATCCTTTCCTCTATGCGACCTCTTTTCCCATCATATCATGGGATACACCGATGATCAAACATATGTTCCCATCATTGCGAAAGCAAAAACCTCTCCACCCAAGGGAGAGGTTCTCCATCTCCTCAAAAATTTCCTAAGAACCCATTACATCGGCCGGGCAGGTTCAGATATGTCGCTTAACGCTTGACCGGCTTCATCCGTAAAGCGGTCGCGAACCGCCAGATCTCCGAGTGAAACAATGCCGACAAGGCGTTGATTGTCTACCACGGGCAAGCGGCGGATCTGCTCCCGAGACATCAGCTGTGCCGCCTCATCCACCGTCATCTGGGGCGTTCCGACGACCAGCTTCCGATCGCTCATCACATCGCTGCATGCGGTAGAGCTCGGCTTGTTGAGCGCCACGCAGCGGATACAAATATCCCGGTCGGTTAGCATCCCCAACAGATGCGGACCGCCTGCCTGTTGATCGACGATGGGAACCGCACCTACATTATGATCTCGCATGATCTGCGCTGCCTTGGAAACAGGATCCTGAGGCGAACAGATATACATTTCAGTCGTCATCACATCTCGCAATGTCTGCATCCCTATCCCTCCTTCCATAAAAGTATGGTATCCGAAAAACGCGTTCCTATTCCGGCACCCACCGCACCTGTGTCACCATGAACGTGGATCGCATTGCAATGAAGCGAAAAAACGTCTATGATAAAGACGAAAAAGGTGCGAATGATTTCCTGGGAACATGGCAAAAGGAGGAACAACAGTGGTTTTCAAGGATTCAGGCATTGCTGGCACGCAAAAAACATTTTCGGAATTAGAGAAAGTGATGAAGCACATCGGTTTTACCCGTTGGACATGGGACTATGACTTCGCGACATACGACATGCGGTTTGACGATTTGGACAACCAGAAAACGTATTACCTGAGGGTGCGAGCCAACTGCATCCAGGGAAGACTGGAGTCCCCACGGGCCGTGTTGAAACTAGAAGATCCGATCATGGGCAAGCACATCCTGCATCACGGCATGGACTATGAGGCGGAAATTCCCCAACGATTCGTGAAAACAGCTGAACAAGTAATCAATACCCTGAAGGAGAAGCTGGAAGTGGCTTGAACCAATGCAAACGAAACGGGGCAATCCGGATTTTCTCCTGCTATTTATGACGCTGGCGTTAGTTGGCTTTGGCTTTGTCATGGTCTTTAGCGCCAGCTCCATCATTGCGATCCAGAAGTACGGTGACATGTGGTATTTTACCCGCCGGCAAGCCATGTGGATTGGACTGGGACTTTTCGCGATGAGCGTACTGATGAACATCCCCTACCAAAAATATCAAAAGTGGTCTGTATGGCTTGCTGGGGGGAGCCTGCTGCTTTTAACATTGGTTCTGATCCCGTCACTGGGAATCGAGGTCAACGGCGCCCGAAGTTGGATTGGAACAGATGCTTTTCGCATGCAACCCTCAGAGTTCGCCAAACTTGGACTCATTCTGTACCTGGCTGCGCTGATCAGCAAAAAAGACGAGCAGTTTCGCGATTTTAAAAAAGGATTGCTGCCGGCCATTCTCGTCACCGCAATTTTTGCGCTGCTGATTGCCGCAGAACCAGATCTGGGAACCGCCATGATTCTGACCGGGACGGCGCTTTGCGTCATCATCAGTGGCGGTGCCAATCTCAAACATCTCTTTTACATCGGGACACCCATCGTGCTCGGCATCGGCATCTTCGCGCTGACGTTTCCACACGTGATAGGCCGCTTGACCAGCTTTCTCAACCCATGGGAGGATCCTTACGAGACCGGTTTCAACCTGATTCAGTCTCTGTACGCCTTTGGCCACGGAGGCATCACAGGCGTCGGTTTTGGGCGCAGCATTCAAAAATACCAATATCTTCCTTATCCTCACAACGACTTTATCTTCTCCGTCATCGCGGAAGAGTTGGGATTTATCGGGGTGTGTTTCATTTTCTTTCTTTACCTGCTGTTGATCTGGCGCATTCTCTTTATCTGTCTGCGAATGCGGGATACCTTTTGCACCCTGGTCGGTGTCGGGATCGCCAGCATGATCGGCATCCAAACCTTTGTCAATATCGGCGGGGTCAGCGGCGCCATCCCCATCTCGGGTGTGACGTTGCCCTTTATCAGTTACGGAGGCTCTTCGATGCTGGCCTGTCTGATGGGGATCGGAATTATTCTCAGCATCTCCCGGGAGGTCAACCGGCGAAAGCTGAAGGAAGAGAAATCACAGGGGCAGCCTGCCCGCAAAGCGGCAAGCCAAGGCACCGCCAGAATCTGATCATTCAAACAACCCCTTGAGCCTGTAGACTTTCGTTCCCTGCGGAGCAAGTCTACAGGCTTTCCTCTTTTTGCAATGCTTTCTAAAGCCAACAAACCTTCCTCCTGCGCATATTTTTGGTTCCCGCATGATAGATTTTCCCCTTGACCCGTGTCTGTATCCATGAAAGCAACGCTGAAGGGGGGAAAGAGGTGACCACATTGGCCGCAGCGATGAACGGCCCGCAGGCCCAGGACATCCATTCACAGCAATCGGTCCTGACCGAAGAGTTTCAAGACATCTTTACAACTTGGTACCCATCCATTGTGCAACACCTGTACTACCTGGTACAACATCGGGAAACCGCGGAAGACTTGGCGCAGGAAGTGTTCATCCAGCTTTACCGCACAGGCATCCACCAGGTGAGAAACCTCAAGGCCTGGCTGTACACAACTGCCAGCAACACCGCCTGCAATTACTTTCGCGCTGAAAAAAGCAGACTCCGGCGCGAAGAAAAACAACAGTTGGAAGCCCACCGGCTAGCCCAGATTGGCATTCAAGCCACACCGGATGAGCACCTCATGGAAAAGGAATCGGTGCAGTACTGGCACCACCTTTTGGCCCAGTTGCCGGAACGGGATCACCTGTCTCTCCTCTTGCGGGCGGCAGGCTACTCCTACCAAGAAATCGCGCAAGCGCTGGAGGTGAATGCAGACTACGTGGGCGTCATCCTCTCCCGCGCCAAAAACCGGTTAAAAAAAGCCCATCTCGCCAACCGAAAGGAGGAACAGGCGTGACGCGTTCCATCTCTCACTGCCTCGAAGACGGACAGTTGCAAGCATTTCTGGACAACCAGTTGGACGCCGAAAAACAACGGGAGATCAAACTGCACCTCTCTGGGTGTACCTCCTGCCAGCTCCGCCTGGAAGAGTTGCGCGAGCTGGATGAGTGGTTCCAAGGTGTCAACCTCGGTCTGCCGAACGAGCTCACCTTTCAAAAAAACCACTTCCACTCTGGGGAACAAGGCGGTCCAAATGAAATGGATCCATCCGGTAAGCGTCTCACTGAATCCATCGATACGAATGCCGCCTGGCGTCGATTTCTCAAGCGGATCCATCAAGAAACACATCAAGCTGATGCTTCGGGAACTGCTTTGGAAAGTACTCTGGATCTGGAAACCCTAGTCGGACGCATGGACCAGCCACAAAAACAGGAATCAGAAAGACCATTCACGGCACATGGGGCAACAGGACTGAATCCTCTTCCACCAGCCAAGTCATTCGTACCTCGAAGAACCTTATCCACGCAAAAAGACGGGACAAGAAAGCGAGAAAATTCCAAAGAAAGGAAGAGACAAATGAAAAAATGGACGGTCACGGCAGCCGCAATCCTGCTTGGCGGAGCACTGCTGGCCAATCCCGGCATCCGCAGCGCTGCCGCTGATATGTTAAACGTCTTTCGCGTTGAAAATTTGGATACCGTAAAAATATCAGTCGAAGAATTGAATCAAATCGCATTTCAAATGGAAAACAGCGTGGGCGATATCAATCTGCGCGACTATGGCACAGCAGAAGTGCTGGAACGTTCGAAACATACGTTCATCAACCCACATGAGAATCCGGAACAATTTGCCACCGTCGCCAAAACACTCCCCAGTCTGCCGGATTCAATCGTCAACGGCTTGGAACAGGAAATTCATCAGTTTACCACCGACAAGATACGTTATACTTTGAACGTGGAAAACGTCAACCGTCTCATTCAGGCGTTGGGAGGTGACAAAGTGTTGCCGCCAGAACTGGATGGCGAATCTTTCCTCTTCACCTTCCCCGGCGGATATGAGGTACAGTGGGCCCAAAAAGAGGAACAAGGAGACATGACCATGATTCGCTCCAGCTATCAACTGACTGTCCGCGATCTCCCGCAGATAGAAACCTCTGCCGCGGTGAATATGCACACGATCCAGGAATCATTGACTTCCCTGCCCTTTCTCTCCTATGATGTCAAGCAACAGCTGAGCGACATCCAGCGTTTCACCAACACGATGCTGATGCCTGAGTTGTTAGAGGCGGGGGAAGAAAAAGTGGATCTCGGAGGCCATTCGGCGTTGTACCGCACAAACGGCGATGACGAACGCGGGTATCATCAACTGACCTGGATTGCGGACGGAAAGCTGATTCGATTTGCTGCGTATGAAGTGTCAAGGGAGGAATTTCTGAAAGCGGCCCGCAGTATCCAGTGGCCGAAAAACAACTGAGAAAGGGGCACCCTTTCGTGAACGTCATCTGGACCGACCAATTGAGCAAAACTTATCGAGGGCATGGCGGTTTCCGCCAGGCCTCGTTTACTGTCAGCAAAGGACAAGTATTCGGCTGCCTGGGACCCAATGGCGCCGGCAAAAGCACGCTGGTGAAAACGCTTCTGGGCTTCCTTCACCCCACCGCAGGGCAAGCCGAGGTGCTCGGCAAGCCGCTCGGAGATAAGGAAGCCCTGCGGCACATCGGCTACCTGCCGGAACTCTTCCGTTATCATCCGTGGCTGACCGGCGAAGCCCTGCTCCAACTCCACGGGCAGCTGCACCGCATGCCAGAAAGTCAAATCCGCCAACGCATCCCGATGGTGCTCGAACAGATCGGCATGCTCGGGCAGGAAAAGAAAAAGATTGCCAGTTACAGCAAAGGCATGCAGCAACGGATCGGACTTGGCTGTGCCCTGATCAACGATCCGGAGCTTTTGTTTCTGGACGAACCCACGTCCGCCCTCGATCCGATTGGCCGCCGCCAGATCCGCGATCTCCTGGTTCACCTAAAAGCGCAAGGCAAAACCATCTTCTTAAACAGCCACCTGCTCAGCGAAGTGGAGGCGGTGTGTGACGCGCTGCTGATCATCAATCGGGGCCAAGTGATCGTACAAGGCACATGGAAACAACTGCAGATCGGCACCCTGATGGGGCGTATCCGCCTCTTCAGCCGGACAGAAACCGAGCTGGAGCGTCTACACCACTTACAACAGCAAAAACCGGAATGGCGGGAGGCTGTGACGATCATTGAACCGTCCCAAGCTGGCCATCCAGCTGAGAAGAGTGATGTCACATTGCGCATCGCGCTCCAAACACGCGAAGAGATTGCCGATTGGGTGGCGCGACTGGTGACGGAAGGGTTTGCCGTTCAGGAGGTCCAAGTGGAAAAGCCCTCCTTAGAAGAACTGTTTTTTCACTGGATTGAAGAAAAAGAAACAGGATCAAAAGCCAAACAACATCTTTCTAGTTTCTAGGCTCGGGGAGGTTGGATGATGGACGTCATCTATCGATTGACAATCAGCGAGGGGATACACCGAAGAATTTTTCTCCTGCTACTGCTGATGACAGGAGGATTTCTTCTCTTTTACGGATACGGCCTTCACCTGGTGTATCGCGAGCGGGGGGAAATGCTCCATCCCGGCATCAATACGGGGATCATCCATGAGATGAGCTTCTTCTTCACCATCGGACTCTTTTTTGCCAGCTTTCTCACCGGCATTCTGGCCATCCTCTCTTCGGTCGGCAGCATCCAGGGGGAAATTGAAAACGGCCTGATGTACGGCATCCTGAGCAAGCCCATTTCGCGCCTGGAAGTGCTGTTCGGCAAGTTTCTCGGCAACGCTACGCTCTTTTATCTCTACGGGCTTGCGCTCTTTTTCAGCATCATCGGACTGAACCACTGGCTGAGCGGCAGCACGCTGCTGAGTTTCGAAACGCCCTACCTCATCGCCTCCGCCCTGACCTTTACCCTCCAGCCGATCATCCTGCTGGCGGTCACCATGGCGCTGAGCACCCGCCTTTCCCCTATGGGCAGCGGCGTCGTGATGATGATCCTTTACGGACTTTCCCTGATCGGCGGGTTTATCGAGCAGATCGGAATTGAACTTGAGAACCTAGACGTGGAGCGGCTGGGCATCCTCAGCAGCCTGATCCTGCCAGTCGATGCGATGTACCGGATGACTGTCAGCACGCTGAGCAATCATCTGACCGTGCCGATTGCGATCCCGCCGGCCCCGCTCTTTGGTTCCCAACACCCGCCCAGTCTGGCGATGGCTGTCTACGCCTGCCTATACGTGCTGGTATTCCTGACCATCTCCGCCATTTCCTTTCGGAAGCGGGATATATGAAAGGGAAGTGAATACTGTCATTCGTTGAACAAACCGGCACCTGAAGCGTTCAAACCAGTCTCTGGAGCGTTCATGGAATTCTTTCTTCTACTGCGCAAGTACAATCCCAATAACGTGCCGGAGAACAAGACCAGTACCGAAAAACAGAGAAAAATGTTACGGTATACAAGCTTTGGCGGAAGGGACTCCTGCAGGGAAATGAGAAACCCGGCCATCGCGACGCCAAACGCGCCGCCAAAAAACTGTGTCATCTGCATCATGCCCAATCCGCCACCCACCTGCGCACCCGGCAGAATGCGCGTCAGTTCGTTGGACAGGCTGGGCGTCAAGGCAAAAAAGCCCACTCCCAACAAGATATAGGCCAGCATACTGTAAAGCGGATCGATTCCGGACACCCAGGCGAAGAAATGCATCGAAGCAAAAAGCAAGCCATGAGCGGTCAAAAGGATCGGAACCGTACCGAATCGATCGATCCATCGTCCGATGAAAATGGAAGCCATGGCCGCTATCAGGGCACCAGGAAAGATGATCAATCCGATGGCGCCAGGCTCCTTGCCAAACAGGGCCGCCAGGAGAATCGGCAGGCAAAACAGCGTCGAAAAATGTGTCGCGAAATTGGCAAATGCCATAAATGTAATTTTCAAATAATCTCTGTTTCGGAACAGAGCCGGCTGCAGGAAAGGCGTGCTCACCACCTGAATACGCCGCCAGAACAAGAAATAGGCCAGACTGCTGAGCAGGAGAAACCCATAGGAGTAAACGGTTTCAGTTAGTGTGGTCAAAAACAAGAGCAGCCCTGAGGTGCCGATCGCCATCAGCAGAGCGCCCCAGACATCAAAGCGGATCTGCTTCGGCTGTTCGGGCGGCAAATTCCGATAAAAGAAAGGCAGAAGTATCAGGACAATACAGCTGACGATAAACAGGTAATTCCAACCGGCATATTGCGCCAACATCCCACCCACCACAGGGCCGAGGCAAAAAGCCATCGAAGCCCCGATCGCAATCCAGGACATGGCCCTGCCCCGCCGGGAGAGCGGAATATACCGTGCAGCGACAACCACGCCCAAGGCTTGGGAGGCGCCGGCACCTGCCGCCTGCAGCAAGCGGGCAACGAGGAGGAGCGAAAAATGATGGGCAAAGTAACCCATAAGTGAAGCGAAGCCAAACAGAGACATTCCGAATAGGAGCAGGTGACGGATCGGGATAAAGTCAGACAGACGGCTGTACGTGATCGTCGCAACGGCCAGCACCACCGAATACCCGGTAATGATCCACGATCCGATCACGGGTGTCACTTGCAGGTCTGCAATCACGCTCGGCAGGACGATGTTGAACATCGACGTGTTCATCAGCACGACCCAAACCATCACGCCCCACAGGGGGATGACGAGTCCTGCCCGAAAGGAATTCGTTTCCATCGCCTTCACCACTTATCTCTCTATCCTAGCCGCAACCGGACAGGCAGCCGATACTCCGCGAACACCGCGTCTAGGCACGACTTCTTGGGACAACGGCCATGGTGCATCGAGAAACGCAAACCAGTTTCCCCTCTTCATCCGTTATCTTGATATCCCACACCATCGTCGCCCGCCCCTTATGTAACGGCGTGGCGACGGCCGTGACAACGCCGTCCCTTTTGCTGCGGATATGATTGGCGTTGATCTCCATGCCAACGCCCGTAAACTTTTCCGGATCGAGGTTGATGGCCGTGGCAATCGAGGCCGCCGTTTCCGCCAGCACAACCGACGCCCCTCCATGCAGGATTCCTGCAGGCTGCCAGGTCTTGGGGCCGACGGGCATCTTCATCACGACGCGATCGAAAGACAGTTCAACAAATTGAATATCCAGCAGTCCGATGATGGTGTCCTTGATGCGGGCGCGCATCTGCTCGACGAACGTTTTTTTGTCCGCGCCATACCGGGTAAGCACTTCTTCCGAGACAACACAGGTTTCGCCAATCATTGCCGCATTTCCCCATTCTGTGAATTGGTCCGTATTTTAAAATTAACATATTCATTCTAATCAGTAAACATTATTTTAACACTTTCGTCGCTCGAAAAAAGAAAAGGGGGGAGGCCATACCTCACACCCCTCTAATCATTTTCTCCGTTACGTGGTACGCCGAACTGAAAGAAAGCTCCGACAGCTGCCCTTCGCCTTCACACCAGTCCCCCGCAAAGTAGGCGTTCTGGATGCTGTGGAACTTCACCGGCATCAGGCGCTGGTCATCGATGCATTTGATTTCCTGGACCGTGGCGCGCTTGGAGACCCGTTTGGCCACCAATTGATCCCGCCAGCCGGGAAAGTTCCATGACATGTATCCAAAACGTTACGTGCGCAAGACAAATGAAATGACAAAAACCAGCAAGAACAGAATTGGGATCAACAAGATCCACAGCATTCTTCGATTGTACATCGAACGTTCACCCAGTCTATGCAAAATCGTTGATCAATCGAACGCCTGCTAACCGCACGTGCACGCCGACAAGACATGAAGCACTTCCAGGCTCATTTAAATCATAAAATAAACCGAACCAGAATAAAAGCCGACGATCATCTCTTGTTCCGTTCCCGAATCGGCTCGCCGGTCATGGCATCGATAAACCGGATCTCGGAGAAACCCTCGCCATTTTTTCCGGCGGATCAAATGATAAAAAAGGAACGACAGCGAACACTGCCAGTTGAATCAATGAACGGATCACGATTCCCGGCCACATCACATCCCCTCTCCTCTTCGCGGTTTCAGTCTTCTTTCTCATCCTTCCATCGATTGGCCCGCTTTACAGCCTCCTTCAGCAGGTACTCAATATGTGCATTGACACTTCGGAATTCATCGGCCGCCCACCGTTCCAACACCTCATACAAGCGGACATCGATCCGCAAGGGAAATTGTTTTTTCTTGCCCATACGCGCCACACGACCGTCAGTAGATCGACCCCGTATTGATCACCGGTTGGGCGGCGCGATCCGAGACAATGGCAACTAAGAGATTGTTGATCATCGTCGCTTTCTTCTCTTCGTCCAATTCCACCACACCTTCCTGCAGGAGCCGCTCAATCGCCTCCTGAACCATGCCGACCGCTCCCTCCACCACCTTCTGCCGGGCTGCCACGATGGCCGCCGCCTGTTGCCGCTGCAGCATCGCCGCCGCAATCTCCGTCGCGTAGGCCAGGTGGGTCAGACGGGCCTCCATCACTTCAACCCCCGCCACAGCCAGACGTTCTTGCAAGTTCTGGCTGAGCTCGGCGGCAATTTCTTCCGTATTGGCGCGCAAAGAGAGCCGGTCACTGTCAAACGCGTCATACGGATACATGCTTGCGATGTGGCGCAAGGCTGTCTCCGACTGAATCTCCACAAACGCCTCGTAATCATCCACATCAAACACGGCCTTCGCCGAGTCCACCACGCGGAAGACGACGACGGCCGCGATTTCGATGGGATTCCCCTCGATATCGTTGACTTTCAGCTTATTGCTGTTAAAGTTGCGCACCCGCAGGGACACCCGGCGCTGCGCCACCAAAGGAACCGTCAACCAGAGGCCGCTTTGGCGCACGCTTCCCAGATATTTTCCGAAAAAAGTGAGGACCACCGCCTGATTGGGCTGTACAATCAAAATTCCAGTGACCGCAAGCACACCAATCAGAACCAGAACAACCCCCAGAATAAAACGGCCAGCAAAAAAGGAAAGCACACCCATCACGATCATCGCGGCAATCAAGAGAATACCCAAAAACCCGTTGAGCACCGGCGCACGACGTTCAACCATCTCAGTTCATCTCCCTTTTATTGTTTGATAATTATATACATATGATCTCATGACGATTTTATTTTGACAACACATCGATGTCGTTTCACATCAAAAAAATAAGGACCATGCAAACGGTCCATGTAAAGTTGGAACGGACATTGTCAAATATGCACGCTCTCAATGATTCGGCTGCCTTCTCCTGTTTCCGTGCGCTACACCTTCAGGCGCGGCAGAACCTCTTCCACCATCAGACGCATGGAATTTCGCCACTTTTCCGGCGCATCCGAGTAATCAAACACCACCATCAAGAGAGCGCCAAAACCGCCCACTGTGTCGTAGAGGTTTTGCAGTTTCCTGGCCACGGTTTCCGGGGAACCGATCAGCCAGCTGGTTTCCGCCATGTACTCCGGCGTGACGGCATCATCCGGAACGGTGGGATCATGCTTAAAATATGTAAATCCCCCCAACTGGCCGAACAATGGCAGCCAATATTCCCGATGCTGCCTGCCCATCATCGAACCGACGGACCACTCCCACGCCTCCTTATCCGTCTCAGCCACAAATACTTCTCTGGCAATTCGCCAATCTTTCCGGTTTGGCGTGCGGCCAGAACGTGTTGCTCCTTCCAGCACGGAGTTCCAATGCGAGGCAATATACTCATCGTTGGCGCCGAAGCTCAACGGAATGAAGCCACGTTCACCGGCCAATTTCAATGTTTCCGAGCCGGGACTGAGCCCCGCAATGCCAATCGGCGGATGCGGTTTTTGATAGGGATAGATGTGGGGTTTGAGCACGCCGTTGAGCACCTCGCCGATTTTATTCATGCTCCAGTATTTCCCCCGGAATTCAAACGGCCCCTCTTCCGTCCACAACTTGAGAATGATCTCCAGCGCTTCCGCCGTCATCTTGCGATGCTCACCAGACACTCCGTCCACATTGTATAATAACCAGTCGCTCGGCAGCCCCCCTGCCCCGATCCCGAAGATCAGTCTCCCTTGCGCCAAGTGGTCCAGATACGCCACACGGTGAGCCAATTCAACCGGATGATGATAGGGTAACAAATGCGCACCGGGAGCCAGCACGATGCGTTTGGTTTCCATCAGCGCCTGCGCGATGATCAAATCGGGTGAGGGAATCGGCTCCCAGGGGGACGTAAAATGCTCGCCAATCCACGCCTCCTGATACCCCAGCTCATCAGCCCACCGGATCACATCCAAATTCCAACGCGTCGCATCATACAGGCTCCGCTCCGGAGGATGCGAAGGCATCATAAACACGCCCAATCCTAAAGACACAAAAATTCCTCCTTTTTTCCTGATTTCATGAAAAACGTCAAGCGAATGATTCTTCAACAAATTTATTTTTAAATTTAAATGTTGATGAACATTACCGCAATCCTGATAAATAGGGGGAGCATATGGTTACAAGTCCCCGCGTAGTAAAATAGGCTCAAAGACAGAATCGAGGCTGATGTGAATGAAAAGGGACAAGCAAAAGACCGGCACAGCGCCAAAAAAGAGCGGCCCGGTTAAGGCGGCCGAAACCAGGATCAAATTGCACATGGGGCAAAAAATCCGCGTCACCATCCGGCGCTTGGGCATTAACGGAGAAGGGATCGGTTACTACCAAAAGCAGGTTGTCTTTATTGACGGCGCTCTGCCTGGTGAAGTGGTGGACGCGGAAATCGTTGACATCCAAGAGAATTATGCCACCGGAAAACCGATCAAAATTCAACAACCTTCTCCCCAACGAGTCGATCCGCCTTGTCCGGTTTATCATGCCTGTGGCGGCTGCCAGCTGCAGCATCTCAGCTATGCGGGGCAACTGAAAGCGAAAATGGAAATCGTGCGGGAAGCATTTCACCGCTATACCGGACTCAAAGAAGTGCCGCTGAGGCCGATTGCCGGCATGCAGCATCCGTGGGCATACCGGAACAAGGCACAGCTTCAAGCCGGGTACAGAAACGGAAAAATGGTGGCCGGCCTTTACGCAACCGGCACTCACCAACTCGTCGAACTGACGGATTGCCCGATCCAGCATCCGAAAACCAATGAAATGATTCAGGTGGCACGGGATATCCTGGAAGAACTGCATATTCCAGCATACGACGAACGGAAAAAAACCGGCGTCGTGCGGACCATTGTCGCCCGAATTGGCTTTGAGACGGAAGATTGCCAGCTCACTCTCGTCACAGCCACCAAACACATCCCGCAGGAAGCGGCACTAGTAGAGCGGCTGCGCTCCCGGCTGCCTGACGTCAAAAGCATCATGCAGAATATCAATCCACGGAAAACGTCCTTGATCTTTGGCCAAAAAACAAGGGTGTTGTGGGGGGCGGCACACATCGACGAACAGTTGGGAGAAGTCAAGTTTTCCCTTTCTCCGCGCGCCTTCTTCCAGCTCAATCCGGAACAGACGGTAAAATTGTATAACTATGTCAAGGAAGCAGCGGCACTCACTGGACGGGAACTGGTGGTAGACGCCTACTGCGGCGTAGGGACGATCGGACTGTGGCTGGCCCCTGCAGCCAGAGAAGTGCGAGGCATCGAAATCGTTCCAGAGGCAGTGGAGGATGCAAAACGAAACGCCCGCCGGAATGGCATAAAAAATGCCCGCTTCTACACGGGCAAAGCAGAAGTGATCTTGCCGCGATGGGTGAAACAGGGAATCAAACCGGACGTGATTGTGATCGATCCGCCCCGCAGCGGCTGCGGCCGCCCACTGCTGGAGGCTCTCGTCAAGGTTCAACCCAAGCGCATCGTCTACGTCTCCTGCAATCCGTCCACGCTGGCCAAAGATTGCGACGTGCTGTTGAAAGGGGGCTTCAGCATCCAGTGGGTGCAGCCCGTCGACATGTTCCCGCACACGGCACATGTGGAGTGTATTGCGTCAATCCATTTTACCGGATAATGGGAACTGCCAAGCCACTTTGGGAAATTCAAAATCATCACATGAATGTCATGAAGCGCATGTGACACCTTTATTTCATTTTCTGTTTTGGTTCCTTAAATTTTGTTTTATGTCGCTTGGACGTCAGCCTGATTATTTTTTAGGCAAAATCTGGTATAGAAACGATACCAGATAATTTGCTTGACGCAATCGTCAAAATCACAATCTGGGTCGTTCCTCTTTTCGTTGATTTTATAATGCAATTTTTTCATTCATCAACCGTTCCAAGGTTTCTGCAGCCGTTAGCGGCGGGCTGAGCAGGTAACCCTGAAACCCTTCACAATTCAGGCTTTGTAAGATCTTTCGTTGCCTGGATGTCTCGACTCCTTCGGCAATCACTTCTATCTTTAGATCGTGTGCCACTTGAAGAATCGCTTTGACGATCGAAAACGCGGCAGGATTTTTTTCAATCGATTGGATAAAGCTGCGGTCAATTTTAAGCTTGTCCACCGGAAAATCCTTCAAGTATCCCAAAGATGAATACCCGGCGCCAAAATCGTCAATCGCAATGCGAACGCCTGATTTTTTCAATAAAAACATGGCGCGTATGGCTTTATCAGGGTTATGCATAAACACATTCTCTGTGATCTCCAATTCCAGCAACTCCGGTTTCATGTTGGTTGTTTGTAAAATTTCTTTCACTTGATAAACAACATCACCCTGCTGAAATTGGGACGTCGAAATGTTTACTGCCAGCCGAACCGGCCGTTGCAAAACACGCAACCATTCCGAAAATTGCCGGCAAGCCGTTTCCAACACCCAGAGATCAATTGGCTTGATCAATCCGGATTCTTCAGCAATGGGAATAAACGTGCTGGGAGGGATGGCATCCTTTCCGTCCGGCCGCCAGCGAATCAACGCTTCAACCCCGATGGCCTGGCCCGTTTGAACATGGTATTGAGGTTGATAATACAATTCAAAATCTGGGCTGTGAACAGATTTCCGCAAAAGCGTTTCAATTCTCATGCGTGTTGTATTATATTCCCGCATCTCGTCATCATAGAAAACAATCCCGCCGCCACTTTCTTTTGCTCGATACATGGCAAGATCCGCATATTGAATCAACGTTTCCTGATCGGTTCCATCCTTCGGGTACAGGCTAATCCCAATGCTGGCCCCGATATAATACGATTGGTCATAAAGATAGTACGGTTCTTCTATCTTTTCCAAAATGCGGTTTGCAACCATTTTCACTTCATGCATTTTCGAAAACCCAGAAACAAGGATGACAAATTCATCCCCGCCAAACCGCGCCACCAAATCAGACTCCCGAACGCCCTGCAACAAGCGTTCTGCAACCTGCTTTAATAAAATGTCACCCGCCTCGTGACCCCAACTGTCATTCATTTGTTTAAACCGATCCAAATCCAAAAAAATCAAAGCCAGTTTTTGGCCGGTTCGTACGGCATCTCTGATAATCTTCTCAAGCTTCGCAAGAAACGCGGCGCGATTGAGCAGTCCGGTTAAAGGATCGTGAAAAGCCTGAAAACGGATCTGCTCCTCCATCCGCTTTTTTTCGGTCACATCCTTAAAAAAGCCGACATAGTGTGTGACAAATCCGGTTTCATCCTTTATCGCCGTGATGGTGACTGATGCCAAAAAAAGCTCGCCATTCTTCTTGCGATTCCACATTTCACCCTGCCACATGCCGGATTGCTCCAATGATTGCCACATTTCTTGGCAAAATTCCTGGCCATGATGGCCAGACGACAGAACCTTCGGTGTTTTTCCCAGCAAATCTTCCTGTTTGTATCCCGTAAGATTTGCAAACGCTTTGTTGAGAGAGATAACGCATTGGTTTTGGTCTGTGACGATGACTCCTTCTGACATGTTTTGCAAAATTCTTGTCGAAAGCATCAGCCGTTCATAAGGTTCCCGAATCCCATGCACCAAGATGCCTTGCAGCAGAAAAGCATAAGCAACCGCTTTATACATATACCCGAGGAAATTCAGTCCATTTTCAACGTTTTGATTGAAAATGAAAAACACTTCTCCGATTCCTGATACCAGAATAAAAAGTAAAACAAATGAGGAGCGCAGCATTCTGGGAAGTTTTTTTCGCCATAACACCAGCCCTGCCGCCCAGATGTGGAGCAGTATCACACCCAGCTCCATCCCTTGCCTAAACAGCGTGAAACTGCCGTCTGCACGGTATACATCAGGCAGCAGGCTTTCCCAAAAAAACACAGTTCCCAATATTAAAAATAAGCTAGAAAAACAAATCAAGAGCAACATTTTTTTAAACCAGGGCTTCTGCAGACGCTGCCAAGGCCAGAGCAGTACCACCAAAATCGACAGACTTTCAATCCACCGGGCCCACAACCACAAGTGGATCGATTTTTGGGGAGAATCCAAAATTCCCCAACCCGGCATGCCAGGATAAGTCAAAACATGAGCCAAATCCAGCAATCCAACCTCCAGAAATGGCACCGCCATCAACAAAACAAGGGGAGAATGGTTGTATTGATAAGAGTGCCAGCCGATGACGAAAATCAAGATGCTTGCGAAAATCGACAAAAATTCTAATAACACATGAAGAACGGGATAAAAAAAGAGTTCTTTAGGCAGATAAGGATAAAAGATCATAGAAAGAGATAAAATGAGCGGACTTAAAAGAAAAAGCGCAATGATCCCTTTATTTAATACGTCTTTCATGATAATGAATTGCTTGTTCATTCAGATTCCCTCTCTTATGAAGGTGAATTGATTTTACTTTAAATTCCCTGATTCATCAAGAATTTCCTACAAAGATGCTCAGAATCATGATTAGCTCAGTGTACTAGGCATAAAAAAACAGGGGGTGATAACTCACCCCTGCGATCAGTTTTTCACTCATTCATTTGTCATCGTAGGTTAAATCTTAAACTGCTGAACCAGTTGCCGCAACTCTTCCGCCATCCGGCTGAGCGAATCAGCCGATGCGCTCACTTCCTCCATCGAGGCCAGCTGTTCCTCGGTCGCGGCTGAAATCGTGGTTGTACCCGACAAACTTTCCTTAGTGGCACGTGCCACTTCTTCAAACATGGCGGTCATCTCTTCTGTGCTGGCCGACATCTCTTCGGCGGCAGCCGAGGTCTCTTGCACTTGTATCACAACATTGCGCGCGGCCTCCAGAATTCGTTCAAACGCTTTGCCTGCCTCACCGACCAAGGCAGATCCTGAGCGCACTGCCTCTGTTCCGTCTGCCGCTGCCTTGACCGTCTGCTCTGTATTTCTCTTGATCTCTTCAATCAGGTGGATAATCTCTTCGGCCGAACCTCTCGTCTGTTCAGCCAAATTGCGAATCTCATTCGCCACAACGGCAAACCCGCGCCCCTGCTCTCCGGCTCTTGCCGCTTCGATAGAAGCATTCAGAGCCAGAAGGTTGGTCTGCGAGGAAAAATCCGTGATCACCTGCACAATCTTGCCGATTTCTTGCGATCGTTCATCCAGCAACTGAACCATCTCGGCCAGATGAGACATGGTACTGTCCACAACCGTCATTTGCGTCACTGCTTCTTGGATCGCACGATTCCCTTCATTGGCTTCATCCGCTGCCTTTTCTGAAACATCAAAAGCTGCAGAGGAGCTTTCAGCCACCCGCTGGATCCCTGCCGCCAATTCTTCCAAGGCTCGTGAACTTTCTTCGACACCCCGTCCGCCCATCTCAGCGCCGCTGGCGACCTCTTGAATCGTCGAAGCAATCTGTTGGGTAGCCTGTGTCGTTTCCTCTGCGGTCGCTGAGAGTTGCTGAGATGAGGAGGCCACCTGCTCGGCATGAAAACTTAACTGTCCAACCAGGCGTTTCAAGTTGTCCGACATCATGTTGAAATCTTGTACCAGTTGCCCAACCTCATCCTGCAACCTGACTTCCATCTTGTCCATGCGCAAATCGCCGGAAGCCAGCTGTCGCACACGTTCACCCAACTGAAGAATCGGTTTGACAATCGGATTGGTCAAAATAATTGCGATCACCACGCCTAAAATGACGGCGGCAAGCGAGAAGGAGCTCGCCATGATCAAAGTCTGATACCCTTTCTGGATGGACTGACTCCCCAAACGGGTTACATCATCCTGCTTCAGTTTCGAATATGTATCCATTCCTTCCTGCAAGACGCGGGTTATCGGCAAAACCTGCTGATTGAGAATCACCGTCGCCAACTCTTCTAAGCCCGACTCATAAGCCGGGATCAACTGTTCTGTAATCATAGTGGACCATTGATCCAACTGATTTAGCTTTTCCTTGATCTCTGCATCTTCAACCACAGCCAGAACAGTGTTTTTTAACTCATTCACTTGCGACAAACGGTCCAGCGCGCGTTGCTTTTGCTCCTCATCGGCAGTCAACAAATACCCGCGAAGATTTGAATTGATCTGCGTCACCGTGAGGTTCAAGTTATACGCATCAATCATTTGCTTGATTTCTCGGTTAATCATTTGCTCCACATTCCGGTTAATCTGACTAATCAAGACAATATTCAAAATCGAGGAAATGACCAGCAACAACAAAATAACCCCAAAACCGCCCAATATCTTTTGCCGTAATTTGAGTCGAGAAAAGAAACGTTTCAACCCTTTTAGCCCCCTGTTGTCATAAGTTGTAAGAAATGATGAGAAAAATATATCTACTAAAAAATGGTTTTAATAAATTTTACTATATCCTGAGGAAAATTATCAACATTTTCCAGCTAAATTTTTATACATCAACATGCGCATCGACAATCTTCTGTATTCACTTTCACCTATTGAACTTTCAGTCAATTTTATCTCATTTTTTCCAAAGAAAAAGCGAGGGTTTGAGCCCCTGCTACCTAAATTTCCCTCTCGCGATAATCATATATGAGGGTTTATATCTTGAACTGTCGAATCAACTGTTGCAACTCTTCTGCCATCCGGCTGAGCGAATCGGCTGATGCACTCACTTCTTCCATCGAGGACAGCTGTTGCTCGGTCGCCGCCGAAACTGCAGTTGTGCCCAACAGGCTTTCCTTGGCGAAGCGAGATACATTTTCAAACGTCACAGCTATCTCTTCCGTGCTCGCCGACATTTGCTTTGCCGCCACTGACGTTTCTTGCACTTGCATCACCACATTTCGCGCTGCTTCCAAAATCCGCTCAAAGGCTTTACCTGCCTGATTGACCGCCACGGTACCCACACGTACGGCCTCAGCTCCTTCGGCCGTCGCCAGAACGGTCTGCTCCGTGTTTTTCTGAATTTCTTCGATTAAGCGGACGATTTCTTTTGCCGAATCACTCGTTTGTTCAGACAAGACGCGAATCTCATTTGCCACCACGGCAAACCCGCGCCCCTGCTCTCCGGCTCTCGCCGCTTCAATGGAAGCGTTTAAGGCCAAGAGATTGGTCTGGGAAGAAATATCCCTAATCACCTCCACTATTTTACCGATTTCTCGTGACCGTTCATCCAGCATCCGAACCACTTCCGTCAAGTGGGACATTGTCCTGTCAATCGCCATCATTTGGGTCACAGCTTCTTGAATCGAACGATTCCCTTCATTGGCCTCCGTGACCGCCTTATCTGACACATCATAAGCCACCGCAGAGCTTTCGGCCACGCGTTGAATCCCTGATGATAATTCTTCCAAAGCGCAAACACTCTCTTCTATACCCTTGCTACCCACCTCGGAACCGCTGGCAACCTGTTGAATCGTTGTCGCAATTTGTTGAGCCGACTGGGTTGTCTCCTCCGCCATCGCCGTGAGCTGTTGCGAAGAAGTGGCTACTTTCTCCGCATGCAGGCTTAGCTGTCTAATCAAACGCCGCAAATTTGTCGTCATTTGATTAAAATCATCAGCTAGTTGTCCAACCTCATCCCGCGTTACCACTTTCACCTGATCGATGCGCAAATCACCAGAAGCCAACTGACGCACGCGTGGACCCAGTTGTAGTACTTGTACGACAATTGGGTCAATCAGGATGAATGCAATGAACCCGCCTAAAGTGATGGCAATGGCAGAAAAAATCATCGATGTCCAAAAGGCCTTACTCCCATCCTGGATCGCTTGATTTCCTAACTGGACAACATCCTCCTGCTTCTGATCCACATATCCATCCAATCCTTCCAGCAGTCGGCGGGAAAGTGGGATAACTTGTTGTTGAAGAATCTCCGATGACGCTGGGACACCGGACTCATAAGCAGGGATCAACTGGCCCGTAATGATCGCGTCCCATTGATCCAACTGATTCAGCAGATCTCTGATGTCTCTGTCATCGACCACTTCCAAAACACGATTTTTCATTTCATGCATTTGCTCTATCCGATCGAGCGCCAGCTCTTTTTTCTCATCTTCACCTGTTAGTAAATACTCCCAGATGTCTAAATTGATCTGAGTCACCCAGAGATTCAGATTGTCTATACCCGTCATCAGCTTAGTTTCCGCTTTGCTGATCTTTTCAACATACCGGTTGACCTGAGAGAGCGACATGATTGTCACAAACGATGCAATAACCAACAGCAACACAACCACGATAAATCCATTGATTTCTTTTTGCCGAATCTTAAGACGAAACTCAAGCCGCTTCAATTTCACCATCCCCCTTTTTTCTATCAAAAAAATGACCATGTTGATGAAAATACAAACAAAATGATTTTTAATTGATAAATATCCTTTTAATGAAAAGTTTTACTAAATTTTAACTTGTTTATCCTTTAATATCAAGAATAAACAATAAAATATTAAAATTTATAACGTAGCTGATCCGCTTTGACAGTCTCTCCTGTCACTATCAGCGATCACTTCCCCTACCATACATCACCTTATGAAAACAAAAGAAAAAGCAGGGGATCGAACCCCCTGCTTGAAATGTTAACAACTGTATGCCTTAGCGAACCTTCACCACATAGGTGCCCGCGATCCGATCGTGCATTGCCCGCTTTTTCGAATCAAAGGCAGCCATCAAATACCCGAACAAAAGAATGATTGCAGAAACAAATTTTCCGATGACTTCGCGTAAAATGATTGCCCCCCACCGGTTCGCTCCTCCCTCCTGGGGGATGACGCGAATACCGACCACCATTTTACCGAGCGTCTGACCATAAACAACCGTTAAGATGATATAGTATGCAAAATAAACCATGATTTCCGCAAGATCCACCCAGGATATGTCCAACGGGCCAATTCCCTGCGCTTTTCGAATCAGGTCAAAGGTAAGCGCAGACAAGGCCCAAAGCACCACCCCATCAATCAACATGGCGAGGAAACGGATCCAAAACCCTGCATACCGATGCTCCATCCCTGTTCCTGAACCATGGTGTACAGGTTCCACGTGAGCCTCATCTTGCATATTCCCATTCAGGTTTTGTGCATGCTGATTTTGTACATTCTGGTTTTCCGCATCCATTGACAATCCCTTCCTCCTTATGTCTTCCCTATTTTGCCCTCCCTATAATCATACGTCGCTTTGTTCACAACATGTCATGAAGATCAAGGCTGGAACAGATACAGCAACCTAGGCTCTTGAGAAAATGGCAGCAATTCCTCCAAACCAGAAAGAGGTGAAGGAGGATTCGACTTGCCAAATAAGCTGCCGGTAATGTCAAATAAACCCAATGGCGGATAGATATACCGGATAACCTGTGCCTCTTCCAAACCTGCCAGCTCCTTGGCTGCCTCAATCGCGTCTTCCAGGGTGCCCAGTTCATCCACCAAACCCAGATCCTTGGCCTGTTGTCCGGAATAAATCCGACCGTCAGCGATGGTCAACACCTCTTCACGCGGCAACCCCCGTTCCTCGACAATCAAGTCGACAAACCGCTGATACGTTTCATCGACCAGGGTTTGGAAAACATCTATCTCTTCCGGACGCATTTCCCGTAACGGGTTGCCCATATCCTTCATCTTTCCGCTTTGGATTACCGTTTCCTTATACCCTATCAAGTCAGCCAACTTCTGGTAGTTGGGGAGGCTAAAAATGACCCCGATGCTGCCGGTCAACGTATTCGGATTCGCATAGATCTTATCTCCGGCGACAGCGATGTAGTAGCCGCCGGAAGCCGCCATTGCCCCCATGCTTACCACTACAGGTTTCCCATTCTCCCGGATTTCCTTGATCTTTCGATAAATTTCATCCGAAGCGACCACTTCACCGCCGGGGCTGTTCACCCTCAGTACCACAGCGCGCACCGTCACATCTTCCAGCGCCTGCTGCAATTGCGACATCAGATCATCAAAGACAAAACCATCTGAGAAAAGCCCTCCTGACGACGACTCAGTGATCGCGCCATCCAGCGTAATCAGCACGACACGATCGCGACCGCTGCCAGAGATCACTTCCTCTTCCCAACCTCGGGAGGAACCGAACGCCATATCCAGTCTACCCGTCGCCACACTGACCACAACCCCGGCCACCACGATCACCAAGATAATGGCCAATGCGATCCATCGCCTTTTGTTCACGCCACTTTCTCCCTTCCTTTTTTCTGCGACATCCCTATCTTACACCAAAATACGACACATCAGAACAAAAAAAACCAGCCATGGCGACATTTCATCTCACCCTGACCGGTTTCTCGGTTTTTCTACGCCCTGACCAATTTCCAACCGGCAAATGTTCCCGTTACCTGACCACCAGCACCGGACATCCCGCGTGGTGCAACACCCGGTTGCTCACGCTCCCGAGAACAATTTCAGCAAACTGATTTCGACCGCGATTGCCGACAATGACCAAATCATACCCTTCCTCGCTGGCCACGCGGACAATTTCCGTTCCTGGATCGCCGACCACCACTTTGGTATCATAAGCAATCCCTGCATCACGCAAGGGCGCCGCATCCTGCTCCACCTGTTCCTGTGCCTGCCGTTCACCAAGTGCCATCGGATCAATATTGAGCGCCTGCAGATCCGCATAGAGGCTGAGCGGGACGGGCTGAACAACCGTGATCAGGGTCACCTGTACATCGGATGCTCCTTCCACCAGCTTTATGGCGGTCTGTACCGCCTTCATCGAACCTGCTGAGCCATCGGTTGCCACCAGGATTTTCTTGAACATGGAATGCTCCCCTCCCACGATTGGTTAAGCCCATTTTATCCCATCTCATACCGTCACGCCACAGACCGACCATACTTTTCGTAACATTTCACCGATTGTTCATCGATCAGACACATTCTTTTCAAAATTTTTCTCGATCAAAAACGGGCCCAAGTGCAACGTAAGTTGTTTTCACGTATAATAAAATTGTAGTATCCGATGTCAATCGCACGATCGGGAGGAAGCGGTTTGGAAAAACTGGAGATTTTCCTTGCCATCGGACTAGGCGGAGCATTGGGCGCCGTAGCGAGATATGTATTGTCAAACCTAATCACAGTGCTGACCGACGCCGCATTTCCTTTTTTCCCCTATGGGACTTGGGTCGTCAACGCATTGGGCTGCCTGACGATCGGCGTGATCTTCACCTTAGGTCTGGAAACAACCTGGATCACGCCGACCGGTCGCGCCTTCCTCATTACCGGCTTTCTTGGAGCATTTACCACCTTTTCGACTTTCGCCAATGAGGCGCTGCTCTTATTCCAGGAAGGAAAAATCGCCACCGCACTGCTCTACATATTGAGCAGCAATCTCGTCGGACTGGGCTTTGTCGCGCTAGGCCATCTCCTGGTATTATCGTGGCTTCGAGGTTGAGCAGTTACTTCAGCCGGGGTTCCTCCACGACTTTTTCTTTGGCAGCTTGCCGTGGAGGGTTCTCCGGAAAATCCACACCCTCCACTTTCACATTCACTTCGACCACCCTCAAACCTGTCATCGTCTCCACAGCTTCCTTGACGTTTTCCTGCAACTTTCGGGCCACTTCGTGAATCTTCACGCCATATTTGACAATCACGCGCAGATCAATGGCTGCTTCGACGGAGCCGACTTCGACACTGACTCCTTTCGTGACGTTTTTCCCGCTGACGCGGCGCGCAAAACCTTCCGTAATCCCGCCTGACATACTGGCCACTCCCTCTGTCTCAGAAGCAGCCACTCCGGCAATGATTGCCACCACATCATCCGCGATGCGAACGACACCATTTTCCTGAACCTCTGTCATCGATATCCCTCCTAAAGATTCCGCTTATCTGCCCAACCGTCCCACGTCCACATCTTACTAAAAATGAAACAATCATACAAAGAGGGCCTTTATTATAAGGCCCGAACCAGTCCACCATCTACCAGCAGCACCTGCCCGGTGATATACGTGTTCGCCCAGGAAGCCAGAAATGCAACGGCACGGGCAAATTCTTCCGGTTCTCCGTAGCGCTTCAAGGGAATGGTAGCTTCCGTTTCTCTGCGCACCTCATCCAAACTGAGGCCCAGGTTTTGTGCCCGGATGGAATCTAATTCAATGAGACGATCCGTGGCAATTCGCCCGGGACATACCGTGTTCAGCAGGATTCCTTGACCAGCCAGCTCTTCGGCCAATGTCTTGATCAGGGCAGCCACTCCCGCCCGCATCGTGTTGGAGAGAATCAGCCCGGGAAGCGGCTGGCGAACGGAGGAAGAAGCCAGCGCCACCACCCTGCCCCCTTCGCTCATCCACGGCAGGCTGCCCCGAATCAGCCGAACCACGCTGAGAAAATTCCGTACAAACGCATCTTCCCAGTCCCCATCATCAAAATCCTGAAACTTTCCGCTTGGAGGTCCTCCCGCATTGGCAATCAGAACATCCAACCGCCCGTAACGCTTGCCCACTTCATCAGTCAGGGCTTTAATTTCTTCCGCTCGTCCGACATCTGCCACGAGAGGATAGACAGATTTTCCCGTATCCTGTTCGATGATCTCCGCTGCTTGTTGGATCCGGGATGAGTCCCTGCTGGCAATGACCACGCGTGCCCCTTCCTGCGCCAGTTCCTTTGCGACAGCCAGTCCCAATCCTTTGCTCGCTGCGACCACCAGGGCTACCTTATCCTGCAAACCGAGATCCATACGAAAACCTCCCCAGGTTCGATCTCTGCACAAAATCATTATACTACCGAATCCCTGGAGATTACCATTACTTTTCATTAACAACTGTTTGCGGACCCATCGGGTTACCTCTTTTCCAGCCACTCCAGGAGCGTCTGGTCCAAGCGGATAATGCTGGATGCCAAATGTTCGAGTTTCGCCTCGATGCGCGTGAGCAAATAAAAGGTCACTACAATCGGGAAGCCCAGGTCCTTCAACAAATCGATCCAGACATCCATCTGCTCATTCCCTCCCTGATAACCATCTCTCTGTAAAAAGATGGAGGGGGTATGTTCCCCCTCCGTTCCCTATCGGCCTTTTCTCTCAATCCTGTATTCCCTGCCACCACGTGTCAGGCGAAACGATACAAAAAAACTAAAGATCCGTTACACCAAAGGAAGTTCCGTGATCGTCCGATCTTGCACGCGGGCGCCTACCTTTTCCACCCAATCAGCGCCATTGGTTTGAAAGAGATTTTTTGCCAAGATGGTGTCCATGACATTGTTGACAACCATCGGGTCAACCGGTTCAATCGGATCCCTGAGGGTGATCCGCACGGTCCGCCCGGCGGCAGTGCGAAAAATCAATTCCAGCGTCTTAGTGTTCATGCGCCTCACTCCTCACTCTGAACTGGATTTTCAGATTCAAAACCTTACTCCGTCAATTGGGCTTGATCAATCCGGTTCACGTAACCCAACGGATAAGACTGCAGGCTGGCCAGAGCTTGCGCCACATCGTACACATCCTGGTCATCCGCATCAGGACGAACATTTTGCAATGTCTGGCTGAGCAGGATGGGTCGCCCAAACTCGTCCATCCCGACTTCAAACCCCAGCACCAGGCGGCTCATGCCGGAAATTTTCGTAACAGCCATCTACATCCCTCTCCCTTCTTGATTTCAGATGTGTCATGATACCCTACCGGACCTGACGGGCCGGCTTGTGTGACCGGTCACACTGGATAAAGTGCCCCTCAACCGGGCAAAGGGGGGACATCACCTCTCGAACAAACGATCCGCAGCCGCGCGAAGTTTATGCAAGGCACGCCGCTTCCAGGTTTTCACCGTCTCCACCGAAACGCCTTCCTCAGCGGCCAACTCCCGCAGAGTATGACCTGCCACGAGATGTTTTTTGATCACCAATTGTTCCCTTTCCGAAAGCACTTCCGACAACAGCTGCCAGAAGAGACGCTCATCCAACACCTGCGCGCGCGGATCAGGTTGCTCCTCCCACCTGTCCCTCTCTTCATCCTCATTCGCCGGCGCCCGTTTGAGGACTTCTCCCAGCCATCGCCATTCCCGTCTCTGCAAGGTACGCAGCGCGGCCCACACCCGCTTTTTGACAAAGAAGCCAAAATAGCAGCCCCTTGTCGCATCGAACCGGTAAACCGCCTCGACGACAGCCAAACGGCCCTCCTGGCAGGCATCCTCCCATGAACAGTTCATTCTTCTGGCAAGGCTCCGTACCAATGGTTCATAATGCGCGACAATCTCCGGCAACCAATGTGTTTCGCCCCGCTGGACAGCCAGCACCCACGCGTCAATTTGATCCCCTGAAATGTCATGCTTTCGCCACTGTTTCCCCGACATCCCGCAAACTCCCTCCATCTGTGGAGGGCCGGCCCTTCCGATTGCATATGCGCGCAAGAACAGGATACAGACTTGCTCTCACAAGCGCACCTTCAGCCTCGCCTCGCCTTCTTGCCCCGATGGAGGGATTTGAGCCTGAAAGAAAAAATTGTTGACACGAGCCGGGACGCTTGTCAGGAACAAAAAAAGGACCGATATCCGGAAGCGTTCCTCTGAACCGGTCCATTTTAATAAAGGAAGGGCTTTCTCCGTTCCCTGGCCAGTGCGGAATATCTGAGAAAGTGAATCTCTTCGTAAAAATGCCGAACCAACCTTACGTGACGCAGCTGCAATTGGCAAAAATTCAACGAGTGATAGACAGACACCTCATGTCCGCCTGCCAACAGGAGCCGCGTTCTTTGCGGCGCCAACGGCTCCAGCTGGTGAATCTGATGCGCCACAAACCAACCATGCACCACCTGCCGTCCAATCGGGTTTCTGACCTTAAACGGAACCAGAACCCAGTCTCCCGTAAAAGGCAGTGGGATCAACTGCTTGCGGGCAATCGCCTGGCCGTAGCGCTGGCGCATCGCCGTCAAATCGGTTCCATAGTAGTAGGCGATCCCATTCAAAAACCGCTTGACTTGCACCGGCAGTATCATGGACAAGCCATTCTCCTGCAGCAGACGCAATTGATCCCCGATGCCAGGCTGATTTTCCGGCAAAAAGGCGACGCCCTGCAGGACAAACTGTTCCACAGCCCTTTCTACTTCCTGACGTTTCATAATCCCCCTCCGGTTTCTAATATTTCAGCAAAAGCGGACCTGTCCATCCATCATATACGAACATGTGTTCTTAGTCAAGTGTGACAGAACGCGGATTCCTCGAGGAAATGTGTGCATCAGAGGGGCAAAGCCTTGGATTTTTAATCTTTTTTCTGAGAAGCGTTCAATACCAGCCGGTTGTCAGGCAAATGGACATGTTTGCTACAATAACGACATATGATGATAACTACATATGATGACTCATGAATCACGCGGC
Organism: uncultured Bacillus sp.; assembly: GCA_947085265.1. Taxonomy (GTDB): domain Bacteria; phylum Bacillota; class Bacilli; order ZCTH02-B2; family ZCTH02-B2; genus Bacillus_BB. The sequence continues at coordinate 32,805 of CAMTVR010000025.1, read as the reverse complement.
ATGAATGGCATCTGTAAGATGATCGTTTCGAAAACCATGGAAAGGGGGAACCGGCGTGCGAAGAACTGTGCCGCTTTGGCTTTGTTTCCTGATCCTCGTACCCAGCATCCTATGCCTCGCCTTGCTGTCCATGCTCAGGCTTTCACCTGCCGAAGCGAGGGAAGATGAAGCGCTTAGCGAACGCCGGGTCGCCTATCAGATTGATGTCAAGCTGGATCCCGAATCAAAGCAGTTGCTCGGAACAGAACACATTCGCTGGCATCATCCCGGCAAAAAAGCAGTCTCAGAGCTCTATCTCCACCTCTACCCAAACGCCTTTTCAGAAGGCTCCACGTTTATCAAAGAGTCGGGCGGCATCCTGCGTGAAGAGAAAATGGATCGGCGCTATCCGGGTTGGATGGAGATCACCGCACTCCGATTGGCCGACGGTACCAACTTGTTGCCCAACATGGAATTTGTCCAGCCAGATGACGGAAATCCTCGCGATCGCACCCTGGCGCGGGTGTTGCTGCCTCAACCGGTACAACCGGGAGCAACGTTGGAACTGGATGTGAAGTTTCGCGTTCAACTGCCCAAAGTATTTGCCCGGATGGGATATTTTCATGAGTTTGTCATGGCGGGACAATGGTTTCCCAAATTGGCGGCGTATGAGGTGGCTGGACAGCGGCAGCGGCAAGACGAAGGATGGAATGCGCATCAGTACCATGCGCATTCAGAGTTTTATGCCGACTTTGGAGCCTATGAGGTGACGATCACCGTTCCTGTATCCTATCAAGTGGCGGCAACCGGCAAACTCGTGGCTGAACCTGAACCTCTGGGCGGCTGGAAACACCTGACCTTTCAAGCGCTGGATGTGCACGACTTCGCATGGGCGGCCTCACCCCATTTCCTCGTTGAAAAGCGTCGCTATCCTGAGCTTGGGTCGCGCGGCATCACCGTCTTATTGTACCTGGATCCAAACCACCAATCAGCCAAGGAACGATACTTTCAAATCACTCAGCAGACCATGACTCAATTTGGCGCCTGGTTTGGCTCCTATCCTTATGACACCTTGAGCATTGTCGTCCCACCCCCCGGAGCGGGCGGCGCGGGCGGAATGGAATATCCGACATTGATCACGGCTTGGGATGCCTCCATCCCGGTTGAAAGTCTGGCCATCGAACAGGTGGTGGTCCACGAGCTGGCCCATCAATACTGGTATGGCATGGTAGCTTCGAATGAGTTTGAAGAACCTTGGTTGGATGAAGGACTGGCCACCTATAGCGAAAACAAGATGATGTCCACCCTTCTCCCCCATTACAACAAGTTAGCGATGATGACGCCGATTCTGAAGCCAGCCCCCTTGAGCCTGCCTGCCTGGGAATACGGGGACGACACGTATGCCGCCAATGTGTATCTGCGCGCCGCTCGCGTCCTCTCCGGCATCGAAGAGGTGGTCGGCGAGGAGCAGATGTTCCAGATCCTGAAAACCTACTTCGAACGTTTCCGCTTTTCTCACCCGTCGACGGAAAATTTTCTGGCCACGATCAACGAAGTCAGCGGGAAGAATTTTGATGACTTTTTCAACCGCTTCGTCTTTGCCGGGCGGATGGTGGATTACCAGATCAAGGGCATCTCTTCTGAAGCCACTGCGGAGCTTGGGCGATACCGGCATTTCATCACATTGGATGTGACAAACGATTTGGGCCAGGACGTCCCGCTCTTGATTCGATTTGAGAATGGACAGATGGAGGAAATCACCTGGAACGCAAGAAGCGGGCCCAACCCGGTCCTACTGGAAGGGCCAGCCATCCAATGGGCCTGGATCGATCCCGAATTTTCCAACCCGATGGAGATCCGGCACGTCAACAATCTGTACAGGCCCGTGAGTCAAAAGATGATTCTCACATGGGCTAAACAGCTCAGTTTCTGGCTGGAACATCTCAAACTCTGGCTGTTCTGATCGAGGGGGGTGATGATGTTGACCAAGAAAACCGGCGTAACGCAGGCCATCCGTTCCGGATGGCATCTGACTACGGCCAGTTGGTCTGTGTGGCTGTTGCTTGTTCTTGTCAGTCTTTTGTTTACCTGGTTCAATCAGCAAGTCATCCTCCCCGGGCTATCCAAGCTGCTCCCGCTCATCCCGCCGGCAGCACTGGAAAGGGTGCCTGTGGAAAGCTACATCACACTGGCCATGGAAGGAGGACATGAACTCTTCGCATCCCCCTTTCTCCGGCAGATTTTACTGGCTTTAGGAATCATTGCCCTGCTGCAGTTGCTGCTCCAACCGTTCCTTCAAGTCCTTGTTTTTTCCCAACTGCGGCAACCCCAACCTACCGTCTCGTTCCTCCTTTTATGGCAACAGCTGTCCCATCGTTTGCCGGCCTTTTTTGTCGTCATCCTGCTGCAATTTTTCGTCGGCGGCCTGTTGATGGGCGGTCTCGGTTGGCTGCTGTGGGTGTTCGCCAGCCAACTGTTGATGTACGGAAAATCAGAAATGTTGGCAACCATCCCTCTCTTGCTGTTGCTTGCCGCTCTTTTCTTCAGCTGGGGTTTTAGTTTTTTCACCTTTTGGCAGGTCAGCTTGGCCGAGGGAGACAAACTGTATCAGGGAGCCACGCGGGCCTTTGGCCATACGGTGCGCTGGACATGGGGCAAAAGCCTTTTGTTGCCACTGGCTTTCTGGCTGCTGACCACAGCGGTGGTCGCTTTTTTGCAGACGGCCATTCTTCCCTTGCCGTCCTCCTTCCGTACGATGCTAGCCGCAAGCCTGCAGCATTTTTTCATCCTTTGGCTGACGTACAGCTTGGCCTTCAGTCTTTCGCCGGCCGCCAGAAAATGATACGAATCCGTGAGAAAACAGATTGACAAAACCCGCCTTTCTTTCATATAATATGCCTAAATGTTTCCCTTGAGAAACATTTATATCATTGGCTAACTTTATTCGGGAGGGGAAACCCTTGCCATCCTCCAATCACGTTAAAGCCTTGTCTGAACTAAAGGCCGGAGAAGAAATTCAAATCACGGAACTGACATTGGAAGGGTCGATGCGGCGCCGTTTGCTGGATCTGGGCTTTATCCCCGGTGCGACGGTCAAAATGGTTCGCAAAAGTCCACTGGGCGATCCGGCCGCTTTTTCAGTAAATCACACCGTCATTGCCCTTCGAAAAGAAGAGAGCTCTAAGATTTTCGGAATTCCGACTCGAAACGAAGGCGGGTGAGGAAGCGTGAAGTATCGGATTGCACTGGCCGGCAACCCCAACACAGGCAAAAGCACCCTCTTCAACGAGTTGACAGGCCTGCGCCAGCATACCGGCAACTGGCCGGGGAAAACCGTGACCTCAGCGGAAGGAAGTTTTACCTATCGCGACCGAACCTATTCCGTGGTGGATCTGCCAGGCACGTATTCGCTGTTTTCCAATTCTGCCGATGAAGAGGTGGCGCGGGATTACTTGATCTTCGGACGTCCTGATGTAACCGTGGTCGTTGCGGATGCCACGTCGCTGGAACGAAACCTGAATCTGGCTCTCCAGATTCTCGAGATCACGGATCGCGTGATCGTTGCCGTGAACCTGATCGACGAAGCGCGCCGGCGCGGGATTCGGATCGATGCGCAAAAACTTTCAGCACAGTTGGGCGTTCCGGTGGCGCTCATCTCTGCCAGAAACCGGGAAGGGTTCGATGAGCTTTTAAACACCTTGGACAAAATGATCCGTGGGCAGATCTCCACGCATCCAGTTCAGATTCGATACAGCCCGGCATTGGAAGAACGGATTGCCGCCCTTGAACCTCTAGTGCAGCAGCTCGTCGGTTCCGAATACCCGAGCCGATGGATCGCGCTGCGACTTTTGGACGGGGACGAATCGCTGTTGAAGGCGCTGAAGGAAAAACTTGCCCATCCGTCTCGGGAGGTGACGTTCTATGAGCCCGTCCGCGTCGGCTTCTAAGACGCAACCCCTGCATGCCTTCGAACAACTGATGGAAGAAGCGCGACGGCTGGGTCCAGCTAACCGGGATGAAATCGTCACTCAGCTCTACCAAACCTCGCATCAGATCTGTGCAGAGGCGGTGACGATTTCAGAAGAAAAACTGCGGAAGGAACAACGCCGCTCAGAGAAGACGGATCAGATTTTGACCTCGCCGCTCTGGGGATTCCCGATCATGCTCGCCATGCTGGGCGTCGTCATATACCTGACCGTGGCCGGAGCCAATGTCCCTTCGGAGATGTTGGCGAGACTGTTCGGAGTGGGCGAGGAGGTTCTGACACGGCTGTTTGTCTCCTTGGGCGCACCGGACTGGCTGCACGGTCTGCTGGTGTTGGGACTATACCGGGGAACTTCCTGGGTCGTCAGCGTGATGTTGCCGCCGATGGCCATCTTCTTTCCGATGTTCGCCCTGTTGGAAAATCTGGGTTATCTGCCGCGCGTGGCCTTCAACCTGGATCGGCTCTTCAAACGGGCGGGTGGACACGGCAAGCAGTCGCTGACGATGGCAATGGGCTTTGGCTGCAATGCCGCGGCGATCGTCTCCACCCGAATCATCGAGTCGCCGAGAGAGCGCATGCTGGCTATCCTTACCAACAATTTTGTCCCCTGCAACGGACGCTGGCCAACGTTGATTTTACTGGCCTCCCTCTTTATGGCAGTTGGTGTCACCGGCGGTTTCAAAACTTTCGTCACAGCCGGGATTGTCGTCGGCATGGTCCTCTTTGGCATCGTCGTCACCCTGCTAGTATCCTGGCTCTTGTCCAAGACTCTTTTGCGCGGTGTGCCTTCTCATTACACGCTGGAACTTCCTCCCTACCGAATGCCGAAGTTTTGGAAGACCGTAGTCAGAGCTTCGTTAGATAAATCCTGGTTTGTGCTCAAGCGGGCTGTGATCATCGCCGCGCCAGCCGGTCTCCTTACGTGGATGCTGGGCAATATCACTGTTGGGGATCTCAGCCTGTTGGAACTTGCCATCCGTTTCCTTAATCCCGTTGGCCAGGCGCTAGGTATGGATGGGTATATCCTGATGGCTTTTATCCTGGGTCTGCCGGCCAATGAGATTGTTCTCCCCATCCTCTTGATGGCGTATCTCGCCACCGGCGCGATGGTGGATGTGGAAGGTCTGAGTGGATTGCGGCAGGTCCTCCTCGACCATGGATGGACCTGGCTGACTGCGCTCAACATGATGCTGTTTTCGCTCCTGCACTATCCATGCGGGACCACGATGTTCACCATTTATCGGGAGACAAAAAGCATCAAATGGACAGCGCTTGCCTTTCTCCTGCCGACCAGTATCGCTATCCTGGTTACCTTCACCGTCACCCAGGTGGTTCGGGGGCTTGGACTGGTGTAATCGCAAATTAGATCAAGAAAGGCAAAAACGGGAAGCGGCCTTTCCAGACCGTTTCCCGTTTTTGCCTTTTCCTATTTTCCCTAGTTTAACCGCTTCCTGGTTTACCCGCTTTTCGTCTCGAACAGCTGGCGCTGACGCTCGTAATGCTCCTGGAACTTGGATACTTCCACTTCCAATTTATTCATGATCTGACGCCCCACATCCCGGCTGATCAGACCAACCCGGACCGCAAAATCGATCTCTTTCGATAATCCGAAAAGCTGAGTGTCTAACACTTCCTCAAAGACGGGACATTGCGGAGCGGTCAAATGATCCAGTTGCACTTCTATCAATTGACGGATTTTTAACGCATCCTCCATCAACAGATTTAACGCTTTTTCACACAGGGTGATCTCCTTATCGCTCAAAAGGATCCCCTCCCTTATCACCTTGCCCTTATCTTATCATATCGGATTGGGCGAGGTTTGAAAAGACAAAAACCTCTCAAGGTCGTATGGCAGAGATAGGGTTGACTTTTTTGTTGGCAATATGTTTTGATAATATTAAAATTTCATCAATCATATTCATATAATGAAGTCGTTTATCTCTAGTCATTGCTTATGGGAGGGATCAAAAAGGCATGATCGCAAGAATGGCATCCGTCTTGACACGGTGGTCAGAACGGTATCTGCCCGATCCGTTCATTTTTGTCATCTTGTTGAGTCTGGTCGTCTTCGTCATGGGGATGCTGATTGCCGGGCAAACCCCTTTTCAAATGATTTTACACTGGCAAAACGGATTTTGGAATCTTTTGACGTTTTCCATGCAGATGTGTTTGGTCATTGTCCTCGGGTACGCCGTTGCGGATTCTCCCGCCGTCAGCCGGATCTTGAAAACGCTTGCTGACGGAATCAAAACCTCACGTCAGGCCGTCTACGTCGTAGCGCTAGTGGCCACCATTGGAGGACTGATCAGCTACGGTTTCGGACTGGTTCTCGGTGCATTGTTTGCCATGGAGGTGGGGAAGTCTGGATACCGGCGCAGTATCCGGATGCATTATCCTTTGCTCGGGGCAGCCGCTTATCTGTCACTGTTGGTTTGGCATTCGGGGATGTCCGGTTCCGCGCCACTCGTGGTAGCCACTGAAGGGCACTTCTTGCAGGAGCAAATTGGCATTATCCCTGTGGTAAACACGCTGCTGAGCCCGATGAACTTATTTGTCCTCGTCGCCCAATTAATTCTCGTCCCGCTCTTTGCCTTGCTGGTTCATCCCAAAGATGACAAGGAATTGATGCCCATTGACAGCGTCCTTGCAAAAGAGGAATTGGCGGCAACACAACCGATCACGGCAAAGGCCGATCCCGCCTCACTGACTCCGGCCATGAGATTGGAAAATAGCCGCATCCTTTCTCTGATCATTGCGTTGGGCGGTCTGATTTATCTGATTTACCATTTTGCGACGAAAGGATTTGACCTGAACCTCAACATCCTAAACGCTTTGTTTTTATTCGTCGGCATCTTGCTTCATGGCACGCCGATGAATTACGTTCGTTCAGTGGCCGAAGGAACAAAAGGGGTCAGCGGCGTGCTGTTGCAATTTCCCTTTTATGCTGGAATTGCTGGCATGATGGCGGACTCGGGACTGATTCAAATCATCGCAGGCTGGTTTGTCCAGATTTCAACGGCCGTCACCTATCCGTTGTTCACGTTTATCAGCGCTGCGATTGTCAATTTCTTCGTCCCTTCCGGAGGCGGACAATGGGCGGTACAAGGTCCGGTCATGATTGAAGCGGCCACCAGTCTAGGAGTCTCGTATGAAAAAACGATCATGACATTGGCGTATGGGGATCAACTGACCAATATGATGCAACCCTTCTGGGCACTGGCGCTGCTCGGAATTACTCGCTTGAGGGCACCGCAGATTATCGGGTACTCGACCGCGATCATGCTTCTCACGATGTGGATTTACGTCATCGCTTCGTTTTTGCCGGCTTAAAAAAGGCTCCAACCCCACCGGTTGACACAAGCGGCCAGCAGGTGCGTACCTGCCAAACTGTTCCCTTTTTCATCAAGCGCTGGCCCAAAGACGCTCACGCCATACTTTCCTGGCACGAAAGCCATGATTCCTCCGGAAACGCCGCTTTTAGCCGGTATCCCAACGCGGACGGCAAATTGTCCGGATGCGTCATACATGCCGCATGTCACCATCAAAGCCGTTAGAACACGGACAATCTCGCGTGGGATCACCGGCTGGCTCAATCCCCACACGGTCCCCCTATTGGCCAGACAAGTAGCCATGTAGGCCAGATCCCGGCAGCTGGCTTCAATGGCGCATTGCATGAAATACAGATCCAGAGCCTCCTCCACATCCCCTTTTAAAAAGCCCTGTTCGTGCAAAAGATAGGCGATCGCACGGTTGCGATCATTAGCCTGTTTTTCCGAAGCATACACTTGCTCGTTTACCCGGATCGTCGGATTGCCGCTGATGACACGAACCAGACGCAGCAGACGATCCAGCTTGTCCTGTGTGGTCTGTCCCTTAATCAGAGAACTTACCAGAATGGCTCCACTGTTGATCAGTGGATTGGCCGGCTTGGCCAAATCCCGGAATGCCGAACGGGGAATCGGCATGGACCAGTAACGGGGCAACGCATCAAACGTCTCACCGGACGGTTCCATCCCTACATGCCGAAACACTTCATCAATGCCTCGATCCATGATCGCTTGGGCCAAGGCAAAGATCTTGGAAATGCTTTGTAATGTAAACTTTGCATGGACATCTCCGGCCGTAATCTCCTTGCCTCCTGTGCTGACCACCGTTATCCCCAGCAGACGAGGGTCCATGCGCCTTAACTCAGGTATGTCATCCAGGACCTTGCCCTTTGTTGTATGGACTCTTGCCTCCTCCAGCAACTGGATCATCTCCTGTTGGAGCTGCTCCATCTCCGTGAATCCAACCTTGTTTCTCGTCGGTGTCCGTGTGCTCATGCTGGCACCTTCTTTCTCCTGTAAGCATCGGCCCTATGATTTTTTCTGCCATTCGTCTTGTTGCCATTTAGGATAACCAGTTTAGATGCGGTTAACCAAAACGGAACAGGTATCTTTTCCGGAACGCCTCCGTTATAATGGATACTACAAGGGAGGTCGGACAAATGAGTGAACATATTGTGACTATTGACGGCGAGGTCAACTACCCGATTACCCTGGATCCCACCATCTGGATTTTTGACAAACGGACATTTCCGATACAAGTAGTATTTCCGCAGATTCAGGAAGAAGGACAATGCATGCATTTAAATCCGTTTCTCCATCACGCCGAACCGCTCCGTGGCGCGTCAAAGGTAGTCTGCGTCCTCAAAAGCGGCGAGCGCGTCCCTCTCACACTGGAACAGGCCAATGCCGCAATTCTGCGCTTTTCGCGCAACAAAAAAGCCATCCTGGAGGATGGTCCCCTCTGGTTATATTTGGCCGATGGCAGCAATGTGGACAGTCCGATTCGCAACATCCAGCGGTTTGAGGTGGAATAATAGCGGGCGATGCAAGAGGAATGTTTCCATTAGCAATTTTCTTGGAACACTTCTAGGCACTGACAGCAAGTCGGAAAGCCAATTGCGATGCTGGAGAAACCGAGCATCTATATACCACACATCCCACGCTTTGTCCGGGTTTTTCGTGGCACGGATGCCATCCGTGCCTTTTTCATGTTCTTTTCAGGAATACCGAATAAAGTAAAAATGGAACGAAGGTCAATGAGAATGAGGGTGATCAAGTTGTCCAATCCACAAAAGTGGCTCAAATGGGGAATTGGCGCCAGCGGAACCCTTGCCATAGCGCTTTTGTTTCAGGGGGTCAGAGAAAACGACACCTTCCTTGAAGCGGTTGCAGCCAATCAAGATCCGCAAAAAAAGCAGCCAGCCCAAATCAACAACAGCGGTCCAGCGGACCCGTACCGTTCAAATGAGGATCAATCACCATCGGACACGCTTCCTGAAACAGACTCGGTCCAGCCATTTCTGTTCACGCTGCCGCAAGATCCTTCAACGTCTTTGGAAACAGCACCGCAAGCGCGGACCCACGCATCTTTTGTGGCTCCCGGCGAAGCAGAAAGTGACATCGATATGAACCATCGTTTCAACCGAGAAGAGCATGAAGGGGAAGAACATGACTAGGAAAAAACGAAAGCCGCCAGAACCAATGGCAACACACCGCTTCCGGGCGATGAACACTGAGATCGAAGTGATCCTCCCCGCCAGACACAGCCACCATGCGCAGACAGCCGAAATCTGGTTCCGACGCAGCCAGGCCCGCTTTTCCCGGTTTGATCCAAAGAGTGAACTCAGTCGAATCAACCAGTCCAACAGCGCGTGGGTGTTCGTCTCGCAAGCAATGGCCGAAGTTTTGTCTTTAGCCAGGCATTTTTGGCTGAAAACAGACGGCCTCTTCAGCCCCTTCCTCCTGGAGGCGCTGGAGAAAGCCGGATATACGCATTCGTTCGAAACCATCCAACATGTCGGAGCCACCCATACTCTCGCATCCATCCCCACCTCCGAATCCAACCGATCAGCCGCTGGATCCATGCAAGCCGACACATCCGCGGAGGATACTGCCGGCAAAGCCCTGTCATGTTCACGGCCGGCCATCCCCGGAGCGGATCAACAGGCATTCCGCATCTACCATGCCCAGCAGTTGATCGAACGCCAGCCGGGACTCCGCATCGATCTAGGCGGCATTGTCAAAGGCTGGACCGCTCAGCAACTGGCTCGCCACTTGCAACAGAAACATGGCGTTCCACGGGGAATGATCAATGCCGGCGGGGACTTGTATGCTTGGGGAGGGTATGCGGATGATGAGCCCTGGACCATCGGCGTCAGCCATCCCTTGCAGGATAGTTCCTGCCGCATGCGTCCAGACATGCCGCCAGCCAAAGATATCGCCTTCATTCAAATTCACCGGGGGGCTGTTGCCACCTCCGGCACCATGGCGCGGAGATGGCGCACGCCCGAAGGAATCCGGCATCACCTCATCGATCCGAGAACCGGCCGGCCAAGTCAGAGCGACGTCGTCCAATGCACCGCAATGTCCCCTTGCTTGGTTGAGGCAGAAGTACTGGCCAAAGTGATCGTCATTTTGGGGCAAAAAGAAGGCGTGCATTTCCTGAAGCGGTACATGGAAAGGGAAAACCGGCCGTTGGCTGCCTTTCTCATCTCAGACCAAGGAGAAGGCATGTTTGTCTCAGAAAACGGCGAGACCCAAAAAGTGGAGGTGAAACATTGATGAACGGCAAAACCAAAGTGCGGGTCGGGATTGGCCTGGCCGGACTGCTGACGTTTACCGGCAGCTTCGTCCTGATCTCATCGTCAGACAAAACCAGCATGCTATCCAGCGAAACGCCTGAACTCTTCCAGGCCCCTTTTCCCGAACCTGAACAGGACGAACCGTCCCCTTTGACGGAACTGGAAAAAGACGAAGAGGCGTTTTCACCACAATTCATGACACGCACGCCGGAAGGTTGGATGCCTCAGACGCGGACACGCGCTTCCTGACCGCGTTTCTCACCCGATTGCACGTTTTGACCCTATTCAGACAAGGAGTGTTTCAACATGGAACAACTGATTTCCGCGGCGGCCATCTGGATTCTGCAGTGGCCAACCTGGGAACTGGTCCGTTCCCTGGGATTTGCAGCCTATCTGCTCCTGTTTATCGGAATCGCGAGCGGAATCTTTCAGAGCATGCCGTTTTTCGGCGGAAAAGCGAAAAACCTTTTCTTTGCCGCGCACACCTTTTCACTCCGGACTGGACTTCTCCTGATCACGGCACATGTTCTGCTGCTGGCCGTCGACACGTACAACCCCTTCTCCTGGACAGAACTGCTCATCCCGCTGGCCTCTGAATCCAAACCGGTCGCTTATGGCCTAGGCATCCTCGCATTTTACCTGATCCTCTTTTTGGCGGTCAACTCAGAGGTCATTTCACTGCTCGGCAAAAAAAGGTGGCACCTTCTCCACCTGCTGGCTTATCCGGCATTCCTCGCGGCCATGATCCACGGTATCGCCGCGGGCACCGATTCTTCCGAACCTTGGGCCTTCGCCTTTTATTCTGTGACAGGCGGAATTATACTGGTCTTGACATTCCTGCGCGCGTTCACGCGCCAAAAGGGAGGAAATGCCCATGCACATCCTGCTGGCCGAGGACGATCCAAAGTTGGGGCGGCTCATCCACTACAGGCTGGAGAAAGAAGCCCATAACGTGGACTGGGCACAAGACGGGCTAGAAGCGGAAGCTTACCTTGACGGAACAGCGTACGATTTGATCATTCTGGACTGGATGATGCCGGAAAAAAGCGGTATTGAACTCTGCCGCCAGCTGCGCGCCCAGGGGGATCACACCCCGGTCTTGATGCTGACGGCCAAGGACGCGGTACAGGACAGGGTTCAGGGGCTGGATGCGGGGGCCGACGACTACCTGATCAAGCCTTTTGCCTTTGAAGAGTTGCTGGCACGCATCCGCGCCCTCGGCAGGCGGCCGGCGCGGTCGTGGCAAGACGAAGTGTTGACCGCCGGGGATCTGACACTCAACCTGCGAACATATGAAGTCACGAGGAACGGCTGCCCCATCTTGCTGACCAAGCGGGAGTTTCAGTTGCTGGCCTATCTGATGAAAAATGCCGGTCAAACCCTGACCAGAGAAATGATCATGGATGCCGTCTGGGGGCTGGATGCAGACGTCACCCCGAACACCGTCGACGCCTACATCTCTCTGCTCCGCAAAAAGGTGGACACTCCCCAGCAGCCCAAACGGATTCACAGTGTCCGTGGACTGGGGTACCGATTGGTGGGAGAACCTTGATTCACAAAACGCGCTGGCGCCTCACTTTCCTGTACAGCAGCATCATCGCACTGACCCTGCTGATCATGGCAGGCGTCTTCTACATCAGTCTTGTCCAAATCCTGCAGCATCAAGAAAGAACAGTACTAAAACAACTGGCCGAACAATGGCTGTCCTATTTGAGAGAGGAGGGGTTCGGCAACAACGAAAAAAAGTGGGAGCCCTTATTTTCTGCAGAACATGAAGATGAAGAACATATTTACTCCGCCAAGAAGCCGCCACCGATGAAAGAATTTCTTCACAACGATCGCTTTTTTCTGATCTTTGACCAGCAGGGAACCCTTATCTCCCACTCCCTGACAAATACGGAAATGACCGAATGGCTCAAAGTGGAACTCTCACGTTGGCCAGAAGAAAACGTTGAAGAAGTCAAATGGCTTTTCTGGCAGCCAGAAGGTGAGGAAAAAGCGCAAGTCTATGCACTGATGGCGCTTCCTTTGCCCGGGGAGCAAGCATCTGATGAACACGACCATGAACATGTCAGTGAACTTTCTCTTCAAGGCAGGCTGTTTGTCGGCAATGAGGTGACAGATTACTGGTTCTTTATCCAGCGCATGAGAACCGTGCTGCTGATCCTTGCCCTGGGTTTGTTGGTTATCGCCGCGATCATCGGATTCCTGTTCTCCGGACGGGCGATGATTCCCATCCTGTATGCCTACCGCAAGCAGCAGACATTTCTCGCTGACGCCTCTCACGAGTTGCGGACGCCGATCAGCATCATCCAGTCCTCCGTGGAAATTCTTGATGAAATCAAGCCCCAAATCCCCGCCTTCCACCAGCGTGTCCTGGACGACATGGCGGATGAGGTCGGGCGCATGGGAAGATTGGTTCAGGACTTGCTCGTCCTGGCACGCAGCGATGCCGGGCAACTGGAGCTCCTGAAGGCGTCATTTGATTTTGCGGAAACCTGCCATTCCGTGACCGAACGCATGAAAAACGTCGCGCGCAAAAAAGGCGTGGAGCTTACATGCCACACGCCGGAACAACCCGTTTGGATACATGGAGACCGTGAACGCCTCAGTCAATTGCTCTACATTCTCCTGGACAACGCCATCAAGTACACGCCAGAGGGCGGCCGGGTGGATGTGACGCTCTCATCGCACGCCAACGGCCGGGTGGAATGTGCGGTCCAGGACACTGGCATCGGCATCCCCGACACGGATCTGCCGCACATCTTTGAGCGCTTCTACCGCGTTGACAAAGATCGTTCCCGGAAGCTAGGCGGCACCGGCATCGGGCTGTCCATCGCCGACTGGATCGTCAAAGCCCACGGCGGCAGCATCAAAGTTACCAGCCAGGTCGGGAAAGGCACTGCCTTTCACATCCAGCTGCCAGGCAACCGCCAGTGAAACAGACATGGGAAACCTCACATCCACTCAAATCCTCGCTGATACAACCAGACAAAAAGCAACACATACAGGAATAGGGCACCGATGCGCACAATGACACCCGATCTCAGCCGCGGCAAACCCAGACATGCCGAGGCCAGATAACCGCCAGCCAAACCGCCGATATGGGCATAATTGTCTACACCGGGGGAAAATAGGCCAAATATCAAGTTGATCCCGAGAATAGTCAGGATCTCCATTCCGATCGTTTGAAAGAACAGGTCACGGTACTTTTGCCCAAAATAGAGAAGGGCCCCGAACAGACCAAAGATCGCGCTGGAAGCCCCGGCCGACAGATGCGGCGAAAAAGCGAAGCTGCCTGCTACGCCCATCATCCCGGCTGTAAAGTAAATGATAAAAAACCGCCCCGTTCCGTATATCCGCTCTACCAGCGGGCCGAGAAAGTACAGCGCAAAGCTGTTAAAAAGGAGATGGGCCAACCCGATATGGATAAAAACCGGTGTCACAAACCGCCACCACTCCCCGGCCCAGATGGCGGGATGAAACTTGGCCCCGTAACGGATTAAATTTTCCGGATTGGTCGTGCCGCCAGTAAAGGTCATGAGGAGAAATACCGAAAGGTTGAAACCCAGAAAGACAAACGTCCAAAAAGGGCGGCCACGCGAAAAAACGGCCTGGACCTGCCGCTCCTCCTGCGCTGTCGTCTGGCGGATCTCCTGCTTGAGCTGGTAGAGCGTCGCCTCACCGACGGGTGCAGATGTCATTAGAGCCAACAGATCCTGCTTTGACAAACCGTGTTTCTCCAAGATGTCCCCGACAACTTCGTGAGCGGTGAGATCAATTCCGCAATGGAAAATAACCAGTTTCCGATCTTCGACCTGAGAGGCAGGGAGAAGATGGTCAATTCCCGACAACATCAGCTGTGGAAAAATGAGGACATTCTGCACATAAAGCTGCCTCGCCACGACACGTTGCTGAAACATCGTGGCCAGCTGATACAGTCGTTCCACATCATCATGCCACTGGCGTTCCCAGACAAAATCCACCACCGCCAGCCGGAAAAGATAAAACTTCCGCCCATGATTCTTCACAAAGAAGAGCTCCGACGGTTCCGACGCGCCATTCATCCATGTTTCCACTTGACCAGGCGACAATTTTTCGTAGAGGCGCTCTCCCGCCTCAAACAGATTCACGATTCGGTATTGACGCTGTGTCACCAACTGGTGGGCCAGACTCCACATCACTTGTCGCGCGCGATCGTCAGAAGAGAATCGCTCCAAACGCTTCAACTCCTAAATCGGTCATCTCTATCCAATCTTACCAAAACCGGGATTCCGAGGAAAAGATAGGTCTCCTCTTGCATTGGAATCAAATGCCATTTGGATATGAATACCGTTTCCCTAATTTGATACGGGGACCGTTCTCTGAAGGTACTCATCCAAAGTCAGGTTTTGGCCAACCACGGCTTGAGCCAGTCCTTTTCCGACATAACGCAGATGCCACGGCTCATACTTGTACCCGGTCACCGCCTCTTTTCCTTTAGGATAACGAATAATAAAGCCGTATTCATGCGCATGATCAGCCAGCCACTTCGCTTCCTTGGTATCCCCAAAACAATCCTGCGCCGCACACTTGCCATCGCTGCCGGCGACATCCATCGCCAGGCCGGTCTGGTGCTCACTGTGCCCGGGCATCGCGCTGAATCGCCGCGCTTCCGCCTCACCGCGCGTTTTAACATAATTTTCAAAAAGCCACTTTTGCGTGCTGTGGGAACGAAACCCCGACACACCGGCTAGATAAATGCCGTCTTCCTTCGCTCCGGCAAATAACTCCTCAAGAGCCCGGGCCGCCTCCTTGCGCAGCAGGCGTTTTTCGCTTTTCTCTTTAAAAATAAACGGTATATTCGGTTCCACCAGATCGTCTGGTCTGAAATTGTCTGGCAGACGGTAATTCTTGTTTACCAGCACGGCCACATCCTGTGGGTTGGCCACCACATGGATTGTTCCATCCCGGTCCAGAATACCGGAGTTCTGTTGTGAGCGCTTTTGTGGCGTCGGTTCCGGAGTTGCCGGTGGAACCGAATTGTCTTTCGCCGGAGACTCGGAAGGCTTCTCGAAAACGAGATTGGGCGACTGCGCCGAACCAGGCTCTCGCTCCGATTCAACCAAGTCACTCCCAGGATCCCGCGCATTCAATTGACTGGTTCCGGGTTCGTCAGCCGGGATATCCCCAGAAGGGGAAGTGGCTCTATCTGGCCTTTCTGAATCGGGCGGGGGCGATTGGCCCGCACAACCTGAGATTACAGCTATCATTCCAATCAAGAGTAATGCAAAGAATGGGATAAATGGGGCAAAACGTTTGATCGACATAATAACCCCCTGCTTCTTAGTCGCTTCAATCATGATCCGATCACGACAAAACTCCTGTCTCATTCTCCATTTCACCCATTCAGCCGTCCCGCGAAACAAGGTAAACGGCGAGAAGCACACCGGCCATTCCGGCCATCTGAGACCGTGCCACCGGCTCCATCCCCTTTCTGCATCTATATCCTTAGAGTACAAGAACTGCGAATATGCCGCAACGCGCGTTCGCTTCCCTGCGCTTTTCATCTCACGGCTCCGGATTCATGAATGGAAAATGGCAAAAAAATGACCGGGAAAATGAGAACAACCCACTCCTCCTCACGCGAACGAAAGGAGAGTGGGTTACCCTTCATTTCCCTGCTGCTTGACACTTTACAACAATAGATGTCAGCCTAACTCTTTGCCGACAATGGTCACGGCGCAGACCGCCTGCCAAGGGAAACCGCCCAGGTTGTGTGCCAGGCCCAACTTTGGATCGTCTATCTGCCGCTTACCAGCCTTGCCGTGGAACTGCAGCCACAACTCATACAGCATCCGCAGGCCGCTGGCGCCAATCGGATGGCCAAACGATTTCAGCCCGCCGTCCGGGTTGACCGGCAATTCCCCGCCGATGTCAAACACGCCGTTCATCACGTCTTTCCAGCCCTCGCCCCGCTCGCTGAAGCCCAGGTCTTCATAGATCACCAGCTCCGTGGGCGTGAAACAGTCGTGCACTTCCGCCATGCTGATCTCTTCGCGCGGATTGGTGATACCGGCCTGTTTGTAAGCATCCGCAGCCGCAGCCACGTTTTCGCGAATCGTGGTAAAATCGTAATCTTGGTGAAAACGGCCATGACCATAACCGGCCACCACAGACAACGCCTTCACGTAAACCGGGTCTGGTCTGTACTTCTTGGCATCCTCTGCCCGCACAATCACGGCTACCGCAGAACCGTCCGACACCCCGGAGCAGTCAAAGACCCCCAGCGGCGCCGCGACCATCGGCGATTGGATGATCTTTTCCATCGGCACTTCTGTCTGGAACTGAGCCTTCGGATTTAAAGAACCGTTGTGATGGTTTTTCCAGGCGATGCGGGCCAACACTTCCTTGCCCGTCTTCGGATCGAGGCCATACTTTTTGAAATACGCCGGCGCCAGGAACGAAAACGCGGCAGGAGCCGTCATGTTCGGCTCGGTGCCATCGGTGTCACCGCCGCCCACCACCAAGCCGCTGTATCCGGAATCTTTCAATTTTTCCACGCCGACAGCGACAACCACATCATAGGCACCCGAAGCTACAGCGTAACAAGCGTTACGGAAGGCCTCCGAACCAGTGGCGCAGTAATTTTCCACCCGCGTGACAGGCTTGTATTCCGACTTCATGGGCACCGAAAAGGTCAGACCTGAATTTCCGGAACTCAAGGTTCCCAGCCAGTAGGCATCCACATCGTTCGGCGCGATTCCCGCGTCATCCAACGCCTCATAAGTGGCTTCCAGGAGCATGTCTTCAGCGCTTTTGTCCCAATTCTCGCCGAACTTGGTGCATCCCATGCCGATGATCGCCACCCGGTCAGCAATGCCCTTCGGCATAACCATCCCTCCTTTTTTTCATCGCCACCGTAATCCCATCCCCCGTCCCTCAACGCTTCATCCGCGCTTTCCAGGCGTAGTTATGAATGCCCTCCGCCTCATAGAGACGCCGGAAGGTCATTTCGACCTCCATGCCAATATCCAGCTGCGCCGGATCGGTGTCGGTCATTTCGCAAATGATCCGGCCTCCTCCCTCAAAGTCAACTACGACAAACACGGTGGGTGGATCGGGGGAAACGGTCAGGTAATCGACCGTGTAGGTGGCAATCCGCGCTGTCTTGTCCGAAAATGAATAGTCTTCCATCTGATCCTTGGCTTTGCAGTGAACACAGACCCTCTGCTTTGGATATTGCGGCGTCCCGCAGGCGGTGCAACGGCTGCCAATGAAAGCCAGGTTCTGTTGATGATTCCGCCACATCGCCGGCACGGACGGACGACGCCGTTGCGGACGCCTTCCCGCCTCCAGAGGCAACAAGTTTTTCCACTTCAGATAGGTGGTATAATTGGCGATGGTTTTTTTGGACGCCAAGTGCCTTTTGACCCCCCGACGCTCAGGCAGCTTTCGGATCTCCTCCGTCACACGAAACAGTAAGGCATCGCTTCCCTGACCCTGCGAAACGACCAGAATCCGATCGCCGGGTTTCGCCTCTTCCAGCGCCGCCGCCAGCATCAAGGGCACACTGGCCGCGCCGGCGTTCCCAACCTGATCAAACAACGGATCCTGGACCTGTTCGGGTGCCAGACCGATCATTTTCGCCGCCATCGCATGAGCACGGGCATTGGGGGCATAGAGCACTACCTTGGCCAGATCCCGCATCTTGCACCCGGTCTTGGCCAACAGGCCGCTGATAGCCTCCTTCACCTGCGGAAAATAGCCTTCCTCAAGGATAAACCGATCCTCCCAGGCACGCACCGTCCGTTCACCCTGACTGCGCCATTGATCCAGGAAGTCAATGGCGATGCTGTGCGAAGCCACCAGTTCGGCAACCACGTCCCGATTCCCGAGGACAAAGGCCGCCGCAGCATCACCCAGTTCCTTTTCAAACGCTCCTTGCGCGCCGCCGAGACGGCAGTCCGCCGCCGTCACCAGCACCGGCGCTCCCTGTACTTGTACGGTCTCTAATCCGTTGAGCAAGGCAGTCGTGCCAGCCCGCAACGAATCGGTAAAGTCGGCCGTCCGGATCTGTTCCTTACCATCCAAGGCTGCCGCCACCGTCGTCGCCGATTGCTTTTCCACATACGGCGCCGTGGTGGTCGCAAAATAAACCGCGGCCAGTGCGTCCAAACGCAAGCCGGCCAGCGCATCCTGAGCCGCCGCAACCGCCATCGAAAGACTGTCCTCGTCATGATTGGCAACCGCCTTTTCCCCCTTGCCGCCCGGTTCGCCAAACGCCTCGGCGATTTTCTTGCGCTCCAGGCGATGAAAGGGAATGTAAGCGCCAAAACTGACAATCCCAGCCATCCTCTTCCTCCTCTCTGGTACTTGTTGAAAGCATGGGCGGGCCAAATGACCCACCCACGCCACGTTTACATGTGGGAACCGCCGTCCACCACCAGCACCTGACCTGTGATGTAGTCGGCATAGGGAGATACCATCATCAAGATGCCCCCTGCCGCATCTTCCGGCTGTCCTGCCCGTTGCAGGGGGATCATCCGGATGATCAGATCGCGGGAAGCGGCGGGAATCCCGAGCGCGATTTTTCCGTCAATCGCCTCCCCTTTTTCTTTCGGCTGCGTCAATCGGGTATCGATAAAACCAAAGGCAACCGCGTTGCAGTTGATATGAAAACGTCCCCATTCCTTGGCAATCGTCTTCGTCAAACCGACGACGCCCATCTTAGCTGCTGAATAATTGGCCTGGCCGGCATTGCCAAACAGGCCGGAAACCGAGGAGACATTGACGATTTTGCGGCGGCGCAGCGGGAGTCCCTTCTCCAATTCCTCTTTGGCCTTTTCCCGCATGTAAGGCGCTGCCGCGCGAATCATCCGGAACGGCGCGGTGATATGTACATCAATCATGGCATACCACTGCTCGTCGGTCATCTTGTGAATGACACTATCCCATGTATATCCGGCGTTGTTTACAAGAATGTCGATGTGGCCAAATTCATCATACGTTTTTTTCATGATCTGATCGGGAAAATCCTTGTCGGTGACACTGCCCGGAAAGGCCAACGCCTGCCCGCCGATTTCCAGGATTTTCTTCACGGTCTCTTCTGCCGGACCGGCATCCAGGTCATTGACGACGACCGTCGCGCCTTCCTTAGCCATCATCAGCGCGGCCGCTTGGCCTACGCCCCGTCCTGCTCCTGTAATAATCGCCACTTTCCCTTCCAAAAAACCCATTTTTGAACAACTCCTTTCGTATCCTGGATCATTTTTCATTGTTGGGATACGATTCGATCATCGTATCTCGCAATCATGATTGAATGCTCATTCATATCAAGGAAAACATGAAAGCCTTTCCAAATATATTAAATTTATTATACACGATTCCTCACTTCGTTGCACGAAAAATTTTACGCGCTGGACAAATGAGGCTCTAAAAATGACTGTCTGCAATCTCCCGTTCTCTTCTTGAAGCGATATTTTCATTCGCTAAATCGTCCATTCATGCGTTCGCTATCCGTATCACGATCCATTTGCGTTTGGATGCTGTTCTGCAAAAAAGAGCGGACAATGTGAGTGGACGACCATTCACCCCGCGACAGATAGTATATCGGGGCGCGTTTGGGAAACAGCTGACGGGTGATCTGCCGGAGATTCTTCCCCTCTGCCGCCAGCCTGTCCACCTGCTCTTCGATCCACGCCAGATGTTCCAGCTTTTGCCGCAATAACGCCTGGCCGTTGGGAACGACACCGGCATGCGCGCAAAAGAGGGTCTCGAAATCCAGTTCCAGGACGCGGCGCAGCGAATCCATTAAGAGAGGCATCGACTCCTGCTTCATGACGATTTTCACCTTGGGCGCCAGGAACAGATCGCCGCTGAAGAGCCAGCCCCGATTCGGCTCATACAAGACGATGTGATCTTCCGCGTGTCCGGGTGTGTGAATCACCTCAAAGCAATAGCGTTCGGTCTCTATCCACTCCCCAACCGGGGAGGCCATGAACGGATCCGGCAGACCCCAGAATCGTTGCCGGTACATCGGAACCTGAAACGGCTTTCCGGCAGCCTCGACAAAGTCGGGATGAACATAGACCGGCACCTGGAATCGCTCCTGAAGCTGTCCGGCCATACCGCTGTGGTCTTCGTGAAGGTGCGTGAGGACAATCTGGTGTGGATGAACGCGAGAGGCAAAGTGGAGGACGTCGTTCGCAATGGACTTGGCGCTGGTATCAATGAGCAGCCCATCTACCGCAAACAGGCAGATCTGCAAAGCGACGCCATCGACCTCGACCCATTTCCTTCCGACCGTTACTTCCTGAAAGTGTTCCATTGTCAGCATCGTTTCTCCCCCACTTTTTATTTTAAAACCTCATCATTAGACATTATTTAACTTTCTGATAATTTATCTCATCAGGGCAGTTCAGCCCCTCTATGCACGATAACCCCTCATCAATATCTCAAGGATAAGTTGCGCCACTTCTTCTTTGCTGCAGGTCCCAGCCGGATGATACCATTTATAAGCCCAATTACATGCTCCAAACAAGGTCTGAACCACTAGAGAAGGGTTTTTATCCACAAAATGTCCGGTTTTTACACCTTCGCGGTAGAGGTGTGTGAGCTGGGAATAATATTCATCGATAAACTGCAATGTTTTTTGAGTGATATGTGGCGGCAAGTTCTTCTGCTCTTCAAAGAAAATTCCCATTTCAATTTTGTTCTCAAGAATGAGCAGGATGTGCCGATGCAACAGTTCTTCAAACTTTCGGTGCGCAGGTTCCTGCTTTGTCAGTATTTCATCAGAATAGGCCCGGACTTTGTCCAGTACCTGTTTGACGATTGTATGAATAATGTCTTCTTTGCTTTTGAAATAGTGATAAATGGCCGGACGAGTAACCTGTAGGATTTTTGCGACTTCTTCCAAGCTGGTGTTTTTATACCCATTCGTATAAAAAAGACGTGCAGCTACCTCGATAATGGTCTGCGGATTGATGTGACGTGAATTCCTACCCAAGATGATTCTTTCTCCTTAACGATTCTTTCTCCCTATCAGTTACTAGAAGTTTACAATGGATCGACCCTGTGTGCAACTCCAGGATGGATGCCGATGATCATCAAAGATTGACAATAGTCAAATATCATGCGATAATTTACTTACGGGTAAGAAAATAATTATGAGGAGGAGAGCCGAAATGGGATTGGTTGGTACCGGGAAAGCCCATTGGTTACCGGAAGAAGATCAAGTTCCCCTCCATGATTGGACCGTCGGCAAATTGTTGCGAGAGCAGTCCGCGAAGTATCCCAACCATATCGCTGTCCGGTATCTTTCCAACGACCTGCTGAAGATTCCAGCGCTGCAATGGACGTACCGGAAGTACGAAGAAAGTGCCCGACATGTCGCCAAAGGTTTGCTTGCTGCCGGTTATCGGAAGGGAGATCATGTGGCTGTTTGGGCCATCAATGTCCCCGAATGGCTGCTGCTTGAGATGGGCGCCGCGAAAATCGGCGTCGTGTTGGTGACCATGAATCCTGCGCTGCGTGAAGAGGAAGCCGGTTACATTCTCAGGGCGAGTGATGCCAAAGGAGTTTTTGTTTTATCAAGATTTCGAGGCCGATCCTATACGGAAGAACTGCAGCGGATTATTTCCGCCGGAAAAGTGCCAACACTCCAGCAAATCATTACCTTTGATGACGCAGAAGGGTTGTTAAGTTTTGAAGAACTCATGAACACCGGGAAACAGAAAATATCTGATCAGACATTAAATGACCATGAATCTCAAGTTCAAGCTCATGATCTTTTCCAAATCCAATTCACCTCAGGGACCACCGGATTTCCCAAGGGGGCGATGCTCACCCATTTCAATGCAGTCAACAACGCCGCGCTCACATTTCACCGATGGAACATCGGGGAAGGGGACCATGTGTGCTCGCCGCTTCCTTTATTTCATACAGCCGGAAGTATCTTGATGGCGCTGGGTACCCTGTACGTGGGAGCATCCTTCACACCTATGCCCTATTTTGATCCTTCCGACTGCATCCGGGCGATGAAGGAACTCGAGATTACCCATTTCGGAGGGGTACCGACCATGCTGCAGGCAACATTCGGTCAACTGGAAGGGAAAGATGAACCTCTTGCTTTACGCCAAGTCATGAGCGGCGGTTCGCCTGTCCCCCCCAGTCTGTTAGAGAAAATCGAGAATCAATTCAATGTAAAAACAGTTGTTCTGATGGGAATGACGGAAACCAGTCCGGTCTATACAACGACAGGACCATCTGACCCGCAAAAGAAGCGTTGGGAGACCTGTGGTCGTCCACTGCCTCATACAGAAGTACGCATTGTCGAGCCTGTAACCCGGGAAGTAGTCAACTGCGGAGACCCTGGGGAAATCGAAGTGCGCGGTTATATGGTCATGACAGGTTATTATAAATTGGAAAAGGAGACAAAGGAAACATGTAGTGCGGATGGCTGGTTAAAAACAGGGGATATTGGTGTGTTGGATGATGAAGGCTATCTCCATGTCATTGGTCGAATCAAGGACATGATCATCCGCGGAGGGGAAAACATCTATCCGCAAGAAATTGAGAACTTCCTGCTCACCCATCCCTTCATTGAAGATGCTCAAGTGGTTGGTGTACCTGATGACTACTATGGGGAAGTCGCTGCGGCTTTTATAAAAGTGCGCGCAGGTGCCAAACTGTCCGAAGAAGAAGTAAAGCAATTCTGCTCGGGACGGCTTAGCCATCAAAAAATCCCCGCAATCATTCGTTTTGTGGATTCCTATCCGCTCACGGCCAGCGGGAAGGTGCAGAAAAGAATCCTGCGCGAACAAATGCTGAAAGAAAAAGAAATGGAAAAGAGAGGAGAAGAAAGGCAATGACCTATAACACCCTGATCTATTCCGTGAAAGAGCGTGTGGCCACCATCGCGTTAAATCGGCCCGAGCAGATGAATGCCCTGACGTTTGAACTTCTGGACGAACTACATGATGCGGTCAAGACAGCCGAAAAAGACCCCAATGTCCACGTTCTGATTCTGAAGGGAAATGGACGGGCTTTTTGCGCGGGTTACGATCTCGATATTTCCACGGTAGAGGAGTCGGAACGGGATGAGAAGGGGCAAAAGGTCTGGGATCCGATTCAGGACTATGTGATGATTAACCGTTGCACCGATGCCATGATGAGCCTTTTCCGCTGCCGAAAACCGGTCATTGCCCAAGTGCACGGCTGGGCGGTGGGCGGCGGTGCCGATTTGGCCCTATGCGCCGACTTGATCATCGCTTCGGAGGAAGCGCAGTTCGGATACCCGCCGGCTCGTGTGTGGGGCTGTCCGACCACGCCGATGTGGGTATTGCGATTGGGCATGGAGCGAGCGAAACGATTTTTGTTCACAGGGGATTCGATCGATGCCCGCAGCGCTGCCCAAATGGGGATGATTCTGGAATGCGTGCCGTTTGAAAAGCTGGAAGAATCGGTGCAACGGTTGGCTTCCCGAATTGCCATGCTGCCCTTGAATCAACTGATCATGATGAAGCTGTTCATCAATCAAACCTATCAAAGCATGGGAATCGTGGACAATACGCAGATCATCGGCACACTGCTCGATGGCATTGCCAGGCATACGCCTGAAGGGTTTGCTTGGCGCGAAACGGCTGTGCAATATGGCATCAAACACGCGCTAAAAGAACGTGACAGCCGCTTTGGAGATTACACGCAAAGAAAAAAATCATAACATTTTCATGTCGGGGCTGTTCCATGCCGAAAGGCACAGCCCTTTGATATTTTACAATCCTGCTTTAAACCTGATAAAATGATGATCAGAATATTGTCACAAGTGTCATTCCAATATGCAAAGGAGTGTGGCATCGTGATCCAAAGCATCAACAACATCGGAATCGCTGTGCGCGATCTGGCAAGGAGCATCTCCTTTTACGAAAAACTGGGCTTTCAGGTGCAGTCCCGGGATGAGACCCCAGCCGCCAGCATGCAGATCGGCCAAGTGCGGCTCTACCTCTTTAAAACGTCGTCACAGGATGGAATCGTGCCCCGTGATCTGGACCTGGTGAACAATCCCCCTGGCATTGACCATATCAGCTTCGACGTGCCAGACGTCGACCAGTTCTATGAGCAACTGAAGGGTGAATTGAATTTTGAGGATGAACCGGCGGATCAGTCCTGGGGCGCAAGAGCGGTCAGCCTGCTTGACCCGGATGGCAACCGGTTGTATTTCCTATCCCCACTCAAAGGGATTTAAGTCCGAATTGACAAACCCTTCCTCCAGGTACTCCTTCCGGATCCACTCTTCGAGGCCCGCCTTCTCCAGCTGCTGGACGAGATAGTCCAGCGGCGTTCCCTCCACGCCGTCATATCCCCGCCGCGTATAGATATGTTCGGCGTCCGGAAAAGCCTCTGCCAGCACCCCCCGGATCCGCCGCCCGGCCGCGTCGTTGTCGACAAAAATATACAACGGCGATTGGCCGATTTTTTTCTTCAGCCTCTCCAGCCGGTCGGTGCTGGGAATGCCGAAGGTACAAAAAATGGCAATCTCCGGCCGGAGAACTTTTTCCAATTGCCGCCGATCATTCTTCCCTTCAACGACAATCACGGGATTCACCGGAACCACCAACCTCTCGCCCCAACTCGTTCAAGAAATCAGGAAGCCGCTGTTTTGTCCCCTTGCCGACGTGGTAAAAACCAAACCAGAAACAGGCTCAATGCAGCAAACAACCCTACGACCAGGTATACCGTATGCAAGGCTTGTGACATGCCCTCCGTCAAGGCCTGCAGATGTTCAGGCGACATCCGCTGCCGCACCTCTGGATCCAGAAGAGAATTGACCACTTCCAGCTGTCCCGGAAGTTCCAATTCCACCTGCCGCTCCTTGAAATAGTGAAGCAGGCGGTTGTTCAGAATCCCTCCCAACAAAGCGGCCCCAATCGTGCTGCCCAACGTCCGCATGAACATATTGGACGCGGTGGCCGCGCCTCGCAGTGACCAGTTCACACTGCTCTGGATAGAGACAATAAATGTCAGCGTACAAAATCCCATTCCTGCGCCTGTCAAAAAGGATCCTGCCGCGGCCCATGCGGCCCCCTTGTCACTGTCCAGCGTGATGAAAAAAGAGGCCCCCAACAGCAAAAACAATCCGCCTATCAGCGAGGTGTTACGAGGCCCCAGACTGAACAGCAGGCGCCCGGCAATAGTGCTGGCCAGCGGCCAACCGATGGACATCATCGACAATGAAAATCCCGCCACCATGGCGCTTTTTCCCATGACACCCTGTATGTAGGCGGGAAGAAAGGTGGACACGCCCATCAGCAACATCCCATTGATCAGCGATGCCACGTTGGCCACTCCAATCACCCGGTGCTTCCACAGGTACAGCGGCATGATCGGCTCTTTTGCCCTGTTCTCCTGCCAAAGAAAAACCAACAGACCAAGCACAAAAATCCCCAGCAAGGTAAAAGAAGGCAAGGATAGCCAGGGCCAGGCCACCCCACCCTGGATCATGGCCAACATCAACGCACTGACCGATACCAGCATCAACCCGGAACCGGGATAATCGATGGATTGAGGCTTTTTCTCCACGCCCTCATGCAGAAACAGCAGAATGCCAGCAATCGAAAGAATCCCGATCGGCAGGTTGAGCCAAAACACAAAGGCCCAATCCGCATACTGCACAATCAGGCCGCCCAGCGCAGGACCAACCACGGACGAGACGCCCCACACGCTGGAAAGGTAGCCCTGGATGCGAGCTCTCTCTTCGGGCGTATAGATATCCCCCACAATAGTGGTGACAATCGGTTGAACCGCCCCTGCTCCCAATCCCTGAATGGCGCGAAAGAGGATCAACTGCTCCATGCTTCGCGCCAACCCACACACCAGGGAGCCCAGAAGAAAGAGACCGGCGCCGACGACAAAAACCGGTTTCCGTCCATATAAATCGGCCAGCTTGCCGTAAATCGGAATGCTGATCGCCTGGGTCAGGAGAAAAATCGAAAAGACCCAGCTGTACAGCGGGAATCCACCTAAATCACCCACAATACTGGGCATCGCCGTTGCCACGATGGTCCCTTCAATCGCTGCCATGAACATCGCCAAGATCACTGAGGCCAAGACGAGCGGCCGGCGCGACGGTCTCTCTTTGCCTTGCACCCTTCCTTCAGGCGCTGCTTCTTTGGGCACATCGATTCCTCCTCAAACCTCAGCGGGCTCGGGCGTATTGCGCCGGCCAGTAGTCGATATCCACACCCAATTTTCTCGCGGCTTGAAGCGGCCAGTACGGATTGCGCAACAACTCGCGAGC
Organism: uncultured Bacillus sp.; assembly: GCA_947085265.1. Classification (GTDB taxonomy): domain Bacteria; phylum Bacillota; class Bacilli; order ZCTH02-B2; family ZCTH02-B2; genus Bacillus_BB. Next base: position 5,934 of record CAMTVR010000025.1, on the reverse strand, counting down.
GAGAAACACCAAGTCGGCCCGTCCATTCAACAGGATCTCTTCCGCCTGCTCCGCTTCCGTGATCAGGCCGACCGCTCCTGTGGCAATCCCCACCTCCCGACGGATCCGCTCCGCATAAGGAACCTGATAACCCGGACCGACTTTAGAAGGTGGAATCGGTAATATCCCACCGGAACTGCAGTCGATCAAATCCACCCCTTCCGCTTTGGCGATGCGGGCAATTTCGACATGATCCTCGATATGTAAACCACCTTCTGCATAATCTTCACAGGACAGCCGCAAGAACAACGGTTTCTCCTCAGGCCAAACTTCTCTCACCGCCCGAATCACTTCACGAAGCAGGCGCACGCGCCCTTCAAAGCTGCCGCCATACTCATCCGTTCGGTGATTGCTGAGGGGAGACAGGAACTGATTGAGCAAATACCCATGCGCACCGTGGATCTCAACCACATCCATGCCAACTTCCAGAGCGCGACGCGCGCCCGCGCGAAAAGCGTTGACCACCTGGTCAATCCCTTCTTTTGTCAGAGCTTCCGGCACCTCATAAGATCCATCAAACGCGATGGCGCTGGGGGCAACAATCTTGTCCCGTTTCAGCCGGCCTTTGCGGCCCGCATGCGCCAGCTGAATGCCCGCCTTGGCCCCATGCTGATGAATTTGTTGAACCAATCTTTCCAGGCCGGGCAAATGTTCATCCGACCAAATGCCTAAATCATGATCGCTAATCCGGCCTCGCGACTCTACCGCAGTGGCTTCCAACACCACCAGGCCAACTCCTCCCACCGCCCTGGTCGGGTAATGAACCATGTGCCAGTCTTGCACATGACCTTTTTCATCCGCCGAATACATACACATCGGTGACATCACAATCCGGTTGCGCAACGTCAAATCCTTCATCTGATAAGGCTGAAACAAAAAAGTCATGTCTGTATCCGCCTTTCTCTTGTCTTTTTGTCTGTCTATTTGTGATAACCTTACTTTCGAAACGACTAGTTTTAGCTTAACGATTTCACCCTTCCTCAGCAACAATTACCTGTCTCGTTTCCTCTTTTAGGGTTCTTTGGTGATATTTTTGCGCCTATCGGGTGCATGTATATCGCTCCCATCTTCGCCACAGGAAGCAAGATACGAGGTTTTAAACACATATCCGTTTAAATCATCGTTCCACCCTTGTTCCAAAGCAGGTACATGCGGAGAGCACGGCCACATAAAAAGGGCTGCTCGCGAGCAAAGGAAGAGCTTGACGAGCAGCATTTTTCATGAACAGTTTTAGCATGATCGTCCCAAGCGCGCGACAAATATTCCGGCCACGCAGAAAGACGCGTCGTATAAGGATTACATGCCTCCGGTCTTACGTGCCACCGGCCGCTGACTCGCCCTGCTCGGCAGGAACGATACCTCCTTCACCAGCCGGCGAGTTGGCCGGTCCCGGATCCTGCGCCGCTCCCTGGTCATCCGTCAAACCCTGGGGGCGGGGGGATAAACCACGCATGGGTAAAGCAGAACCTGAAGGTTGTGGAGCTTCCATCCCTTGCTGCTGTTGCCATTGCTGAATCCGGGCCTGAATGCTTTCCATGATCTGTCCGGCCTCCGCCCACCTGCCAGCAGCCATCGCCTCCTGATAACGGTTGAACAGGTCGGCAAATTCCCGCAGCAATTCATCTGCCGTTCTCACAAGTGGCGAGCCTGGCTCCTGAGGTTGAGCGGTATCACTAGGCGGCTGACCAGCACCGGCAAGCTCCAGGAGTCGTTCCATCGCCTGTTCAAAAGTGCTTTCCATGACGATGTGATCGCCATACGCGAGGATAATCTGCTTCACTTCCGGCAACGACGTCTCATTCGCCGATTCGATATACAGCGGCTCGAGATATAGCAATGTATCCTCAATCGGGATGACGAGCAGGTTGCCGCGAATGACGCGCGAACCTCCCTGCGACCAGAGGTTGAGTTGCTGCGAAATTTGGGCATTCTGGTTGATCCGGTTCTCGATCTGCTGTGGTCCGTAAATGGTTTTCTGTTTCGGGAAACGATAAACCAGGAGTTCGCCATAATTTTCCCCGTCATTCCGCGCAGCCATCCAAGCGATCATATTCTGCCGGTTGTTGGGCGTAAAAGGAAGCATGAGGATAAACTCCTCTTGCTCCTCTTCCGGCAGCTTCATCGTGATGTAATACGGCTCCATCGGGGTATCGCTCTCGTAATAATTCTCGGTCGCAAACTGCCAGAAATCTTCCCGGTTATAAAAAACTTCCAAATTGGTCATGTGATAGGTTTGATAAATCCTCGCCTGGTAGGTAAACAAAGTTTCCGGATAACGGAAGTGCCGGTTAATATCTTCCGGAATCTCTGTCTCAAAGAGGTTTGGAAAAATGGTCCGGTACACTTTGACCAGCGGCTCCTCCGGATCGATCAGGTAAAAATGGACTTCTCCCGTATACGCATCGACCACGGCTTTGACCGGGTTTTTGATGTAGTTGATGCCACGCGCCACAGGCTCGGAGTACGGATAACGTCCAGAAGTGGTGTAGGCATCCACGATCCAGACCAGTGTGCCATCATCCCTGACAACGATGTACGGATCGTTGTCATAACGGAGAAAGGGCGCGATGGAGCGGAGACGATCCATGATGTTCCGTTTGCGCAACAACTGGCTGTCCGCATCGATTTGCCCGGAAATGAAGATCCGCGGCGACATTTCTTCCCAGGCAAAAATCAGGCGGTTCAATCGTGTCATTGGAATCCCCGTATCCGCTTCAAAGCGGTGCGAAACATTGGTTTCACCAGCAGGGTAGTCAAATTCGTCGATCTTGGAGCCAACGATCACATTTTGGTAATTCTGCTCACCAAAATAAATCTGAGGACGCGTTACTTCCAGTGTACCCTGCGGCGGCAGATCTTTGATCATGTATTCCGGTTGCCCTTCTGAAGTAACCTGATTGACATGGCTCATCGCGATGCCATATCCGTGGGTGTATCGCAATGTCTGGTTGGTCCAAGTTTTCGATTGCTCAGGCAAATACTGGGTATTTAACTCACGTGCAGCCAGAAACACTTGCTGATACTTGCCGTCCAGCCAATACCGATCGACGTCCACATCCAGAAACTCGTAGTAAGTCCGGAACGTCTGCAGCTGGTTGTACACATCCAGCATCGGTCGGGGGTCGTTGATGCGGACATTTTCGATCGTCAATCGGTTGCGCTCGAGCATCTCCGGAGAAAGAGTGAGATTGCCGGGATGTTCCTGTTCCTTGACATCGTTAATCCCGTGTGCCTCACGCGTCATATCCAGATTATGCTGCAAAAAGGGCTGTTCCCGCGCAAACTCGTTCGGCGTGACAATAAAGCTTTGAACCGCTATGGCTGCCCCCTGCCCAGCCAGCAACACGCCAAAATAGAGAATCGGTGCCGCAACGAGCAGTCGCATGCGCCGTCGATAAAGAGCCAACAGTACCAGAATGGCGGCCAGCAAACTGACGCCGGCCATCACATATCCCATCGGGATATTGATGACGCGATCGGTGAAACTGGCTCCGTACACCACGCTTTCCTGCAGCACGTTGACGTTTCTGGTCAACAGCGTCTCATACGGCGACAGCAGATGTCGCAAAGCCAGAAGAACGCCCAACCCGACGACGCTGATGGACAGCTGCAGCTTCGCCGAACGATCTCGCAGATACAATTGAAACACACTGAACGCGCCGGCCTGAAGCAATAACAGGACGAAAAACAGGCCAAGCAGCATTCCGATCAAGAAATTGAGAAAAGGCAAGGTAAAGATGTAAAAGGAGATATCCTTGCCAAACAACGGATCGGTAATGCCAAAAGGTGTCTGGTTAAAAAAGGTAAGAAACCGTTCCCAGCCAATTCCTCGCGCAAAGCCGCTGCCGACAAGACCAAAAACAGCGGAGGAGGCCAAGTTAGCCCAGAAAAACCACCTGCCTCGCGTCACAACCGGCGGCAAACCTTGCACTTCAAACATTTTCAGGTAGACCCGGCGTACTCCATAGAGCGCGAAAAAGAGGAAAATCGAGAACAACAAGAAACCGAGAAGGCCAAGCAGCAATTTCGTCAGAAAGATCGTGGAAAACACATCCGCAAAGCCAAGGGTCCCCATCCAAATGTATTCTGCGATCAAGTCAATAGCCATCCCCAGCAGCACCAGCAGACCGAGAACCACCCAAAACAGGATGGTGAGCCCTCTCATCCACGGAGGCCGGGGAGGCCGTGGCCGCGGATGCTGATTCTCATACACCTCAAAAGCCAAATCATTCCCTCCCCTCAAACAAACTCATGCGCCCTCAGTTTAACACATTCTTACATTCGGCAAAACGAAACAGCGGACGGAATTACGCGCCGATGAGCGCTTCTAGCCGTTCTCTCATATCTTCAGGAATACGGACGCTCTTTCGCAATCGTGTATCAAAGAGGACGACGATCACTTCCGCGTCCGCCACCAGCTGTCCCTGTTCATTGAGAATCTCTTGTTTCAATACCATGCTGCTGTTACCAAACCGAGCAAGGGAGGTCGTTACGGTCAATCGCTCCTCCATCTTGGCTTCCAGGCGGTAATTGATGTGAATGCTAGCGACAACATAGTTGAGGTTCTGCGCCTGCAAATCCCGGGACAGAAACTGGTATTCACGGTACCAACGCACCCTTCCCCATTCCAGGTATTCCAGGTACTTGGCATTGTTCACATGCCCTAACACGTCAACGTCAGTTGGTCGCACCACCAGTTCCATGCGGTGTGCACCCACACGAGGCGGCCTCCCTTCTCCTTCACTCTTCATTTTGATCAATCGTCAACCATCCGCAACGGGAAAAATCTTACCATGATGTGTCAATTCTGTCAAAGAACTGTGCATCACTTTGAGGTTTTTCGGTTGAAGTGGAGTGGGCTTTCGGGGTATACTAATGGACGAATGATGAAAAGGAGCGTTGAGAGCATGGAATTTGCCATTATCCTCCTCGTGTGTTTTCTCTTGTTAGGCACCATTTTGACGGCGGGATACGAAGAAGACAAAACCTGGAATTTCTAAAAAGACAAGGGCTGTTCCCTCCAACCTTCATGCTCAGGGGACAGCCCATTTTTCCCCACATGTCACATTTCCCTTAAACCATCCCGGGAAATCCGATTTGCCGCAATGCTTCATATAATATGATGGCCACCGCATTGGACAGGTTCAAAGAGCGAACCTTGCCTGTCATCGGCAGGCGCATGCAAGTGTCAGGATGCGCAGCCAACAACTCCTCTGGCAGCCCTTGCGTCTCCTTGCCAAAGACGAGAAAATCGCCGTCCTGAAACGAGAACTGCGTGTACGATTTGGCAGCTTTCGTGGTGGCGAAAAAAAAGCGCCCTTCCGGGTACAACGCTTCAATTTCCTGAAAACGATCATGATACCGGACATCCACCGCATACCAGTAATCCAACCCCGCTCGCTTCAACATCTTGTCATCGGTCGAAAAACCGAGCGGCCGGACAAGGTGGAGGATGGCCCCGGTTCCGGCGCAGGTGCGGGCGATATTGCCGGTATTGGCAGGGATCTCTGGCTCAACCAGGACAATATGAAAAGGCACCGAAGACACCTCTTCCGTTGAACAAAATCCTCAATATGAAAACTGTTTTCTAGAAATGATCGAGTGAAAATAGTCTTTTAGAAGAATGGGGGAGCGCGAGGGGGCTGTAATCCCCCTCAATTCATCGAGGGGATACACGGACCCCCTCGCTATGATATCATGATGGTATGAGAAAACGGTCATGGAAATCCACACCGAATGCGGTATACGAGATCAACTATCACTTTGTATGGTCCACCAAGTATCGAAAGTCTGTGCTTGTCCCACCGGTTGACGAGACTCTGAAGAAAGTGCTCACTCAGACGGCTGATGAGCATGGCTACGAAATTCTCGGGATGGAGGTGATGCCCGAACATG
>CAMTVR010000024.1:0-4554 GCA_947085265.1 uncultured Bacillus sp. | reverse complement strand
AATCGTTTTTCGAACGGATGCCTCAGTCCGTCAAGCAGCGCATCCGGGCGGTGTGCATCGATCTCAAAGACAGCTGGCGCAAGCTCCTGCAGCGCGTGCTTCCGGGCGTCGTCGTGGTGGCCGATCATTTTCACGTCCTCACGGACGCCAACCGGCGGGTGGTTGAGGCGCGGCTTGTGGAGCAATCGGTCTCGGGGCACCGGCTTCCCCGCTGGCCGCTCGTCAAAAACGAAGAGGACCTCACCGAACGCCAGGCGAGCCAACTGGCCACGATCCGCAAGCATTTCCGGAACGTCGCGCATTTTCACTGGGTGAAGGAGCAGCTTCGGGACGTTTACCGGGCCTCTTCACGGGAGGAGGCGAAGGCCATCCTGGAGCGCGTGCTGTTGGAGACAGAGGTGGCAAGGAATGCGGCGCTCGTGCAGTGGGGACGAACGCTCCGGCGCTGGAAGGAGGAGATCCTCGCCTATCACGACTGGCGGGTGACGAATGGCTACACCGAAGGTGTTCATACGAAGATCAAAATGCTGAAGCGGATCAGCTTCGGCTTCCGGAACCGAGACGTATATGTCCGAAAGGTGCTCTTGGCTTTTATTCCCGTGGCTTGGCTGGTCGCTTGATCACACTTCTTGACTTTGAGCCGGGAGGTTTGGAGCAGTGTGCGTGTCAAGGTTTGGTAGGCAAAGACCTCACCCATTCACACATTTATCTCACCACAGCCTTTGATCCGTTCGGGACAACTCCCGAAGCACATACTTCACCCACAGACGACCCGCTGCTGTTCCTTGCAACGCCGTCCTATTTCCCTTAAGCCAATTTCCGGCCCCAATTTCTCATGGCCCGGCACACGCGCTCCCCCCGCGCATTCGCTTTTTTCGCCAGGCAATCGCTCCCATTCTCCGCTGCCTTTCACCGCCAGCACTCGCGTCAAATGATCCGCACCTCTATCGCTCCACCTCGCACCATACCGTTTCATCCGGCGCACCAAATGGTGAAACACTTGTCCTTCTATCACACCCAATCTCCAAACTTCCGGCAGCTTCACGATCCCTTCCCAATTGTTCTCCAAGCACCTCTCTAATGCCCGAATCCGTTTCGGCTGCGCTTTCCCTGCCCGCTTCCAGGCATCCCTCAGCCCGTTTTGCACATTGTTCCAATGACCTTCCGCTATCGCCTGCGCCACTTGTTCATACCCTTGGCTGTCACCACCCAGTCCTTCCACCAGTGCCCGGCGCAGATGGTACTGGTCCAACCGGTACAGCGCATGGGGCAACACCTCCGTGCCTTGTTTCAACCATGCTGCTCCGTCGCTCCCCAGCCAACAATGCTCAGCGCGTGGCATCGCGCGGCATGATCGGTACGCGGCCTTGGAAATTCTGCGCAATTCATCCTCAGGCCAAGCAGCCATGCCCATCCTCCTTCCTGAATCCCGACACGCAACCCGATGGGTCTTTCCCTTCCGTGAACCGATCAACGACGATACTGTTCCTCGCTGACCTTTTCCATCCAGTCTGCATTCTTCCCGTCCAGGACCTCCTGAATCACAATGTGCGTCATGCCCGTCGTCGGTGTCGCGCCATGCCAATGTTTCTCGCCGGGCGGGAACCAAACGACGTCCCCCTGCCGAATCTCCTCAATCGGACCGCCCAAGCGTTGTGCCCAACCGCAGCCCGCGATCACGATCAGCGTCTGGCCAAGCGGGTGGCTGTGCCACGCTGTGCGAGCCCCCGGTTCAAACGTGACGCGCGCCGGTGCCGGCGCCTCCCACAGCTTGTCAATTCGTACATTTCCGGTAAAATATTCGAGATGAAATCGGGTCGCTCCCTGACAGCGGAAGGGGCGGTTACTCTTACGGCAAAAGCAGCGCCTTGATGGCGCGACGTTCGCTCATCGCCCGGTAACCTTCAGCCACTCGCTCCAACGGAAGTGTCAGGTCAAAGACCTTCCCCGGGTCGCTCTTGCGGTTCCACACCAGGTCAATCAGTTCCGGAAGGTAGCGTCGGACAGGCGCAGGACCGCCATGCAAGTGTACATGGGCGAAGAACAGTTCCTGCCCGTCGAATTCAACCCCGTGCGGCACGCCCACAAAGCTCACATAACCTCCTGCCCGCGCCGAACGCACCGCCTGCTTCATGGCTTCCTGCGTGCCCACGCACTCCAGCACCGAGTCCGCACCGATGCCACCCGTGAGTTCTTTGATGCGAGCCACACCTTCGTCTCCACGTTCGGGGATGATGTCGGTAGCCCCAAACTCGCGAGCCAGCTTCTGGCGTGCGGGATTGCGGCTCATGATGATGATTCGCTCCGCACCCATTTGCTTGGCCGATATAACAGCACACAAACCGACCGCACCATCGCCCACGACCACGACTGTGGAACCGGGCTTGACGTTGGCCGCGTCGGCTGCAAACCATCCGGTGCCCATGACGTCCGACAGGGTCAAAAGACTCGGAATGAGATCCTGGGGCGGCTGTTCCGGCGTGGGCACCAACGTGCCGTCCGCAAGCGGAACACGCAACCGCGTCGCTTGCGCACCCCCTACGAATTCCTTGTGCAGACAAGACGACGGATACCCGTGGTGGCAAATGACGCAGGTGTTATCGGACGCAAAGAACGAACCAATCACAAACTGGCCCAGTTTGACCGACTTGACCTCGCTGCCGATCTCCTCCACGATGCCGCAATACTCATGACCCATCGGTGTAGGCTGCGTGACGGGATTGATCCCCCGTTGACACTCCACACGGCTAAAGTCGTGGGATTCTTGGGAGCACTCCCGTACCCGGGAGTTCTGCCTTGCGGCACCAAGCGATCCCCGTGTGTCCCACGGTTGAGTCCGATCAGGCGGACATATTTAGAAGACGCAAACCTTCTCGCAGAATGTTTCTCGCCGCGTTGACATCCCGATCATGGGTTGTTCTGCACTCTGGGCATGTCCATTCGCGGACAGACAAGTCTTTTGTCTCAACGTTGCGGTGCCCGCATTGGGAGCAAAGCTGGCTCGACGGGAAAGTGGGCGAAACGATGACCACACGCCTCCCGTACCATACCGCTTTGTACTCCAACTGCCGCCGGAATTCCGACCAGCTGGCGTCGGAAATGCTTTTGGCCAGCCGGTGGTTCTGCTGCATGTTCCGCACCCGCAGATCCTCCAGGCTGATCACTTGGTTTTCGCGAATCAGCCGGGCGGAAAGCTTGTGCAGGAAGTCCAGCCGGGCATTGCGCACCTTCTCATGAAGCCGGGCCACCTTCAACCGGGCTTTCTCCCGGTTCTTTCCTGCAGGCTTCCGCCGGGAAAGGATGCGCTGCCAGCGTTTCAGTTTTTCTTCGTGCTTTCGCAGATGCCGGGGATTCGGGATCGTTTCCCCAGTGCTGAGGATGGCGAAACCCTTTAATCCCAGGTCGATGCCAACGGCGTTGGAGTTGGGCTTCAAAGGCTGAATCTCCGTGTCCACCAGGACCGATACAAAGAACTTTCCCGAGGGAGCCAGACGAACCGTGGCAGAAAGGATACGCCCCTGCACTTCGCGGGACTGGGCAACCTTCACCCATCCCACTTTCGGGAGCCGAATCCGATTACCCTCGATACGGATGGTCGCTTTGTCATCCTCTTTCCCATTGCGTTTGGACGTGTAGGACTGCTTCGGGTGCTTCTTGCTCTTGAAGCGCGGGTAGCCTTTCTTCTCTCGGAAGAACCGCTGGAAGGCGTCGTCCAATTCTTCCACCGTCCGTTGCAGGGCTGTGGAGTCCACTTCGCGAAGCCAGGGGAACTGTTCTTTCAACGCGGGCAATTCCCGCATACAGGCGTATTGGTTCAGAGTGGTTCCATCCCGTTCATCGGCATCTTTCCGTCGGGCGAGAAAGTGGTTATATACAAACCGGCAGCACCCAATGGTGCGTCGAAATTGTCGTTCCTGTTCTTTTGTCGGATAGAGACGGAAGGAATAGGCTCTGTGCATATCGTTCACCCGCGCTTTTTCTGAGCTTCGACGTACCGGCGGATTGTATCACTGGATACATTTCCTGCCGTACTCACAAAGAAGGAACGTGTCCATAAACTGGGAAGGTGTCTTAGATGCGGGAATTCTTCACGCAGTCTCCTGGATGTGATCCCCTTGATCGTCGCCATCATTCCGGAAGGCGAATCTGTCGGGAGACAATTGAGAAACAAATGGACATGATCCGGCATGACTTCCATCGCAAGAATCAGCCAATCGTTTTGGGCGCAAATCTCGCTTACCAGTTCTTTGAACCGTGATTCCACTTGACCAACGAGAACTTTCCGCCGGTATCGCGGACAGAACACGAAATGATAGTTGATGAGCGATACAGTTGTTTTCGTATGACGATATTCTTGTCCCATACCATGACTATATCAGTTCGATGAATGAACTGCAACGCGCTTCATCCCACCGACTGAGTCAAGTATTTATGGGTGCTTTTCTTTTTGACAGTAGAATTTTTTTGTTGACCTCTTTCTTGCAAGCGTTTTCTTCACTTGTTTCTCTTCTCGTTGGTGCTTTTTGTGGGTCTTTAAAAACCTCTCAGACCTTT
>CAMTVR010000023.1:0-33434 GCA_947085265.1 uncultured Bacillus sp. | reverse complement strand
TGTCTATGCAGAAGATCCGAAAACCTTTCTTCCTTCTCCGGGGAAGGTGGAGCGAATGGTACTGCCGGAAGGGGCGCGGTACGATTTCGCGGTAGAGGAAGGAAACCAGGTGACGCCATATTACGATCCGATGATCGGGAAGGTGATTACCGCCGGCGCGACGCGGAAAGAATCGATTGAAAAAATGATCCGAGTGCTTTCGGAGATGAAGGTGGAAGGATTGAAGACCAATCTGCCATTGCTGCTTGAGGTATGCCGGAATGAGGCGTTCCAGGAAGGACGGTTTGATACCGGCTTTTTGGCTCAATTGGGAAAATAACCTGGTACCTGATGGTTGAATATGTCAGTCGTGGCTGGTTGGGGTGTGTGTCAAGGTTTGGTAAGTAGTGACCTTACCAGTAGACCTTTTCTTCACCACAGCCTTTGATCCACTCGGAACAACTTCCGAAACACAAACTTCACCCACAGTTTGGCCCGCTGCGGCTCCTTTTCCAGCTCCTGCAATTTTTCATCCAGCCAATTCCCAGCCGCACGGGCCAATCTCCGGCATTAATTCTCATTACCCGACGCACGCGCTTTTCTGATGCACGTGCGTTTTTTTGATTCGCTGTCGCCTAACACGAAAATGAGGATTTCATGGTATCCTTTTATCAAAAAAGATAGCACCTTCGTCCTTGAATTTTCAGCCTGAGGTACATTTTGTTATGGACTTTTGAAATTAGAATTTATTTACCCTTCTGTGTCTAACTCTATGAGATTATTATAATGATTCTGTTGTAGAGTATTAACATGTGATTTAAAAATAGTAATAAATTCACGTGCAATAATTGAAAAATGGTACTCCTTTGAACGTGCCCAACCATAAAAAATGAATTCCTTGAGATTGGAAATTTCGAGGGGGAAAATTTGACCGAGTTGTACATAAGGGTCATTGCGTAACGACAAGTCTGAATAAAATCCGATGGCAACTCCTTGCGCTATTACTTTTTTGGCTGATTCGGAGTTTTCTGTTTTGAAGAGAGTCTTAAATTCTCCGTATTTTTTTGTGACTCTTGAAACGATATCGAGGAGTATATATTTGTCTGAGTTAAAAGCGATAATCGGGTATTCTATAATTTGCGAAGGCAAAATTGTTTTTTGGGATGCTAATGGGTGATTTTTTCCTACGCAGGCCATAATTTTACCAACCAGCAATTTTTCATAATATAAATTTTCATTATACTTATCATTTTTGTCAAAAATGGCGATAAGGCCAATATCTAATTTCCCATCTTTGATTTCTTGTTTTATTTCGTGGGTTCCACCTTCTTTAATTTCTAAATTTACGTAAGGAAATTTGTTTTTGTATATTTCAAGGACGGTAGGTAATAAAGCCATATAAATACTTGGTATTACCCCAATGGATAATGTACCGGAATAAGTGGAGCTTTTTTTGTTGGCTAATTGTTCCAGTTCCTCGAACTTCAATAAAACTTCTTGTGCTTTTTTGACAATTTCTTTTCCATTTTCTGTCAATATTGAACCGGTGCGAGTTCGCTTAAATAATTTCACCCCTAGCTCTTTTTCAAGTTTGTTAATAGCTTGACTGAGGCTAGGTTGAGAGATATGAAGCTTTTCGGCTGCTGATGAAAATGAATTATAACGAGCTATTTCGACCAGATAGTATAATTGTTCAATTCTCATATTTTTAAACCTCCTGTGGAATTTTTTGATCTTGAGTCAGACTCAAGGTTTGTAGATACAAAATTCCCTCAAACCTAAACGGGAGAAGGGCGCTACTGTTGTAGATATCTTCTATCTATTTAAACAATTCAGTTTATAATAATTAGCTATGGTGACATAAAAATATTATACTTTACATCAATATTCAATTCAAATTATGATTTTCTTGAGAGAAAACAATAGGTGGTGAGAGTTTTGGCTAGCATGAATGATACTAAAGTCGATGTAAACAACGAACATGTATGGCAGCCTGAGTTGGATGAAATGAAGAAGAGGAAAGAATTTGCTGAACGTCTTGGTGGAGAAGAGAATGTAAAAAAACATCATGAAGCAGGTCGGCTAACAGCTCGTGAACGTATTAACCTCTTACTCGATCCTGGAACGTTTCGAGAAATCGGAACATTTACGGGGAGTGCTAAATACGATGAGGATGGTCAACTTATTGAAGTTGTTCCATCAAATATAGTAATAGGGAAAGGGCGAATTAACTCAAGAAAGGTTTTTGTTGCAGCGGATGATTTTACAGTTAGAGGGGGATCCTCAGAAGCAGCTTCACCTGAAAAAATGGTTTATGCAGAAAAATATGCTCTTGAGCAGCGAATACCTTTAATAAGGTTAGTTAATTCTGCGGGTGGTAGTATTCGATTGTTAGAAAAGAATCAGTCGACAAAGATTCCGGGATATCCAGATTGGCCCCTAGCAAAAATGGTTGGAGTTATCCCTGTGGTGAGTGCAGCTCTTGGGCCATGTGCCGGTCTCGGGGCTCTTCGTGTCGTGCATTCTCATTTTTCAGTAATGGTGAAAGGGATAAGCCAAGTTTTTGCGGCCGGTCCTCATGTTGTTGCACCAGGGGTAAATGAGCAGATATCTAAAGAGGATTTGGGGGGGAGTGCTATACATGCTAGAGGGAGTGGAGTTGTCGACAACGAAGCTGAAAATGAAATAGATGCCTTTAATCAGATTAAACGATTTTTGTCTTATTTACCGCAAAATGTTTTTCAATTACCACCTTATAAGGAATCAGATGATGATCCTAAAAGGAGTGATGATATATTAGCTTCCATCGTTCCAAGAGATCGACGTAAAGTTTATGACATGAGGAAAATATTAGAAACTGTATTTGATAAGAATTCCTTATTTGAAATTGGGAAGTACTTCGGTAGATCTCAAATTACTATGTTGGGTAGGATTAATGGGTATCCGGTAGGAATTTTAGCAAATGACCCACAAGTTTATGCGGGTGCTATGAGCGATACAGCTGCCGAGAAAATTATTCGTTTTGTTGATTTATGTGATACCTTTCATCTTCCCATCGTTAATTTTTTTGATCAACCTGGGGTAACAATTGGCAAAGCTGCAGAGATGAAGGGTACTATTCGAAAAGCGGTGCGGGCGATGCTGGCTATCCAACAAGTCACAGTTCCTTGGTGTACATTTTTCATTCGAAGAGCCTTTGGAGTTGCTGGTTGTGCTTGGGGGCCGGACGATGGTCGAGTAAATGTACGGTATGCTTGGCCCTCTGCATTCTGGGGATCAATTCCTGTCGAAGGTGGTGTAGAAGCAGCTTATAAGCGGGACATTGCCAATTCAGATAACCCGGAAAAAAGACTCAGAGAGCTTATAGAATATTACCACCGATTTGAGTCTCCTTTCAGAACTGCCGAACGATTTAAGATTGAAGAGATTATAGATCCGAGAATGACCCGTCAGTTGCTCAGTGAATGGGTTGAAGACGCATATGATTTATTGCCTGAACAACTAGGCGTGAAACAACGAAGCATGCGTATTTGAAGAACTGCCATGAGCTGTTCAATTTTAGAATACAAAGGAGATAAAGGAGATATCACATATGTCATTGATTAATGTGAAAGCAGAAATGACTGGAACTGTGTGGAAAGTAGAAGTTAAAGAAGGGGAGAAAGTTTCCGAAGGTGATGTATTAATCGTTTTGGAGTCAATGAAAATGGAGATTCCTATAATTGCACCTGTTAATGGATATGTTGAGAAAATTATGGTTAGCGAAGGAGAAACGATAAATGAAGATAGTACAGCCGTTATGATAAAAGTGGAAGAATAAAAATGTGAAAAGAGTAAGGTTGAAGTTCTACAGGAGTCAGAGTGACGAGGGGAGAATTACAGTGGCTTGGGAAGAGATATACCAAAAGAAGTTGAGCACTGCTGTTGAAATAAGCCAGTATGTCAAATCAGGTGATCATATTGTCTTTCAAGGGAGTGGATGTGTTCCTTGGGGTTTTTTAAATGTGTTGTTAAAAAGGAAAGATGAACTAAATGATGTCTATTTTTGCCATCCGTCTGCATGGGGTGATTTTCCATATGGGAAATCAGAATATAAAGGGCATTTCCGTTATAAATCGTTTTTTCTCTCAGCTAATGCACGTAAAGCATGGGAAAAAAGATGGGGAATAGATATCATACCCGTTCGATTATCCGCCATTTCAGAATTGTTTTTAAAAGAAATCGTTCCAGTCGATATGGCTGTTTTGAATTTGTCGCCCCCGGACGCAAAAGGTTTTTGTTCTATGGGTCCTTATGCAGTGTATATGAATAGCGCAATTCAAAAAGCGAAACTGGTTGTTGGACAAGTTAACAAATACATGCCAAGAACCCAAGGGGACACTTTGATTCACGTTGAGGAGCTTGACTTTATATTTGAAAAGGACGAGCCTTTGCTTGAAATTCCACCTGTAGAAGCGGGGGAAGTAGAGACAAAAATCGCAAAGCATGTAGAACCTTTTATACAAGATGGAGATACATTACAGATTGGTAGGGGAGGAGTCCCACAGGCAATTATCAACATGTTGGAAGAAAAGAGAGATTTGGGTGTTCATTCTGAATTAATATCAGATTGGGTTGTTGATTTAGTAGAAAAGGGGGTGATTACAGGGGCCAGAAAAACGCATCTGCCAGGGAAAATTGTTGCTACGATTGGGGATGGGACGAAGCGGCTTTTCGATTTCGTCAATGACAATGATTCTGTTCTTTTTAAATCGGCTGATTATGTGAATGATCCTCGTATCATTGCGCAAAATGATAACTTTGTTTCTATTAATGGAGCAGTACAAGTGGATCTTACCGGTCAGATTAATGCGGAAAGTATAGGGACAAGACCGATAAGTGGAGTAGGGGGTCAATTAGATTTTGCATTGGGCGCTCAATGGGCCAAGAATGGAAGGTATATAGTCGCGATGCCTTCCACAGCTCTTAACGGAAAAAACTCTCGAATTGTGCCTTTCTTCTCAGAAGGAACAGTTGTTACAATTCCGCGAACATTAGCTGATGTGATTGTTACAGAGTACGGTGTCGCAGAATTGAAAGGAAAAACCTTGGAAGAACGTGCCAAAAGTTTAATTAATATTGCACATCCCAAGTTTAGAGATTCTCTTATGGAAAGCGCTTCAAAATTTTTATGTATGTAGTTTTCCTCTTTAATTACGGTTCAAAACAAAGTTTAGGAGGGATAACAATGTTTTATGATTTTAACAAAAAAGGAAAGCCCTTTCTTTTAAGCCTTATGCTTATATTTTCAATAATATTGATGAGTGCTTGTGGTTCCGCGACTCAGCCTGGTTCAAATGAAAAAGAGGCTTCAAGTGAAAGTCAAAATCCGGATCAAAATTTGGATGAGATCATTGTCATTCGAACGGCTCATGGACAACCTACCACTAATATCAGACATCAATTATTGGAGGAATTTGGAAGAATTTTATCAGAACGTACAAATGGGAAAGTTAAATTGGAAATCTATCCAAGTGGACAGTTGTATGGAGATAAAGATATCATTGAAGCAACCATTCGTGGGGATATTGAGCTAGGGGTTCCGCTTGCCGGAAATGTCGAGTCAATCGACAGGAGATTTGCTCTTATAGGTGCACCCTTTGTTTTTGAATCTTCGGAAGATGTGTTTGATTTTATACAGACAGACCGTAGTGATAAGTTTACTGCTGATGTCTTTGAAAAACGAGGATTAAAATATCTTGGGTACACTTCACACGGTACATCATTTATAATAACCAGTTCCAAGTCCAGATTGGATTCCCCAGAAAGTATTAAGGGACAGAAAATTAGAACTGTTTCAGGTCCTGTATGGCAGGAACCGATCAAGTTATTGGGTGGTTCTCCTGTCACAATTGACGGGGCGGAGTTAACAACTGCTCTCATGACGGGTGTTGTTGATGGTGTTTATACAAGTGTGCTTGCAGCAAAAAGTTTTAAATTGTATGAGTTGGGTCAGAAATATGCATTAGCAGGGGATTGGGGAGCAAGTTTTGGGGTGGCATTATTTAACGCCAAATTCTGGGAATCTCTTTCACAAGACATACAATCTGCTATTTTAGAGTCATGGAAAGATCTCGAAAAATATAATCAAGAGATTGTGCAAAAAGAAGAGAGTAGTGTTATAAGTGAATTGCAGGAGAATGGGATGACAATAGATCTATTGAATGAGTCTAATCCCTATTATGATAAATTTGTAGAGGTGTGGGGACAAGTAAGAGATAATATTGTAAAAGAACTGCCAGAAGATTTGGTTAGTATTGTTATGGGAGGAAAGGAATAATAGTGAGCAAAGGTTTTTTTTCGTGGATTGAAAGTAGAATATTAGAAGTTGCAGGATTGGCGATCTTCGCAGCTTTAGTGCTTATGGTCATTGAAGTTTTTAATCGGTTTGTGTTACATGTATCTTTTGAATGGGCCGCACAACTTATAAGGCTATTAATCATTACAGCAGTCTTTCTATCTATAGGACCGGGATTGCGTCGTGGTGTTCATGTACGTATTACCATTTTAGTTTCACGTTTTCCTTATTTTGCACAAAAATACCTTTCATTGCTAGTGTACGTAATGGGGTTTTGCTTGATGACTGCTCTCACTTGGTGGGGTTTGGAGTTAGTGAAACATCAATATTTTTTGGGCTTAATTCCTATTGAGGGACTGCCTTTGCCAAACTATATTTCGTATAGTTTGATTCCACTTGGGACTTGTATTTCGATGATTTACTTTTTAGTTGGTATTGTTGATGTTATAAAAAACGGTAAAACATTTACTTTAGATGAGGAAGAACAAATTGCGAGTTGATGCTTAAACTGACAGCTATTAAGCAGAATGACAATTGCCTCGGACATCTCCAATGTAGGTAGAAATTGAGATGGAGATGTCCGCTCCTTGTAAACCTGTTAGTCTATCAATTTCTAATAGTGATCATCCATATTACTCAGTTGGAGGGATACATTTGGGCACATTATTATCTGTTGGTAGTGCTGTATTAGCATTACTTTTCGGCTCCCCCATTTTTTTAGGAATCTTACTAGTAGGAGTTTTGTTATATGTTTTTGTTCTGGGACAAGATCCTACTGCTATCCCTAGCAACTTATTTTTGAGCATTGATAAATTTACTTTTATGGCAATCCCTTTTTTTCTTCTTGCCGGAGCAATCATGACGCAAGGGGGAATGTCCCTCAGGTTGATTAGATTGGTTCAGGCATTTTTCGGACATATTCCGGGTGGTATGGCCTTGTCGGTGGTTATTGCAACAGCTCTTTTTGCCGCGATGAGCGGTTCAAGTCCTGCAACCCTTGCCGCTATTTCCTCAATTATGTATAAACCAATGATAGATCTTGGATATCCCCGACCTTTTGTTATCGGTCTGATGGCTTCATCTGCAACGTTAGGCATTTTAATTCCACCCAGTGTGCCGTTGTTGGTATACGCTGGAATGACAGACGAATCAGCTAGTGCGCTGTTTATTGCAGGAATTATTCCGGGACTTTTTCTGGCTACTCTCATAGGTATTGTAGCCATATTTTGGAGCTGGAAGAAAGGGTATCATTCTTTGGGACCAATAGAATGGGCAGAAAGATGGAAGGCATTGCGTGAAGGGATCTGGGTATTAGGATTACCAGTTATTATCATGGGGGGGATTTATGGGGGTTTTTTTACACCGACTGAATCAGCTGCTATTGCCGTTGCATATGCATTGCTTATTTGTGGATTCGTTTACAAATCACTTACGTGGAAGACTGTTTTGGAAGCTTTGAAGTCTACGGCGTTAACAACCGCGATGATTTTAACAATTGTAGCCACGTCGATGTTACTAAGTCATGCTCTAACAAGTTTACAAGTTCCACAAGTAATATCTGAATTTATTTTAGGTAATATTAGTTCTATTATATTATTATTACTATTACTAAATATATTCTATATTTTCATGGGTATGTTTCTTGATGGCATGGCATTGATAGCGATAACTGTACCGATTTTTTACCCAGTATTAACTGAAATGGGCATTAACGGTATACATTATGCCATAATATTGATCATGACCGTTGAAATGGCTGTTATCACTCCACCAGTAGGTGTAAATTTGTATGTAATTCAGGGTATATCTAAGGCTCCTTTTGAATTAGTTGTAAAAGGGGTTTTACCATTTATTTTTGTGGTCCTATTTGCTTTGATAATAGTAACTTACTTTCCTGAACTAAGTTTGTTTTTGCCTCGGCATCTCGGTTTTTAAAAAGGTTTATAATTTTTAAGGTAAATTACTTTGGACTTCCCCAGTTTTCTTGACAGAAAGTTGCAACTGACTTGAATTCAAGTATAGCGGTGCTCGTATTCTCGTAGTGTAAGGTAACCCGGTGCGTAATGCATGCGCTAAGTGTTGTAAAACATCTCAATGTACGCAAAAATCGCCTTCTCCACCTCGTATGCGTTGACAAACATGCCTTCGGCGAGCAACTCACTCTTCAGCATTTGATAAAATGACTCCATCACAATGTTGTCTTAGGGATCTCCCAGCCGGGACATGCTGATCACGCCACCGTGATGCTTCATCACATCTATCCCGAAAATATAGAAGCCAAAAAAGCACAAAAAGACCACATACCATTAACTCATTATGAATGGTAAGTGATAGGAAAGGATTATCTCTGGTATTGATTTATGCGGTATGGTCGTTGGTTTCCAAGATAACTGTATAACCCAAGGATTCCAGTTTTCGTATGGCTTGTTTGGTTACCTGCGTACGCCTGCGTTCTTCGCAGTAATTGGGACCGAGTTCTTGATACGTTTGTTTCTTCTTCAAGAATGTGATAGACGATGAACAAGATGCGATGGGCCACGGCCACAGCGGCTCGATTCGCTCCTCTTCTTGCCGCGATTCGATGATACAGGCTGGAAAATTATGTGGTTTTGGTTCGAGCGGCGGCGCATGCCGCTTCAATCAGTGCGCTGCGCAGTTTCTTGTTCCCTTTGGTTGTTTTTCCGGATGTTCGTGTTCCGGCACTTTCGTGGTTACCTGGAGCCAGCCCTGCCCAGGAACATCAATGGGCGTCGGAGGGATATCGGTTCATATCCGTTCCGGTTTCCGCCACAATCTGTTCGGCCGTACGTCTTCCCGCTCCGGGAATCGTATCCAACCGCTCCAGGTCCTCTTCAAAAGGGAGCATGCGCCTCTTGATTTCTGCATCTAGCTGTTGAATCAATGCATCGAGTTCGTCAATGTGTTTCAATGGGGTTTTGAGCATGAGCCGTTGATGTTCGCCAATTAAACCGTTGAGTGCCCGCTTGAGTTCATCTTTTTTATGCTTCATTCGCCGAAGAGCCATGCCGGAGAGGACATCCGGATCCGTTTCACCCCCGATCATGGCTTCAATCATGGAACGGGCGGATTTGCCTAACACATCATTGGCCACCGAAGAAAGTTTAATATTTGCGCCTTCCAGCACTTTTTGAATACGGTTGACCTCCTGCGCCCTTTCTTCGATGAGGCTGCGGCGATAGCGGATGAGTTCCCGCAGTTCCCGTTGCTCGCGGGAAGGGATGTAACTGCCTTTGAGCAGGCCATGTTTGAGGAGGCTGGCAATCCATTCCGGATCTTTGACATTGGTTTTACGTCCTGGGACGTTTTTGATATGCTTTGCATTGACCACCAGGACTTCCAGGTTTCCAACAGGTTGTAGATGGGTTTCCAAGGAGCCGATGCTTTCCATGACCACGTGCGTGCAGCCTTTGCTGATGATCCAATCGACCATCTGAATCAAGTCCTCGGTCATGGTGGAAAAGGTACGAATTTTTTTCGTCCGGCGTCAGAACGCAGGCAACGACATTCTTTTTGTGGATATCCAGTCCACAGATATGGTTGTAGACAATCTCCATGGTGAATCAAGAACTCCTTGTGGCATAAAAATTAAGGGTTGGTGCAACGAGCAATGATGGACCAATCTATCCCGCGTGCTTCCTAAAAGGAGCGACAATCTGTGGTGCACCTGGCCGTTGGGGTTCGTCTATAAGTCGGGCTCGTAGCACCAAGGTACAACGACCTCTCTTTACCAGCCGCACTTTGATTGTTCCGTCTACACGCCATTTTCATCATCTGATGGTAGCGTGCAAGCGGCATGGGGGTCTATATTTGTTATTCACTCAACTTTCGCAGCTCAAATTTGGCAGTAAAGCCTTGATGTAACTGGGCAAATCCTTGATCCAATTGTGGAGTTGACCGAATAACGATGTACGCTCCACACTGTTCCACTTTCAGCAACTCAAACACAAAAATAAACAACTGCTTTAATTCTGTCTTCAAATCCATATCTTGAACCTCATCCGAGTATAGGTAAAACAAACCACCTAACGAACGATCATCACTATGATGGCGGCGTTCCCTTTCAAGGAACAAATACCGCGCAAATACGATGGTCGTATGGCTAATGAGCATGTCGAAAGAACGCCCTTGAAATTCTGTCCCAAGCTTCAGATGGGTTTTGGCAAACTTGAAAAAGCTCTCGATTCCCCAACGGTTTCCGAAAATCCGTACCACCTCCGTATCTTCCAAGCTGAGATCTGTGCTTAACAAAACCAGCCAATCACGGCGGTCATGACGGTTTCTTACAAAGACCAACTTTACATTTACAGGTAGGCCACAGAAAGTACAGGTGACGATAGAGTCCAAGATCGTTGTTGTCTTGGGTTGTTTCCGAAGGCGGGCATACAACTCTTGCAGACTGAACCGTTGTCCACCAACGATATACCGTCGCTTCATCGCTTTGACCATGCCAATGACATGAAAACCCTGTGCGGTGAGCTTATGAAGCAGAGGGGCTTGCGTAAACCAGCTGTCCATGAGTACGTAGTCTGCCGTAAATCCGGCATTCAAGGCTTGCTTCACCATCTGTACAACCGCATCCGGCTTACGCAACAAGGCTTCTATCCGCCGTTTATATCCATGTGTCCGCTTGTCTGCATCTTGCATCGGGCATAGCGGTTTTCTGTCTTGGCCGAGCTTAGCATGACAAAATTGATGGGCACAAAACTGTACCCATCCGACCAGCCCAGCGTGAACATGGAAAAACCGCGGACAAAGCGCCTTGTTACATGGTCGTAAACACGAGCCAACAAGTCTGCCTTTTTGCTGCGATCACGCCGAAGAATGGAATCATCAACGATAAACACACGCACACGACCAGTAGAAGTCAGCTTTTCAAACCGTTCAATGATGGAAAAACTAAGGGAATGTAAGAATTTTCGTCATCCATAACGTGGGTGGTTGAGAAACCGGTAAATCGCATCCTTTCCAGGAAGTGCTGTACCACGCTCACTGTGTAACAAACGAAAAAGATTGCACCCTTAAAACACCAGGGTAAAAATGAGCTTGAAAATCTCTAAACTGGATGAGCCGAAATCCTTCCGGATACCTGCGTTGCGAAGAAGATGACCAATTTTCAATGTTGAAAAGAGATAGGATAAACGTTGTTCTGCCTTCTTAGACAGGGCGTTGTGTTGTAACATGGAGATACGCACCTTTCTGTTTGGGATGGTATGAAGGATTGCTGATTCCATTTTACCAAGCAGAAAGGTGCTTTTGAGTCAAGAACGCCATTTTTTGTCCAAACAATCCATGAATGACAAGGCTTTAACTGGATTTTTCAGGTGCTAAAGTTGAGTTTTTTATATATTTTTGGGATAGATTTTATGTAGTAATAGTGACTTGTTCTGAAATTGTTATTTTTAACAGTTTAATAAACTCCTTTGCTTGTCTTGAAAAATGTTGATTTTTTGAGCGGATCCAGCCAAATGAAACTTCAATGTTGTTATCCGTAATTTCCAATGGAATAATCTCTCCTGTTTGAATGTATGGATCAACTTTCAAAGCTAAATCAGTATAAAATCCGATCGCAATACCTTCAGCAATTACTTTTTTCGTTGTTTCTGTATTTCCTGATACAAACAAGATATTTGGTTCTCCATATTCTCGCAATAATCTTTGGACAAATTGGTACATTCTATATTCTTTATTGAATATAACAATAGGATGTTTAAATAGTATTTTAGGAGAAATAGGATTATGAAAAGACAAGTTAGAGTTTTTTCCAACGCATGCAACAACTTTACCCGAAATTAACGATTCAAAGTAAAGATAATCAATTTGTTCAATTTCCTTATATGAACTGGAAACAATACCGATATCCACATTTCCCAAGCTAACTTCTTTTATAATTTTATTTGTACCTTCTTCCTTTAATTCTATATTGACTTTTGGAAACTTCTTTTTAAAAGCTGACAATGCTTTAGGTAAAAATGTGATGCAGATGCTTGGAATAGCTGAGATCGTTAATTTACCAGATAAAAGTTGAGATTCATTTCTAGCCTCTGATTTAAAATCCTCTATATTATTTAAAATTTCTTGAGCTTTCTTTGCTAATATTTTACCTGTATCTGTTAATTTTACACCTGAGCGTGAACGTTCAAATAAAGTGACTCCTAGCTCATGCTCTAAATTTGAAATTGCCATACTAATGCTTGGTTGGGATATATGTAGCCGATCAGCAGCATGGGAGAATGACTTGGTTTGTGCCACTTCAACAAAATATTGTAACTGTTCAATACGCATCTCTTGTTAATTCCCTCCCTCTTATAGAAGCAGATTATATTTAGATAATTAATTTCTATTTTACTTCATTACAAACTATTGTACAATATACTTAAAACACAAAGATGATGATTGTTAAAACTTATTAATTTATTAATGAATTAGGGGGTGTCGCACATTGGAATTGTCGACTGATAACCAATTAACTACCAATATAAAAATTGATTTGTTGAAAAAGATTGTAACATTTCTTGCGATTGGAATGTCAATTTATCAATTGTACATTAGTATTTTTTTTAACTTATCGGTTATTCAACAAAGGGCAATTCATCTTGGCTTTGGTTTAGTATTAACATTTTTGTTATACCCCTTTAAAAAGTCGTGGAAGGGAACTAGAAAAGAATTTTATTCCAAAATGTTACTAATTTCACTCTCTATTTTTTCAACTTTTTATATAGTAATAAAATATAGAGTATTAATAGAACAATTTGGTTTTCCGACAGGTTGGGATATCTTTTTTGGGATAATCTTGATTATTGTTTGTTTTGAAGCGACTCGTAGGATTGCTGGTTACGGTCTTCCGATTATTGCAGCGTTATGCATTATTTATGTTTTTACTGGTCCATACCTACCAGGGCTATTACAGCATTCAGGGATAGGACTGTCACGCTTTATCAGTTATATGTATTTAACAGGTGAAGGTATTTTTGGATCGATATTAGGCATTTCTGCAACATTTGTATTTATGTTTATATTATTCGGATCATTCTTGAATCAATCGGGAGCCGGAGAGTTTTATATCAAATTTGCTTTGGCGCTACTAGGTAGAATAAAGGGAGGGCCTTCCTATGTTGCAGTTCTAGCAAGTGCATTGATGGGGATGATATCGGGAAGTGGTGTAGCTAATGCGGCAACTACAGGTGTTTTTACTATTCCCATGATGAAGAGGGTTGGTTTTAGATCTCATTTTGCCGGGGCTGTTGAAGCATTAGCATCTACTGGTGGCCAGATCATGCCTCCAATTATGGGTGCTGCTGCATTTCTTATGGTAGATTTCTTGGGGACACCTTATGTAAGCATTATAAAGGCTGCCTTTATCCCGGCATTACTATATTTTATATCTATCTTTTTTATGATATATTTTGAGGTTCGAAAGCTCGATTTAAAACTAATTAAAGAAACAGATATTCCAAAATTAAGGCCTCTTTTAAAAGAAAATTTCCATCACTTTTTTCCACCAATAATTTTAGTTATTTTATTGTCAGTTTTTAAATATACACCACTATTTGCAGCGCTTATTACTATCGGTTTTATTGTTGTGATCAGTTGGATAAAGAAAGATTCGAGAATGGGTCTTAAAAAGATATTTCGTGCTTTAGAGGATGGGGCCAAAGGGGCACTCACTATCGTGTCTGTATGTGCTATTGCAGGAATTGTTGTTGGTGTGATTGATTTAACAGGTGTAGGTTTGGAATTATCTTCAATGTTAATTTCTTTTGCTTCGGGTTCATTAATCCTGTTACTCATTCTAACAATGTTTAGCTCAATTATTCTTGGAATGGGGTTACCAACAACAGCCTCTTATATTATACTCGCGATTTTGGTAGCGCCTGCATTAATAGATTTAAATGTCCAACCTATTGCAGCTCATTTATTTGTCTTGTATTTCGGAGTTTTAGCATTAGTAACACCGCCTATTGCAGGATGTGTTTATATTACAGCGGGGATTGCTCAATCAAACGCTTTAAGAACTGGATTAGAAGCTGTTAAATTAGGCATAGCGGGATTTATTGTGCCGTATATGTTTGTTCGAAACAATGCCCTATTGATGATGGGCGGGTTTTCTGAGGTGCTTTTAGCATTCTTGACAGCCATTGTCGGTATCTTTTCTTTGGCTGCAGGTGCACAGGGATATTTGCTTTCATCGTGTAGATGGTTTACACGGATACTTCTTATTACCAGTGCACTGTTATTAATTGACACGAATGGTATGACAGATACTATAGGATTTTTGATATTTGGTTTACTTGTAATTGTCCAATTCATAAATAAGAAAAGAGCTGGGGTGAAAGAGGTGGCACCTAAAGAAACGGCGTAAACTTTCTGTAGGAAAGCGCTTCGATTTCGAACCAAGGTAACCTTTCGTTACAGAACGCAGGACGAACATCGTTTTGGAACATTTGTTGCAAGCTTAGAGGATACTAGATTTTATCTTCGCGCAAGGCCAACTAGTGAAATATTTTGAGACTCTGCCTAAAAGACCAGAGTTGATGCGGATTGTTAATTCGGTGAGTATTACTATAATACAAGGAGGTTTATATAATGAAAATATTAAGAATTATAGGGTTAGTTATGTTAATGTTGTCGTTGATTGTTGTTGCTTGTGGAAATCAAGTAAATCAAAACCCGGACAGCAATTCAGATGTTAATGGTAATACAAATGATAGAGCCACAAATACAACTCAATTAACAATCGCTACTGGTAATACTGGTTCAGCAATATATGCTCTCGGAGGTGCCTTAGGTCAAATCATTGAAAATCATGTTCCGGGTGTAAAAACTACAATTGTTAGTAGTGCGGGGTATGGAGAAAATGCTGTTTTATTAGCTACAAAACAGGCAGATATTGGGACGACAAGTGGAAGAATAGCAAAAGCTGCCTTTAAGGAAAAACCAGAATTATACGATACCCTGGTTTATATAGCAACTGCACACCAAAACTTTCAACATATTGTGGTCTTAGCTAATAGTGGTATAAATAGTATTTCAGATCTAAAAGGTAAGAGAGTTTCTGTAGGTGAACCAGGCAGCGGAACAGAACAAGTGTCGAAACACCTCCTTCAGGTGTATGGTATGACATACGATGATATAAAAGTAGAATTTCTTTCCTTTAATGAGTCGATTGATGCTTTACAAAATGGGAGACTAGATGCTGTATTGATCACAACTCTCTTGCCTAATCCAGCAATTATGTCGTTAGCCACTCAAAAAGATATTCGTTTACTGCCTATGACAAAAGAAGAAGTTGATAAGTTAAATGAACTGTATCCGGGCTTTGTTTTCTCTAAAATTCCTGCCGGTACTTATAAGGGACAAGATAAAGATATTTACACTGCAGCTTCACCTGCTAGTTATGTAGTGCATAAAGATATGCCTGAGGAATTGGTTTACCAGATAACAAAGACATTTATAGAGTATGCCGAAGAAGCTGCCAAGATCCACCCGGCAGCTAGTCAATGGACAATTGAGAATGCATTGTTGGGTGTAGACTTTCCATATCATCCTGGTGCTGTCAAGTATTACAAGGAAATTGGGGCTTGGGAAAATCGGGCTGAAGGTGTTCGTGAATTCGTGAATAAATAGCTTTCTTCTTGGTTTCAACAACTGAAATACGGAGGTTTCATTGATGATAATTGAAAATGTTGACTTAAAAGCTGCATTAGATGCCGCGTTTAAGCCAAGGTCAATAGCCGTAATTGGAGCGTCTAATCGAGACGGCTTGGGAAAAGCGGATATGAGGATTCTCTTGGAAACAGGCTATCAGGGTGAGATTTATCCCGTTAATCCAAGAGAAGAGGTGATTCAGGGAATTAAGGCATTCCCGTCCGTTCTCGATATACCTGGACCTGTTGACCGTGCAGCAGTTATTGTACCAGCAAAGTTTGTCCCTCAAGTAATCAGAGAATGTGCACAAAAAGGAGTTCGAGTAGTGCAGATATATTCTGCTGGATTTGGAGAATATGGGGAAAAAGGCAAAGATATAGAGCGACAACTCGTTTCAATATCAAGGAAACATGGAATGCGTATTATTGGACCTAATTGTATCGGGACTTATTGTCCGGAAAGTAGGGTGAATTTTACACTAGGGGCTTCAGGGATACCGGGGAAAATTGCTTTTGTTTCGCAAAGTGGTGGTATCGCCTTTGATATTGTTACACGTGGAAGTGTAATGGGCTTGCATTTTAGCAAAGTAATTTCTGTGGGGAATTGT
The DNA here is from genome assembly GCA_947085265.1 of uncultured Bacillus sp. GTDB lineage: Bacteria > Bacillota > Bacilli > ZCTH02-B2 > ZCTH02-B2 > Bacillus_BB. The sequence goes on along the minus strand of CAMTVR010000023.1, from coordinate 16,845 downwards.
ATAGATTTAGATCATCCAGATTACCTTGAGTATTTGGCGGAGGATGAAGCGACTGAAGCAATTGGGTTTTATATAGAAAGTGTCAAAGATGGGGGAAGATTCCTAAAGTTACTTAAAGAAGTTACAAAAACAAAACCAGTTGTCATTCTTAAAGGCGGGAGAACGGAAATTGGCACTAAATCTGTTGCTTCGCATACAGGAAATTTAGCAGGGGACTACGCGATATGGCAGGCTCTTTTTAGACAAACCAATGTTCTACCAGTGAAAAGCATTGAGGAAATGCTAGTTACATTACTTAGTATTCAGAACATTAGACCTATGGATGCTAAGGGTGTAGCGATTGTTGGAAACGGAGGCGGAGCAAGTGTATTAGCTACTGATTATTGTGATGAACTAAAATTAAATCTAGGCAATTTAAATCCTCGAACAGTTCAAAAATTAAATCAATTGGGTGTAGCTGAGGGGAAGAGAAATATAAATCCTATTGACATGCCTGCGGGTCAACTTACTTCAGAGGAAGGTAAATTGTTTGGGGATGTTCTCAAAATATTAAGTGAAGATCCTTCCATTGGCTATATCTTATTTCATCTTAATTTAATACCCATATCCAATTACATGAATCTTAAATATATATTGAACAAAATGTTCGGTGAGTTGGAGAGGATTGATTGTTCTAAATCAAGTTTGATTGGAGTGTTGCGTTATAATGGTTTACCAGAAATTGAACAAATACGTTATGATGCAGCAAAATTACTTGAAAAAAAAGGTATTCCTGTTTTTTCTTCGATTGAACAAGGGCTCGATGCTATCCGTATCGCTGCAAATTGGTGTAGACAATAGATAAAAAATGGAGGGATAGCATGCAAGAAGCAACATATGAAAACAAACTGAAGGTTTTAAATGAGGTCCAAAGCAGAAACTTCATCGAAAAATATGACATTCCAATTAACAGTTACATTTTCGTAAAAAGTAAAGAGGAAGCAATCGATGCAGCTAATGAGCTAGGATTCCCAATTGTCATGAAAGTAGTTTCGCCAAAGATTGTCCATAAAACAGACTATGGTGGTGTACAGGTTAATCTCATGACAACACAAAGCGTGGCACAGGCATATGACACGATATTAAAGAATGCTTCTGAAAAAGGAGTTAAATATGAAGATATTGAAGGGATTACAATTCAAAAGATGGAAGATGGAATTCAGGAAATTTTTGTTGGAGCTAAGCGTGACCCCATTTTTGGACCTGTGATTGCAGTGGGATTGGGAGGGGCTTGGGTCGAATTGATGAGAGATGTTTCTCTAGGTATTTGCCCCCTAGAGTTTAGTGATGTTCGAAACATGTTGGAGTCGTTAAAAGGTTATCCACTGTTAAATGGTTATCGAGGAAGAGAAAAATGTGATATTGAAGCATTAGTTGAGTTTATTCTCCGGTTCAGTGAAATGGTAATGAATGAAAATAATATCCTTGAAGTAGATATGAATCCTGTCATCGTCAAAAAAGAGAGATTTGGAGTGGTAGCTGTTGATGCAAGAATTGTATTAGGGGATTCATAATAATCATACCCGTAGGAGAATGAGGTTAATGCGAGAGGAGGCACAAAGACATGAATAATAATATCCAAAAGCCAAGCCAGGAGAATAATTTAGTTTGGCAAGCGGAAATAGAGGAGATCAAGAGGAGAAAAGAATTTGCCGAAAAGTTGGGTGGAGATGAAAATATCAAGAGGCAACATGCCTCAGGACGTTTAACGGCTCGAGAAAGGATACATGCATTACTTGACAAAGATAGCTTCCGTGAAATTGGTTCGCTAACCGGAAATGCGATTTATTCTGAGGATGGACAACTTCTTCACGTAACTCCAGTAAATATGATAATAGGTAAAGGTACGATAGAACAGCGCAAAGTAGTGGTATCTGCTGATGATTTTACAGTAAGGGGTGGTTCCTCTGAGGCTGCCTTGCCGGAAAAAATGATATTTGCCGAAAGGCATGCGCTAGATTTACAGATACCGCTGATTCGCCTGGTTGATGCAGCCGGTGGGAGCATCCGTTTGCTAGAAAAAAATCAATCCACAAAAATTCCCGGTTATGCGCAGTGGCCAATGGCAGAAATGCTCGGGGTAATACCTGTTGTAGGAGTAGCCTTGGGACCATGTGCGGGTTTGGGAGCAGTGCGTGTTGTGGCTTCTCATTTTTCGGTAATGGTTAAGGGAACAAGTCAGGTATTTGCTGCTGGTCCGCAGGTTGTGGCTCCCGGGACAAAAGAACAACTGACAAAGGAGGAATTGGGCGGATCGATAGTGCATACTCGCGGTAGTGGTGTAGTTCACAATGAAGCAGAGGATGAGTATGATGCATTTCAACAGGTTCGTAAATTTTTATCGTATCTGCCCAGTAATGCTTACGAAATCCCCTCGCCCATGAGTTCTACTGATTTACCTGATCGATGTGATGACGAATTAGCTTCCATTGTTCCTCGTGACCGACGCAAAGTTTATGATATGAGGAGAATTTTACAGTTGGTATTTGATCGGGATTCACTTTTCGAAATCGGGAGGTACAACGGTCGTTCGACAATTACGATGTTGGGTAGATTAGTTGGATATCCTGTAGGGATCATGGCAAATGATCCGTATGTTAGCGGTGGAGCAATGACAGATACATCTGCAGAAAAGATCGTCCAGTTTGTTGATTTGTGTGATACATTTCACATTCCAGTTGTCAATTTTGTCGATCAGCCGGGTGTTGCTATAGGTAAGTTGGCTGAAGAGAAAGGAACAATACGTAAGGCCATACGAGCCAGTATCGCGATTGCGCAGGCTACAGTTCCGTGGGCTACGATTTTTATCCGACGCTCTTTTGGAGTGGCCGGTGCTGCATATGCACCACGTGGAAGAACCAATTTGCGGTATGCCTGGCCTTCAGCATATTGGGGTTCTATACCTATTGAAGGAGGGGTTGAAGCTGCTTATAAAAAAGATATTGCGAATGCGCCTGATCCCATAGCCCGTAGAAATGAACTGGTTGAATATTATCGTAGATTTGAATCCCCCTTTAGGACGGCGGAACGTTTTGGAATTGAGGAGATCATTGATCCGAGGATGACCAGGCCGATCCTTTGCGACTGGGTTAAAGATGCATATGCTACCTTACCCCGTATAGCATCTATTCGTACTCGAACAATGCGTGTTTGATATTACATCAAAATAAACAATCATTTATATAGCAGGTGGTAAAAGTGCCTTTTGATGAACACATTAATGAATATGAAAAGCGTAAAACGAAAGCATTATCCATGGGTGGGGAAGTAAAATTACAGCAGCGCAAGTCACAAGGATTATTAAATGCAAGGGAACGAATTAATTATCTCCTTGATCCTGATAGTTTTTTAGAGTCGGGATTATTTGCAACGTCTTTTCTTCAGGAATATAGGGAAAAAACCCCGGCAGACGGTAAGATAGCAGGTTACGGAAAGATCAATGGCCGAGATGTTGGTATTATCTCTAATGATTTTACCGTCATGGGCGCATCAAGCAGCCGTATAAATAGCAGGAAAATGGCACACATCAAAGAAGTTTGTAGAACACGTGGTATGCCCGTTATCTTTTTAGGTGAATCAACTGGAGCGCGAATGCCTGATGTTATGGGTGCAGAAGGTATGGGCGCTAGTTCTGGTTCTACCCAATACCTTCGTATGCGTGAGACACCTTGGGTATCAGCTGTCCTGGGATACTGCTTTGGTTCTTCTACCTGGTATGCTGCAATGTCTGACTTTACGGTGTTCAGAAAGGGTTCAATCATGGCTGTATCTAGTCCTCGTTTGTCCTCTATGGCAACTGGTGAACAGGTCGATCCTGAAGAATTGGGCGGTTGGAGACTACATGCAGAGGTGACAGGACTGGCAGATATGGTAGTTGATACTGATGAAGAGGCACTCGATGCTATTAAAAAATTTTTAAGCTATTTGCCAAGCCATCATAATGAACCTCCACCTATCCATCCCGTTCCTCCAGGTTCAGGTGAATTGATGGATAATATTTTGGACTTAATACCTGAGTCGCGCAATAAAGTTTATGATATGAAAAAGCTCCTTCCCCTTATTTTTGATAAGGACAGTGTATTTGAATTGAAAAGCCGTTTTGGGAAATCTGTAGTCACGGCGTTGGCTCGACTTAATGGCAAAAGTGTTGGTGTCGTTGCGAGCAACCCTTTGCATAAAGGAGGGGCCTTGGATGCCGATGCTTGCGATAAGGTAATCAGTTTTTTAGTTTTATGTGATTCATACAATATTCCGTTAATATTCCTCGTAGATCAACCTGGTTTTCTAATTGGTATTGATGCCGAAAAGAAGAAGATGCCTGGAAAAGTGATGAATTGGATGAATGCGTTGTCGCTCTGCACAGTACCCAAAATATCCGTTGTACTTCGTAAAACTTATGGTCAGGCGTTTTTAAACATGGGTGGAGGTGGTAACGCCCACGAGGTAGCTGCCTGGTGGTTGGCGGAGGTTAGCTTTATGGATCCTGTGGCGGCTGTAGGAATTGTTGATGGGTTAAGCCAAAAGGAGGATCCCGAGAAATTTAGAGAACATTTACAAAGAATGACGAAAGACACGTCAGCATACGCTTATGCTGCGACCTATGGCGCACAGGCAGTTATAGATCCTCGTGAGACTCGGGAATATCTGACGCGTATCCTTGAGGTCCATCAAATGCGATTAACGGGAGGGGTTGGACAACATCTTATGCGCACATGGCCAACTACCTTTTAGTCTTTATTTACATTCGCAATTAAGATGATGATGAGAAATTTTTGTATAGGAGGAAATAGCGATGCTTCATGAAGTGAAGGCAGAAATGACAGGTACCGTCTGGAAAATAGTTATTGAAGAGGGACAGAAGGTTACAGAAGAAGATACTTTACTTGTATTGGAATCAATGAAAATGGAAATACCCCTTCTTTCTCCTGTAAGTGGAGTAATTAAGGAGATTAAGGTCAATGAAGGAGATGTTGTACAAGAAGGCGATGTCATAATATACATTGAAACTTTATGATGACACAAATTTCTATAATTATAAATGATATAGATCTCTCTGGGGGAATTTTACGTTGCGTATACGCCGTTTGTTTGGGAGGAAAATTTTCCATGTCTATACAAGACATTCTGAGCTAAGAAACAAGGACCGTTGTTAAAGTGAATATTTTGATGACTATTTATCTAAAATAAAAGTATTATTCATGGTATTATAAAATTTTAATATTAGAAATACATTTGTTTTTTTTAGGAGAATGAACATGAAGGACTTGGTTATTATTGGTGCAGGTCCCTATGGAATTTCTTTAGCTGCTCATGCGACAAAGGCAGTATTGGATGTAGAGATATGCGGATACACAATGGATTTTTGGAAAAGAAAGATGCCGCCACAGATGTTCATTCGCACGTTACTTGAATACACATCATTCTCTGATCCAGATGGCCTTTACATACTAGACCCCCATGCCGCTTGCACGCCACCATCAGATGATGAAAATGGCGTGTAGACGGTATAATCAAAGTGCGGCAGGTGAAGAGAGGTCGTTATACCTTGGTGCTGCGAGCCCGACTCTTAGACGGACCCCAACGGCCAGGTGCACCACAGATTGTCGTTCCTTTTAGGAAGCGCGCGGGATAGATTGGCCCATGTGTGGTCGTTGCGCCAGCCCTTCACCTTTCAAGCTGCAAGGAGTTGTACTGCCATGGATGTCGTCTACAGCCATGTCTGTGGTCTGGATGTCCACAAAAAGAATGTCGTTGCCTGCGTTCTGACGCCGGACGAAAAAAATTCGTACCTTTTCCACCATGACCGAGGACTTGATTCAGATGGTCGATTGGATCATCAGCAAAGGATGCACCCATGTGGCCATGGAAAGCACCGGCTCCTTTTGGAAACCCATCTACAACCTGTTGGAAATGGAAAACCTTGAAGTCCTGGTGGTCAATGCAAAGCATATCAAAAACGTCCCAGGACGTAAAACCGATGTCAAAGATGCGGAATGGATTGCCAGCCTCCTCAAACATGGCCTGCTCAAAGGCAGTTACATCCCTTCCCGCGAGCAACGGGAACTGCGGGAACTCATCCGCTATCGCCGCAGCCTCATCGAAGAAAGGGCACGGGAGGTCAACCGTATTCAAAAAGTGCTGGAAGGTGCCAACATCAAATTGTTGTCCGTGGCCAGCGATATTTTAGGCAAATCCGCTCGTTCCATAATTGAAGCCCTCATCGCCGGCAACGAAGACCCAGAGGTGCTGTCGGAACTGGCGCTCCGACGGATGAAACGCAAAAAAGACGACCTCAAGCGCGCTCTCAAAGGGTTGATGGGCCCTCATCAACGCTTGATGCTCCAAACCCAGCTGCGGCACATCGATGAACTGGATGCGCTTATTCAACAATTGAACGAAGAAATCAAGAGGCGTATGCTCCCTTTTGAAAAAGACCTGGAGCGACTGGACACCCTTCCCGGGGTGGCCCGACGGGGCGCGGAAGAAATAATCGCTGAGACGGGCACCGACATGGATCGCTTTCCCTCATCCGCGCACTTGAGTTCGTGGGCTGGGGTCGCTCCAGGGAACAACGAAAGTGCCGGGAAACGAAAGTCCGGGCGAACGACCAAGGGAAACCCACATCTACGGCGCCCGCTCATCGAGACAGCTCGAGCCGCATCCCGAACAAAAAACACGTATCTGTCCAGTCTGTATCATCGCATTGTTGCCAGACGAGGAGCCAACCGGGCGGCAATGGCGGTGGCTCATCGGATCCTAACCATTGTTTACCACCTACTAAAGAAGAAGCAGGTTTACCAGGATCTAGGGCCTCATTATTATGAGGAACGCCTACGTGAGCAAATGGTACGACAAGCAATGCGGAAGTTGGAAGCATTAGGATATGAAGTTACTTTAAAAGAACGGGAACAACCCGCATAAATCCCATTATTCCCCAATCGGAAATGATGTACCAATGGTATGGCCTTTTTTTGCTTTTTTAAAACCTAATATTTTCGGGATAGAGTGTTATTTCAGAAGGAAAAGGGAGTTAAGCTTATTTATCCACTTCCTCGCAGTGTGTTTGTAGATTACGGATTTGGGTTTATCGAAAAAAATCAATTGAGTATTCATTCTGAGTTGGTCATCTCCATAACACTTGAAAGCAATGGATTTTGTATAGTTACGGAAACAGGACGACAAATGCTTGCGCGTCATGTGGTGGTAGCTGTTGGCTTAACAAATGTTTTATACATCTCACAACACCTAATCCGTTATCATGGTGAGTTGGTCAGTCATACCATCGGAATACACATCATGCGACAGTTTTGCCAGGGGTCAAAGTGTCTGGGAAGCGGCAGCTCTTTTGAATAAAGCAGGTGCCGAAGTGGATTTGGTCTATCGAAGATCAGGACCTATTATTCTTAATCCGAAATGAACACAATTCAGCGTTACTTGGCAGACAAATTTTTTTATCTCTCTCTGAGGAAGAAAAGAAAAAGGTACGTAGTCAAATAGATAAACCAACGGTATCTAATTTCCTCATTCCTTTAGTAGAAGGAAAGGTCAAACAGCGGGCAAAACAAGTATAAGTAAAGTTAAGAGAACGAGTGAAGGAAAGATAAAGGTTTACTTCAGTAAGGGTGAAAAAGAGAACTTTGACCATGTAATTACGGCTTCAGGGTATCGGTTCTCGGTTGAAAAGCTAGATTTTATAAAACCATTATTGACTATGATTGTTCATGAGTTAGGCTATCCAAAAGTAAAGCATCATTTTCGGTCAAGTATACCAGGACTATATTTTGCGGGCCCGGCAACAGCACTATGCCATGGGCCGACTTTTAAATTTATATCAGGTGTATCTTATGCTTCTAAAACGATAATTGAGGCAATTATTAGCGCTGCTTATGATTAATTCCAGTTGCGTCGAAAGTGAGTTAACTGTAGATATGCTGATTTAACAATAAAGTGCCTCCGCCATGGGTAAAAATGGGTTTATGAAATTTCCTGTTGCCCCAGAGGTTCTTGTAGATACGATTTGCGATTGACTGATCCAACGATTTATCAGGTTCTTCCAGACTTCAGCAGGCATTTAGCGACCTGAAAGCAATTTCCAAGTTCGACAGTAATTGTCTTCGCCATCTATTCATTGGTGCCAGTTTGCCAACCATTTGTTACGGGTGATTCTTATTTTTAAATCCAACGAATGCATCAAAAGAGGTGATTTTGCGAAACACTAGCACAGGGAAGAGCCGGAGTACTTTTGTTCCTTGACAATACCCTGAGCTTCCTACAAGATGTACATAACTAAAGTTGGAAGGAGTTTCCTGAATGAACCTGACCGATGTTCTAAACAAGCAAGTCGCCAACTGGACAGTGATGTTTGTCAAGTTGCACAACTACCACTGGTATGTGACCGGGGAGCAGTTTTTCACACTCCATGCCAAATTCGAGGAATTGTACAATGAAGCGGCGCTGCATATTGATGCATTGGCGGAGCGGCTGCTGGCTTTGGGCGGGAAACCGGTGGCGACGATGACGGGATGCCTGGAGACCGCATCCGTCAAGGAAGCAAGAGGAGGCGAATCCGCCAGAGAGATGGTGCAAACGGTTGTAAACGACTTCACCCAAATGATTGCTGAATTGAAGCTGGGGATGGAACTTGCGGACAGCTTCAAAGATCAAACCACCGGAGATTTGCTTTTGTCGATCCACACCAGTTTGGAAAAGCATGTGTGGATGCTCAAAGCATTTTTGGGCTAAGCGTACAAAGCGGGGCTAAAGATACAAAAGGGGCTACCCCTTCGTTGCTGAACGAGTGGGACAGCCCCTTTATTTTGGGCAAAGGTTTCAATCTGTCGTCTTTACGTAAGAACAGGAAAAAGGGTTGCCCGTTCGTAGTCATGGGCAACCCGTTTTTTATCTTCCTCTCCATGTTGGGGTGCGTTTTTCCAAAAATGCGCAGATGCCCTCCTGTGCATCAAGCGCCGTCGCATTGAGGGACATGACTTCTTTTGTGTATCCATAGGCCATGTCCTGTGGCATTTCGATCTGCCGGTAAAAAGCTTGTTTTCCGATACCAATCGTAAACGGACTGGCAGCGGCGATTTTTTCCGCAAGCGCCATGGTCTCTTTGGCAAGCTTTTCTTTCGGCACCACCTTGTTGATCAGGCCGATCTGAAGTGCTAAGTCAGCTGGGATGGGCTCGCCTGTGAGCAGCATTTCCATTGCCTTTTTACGTCCGACAGCCCTGCTTAAAGCCACCATTGGCGTCGAACAAAACAGCCCGATTTTGACACCTGGCGTTGCAAATTTGGCATCCTCGGAAGCTACGGCCAGGTCACAGGTGGCGACGAGCTGGCATCCGGCGGCGGTTGCGATGCCCGAGATCTGGGCAATGACAGGTTGGGGGATGGATTGAATCGTTTTCATCAATTCGGTGCAAACGTCAAAAAGGTTGCGGTAGAAAGTGATGTCTTGGCCAACCATTTCCTTCAAATCATGGCCGGCACTGAAAGCAGGCCCTTCACCGCTCAGGATCACAACTGAAATATCGGGATTCTTGCCAATGATCTTGAGGCAATCGATCAGTTCCTCCATATGTGCCATCGACAGCGCGTTCCGTTTTTCCGGCCTGTTCATTTTAACTATCGCGATGGGGGTTTTTAAATCCGCGACAATGTGCTGGTATGGCAACTGACTGACATCTAGCATGAGGGCTCCCCTCCTGAAACCTTTATTTAAGAATATATAGAAAATTATTGTCCTGATTGTAGAATATGTGTAAAATGATCGGTTGTCAAGGAAATTTTGTTTGCTCCAATGATATGATCGTTGATACCTGATATGCTAGAATTTGATTAGGAAGAAAATGCTTTCAAAGGTGGCAAAGGTGGCGATGATATATCAACTGAAAGTGACATTAAAAGATACGAAACCACCCATTTGGCGGCGGCTGCAGGTTGATGCAGACACGACATTTCGCCAATTGCATCACATTTTGCAAATTGCTTTTGACTGGGATGATGCACACCTGCACATGTTTGAGACAGCAAACATTCCAGAAGACAAAAGAGATGCTTTCTATGAGAAACATGGCTTACTTAACGCTTTTATTCCCGCGAAAGAAAGGGCTGAGATTGGCGATCCAAGGTACAACGACGGCTGGGGTGTGTTTTTTGATGAGAATCAGGAAAGGCTGTCGGACTGGCTGAGACAGGAAAATGACAAAATCACCTATACATATGATTTCGGGAATGACTGGCAGCATATAATCGTGCTGGAAAAGATTTTGCCTCCCGAAGCAGGCATCCAGTATCCGCGTTGTGTGAAAGCCCGCCATTTGGCACCCGAAGAAGACAGTCGCGGTGCGTGGCTCGATGATGAACAATCGCCTGCAGAACATGCACGGTATAAAGTAGATCCCGCTATAAATAAGAAAATTCAGGATGATATCAATGAGCGCTTTCGACATCACGGTCACATGTTAAGGGCACAAGCATTCTCTTCCAAGCAAAACGATGTGGAGACCAATGTACACTGGAGAACATAATTCGAAATGGCCGATCAATATCAAGCGTTTGCAACCCTGGCGATGGATGAGCGATATCGATATGTTTGCCGTTGTCGATCCGGTGAGTGAAGAGACAGGGTATTGTTGTGTGCTGGGAGAAGCTGGTCAAACATATGGGTTAGCTGTGTATATGGGAGATGAAGGGTTTCGTACCTTGATTGACATCTTCCAAGGCAATCGCGAAATATATCCGCATCAGCAACGATCCTTGTTGCTATCCTTTAACAACCGGTCAGATTTAACCAAAGAAGATCTCTTAAATTGCAATAATAAATGCAACAACTCACAGTAATCAAGAATATGGTTTTGATAAAGCCAAGTTTCGTAACTCTTCATGAAACGCATCGTTTGGTGAATGATATGCTAGAATCTTCCTTGGGAGGGTGTTACACCAGTTCTCTACATAAGATAATGAGCGACGGATCGATATCATCCATGGACTTGCCTTTTGGAATAAATCGACGAATGAGTCCGTTGTGGCGTTCATTGGTTCCGCGTTCACATGATGTATAAGGATGTGTGTAATACACCTCGCATTCGATAGCCTGTCTGAGTTCACTGAATTCAGCTCCATTGTCTGATGTGACCGTTTTGAACACGGTTGGGCAGACGGATCCATACTGTTGCTTCAATTCCTGTAAGGACTGCTTCACGCATTCCGCCGTCTTGCGCTCGATTTTCAGGATGTGTTCTTTGCGCGTCTTGCGTTCGGTCATGTGAGCAGCGCCGCTCCTTTTTTGTTGGGCCTAAGACGGTATCAATTTCCCAGTGACCGAATTCCAGACGTTCATCGATATGCCGGGGGCGTTGTTCAATGCTTGTGCCTAGCATCTTCTGATGTTGCCGTGTTCGCTTTTTCTTGGTGTTGCGGGACACTTTTAAAGGCAGATCGATATTCTTGATTGGAAAAAGACCAAGGTCGATATAGCGGTACAGGGTCTTGGTGCAAACCCATTCACCATCGAACAAGTGCTGGGTTTTGGCATAGCCGCAAACGGCATCCGGAGAAAAGTGTCATCACGGATCTTCTGCACGGCGAAATGAATGAAATCCGTGGTCTGGATCAGCTTATACTTCGCACCACAGCGGGAACGGTTCGATTCATAGACACGTTGACCCACATCGGCAAAGTATGCTTGATACTCGGCAGATCAGACCGTCGCTGCGTCACGGTTCCTCGCTTCAACTCACGGGAGATCGTAGACTTATGACAACCGATGATGTCTGCGATTTCTTGCAGTGACTTTCCCTGATTGCGAAGCGCTTGGATCTGACCACGATCAAAAACGGTGAGATGCGAAAAGGTACGAGTTGTGTTATGATGAGTGCGAGCCATGGTAATCCTCCTGTTATGTATGGGTTTGTGTCGACTTCATCATAACGGAATTACCGTGGCTCTTGTATATTTATTTTGTTGCATTTATAAAGAGACATTTCTCATCTTGATCTCATTAGCTGTTGAACTCGGATTTGAGTTGGTACATGCAGATATCCACGCTGGATCAGGTAAAGAATGACATGTTTCGTAGGTTCACAATGTGAATTTACACGGTTTTTATTCCGTTTCTTGGCCGATCGATCGTCTCAAACGTTCCAGCGTATGTTCGTAGTTTGCCGTCTCTGGATCGATCCGCTTTCTGTTTTTCGCGATTCTTTTTAATGTGCGGATCTGTACATCGTGATCGCCTAGCATTTCATAAATCGAATCTTGATTTTCTTCGATCCGCTTGATCCCGTCTACTGTTTTGTGAACGGCTTGTTTGATAACGGCATTGTCTTCCACGAGGACGCTAACCTTGTCATCCAAGGCTTGGACTTTGGTGTCGAGCGCTTGCACCTTGTCATCCAAGGCCTGGACTTTGGTGTCGAGCGCTTGCACCTTGGTATCCAGTGCCTGCACTTTGGTGTCCAGGGTCTCAACCTTGGCGTTGGTTGTTCCGACAATCTGAATAAGCTGGTGAATCAAGTCGTTGTGACGCTGTTGATTCGTTTTGAGTGTTTGGAGCTCCGTCAGAATCATATCTAACTTGTCACTCACATGGACTCATCCTTTCAGGACTGATTGTCCGGTTTTGTCACATGTTTTATCGATTTCATCCGGAATATGGATTGTGCTCGAACCGAGTCCGTCCCGTTTTCTAGTTTCCATTACTTTAATATAGCAGGTTCCAAGAGATGGTCAATCGATTTTTCTTGCAAAATTGTACAAAAAGGGGAAATAATATGTTTAGGAGGGATTTGTTTTTAGAATAATCAATATATTAGCCAGATATGGCTAGCATTACATGAATATAAGTATTTGCTAGCATTTGCTTGAGCATGATGCCTGAAATAACAAAAGAAGCGCACTTATCGAAGCTAGTCCATCACGCGAAGTGAAGATTCAGGGAGACATGGATGTCATTTTTTGTCAAAGAGGTGATACATGGTGTTTAAAAACCAGGAATTGTTCCGTTTGGCAGAGTGGATTAAAGAGGCGCAGTTTATGGTGGCCTTTACGGGTGCTGGAGCCAGTACGGAGTCCGGACTGCCAGACTTTCGCTCGCAGCGGGGGCTGTGGAAGAAAGTGCCGGAGCGAATTGCCTCAGTGGAGACGTTGAAGAACAACCCGGACGAGTTTTTTGAATTCTACCAGGAGCGGTTTGAGAGCTTTAAGGATGTCAAGCCGAACCGCGTTCATCACATCCTGGCCAAGTGGGAGAATGAGGGGCGAGTCAAGATGGTCATCACGCAAAATGTGGATGGCCTTCATCAGCAAGCCGGTTCCCGGCAGGTGGCCGAGCTGCATGGCAGCAACGCGCATGTCCGTTGCCAGTCTTGCGGCAAAATGTATGATCGCGCGGAATTTCACAAGCGTTATTGCTCTGATTGCGGCGGGATGCTTCGGCCCAATGTGGTGCTGTTTGGCGAACCGCTTCCAATGGGTGAATGGATGAGGGCGCAACAAGCGACGGAGAGGGCCGATCTTTTTCTGGTGATCGGATCATCTCTACAGGTTTACCCGGCGGCAGGACTGCCTGAGCAGGCTGTGCAGCGTGGAGCCAGGCTGGCGATTATCAATCAGGAGCCGACGGGACTGGATGATTTGGCCGGAATTGTCTGCCACGAACAGGCGGGGGATGTGCTGGAGCATGTGGATGGCTTGCTGAACAAAACAAATACGTCAACCCAATGATGAGTCGGACAGATCATCGGTGTGATTCGATATTTCGATCTGCTGCACCTTTTCCAGGGTAATCAGGCCGCTGTTGACCATTTTTGTCACTTGAGGGAGAAAGTGTTGAATTTGTTCCTCTGTGTCGATGATTTGGACGATGATAGGCAGGCTGTGCAGCAAATCGAGCCGTCTGTAGGAGTATATTTTTTTGCGCTCACCATATCCTGCTACCGCACGGATTGCCGTTGCGCCGGATAGTCCGTTGGCCTTGGCTTCCTGGATCAGTGCGTGATACAAAGGTTCTCCGACCCAGCGATCGCGTTCAGTGAGATAGATCGTCATCCGCGTGAGAATTTGTTCCATGTGCTTGCCTCCTAACTACATCCGGATATTGTTATATCATCTTTATGTATCAGGTCTGGAGACTGCTGTAGTCGTTTGGACGAAGTGCGCTAAAATCAGCTTTTGTGCACCTGTGCGTAACCGCCCATCCTAAGTATGAACGTGGATGTTTCGAGGAAAAATAATCTCGGCATCCCTGCAAGAGACAAGATGTGGAAAATGGTTGACAAACGAATGAAAAACGAATGAAGGAGTTGAGAAGGATGGCCAGCATATTGCGCACAGGTGTACTGTTTTTTTGGGTCATGAGCTTGTTTTTTGGAGGCGTAGCCCATGCGGCGGAACTGGAGGAAGCTGCACAAAAGGAGGTAACCTTCGGTGCGGCGGCCGATGATCGCATGGAAGAGGGGGAAGAGGAAGATTGCACAAAGTCGGTTTCCTTTACTGAAAAGCAGAAGAAAAAACTGGATGAGATATATGCCCAGCTATACGCCGATCTGGATCGTTTGATTCAGGCGTATCATGAGTACGGCGCGCTGACCGCCGAGCAAAAAGCCCACCGTCTGGACATGCTCAAGCGGCACTTGAATTGGATCAAGAAGAATGATTATCTCTGGTGCACCGAACACGAGATCGAAGACGGCAAGGAAGAATGGGAGTGGTTTGACGACTAGATATGGTATGGAGTCGCTGGTTTATGGAGCTGACCAGGGAAGCGCATCAATTCCTAGGTCAGCTCATTTGGTTTCATCCAAAGATGATTTCAAGGAATCGTACCAGGAAAAGTTAGGAAATATGACAGGGTATATTTGTATTAATGCACTCTCCCCAGAAAAACGTAGTATGCCTTAATGAAGGGGTGCGAAAAAAAGCCCAGAAGAGGGAGAGGGGATTTGTGTTTTCGCTCGATACGGTTGATTTTAGCCATTTTTTGTTTGCCATGGGCTGCTTGATCGTAGTGGCGCATATCATGGGAATGGTTGCGGAGCGTTTGATGATCCCTCGCGTGATTGGGGAAGTAGGGGCCGGGTTAATCCTGGGGCCGACCTTGTTGGGGCATTTTTTTGCGGAAACCTTTGAGTGGATGTTTTTGGGGTTTCCAGAGGAAGGAAAGTTGTTTGGCCTGGTGTATCAGATTGGATTGTTGATGCTGATGTTTGCCTCCGGGTTGAAGTTTCAAACCAAGTTCCAGAAAGAGGATGTCAAAATCACCATCGCCGTGGTGATCGGTGCGACGTTATTTCCGTTCCTTATCGGTTGGTTTGTCACGCCTTGGCTTTTTGATATTTTCGAGTTCATGGGCAAGGCAAACAACTTGTTCTCATTAAAGGTGGTTGTCGCCATTTCAGTAGCTGTGACCTCTATCCCGGTGATTTCAAAAATATTTTTTGATCTGGGAATCATGCATACTCGTTTTGCTAAGTTGGTGATTTCAGCTGCAGGGATACAGGACGTGCTCTTGTGGGCCGCCCTCGGAGTGGCCACGTCGGTCGCTGCCAATCAGGAAGCGGCATCTATCGCTGCAGTTGGAAAGAGCTTGCTCATTACCGCACTATTTGTAGCTGGAGCGTTCTTGAGTTTGTTATTGCTTTATCGAGGTTTGCGAATGGAACAAAACAGGTGGTTGGCTGGACCGGCCTTTCTGGGAGTGTTCCTCGTGACGATGTTTTTCAGTTCGGCGGTGGCCGGATACTTGCGTGTCGAGTTTATCTTTGGGGCCTTGCTCGCTGGGATTGCTGTCCAAGCGGCGCTTCCTCAGTCGTTGGTGGAACAGGTGGAACAAAGTGTCTCCAAAATATCCTTCTCCTGGTTCATTCCGGCTTACTTTGCGATTGTTGGGCTGCAGTTGGACTTGGTACGCTACTTTCATTTCCCTACCTTCATTAAATTTCTCGTTTATGCATCGCTTGTTGAAACCGTATTTACTTATCTCACCTGCCGGCTCATCAAATTGGACCGCTTGACAAGTCTTAACTTTGGGCTGGCGATGAATGCCCGCGGCGGACCGGGGATTGTCGTTTCATCTGTGGCGTTTGGAGCAGGCATCATCAACCAGGAGTTTTTTGCCATTCTGGTGATTTTGGCTTTGGTCAGTTCCTGGTTTGTTGGCACATGGCAGCACGCATTACTGAAACGCGGCAAGCGCTTGATGCCGGGAGATGAAGGGCTGGTGTGGAGCAAGCCGAAAGATTCCGGGATGTCTGGATAATTTTGGAAAGAAAAATGCCTTCTTTAAGAGAAAGAAGGCGGGCTTGGAATGTTGATTCGGCTGTATGATCCGGTGCGCACGGGTGTGTGCTTCCCATTTTCTAATATCAATCCTCATGTTCATTCATGCAGTGCTCACACTCATACATGACACCTTCACGTTGCTGTGGGGCTGCTGTGCCGCAAACCACGCAAGTGCTTTGTGTCTGTTCGTCACTGGCCGGTTGCTGGATGGCAATTCCCGTCATTTCGGATCCCTCCGGTTTTATTGTTGGCTACATTGTAATATAACAATAAAAAAAGATCAATAGTTGTATTGGTACAGATCTAAAAAAATCATCTGCCTTTTTTCGGGCTTTGATTCGAGAATAAACGGTCGTCCTTGTATTCAGATATTTTTTGTTAGCAGTATGAGTAAAATGTTTGTGGGTGAGGGCACTAAAAATCAGCCCCCTCATTAAGAACGGGTGAAACCCGTGCTTAATGAGGGGGACACCAAGCGAAGCGCGGTAGAAAAAGTGTGAAAAACAAATGGAACGAGGGCCCC
>CAMTVR010000022.1:0-14472 GCA_947085265.1 uncultured Bacillus sp. | reverse complement strand
TCAAGGCTTCTTTGTTGTCCTTGAATTTCTCATAGATTTCTATTCGCTCAGCCAACATTTGGTTGTAGACAAAACGAACACAACCGAACGTTTTGGCCAGAAGTTGCTCTTGTTCTTTTGTTGGGTAGAGACGGAATTTGTGGGCTTTGTTGGCCATATCCAATCTCCTTACTTTATCCCTTGATTTTCTATATATTTTTTTATCACTTCGATGGGCGCACCGCCCGTTGTAATCAAGCAAAAGCTTCTTGACCAAAAATAGTCTTTCCAAAGTTTTTCTTTCACCTGTGGAAAATGCTTTTTGATCAATCGAGAGCTTGCACTTTTATAGGCATTGATGAACTTGGAATAATTCACTATTCGGATGTGCTTTGAACAAAATGTGTACATGATCATGATCGTGATTCCACTCGATTAATGTAATATTGTAATTCACGCCCAGTCGAACAAACATATCTTTTGCATAGTTAGATATAGCATTGTCAATCACTTTTCTGCGATATTTTACAACTAGAACTAGATGATAATACAAAGAGAACACCGAATGATTATTACCGTCTAATTTCATTGATATAACAACCTTTCGTATATCTAAGGCTGATTATACCATTCTACAAAAAAAGAGATACCTTTTAGGCTACGCCTAATCGAAATTCATCTCCCACTTTCACTTCGTTTAGAAGTGGGAGACTTCTTTCGGACATCTGTTAAAATATTGTACACCATATCCGTTCCCTCCAGGACAACATTTCCCTTCAGCAAAAATTGTACAAAAATATATGATTGAAATCAATCATATATATGTGGTACATTTCACATATCAAACATTCAAACAAGGAGGGCATCCATGAAACTCATTCGATTTATTTCACACTTATCCCCTCTCCAGATTCCGAGATTGGGTGCCTGGCAGGACGGTTGCGTTATCGATCTGGCCGCTGCCTATCGCCAGCTTCTATTGGAAAAAGGCCAGTCTTCCGAGAAGGGCGCCACACGGCTCGCGGAAAACTTGCTCCCCGAAGATCTGGTGCGCTTTCTGGAAAACGGACAGCCGGCAATGGAAGCTGCGAGGGAAGCGCTGCAATATGCAACATCGCTGCTCAAAAAAAACCAGCCATACCCATTCATCCATGTTCAGGAACACATCCGGCTCTTGTCCCCTATCGAAAAACCCAGCAATCTCCGGGACTTCATCTCTTTTGAAACCCATATCCGAAATGCCCGCAAAAAAAGGGGGCAGGAGGTCCCGCCCGCATGGTACGAGATTCCGGCCTACTACAAAGGAAGCACCTCCTCCATCATTGGCCCTGATGACGAGGTGATCTGGCCGTCCTACACGGATAAGATGGATTACGAATTGGAATTCGCCTGCGTCATCGGCAAGGAAGGGCGGGACATCAGCGCGGAGGAAGCGGAGGATTTCATTGTCGGGTACATGATCATGAACGACTTCAGCGCCCGCGACATCCAGGCAAAAGAAATGAGCGTCGGCCTGGGGCCGGCCAAGGGCAAAGACTTTGCCACAGCGTTTGGCCCCTACCTGGTGACAAAAGACGAAATTCCAGATCCTTATCAGCTGAACATGCGGGCCTACGTCAACGGAGAGCTTTGGACGGAAGGCACTACCGGCGATATGTACCGCAAATTTCCGGAAATCATTTCCTACGTCTCCACCGGCGAGCGGATCGTTCCCGGCGATGTGTTCGGCTCAGGTACCGTCGGTTGCGGATGCGGCTTGGAACTGGGCAAGTTTCTCAAGGAAGGTGACCTGGTGGAACTTGAGGTGGAAGGTCTGGGCGTGTTGCGCAACAGGATTGGCAAGAAAAGGACGAAGTGATCCGCCACTAGATGCAACCAGCTTCAATAACAAACCCATGCAATATCGGCAAGTTATTAATCGGGGGTATTTTGCCAGGTATTCTTATCGCTGGCATCTACATGTCACTCGTGTATGTGATGGTCAAGAGAAACCCAGATCTTGCCCCCTCCGTCCCGAAAGTTCCCTGGAGGGAGCGATTCCGTTCGCTAAATGAATTATACGGATTTGGCATTCTGGGATTTGTGATTATTGCCGGCATTTATACAGGCTTTTTCACACCGAACGAGGCCGGCGCCGTTGGTGCCTTTATGGCATGCTTGTTGCTCCTCGCGATGCGAAAGTTTAACATGCAAGTCCTGAAAAATTCACTCGTAGAAACGATTAAAACCACCAGTATGGTCTTCTTGATCGTGGCCAGTTCCTTCGTTTTTGGCTACTTTTTAGGAATCACAAGAATACCCGTAACCATCTCGGAATTTTTGACCAATCTGCCAGTGCCGGCACATGTGATTCTGATCGGCATCGTGGTCATGTATCTGATTCTCGGCATGTTTGTGGATATGCTGGCTGCCATGTTTCTGACGCTGCCCATCATTTTGCCCGCTGTGGAGGCACTCGGTTTTGATATGATCTGGTTTGGTGTCCTGATCGTCTTCCTCGCTGAGGTGGCCCTGGTGACACCACCTTTCGGGATCAGTCTTTTTATTATCAAAGGAACAGTTCCCAACAGTGATTTAAAAGACATTATTTACGGAAGCCTGCCTTTTATCCTGGCCGATCTGGTTATTGTGGCGCTGCTCATTCTGTTTCCACAAATTGTAACTTTCCTTCCCAACCTGATGCAGGGTAGTGGATAACACCGGATGGACCACACCTAAATAAATGAGCACATTTGTTTCTGAAATGTCCAGATGCCCATAAAATATGATCCACCCACGTACATGAGCATCTCTACCACGCTCTAGAGGAGGACAAACACATGGCCAAACGTTTTATCGACCTCAGCGTCCCGATGGATCCAGCGTCAAAGGAACCTTCCCCGCCACAAATTGCGTACATGAACCACGAACAGTCAGTGGAACGGGCGGCTAGTCTTTTTGGCATCCGGCCGGAAGATTGGCCGGAAGGCAAAGCCTGGGCTACCGAAACCATAACCCTGACCACCCATACCGGTACCCATGTGGACGCGCCCTGGCACTACTGGTTCCAGACGGGAGATCAACCCGCCAAAACCGTCGATCAGCTGCCGCTGGACTGGTTTTACGGCAACGGGGTGCTCCTCGACTTCACCTGGAAACAGCCGGCCGAAGAAATCTCCAAGTCCGACGTGGAACAGGCGCTGGCGAAGATCGGCCACCAGCTTTCCCCCGGAGAAATCGTGCTCATCCGCACCGGCTGCGACAAAAAGCTGTATATCCCTGGATACGGCGATATCCATCCGGGAATGAGCGCGGAAGCCACCGTCTACCTGATTGAGCACGGGATCAAAGTGATGGGCACCGACGGCTACGGCTGGGACGTCCCCTTCTGGGCGCAAGCGGAAAAATTCCGCCAGACAGGTGACCCCGATGTGATCTGGGCCGCCCACTATGTCGGAAAAAAGCTGGAATACTGCCAGATTGAGAAATTGGCCAACCTGGACCAGATTCCATCACCGACCGGTTTTACCGTAGTCGCCTTCCCGATCAAAATCACCGGCGCCAGCGCGGGCTGGGTCCGCCCCGTGGCCATCATCGAGGATTAAATGATAACCCATGCGATCGATACGACGCGGCGTCACAATGCGGCGTCGAACGGCCTTGGAACTCCGTGAATCCGGCCGAGATCGCTCGGTCAAGCAGAGCCACTACCGCATCCGACTTACGGGAAGCGCCTCGATGCGGCTTTTGTAACCTCCTTCATCTCGCAAAAGCGATTCGAAAGCTTAGCCGAGCTGAGCATGACAAAATCGAGCGGCGCGAACAAAGACGCTAGCCAGTAACTCGGCTTTTTTGCTGCAGTCCCGTCGAAGAACCGAATCATCGACGATGAAGTCCCGAGCGCGGAACGGGGAGGTCGGGGAATCAAAATGCTGAACGATCTTCAGACTCAAGGCATGCAAAAATCGTTGCCATGCAAAACGTGGGTGGTTTAAGAACCGATAGACCACTTAGAATATTTGGTGGAATTTTATTCCATATCAGACGCTTACCGATCGGGCGCTGCTGCAGCCAGGATGCCCCGTTCCAGCATGTCCAGGACCTCCCCCAACTTCTCCTTGGGAAGCACCTGCTCATTGTGCGCCAACGCGCCCAACACAGAAAACAGCATCAAAGCGGCCAGATGGGCATCCAGCGAACGGAACTGGCCCGATAACATGCCTGCCTCCACCAACTCCTGCAGTTCTTCGATGAACTCCAGCTTTTGCTGGCGCAGCCACTGCTCCAACTTGTCATCCACAAATCCGAAATCCCGGCTTGACGAATACATCATATTTCGATTGCGTCGCAAGATCGCCAAATGAGCGCGAAACAATGCATGCAACCGCTCGCGAGGTGACACAGCGGCCGCCATCCGCTTCCGGATGGCGGACCTGTAGTAGCGCACCACCTCCTTGAGCATCTCCCGAAGCAGATCCTCCTTGCTGGAGAAGTACAGATAAACCGTGCCTTTCCCCACACCGGCCCGCTGCGCAATCTCCTCGATTTTGGTATTGTAAAAACCCTTCTCATTAAAGATCTCAAACGCACTGGCCAAAATAGCTTCCCGCTTTCCCGTCTTTGGATTCCATTCCAACTCCGGCAGCTCCCGCACGTCATCCACCTCCATCCCGTTTCACTCCCACCAGGAGACGATTCCACCTGCTTATCCAAACCAGCCCTTCCTCACCTATCCAGCTCATCCACTATCAGCCTGCTCACCACCAGAGCTAACGATCAGAGCGTTCCTCTCCAGAACCAGCACCTTGTTCCTCTGTCGCCGCCACCTGCCGTTGCGCATCATCCGCGGGCTCCTGCTGATCCTGCGGCGCAACAGCCGCCTTTTTGCGGCTGAATCGCCGGCGCAAGCGGGTGAAAAATCCGTCCGCCAAACTGTACACCGCCGGCACCAGCAACAGTGTGATCAAAGTGGACACCAGCAGGCCGTAGATCACCACGATGGCCAGCGGCCGCATCGTCTCCGACGACTCACCGCCAAAATAGGCGAACGGCACCAACACCAAGTTGGTAGACAGCATCGTCATCAGAATCGGCCGCAACCGGACGGGCCCCGCCGCCAACAGCGCCTCATCCCGGCCATAGCCAGCGCGCCGCAGCTGGTTGGTATAGTCCACCAAGACAATGGCGTTGTTCATCACAATCCCGATGAGCATGAGCAGACCAATCAGCGCCGTCACACTGATCGGCATCCCGTGAGCAAACAAACCCAGAAAAGCGCCGACAAAGGTAGGCGGCAGACAAAACATGATCACGAAAGGTTGGAAGAAGGATTCAAACTGCGCCGCCATAATCATGTAGATCAGCGCAATCGCGAGAATGATGGCAATCGCCAGCGACTGGAACGATTCCGCCATCTGCTCCGCTTCACCGCCCAAGTTCCACTCATACCCTTGCGGGAAGGACATTTCCTGAAGCACTTGCGTCACTCCGGCCATCACTTCACCCAGCGGACGTTCCCCTGACAACTGCACAGTGAGCCGGATCTGCCGCTGTCCCTCACTGCGTGATATGGCAACCGGCGTCCCTTCCGTCACCACAGTGGCGACATCTCCGAGACTGAGCAAAGCACCCGCAGAAGAGCGCAAAGTAAGATTTTCCAGATTGGCGTATTCTGTCTGGAACTCTGGCGGCAGCATCAGGCGGACGTCTAATTCATCCTCTCCATTCCGAACCAAGGTCACCGTCTTCCCGCCAAAGGCGGTTTGCACCGCCGTCTGGATCTCCATGGGTGTGATCCCGTACAACGCGGCCGCCTGGCGGTCTAGATAAATGGCCACTTCGGGGCGAGCCGCCTCCATACTGCTCTCCACACTGGCCACACCGGGGACACTGGCCAGAACCTCCGATACCTGGCCGTTGAGCTCTGCCAGGATCTGGGGATCCCGTCCCGCAATGTTCACCTGAAGTCCCGAGCCGCCGGCCGCCATCATGTCGGTATTGACTGTGATGGTCACTCCGGGAATGCTTTTTGCCCGCTTTTGAAACTCGTTCATCACCTGCTGCGTACTGCGATCCCGCTCGTCCAAAGGCTTCAACAACACCATCAAAGTGGCCGTGTTGGAGGTGCTGATACCGGTGATGGCCGACTGCTGTGTCCCACCGACCGAACTGGACACAAGGTCCACCTCCGGGAAGGACAGCAAAATCTCCTCCAGCTGCTGAACCACCCGGTGGGTTTCAGCCAGCTTGGCTGAGGCGGGCAGCTCCACGGAAACGCTGGCTTCACCCGAATCCGACTGGGGAATAAACTCGGCCCCAATCACCGGGACCAGCCCCAACGAGCCGATGAACAACACAAAAGAGAGAATCACCACCCACCAGCGATGGTTCAGACCCCACTCCAAAAGCCTGCGGTAGATCCCTTCCAGTCGGGACATGCCCTGTTGGAACCGCTGCACAGGCCGGAAGCGAAAGCCTCTTTTCCCCTGTGATGCCTTGGCTTCCGCGACTGCACGAGCCCCCTCAACTTCGCGAACTTCCTGTGCCTCACCGGCT
Source organism: uncultured Bacillus sp. (assembly GCA_947085265.1). Lineage (GTDB taxonomy): Bacteria > Bacillota > Bacilli > ZCTH02-B2 > ZCTH02-B2 > Bacillus_BB. The sequence continues at coordinate 7,959 of CAMTVR010000022.1, read as the reverse complement.
CCCTCAGCGCCCGCTCCATCACGTTCAGGCAATCCCGACTTGCCGAGAAAGCGGGAGGCCAACATCGGGACAAACGTAATCGCACCAAACCAGGCCGCGACATGAGAGAATATCACCGCCAGCGCCATTGGCGCAAACAGCTCCGTCGCCAGTCCGCCGGCAAACAGCATCGGGAAAAACACCGAAATCTGGGCCAGCGCGGAGGCAGTCACGGCCGCCATCACCTCTTTGGCACCGATAGCGGCCGCTTCAGCCCCTTGCGCGCCCTTCGTCCGATGCCGGTGAATACTCTCAATGACGACGATTGCAAAATCCACCAGCGAGCCCATCCCGATCAACAGGCCGCCCAATGAAAGAAGGTTAATCGATTCGCCCGAGGCCGCCATAAATGTAAAGGTGGCAATCACCGATACCGGCAGCATCAACCCGACGACCAGCGTGGTCCGCCAGCTCCCCAAGAACAGATAGAGAATGACTACCGCGATCAGGCCACCCAGGAGCCCGTGCTCAATCAGGTTGCGGATGGAAGCATTGATATAGTCAGCCGAATCAAAAATGGCCTTCAGTTCCACGCCTTCGGGCAGCGTGTCGGCCAAGCGAACCAGTTCCTTATTCACACCGTCAGACACCTTGACAGCGTTGCCGTCCGATGACTTCATCACATTGAGCTGAACCACCGGCGCTCCATTCAGGTACGCCAGCTGGCTCCGCTTGGCAAAATCCTGTCTGATTTCCGCGAGGTGGGACAACTGGATGCTCCCGCCCATCGGCAGCGCGATTTGCACTTGCTGAACATCTTCCAACGAGTTCAATTCGGCATCAAAGCGAATCGCCATCTCCCGATCGCCGCGTTCCACTGAACCGGAAGTGGCCAACAAGTTGGAACTGGCCAGCGACTGGGCGAGCAAACCCGGTGTCAAACCGTACTCTGTCAATTTGTACGGATCCAGGATGACCTGGATCTCCTCTTTCAGGCCGCCAGACACCGCGACAGAGGCAACCCCATCCACCTTGCGCAGGGCAGGTTCAATCTGTTCCTCCGCAATGATCTGCAGTTCTTGAAGCGGCCGATCACCCGTCAACCCCAGCATCATCACGGGAAAGGAATTGGGATCAATCGTCAAAACCAACGGCTCATTGGCTCCTTCCGGCAACCTTCCCGCGATGCGATCCACCTGCTTTTGCAGATCCATCTGCGCTTTGTCCATGTCGGTGCCCCAATTTAGCTGAACCACCACCATGGAAGAGCCTGTCTGCGATATGGACTCGACCTTATCCACACGGTTGACCGTCCCTACGATGTCCTCTATCGGTTTGGTCACCATGTTTTCAACCTCTTCCGGCGACGCGCCCGGATAAGAGGTGACAACCACCGCCACCGGCAATTCCATCTCCGGCATCAGGTCAACGGGGAGACCGGGAAGCAAAATGGCCCCGATCATCACCATCGCCACAATCACCATCGTGATAAACACCGGACGTCTGACAGAAAAATCCACAATGTTCACTATGTGGTCCCCTTTCTCACTGACCGGATCACCATGACATCATTCTTCCGCAGGTTTCCCACTTTCCGCAGGCTTCCCGTTTTTCGCGGGTTTCTCAGCGGAAGGCGCATCGGCCACCGCCACGCGATCGCCATCCTTCAGCAGATGCTGGCCCTTCGTCACCACTTTCTCACCCGCGCTCAAACCTGACAGGATCTGCACCTGACGGGATGTCATCTTGCCAATCGTGACCGTCCGCTCCTCCACGACGCCATCCTTGTACACCATCACGCTGCCACGACCCGGCTTTTCACTGTCCATATAGGCCTCCGCCGGAATGAGAAGTCCCTTCTCCGCTCCATTCTCCAGAATAAAGAGGCTGGCCGTCATGCCGGATACCAACTTCCAATCCGGATTGGGAACTTCCACCTTCAGCAAATACGTCCGATTGGCCGGATTCACCGTCATATCCTTGGAACGCACCTTGCCCGCAAACGTCTCACGCTGAACCTGAACCTCCACTTCCTGGCCCACATCCACCATCGGATACACATTCTCCGGCAGCAACACCTCGATAACTGCCGGATCCATATCCACAATGGTCAACAAAGGGGATCCTGGCGCCGCCATGGCCCCCACCACCGCACTCAGGGAAGCCACCCGGCCATCAACCGGAGCGGTAATCCGCGTGTTTTCCAGCTGCTGCCGCGCCGCCTCCAGGCCCGCCTGGGCTTGTTGAAGCTGCGCTTCGGCACTCTTCACCGCCGTTTGACGCTCGGCCATCAGCTGATTTTTCCGCGCCACCTTGAGCCCCTCTTGCGCGTTCTCATATGCGCTCTCCGCCTGCTTATAACCGGCTTCGGCCTGCTGCATCCCCAGTTTGGCCTGTTCCAACTGCTGCTGGGAAGCCAGACCAGACTCCGCCAACTGACGAATCCGTTCATAATCCGCCTTGGCATTTTCATAGGCCGTCTTGGCCGCATTCAACTGCGCAGCCGCCTGTTCGACGCCCAACTTTGCCTGCGTGTAGGCAGCAGAAGTATTCAACACTTGGGACTGGGCCTGTTCCCGCGCCATCTCCACACCGGCGCGGGCCGCTTGCACCCCGGCTTCGGCCTGGGAGACCTGGCTACGGATGTCCGATTGATCCAGCTGAACCAGCAGGTCTCCCTTTTTCACCGCATCGCCCACTGACACGGCCACCCGTTCAATCTTACCGGACAATTTCGGGAGAATCGCCACTTCCACGTCTCCCGTCACTTTGCCGCTCAGATGCACGCCTTGCTCCAGCACGCCTTCTTCCACTGTCGCCAAAGTCACCGTAGGCACAGAGGCCTCTTCATCACCTGCAGCCTGTTCGGGGTTTGCGCTGCAGGCAGACAGAAGAAGCACACCGCAGACAAACACCGCGATTGTTTTTAACCCGTTTCGTGTTTCCTTCTTCGGACGCCCAGTCACTTATGGAACCTCCTGTCATCACCGGCATATTTAGGACTGACTGAACCGCCAGTCAGTGAAAGCTATATTTGAATTATAGGGTAACGATAAATAGGCGTCAATGATATTGGGAAAGTGGCGCTATTCACCTTTTAAGCTTATGAGAGGAAAGAAAGTTTATGCGTATGCATAAAAAAAGCCACCCTGTAGCTTTGGGTAGCACTTATCAAGCATTTGACCCGGCCATTTTAAACCGGGTTAGGGCGTTGTCATCGCAGAGGATTGGCATAGATGTTTGCCGCTTCTCATGCTATAATAAAGGACAAATGCTGAAAGGATGAACTTGAATGACGGACGATTTCAAAGAAGCGTTGCGCTCCGTCCTCAAAGAAGAGCTGGCCCCGATTCACCAACGTCTCGAAAAGCTTGAAAGTGACATGCAAGAAATGAAAGCCATTCAGCAACGTCACGACGATATGATTCATCAGCTGATTCAAATTGTCGGGTCAACGAACGCAAAGGTTGAGACACTGGATAAAAAGGTTCAGGCATTGGATGAGAAAGTTCAAACGCTGGATGCCAAGGTTCAGGCATTGGATGAAAAAGTTCAAACCTTAGTGGAGGAGCATCATCTCATTAAACAAGCCGTTCTTGAAACATCTGACACAGTGAAGCGAATCGAAACCACATTGGAAAACCATGACCGTACGCTTTACATCCTTTCCCGCCGTTCGATTGAGCAAGAAGCTGAATTAAAACGAATAGCCAGGTGACCGACATGCAAACGAACATCGAACGGATCCTCGACGAAGCCTTTGAACAAAAATCTCCCATCCGCAAGCGAGAGCTTAACCAAAAGGGTGCATCCATTGATGCACCCTTTTGCAATGGTTCTTTATGGTACTCTTCTTTTGATGCTACCTTTTTACCACATTATCTGTAGAGAGGAAAACGCGGGAGGATTGCCCCCTGCGTCTCATTTTCATCATTCCCCTATTCTTGTTGAGATAACAATATCGCTCTTTCAATTTCTCTCACATATCCAGGTTTCTCAGGTGGAAATGATCCGGAACGATTCGTCCAGAAACGCTCATCCTTAACTATCCAGCCGACCATACACAGTACTGTTTCAACACCTAATTTCTCTCCCAAGTCCGCTTCCTCCAAATTCACCAACACAAACACACCCACGAGGATTGCCGCCATGATACGATTTCGCCGCTGGGCTTCCTGCTGCTTAGACGAAAACCACTCTGTCTCGATTCTATCCCATCGGTGGCACAATCCGCGCATCACCATCAGCAAATTCTTTTTCTTTGCATACCGTTCGATGAGCACAGGAATCACTGCATTTTCAAGAAAAGTGAAAGGCTCATGTAAATTGGACCCTTTCATTCCTTCCTTTTTTAATACCTGAGACAGCCATAACCGGACGATTCCCTTATTCCATTCAGCCAAAAGTTCCTCTCGGGTACTCAGCGCCTCCCTCACCGCAATCAATATTCGTTCCAACCGCTGGTCCTTGATATTAACCGGTTCCCAAACGCGAAACAACTCACGCACCAGTGTGGAATTGGCCGATTTCGCCAATGCTTGTCCGACAATTTTACCAAGCCACCCGATATTCACATGGTCATCTGTGTTCCTCCAGGGTAACCATTGATCAAAGAGCCAGAGGACAATATCCGTACGATCCAGTTCGAACAACTTTTCCGTCACTTTATAAAGATGATGATAAATCAACAAACGGAATGATAACCGTAAATGACGATTCTTCAAAAGTCCCAATAAATGATGGGCTACTTCCATCCTGCCCCAAACGCCCGCGCGTTCCGCGAGCGCCTGAAGCAATCGCAAGTCATGTGCAAATAGCGGATGATCACAGATCGATTCGACAATAAATGGATTTTCTCCCTGCGCCACGCATATTGCTAACCATTCGGGGCCGATCGCATAAGCCAATGCCATCCATTCATAAATCCATCCCCTAAATGGATGCCTCCTTCCAACGATTTGGGCACGCATCCGGTCCACCGTCATGATCTTCTCATTTTCTATCGCATCTTGTAACTGGATAAAAAACCGTTCTTCCGCTGTTCCTTTTCCCTCTTCACGCAAGACCATCGATGATCTAATCGGGGGTTTATCTGACCTATGTTCAATGTCCTTGGCAAAGATTTTCTGCAAAATATCCTTAGCTCCTTCAACGCGATAAAACAAATCCTGCCAATGCCAACCGGGAAAATCCAAAAGAGCAGCAAATAAACACAAAACTTTCACCCGATAATCAGTTTGAGAAGTTCCTATTTCCTCATCATATTGCTTCGTCAACCTGAACAAGCCACCTAAAAGCAAACGCAAGACCATCAAACCACAAGATTCCTGTTCCTCAGAAGATAACCGTTGATTTCGCAGTTGTGGAAACCACCCGTTTAACAACCACGCTTCCCATTCTTCCCGATCTTTCTTTTCCAAAACCCTTGTTTTTTGCGACAGCACATCGAGGACTCGCTGAACTTCGTGCCGCTCTCTCGCTTCATCCCGTTCATCTGTCAACCAATGATATTCCAGAAAGGCCTGCTTGACTCTCCCATCGTCCCCCCATGGTGGAGAGGACAATTGACAGGGGTCGTTTTGCTCATTCAACACAGATGTATAAATAGATGTATAAACAGATGTTAAACCATCGTACCATGCCCCCCACTTTTGTAAGAGCGCTTCAGCTCCTGCCCTTTTTTGTTCCTCATCCAACTTCTCGAGTCGCATACTCCATTGAGAAGAATGAAAATGATAATACGCCCAATTTTTTCGCTGCTCTTCTAAATACCGTTCTTCAGCGGCCATACCACGTTTCCCTCCAGCTTTTCCCATAAATCGTCAAAAGCATCGATCACCGGCTGCGCATGTTCCACTTTCAGCAAGATCGAGTGTGACGTGCCGATACTGTTGATAGAAGTACCCAGGGACCACACATGAGGAGGTTCACCGGGAAACAATAAAAACCGGTCGTGGAAAGGCCACCCCTTATTCCCGTATTGGAAACGCACTTCAAGGTTTACCCCTAAAAAATTGCCTCCCTTTTTTAACTGCTCAGCAAAATGTTCTTTCCAATGTTGCAAAGAATGATCCTTTGAATGCAGGCCGTCACACATTGACTTTTTTACCTTCTTGGGAAACGATGTGATCACTTTTAGCGGCGCCCCATAGACACGACACGCAAATAACGTATTCAAGATATCAATCCCGTCGCAGTACGGATCCCATAAATAGACACCATTTCCGCCATACGTCTCGATAAGATTACGAAGATCCGCAATCGCGCGCTTACGTTCTTCTTTCTGATTTATACTAAAATATTGAACAAAAAATTTGCGCTCCTCAAGTTGTTTGACCGATTCCTGATGTTGCCTTTTCCCAACCCACTCTTTCCATTCCTGTTTCTTTCCGATAACACCCGGCTTCTGTACGTGTTCGAGCCGAACGCGATAATGTTCCTCAGGATCATCTTTGTTTTTTGCTGGAACAATGACCTCTCGTTCTTCTTGAAATGAAAGATGCAAATCTAACACGATTTGATGCATGAGGCTGTTCGTTTTTTCGAAAAGAAGAAAGTTGTCCATTTTCCGCTTTATTCTCATCGTAATCTGCCCTGACATCGATCCGACCCCAATCTCGTGATCCGATTTTGTCCCTTCTGAAGCTCCGTAACCTAATATCAGACCATCATGATTGACACTTGCTTCTACGTTCAACTCGGGAGGGCGGGAGGCGATTTTTGGATGCCAGGATAAATGAACATGAAGATGCGTTCCACGCCCATCCCCTCTGCTTTGTACGGTAAATAAGGTGACTGGAAATTGAAACACAATATTGCCCCAGCGATCGGATAAAAGTTGCAAATCAATCGGAACCGTTTGCATGACCCAATGCGCGATCTTGCGCTTTTCCCTTTCCGTTAAAGTGGAAGCCAATCTTTTTTTCTCCGCAAATAATTCCAAAAGATAATGGCAACCACGATCAGGGTTTTTCAATCCATGATGAAACGGAGGTTTCGGATAGATGGGTACAAATAGAGGGGGCAAAACGCGCAGTTCTTCCACCATCAGACGAGAAGAAGAACCAGGTGGCTGCCATATTCCTGTCTCGCTCACCGAGCGGTACAAACTTTTCGCAGTATCTATCGTGACATCTTGGAAAAGGATCATCACGGAGCGTTTTTTATCAAGATGAAGAGTTTTAGAGGTGCCATGACGAAGTACATCGATTTTTCTGCCCGGGAATTCTTGCATCGTCACGAGGGTGTATAGATTGTGGAAAACTTTGTGCTCCTTTTCATGCAGGATAATTGACACCACTGAGGCTGAACGATAAAAACCTAACATCCCAGGTTGAACAAAGCGCTCAAAATGATGGTACATTGAACAACACCTGTTCTTCTTTTTCAATTCTCTGTCCTTATCTCCCATCAGAACCTGTCAATGACTGAAAGCCATTGAAAAGCTAGAATTGGCATAGATGATCGTTTTACCCCATGCTATAATAAAAGTATATCCTGAATCATTCGACGGAGGAAAGAGCTAACACACCAAGAGGAACATCAATATACATCCCATCTGGAACATGGAACAAACGCATAATAACACCCATGGAGGGAATATCAAAATACCGATTACAGCAGGCCCTTATGGAGATGCATCCATGCCACCGGACGAGCCATCTCTTCACCAACCTCACGACAAAGGCTACAAATATCTGCTCTCCAGCAAGCGAGCCTTTCTCGAACTGTTGCGTTCCTTCGTCCCGCGGGACTGGGTGCAGCAAATCGATGAAACTCACTTGTTCCGCCCGGATAAATCCTACATTCTCCAAGATTTCAAGGACAAAGAGGCCGATCTCGTCTACCTGCTCAAACGTTCCGAACAGGATGACCAACCGGAAATCATCTTCTACGTCCTGATGGAACTTCAGTCCACTGTCGATTACCAAATGCCTTACCGCCTGCTCCTGTACCAAGTTGAAATCTGGCGCGACATCC
>CAMTVR010000021.1:0-45839 GCA_947085265.1 uncultured Bacillus sp. | reverse complement strand
GGGCCCTCGTTCCATTTGTTTTTCACACTTTTTCTACCGCGCTTCGCTTGGTGTCCCCCTCATTAAGCACGGGTTTCACCCGTTCTTAATGAGGGGGCTGATTTTTAGTGCCCTCACCCACAAACATTTTACTCATACCATCCCACCTCTAAAGGAGTAGGCTTTCGCGCGGGATTTCTGTAATCCCACAGATCGGATCCGCAGACGCAGGATACGACAATCCTGATGATGGCATCCGTCGGCTTCTGGATCTTCGGCTCCGGCAATTCTTCGAAACGTACGTCTCCGGGGCCGTATAGAACAGTACCCTTCATGTTCCTTCCCCTTCCGTTCACGGAATTTCAACGTTGATTGGTTAATCAACATACGTCTATAATTATAGACGGTACTACCGGATGCGCAATCGTTAGTTTTGCCTGATCTGTAGACTAATCATCACGATATGGAAATGTGTTGAAAAACCACATCAGAATAGCCGGTGGATCTCATATGGACAAAACCAACGTGGACAGAAGGGTGCTCAAGTCTCGAGGGGCTATCAAACAGGCGATGTTAGAACTGATGTCCGAGAAAAACTTCGACGACATCACCATTCAGGAGATCGCCGACAGAGCCAACGTCAACCGAGGCACGATTTATCTCCACTACGCCGATAAGTTGGATCTGTTGGATAAACTCATCGAGGAACACATTGAAGAAATGCGGACGATCGCCGCGTGGGCATGTGAGCTGGACTGGATTGAGGCGACACGGATCTTCTTCGAATACTTTAAGCAGCATTACAGGTTTTTCTCGACGATGCTGGTCAGCAAAGCAGCCCCGTCCTTTCGGAGCCGTTTCATGGATTACCTCATCGAGTCGTTTCGGAATGAATGGGAGAGGGAACAGGGGAATGACCCGCGCATCGATAGGGAGATTATGCTTCGCTTCGTGGCGACGGCCTACGTCGGTGTCGTGGAGTGGTGGATAATGAGCGGCATGCCGCACTCACCCGCCCATATGGCGGAGCAAGTCGGCATGCTGCTTGAGAAACATTTTTGATACCTGGCAACGAGCAGGCGGAGATGCTCGCCCGCTCTTAATGTCCGCCTCGCAAACAGGTAATTTCGGGAAGGGGAAACATTGGCAGCAAGACGCTATTTGAGGTCCTCGTTAGCCTGTTGCTCATGGTGGTGATGACGGCCTGCGCGGAAGTAGACGCTTCACAGTCGTCGCAAACTTCGGAGAGCTCCCGTGATGACAGTGGAGGATTGTTATGTGATGTCTTCGATTTCCTGAATGGCCTTCTCAATCCACGGCTTCACTTCCGGCAGATTCGTTTTAATAATTTCCCAAACAATGCTTTCATCGCCAATCATCTTCTTCCATGGAATCTCCGGATATTTGCCGCGTATTTCATCGGAAACATTTTTTGACGCTTCACCAATCACTTCCAGATTACGAATCACGGCGTCCACCATCATCGGATGACGAAAAAAGAAGTCATCATCGACTCCTCTGGTATAATCAGCAATCTTGTTCATGGAGTCCAATATATCTTTCAGATAAAGCAGACTGCGGTTTTTCATTGAAATTGTACCTCTCGAATAATGTCATCCTTCATCATCGGCTTCAATGCCTGAACCGTTACCAAATCAACCGGTTTGTTGAATACAGATTCCAGATACTCCTTTAAATCAAAAAATTCAAATCCAACCGGTTTGATGAACTCGACCAAAATGTCGATGTCACTGTTCTCCATATGTTGGTCCCGGGCGTAAGATCCAAACACACCGATCCTGCTTACAAAAAACTTCTCAGCCAGAAACGGCTTTTGTTCTTTAAGAATTTTTTCAGTATCCTTGCGCTTCATTGAAATCGCCTCACACCTGCAATTTACCGATCCTGTAGGTTAGATTTTCATATGAGTGATCTATTCCGTCTTCGGTAAGATTTTTATTTGGGTTGACACGGGAAGGAGTTTGGAGCCACCAAATTTACACAAATAAAAACATAGCCAGACACGACAAACTGTGGTTTAGTTAAAGTAGATCTCAATTTAAGAAAAGGGTGAAAACATGCCTCTCGTACGGACCATCTTCATCTACGCAGTCATGTTTGCCACGTTGATGATGACAGTAGGGGGTGGAGTAGCAGCCTTTATGGCGATTGCCGATCTGGTTTCGCCCCCCTCCTACTACCAAAGCTTTCAGGATTTTAAGCAGATGCGACAATTCGCGAAAGAACCTCAAGATACAACACAGCCGCCATCTGAAATCAGTGAAGAAGAACTCAAACAGGAATACGATGAAATGATCGCCGCTGAGAAGGAACGCATCCGCAAATCCGCTCTCAACAGTTTAATCAAAAGCCTCGGCTGGATCATTATCCCATTTCCCGTCTTTTTATATATGCAGCGGATACAGCGCTCTCGCGAATAACCAACCACGTCTTTTTATAAGCAAGTATACGCAAGCCGGCAGGAAGCTTCCTGCGGCTTTTTTATTTTGTAGCAAACATGGATGCAGCGCCCTGCCAACACCAAGAAGAATTTCATACACTGATGCAAACCATCGAAAGAGGTGATATGAATGTCTCAACGTGAACGGCGAATAGATGTAGTCGTCATTCGTTTCAATAGAAGGCGGCGGTTCGATAGAAGGCTGCAGCGAAGAATCACGGCTGTTCGCGTGATTGGCAGTGCCCGGCCGTGCCAGCGTTTTTTGGTCGTCGGAAGGCTCGTTGGGCCAGCATCACGCTGTCTGCTGAGAAACGGATTCCGTCTTGTCCGTGTACGCCGTAATGTGCTTGTCTTCATACGCATACACAGACACCATCAAAGATGTTGTTAAAAATACACCCTGAGTCCTGCCATTCCCTTGTGGTGTTTACGCCCACCTGGACAGGGTGGGCGTAAAGAATCAACGGCAAAAAATGCAAAAAGCCTTGAAGTGTCATTTCAAGGCTTTCATCGTCTGTATGTATGGTTATTGGTGCGGGTGAGAGGACTTGAACCTCCATGGCCTTGTGGGCCACTAGAACCTGAATCTAGCGCGTCTGCCAATTCCGCCACACCCGCATGCTTCTGGTGAGCCATGGTGGACTCGAACCACCGACACCCTGATTAAAAGTCAGGTGCTCTACCAACTGAGCTAATGGCTCCCGTGTATCGCGTTCGGCTCCGCATCAGAACACGACATATCATAACACGAAAAAATGAGTTACGCAAGAGGGAAGCCAAAAAATCGCTCAGTCTTAAAGGGCAAGCCCCGAACCATCTGCTCGGGGCCGCATCCTTGAAACCACATGTGCGGGGCACAATCACTTGCTCCAAAAACATTGCAACATTTGATCGTTCATGGACTGAACCAGGTTAGGGAGACAGAGCCGGCAGCTAACCTTTCGGCTGATCGGAAGGCTGCAAATCCTGCGGCTTGGATCGCCGATTGTCAGGTTGTTCCGGCTTGCCAGCGCCCTCCCCTCTGCCTGAACCTCTTTCCTCTTGTGGTAGTTGTGGCAACAACTCTTCCAGCGGTGGCACGCTCTCCTCATCGGAATTCTTATTCTCCTCATCAGCCGGAGGTTGCTCCGGATTATCCTCTGCAGGAGGCTGACTGGGATCAAGAACCTCTCCCGCTTCCGGATTTTCATCCTTCCAACGTTTCTCCAGTTCCTTCAGGTAGTCTCGCAATTTTTTTGCATCCACCACCTCGACCACAGCCTCATTGGATTTGGGGCCTTCCTCGCCTGTCTTTAGATTATAGGGAATCACGTAGTAAGTATAGGTGTACCGGGAATCCACGCCTTCATCACGGAAATATCCATCCCTGCTTTCACCGAGCAACGTATCTCCCTGTGGCGTCACATCCAAAGCAGGCGGGGATTCGGAAGGCTGCTCCTGAAACACCTCTGTCCCCTGTCCTTGCAGGTCACCAGCTTGTGGAGCGCCATTTCGCGGGTTTCCTGTGCCCTGTCCATTTCCGTTTTGCAGATTCATCCACTGCCCGAGCCAGCTGGCCGGTTCAGCTTTGCGGAACACGCGATAACCAACAGCACCTTCCGGCTCCAAAGGTGTCCAACTCAGTTCAATGGCCTGCTCCTCAGGGTTATATTGCCCCTGCAGGTCGGTAATCTGCGTCAATCGGACAGGCGGAACCAGTTCAGCCACGCCTTCCGGACGTTCAAACTGGGTAATGGGATACCCTTCTAATGCCCGCTGCATGACTTCTTTAAAAAGCTTGGCCGGATAATTTCCGCCACTAAAAGTCAAATAGTGCTTCTCATCCGTCTTGGGGTACCCCATCCAGACCGCGGCCGTCAATTCCGGCGTGTATCCGACAAACCAGGCATCTTTGTTGCCGTCGATCCCATTGAACACTTGTGGATCAAGCGCCACAGTGCCCGTCTTCCCGGCAACGGCTCGATCCATGCGCGCATTTTTGCCCGTCCCTTCCTGAACCACATTTTCCAACATCCGCGTCATATAGTAGGCGTTTTGCGCACTCATCACAGGTTCACCGCTGGGTTCGGCCTGCACAATGAGGCGATCATCCTGCGTGGTGATCTTCTGAATCGCATACGCGCGCATCATCTTCCCGTTATTGGCAAACGCCGTATAAGCTTGCGCCATGTCCAAAGGCGAGACACCTTGCGTCACCCCGCCGAGGGAGATAGCCAGGTTGTGTTGATCCTGCTCATCCATCGGAATCCCCAATCGAACCGCAAATTGGTATCCTTTTTCCACTCCGATTTCGTTCAATAACCAGGCGGCCGAAGCGTTGATCGATTGCGTCAACGCGGTCATCATCGTCACCTGGCCACGGTAACGGCCGCCCGGATTCGTCGGCGTCCAGTTGCCGTATTCCTTATACGTGATTTTTTGATCGATCAAAAAATCATAAGGTTCCCAACCGTCTTCCAGCGCCGGCCCGTACACAGCAATCGGCTTAAACGAAGAACCGGGCTGCCGCTCCCGCTGCGTCGCCCAATTCAAACCCTTCGCCACATAGTCGCGTCCTCCGGCCATCGCCACGATCCCGCCGGTCCGGTGATCCACAATCACCATCCCGCTTTCAATCTTCTGATCATCCGCCGATTTCGGAAAGTATTTGTCATCCGAAAAAATCGTCTCAATCGCTTCTTGCGCCTGACGGTTCAGGTTGGTATAAATTTTATACCCGCCGCGATACAGTTCCGCTTCAGTGAAGCCGTACTTCCTCTCCGCCTCCTTGACCAGATAATCCAGATAAGCCTGGGCAAACGCATTCCGCTTGGGCCGCTCGGCCAGGCGAATCTCCTCCCGCTCGGCCATCTGCCGTTCCTCAGCCGTAATATATTGCTGTTCCTCCATCAGCTTGAGGATGACCTTGCGGCGTTCCATCGCCTTTTGCAGGTCGTTAAAAGGAGAATAATCGTTGGGCGCTTTGGGCAAACCAGCCAGCAGGGCAGCTTCGCCCAGGGTCAGTTCCGTGACCGACTTGCCGAAATACATCTGAGCAGCCGTTTCAACGCCATAAGCGCCGTGACCAAAATAAATCTGATTTAGGTACATTTCTAAAATCTGGTCCTTTGAAAACTTGCGTTCCAGGTTGACGGCGATAATGGCCTCTTTGATTTTCCGGCTCAAGATGCGCTCATGGGTCAAATAAGTCAGTTTGGCCAACTGCTGCGTGATCGTACTGCCTCCTTCCACCGTCCGCCCGGCCTTCAAATTGACCACCATGGCACGCATGATGCCGATCGGATCCACCCCGAAATGTTTATAAAACCGCCTGTCTTCAGTCGCAATAAAAGCATATCGCACATAGTCCGGCACTTTGTCAAAGTCCTCAATCAATTTGCGGTTTTCCACATACAGTGACGCAATCTCTTGACCATCCGAATCATAAATTGTTGATGTCTGACTCATCTCGGTCAGCTTGGTTTCGTCAATCATCAGCTCGCCGGCGATCACCACCCCGGCAATCCCGAAAACAGCCAGCAACACTGTCAATACGAGGGCCATCCGAATCACCCTTCTCTTGTTTCGTCGCGGCTTTGTTTGGGACAACCTATCCCCCTCCTCTTCCTTCTAAAGACGATACAAGACTTCGTATCATTGACCTCGGTTCAGGGTGTAAAAAAAGATTCACAACTCACTGTGAACCTGACTTTCTCCATTCATGATGATATCGTTAAGATCTACGGCCTTCATGGATTAAGCATCCCTGGGGCTGGAAAAACTAGGAAACACCAGAGTGCATCTAAATCAGCGCATCTAAATCGCACGATTATTATAACGAAAAGCGGCCCCTGGCGCAATCACCCCGAATGGCGCATCATTACCTAAATTGTCAACAGATTCTCCCATGCCGTATCGTCACTTGTGATATAATACGGACGAAGACGAAAGGAGTGTAGCGAATGGAACCCCATCAGGAACATCCACAACACACGCAAAAGGATAATGCCAATCATCGCAAAACCATCTATACCAACCATCTCGTCTACCGTCGGAATGAACACTGGTTCCGCCTCTCAGAACAACAACGGCAACATGCCACCGAAGAACTGCAGGCTGTCCTGGACAAATATCGCAATCGGATCACTATCCGCGGCATCTACAGCACGGTGGGATTCCGCAACGATTCTGACGTGATCTTTTGGCTCCTCTCGGAAGAGGTGGACGCCCTGCAGGACTTTGCGGTCGATGTGCGCGGCACCACTTTCGGACAGGGCACCTGCTTGCAGTGGGCCTTTCCGGGGCTGACCCGGCCGCCAGAATTCGTCGGCGATCACATCACATCCTTCCAAAAAGGGATACCGCCCTGCAAGTACCTCTGCCTCTATCCCTTCGTCCGCACGCCCGAATGGTATCTCCTGCCAAAGGAAGAAAGAGGAAAACTGCTTCGCGAGCACGGCATGAAGGGAAGAGACTACCCTGAGGTGCTGACCAACAACGTCCAGGCTTTTGGCATCGGCGACTATGAATGGATCCTGGCATTTGAAAGCGATCAGTACGAAAAGTTTGTCGACCTGGTCCGCCATCTTCGGGAAACAAAAGCAAGACTCTATACCAAACTGGATACGCCGTTCATCATTGGCGTGCGCAAAGAGCTGAAAGCCGTCATGCGAGACTTTGCGCCTGAAAGCATCCAATAACAGCGCCAAGATGCGGCATATGCCAAATATGCGAACCATGCAAAATGATACGCGTCCATGAACGATTGCAGGAGGGGTTTCAATACCCCTCCGCTTTTTTTACCCTGGCCCCCTTTTTTGCCTGCCCCTCCCTTTCTTTTGCGATGCAAGCATAAAAATGGGATGGAAAATCAAACTAATCCCTGTAAGGGGGAAAAAATGGTGCGTAAAGTACGCCGTCCCGTAAAGATTTCAGAGCTAAAAAAACAAAAAAAACAGGAACAGGACAAGCAGACGGAAAAGAAGACGGAAGCCCTGAAAGAAATCAAATTGTCCAAAAAACTGGATGAAAACGTGGCCAGGATCCGCCAAATCCTGGGCGACAGCGATGATCTGGTGATCCGAAACTTCATGCTGGCCGGAAATCCGGAAAAAAAAGCAGCCATTGCGTTTATTGACGGGCTGATCAACGCCACGCTAATCGACGACTACATCCTCAAGAGCTTGATGTTCCATACGCGCCAGCCCACTGATGAAAAACCGGAAACATCCGCTCCTACTCTGGTCAACCAACTGAGCAGCAGCGGACTCACCATCAACGAAGTGGGGCAAGCGAACGACTTTCAGCAGATCATCCGCAGCCTTCTCTCCGGCGACACCATCCTCCTGGTAGACGGAGAAGAAATGGCACTGTTCATGAACACCAAGGGGTGGGAGCGCCGCGCGGTACAGGAACCAAACACCGAAGCGGTGGTTCGAGGACCGCGCGATGGCTTTACCGAAACGATGCGCGTCAACACGGCGTTGATCCGCCTGCGCCTAAAAGATCCCGACCTGCGCGTCAAAAATATGACCGTCGGCAAGCGGACCAACACCGACATCGCGATCATCTATATTGACGGCATTGTCGACCCAAAGGTTCTGGAAGAGGTGGAAAACCGCATCCAGTCGATCAACATCGACGGCGCCTTGGAAAGCGGCTACCTGGAACAGCTGATCGAAGACAGTCACTTTTCTCCCTTTCCTCAAATCCAAAACACCGAGCGTCCGGACAAGGCGGTGGCCAACCTCCTGGAGGGAAAGGTGGTCATCGTCACCGACGGCACACCTTTTGCGCTGATTGCACCGGCTGTTTTCTCGCAGTTTTATCACAGCCCGGAAGATTATTACGAGCGCTTTGGCATCGGCACCTTCATCCGCTTTATCCGCCTGATCAGCATGGGAATGGCATTGCTGTTACCTTCCCTGTACATCGCCTTTACTTCGTTTCACCCGGAAATGATCCCGTCCAAGCTGGCCATTGCAATGATGGCCGGCCGCGCCACCGTCCCTTTTCCGGCGCTGGTGGAAGCGCTGCTGATGGAAATCGCCGTTGAAATCCTGCGGGAAGCCAGTGTCCGCCTGCCCGGTCCGATCGGTCCGACGATTGGCATTGTCGGCGCCCTGATTATCGGTGAGTCGGCTGTTTCAGCCGGGATCGTCAGCCCCATCCTGGTGATCATCGTCGGCCTGACGACGGTTGGTTCCTTCGCCTCCCCCAGCTACAGCGCGGCCATTGCCCTGCGAATGTTGCGCTTTCCGATGATGATCGCCGCCGGCACCTTCGGCCTGTTGGGGATCATGCTGGTGCTGATTATCATCGTCATTCACCTTTCCAGTCTCAAGTCATTTGGCGTTCCATATATGGCTCCGGTTTCGCCAAGCCGTACCTCTGATTTGAAAGATGCGCTGATTCGTGTCCCACTCTTTTGGATGCGCAGCCGCCCGAAAATCATGAAGCCCCGTGACGACAAGCGTCTGGGGTAATCGAGACAGAAAAGGAGAATCCATATGGCTGATTCTGGCAGTCAATCCAACATTGCGCAACGTGTGAATATCGCAAAAGAAGAAACCCCTTACGTGATTAACCCGCGACAGGTGACCGCCATCATCACTTGCACGATGATCGGGATGGGTGTCCTCACCCTGCCGCGGATCGTCAGCCATTGGGCACACGAAGCGGGATGGATGTCTGTCCTTCTCGGGATGTTCGCAGCCTTTTTCGGCATGGGACTGATTTCCAGCCTCGGCAAGCAGTTTGTCGGCCAGACAGTGGTCTTCTACAGCAGGCAGCTCCTCGGTGGAAAAAGACGACCGCAATTAGGCGCCGCCCTGAGCTTTCCCATGCTCATCGGCCTGACAGCGTTATGGTTGGTTGATACCAGCCTGCTGACACGCGCCTTCAGCGAGGTAATGATGGCCGCCGTCCTGAGAAACACGCCCATGAGCGTGATCCTCTTTTTGATGCTGGTTATGGCCATGTACCTTGCCATGCATGAAGCGGAGGTGGTCGCACGGGTCAACGAGCTGTTGTTTTTGCTGATCGTCATACCGGTGCTCCTGTTGACTCTCACGTCCTTTCAAAACGCCCGCTGGGATAATCTCTTGCCACTCTTCCCTGTCGATTGGAAAGCCTTTTTCATCAGCATCCTGGCCACTTCCATTTTTTATAAAGGATTTGAAGTGATGCTGGTTCTATCCGCCTTCACCCAGCCAATTCCAGCAGCCAGACGGGCCCAGTTTATCGGCATCGGCATTCCAGCCGTACTGAACACCTTAATCACCCTTGCCGCCATTGCTGTCTTCAGTTTTGAGGAACTGGACCGACTGATGTGGCCCACCCTGGAACTGGCCACCAGCACAGAAGTTCCCGGTTTGATCTTTGAACGGGTGGAGGCCGCCTACCTAGCCGTGTGGGTATTGGCTATCTTCACAGCAATCGGCAATTTCTACTTTGTTGCAGCCAAGATTTTGCAGGAATCCCTCCGCATCCGACATCACAAATGGAACGTCTTGGCGTTGTTTCCCCTTCTCCTGTGGATCGCTCACTTACCGGATCACGTCCATCAGGTATTTGATTGGCTGCAAGTTCTGGGTTTCGTGAGTATCCCGTTCTGGCTTGGATGGCCGCTGCTTTTGTGGCTCTTGGCACGGATCCGGCGCCGAGAGAAGGGCAGAAGGCCTCGCTCAAGCCAACCGGCCCTGTAGATATGGAATCTCCGGAAAGGGGGAGATATCGATTGAATCCGTCCACTTTCCGCTATCCTGCACATGTTGCCTGCTTCCTCGTGCTTCTGTCGGCCTGCATGCTCCTGACAGGGTGTTGGGACCGCCGGGAGATCGAAGAGCGAACGCTCGTCAGCGCGATTAGTATCGACAAAGGACAAGACGAAGACTACCTGATCTCCATTCAGGTACCCATTCCCAATCAAATTGCCGGCAGCGCCAGTAGGGGTGGAGGGGGTGGCGAGGAATCCTATCGCGTCATTACAAGCACAGGCGATACATTGATGGAAGGGTTAAACAACCTCCAAAAGCGCATCAACCAGATGATCTTTGTCGGCCATACGCGAATCATCGCCATTAGCGAAACGGTGGCCCGGGAGAACATGGCCGCCATTATTGATGGGCTCCGTCGCGAATCTTCCTTCCGCCGCCTGCTCTGGCCAATCGTGGTAAACGGAGAAGCCCGCAACCTCCTGACCTTTAATCCCAAGCTTGAGCAACTTCCCACCTTGTTCGTGATGGATCAACTGAAAACATCCAGCCAGCTTGGAATCCTGCCCAAATTGACCCTCGGCGATATGTACATCGCAATGAGCAAAACGACGGAGGAACCTATCACGTATTACGCACAAGTGAATGAAGAGGATATCCGACTGGACCGACTGGCTGTCTTCCGAGGCACCCGAATGGTGGGCTATTTGGACAGCGATGAATCCATTCCTTTGCTCCATATTCGCAATCAACAGAACGGGCCGGACGTGACCATTCCCATTCATCCAGAAAAAAATGTGTTCGTCACGTTCCATCCTAAACAAACAAAAACACGCATCGACACCCGTTTTGCAGGAGGAAAACTGGCTGTTCAGATTCGTATCCGGATCGATGGCAGAATCACCGAATCCACCCATGAAAAGGCCCTTCATCCCGTTCACCTGATTCGCCAAGTCGAACAAGCCGCCGCCGCATATTATGAGAAATCGGCCCAAAAAACCCTGCAGAAACTGCAAAAGGATTACCATGCTGATATTCTCCGGCTGGGGACACTGTTTCGCAATCGCTACCCGGACGACTGGAAGAGGATCGACAGCTGGCAATCCCTGTTTACCAACGCAGAGATTCAGGTCACTTATGATGTTCATGTCCGGCAAACGGGATTGGAGAGACGGTAACCGATAACCGCTTCCTTTCTTTACAGAGGATGGGAAATATAAGATAATGAAGCCACCAAGGATGGTATCCTTATCCCAATGATTTCATGCGAAAGGAGGTGGAGACATGTCTGAAGTGACGATTACTCCACGAGACAACGGTCCATTGCTGGTGAAAGGACCGATCAAACTGGTTGACATGGAAGGCAATGAATTTGAAACCAAGGAATCCACCTACCTGTGCCGCTGTGGCGCCTCCAACAACAAACCCTTTTGTGATGGCACACACGGCAAAATCGAATTCCAATCGGTCACACGCGCCAAATAAGTTTGAGAAACGAACACGGGCTGTCCGCATCAGCATCAGCTGCTGAAAGAACAGCCCATTTTTTCATTTCTCCTTCTTGCCCCCCTTCTTATCCCCGCCTGCATCTCCTTCCTGCATCTCTTTCCTAGCATAGTTCTGGGAAAAAGTGTTCACATTAAGAAAAAAAGGTGAACCGCAGGTGTTGGCATCATGTGGACACAACTCTTCCTCGTGCTGGGCTGCTCCCTGCTGACGGTAACCGTTTTTCTCCTTCTAGCCCTAATATTCTGGCGTCCCCTCTTCAATTGGTACTTTGACCGGTTTGTCAAACGCCTCTTCACCGATCCATATGTGGAGAACCTGCTGGAAGGCTTTCATGCGATGCGCAGGCACGGCGTCCAGAACACGATTGAAAACGAGCTGCGCTGCGCCGAGGGACGGGCCTTATTAAAACCGATCGGAACCCACCGCCACTATCCTCACTTCGACGGACTGCTGCTCACACCTGCACAGCTGGAACGGCAAACCAAGCAGGAGCAGGAGAAAGTAGACATCAGCGTCACCCTGGGCCGCAACTGTAAACGTCCATTGCATCTCAAGATACCCATCCTCTCCAGTGCCATGGGGTATGGCGTGGCGCTGAGCAAGGACGTGCTGTTGGCCATCGCCAAGGGGACCGCCATGGCGGGAACAGCCTGCAACATCGGTCAGGGGCCATACGTGCCCGAGGTACGCTCACTGGCTCACAAGCTGATCGTCCAGCTTCACGGCGCCCCCTGGAAACCCACCGAGGAACAAATCGCACAGTCAGACATGATCGAGATCCGTTACGGCCAGGGAGCCACCGGCGGCCTCGGCACCATTCTCGAACGAAGCCACCTCACACCCGAAATCCTGAATGATTTGGGAACCTCTAACACGCCTGATGCGCAACTGTACATTCCCGCCGGCATTCCGGGAATCCGGACGCACCGCGATTTGAAACAGCTGGTCAACCACCTGCGCAGTGTCAGCGGTGGCGTCCCCATCGCTCTGAAACTGGCTGCCACCCATCATCTGGAACGAGAAATGGCGCTGGCCCTCAAAGCGGGCGTGGACGTGATCGTCCTGGACGGCGCACAAGGAGGTACGCATGACTCGCCTGCCATTCTGGTGGATGACTTCGGCCTGCCCACACTGGCCGCCCTGGCCAGAGCCTCCCGTTTTTTGGCGGAACAAGAGAGAACAGATATTGACATCATCATCGCCGGAGGATTGCGCACACCGGGAGACATGCTCAAAGCAATGGCTCTCGGAGCCAGCGCGGTCTACCTGGGCACGCCGATCCTCTTTGCGGCGGTACACGATCAAATCGTCGGCGCCATTCCCTTCGAACCGCCGACCGAGCTGAGCTTTGCCGACGGGAGCCTGACTCATCTGTTTGACGCAGAGAAGGGAGCAAAACATATTGCCAACTTCCTCTCCAGTTGCGCCGAAGAAATCGAAATCGGCGTCCGCGCATTGGGAAAAACCTCCCTGGCCGAAGTCAACCGAAAGGATCTGGTGGCTTGGCAAAAGGATGTAGCCGAGATTACCGCCCTTCCTTACATTGCCGATCCGACACCGCCCGCCGCTCCCGTCCGCCGCAGATTGACGCGAATCTGAAACATGCAGGAACATTCCCAAAAAGGAGTGGGTTCAAGAGATGAAGTTTTTCGGCAAAATCAAAAAAAAGTCCGCCGCGCGCCGACACCCTTCCGGCTACCGCACTGGCGCTTCGCTGTCAACGCCATCCCAAAATCGATCGCAGAATCCGCCCGCTTCAGATCTCCAATCCCTGAACATCACTTCCTCATTGGAAGAAAACCTGCGGAATTTAAAAGAGATCTTCAAAGATTGCGATGACCTGGTTGAGCGTTCCGTCCAACAAACTCCCAAATGTTCCATCGCCTTCTTTAAAGGCATGGCTGATCGGACCACGATCGATCGGGATATATTGGGTCCGTTACTGCAGCTGGCCCGAAACCCTGATACCAAAGTTCCATCTCGGCCAACCGTCGATTCGATACTCCAAGCCATCCAAGTGGCCAACACCTTTTGCGTTTCAAACTGGCAAGAGATTGTCCTAAAGCTCCCGATGGGCCATGTCCTCATTCTGATCGACGGCATGGATCAAGCTATCCTGGTCGAGGCGCAAGGCTTTGCATCCCGAAACATCTCCCCTCCGGAAAGGGAGATCGTCGTCCGCGGACCCGATGAGGCATTCACGGAGAACCTGGAGACTACCCTGACCCAGATTCGTCGGCGGGTTCCAGTCCCAGGACTAAAAGTCAAACAATTTATCATCGGCCACGTCAGCCAGGCACGCGTCTGTCTGCTTTATCTCGAAAACATTGTCAATCAGGATGTTCTCCAAGAAATGATGCGGCGCCTGGAAAAACTGGACATTGACCTGATCAATGATGGAAATGAAATCCAGGAGTTCATCTCCGATCACCCTTATTCTCCGTTTCCGCAGATGTTGTCCACCGAACGGCCAGATCGTGCCGCGTTTGAACTCAACCATGGAAAAGTAGTGATCGCCCTCAGCGGCTCTCCCTATGTCCTGATTGCGCCAAACCTGCTCATCGACAACTTTGTCACGATTGAGGACTACTATCACCATTTCCTCTTCGTCACCGCTATACGCATATTGCGCTACACCAATGTGATGATCGCCCTGCTCGGTCCGTCGGTCTACATCGCCCTGACTACCTACCATATCGAAGCGCTGCCTACACCCTTGCTGATCAACCTGGCTTCTGCCCGTGAAGGGGTCCCTTTCCCCGCCCTGATCGAGGCGTTGCTGATGGAAGTGGCGATTGAATCACTGCGGGAAGCGGGAATCCGGCTGCCGCGTGCCGTCGGCCAGGCCATCTCGATCGTCGGCGCCCTGATCATCGGCCAGGCCGCCGTGGACGCCGGGCTGGTCTCCCAGGCGATGGTAGTGGTGGTAGCCATTACAGGAATTGCCGGGTTTACGATTCCGGTCTTTGAGGCCGGTTTCACGATCCGGTTGATCCGGTTTCCGATGATGTTCCTCAGCGCCACGCTGGGAATGTACGGCGTGTTGTTCGGAACCTTGGCGCTGCTCATTCATCTGTCCCATCTGCGTTCCTTTGGCATCCCCTACTTGGCGCCTCTGACCCCGACCATTTTGCCTGGGTGGAAAGACTTGTTCTGGCGGTTCCCGCTGTTCAGCATACTGCTGCGAAAACCCACGATTGTCGAAAAAAACCAAAAGCGGTATGGCAAGCCGCAACCCGTCAGAAGCGATCCGAGGAGACGGGAAGAATGAACTGGAAAAAGCTGCCGCTTCTCGGGATCGTCTGGTTGCTCATACTTTTCTTGAGCGGTTGCTGGGATGCCGTCGAATTGAACCGTATCGGGATCGTGAAGGCCACCGGATTTGATTACCACCCCGACGAAAAAATGTACGAAGTGACACTCAGCGTCATCGAACCGAACAAAGGGCAGGGGGGCACCACACAGACAAAAGAATGGAAGGCTTCTGCCAAGAGCACCACCGTCTTCAATGCCATCGAAGCGCTCCGGACGCGTTCCTCCGACCATCTGACCTGGAAGCACTGTGAAATTTTTGTCTTTGGTTCCGATATGCCAAAAGATGCCTTTCGTGCCATCGGCAACTGGTTGTTCGCGATGACGGAAATTCGCGCCTCCGCCTACGTCATCTTTACACCCACTTCCGCCAAAACCTTCCTGGTCAGCCAACCTGAATTGGAAGATGTCTTAGGTGAAGAGCTCTATGGGATTATCGCCGAACAGCCCCGCACCGGCATGGCCGCCCAGGCCACCCTGCATGATTTGTTCATCAGCGGAGCCTCCCCGTCCTATACCTGTGTCGCAGCAAGAGGAGAGATTGTCAACGATGTCCAAGACAAACCGACCCCCCTTCTGTACGGCAGCGCCATGGTGCAGGATTACCAATTTCTCGGCTGGCTGCAACCGGAAGAGACCATTGGCTACTATTTGGCGCACGGATTGCCCAACAACGCTGTTTTTTCCGTCGATTATAAGGGGGAAAAGGTCGTCTTTGAAACGACTCAAAACAGGAGCCGCATCCGCCCCTACTTTAAAAACGGCAAACTGCGCATCAGACTGGAAGTAGATGTCAAAACTCGATTCGCCAACACGACCGCCAGCAGCAAAGAGCTCCGTTCGGAACCGCGCATCATCCGAAACCTGCAAAAAGCGCAGGAACAAGAGCTCACGCACTTCATCCGGCAGACGTTGGAAAAGTCGCAGCGGCTCAAGGCAGACATCCTGGACACGGGCGAAGCGGTCTACCGGTTTTCCCCCGATTATTATCGAAAGCACATCGCCAAGTGGGATCAAATCTACCCGCAACTGCCATTCGACATCCAGGTAAACGTCTATTTGCGGGAAAAAGGGCAAAGCCAAAAACCTTTGTCTGAACAGAGAGGAGGAAAAATGTGAACCAGTCCTTGACACTTCAGACGATGCGGATCTCACCGAGGTTGTTCTTTTTCATCGGCAGCGGGATATTTTATGCCGACTCGCATTATCCCTATCCCCTCATGGCGGTCGCCGGACGGGACAGCTGGCTGGTAACGCTGATTGGGGGGATGTCTGCCGTCCTTCTGATTGGCTGGCTTGGAACACGGGTGATCCGCTATCTCCCAAAATCCGTATCCTCGCTGGAAACCTTCCCCCACCACCCGGGGATAACCGTATGGCAAGGTGTTCACCTTCTCACCGCTTTCTGGGCATGGGGAATCGCTGCCTGGAGCCTCCTTCGCTTCAGTGAATTTGTCCAAAACAATATGATGCCAATGACACCGTTGAGCGTCTTTCTGATCGGCCTTCTGTTCATCACAGCCTGGGGCGGGCTGTATGGCATCGAGGCGGGTGGACGCGCCATCACCATCTCTGCCCTTCTGATCTTTTTGTTGCCGCCGATCCTCACGGTTCTGATGCTACGTCAAGCCCATCTGCAGTGGCTTCTGCCCATCGCCCAAGAATCGCAGTTTTTCACAGGTTGCTTGATCAGTCTGAGCTTTTTCTTTCAGGCCGCTCCCCTCTGTCTGCTCTTCCACCTGGTCGAAGACCGGCAAAAAGCCTTTCGTGCGCTGCTTACCGGGTTGTCCATCAGCATACTGCTGGCAACAGCGGTACGGGCGCTGGCGATCACGGTTATCAACCCTTATCTGGCCCCCTACTATAACGCGCCGGACTACGTCACCGTTCGCCTGATTCAACTCACGGAAGACATCGATCGTGTGGAGCTGCCCCTGATCTGGCTCTGGGCCTATGGCAGCTGGGCAAAGATATTGGTATACCTCCTGCTGGGGACGTTTGCGCTGCTCATCGCGTTTCGGAGCAGGCGATGGGTTTCGGCACACCTTGTAAGCTCTGGAATGTTCGTTATTTTAACCATCCTCGGCGTCACCATCCGACCAGACGGCTTCGCCACCATCAACTGGCTGGAGATGAAATATATCTATTACATCAATCTGGGATTTCAGATGGCATCCCTTGCCATCATCACCCTGCTGGCCCTGATCAGGCAGATGCGAAAAAAACCGACGACCGGAAAGGCAAAGCCAACGCGCTGAAGCCGCACGCTCTGACATCCTCGCACGGCTCTATGCCAGTGGGCTCTTACCGTAGCCAACAAAAAAGATGCCTCAGATGGGCATCTTTTCGAATTTAGTCGGTCTTTTTAACATGGGCAAATATTACACATGAGATTCCTAATGTATGGCGGATTTTTTTGGCTATATTAAACCAATCAATCCTTTTGCCGATCGTATTTTGTGTCCCGTAACGATGTTCTAACCATTTTGTCAATTTTCGACTCGGTGTGCCTGGTAGTGTCAAGAAGTTTGTGTAAATCACTTAGGGCATCCAGTGGAACTGGACACGGAAGTCTTATTCTTCCTGGTAACTGCTTACGATAGCGGAAAGGTTCTGTCAAGGGCGTGCGTCGCGAGTGCGAAGCCTGTACCCTTGCCAGGTTCTTGGAGCGATCGTTCCATCGCCATCCGGAAGGATAACACGCTTCAAACATTCGGATCAGTTCTGCTTTCGCTTCCGCAAATCCCTTCAGACGCCTTTGGCTCCATCGTGTGTTGATTTCAACGGCTTTGAAATAGAACACCTTCTCTGCAGCATGAATAGATGGAATGCTGTTCATGGGGCGAAGACGTTTGCGGAATTCCTTGTTGTTTCGTTCGAGCCAGTTGGTGGTATAGATCACGCTGTGAATGGCGTACAATAAAAGATACTGTTGAGTTTTCTTTTCAGGTGATGAAACCTATTTTACTTTTTCATTTTCATGACATCAAAAATCAGGTATATGATGCTTGTCAATTATCTTTTGAAAACCGATTAAACAACGTGTGCATGAAAATTTACCTTTTGGGTTTACACCGTAAAAAATATCGACTATAATATATGCAGAGCAAATATGAACAGCATGATTTATGTATAAAAAGACCAACTAATTCACATACTAAAAAAGGGATTCTTTGAGGTGGGAAAGGTTCCCCACGCGCCGCATTCGCGGTTAAAAGAGATGCAGGATACGCCGCCCTGCCAAAGAATTCCTTTAAGGATCAAGACCCCTGTTTAGGGGTCTTTTAATATTGAGGATACATTTCCCATGCTCACGTATCGTCTATGACGTGAGGCTTTTATTTATAAGGGACAATTCTTCCTTTTCTTAACCGTTTCTGAATCTTAAATTCAGCATTATTCAGTTCATAAAAGCTCGATAAATATAAATAACCATGAGGATCCAACTTAATAGCAAGTAATAAGGTCTCATCCACTCGTTTGTACATTTCGATACTTTTTGTTTCCTTAGGATTTTTACCAATATAATCAGGGTTAAATATAATCTCTGGTATTAATTGATAATATTTTTCAAAAATACCTGGGTGTTTCTTTTTACAATGCTTGATAAAGCCTGGATACATTTCCACTTCTATAGTATGGAACCATACACCAATAAGTTGGTAAATTTTTTCATTGTCTATATATCCAGCTATTTGCCTAGTTTTACAATCAGGATCAATAATAATTTCTTTCTTCATTAGCGTCCCCTTCTGTAAACTGTTTTTAAACGATTCAATCCATATGGTCTTAGGAAAGTGTGCGCTACATCATCAGGTTTTAACTAAATTCTTTTAATCAAATTCACATCTTCTAATTATTAAAATGTTAAAACACTCCAAACCTGTCTAAAGCTAATTCTTTATATTCATTTCGATAAATCTCAGCTCTACGGTTTTTGGGGAATTTGTCCATATAAATCATCCAGAGTAATATTATCATAAAAATTTCGTACTATTAATACGTAATCTTGTAATTAGGAACATCTATCTTTCACTTTAAACCACGTTCAAGAATAGGAAATATTAAGATAGTTCTTTATGCCTAAATAAAATGGGATATTATTTTAACAATATGAAAAAATTACGCGGCTTCACTCTTCTTAATTTTGTCGTTCTTTTGCTTCTGTGTTTATTTTGAAGTTAGTTATCGAGAAAATTGATTTCCTCACATAATAGCGATAACCCTCAATCGTTCTTTCTGCCCTTCCTTCTGACTGTTCGAGAAGCAAAAATTCCTCCAGCGCATCCTGCCATGCCACGTCATGCATGATTTTGGGCATAAGAAAACGACCTCCTTTGTTGATTATCAGAAGGCCGTTGTTCCTGAATTTCAGCATGAACGGTTTTGCACTTTTTGGGAAGTGGACGGAGTGTAGACCGTTCATCTATCTCAAACGCGCTAAACCCGCGCCACGACTGCATTTAAGTATGGCGGAGAGAGAGGGATTCGAACCCTCGCTGGGCTTTGAGCCCACTAACGGTTTAGCAAACCGTCCCCTTCAGCCTCTTGGGTATCTCTCCACGAATCATATGATGCTTATAATCTTAATCGGCCAACAAACCGATATCTTTCCAACACGTTTGCCCGTCACTAGCTTCTTGATTATAACACGGCGACAGACCAATTTCAACGCTCGATTTCAACCGTCGGTCAACCGTCATTTGCTAACAGTTGCTTTCGATCGTTCCTTCTATCCATAAATATTCAAGCCCCTGTGCCCTCCCAGATTAAAAGTCAATCAGACCCAAGCTGATCATCAAGGCCTCATCCACCTTGCTCATCGTTTCATGATCCAGGTGGGTGATCTTGTCGGTCAGCCGCTGTTTGTCAATCGTGCGGATTTGCTCCAACAGGATCACCGAATCCCGATCAAAACCATGCGTTTTCGCCTCAATTTCCACATGGGTGGGCAGCTTGGCCTTTTGGATCTGGGCCGTAATCGCCGCCACAATAACCGTTGGCGAAAAGCGGTTCCCAATGTCGTTTTGAATCACCAATACAGGCCGGACGCCCCCCTGTTCCGATCCGACCACAGGAGATAAATCAGCAAAATAGACATCTCCACGTTTGACATGCGTCGGGGTCAAATTTTACACCCCACTTACAAGGCGATCCAGAGTGTGGTCGGCCTCCTCTTCCGCCGGAAATGCTTCAGCCGCCATGTTGAGATTGATATGCGCCATTTCCATATAACCCCTCTGCATCGTTTCCCGGATGTTGCGCTTTTTGCGCTCCTGGAGATAAAACCGCATCGCCTGCCGAATCAGTTCGCTGCGGTTGACCTTTTCCTGCGCCACCAGGCCATCCACCTCTTTCAAAAGGTTTTGTGGCAGGCTGATCATGATCCGTTTTGTATGTTTGGAATTGGACACCATAAGCACCCCCAACACCTTCAAGCCCTGTCTTGCAAACTCGGGTACATTCTAACACACAACCCCCATCAGTTGCAATGATTCGACAGGGATCCTAACGGTACACCCGCGGCACCCGCTTACTCACCATACATACCACCTCATAGGGGATTGTATCCAACCAGTCAGCTAACTGTTCAACTGGCAAAACCTCTCCATCTTGTCGGCCAAACAAAACCACTTCGTCCCCTACCCGTATCCCAAATCCATCCGGCACCCGCACCATCAGCTGGTCCATGCAAACCCGGCCAACTACTGGACAACGCTGCCCACGGATCAAAACCTCTCCGGTATTGGACAATCGGCGGGAATACCCATCGGCATACCCGACCGGCAGCGTCGCAATCCACTCCGAAGTTTTCTGAACTCGGTAAGTGGCTCCGTAACTGATCGTCTCACCCCGGAGTACTTTTTTGACCATGGTCACCCGCGTCTTCCACTGCATGGCAGGCTTTAACAACAGTCGTGAATGAGAAACCTCCGGCGACGGGTAAATCCCGTACAAGCTGATTCCGATCCGCAACAGATCCGCCGCCATGTCTGGCAGATCGATCGCTGCGGCACTGTTGGCACAATGGAGAACAGGCGGCCTGATACGGTCCCGCTCCAACTCACGAACCACGCCCATAAAAGTTTCGTATTGCTTCCAGGTAAAGCGCTTCTCCGCCTCATCCGCCGTGGCAAAATGGGTATACAGCCCCTGAACTTCGATCCAGGGTTGTGAGACAGCCATCTGGATCAGCCGCACGACATTCTCCGTTCCCTTGATCCCAATCCGGTTCATCCCGGTATCCGCCTTTACATGAACCGCCAGCCGCTTGCCCACTTTATGGGCACAGGCGGCCATTTGCAACAAGTTGGCCTCTTCGTACACGGTCAAGGCCAGTTCGTGGCAGACCGCAACCTCGATGGCTTCTGGCTCCCGTGTTGTCCCCAACACTAAAATAGGCGCCTTGATGCCGGCCTGTCGCAATGCCAGCCCCTCTTCCACAAAGGCGACCCCCAGCCAGTCGGCGCCTGCCCCCAGGGCAGCTTTGGCCACTGGAACAGCGCCATGGCCATACCCATCGGCCTTGACGACAGCCATCAGCAGTTTATCCGGATAAAGACGGCGGAATTGCCGCATGTTATGAGCAATGGCCTCCAGACTCACCTCGGCCCACACGGGGCGAAAAAAAGGGGGCTTCGAAGACTCAACAATGGATTCCATGAGGCACTGTTCACTCCTTCGAATCGAGACTATCGAAAAAAGCGGCAAATGTCCACTCCTAAACCCTCGATCTGTATCAAAAGGTGGTCAAAAGCGTAACGTCAAAACAAAAGCCAGGAGGCTCCGGCATGCTCACCCCTGGCTTTACGAGAGTTACCCACATTTTCGCGCTTACCCGCTTTTACGCGTAACCCCTTTATATACGCTTAACCACATCATTTACCCACACTGCCAGCTACCGATTGCGCGATTTGAATCATTTCCTCAAGCGGCAAGTTCCCGGTCAGCTGGTACTCCACCCCGTCCGTCATCCAGTGCAGCGTTTGTTGTTCACCGCTCATAAACACACCAATCGAGTGCCCCAGATCCACCGGTTCGCCGAACGGCAGGTGCACCGCGGCCGCTTCCGGACGCTGCTCTAACAGCGTAAACTGGTAGGTTCCGTCGTATTTCAGGATGACGACGCGGTTGTCCCCCTTCATCACTTCCGCCTCTTCCTTGAGCTTGACCCCTTCCGGCAAATATTTGGGCAAGATGATGCCAAAACTGCCCATTTCATCTGCCGACTTGGAGGTTGTCGGCACTGCGTCCTCGCTTCCCAGGCTCATGTTTTTCTCCAATTGAAACTCGCTTGTGTCCACGTCGGCATTTGCCGTAAACTTTTCAAACTTCATCTCGACCAAGACGTTGCCGCTGGTGTCCAGCGCCTCTACCTTAAGCGGCGTGTAGTCTTTCATGTTCAGCCAAATCCGTTGACTGGCCAAGGTCCGGTTTTGGTAATTGGTCTTAGTCTCAAACAAATAGGCGTCCTCTTGTTTTTCAAACCGACGTTCTTTGTCCTTGATAATATCTTGCACCAGCGTCTCATACAAATAAGGCTGTGGATTGGAATTGGGCCAGTCGCTGCGAAAACGGAAACTGCGGTTGACAGAGGGGGTCAGAACAAATACCCCTTCATCATTGCGCAAGATGATCTGACGGATGTCCTGCTCCGCGTTGCTCAGGGAGACCCGGTAATAATGCGGTTCCCTGTAGGAAACCTCCACATCATAGACCCGAGGTTGCTCCGAAGTATGCAAGGATAGCACCCCGGTTGCCTGGTAGCTCTTTATCTTCTCCGAACGTTTTGTCAAGTCGGCCACCACACTGTCGGCGGACTTGCTGCCACACCCGGCCACCAGCAGGAAAACAGCCATGAGAACGGCAACTGTCCAAACGATCTGTCTCCGCATGATCTGTCGCATGCAATCATCCCCTTTCCCCGCATTGGGCAGATACCCGCCCGTTGATTCGGGAAATGTGTCGGATGTTGTGGACAGCAGGAGACGGTCAGATGAGACGGTTCAGATGAATGCTTGTCACTGGGCGCCTTGCAACTCGGCAAAGGCAGCACCGATTTGTGCGATGATGGATTGCGGCTTGCTGCTGTGGGGAGATGGCAAGGCCGCCTTTTCGCCAGCCAGACCGTGCAGGTACACGGCTGAACAAACCGCCTTCGCCAATGGCAGCCCCTGGCCGAGAAACGAAGCAATCATGCCTGTGAGCACATCGCCCGAACCTGCTTTTGCCAGGGATGGAGAACCTGTCTGGTTCAGATACACTTCTCCATCCGGAAGCGCAATGAGCGTGTAGGTTCCCTTGAGAACCACGCACAAGCGGTGTTCGGCGGCAAACCGGGCCGCCAACTCCCAGCGCCGCCGCTCGACCTCAGCCACCGTGGTCTGGCACAAGCGGGCCATCTCACCCGGATGAGGCGTCAAGACCGTGGGCCACCCCCGGCGCAAGCGAAGCAAGTCCACATGCTCGCTCAGCATGTTCAGGCCATCGGCGTCCACGACCAACGGAACCGGTAAGGAAAAGATGTCGCGCAGCCATTCCCGAGCAATGGACAAGCGTCCTGTCCCCGGCCCCAAAGCCACCGCCGTCACACGGCGGTTCGCCAGCTCTTCCTGAAGTGCTGAAAGTCGTCGTTCGGTGGCAAAGCGCCCCTCCGCTTCCGGCCACGGCCAGAAGAGGGCAGCCGGCTCAAGCGCAGATACCTGTCCCAGGATCGAATCAGGCACAGCCAGCGTCACATACCCGGAACCGCTGGCCAGAGCGGCAGAAGCGGCAAAAACCGGCGCCCCGATCATTTCCCGTGAACCGCCGATGACCAGGACATGCCCGTATGTCCCTTTATGGGAATGAATTTTGCGGACTGGCAACCATCCGCTCACCTGTTCCGTGGTCAACAGCCTCCCCTTCACGCCGACATGCCCTGCCAACCAAGTGGGAATGGAAATGTCGGCCACCACCAATCGTCCGCGCAACTCGGCTCCAGGAAATAAGTAATGCCCCCGCTTTGGACAACCAAAAGTGACCGTCACATCAGCCTGAACAGCCACGCCTTCCACCGCGCCGGTATCCGCATTGACGCCACTAGGGATATCAGCAGCCACGACAATGGCAGGGGAAGCATTGAGCCAGCTGATGACCTCTGCCATCTCCCCCTGGATGGGCCGGTTCAATCCGACACCGAACAGGGCATCCACGACCAGTTCAGCCTGCTCAAGATAATGGCGTACCTCGTTCAGACCAACGGCGGAACCTGGGACTGCCGGGACCAACTCCACTTTCTCCTTCATCCGCCGCAATACATTCAGATGCAGGGCGCTCTCCTCGGACATGCGCTTCTCTTTTCCCAGAAAGCAGAGCGTGACAGCCAGGCCCTGGTTGGCCAGCCAGCGGGCCGCCACAAAACCGTCCCCGCCGTTGTTCCCTGCACCAGCCAGCACTAGGACACGCCGGACATCCGGGTATTGCCGCCGGATCTCACGCGCCAGCGCAGCGCCCGCATTTTCCATCAAAACAGCGGGAGGGATTCCCAGTTCCTCGATCGCCAAATGGTCCATCTGACGCATCTCCTGCGCACTCACCAGATACACAAACTTCCCTCCTTGCCGTTATCATCTATATGTCCATGCCTTACCAGATATGCGAACAAGCCCCAACATGTGAACCAACCCTTCATCTGAACCAAACCAAAACATATGAGCCAAATCTGAGATGTCAACCTGCCTCAACCAACGCCTGCGCAACCAGGTGGTTCCGTTCATGTGAAAGAGAAACGTGAACTGTTACCCTCTCCCATGTTCCATGCGCTTCCCTGCTGGAAAAGATTTCAACACTTTTTTGCGCGGAACCATTTTGCGCTGAAAAACACCCGCTCAATCGCCTTTTCGCATCTTCAGAAAGGACCACTGCCGGCCTTCCGCCCGCCTGCATCGTTTCGACATCCTGCCAGCCGATACACCGGCCAATGCCGGTTCCAAACGCCTTGGCCACCGCCTCCTTGATGGCAAACCGCCCGGCAAGATACTGCAACTGGCGTTGACCCGTATACGCCTGATATACACCCCTTTCCACCGGGGTGAGAATGCGCCGGACAAAACGTTCCCCATGACGCTCACAAACGGCTTCAATCCGCCGCATGTCCACCAGATCGATGCCAATACCGAGAATCATCGTTCCCACCTCTTCATTCACAAATCATCGCCCTTTGAACACAAATCATCGAGCCAACTCAACAATTCATCCCTTCCATCCATTCAAGCAATGCAACACGCCGCCTCTCGTTTCTGATTCCCATGATACAATTTCTGGCACAAAAAACAACGTTACCCGCTGGATTCGGGTAACGCCCTTTCTGCCTTTTCATCCTCGATTTAAGTGGGGGAAATTGACCATCTTGATGTGATGAATATTCCAATACATCGTCGTTTGATCAGCAATGACCAGTTCGACCAAATTGTTATTCGTACTTTTCAACAACCCGATTTTATCAGGATTACTGCCCAAATCAAACACGGCAATTTTCCCTTCCATACTTTTCAGCTGTTCCTCAAATGTCCTGAACAATTTTACCCGCGTCGGATTGACCGGCAAATCCTTTTTATCCAGCGTATATGGCGATTGGTTTTCGGGATAAGGAATCAACCATTTGAGATGAAACATCGGAATAAACAACGTGTTATGAACGGGTGAAAAGAAGACAAAGTAATTCGTTTGCACACTTGTGACATAACCGTGAATGGACTGGTTGCCGGCCACAAAAATCTCTACGAACATTCCTTTTGCGGCATTTAATACTTTACGGTAAGAAAGATCGTTTGCGTCTTCCCATCGCTCATATTGCGGTTCGGATATTTGTTGGGATGCGTTTGGGACAAGCCGAACACTTTGAATATGGCCGTACGGAAGATACACATAATGGATGCCGTCATAAAGCACGACAATATCCAGGCCGTAGTCGATCAAGATCCCGACACGTTCGATTTTTCCTGATATTTCCATCTCCACCGTTTTGCCGACCATTGAACTCAAATGACTCATGAGAGATGACCTCTTTCAAATATGGTTTTTAAAAGATAAAATACGTTGTCCACCCATAAAGTGATAGTAAGCTCAGGAGCAGGCCGATCGGAATGACGTATACCGTCACTTTCACATACTTGCCCCAATCCATGGGGATTTTGTATTGCCTTAATGTATGGAACCACAGCAATGTGGCCAGGGTTCCCATTGGTAAAACAAGTGAGCCGATATCCGCACCAATGACATTGGCCAAATAGGCCACTTGCATACTTTGTTGATCCAACCCCATTTCTGTAATGGAAATCGTCCCGATCATGATGGTTGGGAGATTATTCAATACATTGGACATCAAAGATATGAGCAGTCCCATGATGAATACCGCATAAAAGTGGTTTTCTCCCACTTTTTCGCCGATGGTGTCAACAATGAACTCGGTCAACCCCACATGATGGAGACCGTAAATGATCACATACATGCTGTAAGCGAACAACAAAATATGCCAAGGACTTTTTTTAAACACATCGATTGCGCCGATTTTTTTCCTGTGCCATCTGAGGACAATCAGCAAAATCGCTCCGAACACCGCCGGCCACTCGGTTGGGATATTGAACGGGGCAAGAACAAAAAAACTGATACGGGTTAATACGACGATACCAATGCAAATCCGAAACATTGTCCAGTCAATTGGAACGTGTTCCATCGATGGAGGGGATAATGGATGGGGATATTTCTTCAATGGATAATCAGACAGTTGGGCATGCAGATTGAACGGATCGATATCGTTTCTTAAACTGACTGGAATATCCGCTTTGAAAAATACGTATAGCAATATCGTAATGGCTGCAATTCCGATCATCGAAGGTACAAACATCATGGCCGCATAAGCATTTAAATCCAATCCGACAATTTTCAATGCGATCAGGTTGGCCAAATTGCTTACGCCAATCGGGGCACTAGATGCTGTTGCAACCAATGCGCCCGATAACAGATAAGGAATTTGTTGATGCGGCTTCAATTTTAAAAGCGTAAGCGTCTGAATGATAATCGGTGTCGTAATGAGAATGCTGCCGTCATTGTTAAAAAAAAGGGTCATCAAAAAACAAAGTAAATTGATGTACCAAAAAAGCAAGATTCCTGATCCTTTTGCCTTTATCGCCAAATTCATCGCTGCCCATCGAAAGAAACCGATACTTTCCAGAACAAGAGACATGACAATGGTAGACAAAATGGTGATGGAAGCGCCGCTCACAATTGAGAAGATATTGAAAACGTCTGCCAGTGGAACAATCCCGAACAGCAAAACGATACTAGCTGCAATCGATGAAGGGAGAGCTTCATTGATGCCAAACGGTCTCCACATAATAAAAAGCACCGCAAGTACAAAGAGGTTGAACATCAACCAAACATCGATATTATTCATGGACATTCTCCATGCTTCTTACAGATTTGTGCATAAAGTGGTATCGGATAATCACAGGATTGGTTTGTGGAAATCTTGGCCTATATTGGATGAACTGGTATTGCAGTTGAAGTCCAGACTGCGAACCGGTTGATAACGCTCTGCTGGGAGTTGTCGTTGCCGGAGGTTTTAACAGAACATACAATAGCATGCCGCTGATGCATAGGATGAGAATCACAATCACGAAACCCTCCTCCTTTCACGGATTTTTGCATCCCCTTGTACAAATTCCGCAAGCCAAACCATGGGATGCCAAGTTTTTGGAAATCCCACTTTTCTTCGTTGATTCTTTTTTCTTCTTAACGGGAGATAAACTATAGACTCCCGCCTTCTTTTTCTTTTAAATCCGAGAAATGTTCTTTTACTAAAAGGATTGAATTCTCCTTCATATTTCGGAAGGTTCGTGGGATATTCCACATCAATACGTGTCTGCCGCAGTGTTGATTCGACGTTCCCATCAACTGTTGACTCTGCAAACGTCGTCACATGGCCTTCTGCCATTTCCTTCATGGCGTCTTCTGTTTCCCTGCCATCTTTTTCGTTGGCAGAGTCGTTGTTCGAAGCGTTCGCCTTGTTCAGATCACGACGAACCGTTTTGATGTGAATAATGGGTACAAACATCACTTCATGATCGTGAACAAGGACAATATCTCCATCTTGTAAATGAACCAGAATTCCACCGATGTTTTCGGGTTCACTTCCATGGATCATCACCCGTCGATAAATCATCTTTTTCAAGAGATCTCTAAATGTCATTTCGTTTCGCAGCAATGAAACTTGATTTTCATCCTGATCCGATGAACAAGCATGAAGGAAGCTGTCCGCTGTAATACTTTTGACATGTCGCGTTTGGCAGTATATCTCCTGATCGTCAGCCCGCAGCACCAGATAATCATCTTGGACGGCAATCAGCCTTCCATAATGGGAATCAGGTCCGCCACGATTGACACGCACCCATTGATTGTTCCAACATCTGATATTTTCCCGGGTTAATAGCACGCATCACTTGCCTCCCTCCAATTATCATGGAAGCATATTTTTACTACATCACTATTCATCCAAAAAGCATGCCGCTTGATGCAACCGCCTTTTCATCCAAGAAAAAACGGCCCAAAAAAATCCACCTCGGTATAGGAGGTGGCATCAGAAGCCGAATGATCCTCATTCTTGGCTATGCTTCCCTTTTACTTTATGGTCACCCTTAGCCTTTTGAATATCCCTATCTTTGAGATAATCCTTTTCTTTGGGGTTATCCTTCTCCTTGGAATTCTCCTTTTCTTTGGGGTTATTCTTCTCCTTGGAATTCTCCTTTTCCTTGGGTTTATCCTTTTCCGCATGATTATCCTTTTCTTTGTTCCCTTTTTCGGCGCTATTCTCATCTTCTTGTTCCTTCGGTCTCGTTATTCCATAGCTAATATTTCGAATATGGAAGGTCACGACCCGTACGACTTCATTTCCGACAACCAATGTCACTTCCTGGTCATTCGCATCGACCAACACACCTTCAATTTTTTCTGGTCCTCCGCGGTTAATCTGTACCCAACGATATTTCATATTTGCCATGACCGACACAAGATCTTCCTCATCGATATACTTGGGTAATACCGATTGTGGTTGATCCGGATTCTCCTCAAGCTCTGGATGCTCCCTGGCGTCCAAACTCAAACTTTTGATATGATCGTTCTTGTAATAGAGCACGCCTTCTTCTTCATGATAGACGACAACATGATCCTTCTTCACCGCCAACAGTTTGCCTATTCTGGCCTCAGGTCCGCCTCGCTCGACGCGAACCGACTGACCTATCATCAAATTCAAACTGGCCTGATCCACATGTTTCATTCCTTTCTTTTTTCTTTTATGAATTCATCATGCCTGATTTTTCATCACCGTCTTTTAAACATCACCCCTAACCTGATTTCTTGATCCAATGTATGTCTGTCAATCAACCATGGAATAAACGAATATCTTGATACAAATAACCATCTTTTTAGAAATCCGGTGAAAACGTCCGAACCACCTGGCATTCTTTGAACGTATGTCATCCATGGCTCCTGTTGACTTCCATGCAGACCCTCCCTATCTGCCCAAGTTTACCAAACTAATCCTTGCTTGGCAGCTAGGGGGTTCGTCATGTTATGCCGAGCGCAAACAAAAACGGACGTCACCCAACGGATAACGTCCGCGCATCGTTTTCATATCTTCACACTAAACTGGCACAACACCCTCTTTCCTGTCGTTTGTCTGCATTCCAGCAGACGGTGTACCTCCGCTGAATGGTGCAACCATACAAAACACGCAGCAGACATGTAAAAGTTATCCAAATCACAAAAAGAAAACAATATTCATAATCTCTACTGAAGAAGAATATTTTTATATTGTTCTCTTAGCGTTCTTTTGAGTACTTTCCCCGACGTGTTGTAAGGCAACTGTTCAGCAAAAATGACCTTTTTGGGGCATTTGTAATCTGCAAGTATCTCACGACAATGGCCAATCACTTTATCCTCAGTAAGCGACTCTTGAGTTTTCGGTACGACTACTGCAACAACCGCCTCGCCCCACTTATCATGCTCCACGCCTATCACAGCACATTCCTTTACTTCTTCCAATTCGAGGATAGCATTTTCTACTTCCGTGCTATAAACATTTAAACCTCCAGTAATGATCATGTCCTTCTTTCGGTCGACAAGGCGAAAATACCCGTCTGCATCCTTATAACCAAGATCCCCTGTTTTAAACCATCCATTTACATGTGCTTCTTTCGTTGCCTCTGGATTCTTCCAATACCCTTTAAAACACACTGGGCCACGAAGTGCCACTTCGCCTATCTCCCCAACTCCCAATTCACTCCCGTTGTCATCAATGATTGATACTTCTGTATACAAACAAGGAAAGTAAAATCCGCCGCGCGTTTTCATATCCTCAGCAGGCAACAAGGCCTCAGCTGCTCCGCCTTCAGTAATTCCATAGGCATTTGAAATGCGGACGCCCTTTTGAATAAATTTGTCCACAACTGCAGGAGGAACGGGTGACGCGCCAATCGTTAAAGCTTTAAATGAACTGAGATCTGATTCTGCAAAATATTCATCCTGAGTGAGAAACTGACAAAT
This sequence comes from uncultured Bacillus sp., assembly GCA_947085265.1. Taxonomy (GTDB): domain Bacteria; phylum Bacillota; class Bacilli; order ZCTH02-B2; family ZCTH02-B2; genus Bacillus_BB. The sequence goes on along the minus strand of CAMTVR010000021.1, from coordinate 15,302 downwards.
AGAAGTTGCCGCCAACATGACAGAAACCTTATATCGTTCCACTAATTTTAATATCCGATTGGGTTGCACCTCTTTTTCCAATACAAGCGTTCCGCCGCAATGAAAGCATGGCATGGATGCCGGGATCAATCCACCAGTAAAACATAACGGCAGCACAAGCATCCAGACATCGTCCGAGGTATAGCCATAACCGACAATCATCTGAGTGGTAACCCAAAAAATGTTACCGTGTGTGATGATCGCGCCCTTCGGATTGCCAGTCGTTCCGGACGTGAAACAAATCGCAATATCAGAGTCCCACGTGACTGTTTCATCTACAACTTCAGAAGCATCAGAGGATAAGATCGGATCAACTTGCTCGAAATAAATAATATTCACATTTCTCAGTTCAGCCTGCTCAACGACGCTTCGAAAAGCTTCCTGAGCAAATAAAATCTTAGCCTCGGAAGCTTCCATGTAATACTTGAGTTCCCGAGAAACCACTCTGATATTGATCGGAACAAACCGGATGCCCAATTTGGCGCAAGCGAAAAATAAAAACAAATACTCCGGCGCATTCTTTGACAAACATGCTACCTGTTCTTCCTTGTTTATTCCCAGTTGTTTTAGGGTATTAGCGTATCGATTGACATAGTGATTAAAATCCTTATACGTATACTTTTGATCTTCGAAGATAATTGCCGTTTTACGCGGAGCCAACTTAGACCAATGTGTAATCCACCGTCCAATATTCATTTTTGTATTCACTCCTCCCTTTTTAGATATTTGTTTTTTACCTCTTTTTTCAGTAATTTGCCAGTTACACCGCGTGGAAACTCAGAAACAAACACAACGCGTTTAGGGACCTTATATGAAGCAATCTTATTTCTACAAAAATCGATGATTTCTGATTCAGTGACCTGTGCCCCTTCCTTGAGTCGGACTTCTGCCAAGACCGCCTCCCCCCATTTTTCATCAGGAACACCCACAACACAAACTTCCTCGACGAAAGGATGTTCACTAATCACATTCTCCACTTCAACTGGATATACATTATAAGCCCCTGTTTTAATCCTGAATTCAGTACGGTCAAGTATATATAAACGCCCAGATTCATCAAACTTCCCAATATCTCCTGTATGCAACCATCCATCCCGAATCGTTTTCCCAGTTTTTTCCTCATCCTTCCAGTACCCTGGGATGACCACATCACCCTTAATCAAAATCTCGCCCGACTGGCCGACCGAGACCTCATCTCCATTATCATCAACAATTTTAATATCAACATGTGAGGCCGGTCTTCCACACGAGGCCAATATTTCATGTTGACCGGTCTGAATCGCGAACTTGTGCTCATCAGGATCCAGCAAACTAACCCATGCACCTGTATTTTCCGTACTTCCGTACCATTGTTGCAAGTCGCAATTGAATTTTTTATAAGTCTCTATAATTTTACTTGGGGGCATTGGCGCAGAACCATACGCGATTAAACGAAGTTTTGAAACATCAAACTCATCAAACTTGGGGTGAGCAAGCATCATTTGTAACATCGTTGGAACGAAAAGTGCTGCAGTAACGTTGTTTTCTTCAATCAACCTTAAAGCTTGCACTGGATCAAAATATGGCATCAACACGTTTGTGTTCCCCCAATAAACTGTCCATAACATGGACATGATGGGTACACCAGCTGCCGGCAGTGCGTGCAGCCATATATCATCTTTCCTCAATCCTGCCTGTAATACTCCATTTACTAAGGAATGGATGACATTATTATGGGTCCAAATCGCACCTTTGGGTAATCCTGTCGTCCCTGTCGTATAGCACAATGAGATAATATCTTTGCCCTCTAGCGGCGTTTCTATTTCCTCATTTGGTTGAGAACAGATACAGGTTTCATAATCCATTTCCAAGCCATGACCTTCTCCAACCCCAATGAGATGCTGGATTGACGGTATCTCTTTCGCAATCTTCATGCCCTTTTCTGATGTCTTTTGATCGACAAACAGCACTTTTGATTCAGAATCTTCAAGTATATATTTAATTTCCCTATCCCCAAGCCGCCAGTTTACCCCTACCCTGACGAAACCAGCTTTTGCGCAGGAATACATGACCTCGACCTGCTGATGCAAATCAATGCCAAGATAAGCAATTCTATCTCCCTTTTTAACTCCGAGTTTATGAAGAAAAGCAGACAGTTGATTTACTCTCTTATTAATTTCTGACCACGTAAATGACAAGCTATTCGAAATATATGCTACCTTGTCCGGCTGTCGGTTTGCCGCGCGGATGAGTAAATCTTTCAATAACACATTCTCTCCTCCTTTACATCACGTATACCATCCACCCGTCACAGTCACGACGTGTCCATTCACATAGTTGGATAGCGGCGATGCCAAGTAAAAGATTGCAGCAGCCGCTTCATCGGGGGTCCCAGCGCGCTTTTGCGGAATGGATTCCAAAAACATTTGGCGAAATTTTGCAGGAATGCCTATCGAAACCCCATGTACACTTTCTCCTTTTTCTTTTTCTTGCGTCAAACGGGTATCGATAAATCCAAAAGCTACTGCATTGCAATTGATATTAAACTGCCCCCATTCACGGGCGATGGATTTTGTCAACCCAATCACTCCCGCCTTGGCAGCAGAATAGTTCGCTTGACCGACGTTGCCCATTATCCCAGCGATGGATGAAACGTTTACAATTTTGCGGTAGACGGTCTTGCCCTGCTCAATTTCCTCTTTTGCTACATCACGCATATACGGGGATACTTCGCGAATGAGCCGAAAAGGTGTGACTAAGTGTACGTCCAGCATGGCTTGAAACTGTTCGTCGGTCATTTTATGGATCAAACCATCCCATGTATAGCCGGCATTGTTGACCAGGATATCGATTTTTTCAAATGTTCGAATCGTCTCACTGACGATTCGTTTCGGAAAATCGTGTGCGGTTACATTTCCGACCACAGCAATTGCTTGTCCGCCTCTTGCTTTGATCGACTCCACCGTCTCTGCCGCCGGTTTTTCATCCAGATCGTTGACAACAACTGCAGCGCCATGGTCAGCAAACATTTCGGCTGCAGCTCGTCCGATACCTCTTCCCGAACCTGTAATAATCGCCACTTTCCCCTCCAACATTTTCATCTCGTTTTTTTCCTCCCTAATAACCCCATGTTTTGCTTTCAAATGTCAAAGCCCCAGATTTTTCGCGATGATCACTTTCATGATCTCATTGGTTCCTGCATAAATGGCAGATACCGGAATGTCTCTATAACGGCGGGCAATCTTATATTCCTCCATGTAACCGTAGCCTCCATGCAGTTGCAAACACTGCGACGCAACCCGCTTAGCCATCTCTGTCGTCCACCATTTCGCCATGGAAACTTTCGTCACAATATCCTTGCGCGCAATATGATCGGCAATCAGCTGGTCAAGAAAGGCGCGTGACACTTCAATTTCTGTAGCCATTTCTGCAATCTTAAACTGGGTGTTTTGAAACTTGCTGATCGGCTGTCCAAACGCTTCCCGGCTCTTGACATATTCGATCGTCATCTTCAGCATCTCCTCCGCCGCAACTTGCGCTCCAATCGCAGCGACGAGACGCTCCTGCTGCAATTTCTCCATCAGGTAGAAAAAGCCCTCCCCCTCCTCCCCCAGCAGATTTTCGACCGGAACACGGCATTCTTCAAAAATCAACTCAGCCGTATCCTGGCTGTGACAGCCCATTTTATCCAACTTCCGCCCCCTGGAAAATCCCGACATCCCCCGCTCCACGAAAATCAGGCTAATCCCTCTGTGTGCAGGAACTGCATTCGGATCTGTCTTGCACGCTACCAAGACCAGGTCGGCGTGAATGCCGTTTGTAATAAACGTTTTTTGCCCATTGAGCACATAATAATCACCGTCCCGGATCGCGGTCGTCCGGATATTCGCTAGATCGGACCCTGTACCTGGTTCAGTCATCGCGATTGCAGTAATAATGTCGCCGCTTACACAACCTGGGAGCCAACGCTCTTTCTGTTTTTCCGTCCCGTACGTCGTCAGATAGGGAACCACAATCTCGTTATGCAAGGAAATGCCAGCCAACCCGGAACCGACCTTTTCCAATTCCTCGATAATGACCACAGAATAGGCCCAGTCAACACCGGCGCCACCATATTTTTCGTCAACGGTTGGACACAAATACCCCTGCCCGCCCATCTTTTTCCAAAAAGAACGGGGGATCAACCGTTCCTGCTCCCATTGGTCGTAAAAAGGAACCGCTTCTTTTTCAAGAAATTTTCGCAATGCGTTGCGAAACATCTGGTGTTCTTCGCGCAAATACAAATGATCCATGCTTTACCTCCTGTCAATCAACGAGTGCTCAATATCCTCGCTGCTAAGAAAGCTCTTTTCCGACGATCGAAATGAATGAAACACACTGCCACGGAAAACCGCCCAAGTTATGGGTTAAACCAATCTTTGGATTGGGCAGCTGCCGTTTTCCGGCCTTCCCTTGAAACTGCAAGTAGATTTCGTAGAGCATGCGGAGACCGCTGGCGCCAATCGGATGACCAAAAGATTTAAGCCCGCCGTCTGGGTTGACCGGAAGTTCCCCATCCAGATCGAACACACCGTCCAGTACATCTTTCCAAGCCTGGCCACGCTCACTAAACCCAAGATCCTCATAGATGATTAATTCGGTTGGCGTAAAACAGTCATGAACCTCTGCCATGTCGATCTGCTTGCGAGGATTGGTAATGCCGGCCTGCCGGTATGCGTCTTCTGCAGCCTTCACATTCTCGCGAATTGACGTAAAATCGAAATCCTGGCGAAGCCGCCCGTCACCCGGTCCTGCAGCAACGGCCAGCGCTTTCACATACATTGGATCGTTCCTAAACTTGCGGGCGTCTTCTGTGCGTACAATAATCGCGGCAGCCGCCCCATCGGCAACACCCGAACAATCCATGATGCCAAGCGGAGCTGCCACCATCGGCGACTTAAGAATCGATTCCAGCGGTACCTCATTGCGAAACTGCGCTTTCGGATTCAGCGAACCGTTTCGGTGATTCTTCCAAGCGATCCGAGCCAGCACTTCCTTGCCCTTCTCAGGCTCTAATCCGTATTTTGCAAAATATGCTGGCGCCAAAAAAGAAAATGCGGCAGGCGCAGTAATCGCCGGTGTTGTGCCGTCCGACGGTGGCTCGCTCACGGCTAAACCACTGTATCCAGAATCTTTCAACTTCTCTACGCCGATTGCAAGCGCCATATCGCATGCACCCGAAGCAACCGCGTAGCACGCATTTCGAAAAGCTTCCGAACCAGTCGCACACATGTTCTCGACACGTGTCACCGGAAGGTACTGAGTCTTCAAAGGACCTGACAACGTTAATCCCGACAGCCCAGATTGAAAGGTACCCAGCCAGCATGCGTCGATATCGGTCGGTTCCACACCGGCATCAACAAACGATTCATACGCCGCTTCGACCAACAAATCTTCAGCGCTTTTATCCCAGTGTTCGGCAAAACGCGTGCATCCCATGCCTATCACTGCGACGCGGTCTGTAATTCCGTTGATGCCCATCTCCGCTCACCCCTATCGTTTCGGTTTCGCTTTCCAGAAGTAGTTGTGAATCCCGCCCGCTTGATACAGCCGCCTGAACGTCATTTCCACTTCCATTCCGATCCGGATCTCTCCAGGATCGCAATCCGTCACTTCGCATATAATCCGTCCGCCCCCTTCGAAATCAACCACTGCAATCACTGTCGGCGGTGCAGGGCTGGCTGCCAAGTAGTCCACAGTATATGTGACAATCTTGGCTGTTTTGCCGTAAAAACGATAGTCTTCCATTCTGTCTTTTGCTTGACACTGAGTGCATACGCGCTGTTTTGGAAATTGCGGAGTTCCGCACTCCAAGCATCTTGAGCCATAAAAAGCCAAATTTTGATGATAATTTCGATACATTGCCGTAACGGAAGGTCTCGGGGTTTCCGGACGGCGAGCAGGTTCGGTTGGGAGAACGCCCCTCCACTTCAAATAGGAATTATAAGGGAGAGCGTTGTTCTTATGTTCAAGGTGCCCACTCACTCCCCGGCGGCCAGTCAGGCGTTTGATCGCATCCGTGACTTCAAATACGATCGAATCACTACCTTCACCGAAACTGACAAACAAGATGCGATCTCCCGGCTCCGCCTTTTCCAAAGCAGCCACCAACATCATCGGAGCGTGCGCAGTTCCAGTCATGCCAACAAAATCGATCAACGGATCTTGAAATTGTTCTTTACGAAATCCGAGGCTTTCCGCTGCCGCCAATTGTCCACGGGAAGCAGGTCCCGCAATCACGATTTTGGCAAAATCAGCCGGCTGCAAGCCACTCTTTTCGAGAATCCCTTGCACGCTTGGCAAAACCGTCTCTTCATATGCTTTTTGAACAAATCGTTCTTCCCAGCTTCTTACAAAATCATCTCCCCGGCTGCGCCAGTTGCCAATATGTTCATTCGTGCAACTGTTAACAGCAACTACGCGGGCAATCATATCCTTGCCCTGCACAATGAGGAAAGCGGCCCCTCCGTCTCCAAACAACTGTTCGCTCAAGCCGTTCGGAGCACCTAGCCGACAATCTGCAGCGGTCACAAGCACCGTATTCGCTCCGGACCGCACGGCATCGACAGCAGACAACAGCGCCGATGACGAAGCGCGAAGTGAACCGGTGATGTCAGCTGTCCGGACACTTCGCTTCAAATCAAGGGCTGCTGCGATTGTAGCCGAAGACTGCTTCTCGTCGTATGGGGATGTGGTCGTCGCAAAGAATAATGCATCAACCAACTTTTCATCAAAACCGGCAAGGCAGTCCAACCCCGCATTCACAGCCATCGAGAGACTGTCCTCATCAAAATTGGCCACTGCTTTTTCACCAGGCATCGCACTGGCACCAAACGCATGGGCAATTTTCTTGCGCTCTAATCGATGATACGGAATATATGCCCCATACGACAAAATCCCCACCATGTCTTCTCCTCCCCATCTCATGCCAACTTTTTTCTATAACATTCATCAAGCACTCATATCGAGCCTCGAATCATTTAATTCAATTAATTGTCTCACCCAACCGTTGGTCTCATAACTTTTGCGCAAAATTTCAAGCCGTCTGTGGTGAGAAGGCAATTGTTTGCTCGTTTTATAAATCGTGAAATCCGGATCTTTATACCTCCATCTTCCCTTTTTTTCATCATAATGCAGTGACGGATCCGGTATCTCCAATCCCATTTTGAGAATACGCGGTACAAATTTATCCAACCAGCTTTCCCGCAGCTCATCATTGCTCCGTACTTTTAAACGATAGTGCAACAGAATATCAGAATGCTTGGAATCGCTATCATGCGGACCAAAAAGGACCATCAAGCGCCACCACCATCGATTCAAAGCCTCCTGGACCATGTCTCGCTGCGCCTTCGTTCCTTCCATCATAGTTGAAATAATGTCGAGCCCTTGCCGATAGTGAAACGCCTCTTCAAACACTATTTTTCGCATCGCGCGCGCATATGGGCCATAACTTGATTCTTGCAATGTCTTTTGCCTCTCAATCTCAGCACCATCGCCCAACCATCCAATCATTCCGACATCTGCCCACGTCGGGTATTCTTCATCAAAAACCGACAAATATCTGGCTTTGTCGTCTAGAATGTCCTGAATCAATTGCCGTCTGCTGATCCCCAAATCCTCCACCACGCGCATTAAAATCTGTCCATGCCCCACCTCATCCTGCACCTTTGCCATCAATACCCGTTTGCGGAAAAGGGTAGGGGCATAAGGAATCCACTCTGCTTCCGGAACAGCGCCCACCACTTCACTGGTCGCATGAAATTTAATCATCCGCAAAGCCGCTTGACGATAATCTTCCGGCATCTCATCATATGGCTCAATTTTTTGCCCCGATGCCACGCGTGCCTCAAAACTTTCCTTCATTATTTCAACCTCCCCCAAGTTTGGCGCCCTAACGAAATCATACATAATTATATTAAATGTTAATTAAATTATATGCGGACAAGAGGGATAAATTCAAGCCCTCACGGACATGAAAATTATTCCCGTTCAATCACAGTTGCCACTCCCAGCCCGCCACCACAATTGATCGTTACCAATCCAATTCGCAAATTCCGTCTTTCCAATTCATGAAGCAGCGTCAACACAAGTCTTCCACCCGTTGCACCTACCGGATCGCCAAGCGCGATGGAGCCGCCGTTTGGATTCACCTTGCTCATATCCACCTGCAGTTCATCAGCCCAAGCCAAAAGGGCTGAAGCGAAAGATTCATTCACTTCAAACAAATCCACCTCATCAATCGACAATCCGGCCGTCTGCAATGCTTTTTGGGTAGCCGGGACCGTTCCCATGAGCATCAGCGTCGGATCTGCTCCAGCTGCAGCTTGCGCCAGGATCTTGGCACGAACCGGCAGTCCAAGCGCCTCCGCTTTTTCTCTGCTGGCCAACAAAAGAGCGCAGCTGCCGTCTCCCAATGATGAGCAATTGGCGGCAGTGACAACGCCATTCTCCTTAAAGGGAGTAGGTAAAGAGGCCATCTTTTCCAAGTCCACCTGAAATCTGACACACTGATCGTTCTCAAAAAGCGTGCCGTCGGCTAACATCACAGGCACGATCTCTTGCGCAAATCTCCCTCTCGAAATCGCCGCTGCTGCCTTTTTATGGCTTTCAAAAGCAAATCGGTCCAATTCCTGGCGTGAATAACCGTATTTTTCAGCAACCAGTTCGGCCGAGTACCCCTGATGGACAAAGTCGAAGCGTTTCCTCCAGCTTTCCGGAATCGGGTCGCCGAATTTTACACCTGCTCCCAACGGTACGCGGCTAAGGCTTTCTACCCCGCCCGTCACGGCTACATCCACTTCCCCTGAAGCAATAAGCGATGCAGCCGTATTCAGCGCTTGCAGCCCTGACCCTCCTTGAAAGTCCATTGTCACCGCCGGCACCGTAACCGGCAATCCGGCTGCAATCCAAGCATTGCGGCCGACATTGAGAGACTGCTCACCGACCATGTTCATGCACCCGTATGTCAGAATCCCGACTTCCTGTGCCACCGGATGACGTTCCATCAATTTCCCTAAAGTAAGCGCCCCCAGGTCAACTGGATGAATGTCTGCCAGCGCACCCTTATACCTGCCAATAGGTGTCCTTACCCCATCGACAAGAACCACTTCTCGCATCAAACCCCCCCTTTTAACACTGTCACATTTGGGCAAGTTGCCCGTAAACGTTTTGTCAACGGCTATTGTTATGCGTCATCCATGATCTTATGCAAGCGGCTTGTGCGATAAGAGGAAGCGGTACAGTGCGCCACCTTGCTGCCATCTTCGTCAAACAATTCCACTTCGTAAAAACCCATCTTATGTGTTAATCTGACCTCACGGCACTCCGCAATCAGATAGTGATCGACTTTCGGAGATGCGAGATATTGAATTGACATTGCCAAACCTACGGCCGCCTTGCCATGTGCGTTCACGCATAACGCGACAGCCTCATTGGCCAGCGAAAAAATAAAGGCACCGGAAGGCAATCCAAGAAAATTAAGCTTCTCCTCGGTCGCCTTAGCCGCCATTTTGACATACCCTTCCTTAACTTCTAACAACTCCGCACCAATTAGCCGGCCAAAATTGTCCTTCCTATTTAGATACTTTGCTAGCCGTACATATTCCAATTTACCTTTAACACCTCACATATCGGTATACGAGAATCAAGGATGACTGTCAGATAGTCTGTATAACTGGCCTTCTTGGATCACTTCCCCTGCTGTCAGCATCTCGTGCAACAACATATCCACGCCGCAAAAATCCAAAGCCACCCTCTCCAAAGCAAAAAACTGCAACCCCCAATAAGCAAGAAAAATGTCAAATGCCGTAGAAGGCCCTTCCTTTAAAGCGGAGCGGATCTTTTCTTTCTGCCACTCAAAAAGGCTAGATACATGGGTCAAACCTTCTTCACGAGTCATTTCACTGCCGTGTGAAGGCAAAACACGCCGAATGCGCAAAGGTTCAATCTTTTTCAGCGAATGGACAAAGGCATCCTTGCGATCTCCCATAAAACGGACCAACGCCGGACCTCGTGGCAAAATATAATCACCTGAAAATAGCAATTCTTCCTCTTCCAAATAAAGGCAAACGTGATGCATACTGTGTCCAGGTGTATGCAGGACTTTCAACTTTCGTGACCCGATATCCAATACTTGCCCATCAAAAAATTCTTCTGTAATCACGACTGCACCGCCGGGTGTAAAAAATTGAACAAACCACTCCCTGCAAATCTTGCTGCAAAAAAGGGAAGACAGACCCGGATACTCTTTGGCCAACGCTGCCGGTATTTGGTGCCATCGATGGACATAAGCTTCATAGTTTCCGATTTCATCACGCACACCGTGATAAGCCCACACATGAGGGACGGGGGGAAGGAAAGCGGCACCGCCCAAATGATCAATATGGGGATGGGTTAAAATCAATACCTCAATGTCTTCCCACTGATAACCAAGTTCCTGGAGACATTTCAACAATGCTGCCATGCTTTCTTTGTAAGGCGGTCCAGAATCGATTAATGTTAAGGGATTCCCTTCCAACAAAAACACATTCACCGTCTGCAATTCCATATGCGGAAGGGTAATGCGCCAAACCCCGTCAAGCACTTTGTTGATAGGTTTTTTCAATTCTTGCAATTCAGGGACCATCCTCAATCCCCCCTGAACACCTTCTTTATCATTCCGCTTCACGTTCAATCACAGTTGTACCTACTCAGTCCTCGACCACCCTGTAATGTGCAATTTTATATGGTTCTGATAAAAGAGATTCCATCTCTTTAAACGCCTGAACCACATGCGGTTGTTTAGAGTGAGTAACAAAGGCATCGTGATCCCGCCATTGTTCAAGGATGAAAAATTGCCCTTTCTTTTTCTTGTCCTCATAAAGTTCATAATGTTCACAACCACTTTCTTCCATGGAAAGAGTCCGCAAACGCTTTAAAAGCGCTTTTAGTTCACTTTCCTTTTCTTGATCAGCTGAGAACCAAACCCCAACGATGATTGACGACACATGCATCGCCCCTCAGTAAAATGATTTTTCGCCCCGCAATCCTTAACTAGCGGAGCGCTTTGAGCACTTCAAAAGGACTGTGACAGTCCTGACAAAAGTAGATTTTCTTGCATAGCGTCGGTCCAAAGTCATTTTCCACGGTCACACGGGTTCCTCCACAGTACGGACAGAAAGCCTCAAAACGATGGTTTCTATTTTTTTCTATCGAGATTCCAAACTCTCTCAACTTTTTTCTTCCTTCAATGCTAATCCTTTCCGGCGTCCAATTTAAACCGTAGTTCAAATGGACATCCACACGGGATATCCCCGCCTGGCGCAGTTGATCTTCAATTCGTCGGACAATCTCTTTCCAGGCAGGACACCCCGTAAAAGTCGGCGACACATCAACTTTTACACGCTTCTCGCCATCCGGATCAACCGTCACGGCAACGTCGTTTACAATCCCTAATTCCACAATGCTAAGAGGCATTTCAGGATCTTCGACACCCTTTAACAACTCCCAAATCATGTCATACTCCTGATAAATAGCCGCATTTGCCTCATTTAAAATGCCGTCTCCTTGACCGATTACCATTGCGTCCCCACCCCAGATAGGCGAATAGTGCGATTTCGCATTAGAAGATCCACTAACTCCTCGCTGTGTTCCGTTCGCCCTGAATCTTTTTCCGGCACCGCAGGAATGTCAAAGCCCATTGCATTGAGCTCCCGTTCTACCACGAGAATGTATCCGCGATGTTCCGACCATTCCGTATCCATAAAAAAGCCTGTGAATTTGGACCAAATTTTGACAAGTTGTTCTTGTAGTCGACGTTTTCCCTCATCATGCAATGCCAATCGGCTCATCCAGGTTTTCCAGTGGTATAAATGAAACTGCTCCTCCCGCTGGATTTGCAGCAATAGTTCTTTCACTTCCCCTTCTGCTGCTTCCAGCAATTTTTTTATCCTAAAGTCATCAGCCATTTCGTAGAGATAATGGCGGACGACAACATTTTCCCAAGCGTGCGAACCGGATTCAACCAGCGCCGCATTCCTAAATTCCTCAACTGGACGTTCATAAACAAAAGCATCTGCATTTTTCCACGAAACATAAGGTTGCAATCTCGGAACCACATTGTAAAGCAATTCCGCATGCCCCAACTCATCTTGAGCAATCGAGGAAAGAGCGACATTTTCCTCAACAAATGGACCCCCACCTGTCATCTCGGCAAGAAAAGCCCCCAAAACGAACTCGTCATCGGCCATCATCAAAAGCTCATGAGCCAAACGCGTCCTGTCATCCGCTAGCGAGCCCATCATTCCTCGTCCTCCTCTTTGACTTGTACCCTTCCGGGCCTTAACCTGGGGAATCGATAGTGCTTATTCGTGTTTATTTGAAACGTCTCCTCTGCTTCTGGCGGCGTCGCTACAATGTCCGCGCGGCGAACAACCCAGATGCTGACACAACCTTCCCGGCGCCCATAGCATTCCTGCGCTGTCAACAGAGCGATCTCCGGATCAGCAGAAAGGACAGAACCTACATGGACATAAGGTTCTCCCCTCTTGTCCATGCGGAAAACTTCGAAGACATTGTTCTCTGCTCCCCCCTGCATCTGATTTTTCCTCCCTTCTTTGAATTGCTTTCCGTTTTAGACGACTTGTTTTAGTTCCGGCTTCTGCACGATCTCCCTTACCCACTGGTTTGCCGAATACATTTCCTGAAACTGCTTCAATCGCCTCTGACGAGCCGGCAGAATTCCGTCTCTCACTTTCTTCAGTTCGCTCCAATCCGGTTCTCTAAAAATCCATCTCCCTTTCTTCTCGTCATAGCGCAAAGTCGGATCAGGAATTTCCACGCCCATTTTTTGAATGCGCGGCACGAAGAGCGTCAGCCAGGATTGACGCAGCTCATCGTTTGACTTGATCTTTAATCGATAGTAACGGAGCTTTTCATCGTGAACCGAGTCGCTATCGGGCGGTCCAAAGAGCATCAAGACCCTGTCCCACCAGCGACGCACGGCATCGTTAACCATGTCCCGCTGCTTTTTCGTTCCGTTCATCATTGCCTCAATAGCATCTGCCCCTTGTCTGAAATGAAAGGCTTCTTCGTACACAATTTTTTTCATGGCCCGGGCATAGGGTCCAAAACTGCTCTCCTGCAACGTGATTTGGCGTTCAATTTCGGCACCGTCAACCAGCCATCCGATCAGGGCGACATCTGCCCAAGTCTCCAACTCATAGTGGAAAATATTTAGATATTTCCCTTTGCCTGACGCTAATTCGTTTAACAACTCTTCCCGGGTAGGTCCAAGCTGCTCGCAGACCCGAAGCAGAATCTGTCCATGTCCGACTTCATCCTGTACTTTTGCCGCCAAAACACGCTTGCGAAACAGATTGGGCGCCTTAGGTATCCACTCGCCTTCCGGCATGCTGCCCATGACTTCACTAAAAGCGTGAAATTTGATCATTCGCAGCGCAGCCACACGGTAATCCTCAGGAATATCGTCCATTGGTTCAATCTTCTTCCCTGAATGGATCAAAGACTCAAAGCTTTCTTTCATCCCTAAACTCACTCTCCTCAACATTAATTTTATTAATCAGTCAATTAAATTATATAACTTCGTTCCCCTTTTTGCAAGTACAAAATCTCCTCCTGATGTTCATGGGAAAAGATGCATCGCACACGGGGTTATCTCGGGGAGATAATGGCAAACCAATCCTCGACCAGCGTTTCGTAATCCGGATCTTTCCCGGTGCGATGCCATTTATAAATCCAGTTGCACATTCCCATGATCATGTGCAGCGCATTTTCCACATCCACATCCGGAAAAAAACCATCGTTAATAACATCCCGGATCGTACGCCGAAAATGGTTCAAATATAATTTCTCTTTTTCGCCAATGATTCTGAGGTGCTCTTCTGACAACCGATCCTTGTGATCAAAGAGTACCGTAAACATGTCTTTCTCTTCTGTCATTAAACGCGCATGAACCAGCATCATCTTCTTCAACCGCAAAGCGGCGTTATCCTCTTTTTCCAGTTCTGCTAGACGCCCTAATCCCAAGGTAACGGAGCGGTGAATAATTTCAAACAACAATTCTTCCTTGTTTTTCAGGTAATAGTATATATTTGCCGTGGTAATCCCCAGCTCCTCAGCAACATCTTTGAGAGTGCCAGAATCATATCCTTTTTCACGAAACACTCTTGCAGCCACTTCAATGATCTCATTTCTTTTTGCAATAAAATCAGGATTATTCGGTGCCTGCTTCGGTCTTCCCCGACGGGGCTTTGTTTTTGTTTCCAAGTATGAATGCGGCACGGGTTATCCCCTCATTCTTTTTTAGTTTTGGATGAAAAGCTACAATTTAGTTTACGCTTATTTAAAACATACTTCAAGCGCTAGGCTCTAAACTCAAAAGTTGGTGAAGCAGGAAAAAGGCGGCCGAAGAGCCAAGGGATTAGTAACCACACCACATCCCAAGGAGGTTCCGACCGCCTATGAAAAAGTCTATCGCTTCTCTCCTCGGTCTTCAAGAGTGGATCATTTATCGCTTCGAGATGAACGAGCACCACATCGACGTTTATGCCGGCCGAAGAAGGAGGCCCGCTGCCCTGACTGTCATGCCCTGAGCCACCACGTCCACAGCCGTACTTCCAGGTGGCGGCCGAAACTGCACACCTGGGTTGACCGAAAGCCTGTCTTCCTCTGGGTGCGTCCACGGACGACCGGCTGGGGACGCTGACATCGTTTTTCGAACGGATGCCCCAGTCCGTCAAGCAGCGCATCCGGGCGGTGTGCATCGATCTCAAAGACAGCTGGCGCAAGCTCCTTCAGCGCGTGCTTCCGGGCGTTGTCGTGGTGGCCGATCATTTTCACGTCCTCAAAGACGCCAACCGGCGGGTGGATGAAGCGCGGCTTGTGGAACAATCGGTCTCGGGGCACCGGCTTCCCCGCTGGCCGCTCGTCAAAAACGAAGAGGACCTCACCGAACGCCAGGCGAGCCAGCTGGCCACGATCCGCAAGCATTTCCGGAACGTGGCGCAGTTTCACTGGGTGAAGGAGCAGCTTCGGGACGTCTACCGGGCCTCTTCACGGGAGGAAGCGAAGGCCATCCTGGAGCGTGTGCTGTTGGAGACAGAGGTGGCAAGCGATGCGGCGCTCGTGCAGTGGGGACGGACGCTCCGGCGCTGGAAGGAGGAGATCCTCGCCTATCACGACTGGCGGGTGACGAACGGCTACACCGAAGGCGTTCATACGAAGATCAAAATGCTGAAGCGGATCAG
>CAMTVR010000020.1:0-26992 GCA_947085265.1 uncultured Bacillus sp. | reverse complement strand
GACCCACGCCGATGTGAACGGGGCGGCAAACCTGTTCCTGGCGGCGTACAAGGTATCTCCAGTCGCAGAGCGACGGAGTAGTGGGGATGTGGCGACCCCCGTGGTCGTGCCGATCCGGCTGGGTTGGCACACGGTCCACGAGCCTAAATCTCCGGCAGCTTGAGTCGCCGGGGATGCCCCCGAATTTATTCGGGGGAGGACGTCACAACGGATCGAGGATATGAAAAAACGTATACCGAATCTGTTTGGTCCAGGCATAGGAATGCCGGTAATCCCAAAATTTGTGGCGCACATGGTTGCTGTGGGCATTGACCAAAGGTTCACCGCGATCGTCAAAGGCTGTCACAATCGCATTGTGCTGCCATTTCCCGTCTCCATCAAAA
Source organism: uncultured Bacillus sp. (assembly GCA_947085265.1). Taxonomy (GTDB): domain Bacteria; phylum Bacillota; class Bacilli; order ZCTH02-B2; family ZCTH02-B2; genus Bacillus_BB. Next base: position 26,609 of record CAMTVR010000020.1, on the reverse strand, counting down.
TCATAACAAATCACATCACCCAGTTCCAGTTGGGAGGCCGCGCTTTTTTCCACCGCCCGCAAACCGGTTTTGCTAGCGCTCAAGTACCAGCGCAGACTGTGCGCCACCGCCCAACTGTAGCTCCAGTTGTCATTGGGCCCACCCTTCCTCTGATACCACCACCCTTTTTCCCGATGCCCGATCAGGGTCATTGGCGCGCCGCCTGCGCGCAAGCATTGGGATACATAATTGGTGCAATCCACATCAAAGGCCCGATATTGTGGGTTATACCCATTCCACCAACTTTCCGCGTAACGGACCGCAAGGTCCCGTCGGTAACTTTTGCCCCGTTGAAACAGAAAACGAACATCCTGTAAAAACTTTTCCTGAGATGGAGAACCTTCTTCGCCGCACATTTCCCCTCCACCAGCATCCTCCCTCCCGCCTGCATCCTCCCACTCACCGGCATGCGTGAGCCAAACATCCTCTGTCACCCGCCAGCGGTTTCTCACCCGCCTTAGTTTCACACGGTGCAATCGCAGCTCTTCCTCCAGGTGCACCCGCATCTTCCGATCGCGATTGACCTGTCGTTCATGCACGGAAAGGAGCGCCTCGACCTCCCCGTCCCCCACTTTCGGCTGAAGAATCCGAACCCTGCATTCCTGCTTGATGGGTGTTACGTTTCGCCGTTCACAAGATTCCCGCATGCGCAACAGTCGGCAGGACTCCAGGGCCTCGTCCATCTCTCCTTCCGGGTGAATCAGCTTCCTTAAATCTTTAAGCCGCTTTTCATCAAAAGAGGCTTGGTTTTTGATATTCCAATATTCCCGCAACGTCTCCCGCCAGCCACTCAACACGTGTCCCCCCTCGAATCAACCCTGTGTATTCAATGAACCCACTCACTTTTGCTAAATGTCAATTCATCTTATTCCCGCACCTGTCCCCCTGTGATTTCTTCGGATTCCACTTCCCCAATCCAACATGAAGCCTTTACGTTCGTTTCATTTCCGGCTATAATTGGCTAAAAAAATGAAACATTGTTTCGCGAAACGAAACAACCGATCATGCAGGGGGTCCGGTCTGATGAATCAGGAAAAACCGACGGTTCGCTCCGTTGAGCGGGCGCTGGACATTTTGCTCTGTTTCCGGCATCATCAGGAATTGAGCTTGACTTCGATCGCCAAGCAGTTGTCTCTCCACAAGAGCACGGTTTACCGTCTCCTGCAGGCACTGGAACAAAAACAATTTGTCCAGCGCGATCCCTTAACCGAAAAATATCGGCTAGGAAGCAGCATCTGGGACCTTGCTTCCGCAGCCGCAAAGGAGGAATGGACCGACCTGCTGTTGCCGGAAATGCGCAAACTGAGGGACGCCGTGGGCGAAACCATCAGTCTGTATATCAAAAGCGGTTTGGAAAGGGTCCGCATTCAGGCAGTGCAGAGTACGCAAGAGATCCGACGGGTGGTGCGAATTGGTGAACGTTTTCCGCTGTTTGGCGGCGCCAGCAGCAAAGTGTTGCTTGCCTACGCGACGCCTGAGGAACAGGAAGCGGTGTTCCGCCATCCCGAATGGCCTCCTGGCTTGTCCTGTGAGCGTCTAAAAGAGGAGTTGCGGGAAGTTCGCGAACAGGGGTACGCATTTAGCATCGGTGAACGTGAGCCGGAAGCGGCGGCCGTAGCCGCGCCGATTTTCAAAGGAAAAGAGGTGCTGGCTGCGCTGGCTATTTCGGGCCCCGTACAACGGTTTACGCCGGAAAAAATCAGGTGGTTCGGAACACAGGTCAAACAGGCAGCCGAGCATCTGAGCCGCATGTTACAATTTCAGTCGTAACGGAGCCTTTTCATCCACGACAAGCAAGTCACAAGAGACAAGAGGTGAGTCGATAAAAATGAAACGCGTCTACTTCTCCGGAATCCAACCCAGTGGCGAAATCACCTTGGGAAATTACCTAGGTGCCATTCGACGGTTCGTCACGATGCAGGATGAAGCCGACTGTATCTTCTGTATTGTCGACCTGCATGCCCTCACCGTCCCACAGGAACCCGAGAGACTGCGGTCGGCGATCCGTCAACTGGCGGCCACCTATCTGGCGGCAGGCATCGATCCGAAACGTTCAATCCTCTTCGTCCAATCCCACGTTCCGGCGCATCCCTCACTCGGCTGGCTCTTGCAATGCGTCGCCTATATGGGAGAAATGGAACGCATGACACAGTTTAAGGAAAAGTCGGCAGGCAAAGCGGCAGTGAGTGTCGGCCTCTTCACCTATCCGGCCTTGATGGCCGCCGATATCTTGCTGTATCAGGCCACCCATGTTCCTGTCGGCGAAGATCAAAAACAGCACGTGGAGCTGACGCGCGACCTTGCCGAACGCTTCAACAGCCGTTTTGGGGCGACCTTCACCATCCCGGAGCCGTTGATCCCCGATTTCGGAGGGCGCATCATGAGCCTGGATGACCCGACGAAAAAGATGAGCAAAAGCAATCCCAATCCCAACAGCAAAATCTTGCTGCAGGATACGCCGGACATGATCCGGAAAAAAATCCGGCGCGCGGTCACCGACTCTGAAGCAGTGGTCCGCTATGACAAGGAGAATAAACCGGCCATCAGCAACTTGCTGACCATCTATTCCCTTCTCTCGGAAGAGGAAATGACGCTCATTGAACAACGTTATCAAGGTCAAGGGTACGGAACCTTCAAGAACGACCTAGCTGAATTGGTCATCACGAAGCTGGAACCTTTCCAACAGCGATACCAGGAATGGATAAACAGCCCGGAGCTGGATGCCGTGCTCGCGCAAGGGGCAGATACAGCGGCAGCAATCGCGGAAAAAACCCTCAAAACCGTGCAAGAAAAAATGGGAATCCGATAAGTGTTCCGGAAGAGAAGCCAACAAAGGGGCTGTCCCGAAAGGTCAAACAGCCTTTGAGGACAGCCCCTGTCCGCAACCGCTTTTTCCAGAACATTGGCCTGTCTGTCCAAACGCCAATAATGAGCCGTTTAATGCCTCAACAGACGGCGAAAATTGGCCATGTCGGTGGATGGCACACCAAAATAGTAACCTTGGGCCAAATCAACGCCCAAACGTTTCAGCTGGCCCACCTCTTCTTCTCTCTCCACACCCTCCGCTAAAACGAGCGCTCCTATCTCGCGCGCATAATGTGTAATTATTTCCAAAAGTTTTTGTTGCCTTTCCCGGACGTCAATTTGGCTGACAATCGATCGGTCCACCTTGATAATATGCGGATTGACGTACACAATCGACTGCAGGCTGTTATACCCCGTGCCAAAATCGTCGATCGCAATCCGATACCCCTTTTCGTGATAACAGGCCAACATCTCGCCAAACTTTGTATAGTCCTCAATCGCGCCACGTTCTGTGATCTCAAATACGATCTGTGTCGGCGACAGCCGATGCTCTTCCAAAATCCCAAGCGTCTCCTGTGAGTGAAACCCTGGCGATTCCAAAGCGTCCGGATGGACATTGATAAAGATTTGCATCGTCCGTAACCCTTCATCGGAAGCGGCGGCAGCCGCAAACCGTCGTATCCCGATATTGCGACAGACCCGATCCAATTGCGATGCTAAGTTTATTTTGCTGGCAAAACTGTACAAATCATTGGCGCCTAAAAATTCTGGAGAATGATCCGGACGGTTCAGCACTTCGAAACCAACAACGCTCAGAAAATGCATGTCCACGATGGGTTGAAAATACGTCACGAGCCGCTGTTCTTGAATGAGTTGTTCCAATGCACGTATTCTCTGTTGCTCGCTGTATGTTGGTTTATGCATGACTCACTCGGTTTCCTTTCTGTTTATAAAAATATTCTAAACATTAAGAATCATTGAATACTCCCACACTTTTACTTTTTCATTGGTTTGTGATCCTCGACCGCGAAATGTTCAATCATCCGTCTAAATCATTTTTCTACTGCTTTCTACATCACTTTCTACATCGATCCCTGAAATTCCTGCCCATCCGGCAAAAAAGTTGTTCCGGCATATCCGTATGGAGCCATGGTCATACTAGGAATGACAAGGGGGGATAGCGATGAAAACGTATTTCCAAGAATGGGTAACCGACAACTTGTTTGTCATCGCTTTGGTCGTTCTCTCTCTCGCAATCATCGGCTATTCTGCGTGGCAACGAATCCGTCGTCCGGAAGAATACAAGAACAAGAAATGAGCGATATTCATCTCCCTTTGAAAAGCGGGCGCCTTTTTTCCAGCATTGCGCGGGAGGCCTCCCAGTGATCTTCCGTCTCCCACAGAGCGGCGAAATGCTCCCTCTCCAGTCTTTGCGCCTCAGCCAATGGCACCGAACGCCAAGCTTGCAGCAAATGCTTGAAAGAGCGGACGGCCAAAGGCGGGGCGGCCATCAGTTTGCCCACCCATGCTTCCACCTGTTCGTCAAGCTGCGCGCCGGGGACCACATCGTGGACAAGCCCGAGAGCCAATGCCGCTGCCGCATCCACTTGCTCTCCCAGCAACAAGAGACGCATCGCCTGGGAATACCCCACCAGCGAGAGAAGGCGCGCGCCACTACCCCAACCGGTCACAAGACCCATTTGGACCTGTTTGAACTGCAGCGTCGCTTCAGCGGCCATAATCCGGAAATCACAGGCAAGCGCAACCTCGCACCCTCCGCCAAGGGCATGGCCGTTGATTGCCGCCACCACAGGCACCGGAAAGCGCTCCAACCGATTCAACACGTCCTGGTAACGGCCGGCCATCTGACGGGCGGCTTCGGGGCCGCGAATTTGTTCAAATTCCTTCAAATCTCCACCGGAAATGAAGACGCGTTGACCCGCGCCCTGCAAGACAAGAACGCGCAGCGATTCTTCCCGCTCGAGCTCCTTCAGCGACGCTTCTAGTTGTTCCAGGGTTTCCAAATTCAAAGCATTTCTCGTTTCGGGCCGGTCAATGATCAACAGCGCCCACCCATCCCTCATCTCTCGCCGGATCATGCGAATCCCTCCATGAATCATTTCCAACCTTCCTTCAGCATACCTCAATCTATTCCCCATGCTGGTCCGGGTATAAAAATTAAACAAAACGATGCTTCGACTCCGCAGGCGGTTCTAACCCCTTCAGCTGTCGTTCCGCAAGCAGGCTATGAATTTTTGTCACCAACAGGTCAATGGCGACCCGGTTTTGTCCCCCTTCCGGAATGATGATATCCGCGTATCGCTTAGTCGGCTCGACAAACTGCCGGTGCATCGGCCGCACCGTGTTGAGATACTGATCGATCACCGACTGCATGCTCCGGCCGCGCCGGCGCATATCCCGCCGCAGGCGGCGAATAAACCGGACATCGGCATCCGTATCCACATATATCTTGATGTCCATCAACTGACGCAAACGCGCCTCTTCCAAGACCAAAATTCCTTCGACGATAATCACATCTTTCGGTTCGACGAAAATCGTTTTTTTGGCGCGCGTATGCCATTTGAAATCATACACCGGCTTGCGAATCGGCTTGTACTGAAGCAGCCGCTGCAGATGACGTATCAATAGATCATTGTCAAATGCGAGCGGGTGATCGTAATTGATCTTTTTTCTTTCTTCCAACGGCAGCTGATCCTGACTTTTATAATAACTATCCTGCTCCAAAATCAGCACGCTGGAAGGGCGCACCTGGCGAAGCACTTCCCGTGCAACGGTCGACTTCCCAGAACCGGTGCCTCCCGCCACCCCGATCACAATCGGTTTCATCTTGACCCACCCTTCCGTGTATCCTCGCCCTTATTCAATGCGCCTTCGGTCGGATTTTGTCTATTCATCCTGCTTTACACTATCCTGTTTTTTCCGATTCCGCTCACTCAACGCTTTATTTTGCTCATGTTCTGCATTGGTTTTGGCGAAATAATGCTCATTTGAACCGTCTTTCTTGGTCACGTAGAAGAAATACGGATGCTCTTCGGGAAACAAAACCGCCTCCAAGGAAGACAACCCTGGAGACCCGATCGGTCCAGGCGGCAACCCTTTATACAAGTAGGTATTGTAAGGATCATCGATCTCCAAATCACGGTACGTGAGGCGCTCTTTTTGCTTTCCATAAATGTATTGAATCGTCGCATCTACCTGCAATAGCCAGTCTTGATTCAGCCGATTCCAAAGAACCCCCGCAATCACGGGGCGTTCTTTTTCAACCGCAGCTTCTCGCTCCACCAGCGAGGCCAGCGTTACCCAGTCATGAATACTCAGATTCAACCTTTTCAATCGTTCCAGTCGTTCCGGAGTCAACTCGCGGGCAAAACGCTCCAGCATCAATGAAACAATCGCCGTTTCATCTGCCCCTTTCTCGATCTCGTATGTATCCGGAAACAAATACCCTTCCAGACGATACTTTAGCGGTCGATCCGCAGGAATTTGCCGGACAAAGGAAAATTGACTGAAATCCCCTTCCTGGATCACCTGAATAAACTTCTCCCGGCTTGCCAAGCCTGCATCCTCCAGTCGCTCAGCCACCTGTTCGATCCGGAAACCTTCTGGAATGGTCACCTTGATCGTCTCACGGAAGACGTTTCCAGCCACCAGATCGGCTGTGATCTGCTTCAGGCTGGCACCACGAGTAAACCGGTAAGTTCCGGCCTGGAGCCGATCACTCACTCCTTTCGCCTCCAAATAAAAACGATACACCCGGGCATTCCGGATCAAGCCTTTTTCCTTCAGGATGGCGGCCACCTTCGCAGAACCGATGCCCGAAGGGATTTCGACGATGATTGCCTCTTCTTCTCCGGATGGCGGTTGCAGTTGGATATAGACATATACACCGATGGCTCCTGGCGCCAAGACCGAAAGAAACAGCACAACCCAAAGCCACCGCGGAATGGTTTGTATCACCGGCTTCAAACGTTTCCCCTCCAGATGAAAGCATAAGAAAAAGACAAGGTTTCCCTTGTCCATTGTATCAGAAGGTCAGATGATGTGATACCATGCATCTCAGTCTGTTTCCGCTTCCCTCGCGTCCCCCGACTGTTCGAGCATGGTGTGAAACATCTCCTCGACCATCTCCCATTCCTCATCATCCTCGATGAGAAACAGATCGAGATCTTCCCCGTTTTCCTCGTAACGGAAGGCAAACACTTCCTCTTCGTCCACATCTTCTTCTTCCGCGGAGACAGCCATCAAATATTTTCGCCCATCATCTACTTCAAACGTCATGATCACTTCGAAGGCCTCTTCGCCGCCTTCTTCATCGGGGATGGTAATCACTTCACCCACTTCCAGTTTTTCAGCCATCTTTTTTCGCTCCTCTCGCTTGCAGATATCCTTCAAGAATGAACACTGCAGCCAACTGATCCACAACTTGGCGGCGTTTTTTGCGGGTAAGGTCGGCTTCCATGAGGCTTCGCTCCGCGGCAACCGTGGTCAGACGTTCATCCCATAAAACGACGGGCAGGCGAAAGCGAGCACGAAGTTCCTCGGCAAAGGCCTCTGCCTCCCGGCCACGGGGGCCAATCGTGCCACTCATATTTTTCGGGTACCCGACTACGATTTCCTCCACCTGATATTGTTCCAATAAGGATGCAAGATCAGACAACAGTTGTTGAGCCGGTTCTCTTTGCAACACGGCCAAACCCTGTGCTGTCCAGCCCAGCGGGTCGCTCACGGCGACACCGACCCGCTTGTTTCCCAGATCCAGGGCCAAGATCCGCATGTTCTCATCCGCCGCCTTCACGATCAGTGTGTGACAACCCGCAAAAAACATACTTCATCTATCCTTCATCTGTCGATCTTGTCACGCAACGCCGAATCCAGGTAATGGCGAACCAGCTCCTCCATGAGGTCATCGCGCTCAATCTGCCGAATGAGGTTTCGGGCATTTTGATGTCGAGGAATGTACGCCGGATCGCCAGACAAAAGGTAACCGACGATCTGGTGGATCGGATTATACCCCTTTTCCTCCAATGCACGGTATACCGCAAGCAAAATTTCCTTCCGACAATTGGCCGGATTGGCATGGTCATGCGCTGGAAACTTCATCGTTTTATCCATGGAATCCATCCCCGACACCCCGCTTCTGTTACCTCATCTTGCTCTTATCTTGCCATTTTCTGGACCAGTTTGCAAGAAACAGCTGCATCAATAAGCAAGTGCCCCTTCAGGGAAGGGACACCAATCGCCTTTTATTAAGAATTCAATAGCCGCCAAAACCATATCCAAAACGCGGTGCCGCTAATGTAATAGCCAATATGGAAAATAAGCCTAGCGCTGCCACGCCGCCAAAACCAAAACCCAGTTGTGTTTCCTGAATCACCACACCGGGTGAAGCGCTGGTTTTACTGCCGATGGCCAGTTCCACATCAGGCGCTTCTCTGCCGGCAATCCCGTAGGCTCGATAAGGCCCAGGCATCATCCGCAGATATACATTGCGCCCATCGACCCCGACGATTTGTCCATGATACCATCTGCCCGCACGCGTGTAGACCCAAACTCTTCGGTGCATATACCGACAACAAAGACGGTAAATCCGTCGAACATCAGGCACTTGTGGTCCCCCCTTCCCATCCATCTCTCTTATCGTATGACATCAAGGGTTACAGGGGCACGACACCTGTCTACCGCTTGAGGAAATTTTTCACCAGATCCTGGACGAGCGGGTTGTTTAACAATTTCATAATTTCACCGATATCCACATTCTGCAGCAGGTTACCAATCCCTCCTAACGCCCCCAACGGGTTGTTCGGTTGTTGAGGTGCCGGCGGCATGGATCCTGAGCCAGGCTGACGCGGGGCCGGCAAATACTCCGGTTGCGATGCGCCTCTGCCTTCAAACAGGTGCTTTAAATCTTGAATGTCTATCAATGCGCTTTCCAATTGATGTTGCATATCTTGCATCGACTGTATACCGCGGCGAATTTTGGTTATCTCCCGCCGAATCGCTTCCATCTGTCGGCTTAATCCCTGCGTGCTGACTGACCTCTGCTCCCGAATGCGCACGGAATGTCTCACAAAGAATCCTCCTCCTTTTACTTCTGAACAACCATCTTCCCTATTACATCGGTATGTGCCGCACTGACAAATGGCCTCCTGCATTCACCCAATTATACAGGGAAAACTTCATCGTGCCCGCAAGAGAACCTGTTTCCACCTATCTTTAGCAGATTGCCCAAGCAATCTCGGTTTTGGCGGCATAAGGTAAAGAAAGACATGGAGAGCATCAACATGTATAGGAGGGATCTCATTGAATTTGCGAGACATTAACCGGATTTTGGATAAGGTCAATGAAAAAAGCGCCAACTCCTCATTGACTTTAAATGATCTTTTGTCTCTGGCAGCACAGTTTAACGAAAAAAATATGACTGATGAGCGAAAGCTGCGTGCCCTGATCAAAAACCTGGGCGATGCAGTCGGAAAACCGTTGTCAGATGCGGATGTTCAGCGTATTATAGGACTGGTCAGGCAAAATAAAGAAAATCTGAAAGATCCAAAGAAAGCGGAGAACCTGTTCAAGCGTTTCTAGCACAACAATCCAAACGATAATTTATAGAGAATAGATACAAAGCGCAACGGAGAGACACTGATGAGAAAACAGCATCAAACATCTGATCAAACACCTGTCATGCCAGACTTTTTTCGCCAACCGACACTGGAGTTGGCCACTTCCTTACTAGGAATGGAACTGGTGCACGAAACGGCGGAAGGTGCCGCAGCCGGCAGGATTGTCGAAGTGGAGGCCTACATGGGCCCTGAAGATAAAGGGGCTCATTCTTACGGCGGCAAAAAAACCAGGCGGACTGAAGTGATGTTCGGTCCGCCTGGTCATGCTTACGTTTATTTGATTTACGGCATGTATTATTGTTTTAACGTGGTCAGCGGTCCTCCTGGAAAACCGGAAGCCATCCTGGTCCGGGCGCTGGAGCCGACCGAGGGAATCCCCCTGATGGCACGCAGGCGAAAGATCAGTCTTCCTTCAGGGTTGGAAAAGGTGGTGGACATGCCTGGCAAGCCATCTTTCTCCCACGATGCGCTCAGTTCCACATCCCTCCGGCTCCTGAAAAGGCTCACCAACGGACCCGGAAAGCTGTGCGCCGCGCTCGGGATTACAAAGCAACAGTACGGTTGGGACCTCGCGCGATCCCCTCTCTATCTGCGTCCAGGAAGAAGTCCCATACATCCGGAACAGATCGCCCGCGGACCGCGGATTAACATCGACTATGCGGAAGAGGCGAAGGAGTACCCCTGGCGATTTTGGATTCGGGACAATCCTTTCGTCTCGCAGTGAATCTAAGACTTTCCCCAGCCTATCGGAGACTAGACTTTCGCCACTTGCGCCACCATTTCCTCCGCGGCTTTGAGCGCTTCCTGGAGCTTGGCCGGGTCCTTGCCCCCCGCCTGCGCCATGTCGGGCCGTCCCCCACCGCCGCCGCCACAGCGGCGGGCCGCCTCCTTGACGATGTTACCGGCGTGAAAGCCCTGTTTGACAAGATCCGGCGTGACCATTGCCACCAGCTGCACCTTATCGTTTGCCACGGCGCCAAGGAGAATGACCCCGCTCTTGATGGCCGCCTTGACATCGTCCGCGATCGCCCGCAATCCTTCCATGTTGGCCGCCTGCACCGCAGCCGCCACCACACTCACGCCGTGCACATCCGCCTTGCGGTTTACCAGTTCCTGCGCCTGCAGGCGCCCCAGTTTTCCGCGCAACGATTCGTTTTCCCGCTGCAACTCCTTCGATTGTGCTTGTAATGCCTCAATTCGTTCCACAAGCTCTGCCGGCGAGGCCTTCAGCAGTTCGGCAGCCCTTTTCATCCGCTGCAGTTGCTCCTCCATGTAGAGATACGCTTGATGACCTGTGAACGCCTCGATACGTCGCGTTCCCGAACCAATCCCCGACTCGCTGACGATCTTAAAAAGCCCGATCTCGGCCGTGTTGCGGACATGACAACCGCCGCACAACTCCAGGCTGTAATCGCCGACTTGGACGACACGGACCACTTCGCCGTATTTCTCCCCAAAGAGAGCCATCGCCCCCATCTCCCGCGCCTCCTGCAATCTCTTGTGCATGGTCGTCACCTCAAGGTTTCGCCAGATCTGCTCGTTGACCAGCTTCTCCACCTGTTGCAGCTCCTCTTCACTCATCGCGCCAAAGTGGGTAAAGTCAAAACGCAGCCGATCCGGCGCCACCAGCGAACCGGCCTGGTTGGCGTGTTCTCCCAGCACATCCTTCAACGCCCGGTGCAAGAGGTGCGTGGCGGTGTGATTTTTCTCGGTGGACCGACGTCTCGCCTCGTCAATTTCAGCCATCACAGTGGCGCCGACGCGCACCGTTCCCTCTTCGATCCGCACCCGGTGCAGGTGCTGGCCGCGCGGTCCTTTCTGCACGTCCTCCACGATCATCTTCAGACCCTGGGCAGTCAATGTGCCACAGTCAGCCACCTGGCCCCCGCTCTCCGCATAAAAAGGCGTCTTATCCAACAAAAGCTGCACCTGTTTACCGGGACCGGCCACATCCACCAACTGCTCCCCGTCGACAATCGCTACAACCCGCGTTTCCACTTGCGGCTGCGTGTAACCGACAAACTCCCCGCTTTCAGGCAGTTGCTCGAGCACCCCGCCCTGCACCTTCATGCTGTCCACTTCTTGCCGGGCTGCCCGCGCGCGTGCCCGCTGCGCCTCCATCTCCTCGGCAAAACCAGCTTCATCGACGGTGAAGCCGCGCTCCGAAGCGAAATCCACCGTCAGATCCAGCGGAAAACCAAACGTATCATAAAGCAAGAAGGCTTGCTTGCCGGATAGTTTCTTTCTTCCCTCCGCAGCCGCCTCATCGAGCATTTTGCCGAGAATTTCCAGACCCTCGGACAGCGTCTCGAAAAAGCGTTCCTCCTCATGGCGAATCACCCGCTGGATGAACCCCCGCTTCTCCACCACCTCCGGGTAGAAGTCGCCCATGATCTCTCCCACCGTCGGGACCAGCTTGTACAAGAAAGGTTCCGTCAAGCCAAGTTCCCGTCCATAGCGAACCGCCCGCCGCAACAGGCGCCGAATCACATATCCTCGCCCTTCATTTCCCGGCAAGGCGCCGTCTCCGATCGCAAAGACAATCGTCCGCAAGTGATCGGCAATCACGTTATAGGCCACATCATGCTGCCGGTTTTGCTTGTACGGTTTCCCCGTCATTTCCACGGTGGCATCAATGATCGGACGGATCAGGTCGGTCTCGAAGTTGGTCTCCACATCTTGAAGGATGCTGGCCATCCGCTCCAATCCCATCCCGGTGTCGATGTTCTTCTTCGGCAGGGGTGTATAACTCCCGTCCGGATTGTGGTTGTACTGGGAAAAGACCAAGTTCCACACTTCCAAGTAGCGTTCGTTCTCGCCTCCTGGATACAACTCCGGATCGTTGGGATCATTGCCGAAGGCCTCTCCCCGATCATAGAAAATCTCTGAGTTTGGACCACACGGCCCCTCCCCGATATCCCAAAAATTTCCTTCCAAGCGGATAATCCGCTCTTCAGGAATCCCAATCTTCTCGTGCCAAATCCGGAAAGCTTCATCATCCTCCGGATGGATCGTCACCGAGAGACGGTCCGGGTCAAAGCCGATCCACTCGGGGCTGGTGAGGAATTCCCATGCCCATGTAATGGCTTCCTCTTTAAAATAATCCCCGATCGAGAAATTGCCCAGCATTTCAAAAAAGGTGTGGTGCCGGGCCGTCTTGCCTACGTTTTCGATATCGTTGGTCCGGATCGACTTTTGCGCGTTCGTGATGCGCGGATTTTCCGGCACAACGGTTCCGTCGAAATACTTCTTTAGCGTCGCGACCCCCGAGTTGATCCACAACAGGCTCGGATCATCCACAGGGATTAAGGAAGCGCTGGGCTCCACACGATGCCCCTTTTGCTGAAAAAACTGGAGAAACAGGCTGCGTATCTGACTGCCAGACAAGCGCTTCACGATTCTCACACTCCTTGTCGATATTTGAATCATTATCATCGAGGCCGCATCCGGCCCTACACACACTGCACCCTGGAAACAAAAAAAGACTCCCTCCTGCAGATGCAGGGGCGGGAGTCCTCTCGCGCGGTACCACCCTGCTTATCAGCGCATCTCCGCGTCACACGGAACAACGCTGATCGCTCATCGGCCTTAACGCGGCAAACGCAATCCCTCTTCGGGATCGCGCTCGGGAGTGGCCTTCAGTCCCCTTCTGTGAGAACTCCTTCCAGCCGGTCGGTAATGGAGCCCGGGAGTTCCTCTCTGACACAGGTTTGGGACATACTTCGCTCCGTCATTGCGCTTTTCGCTTGTACGGTTGTCAAAATGGATACCAATACGCCTCCACAATGCTTGCTTGAAACAGCATTCATCTATTCGGCATGATTATCAACCCTGATGATGTTTGGGTCGTTCATTGCCTTGATGATCGATGTTCGATTGACAAAAACAACCTGCTTTCGTCTACATCATAGCATGCTAAAGAGGATTGAACAAGATCAACCCCCTTTGCCGATGTTACAATCGTCGCTGATCCAAATCCCCACTGTATTCCTGTGGCATACCGGCAACTTTTTTATTCTTGCCTTTTCATTCCACACCTCTTACCTCCGCCGTTGGGAACGGATATACTGAAACCGTGAGGTGTTCCGGATGAACGAGGAATTCAAAAGCAATTTGGAATCTCCCCGTCGGCCTATCGCAGCCAATTCCATACCCACACCAGGCGGAAAGGGTGATAGGATGCCAAACGAGGAAAAAGTCTGCTGGAGTTCGCTCAACCATCAGGAGTGGACGCTCCATGCGGCGGCCACGTCCAAGGGGTTGTGTTGCATCACGCTGCCCAACGAATCCTTTCAGGTGTTGACGAGATTTGTTGAAAAGCACGTGCCAAACGCCATACTGGAACAAAATCATACCGTGCTGGAACCATATCTGAACGAACTGAAAGAATATCTGGAAGGAAAGCGCAAACAATTCTCAGCCCCCTTGGATTTGCGTGGAACCCCCTTTCAAGTGTCTGTCTGGCAGTCACTCTTGAAAATCCCGTATGGGCAATTGGCCACATATGCGGATATGGCTGCATCCATCGGCCAGCCGTCAGCCGTCCGAGCCGTCGGAGCCGCCATTGGCGCGAACCCGATTCCGTTTGTCATTCCCTGTCACCGGGTGGTTGGCAAAGACGGGAAACTCACCGGCTATCGCGGCGGCCTGGATGTGAAATCAGCATTGCTCAGGCTGGAGAAAGTCATCATCTAAAAACAACACAGACACGATGCAGAAACAAAAACGTTTCCATGCCGTGCCTGCGCATGGCGACGGAACATGCCGGAACTTCACAAAACGCACATCACTTCAAATTCTCCGGGTTGAGTCCCTCCAGTTCCGGCACGACAAATCTCCCGTCTTTTCGAATCAGGCGGCCGTCAAACCAGATTTCCCCGCCGCCGTACTCCGGCCTCTGAATACAGACCATGTCCCAATGGATCGCCGACTCGTTGCCGTTGGACGCCTCATCATAGCATTGGCCCGGTGTAAAGTGGAAACTGCCGTCGATCTTCTCGTCAAACAAAATGTCTTTCATCGGCGTGCGAATGTACGGGTTGAACCCGATCGCAAATTCGCCGATGTAACGCGCCCCCTCGTCGGTATCGAGAATTTTGTTTAACCGTTCCGTATCATTGGCCGTCGCTTGAACGATTTTCCCTTGTTTAAACTCCAGTCGCACCTGTTCAAAGGTGAACCCCTGGTAGGGCGTCGGCGTGTTGAACGTGATGTGCCCTTCGACCGAATCACGGACCGGCGCGGTGAACACCTCCCCGTCCGGAATGTTATACTTGCCGTCACAGGGTATCGCCGGGATCCCTTGAATGGAAAAACGCAAGTCGGTTCCCGCCCCGACGATCCGCACCTCGTCCGTCTTTTCCATTAGCTCTTTCAAGGGCTCCATCGCCCGCGACATGCGCGCGTAGTCCATCGTGCACACATCAAAGTAAAATTGCTCAAACGCCTCTGTGCTCATCCCCGCCAACTGAGCCATCGAAGGATTGGGGTAGCGGAGCACCACCCACTTCGTCTTCTTCACGCGGATTTGGCTATGTACCACATGGCTGTACAGCGACATATACCGCTTCATTTGCTCATCCGGCACATCACTGTTCTCATATATGTTGCGGCTGCCGCGAATGCCGATGTACGCCTGCATCTTCTCCATTTGGCGGCTGTCAAAATCGGCCCAGATCTTCAGTTGTTCCTCGGAAGCGCCCATCAACAGGGCGCGCGTCACCGACTGGTTTCGCAGGTTGACATAGGGCCGGCCCCCTCTTTTGTAAACCTCTTTGATCACTTCATTGATCAGCGCCGGTTCTATATCATAGGCTTCAATGAGCACATTCTCATCCTGTTGGACATCGGTTGAATAGCCGACCAGCACCTCCGCAAGGCGGGTCAGACGCGGATCCAACATCGGCCATACACTCCCTCCGAATTCGGTTTGCAATCATTGTATCCGAAAGATCGCTCTGTTGCCAATCGGCACTATGCATGATGCCGGAAGAGGCGGCATGCGCCGCCATTTTTCCATGGTTCTATGAGCGGGAGCGTATTTCTTGTTTCATAAAAAGCACATAAGAAAGCGCAAAGATCATACACGCCGCTGCTACAAGACTTGTCAATTGCGGCCATATAAGCAGTAAGCTTTGGCCTAAAGGAAGCGGTCCCGGCACATAACCGTATGCCTGCTCTACCGTGATCGGCCCTAACGTAAATACAGTTGGCACGAGCAGGGTGGTGGTCACTTCACTAAACAGCTGGCTGGGAGACAATCGCAGCATGTTTTGCACAAACCCTTGATATCCAATCAATTGCTCGATGTCGTTAATTTCCGAGGGGGCGGTCGCGCCAATGATCAGATTGACAACCATGGCGAAAAAAAGGCTGAAGAACAACCATATAGCAAGGCTGGATAAAGCCGATGTGGCCGCTTGTTTGAACAGGATCGAAAACATAATCGAAAGATTGAGCCAGACACCAATATAGACGATCGCCACCAAGAGGAAAAAAAAGATGCGCCAAAATTCTTCCGGTGTCGGTGGAATGCCGATCATCAAAATACCCAGGCCGATCATTAAAAATCCGAGTGTAAAGATCATGATTGCGACCACCAGCAAAGCGGCAACAAACTTTGCGTTGATAATAAAATCGCGCGGGACAGGCTGTGCCAGCAGGCGGCTTAAAGTCCCTTTGCTCCGTTCAGAATTGACGGCATCAAAACCGAGCGCAATGCCGATGATCGGTCCTAACAAACTGACAAAAGTAATAAAGGGCGGCAACGCGCCATTAGTTGCTGTAAACAATTTAAGAAAGACAAACGAAGTCGTTTCGTCCTTGGCAATCGCGCTTTGAATATTCGCCAGCGCCGTATAAAGGGAGGCAACCGTTGTCAAGACCATCAATCCCAGCAAGATGATAAACCGCCAGCCACTGACATGATCCCTCAATTCTTTATGCACGATCACCCAAAAAGGGTGGCGTGAGCGGTACATGAACGCCGGGGACGGATTTGTGTTCATAAAAGACATTATTTTATGCTTGAATTTCGCTGCGGCTGTCCACATGTTCTCGCTCTCCTTCAAAATAACGGTGGTAAATCTCGTCTAATCCATAGTCGTGCCGGCTTAAATAAATTAGACGCGCGCCATGAGCGATGACCGTCTCCGCGATCTCAGATGTGATCGCTTCCCGGCAATACAGACGCAAGCGTTGTTTGACCCGTTCGATTCGAACAACCGGCTCTTTTTCATTTAATTTGGAAATCAATTCATCCGTTGCGGGTTCCGCTTCGACTTCAAGAATGACGGGTTCGTTTTGAAACAGTTCACGGGCCAATTCGGCAATCCTCCCGACTGCAATCAACTTCCCCGCTACGAACAGGCCGACGCGGTCACATATTTGCTGCATTTGATGCAAATGATGCGAAGACAACAGCACCGTCACACCTTCTTGGCGGCTCAACCGTTGAATCAGCGCCAGCAATTCCCGAACCCCTTCCGGATCGATGCCGTTTGTCGGTTCGTCGAGGATGATCACTTCCGGCTGTTTGATCAGCACATCAGCCAATCCCAAGCGACGTTTCATCCCGTGGGAATACGTGCGCACTTTTTGCCAGGCATGCGCCGCCAGCCCCACTTGTTCCAATAAATAGCGCGCCCTTTGCTGCGCTTCTTCCGGCCCGATGCCGTTCAATGCTGCCGTGTACAGCAAGTTTTCAAAAGCGCTCAGATCTTCATAAAACCCGACCTCGTCGGGCAAGTACCCGACTTTTCTTTTCACGAGAATCGGTTGGTACGTGGAGTCGATGCCGCACACTCGAACTTTTCCCGAAGTGGGCTCCGTCAGCCCCAACAGCATCAGAATGGTCGTCGTTTTTCCCGCGCCGTTCGGCCCGAGCAGGCCAAAAATCTCACCGCGCCGGATGGTTAACGTCAAATGATCGACGGCTTTATGCTGGCCATATTGTTTGACCAAATCGTGCAGCTCAATGATGTTTTGGTTCATGCTTACTGCCTCCCGTATTTCCGGAAAAGGTGCCAAATGCCAATGACGACAAGCGCGATGATGATCACACCGACCCATCCCCAAAGAACGGACGTTTTGATCGTCATGCGAAAATCAGCGCTCGCAGTCGTTTCGGGAGTGCTCGCTTCCACATTCACCATATAGTCACCGGCAATCGATTTCGCGCTTGACTTGATAAACGCGTTGACCGTTGCCGTTTCACCCGCCGGCAATGTTTCGATGATCTCAGGTTCGAAACGGACTTCCCAATCAACGGGGGTCGAGGCACTGAGTTTGATGTCGTTGAGCTCCGACGAACCGTTATTGGTGATCGCAAACTCGACCTTTTTTTCACTTCCGGCGGTCATTTCATCATTCAATTTTCCGCTGGGGGTGCTGAGTTCCATCCCATACGTACCCGTAATCACAGCTTCCAGGACAGCTTCAGCTGTCGATGACCCGGCTTTTGCCGTGACGGGAATTTTATACGTGCCGGCTTCAATCTCAGCGGGTGGTTTCACCGTGACATCGATATCTTCCGATGCATTCGCATCAACCTTCACCGAAGTCACTTTCTGGCCCGAAACGGCAAAATCGACATTCCAGCCACGCGGCGCACCGGTCGACAAGGCG
The DNA here is from genome assembly GCA_947085265.1 of uncultured Bacillus sp. Lineage (GTDB taxonomy): Bacteria > Bacillota > Bacilli > ZCTH02-B2 > ZCTH02-B2 > Bacillus_BB. Next base: position 8,502 of record CAMTVR010000020.1, on the reverse strand, counting down.
TACAATTGCTCTGCCGCCGTGCGGTTATGCAACGTCATCTTATATTGGAAAGTCGAATCCGCGTCCCCTTCCATGTTCGGCTGCTCGATTTCCAGTTCCGTTTTAAACGTTCCTTGTTCCGTCACTTCGATCGAGATCGGGAGGACACTGACCGCCCCATCATTGTCGGTGGCGCGAATCGCAAAACGGTATATCCCCTTGTCCACTTGCAGAGGCACATTGGTCTGCAAATTAAAAGTCGCTTCACTTTGCGGCTTGACCGAAAGCTGATGGATGTTCCAACCGCCTGCCGTCAAATCAGCTTCCCAACCTTTCGGCTGATTGACAATTTGTAAAGAAACGTATTGAATCACCCGGCTATTGTTGATCACATCGATCGCATAATTGATCGATTCACCAGGCGTGACCGCAATGCCCGAGTACGGTGTATACAGCGCGATATCGCCTGGAGCAGCGAAAACAGGCATGACAGAAAAGAGAAGTCCGCCTACAACTCCAAATAGGATCAACATGATTGTGAATGTTTGCAAATGACGACGCATGCACTTCTCCCCCTTACATTTTTGATATCATGGGCATTTCTAAAATAATTACGAAGCAATGCCCAGAATGGATTTAAGGAGATTTTGATTTTTGATATATAAATAATAGTAGAATCGCTTTATAGTGGGTGAGGATGATGAATCATGATCATCGTGCCGCGTACCTGCTGCAAAAAATCGCGGACGGCGATGTGCAATGCTTTGACGAATTATATAAACAAAATATTTCGTATGTTCATCAGATCGCGCTCCATATTCTCCAAGATCCGATTGAAGCTGAAGATATATGTCACGATGTCTTTCTTGAATTGATTCAACATCCCGAACAGTTCGACCCAAATCGCGGCAGTATTCAGGCGTGGTTAGCGGTGAAAACAAGAAGTCGGGCAATCGACCGGTTGCGTAAAAAACAGCGGCAAGTTGCAAAAGAAGCTCGGCAAACGGAACCTGTTCTAAACCATGATCCAACGACCGAATCAGCCATCCGGAAACTTGAAAGAGAAAGGTTGTACGATGCTTTAAAACAGTTGCCGGCATCGCAACGGGAGGCCATTACAGCAACTTATTTTCATTCCATGACGCAACATGAGTGGGCCCAATTGACAGGACATCCGTTGGGGACTGTAAAGTCTTGGGTGCGCTATGGGATGAAAAACATCAAAAAACAGCTCATTCAAATGGGCTGGCTAGAGCCTTCAGAAGGTGGTCATGCGCATGGACCGAGAAAAATGTAAACAATATGAGGTTGCCATCGTGGATTCTATCATGGGAAATTTGCCACCAGACTGTACAGAGGCTTTACAACAGCATTTGGCCACATGCCCGTCTTGTACGGAGTTATATAAAGAGTGGCGTGAGCTGTTAGAGGATGGCAAAGAGGCAACGCCTTCTGTTCACCTTTATCAACGGTTAAAACGCAGTGTTACACGCCAGAAAGTCAAAAACAAAATCTTCCGTCCTTCGACATTTTGGGGGATTGTATCCGTTGCGACAGCCATTCTGCTGTTCATAGGCATCCATACGCTTTATCAAGAGAAAACGAGGATGAATTCTTTCGCACAGCTCGTCGATGAACATCTACCACCGTCCATGTTCATGGATGCACGAACGGTTCAATATACGATTTCGCCTCAAAACGGACCATTGATCGGGGTTCATGGCAATATATGGGTCAACGGACACACGGACGAAGTATTTTTTCGTGTGCATGGTTTGAAAGAAGACACAGAACACGATTATCAGGTATGGCTGATCAAATCTGTAAACAGAGAAAATGCTGGATTGCTCGATATTGTCGGAGAGTACGCGGAATTCTATTCACAAGGGCAAAATATTCATGAAGTTCAACATATCAGCATCAGCAAAGAACCGAAAGGCGGAAGTGATTATCCGACCACCCCTGATGTGATTTTACTTGATTTGCGTCATATGCGGAAATCATATCCATAGCCGAAGGGCATATCACCATGGCGCGCATAACGCCACCTTCTCAGGATCAGAATAAGACTGGCAAAAACAACAATCTGAGGAGGAAAAAGGATGCCCAAACGAATCGCGGTGGAACAGGGACTGACACCGATACGTGAACACCTGCAACAAAACGGGTACGAAGTGGTCGACCTGAACCATGCGAAGGCCGCCGCCCCATGCGACTGCTGTGTCATCTCGGGCAGCGACGAAAATCTGATGGGGATGCAGGATATTGTGACAGATGCCCCGGTCATCAACGCGCATGGCATGACGCCAGAAGAGGTGCGACAACAAATTCAGGAACGAATTGGAACGTAATCAATCGTATCCCCCCACTCCCGCTCAGGCCAAGATGACGATTCCGGTCAAGCGGGAGTGGGGCTTTTTCTCGCTCAGTTGCAATCATCAGGAAGGCACCGTACAAGTCCATTGACACTCCGCACAGTTAAAGACATGAGTTATCCTGTGATTCTGGGCCTCACCCAGGAAAACAGACGTTCGCCGTCTGCCTCTTTCAAATCCACAACCCGGAAGGCGGCGCCGGATGCTACACTCACGCCGAATGTCACGAGCCGTTTCCGGCGCTGGAAAGGCGACTGGCGCAAGCTGGCCTGCTGTACCCGCCGGCGCGTCACCAGAGCCGTCGTTCTGGCAATCCGGCGCACCCGCAAAACACACATCTGATCATCAATCAGCGCCCAGCCCGCATCGCGATGGCAGAGCAAGCCCCAGAATGACGCAAGGGGGACGAGAACCAGCGCCAACAAACCCCACGGAAACAAAACAAACGGCAACAGCACAACGGGACCGATCACCCAGCCCAACTTCCGCAGCATGTACCGGCGCCTCGCCCGCAGCGGCAAGGGTTTTACCTTGACCCAGCCATCGGCAAACTCCGGCGCCGCAGCAGCAAGAAAAGCCGCCACCTCATTGCGGTGTAACAAAGGAAACAAGATCGTCTCGGTTCCTCCATCACCACCATATCCAGCCGTCTCTAGACCAACTGTAAAAAATCCAAACGGCTGCCTTAACCACCCCTCCACCAACGTCACCGCCTGCACACGGGATAACGGAATCGTCAACCGTTTGCGTTCCAACCATCCTTTTTCAATGAAAATGTGACCTTCGGTCCGGCTGACGGTAAAATTCCCGTACACAAACATGGTGGCGATCGCAGTCAACATCCAGGAGAGCAATATGATCGAAGGAATCAGGATGATCACCCATTCCAAAACCGAGCGCTGCCCAATCAGAACGTCCAGATACTGAAAAACAAACTCAAACGACTCCCCAAACAAGGAAAACGCACCGGCAATAACGGAAGCCACGATCCCGATTCTTCCGGATGTGGCACTGAAGATGGCCAATTCCTTCAGCGAAATCCGGCGCGCATACCTTACCTCTTCTCCCTCCACCGGCCCTGGCTTGGCCGCACCTTCCAGAGAAGACGGAACGGAAACGTCCCTGATAGGCCCGTTCCCCACATCGCCATCATTGACGAGGGGCACCATTGCCGGCGCTTGGCGCCGCCGCAACAGCAACTCGCGTATCCGTTCCGCCTCTTCCCGTCGCACCGCGTGAAGCCGTGCCTCTGCCTCCGCTCCCAGCCCTCTAGCCGTATCCACCCGCAGGCGAACGACGCGAAACAATCGGTGCAGAATTCCCTCTTCCAGATCGATCGTCTGAATCCGTTCGATAGGGATATATCTCTTTTTGCGAAAGATCACGCCATGTTCAATGCGCAATTCCCCATCTTCGATCCGGTAGGTGTACCTCCACCAGGAGAGAATCCCCCATAGCACGGAAATTCCCACGCTCACCAACACGCCAAGGGCAACCCAGGCCAACCGGCCGCTGAATCCGTGCTTGGAGATTTCATTCACCAGCCAGACACCGGCCGGCAACGCCACCGATGACAGGATCGATCGCAGCCACTGGATGGTAAACATGAGGAGGGCCACCGGATGCAAGCGATATACTTCAGATGTCATCCGCCACACCTGCCAGCTCGGCAATCCGGTTGCGAAGTTCATCCGCCGCATCCAGATCCAGCGCCGGTATCTCATGTGCGCCCGCAGCCGTCGAAATGTCCACACTGGCCAAACCAAATGCGCGTAAAAGCGGGCCTTGGCGCGTATCCACATGCTGCACCCGGGCCATCGGGATCAGTGTTCGCTTGATGATCCAAATCCCATGCTGAATCTCAATCTCCTTCTCCCGCACCTCATACCGCCAGCGGCGCCAGCGGATGGATGGCAATGCGAAAATGAACAAGACGCCCAGCACAATCAGCAAAAACAAAACCGACAAATAGAGATAAAGAGGCACTTGATAAAATAAGACCTGCTCCGCCACAAATGCCGCCGCAGCCAACAGGACGGCCAGAGCGGCCACCGCAATGGCCCCGGACAAACGCCATACCGTCAGTGCTTTGGGGTGAATCTGTTCTCGCGGCTCACGAACCAATCTTGCTTCTCTCCTTCTACCAGCTCATATCATTGCTCATGGATTCATCTTAACACGGCTACAAATGGCCAACAATGTATTAAAAATGAATGCATGTCTTGAGACAACTGTCACAGTTTGAAACCGTGACTGCTCCCTGGAAATATGGTACACTAAAATAGTTAACATAATCTGTTTATGGAAGGGGTGACTCGTATCGTAATGTCTCAACCTAAGTACATTACGAGCATCGACAAAATCACGCAACTTTCAGAAGCGGAACGCGAAAAATTGAAGCCCGTCACAAAAAAGTTTGTCTTTCGTGTCAATGAGTACTACCTCAATCTCATCAACTGGGACGATCCGAACGATCCCATCCGCAAACTGGTCATTCCCAACGAAGCAGAACTGGATGACTACGGGCGCTGGGACGCATCGGATGAAGATACCAACTATGTGGTCCCAGGATGCCAACACAAGTACCAAACCACTGCGCTCCTTATCGTCTCTGAAGTCTGTGGCGCCTATTGCCGGTACTGTTTCCGCAAACGCCTCTTCCGTCAGGATGTCAAGGAAGCCCTGTCAGACGTTGAACCAGGCTTGCAATATATCAGTGAACACCCTGAAATCAACAATGTTCTCCTCACTGGCGGGGATCCTTTCATCCTGGCCACCGCAAAAATCCGCATGATTCTGCAAAGACTCCGCGCTATTGAACACGTCAAAATCATCCGCATCGGTTCCAAACTGCCTGTCTTTAATCCCATGAGAATCTACGAAGACGAAGAATTGCTGCAAACCATCCGGGAGCACTCTACACCGGAAAAACGGGTCTACATCATGGCACATGTCAACCATCCGAGGGAGATCACGCCGGAAGCGCGAAAAGCTTTTCGGGCGCTGCATGATGCAGGCGCCATTGTGATCAACCAAACACCGGTACTGAAAGGGATCAACGACGACCCGGAAGTTTTGGCCAGGTTACTGGATGAGCTTTCATGGGCTGGCGTCACACCCTATTACTTTTTCATCAACCGCCCGGTTCGCGGCAATCGCGATTTTGTCCTCCCGTTAGAAAAAGTATACCGAATCGTTGAAGAAGCCAAAGCGAAAACATCCGGACTCGGCAAACGGGTTCGTCTCGTGATGAGCCACACCTCGGGCAAAATCGAAATTCTGGCCATCGAAAACGGCAAGGCCTACCTCAAATACCATCAGTCCAGAGACGATCAGTACGGACAATTCATGGTGCTGGATTGTCCCGAGGAAGCATCCTGGTTTGATGACCTGCCAGGCAATGAGAAGTACTGGAAGAGGCCAGAGAAAAAGCGTCATGATATCATCTCTGTCAACCAGTTGAGCGACACCCCCAAAAGCGCAAGGCCATCATGGACAAAATCACCATATAAATAAACAGCAAACAGGCGGGCATGCAACCAATGCGAAACCCGCCTGTTTGTTTTTGCTCAGTAACATTCACATTTTACTCATCTTTTGGCAGCTGCAGTCCGGCAAACTTTTCAAAAGATTATCCAGCAACCTCATTCCCGCGTCGTCGGCAAGGCTGAGGACCGATTCGGGATGAAACTGCACGGCATAGATCGGAAGCTGACGATGGCGAAAAGCCATCGGAATCCCGTCCTCCGTCTCTGCCAGCAACTTCAAAGCCGGCGGCAAATCCCGCACATAAAGCGAATGATAGCGCCCAACCGTCATGGATTCATCCAATGAGGCAAACAGCGTCTCGTGTTCCCGGATGCGAATCACCGATTTTTCGCCGTGGGCCGGCTTAGGCAACACGTCCAGCCGGCCGCCAAAGTATTCCGCCAGCCCCTGAAAACCGAGACATATCCCGAAAATCGGCAACTGATGCGCCAGACACAAGGCAATGGTTTCATTCATTTGAAAGCGCTCCGGCTTTCCCGGCCCTGGCGACAACACGATCAAATCGTATGAAGGATCCTCGGCAATCATTCGCCGCGCCGCTTCCGAACGCACGGTCAGGACATCGGCGCCGGTCTGCTTAAAATAGTTCGCCAACGTATGGACAAAAGAATCCTCGTGGTCTACGAGGAGCACCCTTTTCCCCTCGCCGGCCCGCGTCCGGTAAAGCTCCCTTTTTTCTTCACTTGCAGCATCTTCCAGCGCCCGCATCAGGGCGGCCACCTTGACGAGCGTCTCTTCCTCCTCCGCTTCCGGATCGGACGCATAGAGCAGCGTCGCGCCGACCCGCATTTCTGCCACCCCGCCGGTCAGTTTGATGGTCCGCAATGTCAGTCCCGTGTTCATGTTGCCATTAAAATTCAACCATCCAATCGCCCCGCCATACCAGCCCCTGGGTGTCTCCTCATGCGCTTCCAACCAGCGCATCGCCTCCAGCTTCGGTGCCCCGGTGACCGTCACCGCCCACATATGAGTCATAAAGGCGTCCAGCGCGTCATATCCGGGAGCCAATTCGCCGATGATGTGGTCCACTGTGTGAAACAACCGCGAATACCGTTCAATTTGCCGCCGTCCAATCACTTGTACCGACCCTGGCACGCAGATGCGAGATTTGTCGTTGCGATCGACATCCGTGCACATCGTCAATTCGGCCTCATCTTTGGCCGAGTTGAGAAGCCGCCGGATATTCTCGGCATCTTCCAACGCGTTTTTCCCCCTCTTGATCGTGCCGGAAATCGGACAAGTTTCCAGTTGACGTCCGTCCACCCGCACATACATTTCTGGGGAGGCCCCGACCAGATGCTGGTTTCCAAGGTGAATGAAAAAACCGTACGGGCTTGGATTCATTCGATTCAGATTCTTGAAAACCTCCGACGGCTTCAAGCCACATCGGCGGTAAATCACTTGCGAAGGGACCACTTCGAACAAGTCGCCCTGATAAAATGACGGCATCGCTTTCCGCACAAGGCTGGCGTAATAGCCCGGGCGGTCAGATGGAATGTCTTGTTCATCCGGTTGCTTCGGAGCATACAGAAAGGATGTTCCTTCCCGCTTCAACCCTTCGGTGGACTTCTCTCCAATCACAAAGTCATACGTGATCCGGAAGGTCTGGTTGCTTTTCCGATCGACAACAAAGAGTTCATCCGGCAAAAAAAGGTGCAGGTCCACATGATCTTCCGGTCTCGGCTTCAACGGTTCAAGGGATTCAAATTGGAAGATCAGGTCATATCCAAAAGCGCCGTATAATCCCAAAAACGTGTCTTCCTCGGAGTAAAACGCTTTTTGAATGGCGCGGATCACACTGAAAACAGACGGCTGCTTCGTTCTTTCCTCCTCAATGATCACCGCTGGCTTCGGTTTGATCATCACAGTCAACTGTTCTTGCTCCACCTTGACTTCGTCAACAGCCGGCTCGCTTAACAAACACTGTTGCAAAACAGGAAGCAGACAGGACCCCCGACGGTTGAGCGCCTTGATCACCAGCGTCCTTTCACGGGATAACACCTCAAGCGGCGGGTTCACAAAACCAATGTCCCACCGGGTATAACGTCCGGTATATTCCATGCCGCTGGAAAACAATGCGCCTTTGTCATGATCCAAGCGATCCGTCAACTGCTCAATCGCCGTGGAGTTGATATCTTTGTCCAATCTCCTCTGGATGGTGATACCGGAAGGGGTGTGGTAAACCTTATCCTCCTGCTCAGATGCAAGCATGAAAAAATCGTACATGGCGTTCCTCCTCGTATACTTTTGGTATACAGAGGGGAGCTTTGAAACAAGTGGGGAGGCAAAGAGGAAGAATGACAGATAAAGATGATTATCAATATACTCCGCTCTTCTCCGCTCACCTCTGCTCCGCTCTGCTCAACTCAACTCGACTGCCCAAACAACAAACCGCATGACATGAATATAGGAAAATTATAACCAATCGCCGTTAAAATGCAATCATAAAATGCTAACAAGACTGAGTCAAGTATTTATGGGTGCTTTTCTTTTTGACAGTAGAATTTTTTTGTTGACCTCTTTCTTGCAAGCGTTTTCTTCACTTGTTTCTCTTCTCGTTGGTGCTTTTTGTGGGTCTTTAAAAACCTCTCAGACCTTT
>CAMTVR010000019.1:0-5896 GCA_947085265.1 uncultured Bacillus sp. | reverse complement strand
GGGCCCTCGTTCCATTTGTTTTTCACACTTTTTCTACCGCGCTTCGCTTGGTGTCCCCCTCATTAAGCACGGGTTTCACCCGTTCTTAATGAGGGGGCTGATTTTTAGTGCCCTCACCCACAAACATTTTACTCATACCCGTTCGTCTTCATTTCTTAAAATGGATGACGGCGATATTGCTTTTGTATCGACATCCCATTTGGTCAAAATGGACAGCGCTACCTCCCTTTGATATGGTATGATTTGTCCTTTTAGCATTTTTAAGTAAAAATGATGATGACAGGATATTCTGGTGGATGACAGGATATTCGTGTAAAAGCCTTTTCGTTTTTATGTAAGGCAGCGGTACTAGATATAATTTAGGATGAAATCACTGGGAGAGGATGCGATGTATACCAAGTTGTTCAGCGCCTCCGTCCATGGGATTGACGGGTACATCGTGGAGGTGGAAGTGGATATTGCCAACGGCCTTCCCCACTTTGAGATCGTCGGGCTTCCGGATTCAGCGGTCCGTGAAGCCAGGGAAAGAGTTCGCTCCGCCATCCGCAACAGCCAGTTTTCTTTTCCCTTGCGGCGCATCACGGTCAATCTGGCGCCGGCCGATGTGAAAAAGGAAGGTTCCGCCTTTGATCTTGCGATTGCATTGGGCATTCTGATTGCAGATGGACAGTTGCCTCCCTCAGGTGATAGCAGGACCTTGTGGATTGGTGAGGTGGCTCTGAATGGTACGATCCGATCGGTTCCCGGGGTTCTTGCAATGGTGATGGAAGCAAAAGCGAAGGGCTTTGAGCAGGTGGCCGTCCCCGGGGAAAACGGGGATGAGGCCAGACTGGTTAATGGAATCCGGGTACTCCCCGTTCGCCATCTCCAGGAAGCGGTGAGGCAGGTTTTTGGGAAGATCCATGGAGAGCACATACCGGACAATCAGTCACGGGTCAGCCGAGTACATACGGGGTATATACAAGGAAATCAAGAAAATCAAGAACAGCAGATGTTAAAGCAAGTCGAGTGGGGAGACAGTCGGGGTGAAGAACGTCACCGTGTAGAAGGGTATCACAGGCCGGGTGAAAAGCCGGATGAGCCGATACTGGAAGAGCTTGTCGATCTGGCTGACATCAAGGGACAGTATCAGGCGAAGCGGGCGCTGGTGGTGGCCGCGGCGGGAATGCACAACCTCCTGATGCTTGGGCCGCCCGGTTCCGGGAAGACAATGCTGGCCCGGAGCCTGCCGGGAATCCTTCCGCCGCTTTCCATGGAGGAGGCCCTTGAAGTCACAAAAATATACAGTGTGGCTGGACTCTTCAAGGAACGGGGACGCTTGATTCGGCAAAGGCCCTTTCGTGCGCCTCATCATTCGATTTCCCAGGCGGGCTTGATCGGCGGAGGAAACATTCCGCGCCCTGGTGAAGTGAGTCTGGCGCATCGAGGTGTGCTTTTTCTGGACGAGCTGCCCGAGTTTTCTCGTAGTACGCTGGAGGTGCTGCGCCAGCCCCTTGAGGATGGCGAGGTCACCCTCTCTCGAGCCCGGATGACGCTGAGTTATCCCGCTGTACTGACCTTGGTTTGCTCACTCAATCCGTGTCCCTGCGGTTTTTACGGTTCTGAGGATGAGCAACATGTCTGCACCTGTACACCGCATCAGATCCAACGGTACCGAAGCAAGATTTCCGGACCGCTTTTGGATCGAATCGATATCCAGATCGAGGTGCCGCGGGTGGAATATCGTCACTTGTCTGCCGATGGTCCAGAAGAAAGTTCGGCGAAGATCCGTGAACGATTGACGCGCGTCTGGAAGATGCAGGAGGAGCGGTTTGAGAAAGAGCTGGGAACGAGAGGGAAATCCCCGATCCGCTTCAATGCACAGATGTCGCCACGCTTGGTACGCAAGCACGTGGTGCTACACAAAGAAGCCAAAGAGTTATTGAGACAGGCCTTTGAAACGTTTGGCTTGAGCGCTCGCGCCCATGACCGGATTCTTAAAGTGGCCCGGACGATTGCCGACCTGGACGGAGCAGAGCAGGTGGACATTCCGCACTTGGCGGAGGCCATCCAGTATCGCTGCCTGGATCGGGGTTTGAATAGATAACCTTGAAAAAGGATGTGATCTTTCGCTTGTGGAACCGATCGTAACCGAAGACAAGGAGGGCAGCCCTAGCATTACAACTTTGTTGTTTTTAAACATCTGATGTTTGTATGATTTTCGTGATACCCTGTTAAGGGTGGTCAACCGGTTCGTGTGATATAATCGACTGGGACATCAATGAATCAGCGCATGGGAGATGAACAAAGTGAATGGGAAGACCGGAACGGCCTTTGCCCTCTTGTCTTTTATTTGGGGGTCTACGTATCTGTTTATCAAAATTGGCTTGGCCTATTGGCCGCCTTTTCTTTTGGCTTCCTTGCGAAATTTGATCGCCTGTGTTGCAGTGGTTTTGTTGCTCTTGGCACTGGGAAAATCTTTCCCCAATTCGTGGCGGCACTGGTGGCCGCCGCTGTTGTTCGCGCTGTTTAACGGTTCAGCTTTTGCGCTGATTTTTTGGGGACAGCAGTACATCCCTTCGGGGGAGGCGGCTGTTCTGGTGGGCACCATGCCGCTGTTCAGCCTTTTCCTGGCTGTCGTCTGGAACAAGGAACAGATAACTTGGTTCCATTTCTTTGCCGTCATCATGGGGATTTTGGGTGTGGTGTTTGCGACAGAGGTGTACAAAGAAGGATGGTCACCGCAAAATGCCATCCAGGTGTTGGCCGAAATGGCCATGATTGGGGCAGCGAGTTCCTATGCTGTGTCCTATGCGATTAACAAGCGGTATTTTGTAGGGGATATTTACTGGAATACGGCTATCCATCTGGGAGCGTCAGGCTTTTATCTGCTGTGTCTATCGCTCTTTTTGGATCATCCGGTTCAACTGTCATCTGTGGAGATGGCCGGATGGTGGGCCTTGATATATCTTGCCATACCTGGATCCGCGCTAGCCTACTGGTTGATGTTTTATTTGATCAAACACCTGGACAGCGTTACCGTATCCTATGTCACGCTCCTCAATCCGATCGTGGCGGTGATTCTGGGGATCATCGTTTTAAGTGAGCCGTTGACGGGCTCGATCATCTTGGGGACATTGCTTGTCACGGCAGGGGCCTGGCTGGTGAGTCGTCCGAAAGCGAGGTGAGTCCTCATGTGTGGCCGTTTTACGCTGTTTGCGCCGGCTGAACGGATCATCCGGCGATTTGGGTTAACCACGTTTCCTGAAACGTACGTCAAGCGGTACAATATCGCGCCTTCGCAACTTGTCCTGGCTGTCATCCATGACGGAAAAGGAAATCGCGCCGGCTTTCTCCGTTGGGGGCTGATTCCTGCTTGGGCGAATGATGAAAAGATCGGCTACAAGCTCATCAACGCAAGGGCAGAGACGCTGGGGGAAAAGCGGAGCTTTCAGGAAGCGGCACAGAAACGCCGCTGTCTGATCATCGCGGACGGCTTTTACGAATGGAAAAGGGAGGGGGGCCGGAAACAGCCGGTGCGCGTTCAGCTGAAAAGCGGCGAACTGTTTGCCATGGCCGGGCTGTGGGAGCGCTGGCAATCTCCGAATGGGGAAGTGCTGTCTACCTGTGCCATCGTGACAACCGAAGCAAACGAGCTGCTTCGTCCGATTCATCCGCGGATGCCTGTCATCCTGTCTGCGGAACATGAAACGCAGTGGCTGGACAGAAACGTTCGGGATCTGGCTTGCTTGCAATCTTTTCTGAAGCCTTACCCGGCAGATGAACTGATGGTTTTTCCAGTGTCTGAACGGGTCAATGCGGCTGTCAATGATGCGCCTGACTTGATTGAGCCAGTCGAGTAGAAGAATGGTTCAAGGGCTCGGCCACGTTACAGAACAGGGCCGGGTCATGGACCCGGCTCTTTTGGTTGCCAGATGCATCGGTTTACCAGTTAATCGGTCCCTCAACGATTTCTCCGTCAGTCATGGTCCAAGTGGTCAGGCTGTCTTTGGCTGCCTGGATGCAGATATAATACAAATCTTCCGTTGAATTGTTACGAAAGGCACGCACGCCTTCCGGCGCGATGCGGATGACGGAACCTTCCTGGATGTCAATGGTCTGGCCGTCCACCTGAAATTGTCCCTTTCCTTTGACGAAGAGGTACACTTCCTCGTTGTTTTTATGTTTGTGCAAAAACGGCGCTTCTCCGCCTGCCGGGACCTTGTTGACCGAGATCTCCATGCCGGTGAGGTTTAGGATGTTTTTGAGGAAGACTTTTGCTCTTTTGTTGTACTGGTCCAGGGCGGCCAGTTCACCGAGGTGTGCCGCTGTGAAGTGGGGGCCTTCGATAACAGGTGGTTTCTTGTCCATGAGCGTTTCCTCCTTCAGAAAAATGGGAAAAGCTGTATGGCTTGGTGCCGAAAGAAATGCGCAAACCATTTTCATTATACACACCATGTTCTGAAAAATAAAGAAACAAACATCAATCAGTGTGTTGGAGGGACGTTTTGATTAGCCGCTTTGGAATGGACTTTTTATGCAAGTTTGTCTATCATGACGTCAGGGAAAGAATCTGAAGAACTTTCCAGTGATCATCATGAGAAAGGAGAATGCCAAGATGGATCCTCAGGCAAAAAAGACGGCCTTGCGCGGAATTACATATGGCTTGTATATTGTCGGAACCAAGGATGAGAACGGTGTCAACGGCTTTGCGGGGAACTGGCTGACGCAAACCTCCTTCGAGCCGCCTTTGGTGGCTTTGGCTGTCAAGGCGGGAACCCGTTCCCAGGAGCAGATTGCCAAAAGCGGCGTCTTCAGCGTCAATGTGCTCGAAACGGGACAGAAGGAGATGGTCACCGCCTTTTTCCGTTCCCTCGAACCGGAAGGGAACAAGCTGGCAGGATACGAGTTTTACACGGAAAAGACGGGATGCCCGATCTTCAAGGATGCGCTGCGTTTCTTCGAGTGCCAGGTCGTGGAGAATGTGGAAAAGGGCGATCACTACATCTACGTGGGTGAAGTGATCAACGCCGGCGTTCATCGGGATGGGGAGCCGATGACCCTGAAAGAGACCGGCTTTTACTATGGAGGATAATTTTGGAGAAGCTAGCCTCCTGGCTTACATGCCGGGAGGTTTTGTTGATTCCGTAGCAGTTAAAAATTGATATGCGACAAGCAGGAATGTTCCAGTATTTACTTTGAATATTATGAAAACCGGGGAGGGTCTGGAAGGGGCAATAAAACTCACTCCTTCAGGGGTGGGATACATGAAGACCTCCCAGCAAACATTTGTTACATCCGTCTCTCCCATGGCATCATAAGGACAAGGAAAGAAGGTAGAGCAAATACACAAGGCGTACCGGTTTCGCATCTACCCAAACAGGACGCAACGTGAACTCATCCATAAGATATTCGGATGTTGCCCCAGAGTGTGGAACTCACCACGACAGGGACATCAATGCGGCAAGGAACATCCTGCAAGAAGGATTGCGACTGTTGGCAGGTTAGCCGACTGAACCGTGGGACACAAGGGATAGCTCGGTAAAGAAACAACCGATGGGTCGTTGTTCCCGATCACCCGGATTTATCCGTGGGGAGTGTCAAACCAAGAAAATAAACCTTCACAAAAAACATTTTTTAACCTCATCACCAAACAGTATATTTTTTAGGAGCCCTTTTTTCATTTTTTATGTGATGTTGCTTGCGAAATCTAGGATGAACGTGATCACTTTATTTCATAAATGTATTTCAAAAAGGTGTTCAGTTTGATACTCAATTTATGTACTAGGAATCTGAATACAATCATAAATACCTTAAATATCCCGTATCCAATAATAACGCCACAAAAATTGAAGATGACATCGTTAATATCTACATAGCGTAAAGTAAATCCAACGATAAGCGCTATGGTCAACTG
>CAMTVR010000018.1:0-20234 GCA_947085265.1 uncultured Bacillus sp. | reverse complement strand
TTTCCATCCCGAACACCGCAGTTAAGCCCTCCAGCGCCGATGGTACTTGGGGCGGGAGCCCCTGGGAGAGTAGGACGTTGCCAGGCAATGGGATGTATCCAACGCAAAGCCCATGATTCAGGCGAACCTTGAATCATGGGCTTTTGCTTTTTCTGGTTGCGGAACTACTTCATTGAAGTCAACACTATTTTTGGCAATAGTGTGATAAGGTGGTATAATAATAGAAATGGAACATTATCTCTGGATAGCCTGAGTAAAAGGGGTAGACGGGCATGCGAATGATTGCGTTACACAGGTGTTTTCCGGGAATGCGCCTGGCAAGATCCATTTATTCTGAGGATGGAAAAGTGCTTCTTGCTCAAGGTGTGGAATTGACCAGCGGGATCATTGACCGATTAAAGCAATACGGAATATCTTATGTGTACGTTCAAGACGCGATGTTTGCGGATTTGAAGGAAGAACCGACGATTCCTGACGAGATTTCCACGGCTGCCGTGGCAAAAATAAGGAACTTGTTTCACGAACACATTCATGCTGTTCAAAATAGCATTTCTTGGAGCAAAGTTTATCGTGAAATGGAAGAGATTTTTGAACGCGTTTACCGTGAAATTGTACGACACAAGCAGACGATGTTTCGTCTAAACCAAATTTATACATATGACGCCTATTTGTACAAACACTCTTACCAAGTTGGCGTTTACGCGATGATCATGGCCATCCAGCATCAGTACAACAAACAGCAAGTGTTTGAGATGGCCATGGGCAGCTTTTTGCATGACATCGGGAAGCTTTGTATATCCCGAGAGATAATCAACAAGTCCGGAAAACTGAGCGAGGCTGAATGCGAAGAGGTGAAGCGCCACACCATTTACGGGTACGATATTCTGCGTCAAGCGTCTTGTTTTTCCTTGTTGAGCGCACATGTTGCGCTCCAGCATCACGAACGTTTGGATGGTTCCGGCTACCCTCGCGCATTAACAGGCGACGAGATCCATGAATACGCCAAAATTGTCGCGATCGCGGATGTCTACGATGCGATGACGACAAACCGGATGTGCCAGAAGGCCATGTTGCCCAATCAAGTCATGGAAATGCTGTACGCGGGTTCCGGAACCAAGTTTGATACACACTACCTGACCACTTTTCGCAATTCGATTGTCCTTTATCCGGTTGGTTTAACCGTTACCTTGAGTACCGGGGAAAGAGGCGTTGTCGTAGATAACAACACTTCCGCTCCGAATCGGCCGGTTGTCCGAGTATTGGAGGATGCAGAGCGGCAGTCCATTCCTCCTTATGAAATCGATCTCACCAAGGCATTGTCGATTGAGATTGTGCACGCAGAAATCTGACATGGTTTATCCTGTTCTCGTCGTTCACTGAAAGGAATCATCCGAACGTGCAGGAAGGGCTGTGACACGAATTTTTCACAAAGGCTGAGATTGACATCATCAACTGGAAAGAGTATACTACTATTAAAGTCAAAGATAGTCAAAGTCAAGCAAGGGATTGGTCAGCGACAATGGATAGGTGAGTGCATCATGAGAAATATTTCCGATATCATTGAGGAACACTTGAAGCGAAGCATTCAACAGAGCCATGCAGGAATGGTTGAGGTGCAACGCAGTTCTCTTGCAGAGTTGTTTCAGTGTGTGCCTTCACAGATCAATTACGTGATCAGCACGCGGTTTACCCTTGAAAAGGGGTATTTGGTTGAAAGCAAGCGGGGAGGGGGAGGATATATCCGGATACGAAAAGTGAACATCCCCAAAAATGATGAGATGTATTTTCGCCGGATTCTGGAATTGATCAAGGACAGCCTGTCGCAATCGGCGGCGGAAGACATCATTTCCCGGCTTTTGGAGGAGGAAAAGATTACGCCACGTGAGGCAGCCTTGATGCGCGTGGCTGTGGACAGGAGTGTATATCCTTTTGCGCCGGCGCTGCGGGATGTTGTGCGGGCCAACTTGATGAAAAACATGTTGCAGGTGATCTTTTTTGAAAGGGGTACTTGATCATGATTTGTCAAGAGTGTGGGCAGCAGCCAGCCTCTCTTCATTTCACCAAGATTGTCAACGGCGAGAAAACAGAAATGCATCTTTGTGAATCGTGTGCGAAAGAAAAGGGAGAACCATTACTCAATTACGGCAATTTCACGATCCATCAGCTGTTGTCTGGTTTGATGAACTTTGATCCATCCCCTTCTACGGTCATGCATGGACAAGAACCTGTACGCTGCGAAAATTGTGGCATGACCTACCAACAGTTTACAAAAATCGGACGTTTTGGCTGCAGCGAGTGTTACCGATTTTTTGGCAATTCCTTGGACCCGCTGTTTCGTCGGATTCACGGGAGTACCCGGCACATTGGCAAGGTGCCCCAGCGTACGGGCGGACGCCTGAAATTGAAGAAACAATTGTCTGAATTAAAAAGCCGCCTGCAAGAGGCGGTGAGCCGGGAAGAGTTTGAAGAGGCTGCGAAGCTGCGCGATCAAATTCGTTCGCTGGAACAACGCCTGAACGCTTAGTTGCAAAGAGGGGGCAGTGTGGATGTCTTACCATCGGTTTGTCAATGAGGTGACGAGTGAATGGATGCGCGGTGACGGGCCTGAGGCCGATATCATCTTGTCCAGCCGTATCCGGCTAGCCCGTAACTTGGCGCAATTTCCTTTCCCGATTTTGTCAACGGATAGTCAGGCCAAGGAACTCAGGGACAAGGTGGAGCAGGCCATGAAGAACCCTGGATGGGAGGCATATGGGCGCTTTGAGATGATCCCAATGGAACAATTAACGCCTCTGGAAAAAAGAGTCATGGTGGAAAAACATCTGCTCAGTCCGGCTTTGGTCGAAGAATCCCGTTACGGGGGCGTCATTCTGTCAGAGAATGAATCGATCAGCATCATGGTTAACGAGGAGGACCATTTGCGGATTCAGTGTCTCTTTCCCGGATTACAGCTTCGACAGGCGTTGCAACTGGCGATGAAAGTTGATGATTTGCTGGAACAGTCGCTTGCCTACGCGTTTGACGAGAAGTGGGGTTATCTTACCAGCTGTCCGACCAACGTCGGCACTGGCATCCGCGGTTCGGTGATGATTCACCTTCCCGGATTGATACTGCACAATCAGATTAACCGCATCCTTTCCGCCATTTCCAAGGTGGGGTTGGTGGTCCGCGGTATTTATGGGGAAGGAAGTGAAGCGCAAGGGAATCTCTTTCAAATCTCGAATCAAATTACATTGGGTTTGACGGAAGAGGAGATCATCGACAACATCCACAGGGTTGTCAGCCAGATTGTCAGCCAGGAACGGGCCGCACGCCAGCATCTCTTGAAACAATCCAAGGTTCAGTTGGAGAACCGGGTTTTCCGTTCGCTTGGCGTTTTATCTCATGCGCGGATCATCGACTCCAAGGAGGCGGCGCAACGCCTTTCCGATGTCAAGCTGGGCATTGACCTGGGATTGATTCAGGATGTACCGGCCAATATTATGAATGAACTTTTAATCATGACGCAGCCAGGATTTTTGCAACAGATGGCTGGCCGGACATTGTCAGGAGATGATCGGGATGTGGTCCGCGCCCAAATGATCCGGGACTGGCTGAGCAAGCATCGAGGATAGCGATCGAGGAGACCGCACAAGCGTTGTTCTCATCAGCCGTGTATCGGAATGCATCGAATGCCCAAGAGGGCGCAGTTTGAATGAGGGAGCATTGGCGAAAGTATAACAGGCAAATGAAGCAGAATAACTAAAAAATATGGAGGTGTATCCGTGATGATGTTTGGACGGTTTACCGAAAGAGCTCAGAAAGTATTGGCACTGGCCCAGGAAGAAGCGCTCCGTTTGGGGCATCACAATACGGGAACCGAACATATCCTTCTCGGGTTGATCCGGGAAGAGGAAGGGATTGCCGCTCGTGCCCTGCAGGGTCTTGGCTTGAGCCTGGAGAAGATTCGCAGTGAAGTGGAGGCGCTGATTGGCCGGGGAGACGGTCAAGCGACAACCATTTCCTACACCCCGCGTGCGAAAAAAGTGATCGAATTGTCCATGGATGAGGCTCGTAAACTGGGTCATACCTATGTGGGTACGGAACATATCCTGCTTGGGTTGATCCGGGAAGGAGAGGGAGTTGCTGCCCGAGTGCTCAACAACCTGGGAGTGTCACTGAATAAGGCCCGCCAGCAAGTGTTGCAGCTGCTGGGCAGCGGAGAGACGATGGCGGCTCACCAGGCCGGCGGGGGCGGTACAGTCAGCACGCCAACCTTGGACAGCTTAGCACGGGATCTGACGGCAATCGCCAGGGAAGGGAATTTGGATCCGGTAGTTGGCCGCGAAAAGGAAATTGAACGCGTCATTCAGGTGCTGAGCCGCCGGACGAAGAATAACCCGGTCTTGATTGGGGAACCTGGCGTTGGCAAGACAGCCATTGCAGAGGGGCTGGCACAACGAATCGTGGACAACGAAATCCCGGAGATCCTGCGCAACAAGCGGGTGATGACGCTGGACATGGGAACTGTGGTGGCGGGGACCAAATACCGCGGCGAATTTGAGGATCGGTTGAAGAAGATCATGGATGAAATTCGGCAGGCAGGAAACATCATCCTGTTCATCGATGAGCTTCATACACTCATTGGCGCTGGCGGTGCCGAGGGAGCCATCGATGCTTCCAACATCCTAAAGCCAGCCTTGGCCCGCGGTGAGCTGCAGTGCATCGGCGCGACGACTTTGGATGAATATCGCAAGTACATCGAGAAGGATGCGGCGCTCGAGCGGCGGTTTCAGCCGATTCTCGTTGAACAACCGACACCGGAGGAAGCGATTCAGATTCTGCAAGGGCTGCGGGATCGCTACGAAGCCCATCACCGCGTGAAAATTACAGATGAGGCCATCGAACAAGCTGTCAAGTTGTCCGACCGGTACATCGCCGATCGCTTCCTGCCAGACAAGGCGATCGACCTGATCGACGAGGCGGCTTCCCGCGTCCGCTTACGTTCCTATACCGTTCCTCCGAACCTGAAAGAACTGGAACAACAGGTGGAAGCGGTGCGCAAGGAAAAAGAGGCGGCGGTTCAGAGTCAGGAGTTTGAGAAGGCGGCTGCGCTGCGCGACAAGGAGCAGCGGTTGCGGGAAGAGCTGGAAGAGACCAAGAGCAAGTGGAAGGAGCAGCAAGGGCAAACTGACTCCGAAGTGACCGGCGATGACATCGCGGAAATCGTCGCCAGCTGGACCGGGATTCCTGTCAAGAATATGGCTGAGGATGAGTCGGAGCGCCTGTTGAACATGGAACAAATTTTGCATCAGCGCGTGATCGGTCAGGATGAGGCGGTCAAGGCGGTTGCCCGGGCCATTCGCCGTTCCCGTTCCGGCTTAAAAGATCCAAAACGGCCCATTGGTTCGTTTATCTTCCTCGGACCCACGGGTGTCGGAAAAACGGAATTGGCCCGCGCGTTGGCGGAGGCGTTGTTTGGCGATGAAGATGCGATGATCCGCATTGACATGTCGGAGTACATGGAGAAGCACTCCACGTCTCGTTTGGTCGGTGCCCCTCCGGGTTATGTCGGTTATGACGAAGGGGGGCAATTGACGGAAAAGGTGCGGCGCCGGCCGTATTCGGTTGTCCTGCTGGATGAAGTGGAAAAGGCTCATCCGGAAGTATTCAACATCTTGTTGCAATTGCTGGAAGATGGACGGCTCACGGATTCCAAGGGACGCACCGTTGACTTCCGTAACACCGTGGTGATCATGACCTCCAACGTCGGCGCAGAGACGATTCGCACCAACAAGAAGCTTGGCTTCACGACGGGAGCCCATCAGGAGTACGAAAACATGCGCGATCGTATGATGGAGGAGTTGCGCCGGACTTTCCGACCGGAGTTTTTGAACCGGATTGACGAAGTGATTGTCTTCCATGCGTTGGATGAGGGTCATATCCGTCAGATCGCCTCCCTGATGGCCAATGAGTTGCAGAAACGGCTCAAGGAACAGGATATGGACTTCTACTTGACCGAGGAAGCCTTGAACTTTCTGGCCAAGGAAGGATTTGATCCCAACTATGGAGCCCGTCCGCTGCGCCGCGCCATTCAGAAAAACATTGAAGACAAATTGTCCGAAGAAATCCTGAAGGGGACCATCCAAAAAGGAGATACGGTGAAGATCGACGTGCGTGACGGGCAGTTGGTCGTGGAGAAGGCAACCACCTCTCCACAACCTGCCTCCTGACAAGAAAAACCGAGGTGTGCCCATCCATTGATCCCGACGCTGGCCCAGGCGACGGGATCTTTTGTTTTGTCCATCCACATGATACATTTAAATTGAATAGAAAGAGCCAATGAATTTTAAAGGGGCAAGTGAATGACAAAGAGCAAACGTCAGTATGTCTGCCAGTTATGTGGATATACGGCGGCCAAGTGGCTGGGAAAATGCCCGGGCTGCAGTCACTGGAATACGTTGGTGGAAGAAGTCACAAATGTCTCCTCGCATTCCACCCTGGTACAGACTTCCTGCCATCCGGTACCGATCACGAAAGTGGCACTGGAACAGCAGATCAGGCTTGATACCGGGATGGCAGAATTGAATCGCGTCTTGGGAGGCGGATTGGTACCGGGTTCGCTCGTTCTGCTGGGCGGGGATCCGGGGATTGGCAAGTCGACACTTCTTCTCCAGCTTTCACAGCAAGTGGCGCAGCGCGGGCAGCTCGTGCTTTATGTCACAGGGGAGGAATCTGTCTTGCAGACCCGCCTCCGCGCCCAACGCCTGGGTGCCTTGACGGACCAAATCTACGTGCTGGCGGAGACAAACATGCAGCAGATTCTCCATGAAGCGAAGGAGCTAAATCCCGCGCTGCTCGTCATCGATTCGATTCAGACGGTCTATGATCCCGAATTGACATCTCCGCCTGGCAGCGTGGCCCAAGTGCGCCAGTCGACCGGCCTGCTGATGCAAGTGGCCAAATCGATGGGGATACCTACCCTGATCGTCGGACACGTAACCAAGCAAGGAGACCTGGCGGGTCCGCGTCTTTTGGAGCACATGGTGGACACGGTCCTCTACTTTGAAGGTGAACGTCATCACACGTATCGCATCTTGCGCGGGGTCAAGAATCGGTTCGGTTCGACACATGAGATCGGCGTATATGAAATGAAAGAACATGGCCTGGTTGAAGTGAGCAATCCGTCGGAGATGTTTTTGTCGGAACGGCCGCAGGGGGTGGCCGGCTCGGTGGTGGTGGCCAGCTTGGAGGGGACGCGGCCCGTTTTGGTCGAAGTGCAGGCGTTGGTGGCGCCGACCAGTTATGTGACACCCAAGCGGATGGCGACGGGAGTGGATGCCAACCGGGTGGCGCTTTTGATCGCAGTGCTAGAAAGGCGGGCAGGTCTGTTCATGCAACAGTCGGATGCTTATGTGAATGTGGCCGGCGGGATCAAAATCAGTGAACCGGCGATTGATTTGGGCATTGCCATCGCGTTGGCCTCCAGCTTTCGCGATCAGCCGGTTTCGCCGTATTCGGTAGTGGTCGGCGAAGTGGGGCTGACCGGTGAAGTGAGAGGTGTCACGCGGCTTGAACAGCGCCTGTATGAGGCGCAGAAATTGGGTTTTCGTCGCGTCTTTGTGCCTGCGCATGGCAACCGTCAATTGAACATTCCAGAAAATTTGGATGTCCAAGAAGTCAAAACTATTCATGATGCGATAGAAGCAGTCCTAGGGGGGTAGACGTTTGAAAGAAGGGAAACACCAAGAACCGTTAAGTGAAATTTTGCGCTTTGTGGCACCGGGAACACCTTTCCGGGAAGGGTTGGAGAATGTGCTGCGGGCCAAAACAGGCGGGTTGATCGTTGTTGGTTACAGTCCGGAAGTGATGGCGATTGTGGACGGGGGATTTTCCATCAATGCTGATTTTTCACCTGCTTATCTGTATGAACTGGCAAAAATGGACGGCGCCATTATCCTCAGCGAGGATGGCAAGCGCATTCTCTATGCCAATACCCAGCTCAATCCGGATCCTTCCATTCCCACACTGGAGACAGGCACTCGCCACCGGACAGCGGAGCGGGTGGCCAAGCAAACCGGGAAGTTGGTCATTTCCATCTCTCAGCGGCGGCATATCATTACCCTTTATAAAGGAAACCTGCGGTACGCTCTCAAAGATATTGGCGTGATTTTGGCCAAGGCCAACCAGGCGATCCAGACCTTGGAGAAATACAAATCGGTGCTCGACCAGTCTCTGACCAATCTCAGTGCCCTGGAATTTGAGGAAATGGTCACGCTGCACGAAGTGGCCCTCGTCATCCAACGGATCCAGATGGTCTTGCGGATCAAGCAAGAGATCCTCGGTTACATTAACGAGCTGGGATCCGAAGGTCGGCTGATCAGCATGCAACTGCACGAACTGGTTCATAACATTGAGGAAGAGGCCTATTTGTTAACCCGTGATTATGTGGCCGATGAAAAGGAGCAGGATCCGAAAAACATCCTGATGGAAATGAACAAGCAGAGCAATGATGAACTTTTTGATTTCAACACGATTGTCAAGATGCTGGGCTATTCGTTTACGAGCGGTACCATGGAGGAACCCGTCTACCCGCGAGGATATCGCATCCTGCACAAAATTCCCCGGCTTCCTTACGCCATTGTCTCCAATCTGGTGGCTTATTTTCAGACGCTGTCGCACATTTTGACGGCGACCATTGAGGAGCTGGACGAAGTGGAAGGGGTCGGGGAGGTCCGCGCGAGAACGATCAAAGAAGGTCTCAAGCGGATTCAGGAACAGGTGCTCATCGATCGACACATCTAGGTTACAGAGAACCTTCGTCAAAAATCGGGAAAAATCGAGATTTTTTTATTGACGGAGACAACCATTTGAGATAAAATATAACTTTTATTTATTGACATAAAACTTTCTCGTATGGTAGCCTGACAGTAGTACCAATTCACCCAACTGGCATACCCCCAGTGTCATTTCATCCTGGCATGGTTTTAGATCGGAAAAAAAGTGAATAATGGGGATAGGAGGTGAGGTTATGAAACGTTTCATCCAGGTCATTTTGGCATTGGTGGGTGGAACTGTAGGCTACTTTGTGGGACCACCTTTTTTCCTTTGGGCTGACCAGTTGTTTAACCTCGGTATGATGCCAGCTCCTGAATATGTCGGTGCCGGTGTGGGTGCTTTACTCATGCTCTTATTCAATCATTGGTTGATCAGACATGTCCTGAGATGGCTGAAGCGAGGGGAAGAAAGCCTTATCAAAATCCCGGCGGCGGACTTGATGTTTGGCGGGCTGGGATTGATTGTTGGTTTGTTGGTGGCTTTTCTGATGGTGTTGTCAGTGTCCAGCATTCCGATTCTGGGACAGGTGTTGCCTATTCTCTTGACAGTGATTTTAGGGTACCTCGGTTTTCGTGTGGGTTACAAAAAGCGGGATGAAATTGTGGCGATGTTCACTTCGTCGAAAGCGGTCAAAGAGAACGTGAAAGAATCGAAGGAGAAGGGGCGAAAGGAACAGGGGCCACGATTTGAACATAAAATTCTGGATACGAGCGTGATCATTGACGGGCGGATCGCTGACATCTGCCGGACAGGTTTTCTGGAAGGGACGTTGGTCATTCCCTCTTTTGTCCTTGAAGAGCTGCGCCATATCGCGGATTCTTCGGATATCCTCAAGCGAAACCGCGGTCGCCGTGGATTGGATATTCTCAATCAGATCCAGAAAGAGCTGCACGTTCGTGTACTCATCTATGAGAAAGACTTCGATGACATCCAGGAAGTGGACAGCAAGTTGATCAAACTGGCCAAGTTGTTAAACGGCAAAGTGGTGACCAATGACTTCAACCTGAACAAGGTGTGTGAGCTGCAGGGTGTACCTGTGTTAAATATCAACGATTTGGCCAATGCTGTCAAGCCGGTTGTGCTTCCAGGAGAAGAGCTCACCGTGCAGGTGATCAAAGATGGGAAGGAGCATGGCCAGGGCGTGGCCTACCTGGATGACGGCACCATGATTGTGGTGGAAGGCGGCAAGGAGTATATTGGAAATCATATTGACGTGCTGGTTACCAGCGTCTTGCAGACATCGGCCGGCCGGATGATTTTTGCGAAGCCGAAGGTGTTGGAACGGGTGCTGTAATCCCTCCCTGACCTGTGGTATGATGCAAGAGAGCGGTGATGAAAACGAACAGCCTGCAGGGCTGTTCCTGGCATCACAGAGGGGAGGCTTTTGCATGCAGGCCAGTGCCCTGGTTTTGGCCGCAGGCCGGGGCCAGCGGATGGGTGCGGGGCGGAACAAACTGCTGCTTCCGCTGGCAGGAGAGCCGATATTGTCTCATACATTAAGCCTGTTTGAAGGGATACCCGAGATTGGTCAAGTTGTGCTGGTGATTGCTATGCAAGATGAACCAGCGCTGCAACCGATCCTGCGAGAAAGGGGGACGAAGCTCCCCCTTCGCCTTGTTTACGGAGGATCGGAGAGGATGGAGAGCGTCTGGCGGGGTTTGCAGATGGTCGCCTGTCCGTATGTTTTGGTGCACGATGGCGCCCGGCCGCTCACGCCTCTCCGATTGATTCACGATTTGTTGGTCAAGGTGGTGGAAACGGAGGCGGTGATCCCGGCCGTTCCTGTCAAGGAGACCATCAAACAGGTGAATGACAGCGGCGTGATCATACATACCCCCGCCCGCGAGCAGCTGTGGGTGGCCCAAACTCCCCAAGCCTTCCGTACGGAACGTCTGGTGCAGGCATATGCGCAGGCGCTGAAGACGGGCAGCCTGTTTACAGATGATGCCTCGGTTGTAGAGTGGACAGGCTATCCGGTGGCTGTGGTTCGCGGCGACGAAGAGAACATCAAATTAACCATTCCGCAGGATTTGCGACTGGCAGAATGGATATTGCAGCAGCGGAGGGGAGCGGCGGATGAGGATCGGAATCGGATTTGACGTGCATCAGTGGGCCGCTGGCCGGAAATGTATGATCGGCGGCGTGGAAATCCCCTATGAGAAAGGGTTGCTCGGGCATTCCGATGCCGATGTGCTGTACCATGCGGTGGCGGATGCGGTGCTTGGCGCGTTGGCGGAAGGAGATATCGGACGGCATTTTCCCGATGCCGATCCACGTTACAAGGGAGCGGACAGCGGGCTTTTGCTTGCCGATGTTTGGGCGTTGGCGAAGGAGCGCGGATACAGGCTGGGGAATATGGATGCGACCATTATCGCTCAGGAGCCGAAGATGGCTCCCTATCTACCTGAAATGCGGGCCAATCTGGCGCGATTGCTGGAGGCTGGAGAGTCGCAAATCAATATTAAAGCGACGACGACGGAATCCCTGGGATTTGTCGGCAGAGGAGAAGGGATTGCCGCTCAGGCGGTGATCTTGCTGGTAGACAAGGAGGATGGAAGATGAGCGATACCGTGCGGGTTCGTTATGCCCCCAGTCCGACGGGTCACTTGCATATTGGCGGGGCGCGAACGGCTCTCTTTAACTGGTTGTTTGCCCGCAACCGGGGCGGGGCTTTTATCATTCGCTTTGAGGATACCGACCAGGAGCGCAATATGCCAGATGCTGAAAAGACCCAGCTGGAAGGTTTGCGCTGGCTGGGGATAGACTGGGATGAGTCGGTGGATGTCGGTGGGGCGTATGGACCATACCGTTCGATGGAGCGGCTTTATTACTATCGTCCTTATGTTCAACAATTGCTGGATGAGGGGAAAGCTTACCTTTGTTACTGTAGCGAAGAGGAGTTGCAGGCGGTTCGCGAACAGCAACAGGCGGCGGGGGAAATGCCGCGTTACAGTGGCCGGTGCCGCTATCTCACGGACAGCGAGCGGAGGCGGCTGGAGGCAGAGGGCCGCAAACCTTCGATCCGATTCCGCGTGCCGGAGGATGAGTGGATTGTGATTCAGGATGAGGTGCGCGGCGAAGTGCGCTTTCACACCAGTGACATCGGCGACTTTGTGATCGTACGGCCGGACGGCATTCCGGTGTACAACCTGGCTGTCGTGGTGGATGATCACCTGATGGAGATTACACACGTGATCCGCGGCGAAGAACACCTTTCCAACACGCCGCGTCAAGTCCTGATTTACCAGGCGTTGGGGTGGAAGGTTCCAATTTTTGCGCATGTTTCGCTCATTTTGAATGAAAAGCGGCAAAAGATGAGCAAGCGGGATGAGACGATCATCCAGTTTATTGAACAATACCGGGAACTGGGTTACCTGCCGGAGGCTATCCTGAACTTTCTGGTCCTGCTCGGCTGGGCACCGGAAGGCGAAGCGGAGATTTTCTCTAAAGAGGAGCTGGTTCGCCAGTTCTCCCTGTCGCGTGTCTCGAAAAGTCCAGCTGTGTTTGACACGCAAAAACTGGCCTGGATGAACAACCAATATCTCAAACGGGCCGACTTGGATCGGGTGGTGTCACTGGCCGTCCCGCATCTGGAGAAGGCTGGGATGCTGCCGACGAAGCGTTCGGCAGAACAGGAGCAGTGGGTTCGCGCGCTGGTCGGTCTTTACCAGGAACAGATGCATTATGCGGCGGAAATCGTTTCCCTGAGCCGGCTGTTTTTCGAAGAAACGGTACAGTATTCGCCGGAGGCGCTGGAGGTGCTGGAGGAAGCGCAAGTGCCGGACGTCCTGTCGGCCTTTTTGCAGAAAGCGCAGGCGGCAGTGGAACTGGAAGCCTCATCTGTCAAACAGTGGCTGAAAGAGGTGCAAAAGGAGACCGGTTTTAAAGGTAAACAGTTGTTTATGCCAGTGCGGGCTGCCGTGACTGGGCTGACACATGGTCCTGACCTGCCGGTGACCATTGCGTTGCTTGGGAAGGAGCGAGTGGTTGCACGTCTGCAGCAAATACTTGACAGCAAAGCAGCCAATGCGGGAAAATAGAATGACGAAAAAGGTATGACAAATGGATATTGTGAAAAGCGAGGAAAGGGAGAGTACAGCTTGGTCATCCGTCTCAAGAGAGGGCTGTATTGCTGGAAGCAGCCTGATGGGACCATCTGGAAGTGCACCCTGGAGCTGTCGGCCTGAAACCAACAGTAGGGCTGAACGGAAAGCCGTTATCCATCATGAGGGAACCAGTACCCGTTCGATCCCGAACTGGCTGGTTAAGCAGAGTGGAACCGCGGTTGAAACGTCTCTGACACGTCATGTCGAGACGTTTTTTCTTCATATGGACGCTTGATGGACATTGCTCATACCAATAACCACATGATCTGTGACCATGGTTTTAGATAGGTGAAGGGGGAAGTGATCATGGCCTTTTGGAAAACCTTGCGGGAAGATATTGATGCTGTTTTTGAACGGGATCCGGCGGCGCGCAACGTGTTCGAAGTGGTGCTGACGTATTCCGGTTTGCACGCGATCTGGTTTCACCGCTTGGCGCACGCGTTATGGAAACGCAGGCTTCGTACACTGGCCAGGATAATTTCCCAGTTTTCTCGCTTTCTTACAGGGATTGAAATCCATCCTGGCGCGAAGATCGGCCGCAAGCTGTTCATTGATCATGGCATGGGTGTGGTGATTGGTGAAACCTGCGAGATCGGGGACCATGTCACCCTGTATCAGGGCGTCACACTAGGAGGTACAGGCAAGGAAAAAGGAAAACGTCATCCAACGATCGGGAACCATGTCCTGATCGCCACGGGCGCGAAAGTGTTAGGTTCGTTTAAAATCGGGGATTATTCCAAGATTGGTGCCGGTTCAGTGGTCCTGCAGGAGGTTCCCCCGCACTCCACGGTGGTCGGCATTCCTGGCCGGGTAGTGGTACAAAACGGGATTCGTGTCCATGACGATCTGGATCATGTCAATCTTCCTGATCCGGTGGCCGACACGCTCCGCGTGATGCAACGCGAGATCGAACAATTGAAAAAGGAAGTGGCGGAGCTCAAAGAGGCGGCAGAACGGAAAGGGGATCCTTTACGGAATGTCAATTAAGATTTACAACACGTTGACGAGACAGAAAGAAGATTTCAAAACACTGGAACCGGGAAAAGTGAAGATGTACGTCTGTGGGCCTACCGTATGGAGCGCGATCCATATTGGCAATGCGCGGACCTTCCTTTTTTTTGATGTGGTCCGCCGTTATCTGACAGTGAAGGGATATCAGGTTCTCTTTGTGGAAAATTTTACTGATGTGGATGATAAGCTGATTCGCAAGGCGCGTGAGTTGGGCTGGACGGTGCCGCAAGTGGCCGATCATTATATCGAAGCGTTTAAGCGAGATACCGCCGCCCTGGACATTCAGCCGGCTGATGTGCATCCCCGCGTGACGGAGCACATGGCAGAGATCATTCAGTTTATTGAGAAGTTGGTTGAGCGCGGTGTGGCTTATGTGGCAGATGGGGATGTGTACTACCGTGTAAGTTCGTTTCCGGGGTACGGGAAACTGTCGCATCAGTCGATTGAGGATTTGCTGGCCGGCGCCAGGGTGGAGATTGGGGAGAAGAAGGAAAATCCGCTCGATTTTGCGCTTTGGAAACAAGCTCGGCCGGGTGAGATCGCCTGGGAAAGTCCCTGGGGGCCGGGACGGCCTGGCTGGCACATCGAATGTTCGGCCATGGCGATGCGTTATCTCGGCGAAACACTGGATATTCATGCCGGAGGCAGCGACTTGCGCTTTCCGCATCATGAAAATGAAATCGCGCAGTCGGAAGCGTTGACGGGCAAGCCCTTTGCCCGCTACTGGATGCATACCGGCCACGTGACGGTGGAACAGGAAAAGATGTCCAAGTCCCTCGGCAATGTGTTGGATGTTCGCGACCTTTTGCAGCGCGTGCGGCCCGAAGTGGTGCGTTTCTGGATGCTTTCTACGTACTATCGGAATCCGGTGCAATACAGCGAAGCGTTGCTGGAACAGGCGGCGAGCGGTTGGGAACGGATTCAGACGACGCTGCGAAACCTTGACTTCAGGCTTTCACAGGGATCGGATGTCACCGATGCGGCGGCCGGGGAACCACATGAAGCCCATCCTTCTATCTTGGATGTCATCCGGGAGCTGGAAGAGCGTTTTGACCGGGAAATGGCGGATGATTTCAACACGGCAGATGCTTTGGCGGTGGTTTTTGACGCGGTGAAAGAGCTGAACCGGTATCTGGAGCAACGTGATGTAGCCGCACCCGTTCTCGAAGCTTGGAAACTCTTGTTTACCCATTGGAACGACATCATGGGCATTTTTTCTTTTGAGAAACAACTGGCGGATGAGGATCAGGAGATTGAGGCTTTGATTGCGGCGCGCCAGGCTGCGCGTGCGAGAAAGGATTGGGCCACCAGCGATCGGATCCGGGCACAATTGCAGGCGCGGGGAATTGTGGTAGAGGATACGCCCCAAGGAGTACGCTGGTACAAGAAGAGCAAGATACAGAGATAGAGTGAGCGGAAAACGAAGGGAGGCGCACCATCTGACAGAGCATATTGGCGGTCGCAATCCCGTCCTGGAGGCATTGCGTTCCGGTCGGACGGTGGACATCATTTATTTTGCTGAAGGGATGCGGGAGGCCGGTGTGCGGGAGATCCGCCGTCTGGCGCGGCAACGTGGCGTCATTCTCCAGACGGTTCCCCGCCGCAAGCTGGACGAACTGCTTGGTACTACCCATCATCAGGGAGTTGTGGCGCGGGTGACCCCATACACCTACCTGGAACTGGAAGATCTGCTGCAAAAGTTAAAGGGGCGTGAACATCCTCCCTTTCTCATCCTCCTGGACGGAATCGAAGATCCGCATAATCTCGGTTCCATCCTCAGGACGGGGGACGCTGTCGGAATTGATGGTGTGATCATCCCGAAACGGCGTTCGGTCGGCGTCACACAGACCGTTGTCAAAGTCTCTACCGGTGCCGTGGAGCATGTGCCGGTTGTGCGTGTGAACAACATGGCGCGTTGCATCGAAAGGCTGCAGCTGGACGGCATCTGGGTGGTTGGAACTGATGCGGCAGCCCACCAGGTATACACCGAGGTCGCGTATGATATGCCGATCGCACTGGTGGTGGGCAGTGAAGGAAAAGGACTTTCCCGTCTGGCCAGGGAAAAGGCAGATTTCCTCGTTCGTCTGCCGATGGCTGGTCATGTCAATTCGTTAAACGCCTCTGTCGCGGCGGCTGTCCTGATGTATGAGGTGTTTCGCCAACGGCGATGGGCCAAGGCCAAGGATACTTAGAGAGATGAAGCAAACGTATGGAAGAGATACTGATTGTGGATGGGTATAATTGCATACATCTTTGGCCTCACCTCAACAGGTTGAAAGAGGACTCATTGGAAGAGGCCAGAAGCCGTCTGATCGAGGAACTGTCCGACTACCAGGCCTACCGTGCCGTTCGCGTCATCCTGGTCTTTGATGCGCATCAACAAGAAGGACCGGGTACAAAAGAAGTGCGAGGCAATGTGGAGATTGTCTATACGGATCAAGATGAGAGCGCCGATCGGCGGATTGAGCGATTGGTCCGCTCCCTCGTTCGGCCTGATCGACACATTTATGTGGCGACGTCGGATTACACCGAGCAACGCGTCACGTTTGGACAGGGCGCACTGCGTATCTCGGCCCGCGAATTGTACCACGATTTGCAAATCGCCAAGCAACAGATTCGCCAGGAATTGGCGGATATCCAGCACAAACCTGCTACTCTCGGTCAGCGTCTGTCGAAAGAGATCGAGGAACAGTTTGAGCGGTGGCGGCGGGGAGAGTGAGTTGTAAGCGTCCGTGAACGTGAGTGATTGAGAAGAATTGCGAGCGATGCGAGCGTTTGAGTGTTGAGTTTGCGTCCCTTTTCAATTATAATCATCTGTACCAACTGGAACGGTTCGGAGGAGATTGGATTGACTTCCAGTGTACAGCAGGCCGAACAATCAGTATCCATCGTGTACGACTCGCTGACGGACGAAGAAGTCGTGGAACGGGCCCATCAAGGCGATGACAGCGCGTTGGAGTACCTGATTAACAAGTACAAATACTTTGTTCGCTCGAAGGCGAAAGCCTATTTTCTGATTGGCGCCGACAAGGAAGATATCATCCAGGAAGGGATGATTGGCCTCTACAAGTCGATTCGTGATTATCGCGAGGACAAGCTCACTTCCTTTCGAGCGTTTGCCGAATTGTGTGTCACACGTCAGATTATTACGGCGATCAAGACGGCCACCCGGCAAAAGCACATCCCCCTGAACTCTTATGTTTCGTTGGACAAGCCTATGTACGAAGAAGAGTCGGAACGAACGCTGATGGATGTCATTGGTGGACAGAAAGTGACCGATCCCGAGCAATTGATCATTCATCAGGAAGAATATGTTGCGATTGAATCCAAAATTAGCAGACTGCTCAGTGAATTGGAACGGGAAGTGCTGATGTTATATTTGGATGGGCGATCCTACCAAGAGATTGCCCAAGATCTAAAGCGACATGTCAAGTCGATCGACAATGCCTTGCAACGAGTCAAACGGAAGCTGGAGAAATATTTGGAAGAAAAACAGATGCAAGAACAGGAGATGGGTTAAAACCTAAATGGGGTCATTCCGGAAGAAGGTGACTTCTTCGTTTGGAATGACCCCTTTTTTGGTGTTGCGTTTTTCCTGGACCATCTATAAAACTTGATGCATTCATGGTTGACTGTATATAATTAGACAAGTTAATGTACGTCATAAAAAAATATCATATGCTGAGGAGGACGGTTGATGAATAGAATCCGTTCTGCAGGACAGGTGCTTTGGGCGCTTGTGGCCGTAGCGCTTGTTTTGGCCTTGTCGGCGTGCGGAAGCGGGCAGACAAGAACTGCGTCTGACGCGGATAAAAAAGAACCAGCCACGGCGGCGCAAGAAGTGTTTACGTTCGGAATTATTCCTGCGGAAACCGACATTTCAGACGAGACGTTGCAAAAGTTGGAGGACTATCTCAGGGAAAAATTGGGACGTGCGGTAGAAGCGGCGACTTATCCCAATTATAACGGTGTGGTGGAAGCATTAAATTACGGAAGACTGGATATGGCTTACCTGGGTCCCTTAACTTATGTTTTGGCCCATGACGCGAGCGGGGCGCAAGCCATACTTGCAAAAACATACGAAGGCAAGCCATACTATCATTCTTTATTGATTGTTCCGGCGGACTCGCCCTACAACAGTATTGAAGATGTGGTGGCCAATGCGGAGAAGATTACCTTGGCTTTTGGTGACCCCAATTCCACATCCGGGTCGTTGATACCGAGCATGAAGTTGAAAGAACTCGGAGTGTACAACAGCCCGGATGAGCATCAATTTAAGAGCGTGATTTTTACCGGTGCGCATAATGTCACAGCCCTATCCGTTGCCAGCAAGCAAGTGGATGTGGGGGCGATTGACAGTGCGTACTTTAACCAAATGATAAAAGATGGGAAAGTGAAAGAAAGCGACTATAAAGTGATTTGGGAATCAGAAAAACTGTTTCAATACCCATTTGTCGTGAAAAAGGGAATGGATCAGGAGACGATTGCCAAGCTTCAGGATGCGTTTACGACGCTGGAAGATGAAGAGATTCTCAACGCGTTTGCTGCAGACGGATTTGTGGCAGCCAGCGATGATGATTATGAAGCGATTCGCAAGGCGGCGATCGAAGCCGGGCGCATCAAGTAAGGACGTGAAAAAAGGAGACCGATGAAAACACCGGTATGGTTGCGGGCGCGTCGTTGGTTGATTGTCTTTACGATCATCTTTATCTTGATTTGGAGTGCCGTTGGCACGGAAACAGATGTGCGAAAGTTTTCCGATATTGACAGCACGGTCCATTTTATTGCGACCAGGTGGTTTCCGCTTGATTGGTCCGTTTTGCCGAAAGCGGTTCATCAGGCGATGATCACCCTGCAGATTGCCATTACAGGCACATTTTGGGCCTTGGTTGTCGCTCTGCCGGCTGCCTTTTTGGCAGCCTGGAACACGTCGCCTCACCCAGCCATTTATCATCTGGTCAGGGCTGTGTTAAGTTTTGTCCGTTCGGTTCCCGAAATTGTTTGGGCGTTGCTTTTTGTGCCGACTATCGGGCTTGGCCCATTTGGCGGGGTTTTGGCGATTTTTCTGCACAATATTGGCGTGCTTGGAAAACTGTTCTCAGAGCTTGTGGAAGCTGCAGAGAAAGGGCAACAGGAAGCTGTGATTTCGGTTGGAGCCAAAAAGGTGTTGGTGATTTTGTTTGGCATTATTCCCCAAATTGTGCCCAACATGTTGTCGCATTACTTTTACCGATTGGAAGTGGGAGTAAGGACATCGTTAATTTTGGGTTTCATTGGCGCGGGCGGTATCGGCGGCATGCTGTTTATTGACTTTAACCTTCAAAATTATACCAGTGTCGGCGTGGAAGTCCTCGTGATTATGGCTCTGGTCGTGTTCGTGGATTACTTAGGCGCTTATGTTCGTTCGAGGGTGATCTAAGTGTTAGAGATCAAAGAACTGGAGAAACGGTACTCCGGCAACGATTCGCCGGCCTTGGATGGCATTGACTTGACGATTGCCAAAGGAGAGTTTGTCGCCATTCTAGGCTTAAGCGGCGCCGGGAAATCGACGCTGATCCGTTGCATCAATCGTCTCATTGAGCCTACGAGTGGACGCATTTTCTGGAAGAGAGAAGATGTTCTTCAAAAAAAGGGAGATGAACTACGGGCTTACCGCCGGCAGATTGGCATGATCTTCCAAGACTTTCATTTGATCGACCGTTTGTCTGTGCTTCAAAACGTGCTGGTCGGCCGTTTCGCTACTACTCCACTTTGGCGTGTTTTTTTGCAGAAATATAAAGAAGAAGATAAACGAATCGCCATGCAGACGCTTCATCGTGTTGGTATGGCCGATTTTTTCGGCGTCAGGGTGAGCCAATTGAGTGGCGGCCAAAGGCAGCGTGTCGCCATCGCTCGCGCCTTAGCTCAAATGCCGGATATGATCCTCGGAGACGAGCCGATTTCCAATCTGGATCCGGTGACCGCCTGTGTGGTGATGGATTTACTAAAAGATATCAATCAACAGGAAGGCATCACCATGTTGATGAATCTGCACAGCGTGGAAATGGCCAAGAAATATGCCAGCCGGGTCATTGGCATTGCATCCGGGAAGGTGGTGTTCGACGGACCTCCGGCAGCGATGGATAACCATGCATTGTCTGCGATTTATGCATCATAGCCGGTATGAGTAAAATGTTTGTGGGTGAGGGCACTAAAAATCAGCCCCCTCATTAAGAACGGGTGAAACCCGTGCTTAATGAGGGGGACACCAAGCGAAGCGCGGTAGAAAAAGTGTGAAAAACAAATGGAACGAGGGCCCCT
>CAMTVR010000017.1:0-116484 GCA_947085265.1 uncultured Bacillus sp. | reverse complement strand
TCAAGGCTTCTTTGTTGTCCTTGAATTTCTCATAGATTTCTATTCGCTCAGCCAACATTTGGTTGTAGACAAAACGAACACAACCGAACGTTTTGGCCAGAAGTTGCTCTTGTTCTTTTGTTGGGTAGAGACGGAATTTGTAGGCTTTGTTGGCCATCCATCATCACCTGTCCACACCACAAACGTTTGTTTGGTTTTATTTTACCAACCGAAATTCATCTCCCACTTTCACTCCGCTTAGAAGTGGGAGACTTCTTTCGGAGGTAAGTTAAAAAGTCCGTGATTACCTGTGCCGTTCCTTTCAATTACCAATTACCCCCTTTCAGATAGTAAAAATTGTTTAAAAGGTTTAACAAAAAGATTCATGCTTATCATATAGCAAATTTTGAATAATGGCAATCTGTTGTTATAATATGTATTTAAGAGGTGAAGCAAACATGTCTCGCGTCGAAATGGAATCCGCGAATCTGCAGTGTTATTACGAAGAAATTCAAAATGGAATCGAGCAGCTAGATCTTCGCCCTTCCTTGCGACAAGCAATTCTGAACAACATCCGCCGCCATATGGAACAGGTACAGGCAGAGAAAAAGGACCCGGTAAAAGTGATGGGTACGCCCCAGCAGGTGGTTGAACGGGTCAGACAGCAATTGCAGTCCCGACGGAGGCAGTGGAATACACGATTATGGGCTTTATTCATGCTCTTTTTGGGCTGGGCGCTGACATTGCAAGGACTGTATTCGTTGTCTCAAGACGAACCGGTTTGGATCACGGTGGAAGCGGTTGTATACCTGTTTTTGACACCCATATTCATCGTGGTTCTCTTTCGCTTCGTGATGATGATGGGAAGTTGGCCGCTGCAGAAGCGGCGATGGGCCTATGCCGGTTTAGCCAGTGGAGGGGCGGGGGTTGTCGCGATTCTCGCGTGGGTGCTAGATCTGATGCAAGCGCAACGGGGAAACCAGCCATTTTTTGGATTGACCCCTTGGTTGAGTGTTGCGATAGGCGCTTTCATTGTATTAATCGGCTACCGTTTGTTCCGGCATCCCGGTAAGTAGGTTACACCTGTAATAAAGTGTTCAGTTGAACGATTATTCAAATGAAATGTTGACAAAATAGCAGCCTTACAGTATTTTTATATTGAACGTTCATTCAAAAATCATGAATGAGGGGAATGTATGCCAAAGAAGGACATAAAAGAATTGCGAAAAGAACGGGTCATTGGGGCCACCATACGCTGTATCGTCGAAAAAGGATTGGCAAACATGTCAATAAAAGACATCGCCAAGGAAGCCGACGTCAGCACGGGGATTATTTATCATTATTTCAAAAATAAAGAAGACTTGCTATTACAAGTGATCAAGAGCACGTTTCAGAAGTCCCATGAGCAGGTGATGGAAACGGTAGAAACGCTCTTCTCTCCTGTGGAAAAACTGGAGCGCCACTTAGAAAATATCCTGGCGGTTCCGAAAGAAAACACGGATTTTTTTGTTGTTTTTTTAAATTATCTTGGTGAAGCTAAATACCACCCTGAATTGCAGGCGATCGTCGTGAAATTTCTTAAAAACTTGCGTCACTATACAGAACAGTACTTGCAAGACGGGGTGCGGCATGGGCTTTACACCTCAGATAAGATTAGCCACATCCCGGCTCTTTTGTATAGCGTTGGTCTTGGATTAGGAGTGATGTGGATGCTGGATCCCGAATCAGTGGATACAAAAGCAGCCGGAAAACTTTTTCTTCAGTGGATACAGGAACATCTGGGAGTGGGAATGCCTGAATCTGATTCGTAACATGCCAAGAACAAGAAATGTTCATTTTCTCTTAAATATTTAATCGGCTTGTTATTTGATTGAACGTTCAATATATCGGTGAAGGAAGATGCAGCATGGTTCGCATGGAACGAAAAGGATCGGTTTGCACTATCATTCTCAGTCGTCCGGAGGTGAGAAATGCGGTTGACCGGCAGACGGCGGAGAGATTGACGGAGGCGTTCAGGGCATTCGAGACGGACGATGACCTGGCTGTGGCTGTGTTATGGGGGGAAGGCGGACACTTTTGTGCCGGCGCCGATTTGAAAGCGCTCGCAGTAGGAAAGGGGAACCACTTGGCAGAAGACATGAGCCAGGATGGTCCTATGGGGCCGACACGCATGCACCTCTCGAAGCCAGTCATTGCTGCTGTCTCAGGGTATGCAGTGGCCGGCGGCCTTGAATTGGCTTGCTGGTGCGATCTGCGAGTTGTGGAGGAGAGTGCGGTGTTTGGCGTGTTTTGTCGGCGGTTTGGCGTTCCCTTGATTGATGGGGGTACGCAACGGCTTCCTCGTCTTATCGGGATGAGTCGAGCGATGGATATGATTCTCACAGGTCGTCCGGTAGGAGCGGAAGAGGCCTTGATGATGGGACTGGCCAACCGTGTTGTGCCGCACGGCAAGGCGAGAGAGGAGGCGGAAAAGCTGGCAGAACAAATGGCTGCTTTCCCACAGTTTTGTTTGCGCAGCGACCGGGAAGCGGCATATCGTGGCTTTGAGATGGACTTTGATGCCGCGATGGCACTGGAGTTCCGCCTGGGGATGCGTGTGATGGAAAGTGGTGAGACCAAGCGGGGTGCGCAACGGTTTTCTGCGGGTGAGGGAAGGCATGGACAGTTTCCTAGATGAGGCTTTTGGTGAAGACAGGAAAAAGTTGTAATTTTTAAAATGGGGAGGAATGCACATGCATGCACGTGAGCTCATTAAAAGAGGTGCCAAGTATTATTCCAACCGTACTGCCGTGATGTTTCAGGGCCAAAGTCTGACGTTTGAAGCGGTTTACCGGAACAGTAACCGGTTGGCTAATGCTTTGCTGAAATTGGGACTGAAAAAAGGAGACAGGGTAGCTTCGCTTCTAGCCAATTCCTTACAAAGTGTAGAAATTGACTTTGCACTATTGCAGAGTGGCCTGGTACGTGTTCCACTGAATACACGTTTATCTGAAGAGGAGCACCTTCACATGCTTCAAGAGACGGGAGCGAAGGCCATATTATTTACGGAGGAATTTGCTGAACGTGTGGTTACCATGAAGCCTAAACTGTCTTTGGTTTCCAATTATGTACAGATGAATGGGATGGCTGAGCATTCATGGATGATATCTGCTCAGGAAATGGTCGCTGCCGCAGACGATGATGAACCACCTGTTGTGATAGTGGAATCGGATTTGGCCACGATTCAATATACATCTGGCACTACTGGAACACTAAAAGCTGCCGTTCACACCCAGGGGACTTGGGCAGCCATCTGTAACAATATTTTGCAAGCGATTTGGATTCAGGAAGGGGATGTAATGCTTCACGCCGCGCCCCTCACACATGCCTCAGGGACGTTGGTACTTCCACACTGGATCCAGGGGGCGGCTAATGCAATTTTGCCTGGTTTCAATCCATCAGAGTACCTTGCTGCTGTAGAAGCGACCAGAGCCACTACGCTTAACCTGGTGCCTACCATGATCATCATGTTGCTGAATCATCCGGAGGTGGAAAGGTACTCCTTTTCCTCTGTGCGCAATATCATTTACGGAGCCTCTCCGATGCCGCGTGAGGCGCTTCGCCGAGGGCTGGAATTATGGGGGCCGAAATTTACGCAATATTATGGCCAGACAGAAGCGCCACTCATCCTGACTGTTCTTAAGCCTCATGAACACTTGGGCGAGGGGCCAGAGGTTAACAAGCGTCTCTTGTCCTGCGGTCGTGCCATTCCGGATGTGATGATCCGAATCTTGAACGAAGAAGGTAGGGAAGTACGTCCGGGAGAAATTGGCGAGATTGTCGTCAAGAGCAGTCAAGGGATGATCGGTTACTGGCAAGCCCCCGAGCTGACACAGGAGACGATTAAAGACGGTTGGATCCATACACGTGACATGGGGTACATGGATGAACAGGGCTATCTTTACCTCGTGGATCGCAAATCAGATATGATTATTACAGGCGGATTTAATGTATATCCTCGTGAAGTGGAAGAGATCCTCTATCAGCATCCGGCCGTGATGGAAGCGGCGGTGGTTGGTGTGCCTGACGACATATGGGGCGAGGCGATTAAGGCATTTGTGGTATTGCGCAGCGGGCATAGCGCAACAGAAGAGGAATTGATCAGTTTTTGCAAAGAGAGGTTGGCCTCTTATAAAAAACCAAAATCTGTAAAATTTGTCGATTCCTTGCCCAAAAGCCCAGTAGGCAAAGTAGTACGGCGTATACTGAAAGAACCTTACTGGACAGGAAAGGATCGCCAAATTTAAACAACAAAGGGGCTGCTCCATCGGCAATTGACGGATGGGCCAGCCCCTTTAAGGTGTTCGGGAAGATCCTGACAAGTTTTGCAGGATCTGATCCAATTGATCATGGTAATCTGCCAGTTCCTGTTCCAGACGCAGCCGCTCATCTTTGATTTTGTCCAGGTCAAGGTTCTGATTGTTCTGGGGTGTTTGATTATTGTTTTTGGTAGTTGGTTGCTCGGCGAGTTGTTCTGAGGCACTGCTGCACGCTGTTAAAGTGAATGCGAGAAAAATGAGGGCTGAAGCCGCCGTCAGGAGAAACGGTTTGCGCACCTTGACCCACTCCCTTCACTCGTGATTTCCTGTTCACTTTATTAAAACGCTTTGAAGAGGAAAAAAGTTTCACCAGAAATCGTGAAAAATGTGTCTGGTTTTCTGGACCTTGGAATGAATCTTTCGTAAACTTAGATACATGACCACCGAGATGCAAGACGGATGAGAGAGGGAAACGACATGTAATCAGATTGGAGGATAAAGCTGTGGAAATGGCCACTTATACTTTCCATCCCGTTCCCCCATACAATTTTTTTCACATGCTGCAGCGCTTGAAATATTCACGCCATGAATTGTACCGGTTTGAACCGGACGGTGCGGTGATCCGCACGTTGACGATTCGTCAGGATGAAGTGGGATCCCGTGAATCGTCATTGAACGCCAGTCATGATTCTGGAAAGAGGTGGAAACGCCTCCTGACAAGGACCATCTGGAATCAAAAGGTGTGGGAACCCGAATTGCGTGTGGATGTCTTCCTGGAGGAAGGAGACGAATCGTTGACATCTGCCGAAGAAAAATGGCTTGTCAGGCAGTTGGCCCATATCTGGATGGTTGATGTGGATTTGAATCTTTACTATGAACAAATGACATCGGACATCCATTTGGCTCCCATTCTCAAGCAGTTTGAGGGTTACCGGCCTCCTTTAGACGGCTCCTTGTTTGAGTCGATGATCAAAACCATTATCGGCCAGCAGTTGAACCTGGCGTTTGCTCGGAAGCTGAATGAACGTCTCAGTCAGATAGCAGCACCGCCTTTATTTTGGAAGGGGGAAGCATACCCGGTTTTTCCGCAGCCGGAAGAACTGGCAGCGCTGGATGTTGAACAGTTGCAAGCATTGCAATTTAGTCAGCGCAAAGCAGAATATGTCATTGATTTGGCCAGAAGTGTTGCCAATCATGAGCTGTACTGGCCGTCTTTGGAAGAGGCGCTGAATAGACCTGACGAGGAATTTTTCCAAGAGTGGTTAACCATTCGCGGTGTTGGGCGGTGGACAGTGGAGTGTGTGCTGATCTTCGGGCTCGGACGCCCCGACCTCCTCCCTGCGGCTGATATTGGCTTGCGCAACGCGGTGCGAAGAGTATATCAATTGCCAGTGCAACCCAGCGAAGAGGAGATCAGAAAAATCGGCCAGTCTTGGAAACCGTGGTCCAGTTACGTCACCTTGTATCTTTGGGAGAGTTTGGTGCATTGTCACTTTTCGTAGAAAAAGATATACAGCTCTTTTTCTTCTTGATTGTAAGCGGTAAAATGATAAGGAACGGATGTCGGGGAGAGAGAATATTAGACAGAGAAAATGAAAAGGAAAGTTTATTTTTATTGAAAGAGGAGGGGGAACATGGCGGAAAAGCTTTGGTTAAAACATTACTCAGAGAACGTTCGCGCCACGTTGGAATACCCGGATAAGTCTCTGGGAGAGCTTTTTATTGAATCAACGGAAAAATACCCGGAGCGAGAGGCGATTCACTTTCTTGGCAAGCGTCTCACCTATCGTCAGTTAAGGGACGAGGTATTCAAGTTTGCCAATGTGCTGTCCCAGATGGGCGTGAAAAAAGGGGACCGGGTTTCTTTGATGCTGGCCAACACCCCTCAAAGCGTGATCGCGTATTACGCCGTATTGCTGCTTGGGGGAACTGTGGTTCAGACCAACCCGATGTACACCGAACGCGAGTTGAC
Source organism: uncultured Bacillus sp. (assembly GCA_947085265.1). Taxonomy (GTDB): domain Bacteria; phylum Bacillota; class Bacilli; order ZCTH02-B2; family ZCTH02-B2; genus Bacillus_BB. The sequence continues at coordinate 110,235 of CAMTVR010000017.1, read as the reverse complement.
GCATCAACTGACAGATGCTGAGGTAGAAACCATCTTGGCGCTGGATCTGGTATACCCACGCCTGTCCAAGGTGAGCGCTCAGACACCGCTGAAGCGGATCATATATACCAGCATTAAGGATTACCTGCCTTTTCCAAAAAATTTTCTCTATCCAATCAAGCAAAAAAAAGACGGCATGTGGCATGACATTCCATACGGCAATGGTGTCTATGCGTACGATAAATTGATGAAGTCTGCCTCCGCTGCGCGCCCAGAACCAGTTGCGATCAACCCGAAAGAAGATTTGGCGTTGCTGCAGTATACGGGGGGGACGACTGGATTGCCCAAGGGAGTGATGTTAACCCATCGCAACCTGGTGGTCAATACAGTGCAGTGCATGGAATGGCAGGAGAAAAAGGGGGATGCGCAAGAGCAGGAACGGGTGTTGGCCGTACTGCCGTTTTTCCACGTCTATGGGATGACGGTCGTCATGAACCTCAGCGTCGCCACTGGAGCCTTGATGATCATCCTGCCGCGTTTTGATGTCAAAGAGGTCCTGGAAACCATCCAGAAAGAAAAGCCGACCCAGTTCCCCGGTGCGCCGACGATGTACATCGGGCTGCTCAATCATCCGGATGTCAGTCAGTACGATCTGTCCTCAATAGGTATTTGTCTCAGTGGTTCTGCGCCGCTTGCGCCAGAGGTCCAGAAACAGTTTGAGAAGTTGAGCAACGGCGGTCTCTTGGTGGAAGGATACGGGCTGACCGAGGCTTCACCGGTGACTCACTCGAATCCGATATACGGCATGCGCAAGGTGGGCAGCATCGGCGTGCCTTGGCCCGATACGGACGCCCGTGTCGTGGATGACGAGGGGAACGATGTTCCCGTGGGTGAAGTGGGTGAGTTGATCATTCGTGGACCCCAGGTCATGCTGGGGTACTGGAACCGTCCCGAAGAGACGGCCAAGACGCTGCGAGATGGCTGGCTGTACACGGGAGATATGGCCAGGATGGATGAAGATGGGTATTTCTACATCGTTGATCGGAAAAAGGACATGATCATCGCCGGTGGATTTAACATTTACCCGCGGGAAGTGGAGGATGTGCTTTTTGAACATCCGGCAGTCAAGGAGGCTGCCGTCGTAGGGGTTCCTGACCCGTACCGGGGAGAGACTGTCAAGGCATTCATCGTGCTGAAGGAAGGGCAGAACGTCACAGAAGAAGAGCTGAACCAGTTCTGCCGGGAGAACCTGGCTGCCTATAAGGTGCCGAGGATTTATGAGTTCCGCAATGAATTGCCGAAAACGATGGTCGGCAAGGTGTTACGTCGACAGCTGCAGGAAGAGGAACGCGCCAAAGTTCAGTCCCAGGGGCAGCTGGAAGAGGCGAGCGCTCGGGAACAGGAGGAGCCCAAGGACGACAACTGACCATATATTGTACCATCGCGTTCTCATGGGCATGCTGTTTGTTTTGAGAAATCAGCGGGGGCTGTCTCATTCGTCTAACGACTTGAAGGGGCAGCCCCTTTGCGTTTCTCGGGTTCCTCAATTTCCCACGCCTCTGCCAGCAATTCCACCAGATGGAGGACGCGGACGGATGAATCCAGGCCGGCGCGATGGATTCCCATCTTCAGTTGCAAATGGCAGCCGGGGTTCGTGGTGACGATGATGGTAGGTTGTGCGTGGCGGACCGATTCCATTTTTAGGTCGAGAATCTTCATCGATTCGTCAAAATGCGCCAGGTTGTATACGCCCGCTGAGCCGCAACAGTGTTCCGCGTGCGTCATTTCGCGGAAGGTGATTCCTGGGATGCGATGCAGCAGCTCTCGGGGTGCTTTGGTGACCTTTTGGACATGGGTCATGTGGCAGGATGGCTGATAAGTCACGACTTCCCGTAAAGGTTTGGCGAAGGGAAGCTCTTTTGCTTCATTCAGCAGTTGGCTGATGTCGAGGACTTTTGCAGCGAAGGCTTGCGCCCGCTCCATCCAGTCCGACCCAGTGGTAAAGAGCAGCGGGTATTCCCGCAAATGGGCGCCGCATCCCCCGGCATTGCTCACCACCCAGTCCACATCTGCTTGCTCGGCGGCAAGAATGGTTTGCTTGGCCAGCTGTACCGCCATGTCCGCTTCGCCGGTGTGGGCGTGCAGCGCGCCGCAGCATGTCTGGCCCTGCAGGAGAACCACCTCATAGCCGCAATGAGCGAGCAGCTCCATGCTCAGCCGGTTGACGCGATGGAACAGGACATCCATGATACAGCCGTGCAGGAAGCCCACCCTGATCTTCTTTTCTCGCTTTCTCTCAGCCACATTTGCCGCACTTGATGCATTTGCCGCCGGTGGTGAATTTGACACAAGTGATGCATGTGTCGCGCGTGATGCAGGTGCCATACCTGATGGACGTGACGGCAGGTATTGAGGTAGTTTTCTTTCCCGTGGTGATGGGATCTTTGGCACAACCGCTTCCCATTGCCCCAGGTTTCCGGGGAGTAGTTGCAATAAGTTCAACCTCCTGGCCAGCGACTGAACACTGAGAGACTGATACGCCCAAAGCAGGTGACCGATACGACGCATCCGCTTGGGAAAGGGAAGGAGGGAGGTCAACAGCCACTTGCGAACGATCCGTGCAAAGGTCGATTCCTGCTTGACTTCAGCCAACTCGCGGCTGGCCGCCGCGTGAATCTGTCCGTATTCCACACCGGTGGGACAGGCTGTTTCGCAGGCGCGGCAACCGAGGCAGAGATCGATCGGTTCCATCAGCTCGGACAGAGGCAGTTTGCCTTCCGCCGCCATCTTGACCAGGTTGATCCGGCCGCGCGGGGAGTGGGTTTCCCTGCCTGTCGCCTGATAAGTGGGACAGGCCGGCAGGCAATACCCGCACTGCACACAGGACAATGTCTTTTCATGGGCCATTTTAAGCAGGGAAGGTTTACTCATTTTCCAGCACCCACCTTTGTCTGGGTTCGGGAAAGATTTTTCCGGGATTGAGAATCTGGTTCGGATCCCAAGCCTGTTTAATTCTGCGCATCATGTCAAGGCCTACAGGGCCCAATTCCATCTCCATAAAGGGGGATTTCATCAGGCCAATGCCGTGTTCCCCGGAGAGTGTCCCGCCAAGCGACACCGCCGCTTCGAAGATCTCCCGCGCCGCTTGTGCCGCCCGCTGCATTTCTTCCTTGTCACGCTCGTCGCAGATGATGTTCGGGTGCAGATTGCCGTCACCGGCATGGCCGAACACCACCAGATGGAGCTGGTATTTTTCCCGGATCTCCTTTAAGCGGGAAAACATGGCCGGGATTTGGCTGCGCGGAACGGTGGCGTCTTCCGCGATTTTGGTCGGTTTGATGCGTGCAATGGCAGGTGAGACGAGTTTCCGGATCTGCCAGAGCTTTTGGGATTCTTCGGAAGTTTCCGGGATTTGCACGCTGCGGGCGCCTAGGTTCCGGCAAATCTCTCCCGCTTGACGGATCTCTTCCTCGACGGCGGCAGGATGGCCATCCACTTCAATCAACAGGATGGCCTCCGCATCCAGGGGCAGGCCGCTCGGCCGGTAGGCCTCCACCGCTTCCATCGAGGCCTTGTCCATAATTTCCATTTTGGCAGGCAGGATGCCGGAAGTCAGGACATGGGAAATGGCTCTTCCCGAATCGACCAGGTCATCAAAAACAGCCATCAATGTGGCTGCGGCGGGTGGTTTCGGGATCAGGCGGAGGATGGCCTCGGTGATGACGCCAAGCGTCCCTTCGGAGCCGACAATCAGCCGCGTCAGATCATAGCCGGTGACGTTTTTCACGGTACGGCCGCCTGTACGGATGATTTCTCCCTGCGGCGTGACCACTTCCAGGCCGAGCACGTAATCCCTGGTGACGCCGTATTTGAGGCCGCGTGGGCCGCCGGAGTTTTCCGCCAGGTTGCCGCCAATCGTGGAGACGGCGGCGCTGCTGGGATCGGGAGGGTACATCAGGCCCGCCTCTTCCGCCGCTTGGTGGATGCGGGCGGTCAAGACGCCGGGGGAGACGATGGCCACCAGATCTTCGGCGTCGACTTCCAGCTTTTTGTCCATGGCTGAAAGGTCCAGAACCACGCCGCCATACACGGGCAGACAGCCGCCACTCAGCCCGCTTGCCTGGCCGCGGGGGTAGACGGGAATCCGGTGGCGGTTGGCCCATTTCAGGATGCTGGCGATCTCAGTCGCCGATTCGGGCTGGATGACCACATCGGGCAAAAATTGTCCGAACGAGGCGTCGTAACTGTAGCTGCAGCGATCGGCTGCTTCGGTCAGCAGCCGTTTCTCGTCGCGGATGAGGGAACGGAGTTCGCGGAGCGATGCTGCGCTGATCTTCCTGTACATTCTGGCTCCTCCTCTCTTATTGTGATTGTATCATCTAAAACCATAACGTGTTAAGCGAACGATGATCCCTTTCGATCTACATCATAGTGAAAACTATTAAGATAATTAAGATATATTTTGTCAGGGATTTACTATTCGAAAAAGTAATGTTATATTAACAAAAGCAATCTTGTATACTCATATATTTTTGGACATTTTAATAAATATTATCTTAATATTCTTATAATATTAAATAAAAGGAGGGACTGCTGTGAACCAGTACAACTTTGCTATTCGTTCGTTTTATGAATATCTCCAGCGGGAGCGCAAGTTGTACCAACATTGGGAGGTGATGAATTCGACAGGCGAGGCAAAAACCTTCCGTCCGCCTATCGAGTCCTCCTGGCAACGATGTCTCTCCCAAAACATTGATCCGATGACTCAGGAAGCACCTATTGTTTATACACGATACGAACTGAAAGGACAGCAAGAGAAACATCGAGAGCTTTTGCAATTGGTTTATCCGTATATGCAGGAACTATATGAACAGCTTGCGGAAGAAAACATTTTGATCATGTTGTCGGACGCTGATGGCATTATTCTTGATGGCAAGGCCACCTCCAAGGCATGGTCAAAAGTTCAAAAGATACACTTTTTTCCTGGAGCCGATTGGTCGGAAGCAGGAGCGGGGACCAATGCCATTGGCACTGCCATTGCGGAAAAGAAGCCGGTTCAGGTGTTTGGTGCCGAACACTTTTGTCAAGGCTGGCATTCCTGGGTGTGCTCAGCAGCTCCTATTATCGATCCAGTCACCAATGTATTACTCGGTGTACTGGATATTAGTGGTATCAAAGACCGTGTTCAGGCTCACGGTTTACCTTTGGTCATCAGTCAGGTGCAAAAGATCCAGCGTGAACTCGGAAACCGCGTGATGAACCGGGAGCTTTCGGCTCTGCAAGGTATTGTGGATATATTCCAGGAACCTATCTTCATATTTGATTCATACTTGCGAATCGTAAGATTTAATGAGAAAGCCGGGTATATTTTACGGTTATCAACCGGAGATTCGTTGAAGAAATTTCTGGATATCCCAAATACCGATATTGAGCGTTTTCCTTTTTGGGGGCAGACATTCCCTCTTAAAGAAACAAAAGATGAAAACAATTCCATGTGGACTGCCACCCTTCACCCCTATCGTTTGGATCAGCGAATTATCGGAGGTGTGGTAGTTCTCAAGCGGATTACGTATCATTCAAGGGGAATGGTACAACGCACCTTGTACACGTTTGATCAAATTGTCACGCGAAGTCCTGTGATCAAACAACTGATTGATGAAGCGAAAATGGCTGCTGCTGCGGATAAAACCTTGTTGATTACGGGCGAGACAGGAACAGGAAAAGAAGTGTTTGCCCAATCTGTGCATGCCTACAGTTTTCGTAGTGGAAAAAAGTTTGTCGAGGTGAATTGCGGTGCGATTCCAAAAGATTTGATCGCCAGTGAGCTGTTCGGATATATGCCAGGTGCATTCACAGGTGCTTTGTCTAAAGGAAAACAGGGAAAATTTGTGGCTGCAGACGGAGGAACGCTTTTTCTTGATGAGATTGGAGAATTGCCGTTGGAAGCGCAGGCGTATCTGTTGCGCGTACTGGAAGAGAAAGCAGTGGTACCGCTTGGCAGTATCGATCCGATCCCGGTCGATGTTCGCATCATTGCAGCCACCAACCGAGATCTGGCCGAAGAGGTGAGAATGGGTCGGTTTCGAGAAGATTTATATTACCGCCTTCATGTTTTGACCATACACATTCCCCCATTAAGAGAACGTAAGGAGGATATTCCCTTACTGGTTGAGCATTTTTTGCATCGATGCGGAGGTGGCAAGGGATGGACAGTTGAAGGATCGGCAATGGACATATTGCTCCAATACGACTGGCCAGGAAATGTTCGGCAATTAAAGCATGTACTGGAACAGGCGATGTTTCGAGCAAAAGGTGGAATCATTACCCCGCACGATCTGCCGCCTTTGTTGCAAACGAAGTTTCGTACTGTACCGTCTTCATCGACGCATCCCCAATCATTTCCTTTCCTGTCGCCTTCGAAACGACCAAGACCGGCGTTGACACGTGAACTTCTTGAACGGACATTGAAGCAGGTCGATGACAATGTGGCAGAAACTGCGCGTCTTTTGAACGTGTCACGAATGACCGTTTATCGAAAGATGAAGGAATTTGGCATCAAAAGATCATAAATTGGGTAGTTTATCGAAAAATCAACATTGTCACTTGTTACGTCACCAGAATTGTCACATGTGATATGGATGTGACGGATGGGTGACGTTTTTTGGTGTCTTTTGCCCAAAAGAGGCTTCTTTTTTGCTGGGTTTCATTTGGCACATGACTTGCATTATTAACAGGTTGCCAGCTGTAAATACAGGTTAGTGATCAAATTGGAGATTGGAGGGTTTGACTGATGTCGGCAGCAGGGTACAGACCAAGAATTTTGGCGATCGATGCCGGAGGAACAATGACAGATACGATTCTTGTCAATGAAAGGGGGGAATTTGTCGTCGGAAAGGCGCAATCTACGCCCGAAGATGAATCGATTGGGTTTATCAATTCACTTCGGGACGCGTTGCACTACTGGAACATGACGCTGGAGGAAGGGGTGCCGCAACTGGTTTCCGGCATCTATTCAGGCACCGCCATGTTGAACCGTCTTTTAGAGAGAAAAGGCCAGAAACTGGGCATATTGGTCACGGCCGGTTTTGAAGATTATCTTCGGATGGAGCGAGGTCTTCAGACGTATTTGGGCTATTCTTATTCCGATCGTTTGCATTTGGTCACGCACATCCATAACAAACCTCTGGTGCCGCGTGAACGGATTTTTGGCATTCGCGGACGGATCGACCTGTTCGGTGAGGAACAGATTCCATTGTACGAAAATGAGATTCGTGAGGCGGTAAAGCGCCTCGTGGAAGAACGTGTGGATGCCATTTGCGTCAATTTCTTGCATTCCTATGTCAATCCATCCCACGAGCAGCGGGCAAAACAGATTGCACTTGAGGTAATGGAGGAACTAGGTTACTCGATACCGATGTTTTTATCTTCTGAACTGTATCCGGTTTCACAGGACTTTGCCCGATTGAACACCGTGTTGGTTGAGGCGTATGCCGCAGAACCATCGCGGGGGCAATTTCAGCGTATTACCAACAAGCTCCGGGAACTTGGTGCTGGTTTTGAGCTTCGCGTGATGGCGTCGCATGGCGGAACCATTTCTACCGAGGCCAAGGAGTTGGCTCGCACGCTGGTTTCCGGTCCCATTGGCGGTGTGGTCGGCGCGCAATATTTGGCCAACCAGCTGGGATTTGGCAATGTGGTTTGTTCCGACATCGGGGGGACCAGCTTTGATTTGGCGATGATTACTGGAGGCAAATTTTCGATTAAGACACAGCCGGATATGGCAAGATTTGTCTTGAAACTGCCGTTGGTTGAAATTGATTCTGTGGGTGCCGGGACTGGTTCGTTTGTCCGGTTGACTCCGACATCCAAGCGGATTGAAATTGGGCCAGACAGCGCCGGTTACCGGATCGGAGTTTCCAATCCGGAGAGCGGGCTGACCACGGTAACGATTAACGATTGCAATGTGGTGCTGGGCTATCTTAACCCCGACAATTTTCTTGGCGGTGATGTGAAATTGGATGTCCAGCGGGCTTATGAAGCGATCAAGGAGCAGATCGCCGATCCATTGGGATTGGATGTATATGACGCAGCAGAAGGGATCATTAATCTATTTCAAGATCACCTGAGAAACGAGGTCATTTCTCGGGTTCTGGGGAAAGGGTATTCACCTGAAAACTATCGCTTGTTGTCGTATGGTGGTGGCGGACCGGTCCACGTGGCAGGTTACACGGCGGGGTTAAACTTTGAGGATATTTTGGTTCCATCCTGGGCTGCCGGTTTTTCTGCTTACGGGTGCGCTTGTGCTGAATACGAGTATCGTGCCGACAAGACGGTACAGGTATCCATTGCCAACGCTCATGCTGATTTGACCGTTTTTGCGGCAACCATTAACCAGGCCTGGGAAGAACTGAAAGAGCGGGTAAGTAGCGAATTTGCCAAGAGCGGTGTCCGGAAAGAGGAGATTGAGTTTCGTTATCATTTGCGTGTCCAGTATGTTGGCCAGTTAAATGATGTAGAAATACATGTGCCTTTTGACAAGGTGGCTACTTCTGAACATGTCCGGACGATTATTGAGCTATTTGAAGAGGATTATTCCAAGATGTATTCCCGTTCGGCCCGGTCGCCTGAATTGGGCTATCTTGTGACAACGGCCATTATTACGGGTATGGTCGACAGTGAGAAGCCCAAATTGCCAGAAGAACCACTTGGGCCAGAGGAACCTGACGTCAGGTTTCAGCAAACACGTCAGGTGTATTACAAAGGCAGTTGGACGGAAGCCAAGGTGTACCAGATGGAACACTTGAAGCCTGGAAACCGAATTCGTGGATTTGCCGTGTTGGAATCACCAAACACCACCTTTGTCGTGCCGACTGGTTATGAAACATATTTGGATCAACACAGGATTTTTCATTTGAAACCTTTAGTTTAGGGATGAATGATGAAAAAAGGAGTTAAGAAAGGAGTTATTGCTGATGTGCGCGACAACTAAACAGGAAATCATGCAAGCACGTCCAATTGGTTGGGAAGGAAGAACATTGAAAGAAATGCTGGATGAATCTGAGCGCCTGTTTGCGCAGACAGGGAAGTATTGGGGATTGGATGAACTGACACTGCGTGAAAAGGATCCGATCAGGTATGAACGAATTTTCTCCCAGTTGCGCGGGGGACTGGTGAATGCCAGGGAAACCGCTTTGAATATTTCCGCCTCCCCGATCGTGAAGGAGATTGGTGAATTGTGCTTCGCGCTTTATACACCGGAAGGTGATTCGATTGCCCTTTCAACGGGAATCATCGTTCATGTTCACACGATGAGTGACGCGATTAAGTACATGATTCGCAAGAACTTTGAGCAAAATCCGGGGATTCGGCCGGGTGATATTTTCTCCAATAACAATTCGATCATTGGAGACGTACACACAGCTGACGTCCATACGTTGATCCCGATTTTTTGGGAAGGGGAATTGATCGGATGGGCCGGTGGTGTGACGCATGAGATCGACGTCGGCGCGGTGCGTCCAGGTTCGATGGCCTTTGGTCACGAAGATCGCTACGGTGACGGGTTGCTGCTTTCTTGTGAAAAGGCCGGAGAAAATGACGAGTTTTACCAGAGTTACTTGATCAAAGTCGCCGATTCGGTACGAGCCGAAATGTATTGGGTACTGGATGAACGGACACGTTTGGCGGGATGTCAAATGATCCGTGATCAGGTTTACCGTGTAATTCGGGAAGAGGGAATTGACACTTACAAGCGTTTTATTCGCGAAGTGATAGAAGAAGGGCGCCGCAGTTTTCTGGCACGGGTCAAAGAAATGACCTTTCCCGGGGTGTACGAATCCCCACGCTTCACAGACGTGCCTTGGAAAGAGGATCCCACCGTTTCTCACAAATGCCGCAAAGATATTATCATGCACGCTCCTTTGCAATTGAAGATTGGCGCAAACGGGGAGTTTGACATGTCATTTGAAGGAGCCAACAAGTGGGGCTACCATTCGTTCAACTGTGCGCCGTCGCCGATGCAGGGAGCGCTTTGGGTGCAGCTGACCCAAACGTTGATCCCGAATGATAAGATCAATGACGGAGCCTATCTGGCAACCTCGTTAAAACTGCCGTACGGGTCATGGTGCAACCCGGATTATGAGAAGGTGTCAACCACTCTGTCGTGGCATTTTTTGATTCCAGCATTTACAGGGATGATTCGCAGCCTGGCCCGAGCTTACTATACGCGAGGGTACCTGGAAGAGATATCGGCCAGTTACCCTTTGACGGGGAACATACTGCAAGGCGGGGGTATCAACCACTTCGGCGTGGAATCAGCCTTTACCAATTTTGAGATGTCCTCCGAAGGAACCGGGGCGATGTACGTCAAGGACGGCGAGGATACCACCGCGGCGATGTGGAATCCGGAAGGGGATATGGGTGAGGCGGAGACATGGGAGATGTTGGAGCCGCTGCTCTATCTCGGCCGCACGATCAAGCCGATGACGCCAGGGCCGGGCAAATATCGCGGTGGTGCGGGGCTGGAAAGCGTCCGCATGTTGTACCGGACCAATGAACAAATCTTGTTTAATGGACTTGCGGATGGACATGTATTTGGTAGCGCGGGGATCTTTGGAGGCTACCCAGGCAACGCGGGTTACCGCCACAGCTTGCATGGGACCAACATGAAAGAGATTGCCGCCAAGCAGTTGCCTTATCCGATGCGGGATGGTGATCCGGAGCATTCTGAGGTGGATGCCCTGATCCAGGCGGAGAAAAATGTGTTTGACAAACATGCCACAGCAGGGCCACAAAAATTTTCCGAATACGACATTTATGTTTCGGTCCACCGTGGCGGCCCCGGACTCGGCGATGTCCTGGAACGCGATCCGAAAGCGGTTGAAGCAGACTTAAATGACGGATATCTGTTGCCGCGGTACGCCGATTCCATTTATGGTGTCGTGGCGGAACAGGGAGCCGATGGGAAGTGGCGTGTCGATGTGTCCAAAACGGAAGCCCGGCGGAAAGAAAAGCGGAGAGAGCGTCTTGAAAAAGCGATGCCCGTCAGTCAATTCCTGAAAGAGCAGCGGGAACGCATTTTGCAGCGGGACTTTATCCAGCCCGTGCGCGAAATGTATCAGAGCTCCATGGACTTGTCCCCGGAGTGGCGACAAAAATACCTGTCCTTTTGGAATCTGCCGGAAGATTTTCGCATGGTGGATGAACGGTAATCAAACCATCTCTTCGATGATGATAAAAAACATGGGATGAAAATTTATTGAGGGAGGAGACGAATCAAATGGCGGAATACGATCTGGAAACATTGCGTCAACTGAAGCGTGGGGAGCTTCCTTTTCAAAAAGTTCATGAGATGCAATCTAGTCATAAAGATCCGGATCGTTTTTGGAAGATGTTGCAGATTGCGCAGGAATCGGTACCTTGGGATGATAAAATTCTCTTGCCTTATGCGGAGCATCTGTACGTGGTGGAAAAGCCGGATAAGAGCCGCGTGGTGAAATGTGACTGTGGACACGAATTTGGCGATGTGAAACAAAACTGGAAGCTGCAAGCGGTGATTTATGTCCGGGACAGTAAGGAAAAAATTAATGAAATCTATCCGGACATGCTGGGATGTGATCCGGATTGGATGGAATTGCGTGAATATATTTGTCCTGGTTGTGCCGCGCTCCTGGAAGTGGAAGCGGTGCCTCCGGGATACCCAGTAGTGTTTGACTTCCAACCGGACATCGACACCTTCTACGAAAAGTGGCTGAACCATCCACTGAAGTGATTTTACTCCAAAGAGTACTTTGGCATTTACCCGTTTTGGTAAATGCCAAAGTCATTTTTTATTTGTTGCGAATAAAAAAATAATCGGTAATTACTTAAAATATGTTATTGGTCAGTTTAGAACCATTATCTGACAGGTGGAAGGGAGCGGTTTCTACGGAATCGTGCTTGCAGAATGGTTACGGGGGTTACCGCACCCTCTTGATTCTGATCGATTTTCTTTGTTTCCTCTTTGTTTCCAGCATACAAAATGACAGAAAAGATATGTATGCAATGTATATTGGTTATTCAGATTTATTTTGCTAATTTAAGATAGTAGCAGCCTTTTTTAGACAATTTGAAAGGAGAGGGTTTTTCGATTCACAAAAATGATAAGGCTTTCAAAAAAGTTAATGGTGATTGTTTAACCAAAGTAGGCAAGAAGATGTTATTTGGGCATGGATTCTTTTGAGGAGTGATGGGGATGTTGAGAAGTATTTCCCAGCGATTTAATGTGGGCGTAGAAAAGTATCTACCAGACGCTTTTATTTTTGCCATTATTCTGACCTTTATTACGTATATCATGGGCATTGTGTTGGCAGGGCAAACGCCATTGGCTATGATTGAACACTGGTACAGTGGATTTTGGAACTTTTTGGCCTTTACAACCCAGATGCTCATGATCCTTGTTACAGGGTACTGTCTTGTTGAGGCGCCCGTTGTGAAAAAGATAGTGAATCGGTTGGCAAGTCTCCCTAAGACTCAGGGTTCGGCACTCAGCTTGACTATGCTCGTGGCTGGTATAGGCGGATATATCAGTTGGGGGCTGGGCTTTATCCTTGGCACGTTGTTTGCCATGGAGGTAGCTAGAAATGTCCAGAAGGCAGATTATCGCATTTTGATTGCCGCTGCATACACTGCTACGATTGCCATCTTGCCTGCCAGCATTACGGTGACAGCACCGCTATTGGTTAACACACCGGGACATTCTTTAGAAGAGAGCATAGGCTTGATTTCCCTGAATCAGACCATTTTTGGACCGATGCTGTTATTTGTGGCCCTTGTGTCTTTTGTGTTGGTAATCTGGGCTTTCCGTGCCATGATGCCGAAAGAAAATGAAGTAATCCCTTTTCGACATAGCGGGGAGATTGCAGCCAGCACAGAGGCACCTGTCAGAGAAGTGTCGACAACGCTGGCGGGGAAATTGGAGAACAGCAGGGTGATCAATACCATCCTGGTTGTCATGGGTTTTACGTGGATCATCATGTATTTTTACAAGAACGGATTTAACCTGGAGTTGAACATTCTCAATTTTATCTTTTTGTTTCTAGGTCTTGCTTTGCATGGTTCCCCCATCAGTTACATTCGTTCCATTACGAAAGCAATGCCCTCGGCAAGCGGCATTTCCCTGCAGTTTCCTTTTTATGCGGGAATTATGGGGATGATGGCTGGCTCAGGATTGATTGCCATCATCGCCAATTGGTTTGTCAGCATATCGAATGAACATACTTTTCCTTTGTTCAGCTTGATATCTGCCTGTATTGTCAATATTTTTGTTCCTTCTGCCGGAGGACAATGGCAAATTCAGGGACCCGTTATGGTAGAGGCGGCCAAAGCGCTGAATTTGACACCAGCCATTGCAGTTAATACGGTGACGATTGGAGATCTTGTCACTAACCTGCTTCAGCCGTTTTTTGTTTTACCTGCACTGGGGCTTTCGGGACTGTCTTTAAAAGACATTTGGGGTTACTGTATGGTAGCGATGTTTATCATCTTTTTTGTTGCAGCGATTGGTGTGACTTTCTTACCGGTATCATTCTAAAGTAAAAGTTAATAGTTTGACGTTCATCATCTTGGGCTTTACAAACATGATACATTATATTGCACGAAAGGAGTAAGGATTTTGGCGGAACCGGTTTGGTATCCATCGGAGGAATTGATCGAATCAACCCGGCTTTATCAATGGATGAGGGAATTAGGATTTCAAACTTACGATCAGTTTTATCAAGCCTCCATTAACGATATCCGCTGGTTTTGGCAAGCGGTTGAAAAGGAACTCTCGATCATCTGGTTTACACAATATCATTCGGTTTTGCAACTGCCACGCGGAATAAAATGGCCGGAGTGGTTTGTGGGAGGACAGACCAACCTGGTGGCCGATGCGCTTGAAAAGTGGCAGGCGGATCCCATTGTTCAGGAACGGCCGGCGCTCATTTGTGAGTCAGAGGAAGGGCATGTGAGAACGGTGACATACCGTGAACTGGCTGCGTGGGTCGAACGTGTTGCCAGGGGGTTAAAAGAGCTGGGGATTGGGCGGGGGGATCGAGTCGGCATTTTTCTGCCGATGATTCCCGAGGCGGCGGTGGCGATGCTGGCGGTAGCCAAGATTGGGGCCATTTTTACCAATGCATTTTCCGGATTTGCCGCCGATCCGGTGGCCTGGCGTCTGGAGCATGCTGAAGCGAAATTACTGATCACGGCCGATGGTTTTCTTCGGCGGGGAAAAGTGGTGCCGATGAAAGAGGTGGCCGATCGCGCAGCCGATATGGTGCCGTCGGTTGAAAAGGTGGTTGTGGTTCCTCATCTGGGGAGGGACATTCCGTGGCATCCTGGTAGAGATCTGCGTTGGGATGAGCTGGAGAAAGAGGGGGATCTGCCAACGGAGTGGATGGACAGTGACGATCCTTTTATGTTGATCTACACCTCGGGAACGACGGGGCGGCCCAAGGGCACGGTGCATACACACAGCGGATTTCCGATCAAAGCGGCTTTTGATCTTGGATATGTGATGGATGTAAAACCTGGGGATGTGGTGTTCTGGATCACCGACATGGGTTGGGTCATGGGACCAATGGTGTTATTAGGTTCCCTGTACAATGCGGCAACCATGGTATTGTATGATGGTTCCCCTGATCACCCCAACCCGGGTCGTGTGTGGCAGTTGGTTGAGAAGCATCGTGTGAACCTGTTGGGGCTGTCTCCCACGTTTATCCGCGCTTTGATGCCTTACGGCATCGACTGGGTGCAGTCATCCGACCTTTCCAGCCTGAAGGCGGTTGCTTCAACAGGGGAACCTTGGAACCCCGAACCCTGGTTTTGGCTGTTTGAACAGGTGGGCAGAGAAAAACTGCCGATATTGAATATCTCTGGTGGTACTGAGATTTCAGGTGGGATCATTGGCACGACAATGTTCCGGCCCATCGCACCGATTACGTTTAATACCGCTTTGCCCGGCATGGATGCAGACGTTTTTGACCAACATGGCCAGCCGGTTGTTGAGCAAGTGGGTGAACTGGTGGTGAAACAACCCTGGGTGGGGATGACGCGCGGTTTTTGGAAAGAGCCGCGACGATATGAAGAGACTTATTGGAAACGTTGGAAGGACATCTGGGTACATGGCGATGCCACCTTGCGCGATCGGAACGGCTTTTGGTTCATCCAGGGCCGGTCAGATGACACATTAAATGTAGCCGGGAAACGGCTGGGCCCTGCGGAGATGGAGTCGATTCTCGTCCGTCATCCGTCCGTCAAAGAGTCAGCCATCATCGGCGTGCCTGATGAGATAAAAGGTGAGGTGGCTGTCTGTTTTGTCGTGCTAAATCCGGATTTCCAACCTTCTGAACATCTGGCCCGTGAATTACAAGAACAGGTGGCCAATCATTTGGGGAAAGCACTCAAGCCGAAGGCGGTGTACTTTGTGGATGATCTGCCCAAAACTAGGAGTGCCAAAATCATGCGGCGAGTGATTCGTGCGGCTTTTTTGGATCTTGAACTAGGTGACTTATCCTCCTTGGAAAATCCGGAATCGGTAGATGTGATTAAAAAGCTGCGGTAAACGGACAGGTTGTATGTACGAGAAGAGGCAAAAGGGCACAAGATTAAAATGGTGAAGGAAAGGGAACTGCCCCGACGAGCAAGGGGTTGGTTTCCTTTCGATTGTCAGGTGTTCCCACGGCTATATCATTCACATGGTATTTTTACTGTGCTATAATGAAGTCCCCCTTGAAGAGACAGCAATTTCAATGCCAATTGCAAGTCGAATAGCGTTTGGTTGTTCTTGAGATCACACTGCAGAAGCTCTTCGATCTTTTGCAGACGATAGCGAATCGTGTTAATGTGGGTGTAACATTTTTCAGCAGTGAGTGTCAGTACGCCATTGCATTCAAGGTAGGCTGATAACGTGGCCAGCAATTCGCTGCCGCGATTGCGATCATATTCCAGCAAAGGCCCAAGAACTTTGGTGATGTATTGCTGACAGGTACTATTTTCCAGGTGAAGTAACATCTCCAGCGAACGATGTTCATCAATCCCCACAATGGTCTTTCCCAGGGTGTGAGCCAATTTAACCGCTTTCAAGGCTTCGTCATATGCTGCAGGATACAGCCGGAGCTTGTTGCAGGGACGGCTGATCCCAATCTGGCATTGGAACCCAAAAATTTCATCTTGCAACATCTGAGCCAACCGATGAGGTGTTAGAGATCTTTTTTCCAATTGTGTTAGGTTGACCAATAATACCAATTGATCGATTTGCTTGAGGAGCAAGTAAGAAAGATTGCAATGATTATCCAAATAAGATGTCAGTTGTCGCAGGAGGGGAGAGGTATTTGCTCCTCTTGTCATTTGGATTACTAAGATGACGTGTTCTTCCATCAGATCATGTCCATAGTCAAGCGCTTCATTGAGCAGGATGTCCGGCTCCTGGAATTTTCCCTGGATTAACCGCTGCAGTAATTCTGCTTTTTGTCGGTTTTGTGTGTCTTGTATCGATCTTTGATACATCAGTTCGACACAGATGGCCAATTTTGCTTGTTCGAGGAGCAGGTTTTCCCACTGTCCATGGTGACGGCTTTCGTCGGCAGGCATCAAGATTTCACCAAACTTGTGGCCCATATGCTGGATGGTTTTACGTTTCCATCCGGCTGTGTCTAACAGAATTTGGCCTGGAGAAAGTTTTCTTTCTCGATCCGTTTTCGAAATCCATTCTGTTGCAAGAATCCGACGTTGCGGGTCGAGTAGGATAACCGAACAACGGAGATGTTGCGATAAGGTTTTCATAATCCCTGCGATACCTTGTCCAGAAAGCAAGATGTTGGTAAAGAGCTGATGAAGGGACAAGGATTGTTTTAAATCTTTTTGTTGTTCCTCCAGTTTTTTTCTTTGTTCTTCGATGATCTGTTTCTGTTGTTTGAGTTGTTCTGCGGTTTGTTCGGCCAGTGCGCGCTGTTCAGAAATTTTTTTCAGAAGGCGGGAGTTTTCGAGAATATATCCGATCTGGGAAGAAATCCAGGATAAGATGGTTAAGTCGTCCTTCAACCAACCCCGATCCTTACGGTTGATAACGTGCAGTACGCCGATCCGCTTGTCCTTTCCTTCTATTGGTACAGTAGCAATGTTTTGTACACGATACAAGTGGACAAATTCCTGGATGATGTTTTGGTCGCCGAGAGCTTGGTTGGAGATATAGGCTTGTCCTGTGACGAATACGCGACTGGCATTGCTTTGTTGTGATGGCCGGATTCGATACAGACGGATTTCATCTTCAGAAGCCTGGAAAGCTGGCGACTGCAGGACCAGTTCCTCATCGTTTGGATCGAACAGCATAATCCCCGCCTGGGCGTTGAACATTTCCCCGACGACGTACAAGATGCGCTGGAGCGTGGTTCTGTTATCCTCTTTGTCATCGAGTACTGGTTTAAGTTGGGTGATGTATTGTAAATATTTGGCATAGGCAAATTGTTCCTCGCGTTCATCCAGTTTTGTCAATCTGTAAATGGCTAATGCCATAGTGATTTCCAGGTAGGTGAGGATATGCTTTTGGATCCCGTTTTGAAGAAGGAGGATACAAAACCACTTTTCTTTTCTGTATCCAAGCATGTATTTGATGTTGGTGTGCTGGAAAAATGAAGGGTTGTGAGGTTCAGTATGGAAAGAAACACAGTCGTTTTTAGACAGATACTTTTGGACGAATTCGGACAAGTCTCGCAGTACCTTTGGAGATGTAGGAAAGTTGATGGTATGTTGTACGTGTGGAGAACCTTCTTTTTCCAATTTGCCAATAAACAGCGAGTAAGGCAGATTTCTTAAGAGGAATTCCAGGCATTTGCGGAAATGTGTGTATACTTCAGCATGGTGCCGTAATTCATAGAAGGACAAAAGGTGTTCACGAAGTTTGCGGTTCTTCATGATTGAGATCATGGAACCACCTCTTGGGTGAGATTCCAAGCGAATAAAATTTCTAAGTTATAATTTAACAACTATATTAGGAAATGTCAATCTATATCATTTGGTTTGTATTTTTTGTCGTTTGTTTTAAAATATAAGTGTCTGTTTATCTCTATAAACTTTTTGTAAGCCATAAACGTATAAAATCTTGAACACATGAGGAGGGGAGACAGCTTGTCCAATATACTTGTCAAAGATCAGAATGGTGTTCGTTGGATTTATTTCAATCGACCGGAAAAATTGAATGCGCTCACGCGCGAGGATATTCGCGGTTCCCACCACGCTGTCCAAGAAGCGGCGGAACAAGGGTTGGATGCCATCGTGTTTCGCGGGATGGGAGAGCGATCTTTTTCGGCCGGGGTGCATGTGGACAATTTCCGCAATCTGAGTACGGGCGAAGCAAGACAATTGATTTCAGAACTGAGAGAGTTGCTGGATGCCGTGAGAACCTCTTCTCTGCCAACTGTCAGCGCAATCAACGGGTATTGCATCGGTGGGGCAATGGAACTGGCCATGGCCTGTGACATCCGGATCGCGGTGACGCATGCCCAGTTCGGGATGCCGGAGATCAAAGTGGGGATTCCCTCGGTGTTGGATGCTGCCTTGTTGCAACAGCATATCGGTTTGAGCAAGGCGAAGGAGATGTTGCTGACCGGAGATCTGTACAGCGTGGAAGAAATGGACAAGTATGGTTTGCTCAACCAGGTTGTGGAGCCGGATGCGCTGGATGAAGCGGTGGAGCGGATGCTGAAACGGATCACGGTTCATTCCAAAACGGCCATTCGTTCCCAAAAGCGCCTCTTCGAGGTCTGGCAGAACGCGACGCTGCAGGAGTCGATCAATGCCAGTGTCAATGAATTTGCGCTGGTCTTTGGCGAAGCTGAGACAAGACAAGCGGTGGAAAGGTATGTTAAAAAATAATAGGCAGGCATAAATCGAAAGATTTCAACGAGGAGGACATCAGAGATGGAGATTGATATTCAATCCATGGCCAAGCGGGACCGATACTTATTGATGACCAATATCATAGTGCCGCGCCCGATTGCCTGGGTGACATCGATGGGCGCAGACGGAACGCTGAATGCGGCTCCGTTCAGTTTTTTCAATGTCATGTCGGCCACGCCGCCAGTTCTTGGTATCAGCGTGGGCGACTGGAAGGATACCGTCCGTAATATCACCGAGACGCGGGAGTATGTGATTAACATCGTGCCGGAAGAGATGGCGGAGGCGATGAACATCACCGCGATTGAGTTTCCGCCAGGAGAAAGCGAGCTCCCCCATGCCGGCTTGACGACCTGTCCCAGCCGCAAGATCGGCGTGCCAGGCATCGCCCAGTCTTCCATTCATATCGAGTGCCGGTATCGGGACATGATCAAGTTGGCCGCTGACGGGGAGGAGAGTTATTGGGTGATGGGGGATGTGGTGCATGTCCACATCGACGATGCGGTTTGGGAGAATGGCCGGATCCGGTATGATATCCTGAAACCGCTGGGGCGTTTGGGCGGAAGCTGGTATACGCGGATTGGGGAAGAGACCTTGCTTCAGATGAAACGGATCAAGTACACTGAGTGGCAAGAGGGGAAGATGAAGATCCACTCTTCAGAAAAGGCGTAAGCTAAACCTGACCGAACGATGAACCAAACGAGCAGGCTTGTCACCAACAGGTTTGTCTCGATTCGTCACCCCCGATCATACTGAAAACGAGAATGTTCTTTATTGATTAAGGTGAATTAGATCTAGAAAGCAGGTGATGCTGGATGAGCGACAAGCGGTATGAATTGGCGACGTTTGCAGGTGGGTGTTTCTGGTGTATGGTTGCTCCTTTTGATAAACTGCCCGGCATCGTCAAAGTGGTGTCCGGTTACACCGGAGGGCACAAGGAGAATCCTACCTATGAAGAGGTATGCTCCGGAACGACGGGTCACTACGAAGCGGTGCAGATTACGTTTGACCCGAACCTGTTTCCTTATGAGAAGTTGCTGGAAATCTTTTGGCAGCAAATTGATCCGACTGATCCGGGCGGGCAGTTTTACGACCGCGGTGACTCCTACCGAACGGCTATCTTTTACCATAATGAGGATCAGCGTAAAAAGGCGGAAGCATCCAAACGGGCATTGGCAGAAAGCGGGCGCTTTGATGCGCCGATTGTGACAGAAATTCTGCCTGCCGGACCGTTTTATCCGGCGGAAGAATATCATCAGGATTATTATAAGAAGAACCCGCTACACTACTATGCTTACAAAAAAGGGTCTGGGCGGGATCAGTTTCTCGAGAAGCACTGGGGCAAAGAAAAAAAAGAGTGGCTACGGGAACGGCTGACACCGTTGCAGTACGAAGTGACACAAAATAACGCAACCGAGCCGCCGTTTCAAAACGAATACTGGGACAACGAGCGCGCCGGCATTTATGTCGACATCGTCTCGGGAGAACCTTTGTTTTGCTCGCTTGACAAGTTCGACGCCGGGTGCGGATGGCCCAGCTTTACCCGTCCTTTACATGAGGACCTCATCGTCAAGAAATTGGACACGAGCCACAATATGGTGCGCGTCGAGGTGCGCAGCAAGGGCGCCGACTCCCATCTCGGACACGTTTTTGACGACGGACCACTGCCGACGGGTTTGCGCTATTGCATCAACTCCGCGGCATTGCGCTTTATCCCGCTCGAGGACTTGGAAAAAGAAGGGTACGGGCAGTATGTCAAACTGTTTCATGGGTATCGGGACAAGTCAAACTCATGAAGAATTGTGTTCATATCGAGTGGTGACAAAATCGTGAACGTGCAGGCGCACGCATTGCATTTTGTGCTTCCATTTTTTAAGTTAGTTATAAGTTAAAAGAAAGCCATAAATAAAGTACCCAATGACTTCATGGAGGGAAGGAAGACGATGCGCGATTCGCAACAGCAGGCGGCGCGGAAGTACAGGCCGCTCGTCGTCGTTTTATCCGTCGCCATTTACGCGATCATCGGTGTGTTGTACGTCATGCCCAAATCCAGCGCCTTTGACCACATGGATCTGACCTTTTTACCGATGATGAATGCCATCTTTAACAGTTTCACGTTCATCTTTCTCTTGGCGGCGCTTGTAGTTATAAAGCGGAAAAATGTCAAGCTGCACCGGCGTTTTATTTTGGCCGCTTTTGGCACAACCACTTTGTTTCTCCTGACGTATACGGTTTACCATTCATTGGCTCCGTCCATGCCGTATGGCGGGGAAGGGCCGCTGAAGTACATGTATTATTTTATACTCATCACCCACATCGTGCTGGCCGCAATTATCGTTCCCTTGGCGCTCGTCACGCTTTTTCGGGGCTGGGCCATGGAGGTGGAAAGGCATCGGAAACTGGCTCGATGGACGATGCCGCTGTGGCTGTATGTCAGTTTGACGGGTGTGCTCGTCTACCTGCTTATATCGCCCTATTACTGACAAGCAAGACCGATCGCTTGGATCATCGCGCCTTCTGTTGACAACATGGCCTAAACAGGATACACTATTGAATGAATAATCATTCATTAGGCGTTTTCGGAGATTTTTCAGGCATTATTCTAGAAAAGGGGCTTGTTTTATGGCCAAGCGAACGGGGGGAAAATACCAGGCGATCATAGAGGCTGCGGTGCGTGTGATTGCCCAGCAGGGATATCACAATGCGCAAGTTTCTAAGATTGCCAAAGAGGCGGGCGTGGCGGACGGCACGATCTACGTCTATTTTGAAAACAAGGATGATGTATTGATCTCGGTTTTTAGCGAGAAAATGGGCCGTTTTATTGAGGCGATCAACGATAAGATGAAGGCGTTGCCATCCGTCAAGGATAAGCTCTACTGCCTGATCAGCATGCATTTTGGGAACATGGCCAAAAACCGGGATTATGCGGTGGTCACGCAGATTGAACTGCGTCAGTCCAATCCCGTGGTTCAGGAGGGGATTGGTCAGACGTTGAAAAAATATTTCGACTTGATCGACGGACTTATCGTCGAAGGAAAAGAGGAAGGTCTGTTTCCTCCTCATATTGACAACCGTCTGGCGCGAAAGATGATTTTCGGAACATTGGATCAGGTGGTGACAGCATGGATCATGAAGGGAGCCAAATATGATCTGATGAGCAATGTCGATCCTGTCTACGAATTGTTATTATACGGTTTAACGGGGCAGACTAGCCATCAGTTCGGGATCATCTCCGCAGAAGCGGAGCCGAGCCACTGAACACGTGGATAAATGATGAGCGATGCACACGATTCTGGGAAAAAGTTGTGACAACGCATATGGGTCCTGTAGTAAAACAAATTTTATGGTACAATAATCCTGTTGTCATCGCGGCCTGTTTTGATGAGAAATCAGGCAGAACATCACTATAGAGAGGAGATTTTGTATGAATATTGTGGTTTGTCTCAAGCAGACATTCGACACGGAAGAGAAGATCACCATCAAAGATGGTCAAATCAATGAAGACGGCGTTGAATTCATCATCAACCCGTACGATGAATACGCCGTGGAAGAGGCCATTAAGTTAAAGGAACAGTTTGGCGGTGAAGTGACTGTGATCACCATTGGACCGGATCGCGCCGAAAACGCTTTGCGGACCGCGCTTGCAATGGGTGCGGACAAAGCCGTTCTGATCAACGATGAGTCGTTGTTTGGTGACGAGTACACCACGGCCAAGGTTTTGGCTGCCGCCGTGAAAAGGCAATCTTTCGATATTGTCCTCGCTGGGAACGTGGCCGTGGATGATGGAGCTGGACAAGGCGGACCGCGTCTGGCGGAACTGTTGGACATTCCCCAGATCACGACAATCACCAAGCTGGAGATTGATGGCGACAAGGTGACGGTGGAACGGGATGTCGAAGGCGACGTGGAGATCATCGAAGCCAAGCTGCCGGTGTTGGTGACGGCTCAGCAAGGCTTGAACGAGCCGCGGTATCCGTCTTTGCCGGGCATCATGAAGGCAAAGAAAAAGCCGCTGGAGCGCCTGACTGCCGCCGACTTGGGCATCAGTCCGGAAGAAGTACAGGCCAAAACGGAAACGGTAGAGGTCTTTTTGCCACCTAAGAAGCAGGCCGGCAAGATTCTGGAAGGCGATATCGATCAGCAGGCGAAGGAACTGGTTTCCCTGTTGCGCAACGAAGCAAAAGTGATCTAAACGGACCGATACTTACGACGATGTTTTATTTTTAGATTTAATACGGAACGACGGAACGCGTTTGTGATTGTGCTGGAGCGTACTGTGATGGCGCGTGAATCTATGTGAATCAACGGGGAAAGGGAGGAAACGTTTGTGGCGAAGAAAGTATTGGTATTGGCCGAAGCGAAAGATGGAAATTTGCGGAATGTGACTTTTGAAGCGCTGAATGCAGCCCGCCGGATCAGCAATGGCGGCAAAGTCGTGGCAACAGCATTTGGCTCTGCGGCAGATGGTTATGTCGATCAACTGGCGCATTACGGGGCCGATCAGGTGGTTGTCGTCAACAATGCAAAACTGGACCAGTATACCACGGACGGTTACTTGCAAGCCTTCACCAAAGTGATTGAGAGCGTGGGTCCGGACGCGATCGTGATTGGGCATACGGCGATGGGGAAAGACTTAGCGCCGCGCGTGGCAGCCAAGCTGGATCTGGGTCTCATCAGCGATTGCACAGACATCGAGGTCAATGGCGACGAAGTGATTGCTACGCGTCCAATTTATTCCGGGAAAGCTTTCGCCAAGCGGAAATTCAAGAACGGCACCTTGTTTGTCACGGTCCGTCCCAACAACATCGGTTTTGATGAGCCGGATACGGGCCGTTCTGCCGAGAAAGTGGACCTGGCTGTCGAATTGAGCGATGATTCCTTGCGCACGCTGGTCAAGGAAGTGGTGAAGAAAACCTCCACTGGTGTGGACCTGTCGGAAGCGAAAATTATCGTTTCTGGTGGGCGTGGCGTGAAAAGCGCAGAAGGGTTTAAGCCGCTCTATGAACTGGCGGAAGTTTTGGGCGCAGCGGTGGGAGCATCCAGGGGGGCTTGTGACGCTGGTTATTGTGATTATTCCATGCAAATTGGACAGACTGGAAAAGTGGTCACGCCTGATCTGTACATCTCCTGCGGGATTTCCGGAGCGATTCAGCATTTGGCGGGCATGTCCAACTCCAAAGTGATCGTGGCCATCAATAAGGATCCGGAAGCCAACATTTTCCAGGTGGCAGACTATGGCATTGTCGGCGACCTGTTTGAAGTCGTGCCCAAGCTTACGGAGGAGTTCAAGAAGCTTTTGGCTGAAGGATAATTGCCACAGTAACCCTGGACAGGAGGAATCTTCATGGCCAATCGTGCGAAAAAACGTGTCGAAAATGATTTTGTCGATGCAGTGGTCGGTTTTACCGTTTCTTTCGGCGTCCTTGCCGTGATCGCGATCCTCTTCACCATTCTCGGTCCTAAGTGATCGCCGGGCCGCTTTTGCCTCCCGTCACATCATGGCGGGGGCTTTTGTTATGCCATCACACACATTCATGCGATCCTACGCTGATGTTTTTGTTATAATGATGCAAGGAGGTGGTGAAGATGTCATCCACACTGGATATGTCTTCCATTCTCCTCCAGGCCTACGAGCTGGCCGATATGATCAAACGGTCCCAGGAGGTGCAGGAATATCTGGCTTGCAAGCAAGCTTTGCAGCAGGATGGCGAAGCCCAGAACTTGATCGCTCGCTTCAACCGCAAAAAAGAAGAATTTGAAGAGGTGGCCAAGGTGGGCTGGTGGCATCCCGACTACCGTGAAAAGGATGCCGAATTGCGCCAACTCTGGGAGGAGTTGCTGCGCCTCGATGTGGTCAAGGCGTATAAATCAGCGGAGGATCGCGTGGACAAGATGTTGTATCACATCAGCCGTACGCTGGCACGGTCTGTTTCCCATACCATCAAGGTACCGCGCAATGAAGAGGATACTGCCGAGGGATGTGGCGGCCGTTGTACAGGTTGCGGCCACGATGGGTACCGTCGCTGCGGGTAAAGCGGGCGATGAGGAGAATGGCTGATCATCGTTGATAAAGAAGGGGACGGCGTCGAGAATGATGTCCGTCCCCTTGTTTCGTTATATGTGCAATGACTTTGAAGCTACCAGAATCCCATCTTCATCCGCGTAGACCCAGGCGCCTGGCGTCCATTCGACGCCGCCGAACCAGACTGTGACATCACGCTCCCCTTTCCCCTGTTTGCTGCTTTTTCGTGGGTTGCTGGCCAATGCGTAGATGCCCACCTGCATCCCGGCCAGCTCGGCCGCATCGCGCACACAGCCATAGATGATAAATCCGGCCAGTCCACGGGAGACAGCGACGGCTGCCAGATTATCCCCCAGAAGCGCGCAGCGCGTGGAACCGCCGCCATCCACCACCAGCACCGAACCAGTCGGTACGCTTTCAATCGCCTGTTTTACGAGGACGTTATCCTCATATACACGAACCGTTGCCACGGGTCCGCAAAACCGCTGATGACCCCCATATGAGCGAAAAAGGGGTTGGCAGACTTGGACCTCTTGTTCAAATGCGTCACAGAGATCGGCTGTTTTCCAACTCACCATGATCCTCCTATCTCCTATTTTTGTTTCTCTTTTTTCTAAAATTGATCCTACTTCCAGTCTCCTTGATTCTAGCGTAACCTGTGACGAATGCCAATCCTTGTAACCAGAGAAAAAATGGGTTAGCATGGAGACGAATTGGACAGAACCGGGATCCTGTCGCAATGGATGTCCGTAAATGAAACAGCGAAGTCCGGAAAATCGCATGATGTGAATGGAAACATGGCATGTTTTGAATTTTAGAGGGAGGGGTAGCTCTTGACGCGTCTACGACATCGTTCCGTTGAAGCGTTCCGCAAAGCAGTACAGTATCTTCCTGGAGGGGTGAACAGTCCGGTCAGGGCGTTTCGTGCGGTAGAAACCGATCCCGTGTTCATGGCCCGGGGAGAAGGGTCTCGCATTTTTGACATTGATGGAAACGAGTACATCGATTATCTCGGGTCCTGGGGACCACTGATCTTGGGCCACGCCCATCCGGCCGTCGTGCGTGCCATCCAAGAGACGGCACAACGAGGCACCAGTTTTGGTGCGCCGACTGAACTGGAAACGGAGATGGCCCAGTTGGTTGCGGAGATCGTCCCATCCATTGAAGTGGTGCGGATGGTCAACTCCGGGACCGAGGCGACGATGAGTGCCCTGCGGCTTGCGAGAGGATACACGGGACGGGACAAAATCGTGAAGTTTGAAGGCAGCTACCATGGACATGCAGACAGTTTACTGATCAAGGCAGGATCCGGTGTGGCCTCCTTGAGCCTGCCAGACAGTCCTGGCGTTCCAGAGCAGGTGGCATCTCACACGTTGACCGCGCCGTATAACGACCTCGAAAGCGTGAAGATCATCTTTGAACGTTTTGGTGAAGAGATCGCCGCCGTCATCGTTGAGCCTGTGGCCGGCAATATGGGAGTGGTGCCGCCTCTGCCTGGATTCTTGGAAGGCTTACGGCAGTTGACCCGGGAATACGGTGCCTTATTAATCTTTGATGAAGTGATGACCGGCTTTCGGGTCAGTTACCAAGGAGCGCAGGGGCTTTACGGGATAACTCCGGATTTGACGACGCTCGGAAAAGTGATCGGCGGAGGCTTGCCAGTGGGGGCTTATGGCGGCAGGCGGGAGATTATGGAACAGGTGGCCCCGGCAGGTCCGGTATATCAGGCGGGGACATTGTCAGGCAACCCCTTGGCGATGGTGGCTGGTCTGACCACTTTAAAGGAGCTGGGCAAACCGGGGGTGTATGAATCGCTGGAGCAAAAGGCGGCTTTCCTGGAAGAGCAATTCAGACGGAATGCGGAGGAGGTGGGGATTCCCTGCCAGATCAACCGGGTCGGTTCGATGATGAGCCTTTTCTTTACCTCCCAATCGGTCATCAACTTTTCCACAGCCAAAACCTCGGACACGAAACGTTTTGCGCGTTATTTTCAGAAATTGCTGGACTTGGGTGTCTTTATCGCGCCATCGCAGTTTGAAGGAATGTTTCTCTCGACGGCCCATACCCAAGAGGATTTGGAACGGACGGCGGAAGCTCAGCGCGAAGCGCTGAAGTCTTTATAAGAAACCGTACTATTTAACCGTCAAGGACCATATACATTCTGTTGAGGGAATGGAACGATGCTTCCCGAATGGACCGATGATCTTTGGAGGTTCGTAAAGCTGGGAGGGAGATTGTTGAGCGAGCAGTCACCAGTCCTTCGGTTGGATTTACATGAGCGGTTGACGCTGGAGCCGTTAAAGGGGCGTGTGGAGGACATCCTCAATCTGGAACTGATTCCGGAAGTAGAAATGGTGTCTGAAGAGACACAGATTATCCTTCGTGGACAGATGGTGATCAGAGGAACCTACCTGGCGGAGATGCTGTCTCTGACCGCATACGAGTTGGAGCAAGAACGTCCGCAAGAAGAGGTGCGGGATGAAAGTGTCTCTGAGCCGTTCCCATTTCTTTATCATATCCCCCTAGAAATCGTGCTGCCGCGAGAACGGGTCCCTGAACCGGATAAGTTGCGCTTAGCTGTAACCCAGATGGATTTTGAAATGACTTCGCCGCGGGAATTGGAAGTGTTGGCTGAGCTGACTGTGGAAGGGGTGATGGAACGGCCGTCAGCACCTCATGTCTCAAAGTCGGATGATGCCGTGGAAGTGTCGCCTCACCCAGAAGGTCCGGGATCTGAGAGGTTCAACCTGGAAGGGCAAAGATCTCAGGAGGAATGGAAGGTTCAGCTGGTCGCCGGTAGGGTGACAGAAGGGGACGGTCCATTAGAGGCTGAAGACCCACAGAAGCGCGAAAGGCAGGAACTGTCGGGAGAGGAACGATCGGAAACGGAACGGACAGGCGCGGAACAGCCAGATGAGGATGAATTCCTGTTGGTAGCAAGGCCACAGACGGGCCAAGTGGAGAAGATGGTTGAGGAAACGACAGAAGAAGAGAATGAAGAACCCAGGCCCACTGAACTATTGAAGCTTTCCGATCTGTTAGAGGGGGTGCTGGCAAAACCAGAACTCCAGTCCTATGATGAGGGTGAGGGGTTGGATGGAGTGGAAGAAGAGAGAGAGGATTTGTCAGAGGTGTCAGATGGGGAGTTGGTCAACGATGGGGACTTGAACACCGAAGTTGCTGATGACCGGGAACCCCTTGAGGAAAGCATAGGGGACAAATCGCCCCCCACTGTCAGCGATTACTTATCAGCCATTCTGAAGAGAAAAGGGGAACAATTTACCTCGATTCGCTTGTACCGTGTCAGGGAAAGTGAACACCTGGAGGATGTAGCCATGCAGTTTGACGTCAGCTTAGAAGAACTGATGCGGATGAACCGGATGGCGCAACCGACATTTCTGGCAGAAGGCAACCTCATCTTTATCCCCCTCAAAAAAGAATGAGGCGAGGAAAATGCGGACTAATGCCTATCGGGAAATGGTGGTTGTGCTGCGTCAATACCCCCTACGCGTGTTCAGAGTGGCTGCCCGCGATCGCGGGTATCTGGTCTCTACATCCCAGGGAACGGGTTGGCTGCAACCATGGCGCAAACGATCCAGCTTGAAAAACTATTTGACGGTTTACCAAATGCTCACCGATCGGAATAGCCCGTTCCCCCTGCATCTGATGCGGACAAAGCAGCGACAGTGGGCGGTGTTCACCAGTCGCCGCGCCTATACCTTGAGCAGCTGGCCGGAGAAGGCCGCATCTTTGGAGCCGCCGCAGACTCCTGATGAGTATGCGCGATGGGGTGAATTGCTGGGGCAGCTGCATCGCCACCTAGAAAATAACCCAATGCCATCAAAACCCGGGACACTGCAACCGGACGGTCCGCATGCAGCGGTTCCGACAAGTCCATTTGACGGTTGGTTGCAACAGATCAGAACGCGGCGACAAAAGGTTTTGGAGGTGCGAAAAGAGTGGTTGGAGGCAGCGGAATTGCCGGAGGAGGAGCGGCTTTTTTTGCGAAACATTCCTCAGATGATCGAAAGGATGGATACCGCGATCTGGATTCTGGAAGATCTCTATCAGCGTCCGGTTCCGCCCGTTTGTGAGTGGACGTTGGGGGAGCTTTCGGACGGCTTTTTGCTTCTCGCCTCAGGAGAGGTGAAACTGGCCCCGTGGAAAAGTTTTTTACCTGGCAACGGGCTGAGTGATTTGGGACGTCTCTTGGTGTCCGCCTTGGATAGGCCTGATTTGGAGCAGTCGGTACGGGCTGCGGTGAGCGGTTATGAACGGCAATTTCCCTTGTCGGCGGAGGGAATTCAGGCATTGCTGGCCTTTTTGATGTTCCCTCATTTGTTATGGTCTTTGTTGCAGCAAGCCAACAACAATCAGAAGCTGCCTTCAGAGCTGTTGGATTCTGGTGAACAAACACCGCCAAATAGATTACCCGCCGATCTGGAAAGTTTGCGTGAGATTTACCGATCGGAACAGCGACTTCGGCCGGTGTACGCTTGGTTGAACCGGCAAATTGCCGAGCGGCGGGCTAATACGAGGCACATGCGAAGGTGAACAAGACTTCCGGAAAGATGGAGAGCATTTCAGAATAGCAGGATTTAGAATAACAGGATAAGATAAGGAGCGCACAAAAGGTCACATAGATTGACAGTTCTATAGACCCATGCTAAGATTCAATCATTGGCAAGGAAACGCCCATTCCTGCTCCTGGAATGGTTTTTTTGTTGTGTTGATCCTTTTTTGAGGGGGAGGACGCCGTGATCCGGATCCGTGAACTTCGTAAAGTGTTCCGTGGTGCCAGCCAGGATGTTGTGGCTGTGGACGGCGTGGATCTGGAGATCCGGGAAGGGGAGATCTTCGGCATCATTGGTTACAGCGGCGCGGGAAAGAGCACCTTGATCCGGATGATTAACATCCTGGAACGGCCGACCTCCGGCTCGGTCGAGGTGGGAGAGTGGGAAATGACCCGCTTGAATAAAGCCTCCTTGCGCAAGGCGCGGCAAGAGATTGGCATGATTTTTCAGCACTTTAACCTTTTGTGGTCGCGGACAGTGCAGGAAAATGTGGCTTTTCCGCTGGAGGTGGCCGGTTGGCCCAAAGATCGCATCGGCGCCCGAGTGGATGAACTGCTCCGGCTAGTCGGACTGTCTGAGCGTGCCGATGCCTATCCTTCCCAACTGTCTGGAGGACAAAAGCAACGCGTCGGGATAGCCCGGGCGCTGGCCAACCACCCAAAGGTCCTGCTCTCCGACGAAGCCACCTCGGCGCTGGATCCACAAACCACCGACTCCATTCTAGAGCTGCTCCGGCGGATTAATGAGGAGATGGGCTTGACGATTGTATTGATTACTCATGAAATGCACGTCATCCGGAAAATCTGTCACCGCGTGGCGGTGATGGAGGGAGGAAAACTGGCGGAAATGGGTCCGGTCGAGGAGGTCTTCCGCAATCCCAAGCAAGCGATTACCCGCCAGTTTGTGCAGCAGTTG
Source organism: uncultured Bacillus sp. (assembly GCA_947085265.1). Lineage (GTDB taxonomy): Bacteria > Bacillota > Bacilli > ZCTH02-B2 > ZCTH02-B2 > Bacillus_BB. The sequence continues at coordinate 79,836 of CAMTVR010000017.1, read as the reverse complement.
GTACAAGCTCGGGCCGCAGACGATATTCGTTTGCAGCTGCCGTCAGGCGGGGAAGTCTGGCGGTGTTACCTGGGCGGTGATGAGAATCACGCAACGGTCATCCCGGAGATGATTCGTCAGTCTTCACTTGCCGTGGCCATCCTGCAGAGCCATGTCCAACCGGTCGAGCAACGGCTGTTTGGAACAGTGGATCTGCACATCCGAGGGGAGCCAGCAGAGCGGAAAAAAGCGCGGCAATTTCTCCTCGCGCAGGGTGTCCGGGTGGAGGTGTTGCGCGAAGATGTTTGATAACCTGATGGACAAGCTTCCTCAGTTGGCGCAGGCGACACTTGAGACCGCCTACATGACGGGATTTTCCCTTTTGTTCAGCACCCTGCTCGGCTTGCCGATGGGGATTTTGCTCGTGCTTTCTGACAAAGGCGGACTGATGCCCAACCGCCTCCTCAACTCGGTGTTGGGAACGATCATTAACGTGTTCCGTTCGATCCCCTTCATGATCTTGCTGATTCTGCTGATTCCGGTATCCCGACTGGTGGTCGGGACAGCGATTGGCTGGCAGGCCGCCACCGTTTCCCTGGTGATAGCCGCGGCGCCATTTGTCGCCCGCTTGATTGAGACGGCCTTGCGCGAGGTGGACAGGGGCGTCATCGAAGCGGCGCAGGCGATGGGGGCCAGCAACTGGCAGATCATCTACAAGGTGTTGTTGCCGGAAAGTTTGCCTGCAATCATCTCCGGGATCACGGTGGCCGCGGTGACGATTGTCGGTTATACGGCGATGGCCGGCGCCATCGGCGGCGGAGGACTGGGCCATATGGCAATCCGTTATGGTTATCAGGGGTATCAGCCGGATATCACCGCGGCGGTGACCATAATCTTGGTGGTCATGGTCCAGCTCCTGCAGTCATTCGGTGATTGGCTTACCCGACGTGTAGACAAGCGTTAATTCGCTCCACTGTCGATTGCTTGCACCGTATGGACATTTTCAAACGAGCGATTTCCTTTTATTCCTTTGATTCCTATAGTATAATCAACCTTAGGAGAAAAAAATCCTACTAATCCAATCGTATATTTAAATAATCAAAAGGGGGTTTTGCAATGATGTTGAAACGATTTTTCCTGAGAGGGGCCATTCTGTTCCTGATGTTGGTCTTGGCCGCTTGTGGCACGGCAGCTCCGAGCAGCTCGCAGGATCAGGCCAATCAGCAAACTGAAGGCCAGTCTGAAGGCGCAAATGAGCCTGTGACATTGAAAGTGGGTGCCACGGCTGTTCCGCATGCCGAAATTTTGGAAGATGTGGTCAAGCCGGCCCTGGAAAAAGAAGGGATCAACCTTGACGTGGTGGTTTACGAGGACTATGTTCAACCGAACCTGAACCTGCAAGATAAAGAAATTGATGCTAACTACTTCCAGCACATCCCTTATCTGGAACAAATGGCGTCTGAGAAAAACCTGAACCTGGTGCCGTTGGTGGGTGTACATATCGAACCGATGGGCATCTACTCCAAGAAGATCCAGTCGCTGGATGAATTGAAAGACGGCGCCACGGTGACCATTCCCGATGACCCGACCAATGGCGGACGCGCTCTGCTCTTGCTGCAAAAGGCAGGCCTGATCAAGCTGAAAGAGGACGCTGGGGTCGAGGCCACGGTGAATGACATCGTGGATAACCCGAAAAACCTGGATGTCAAAACGCTAGAGGCGGCGATGCTTCCGCGCACGCTGGAGGATGCGGATATTTCCGTGATCAACACCAACTACGCCTTGCAAGCGGACTTGGTTCCGACAGAAGATGCATTGGTGATGGAAGAAAGTGATTCGCCGTATGTCAACATTCTCGTTGTCCGGGCGGAGGACAAGGACAATGAAAACCTGCGCAAACTGGCAAAGGCCCTCACTTCTGATGAGGTGAAAGCCTACATCGAAGAGAAATACAAGGGTTCTGTCGTGCCTGCTTTCCGTGAGTTTTAAGCTCTCTCGTCGTCACGGTCACGATCACCCGGCTGTAAGGTCCGGGTGGTCTTTTTTGTGCCGCTTATTGTTTCGCTTTATATCCCCCGTTTTTTGTCCCGCTTGCATTTTCATGGGAGAATCGTTATCCTAGTGTGGGAGAATCGTTATCCTGATGCGGGAGCGCATACGCTTACGTTTTATGGCGGCGGTGACAATACGACGATGAAATGCCTCAGATACCAAGAAGGATGGATGTCCTTTTGCGGGAAAGGGCTTTTTTTATTTATTTTTGGTCATTTGAAGCAGGCACAAGGAGGTTGAGCGGATGAACGAGGGGGATCGCGAGAAACAAGTGAATATGTCCACCACTTACCAGCCACACGAAGTGGAAGCGAAGTGGTCGCGCTTTTGGCAGGAAGAGGGTTGTTTCACGCCGAAAGGGGAAGGGGAGCAGCGCTTCTCGATTGTCATCCCGCCACCCAACGTGACGGGAAAATTACATATCGGCCATGCGTTGGACTTCACGTTGCAGGACATCTTGATCCGGATGAAACGGATGCAAGGGTACGACACGCTATGGTTGCCGGGGACGGACCACGCCGGCATTGCCACACAGGCGCGAGTGGAGGCGCATCTTCGCAATGAAGGGCTGACCCGCCAGCAACTGGGGCGTGAGAAGTTCCTGGAACGCGTCTGGCAGTGGAAAGAGGATTACGCTACGGCCATCCGCCAGCAATGGGAGAAACTGGGCCTTTCTCTGGACTATACGCGCGAGCGGTTTACGATGGATGAAGGGCTCTCCCGGGCGGTGCGGAAAGTGTTTGTCGATCTGTACAACAAAGGGTTGATTTACCGCGGCGAATACATCATCAACTGGGATCCCGAGACGCGCACGGCCCTTTCCGACATCGAGGTGGAATATAAAGAGGTTCAGGGCAAACTCTACCATATCCGCTATCCGTTGGCGGACGGCTCCGGTCAGATCATTATTGCGACGACGCGGCCGGAGACGATGCTGGGCGACACCGCGGTGGCTGTGCACCCTGAGGATGAACGGTACAAGCGCCTCATCGGCAAACGCCTGAAGCTGCCCATCGTTGGCCGCGAGATCCCGATTGTCGCCGATGATTACGTGGATCCCGAGTTTGGCAGCGGTGCGGTGAAGATCACACCTGCCCACGATCCAAACGACTTTGAAGTGGGCCGGCGTCACCAGTTGGAGGCCATCCTGGTCATGGATGAGGGGGGGCGGATGAACGAGAACGCCGGCAAATACCAGGGATTGGACCGCTTTGCATGCCGCAAGCAGCTGGTCCGCGATCTGGAGGAACAAGGGTATCTCGTCAAGGTGGAGGATCACCTGCACGCTGTCGGTCACAGCCAGCGCAGCGGCGCGGTGGTGGAACCGTACCTGTCTACGCAGTGGTTTGTCAAGATGAAGCCGCTGGCCGAGCAGGCCATTGCCAGCCAGAAGTCGGGACGGGGCGTCAAGTTTGTGCCGGAGCGCTTTGAGAAAATCTATCTCAACTGGATTGAACACGTCCGCGACTGGTGCATCTCCCGCCAGCTCTGGTGGGGACACCGGATTCCCGCCTGGTATTGCCAAAACTGCGGTGAAACGGTCGTCTCCATGGAGGATGCGGAAACCTGCCCGCGCTGCCGCAGCCAGGATTTGAAGCAGGATGAGGATGTGCTGGACACTTGGTTCAGCTCGGCGCTCTGGCCCTTTTCGACGATGGGCTGGCCGGAAGAGACAGGCGACATGAAACGGTACTACCCGACGGATGTCCTGGTCACCGGTTATGACATCATCTACTTTTGGGTGGCCCGGATGATCTTCACCGCGCTGGAGTTCACTGGACAGATTCCTTTCGAGTACGTATACATCCACGGTCTTGTGCGCGACGCGGAAGGACGCAAGATGTCCAAGTCGCTCGGCAACGGGGTGGATCCGTTGGAGGTCATTGAGCGTTACGGGGCGGATGCGCTGCGCTACATGATTTCCACGGGTGCCACGCCGGGTCAGGATGTGCGCTTCCACTGGGAGCGGGTGGAGATGGCCCGCAATTTTGCCAACAAGGTCTGGAACGCTTCCCGTTTTGTGCTGATGAACCTGGAGCCGGATCAGGATCAGCGGTTTGCGCTGGAGCGGCTCAGTCCGATCGACCGCTGGATCCTGCATCGGCTGAACGAAACGGTATCCGATGTGACCCGGATGATGGAGCAGTTTGAGTTTTCCGAAGTGGGGCGCCACCTGTATCAGTTCATCTGGGACGAGTTTTGCGACTGGTACATCGAATTTTCCAAAGTCCCGCTTTACGGCCAGGACTTGGAAACGCGACGGACGACCCAGCGGGTGTTGTGTTATGTCCTCGATCAGCTGTTGCGATTGCTTCACCCGATGATGCCGTTTATTACGGAAGAGATATGGCAACACTTACCAGTACATGGAAAGAGCCTCTCCCTGGCTGAATGGCCCAAAACCAACCCCGCCTATCAGTTTCCGGAAGCGGTGGCTGAAGTCAATCTTCTCATGGACGTGATCCGGGCAGTCAGAAATGTGCGAGCCGAGATGAATGTGCCTCCTGGCCGCAAGGTGACCGTCTATATCCAAACGGATGAAGCCAAAATCCGGCAGCAGTTGCTGCAGCATCGGGAGACGCTCATGCGTTTTCTGAACGCCGAAAAGTTGCACTTGGAGGCGCGAGGGCCGATTCCGGAAGAGGCGGTCACGGCAGTCGTGGACGGTGCCGTGATTTATCTGCCACTGGCGGGCCTGGTCGATGTGCAGCAAGAATTGGCGCGGCTGCGAAAAGAGCTGCAAAGACTGGATCAGGAAGTGGAACGGGTACAGAAGAAACTGGCCAATCCGCAGTTTGTCGAACGGGCACCAGAGACCGTTGTGCACGAAGAACGGGCCAAGGAGAAGGCATATCTCGCAAAAAGGACGCAGGTGCAGGAGAGGTTGGATGCCTTGGAGCGATTGTCGGGGCGTTATAGGGACAAAACATAGAGACATATATTGATATGTGGGAGCGTGGAGAGAATGCAACAGTTCAGTGTGGGAGAAGAGGTGCTGGCCTGGATCCGGGATGTGGCCAATCCGGGGATCAAGCCTGGTTTGAACCGGATGGAGTGGTTGATGGAGCGGCTTGGACATCCCGAACGACGGTTAAAATTCATCCATATTGCCGGGACCAACGGCAAAGGTTCGACCGCCGCCTTGCTCGCCAATGCCCTATACACATGCGGATACGATGTCGGCCTCTTCACCTCCCCCTACCTGGAAACGTTCACGGAACGAATTCGCTTTAACGGGCAACCGATTCCGGAAGCCGATCTGGTAGAGGCAGCAAACCAGATCCGGCCCGCGGTGGAGGAGTGCGGCCGGACCGAGTGGGGTGCGCCGAGCGAATTTGAACTGGTTACCACATTGGCCATTTGGTATTACGCGCATATCAGCTACCCCTATTATGTGGTCTGGGAGACGGGTCTGGGTGGACGATGGGACGCTACCAATGTGGTGCATCCCGTGTTGACTATCATTACGACCGTCGGCTTGGATCATACCGAGTATCTTGGAGAGACAATTCCGGAAATTGCCCGGGAAAAGGCAGGGATCATCAAGCCGGGTGTGCCGCTGGTATGTGGCGTGACCAATCCGGCGGCGCTGGATGTGATTCAACAGGTGGCGGCGGAAAAAAAGGCCAGTCTCTATGTGTACGGGCGACAGTTTGCAGCTACATTGGTGGAAGCGTCAGCGGATGGGCTAACCTTTGATTTTTCAGGACCATATCGTCGGTATGAACGGGTGCGAATCGGACTGGCAGGATCTCATCAGATGCAAAACGCTGCGGTGGCCTTGATGGGCTTGGAAGTGTTGCGTCAATACTTGGCTTTTGTTTACGAAGAGGATGAAGTGCTCTATCGAGGATTGCGTGAAACCCGCTGGCCGGGCCGCCTGGAGAGGCTGGCTGAACGTCCTGGGATCTTGATCGATGGCGCGCACAACCCGCAGGGGTCTGCCTGTCTTGCGGAGGCGATCCGCCAGCTGTATACCTATGATCGGTTGCATCTGATTGTCGGATTGCTCCAGGATAAGGTGAACCAAGATTTTTTCCGACCTCTGTTGCCGTTGGCTAGTACGGTAACCCTGACGGAGCCGGAGTTTCCCCGTAAGGCGAGCGCCGGACAACTGCAAGAGATGGTCATCTCCTTGCGTCCCGACGTGGAGACAAGGGTGGAAGCAGATTGGCGAAATGCTCTTGAGTCGGCGCGTAGAATGGCCGGGTCGGAGGATCTGATACTGGTGACAGGTTCCTTATATCTGATCGGGGATGTGCGCAAATGGCTGAAGAACGGGTGAGGCGGGGTGATGAGGTGAGGCGTTTTCGACAGGTGCATTTCATCGGGATCGGCGGATATGGGATGAGCGCACTGGCCCGTGTGCTGCTGGCGCAAGGGGTGAAGGTGAGCGGTTCCGATCTGGCCCGCAAGGATTTGACGGATAAACTGGCGCAGCAGGGCGCTAAGGTATATATCGGCCATCGTAGTGAGCAGATTGATGGGGCGGACGCCGTTGTCTATTCTTCCGACATTCCCAAGGACAACGTGGAACTGCTCGAGGCCGTTCGCAGAAATATTCCCTTGCTTCACCGCTCCGAAATGCTGGCGCAGATTCTCAATTATAAAACGGGCATTGCGGTAGCGGGCACTCATGGGAAAACGACCACCACTTCGATGATTTCGCGGATGATGGAAGCATGCGGAATGGATCCCACCTACATCATCGGTGGTGAGGTGCTGGATATCGGCAGCAATGCCCGCGCGGGAAGCGGCCCGTTTGTGGTGGCGGAGGCGGATGAAAGCGACGGCACATTTCTCCAATACCATCCGTACATGTCTGTGGTGACCAACCTGGAGGCGGACCATCTGGAAAATTATGAGGGCAACTTTGAAAAATTGGTGATGGCCTACCGGCAATTTCTTTCCCAAATCAAACCCGGTGGCGTGGCCATTCTCAACATCGACGATCCTCATCTGAAGGCGATGATTCCCTCTCTCGACTGCCGGGTCATGACCTATTCCCTGCAGGATCCTTCCGCTGACTTGTACGCATCGGATATCCGGTCCCTTGCTTGGGGAAGCGGTTATGCGGCTATCTTTCGTGGGATGAGGCTGGGTGAGGTAAGACTTGCGGTGCTTGGACGGCATAATGTGGCCAACAGTTTGGCGGCCATTTTGGTCGGCCGTGAACTGGGGTTATCCTTTGCGGATATTGTGCCTGCGCTGGGTTCTTTCCACGGTGCGAAGCGACGTTTTGAAGTGGTCGCCGACGTGAACGGCATTTTGCTCGTTGACGATTATGCTCACCATCCAACCGAAATCGCGGCCACGCTGGAGGCGGCTCGTGGATTGAACCGCCGCGTGGTGGCCCTGTTTCAGCCTCACCGGTACAGCCGTACAGACGATCTCAAGGAGGAGTTCAGCCGCGCGTTTGGACAGGCAGATGAGGTGTGGATTACCGAGATCTATTCCCCGAAGGGGGATCAGCGCCGTCCGATCACGGGGCAGGATTTGGTCGAGATGATCCGCAAGGCGAGCAATCCCAACACGCATTATGCCGCGGATCTCAAAGATCTTCACCGGCAGGTTTTGCCACGCTTAAAGCGAGGCGATTTGGCGCTGACAATGGGAGCCGGGGACATCTGGCAAGTGGCCGGCTGGCTGCGTGACGGGTTATTGTCGCGAACTACATAAACAGTCACGGGAAACGCTTGGCAAATGAATCCATTCCCGCTTCATTGATGAAATGAGGCGGTTTTTTTATGCATGCAGAAAGATGGCTTTTCAATTTTATGACAAAAATGCTACAATTTATGAAGTGAATGAGACGAGCAAGTGGCTGAGGAATGATAAGGAGTCTTTGCCAGCATGAATGAATGGAATGAGCTGTTCAAAAGCGAGTTAAAATTGCTGATCCATTCTGCGGTCCAAGAAGGATACTTGAATCCATTTTTGTCCTGCTATAATCAATCAATCAATGATTTTTGCTGCTTTTAATTTTTGGTAAAAACATGATTGAATCAACGAATTTCGATGAAGTGAGAGGACGGCCACGATGGTAAGAAAACGATTGGGTGAATTATTGCTCGAAGCTGGCCTGATTACGGATGAACAGCTGGAGCAAGCGTTGCGAAAACAATGGGAAACGGATCAACGATTGGGTGACATTTTGGTCGAACAAGGTGTCATTTCGGAACAGCAGTTGATCGAGGTGATTGAATTTCAGCTTGGAATTCCTCACGTGGATCTGGACCGTTACCGGATTGAACCTGAGGTGTTGTCTCTGATGTCAGAAGAGACCGCCCGGAGGTACCGGGTCTTGCCGATCCGCGTGCAGGACAACCGGCTCACGGTGGCGATGGCCGATCCATTCGACTTTTACACGATTGATCACTTGGCGATGACCACGAAAATGGAGATTGATCCGGTGATCACCACACAAGAAGGGCTGGAACGGGCCCTGGATCGCTATTATGGCCTGCAGGAATCGGTATCCGAAGTCTTGCGGCAGGTGCGGCCGGAAGAGATTGACGTCAAGGAGGTCAGCGCCGAGGATGCGCCGGTGGTCAAGCTGGTCAACCAGATCATCGAACAGGCGGCAGATCAACGGACCAGCGACATTCATTTCGATCCGCAAAAGCACGATCTGGCGGTGCGCTTCCGGATCGATGGCACGCTGCAGACCAAGATGCGGCTTCCTAAACATCTGCAACCGGTGTTGACGGCGCGGCTGAAGATCATGGCCAATTTGAATATCGCCGAACGCCGTCTGCCTCAGGACGGGCGCATCCAGATGCGCGTGCGCGGCCGGGTGATCGATATCCGCGTGGCCGTTTTGCCCACCATCTTCGGCGAAAAGGTGGTGCTGCGCCTGCTGGATCCCAAGCAAGCGTTGAGTCGAATAGAGGATTTGGGGTTTTCGGAAAGGAACCTCCAGGCTTTTTTGCGGATGATTGAATCGGCCAACGGGATCGTTCTCGTCACCGGACCGACCGGCAGCGGCAAATCGACCACGTTATACGGTGCATTACAGCGGCTCAATACCGAGAGTGTAAATATCATTACGGTAGAAGATCCAGTCGAATACCAGTTGGACGGGATCAATCAGGTGCAGGTGAATACGGCGATTGGTTTGACTTATGCGGCGGGTTTGCGTTCCATCCTGCGTGAGGATCCCGACATTATCATGGTGGGTGAAATCCGCGACGAGGAGACAGCAGAGATCGCGATTCGCTCCGCGTTGACCGGCCACTTAGTATTATCCACGTTACATACCAATGATGCGCCCAGCAGTATCGATCGTCTGGTGGATATGGGCATCCCTGCTTACTTGTTGGCTTCCACATTGCGCGGGGTGGTTGCGCAGAGGCTGGTCCGGCGCATTTGCACCGATTGCCGCACAGCGTATGAGCCTCATCCGGAGGAAGCGGCCCTGCTCGCACAGCATGGCCTTCCGGCCGAACAGCTGTGGCGGGGAAGAGGTTGCACGTATTGCAATCATACCGGTTATCGAGGCCGGTTGGCCGTTCATGAAGTGCTGCCGATTAACCGGGAACTGCGCCGCTATATCCTGGATCGCGCTCCGGCAGAAGCTTATCGAAGATGGGGCATGGAACACGGCTACGAAAGCATGTTGGTTGACGGTTTGAGGAAAGCGTTGGATGGTTCTACCACCGTGACGGAAGTTCTGAAAGTGGTTTTGACGGAGGATTGAGGAAATTGAGCGCGAACAAGCTTGAATCGTTGTTACACGAAGCGGTGAAACGAAGGGCTTCCGATTTACATGTGACGGTGGGGATCCCGCCGTATTTGCGCATTGACGGCGCGCTCGTGCCGATGGATCACCCGTCGCTGAAGGTGGAGGACTGCAACTTGCTGGCACGGGAGATTCTCCAGGATGACGCTTGGTTGAGGTTTCAGGAATTGGGGGAATACGATTGCGCCTATACTGTCCCTGGGCTTTCCCGTTTTCGCGTCAACATCTTTCGCCAGCGGGGAACAGTCTCTTTGGCGCTGAGGACGATCCCTTTTGGCATTCCGCCGTTTGATTCGCTGGGCCTGCCGGAAGTGACGAGGGAGATCCTGCGCCGTCCACAGGGACTGATGCTGGTCACGGGACCGACCGGCAGCGGAAAGTCCACCACCCTTGCGGCGATGGTGGATGAGATCAACCGGACGATGCAGAAGCATGTCATCACCCTGGAAGATCCGATCGAATACTTGCATTCCCACAAACGGAGCATTGTCGTGCAGCGGGAAGTGGGGTTGGACACGAGCAGCTTCGCGGCCGGCCTGCGCGCGGCATTGCGGGAGGATCCGGATGTGATCCTGGTGGGTGAGATGCGGGATTTGGAGACGATTTCCACGGCGATTACGGCGGCCGAGACCGGGCATCTGGTGCTTGCTACCCTGCATACGCCAGATGCGGCACAGACCATTGATCGGATCATTGACGCCTTTCCCCCTAGCCAGCAGGTGCAAATCCGATTTCAGCTCGCCAGTGTGTTGGTGGCGGTTTACGCGCAGCGTTTGCTGCCTCACCGCAGCGGGCATGGCCGGGTAGCCGCCTTTGAGGTGTTGGTGAACGTGCCGGCGGTGGCCAACCTGATCCGGACGGAGAAAGTGCACCAGTTGAAAAGTGTGATGCAGACGGGCGCCCGTTACGGGATGCGAACTTTGGAGCAGGATTTGAACCGTCTGGTCGCGGAAGGCAAGGTTGGGCAGGAAGAGGCCGATGTGCTGATCATGGAGTGGCGGCAGATTACCGGGATGTGATTTTTTGAGCAGCTGCATCAAACGATCGCTTAATCTTTAAAAATTTTTTAGAAAAAAGCACCTAAAATGTGATTGTTTCTCAATCATTTCGGTGTATAATTTTGTATATCAATATTTCACATGAATTGATCGTTTCATTCAAATTATCGAAAAGTACCGAACCTTTATTGCCTGTGGTTTTGTGCCAATGGTTGCTGATTGGGCTTTATCGTCACGCGGAAAAGGAGGATGACATGACGGAATTTCAATACCGGGCGGTGAATCGGACTGGCCGCACGATGCGCGGACGCATCGAAGCGGCCGATCAGGTGGCGGCTACATTGCAGCTTCGGGAAAAGGGATTATACCCGGTGATGTTGGAACCAGCGGATGGCAAGAGCGTCCTTTACAAAGAAGTGGATCTGAGTTCCTTGATGATCGGTCGGGTTGGCCTGAAAGATTTTGTTCCCTTTTGCCGTCAGTTTGCCGCGTTGGTGCGGGCTGGCGTATCGGTGATTCAGTCGTTGGAAATCTTGACGGCCCAGACCAGCAACAAGGCGTTGAAGAAGGCGCTGGAAAAAGTGACCGCCGATGTGCGCGAGGGGAACTCCTTGCAGGAAGCGTTTGGCCGCCATCCGAAAGCTTTTCCGGATATGTTTGTCAACCTGATTGGCGTTGGCGAATTCTCGGGGGAGCTGGAGCATGTGCTGGAGCGTTTGGCCGATTTTTACGAAAAAGAGCGGACGACGCGGCAGAAGATCATCTCCGCGCTCACCTATCCCCTGACCGTCCTGACGGTTGCGGTCATGGTCAGCATTTTCCTGCTGATCAATGTGGTTCCCACTTTTGTGGAAACGTTCGAGGAACAAGGCGTGCCTTTGCCGCTGCCGACCCAGATTACGGTCGCCGTGAGCAATTTCCTCGTCCACCGCTGGTATCTGGCGTTGTTGCTGTTTGTCCTGTTGGTTGGGTTGGTGATCTACGGCAAGCGGACGCCGCAAGGGCAAGTGCTCATGGGGCGATTTTCGCTGGCGGTGCCCGTTCTGGGGAAACTTTCACAGAAAAACTTGCTGGCCCGTTTTTCACGCACTTTTGCTTTGCTCGTGTCCAGCGCGGTGCCCATTTTGGACGCGGTGGATCTGACGAAAAAGACACTGAACAATGCGCTTTATCAGCGGGTTTTGGAGGAGACGGGGGCGCGGTTGCGAGAGGGGGACCGGATCCACGCGCCGCTGGAGAAGCATCGCAAGTTGTTTCCGCCGATGGTGACACAAATGGTGGCGATTGGCGAGGAATCCGGATCGTTGGACATGATGTTGGATAAGCTGGCTGATTTCTACGAGCAGGATGTGGCGGAGATGACCAGCCGTTTGCAGTCTCTCATGGAGCCGATCATGATCCTTGTCTTGGCCGTTTTGGTCGGGGGAATCATTCTATCCGTTTATCTGCCGATGTTCACGATGATGGACTTCATTGGGCAATAACCGTTGGGTGGAACGGAGAACTCCCGCACCCTTATATCCAAACGCCGCGCGCCATCATTCGCCGAGTGAAAGTGTTCCGGACAGGCGCGACACAGCGCGCGGCATAGCATACCCCGTACTGTAGAATGTGGATAATCCATGGGGGCCGGGAAAAGTGAAAGATAATGCGACCGACATTTAATCCTGGAAGTGAATCACGAGTCGGAACATGTCGTCGTGAAAGGAATTTTGACTGAACACACGTTCGTGCTGGATTATATGGAATAGCTGTCACCCTACATTCGTTTCCATGCGTTTCGAATGCACTCAATTTATCGCGGATACATAAGTTTGGGCTTTTCATACATCATACATAATTCGCTTGTTTATGACCGGATGAGGGGATGCACGGAAGGTATCTTTGACAGCATGCTATTTAGGACATGCCTCTTCTACAGAATCATTTCTTCGATTCGGATGGCTGCCTCAGGTGCGATCCCGGGGGGCAGCAAAATCACTGAAAGCATTTGAAAGAGGAGGTATGTTCATGTTTCGGAAACGTCTTCCGAGCCAATCACACGCAAAGGGGGTAGAAAAAGCGCGTAAGCGGCAGAAAGGTTTCACGCTGATTGAAATGTTGGCCGTGGTGATCATCCTGGTCATCGTAGCATCTATCGGGTTTGTCGTGGTGAACAACCAGATTGAGCAGTCGCGGCAGAGAACGGATGTTGCCAATGTTCGGACGGTTGCCGATGCGGTACAACGTTACATTATGGATAATTCATCTAGGCCAGCAAATGTATCAGCTTTAGTGGATGGTGGTTATTTGGCTAAAGGGCCTGAAGATCCATGAGGGGATACTGACCATAATACACCTGATAAATATATTACGATCGGTCAAGGTAATGGCACTCGTGACGTAAAAATTACATCAGCACATACTGGGAATTCAGTGGAACTTAAGAATGCTTTACCAGAAACAACACCATAACGCAATAGCTTACAAATGGTTTATATATCATGTAAGCTAAATCTTAAACCTGGAATGCTCGATTTTATGTTTACCTTCATTCTCTTCCTATTCGGCCTAATCATTGGATCGTTTCTCAACGTGGTCGCGTACCGCCTGCCCAGGGGGGAGTCCATCATTTGGCCTCCCTCCCACTGCCCCCGCTGTCAACGGAGGTTGACGCCGAGGGAATTGATCCCCTTGCTGAGCTGGGTGGTGCAGCGAAGAAGGTGCCGGGGTTGCCGACAGCCGATCCATTGGCAGTATCCGCTGGTGGAGGCGGTGACCGGGGTGTTGTTTGCCCTCGTTGCCTGGCGGTACGGTCTTCGTTGGGAAACTGTGGTGGGACTGACTTTGGTCGTTTTTCTGATCCCTCTTGCCGTGATTGATCTGAAGACAATGCTTTTACCGGATCGTTTGACGATCCCCTTGCTAGTCGTCATGATCTTGTACCGCCTGTTTGTCGGCGTTGAACCGTGGTGGTGGTACCTGCTTGGCGGCACGGTGGGCGCAGGGATGTTGTTGTTCCTCGCCTGGCTCAGCACAATCCTCTTTGGCAAAGAGGGCATGGGCTTGGGGGATGTCAAACTGATGGCAGGCATCGGTGTGGCTGTAGGTTTGTACGGAGTGGTGCTGGCCCTGTTTTTCGCATCGCTGATCGGAATTGTGTTTGGATTGGTTTACCGGCAATATTTCAGCCGCAAGCAGGCGGTGCGGCATGATGATGACGATACACAAGCGGATGATCATGAAACGCCTGACGGTGAATTTCCGTTTGGCCCCTCACTGGCGGCTGGGGGGCTTGTCGCCTATTTGTATGGTTATGAGATTTGGCGGTTTTACCTGTCCTTCCTGGTATGAGAGGATATGGTGAATGTGAAAAAAATGATGCGTACGTTTGACAGATGCAGGATGCGCCCGTGCCCCAGATTGGCTTCACCGTACCGTGGCGCTGTGACCTCGCCTTCGACTTCCAGAGGGATGACGCTGGTGGAACTGCTGGCTGTGGCTTTGATACTCTCATTGGTCACTGGTGCTGTGTTGTTGTTGCATGCCCAAAGCTGGCACATTTCTCACAAGGACAACAAACGGCTGACAGCCGCCCATATCGCCCAGTATGTGTTGGAAGAATGGATGGCGGTTTACAATTATGAGCAAGTCAAGGAGATGATGGATAAGTCTCCCCTTACACTTGACAATGACGACGTCCTGAAAGAAATCTGGGATCTCAACACGGATTACCAACCCTATACGCCCCAGATTGAGCTGGCATATGCGGATGACGATGAAAACCGGAAAGCGGGACCGATCCGCGTTACCGTAACGATAATCAACGAGATCAGTGGCATTGGCAGCGAAAACGATGAGAACAAGATAATATCGGTGACGCTTCATGGGATTATGGCCGAATGACACCATCGGTATGTGTTGGCCGTGCAAACAAAGGGGGATGGGCGTGAAAACCAGCCGCGGCTATACCCTGGTTGAAGTGCTAGCGGTTACAGCGATAATGACGTTCATTCTCGGTACGCTCTTTTTGTTGGTCATTCAGGGGTTGCGTGAATGGAACTTTGTCAGGGAACAGACCGAACAGCGGAACGGGGCCAACCTGGTCATGCACGCCATCCAGAAAGATTTGTTGAAAGCGAGACCTTATACATCTGAGCAAGAGCACCGAGATGGGGTGTATGTCAGTTCGGACCAAAAACAACTGCGGATTGTCACCGAGTGGGAAGCGGGACAATCGAATAATCCAGTCACACAGAAAAGCGTGATCGTATACACCATCCACAAAGATCCCGTGACGCAACAGACAAAAGTTTACCGTTATGCGGGATCACCCCCAAATGAAGGTCAACTGGGAATGGAACTTGTGACCAATGACCTGGATTTTGACGGTTCAAAGTTCGACCTGCAAAACAATTACGGACGTGGGCGTGTTTTGGTTGTGTTGTCATTTCAAGGGTCGAACCATACGTTTTCTTCGTCCTTCCGATTCGTTTACGGTTCATAACATCCATAGGGAGTGAACCGCCATGAACGGTTGCCGAAAACCTAAAGGCCAACAGGGCTTTGCGTTGGTGCTTGTCACGTTGCTGATCCTTCTGAGTTCGGTTATCGGCCTGGCTCTTTTGGCCACTACGACGACCAGCCATAAGTCCGTCTTGGCCAGTGAAAACAGCACCAAGGCCAAGTATTTGGCCGAGTACGGAGCGACATTCGGCCTGGAAGAACTGCAAAAAAAACTGGATGAATTTAACAGTGGGCATATATCTGATTGGAATTGGATGCTTAACAAAGTCGAGGAACTGAGAAATTTTCATGGAGATGGCAACCCGGATTCGAAAGTTCCCAAGGAAAAGTTTGAATACCGCCTTGAATTGAATGAACAACCGGACGTAAACAACGAATATATGGGGCAGTATGTCATTTCCGGATATCTGTACGCGACCGGAGAAGCCAACGGAAAGAAAGTGACATTCAAGGTTCCAGTTCAAATATCCAATATTGCAGATGTTTTCAACTTCGCCCTGACAGCCGAGAACAACATCTGGTTAAACGGAGGTGTGGAAATTAACGGCAGTTTATATGCGGGAAATGCTTTGGTTGTGCACAAGATTGCCCATTTCAGGCATAACTCGCAATACAATTTTACCTCCGTGTATCCGGAAATAAACGGCAAAATCAGCGCGGGTTCACCGGATGAACCTGCTCAGAATATCTATCATGTCGGCACACACAACCATGATAATGACCGCTACGGAAAACATTCACTTAGCAAATTGCAGCCTGTGCCGGTAGCGGACTTGAGCAATAAGGGATATATCCACGGAAATTACCGGGTGGTTAAGACATCGTCCATTAGTTTTCCAAACCTGGATATGAACCAGATTAAGCAAGATATCAAGAGTGCAGCCGGCTTCAGTCAAACAGAGTTGGAGGAAGATGGAAAAACGTACTTCAAAAAAACTCGTGACGGCGTGGATTATCACTACATTACTGGTGCCGATCGGGATTGTTTTTTGGGTATTTTATGTGGCAAATATTATGAAACCAAAACAACATACAATATTGGCGCGAGTTACAACAAAAAAGGACCATTCAAGGGAGTTTATTACGTTAACGGAGACCTGAACATCAGAGGCGATATCAATTTGCAGGGAACGTTCTACGTTAACGGCAATGTTTCCATCCAGTATACGAAAAAGACGGACAATCCAATCGCCGCCGCCATCATTGCCAAAGGGGAAATCGAGATTGCCAATAATAATCTTTACCAGGATGACCCTGCGTTCTTGAATTCCTTTTTCTGGTCGCTCTCGGATGATTTTGTGATCTACGGTGTCGGTTCCCATTTGAAAATCAATGGCGGCGTGATTGCGAAAAACATTGTTCTCAACGGTGTACGTGGCAGGACATGGGAAAATTCTAGAGGAGGGTTAGTTTTTGATGATCAGCATTATGATTTGCCTTCCCGCCTGACCATCGTTTACGACGAGCAATTTATTACTCATCCTCCTGAAGGTGTCCCGACTAACGAAGGGTTTAAACTGACCCAGATCGGACAATGGGAGTACGTGGATGATTAGGGGATTACGAGCAGCAAAGGGGGGCAGACATGTTTCTGAAAAAACCGTCCGGCGTGGGCATTTCCTTGCATGCTGGCCAGCTTGAGATCGCGTGCGCGCAGGGACGGAGCCTGAAATCCCTGAACCGGATGCGGTATGAACGCATTTCCTTCCCTTATGATCAATATGACAACGGGCGCGTTCACGATGTCAACCAGTTTGCCGGCAAAGTGAATCAGTTGTTTGAAACGCTGAAAATACCCCGCCGGAATGTGACGATTGCCTTGCCTTCCACGGTGGCCGTCCTGCGTCCGATCATGGTGCCGAACATAAAGAAACACAAATTGCGCGAGGTCATCCAGTTTCAAATCGGCAAAGACATTCACCTCCCCTTTGCCAATCCGGTGTTTGATTTCGACTTCTTGCCGGCTTCCTTTGAAGTGGCCAAGGAGGGACCGGATGCGAGCAGCCAACAGCAGGGTGCCCGTGAATCTCGCAATCTCAAGGATGAGGTGCCTGTGCTTCTGGTGGCCGCCCCGGGTGAAGTGGTCCACGGTCTGAAGCACGCCTTTGAACAGGCCAATGTTGAATTGTCTGTCGTGGAAGTGAAGGGCCTCAGCATTCTGCGGGCGCTCAAAGCGATCGGACGCAGGCCGGCCGGCAACCTGGTCATCCTGGAGTTCGGCATGGACCGGATTGAAGCCCACATTTATCAAAAAGGCGCGCTGGTTTTCACCCGCACGTTGGAATTGGTGCCGGGACGGTATGTCGCAAGTGCGGTGACGGCGGAGATGAGCTTGTCGGAAGAAGAGACAAGTCCGCGGACAGGCCGACTTGATGAATCCGATGATGCCAATGCCTGGAAGCTCCTTGAAAGGCTAGAGCTGGCAGATCAATTTGAGCAGATGGTGATGGATTTGTCTTATCAGGTGGATCGGGTCATGAATTTTTTCCAACATACTTTTTACCATTCGAGTGAACAACCGGCGCGTAACCTGTGGTTGACAGGGCAGGTTCCATTTCCCCAAAGGTTGATAAGAAGCTTGACGGAACGACTGGGTGCGATGAATATCCAGTTTGTCCACCTCCCATCGATGTTGGAAAGGAAGGATGATACGGAAAAGCTGTGGCCCAGTCTTTCAGTCGTTGGCGCGGCGGTGAAAGGGATGGTCAGCGATGCAGATTAACCTTCTGCCGCAGCCATCACCTTTTCAACAAACCCGTTCCATTGTGCTATTGAGCGTGGCGGGCGCGATGGTGCTGGCCAATCTTTGGATCGGGGTCAGTTGGTTCGGCGCCAGCAGCGAAAAAAAGCTGCAGGAGCGAATCTTGCAGGATGCCAATCGGCGGATTGAGGTGTTGCATGTTGAGTTGGAGAAGAAGATTCGGTTGGAGACACAGGCCAATCAGTATCAGGTGTTGTCGAACTGGTCGGCAAGCCGCCCGAATTTCCAGACTGAAGTACACCTCCTTTCATCCTTGTTGCCGGAAAAAAGCTTTCTGGCACGCGTGGAGTTTCTGGAAGAAAGGACGTTTGAACTGCAAGCTGTTCTGCCGAACATGGAATCGGTGGCCACGTACCTGCGCCTCTTGGAGGAGGAGCCGACAATTGAGCGTGTCCTGGTGCAAAACGTGGCGCGCCGGGAGGATAGCGGCACGGATTCCGGCAATTCCTCTTCAACTGATTCAAATGCGCCGCAAAGAGAAGTGTACTACTTATCATGGTCGGGATTATGGCAGCGTCTTTGGAGTGAGTATATAAGGCCGTTGTTTTCCATTGATGTCGCATATGCTTCCGATGATGGATTAGAAACATGGGAAAAGGAAGAGGATCAAGATATGGGCGAATGGAACGATTCATCGAATGGTGGACAAGGCAGCGGGGAGCAAGGAAGTGGCGGGCAAGGAAGCGGTGGACAGAGTTCGAGCACACAGAAGTCCAAGCCCGCGATCAGCTATGAGTTGAATCTGCAAGTGACGATGAAACGCGATTTCTGAAAGGTTTGATGCCATGAAATCGATGACACGATCTGAAAAATGGGTGCTTGTCATGATCCTTCTGTTGGCGGTTTTAGGTTGCATCATCGGATACTTTGCCTGGCAAACGAGTAATGAGCTGGCGGATGTTCGCATGCAAGCCTCTGACGCCACGCGGCAGGTGGAAATGATGGAGGCCCGTTTGGCCAAGGAGATCACCCCGCCCGATCTGACCAAGATGAATCTGGCCATTCCCCCGGATTGGCAGATGCACCGTTTTTTTGCCGATGTGACGATGCTGGCTAATGAATACGAGATTCAGATCCATTCCTTGACGCCCGGTGAGCCGATCCAGCCCGTGCCGTCTCAGGAACCGCAAGAGGAAACAGCAGGCGGTGAGGATGCGGCGGAACTGGAAGGCGAATCGGATCAAACGGAGGGCACGAACGGGGAAACAGGAGCGAATGACGGTTCGGATGGCAATGTAACGACCCAAGAAGCCGATCAAAAAGAATTGTTCAGCCCCGAACCGCCCATATCCCTTCCCGGTGTCCATACATTGCCCCTGGTCATGGAGGTCAAGGGGAACATTACCGAAGTATTGGCGTTCATTGATGAACTTCAACATTTGCCGCGGCTGGTTTGGGTAACGGGCTTTGAACTTCTGGTGGAGGATCCGGACCAGAATAACAGCCAGAACTACCAGAAGCCGATTGATTTGCGGATCAACCTGAATCTGTATTCGCGCGCGCCCTGGGATGCCGTTGAGTACGCGGAGGAATGGCCGTTTGAAATTCAGCCGGCTGAAAATGAAGAGGCCTTTGATGCACTGTAATTTTAAAATGTGAGAATGTTGCCTGGGTGCTGCCGCGGTGGGCTCAGGCGATTTCTTTTCTTATTAATGGCAGTCATAGCTTGGCCACCTCGATGCATAGAATGGTACCAATGCATTGAGGTGGCCAATATGCTTGGAAGGAGTGTGCCGTCAATGAAAGAGGATTTGCACATGTGGATGAACCGAAAGTCGATGGACAAGCCCATGGTTCGCATTCACGCGTACTCTAAATACGGACTTGATCGTCCGATTTTTCACCCATCGCCTGACAGCGGCTGTTCTGTCCATCGCGCATTTGTTTTCAATGACGAGCCTAACAGTGACGCTGTCAGTTACGGATGGCCCACACGATGGCAGCAATCACCCCTTGTATCAGGGTTGATGATCGTCTCCGGTGCGGTGATGGTCGGCTTGCTCATGGGCTGGACGGTTTTGACATTGCTTTCGCCGATTCCAGCGGGATGAAGGGAATGTCTGGTCTATGCCCTTTTCTCCAGTTCTGCCACACGCTCTATCGTTTCATCCAAATCACTGTCGATGAGACGGAGGTGTCCCAGAACACTTCGGAAATTGCTGCTGGTTTCTCTTCGGAATGTGTGAAGTTCCTGGCCTTGTGCTTCCACTTTTGCGGACAGTTCTTCCACCTTTGCAGACAATCTTTCCACTCTGCCATTGAGTTGGTGGACATCCATGCTCAGGGCTTCCAGCTTCGCATCGGTTTCATCCTGGCGGTCACGTATCGCGCCGGTGATTTGATGCAATTCATGCTGGCCGGATTCTAAAGTTTCAATCTTGGTTTTAATTTCTTGAAGTTCTTTTTTGATGGGTGTCAATGCCTCCTGCATGGCAGATTGCAACAGGCTTTTCAACTCGTTATTCATCCGGTTCCGTCCTTTCTATGAAGGCGCTTCTCAGTTTCTTGGCCTGATGATTCTAATTATAGCATAATATGGGAGCTGAACGAGAGGCTCATGCGAGTCATCCAACTTGAGGCGAGCTTTCTTGTTGCTGAAATTGTGGTCTGGTACACTGCAAGAGAATGGAAATATTTTGCGCTTTCATGCCGGAGGTGGAGGCTCATGGAGCAGAAAATCAAGTCAGGGAATGAAGAAGTGAGTCGGATCATGATCCGTGACGTGCCAGAGGGGGAGCGGCCGCGTGAGCGGATGCTGCATCATGGCGCCGAGGCGCTGAGCAATGCGGAGTTGCTCGCCATTCTTTTGCGTACAGGCACGGCCCGGGAATCAGCTTTATCACTTGCGCAGCGGCTGTTGGTGGAAGCGGAGGGGCTGAGTGGGCTGATCCGTCTCAGCTTGGAAGAGCTGATGCAAAAAAAGGGGATTGGGTTGGCCAAAGCGGTTCAGGTCAAGGCCGGCATCGAGCTTGGTCGCCGTATTGCCCGCGAAAGCCAGTTTCGGGACAGGGTCACGATTCGAACCCCGAGGGATGCCGCAACCTTCATGATGGAAGAGATGCGCTATCTTTCCCAGGAACATTTTGTCGTTCTGTTTCTGAATACAAAGAATCAGGTGAGTGCCCACGAAACCATTTTCATCGGGAGCCTGAACGCTTCCATCGTTCATCCACGAGAAGTGTTTCAGGCTGCCATCAGGCGAAACAGCGCATCTATCATCTGTATGCACAACCATCCCAGCGGCGATCCGACGCCCAGCC
Source organism: uncultured Bacillus sp. (assembly GCA_947085265.1). Lineage (GTDB taxonomy): Bacteria > Bacillota > Bacilli > ZCTH02-B2 > ZCTH02-B2 > Bacillus_BB. The sequence continues at coordinate 58,539 of CAMTVR010000017.1, read as the reverse complement.
CCGAAGATATTGATGTCACCAGACGTCTGGTGGAAGCCGGGAAGATTTTGGGCATCGAGGTTTTGGATCACATTATTATCGGTGACAGGCGCTATACCAGTATGAAGGAAAAAGGTTTGATGTAGGGCCTAGGACGATTTTTCCAAAAAGGTTCCCAAGGGTTGAAACGCTGCATCGATCAATTGGGTCGGCCCAGGAAGCCCCGGGAAAAAAAGGAGCAACCCGGCCAGCACGGCGCCGAGGATCAGCAGCGCAAGAAACGCGGCTTGTTCTCTTTTTTGCCCTGGACGGAATTTCGGCCATTCATACCACACAATGCCGCAGACGGTAACAACGATGCTACAAAGAGCTCCCCATATCATCATCCTGTTGCACCTCTTCTTTTGGAATGCTTGGCGGTTCCGTCGACAATCCGGAACGCTTGAGTTTGGCATGAGAGATGATCTTTACGTCGATCTCCGGGAAAATCTCGTCCCATCGTTCTTTGGCTTTCTCCCATTCTGTCGGATATTTGCGGTGAAACGCTTCTGCAAAACCGAATGCGTCTGCCTGCATTTCTTTCTGGATCTGATTTAAGGCTTGCTGGATTCGGTTGGCAATTTGTTTCTCGATTTCCTTTTCCACCACTTTGGCAACACTGGGATCTCCTACGTTCAAATTGGAACGGTTTTCCACGATGTCATCATAGGTATCCACTTTCACCGTCATCGCCCATTGCCCGTTTTTAATTTCTGGCACCAGTTCTGTCCGGGATTTTAGCAGTTGGCAAGTGATCAACCCCTGCCCTATTTCTGATGGAACGGTGATGGATGCCAATTCGATTTCGTTCCGCAACCAGAGCAGTCCCCTTGTAACCCGATCATCGATTCGCCCGATCATTTTGTCTTTTTTGATGATCGCCGATCCGTTAAGCCACAGCGTCTTTGATGTTTTTTCGCCTTTCTCCGGTTCAGGAGGAGGGATCTCCAGCCACGGCAGGGCTGCCGCTCCTGACCCATTTATCATCTGCAAATATTCTTTGATCGTGACCTGTAAACCAAAACGCATGTTGGTCAGTTCCTGTGCCGCTTCTGCCGAGCTATTCTCCAAAGCGGGAAACACGTTTAAAACATCCGATGCCTTTCCTTTGCTGATGAAGAGATAGGTTCGTAACCGCGGTTGCGGGTGGCGTATGAAAAAATCCAAATGACGGCTGATCTCTTCCTGCGCCATTTCTTCCCCGATCACGATGATGCGGTTGTGTCCCCAGAAAATGCGTCGGGGCACTTTTTCTTGCAGCCGGCTCATTGCATCATATATTGTTTCACCATCGGCTGTTTCTACGGTTGTGGCTTTCGCCCCGCTTCCGCCGCCTTGTCCGCCTGCTGTTCCTTGCTGTCCAGTCGCCAAAGCTTGCGGGATCGCCAGTTGGACAGACAGTTCAAAGGTTTCTTCTCCTTTCCGGTCGATGCCAGTTGCGAGCACGAGCGCCAAATCGTTGATCTCCCGCCGGTCCCAGCATCCCGCCAGGAAGAATACGATAAGGCATAATCCGAACAACATGCGTCTCATTGTTATCCTGCTCCCTTCCTCACCTTGCCGGAGCTACGCCGCTCTTTTCTTCCTTGACGAAAAAAGGCGATGAGCAACAGACAAGCTGGGATCAATGTTTGGAAGAAAAGCAAATAAAAAGGGAGCGTTGTGGCAAGGGCATGTGATAAGTCGAAGAAGTCCGGAGCGGCCCAAAAGGCAAAAAGAACGAGAAGCAAGCCCAGTGGCAGCACAAGTGGGCGATAATCGCACAATTTCAGCCATTGCGCCGTTCCGAGAGAAAGGGCGTAATGAAAGACGGCAACTTTCACAAACGTGCCCGCGACCCAGATCGCCATCACGACGGATTCGAGGTGTTCAAAAAAACCGGCGATATTGATATAACCGACCGCCGTCATGACTGGGTAATTCAACTTCGCTGTCAATTCGTCCAAGAGCAACCATGCACCCAAATTGGAAAGGACTATCGTGAACATCACGCTGGTTACTGCGATCATTCCCCATTGCAGTCCTTTTTCCTGGTCGGCCAAGTACGGGAAAAGAAAAGAAACGAGCAGGAATTCGCTAAACCATCCCATAGGCGTTACGGCCCCTATGAGTGACGGCCCTATCCCTTGATCCATGATGGGCAACATGTTTTTTAGATCCAGTTCGGGGATCAAAATGAGGAAGATGGAAGTGAGAAGGAGCGTCACGAGAGGCCCGAACACTTCGGCTGACCTCCCAATTACCTCCAATCCTCCGCGCACGGCCGCGGCACAAACGAAGACCATACTGGCGACGACGATGATCATCGGTGTTCGCGTCAAAAATGTCCCGATCACAAATTCCGCATATTCTCGCAGGATGATGCCGTTCACATGAAGGAAAAAAAGCAGGTATACAAATCCTATCAGTTTTCCGGCAACCCGACCAAGAATGTTTTCGCTGTATTGGATCAGGGTTTGCCGTGGATACAGGCGGTGCAAGCGGTGGGCCAAATAAACGGTGAGAAAACCGACAGAGGAGGCCCAAACCGGAGACAGCCACAGATCTTGATCTGCATCTTTGGCAGTAATGGCAGGTAGGAGCAGGACCGCTGTGGCGAGGATGGTCGGATACATCAGGACCGCCATTTGAAAGGCGGAAATCTTCCCTTTTTCGATCATGCTGTTCACCTCCTGCCGAAAATGACCGGCTCCCTGCATCATCGTGGATTGCTTTACGTGTCGCCACCTTTTGCTGGACCGGGTTTTTGGCCGGGCGCCTGCCGGAACCTGTTGGCATCTCCCGTCAAACGAGGGCGTGTGCGCATCATCCACCAGGGGGCGCGGATGAGCACATCTTTCATGTCACGGCGCTTTGTTGGCCCGATTGGACTGAAATAAGGGACGCCGAACGAGCGCAACGTGCAAAGATGGACGATGATCAGGATAATCCCCAGCATGACTCCCAGCAACCCGAGCGTTCCCGCCGTAAACATCATCGGAAAACGCAACATGCGCAAGGTGATTGCCGCGTTATAGCGGGGAACGGTAAACGAGGCGATGCCCGTGATGGCGACGACCATGACCATCGGGGCGGAGACGATGCCGGCGGACACTGCCGCCTCGCCGATCACGAGGGCGCCGACGATGCTCACCGCTGGGCCGATCTGTTTTGGCAGCCGAAGCCCCGCTTCGCGCAACGCTTCAAACATCACTTCCATAATGAGTGCTTCGATGAGCGCCGGGAAAGGGACTTGTTCACGCGAAGCGGCAGCTCGAATGAGGAGGGAGGTCGGAACCATTTCCTGGTGAAACGTCAGTACGGCCACATACAGAGAAGGAAGCACCAAAGACATCGTAAAAAAAAAGTAGCGTAACCAGCGAATGGCAGTTCCGATCCAGAAGCGGTTGTAATAATCCTCCGGCGACTGAAGAAGCGAAAAGAGTGTGACCGGCACGACGAGCACTTGGGGAGAACCGTCCGCGAGAATCGCGATACGCCCTTCCAGCAAGTTTGCGGCCACGGCGTCGGGACGCTCGGTCGGCAATACTTGGGGAAAAGGAGAAGAAGGGTGGTCCTCGATCAGTTCTTCAATGTAACCGCTATCGATGATCCCGTCGATCTCGATCCGCTGCAGGCGCTTTTTGGCTTCCTCAACCAGTGTTGGGTCGGCCAGTCCTTCCACGTAGGCGATCACCACGTTGGTTTTCGTATAGCGCCCCACTTGCAACAAGATCATTTTTAACCGGTGGCTTTTGATTCTTTGCCGCAGCAACGAGGTGTTGACGCTGAGAATCTCAATAAATGATTCACGTGGACCGCGGACGATCGATTCGGCCGGGGGTTCATCGATCGTTCGTTTTTCCCGCCTCCACAGATTGAAGGAAAAGGCGGATGTTTTTTGATCGATGAACAGCACCGGCCGGCCTGATATGATCTCATGGATTCCATCGGCGAGCGTATGAACTTCCTTCACATGGGAGACGGGAATTTTTTTCGCGACTAGGTTGGAAAACGGCGTCGCTTCATCCCATGTATCGCTTAAACGTTCGTCCATCAGCGGAGAAAGCAAATTTTCGTTCACTTCCTCGATATTGGTTAACCCTTCGATGTAAACGAGAACCGCTCTTTGTCGCCCGCTGATATAGAAACTCCGAAACACGATATCGCAACAGTCGGAGAAGTACGTTTGCAACGCCTCCACATTTTTGTCTATATCGTGAGATAGGCTGATTTTTTGCCCATTCAGTTCTTTGCTGAACTCTGTAAATGGTGCCGTTAACGGTTTTAATGCGCTCCACTTTTTTGCTTTTTTCTTGCCCTGCCACTTTCGAATCATCAGGAACAACCCCATCGTGTCATTGTCATTTCCAGTATGTTCAATGAGAGGAAAAATCATGTATCTCACTTTAAGAGCTCCCGCGGAAGGATGGAAAAAATGCTGGATGCAGGGGCTCCGTGACACAAAAAAATCACTCGCACCCCGTGAACATCTGCTTACAGAAACGGCTCATTTACGGTATAATATCCGGTTGTATAGTCTTTTTGTTTTCCACCGGCGCTCGAAAAAGCGCTTACCCATCGTCTGACAGGCAAAGAGGATGACCCATTTGAGCAAAGCGTAACCATACACTTACTTATCACGGGCCTTCAACATGGTCATGGACACCGAACGGCACATAATCAGAGACGGAGCCAATGCGTAACATCATTATTAAAAACGGTTCTGAAAAAGAAGGGAGAACAATTCACATGGCTTTTGCAAGGGACATGGGTATTGATCTAGGGACGGCCAATACACTGGTTTATGTGAAAGGCAAGGGAGTTGTGTTGCGCGAACCATCTGTTGTCGCGTTGCGCACGGATACCAATACCATCGAGGCGGTCGGGGATGCAGCCAAAAAAATGATCGGCCGGACGCCGGGAAACATTGTCGCGGTAAGGCCAATGAAGGACGGCGTGATAGCCGATTTTGAGACGACGGAAACGATGTTGCGCTATTTTATCAACCAGGCGCAAAAATCGAACGGCCGCTGGCTGAAACGGAAACCCTATGTCATGGTTTGTGTGCCTTCCGGGATTACCTCGGTTGAAAAGCGTGCGGTAGAGGACGCGACCAGAAATGCCGGGGCACGGGATGCCTTTACCATCGAAGAGCCCTTTGCGGCGGCGATCGGTGCCGACTTGCCGGTATGGGAACCGACGGGCAGTATGGTGGTGGATATCGGCGGGGGAACCACCGAAGTGGCGGTGATTTCGTTGGGGGGCATTGTCACTTCAAAGTCGATTCGCATTGCCGGTGATGAAATGGATGAGGCGGTGATCCAGTACATCAAGCGCACCTATAACCTGCTGATTGGCGAGCGCACGGCCGAACTGTTGAAGATGGAAATCGGTTCGGCGATTGTTCCGGACAAAGAGGAGACATGCGAGATCCGCGGGCGTGATCTGTTGACCGGTTTGCCGAAGACGATCCATATCACGGCCCAAGAGGTAGCTGAGGCGCTGACAGAGCCCACCAGCGCGATTGTGGAGGCGGTCAAGGTCACGCTGGAAAAGACCCCGCCTGAGCTTGCAGCCGATATTATGGACCGTGGCATCGTCCTGACGGGTGGTGGAGCGCTGTTGCGCAACCTGGATCGGCTGATTAGCAAAGAGACGGGAATGCCGGTGTTTGTGGCGGAAAATCCGTTGGATTGTGTGGCGATTGGCACGGGAAGAGCGTTGGAAAATCTCCATCTGTTCAAATCGCGCGGCCGGATCCTGAACATTTAAATCCGGTAAGTGGGTGTTTCTGTTGTCTAAAATTGGCAGGACATTGATTTTGATCCTTTTGGGTATGATGTTGGCCGCAGGACTGATCGGGATGACGGCAGGTACACGGACGACGTTGAGCCTTCCAGAGAGGGTGCTCAAAGATGTCTTAACTTGGACGCAAGACCAACTGAACATGCCCGCTCGCGCTGTAGCGGGCTTGTTTCGGGATATGAGCGGCATGTTCCAGCTGTACGAAGAAAATCAGGTGTTAAAAAGAAGTCTGGAACATTATGCGCAATTAGCGGCTGAAAATGAGGAGTTGCGTGCGCAAAACAACCGATTGAAAGAGATGCTGGATTACCGGCAGGAGGAGGAGAACTACATACTCAAATTGGCCAGGGTGGTGGCTCGCGATCCGGATCGGTGGATGAATAACGTGCTGGTCATTAACTTGGGGGAAAAAGACGGCTTGCGGCCCAACATGCCGGTGATCACGCCCGCGGGAGTGGTTGGCAAGGTGATTCAAGTAAGCGATTCATCGGCCAACGTTCAGCTGATTACCGATGTGGGAAACGGCAGCCGGGTTTCGGCGGTGGTTCAGGGGCCATCACGGGCGGTTGGTGTGATTGATGGTTATGACGCGCGGCAAGGGGTGTTGATTCTCTCCAAAGTGCCTCTGGAAGATTCCATTGAACCGGGACAACGTGTGGTCACTTCCGGATTTGGCGAAATTTTTCCGCCTGGTCTGCTCATTGGCACGATTGAGTCAGTGCAGACGGGAGAGTACGGGTTGTCTCTACAAGCAAGGGTGCGCCCGGCTGCTGATCTCGTGCATCTGGATGAAGTATTCGTGATCATAGGTGGGAACGAACCATGAGGGCCCTAGATGCGCAGACCGCAAAGAAGCATCTGATGTTTATTCTTTGGGTGCTGTTCGCCATTGTCCTGGATGGGACCGTGTTACAATGGTTTTCTCCCGACATCTGGGGCGCCAGCCTGATGATCGCCCCTCATCTGACGCTTGTGGTCACCGCCTGGTGGGCCGCTTATCATGGACCGTATCAGGGGATGGCGGCGGGTATTTTGGTCGGTTTACTGAAAGATCTGATTTATGGTTTTATGTTGGGACCTTCTGCCGTCGCCATGGGCTTGGTCGGCTTGCTTGTGGGGGGGTTTAGTCGCTTGATCCAACCGGGTTTGTTGTATTTTTTGCTGGTCGCCGCTATTGGAGATTTGTTTTATCAGGCTGTGCTATTGGTGGTTTACCGCCTGTTCGCGCCTGTGACGGTCGCTTTTGATTGGGTGTTGATATATCGGTTCCTGCCCACGACGCTCGCCAATGTGTTGTTTGCCATGTGCCTGTATCCCATGATGCGCCGCTTGCTTGGCTTACTTGACCGAATGGTGACAAGTGAGGTGCGACGGGATTGAGAAAAACGTCGGAACAAGAAAAAAAGTTGCCTGAACCGAAGGAAGATAAGCAGCTGGCTCGTCGTTTGATGCTGCTTTTCTTCATGATTTTTATCGTCTTCGCGGTGCTTGTGTTGCGCCTGGCGCATGTTCAATTGGTGAGAGGCGAGACGTATGCGATGCTGTTGGAGAACAACCAGTTGAAACGCTTGCCGATTACCGCGCCGCGCGGACGGATCATCGATGCTTCCGGAGTAGTTTTGGTGGATAACCAGACTGTGTTTACCGTTACGTTCCAGCCCTTGGAAGGGAGCAATCAGCGCGAGCAGGATATTCAGGCGATTGCCGAGCATTTGGCAAGTGTTCTGGATATGGAGCCGGAAGAAGTGCTGGAGGCGATGGATGTCGGACCGCAGCGGCGAATGTCCAGTTACATTCCCCGCCGGATCAAGTCGGACATTTCACCGGAAGTGATGGCTTACCTGGAGGAACATCGGAGCGAATTGCCCGGAGTGGATGTGGTGCCCGAACCGATGCGCAAGTATGTTTACGGCAGTTTTTTTAGTCATGTCTTGGGGTATACGCGTCCAGTCCCCGCGAATGAGAAGGACAAATATCTGGCGAAAGGCTACCGGGCCGATGATCGCGTGGGCGTCTCTGGTTTGGAAGCGCAATATGAGGATGTGTTAAAAGGCATTGACGGGTATATGGAAGTGCTGGTCAATTCTCGTTATGAGCGGGTTGACACGCAAAACGTGGTGCCTCCGGTGCGTGGGCATGACTTGGTGCTGACGATTGACAGGGATTTTCAGGCCAAGGTGGAGAAGATCCTTGAGGAAACCGTGCGCAGCCTAGCGAAGGAAGGTGTGGAACAGGCTTCCGCGATCGTTCTCGACCCGAAGACGGGTGCCGTCAAGGCGATGGCCAACGTTCCCAATTTTGATCCCAACCTCTTTAACGGAAAGCTCACACCGGAAGTGTATGCGAAAGAAATTCAGGGTCGCGAGCAGAATATCGCCATCAATGGCAGCTATACGCCGGGATCGGTTGTCAAGCCGGCCACGGTGTTGATGGGGATGCACGAAGGCGTGATCACCCCGACGACGCGCCTGCCTGCTGGCGTAGCTCATATCGGGGGCGGCAGGACTGTTTCTGACGGCGGACGGGTTTCAGGGAACATTACAGCCAAGGTTGCGCTGCAACGTTCTTCCAATGTGTTTATGGTCGGTATCGGTGAGCGGATCGTTCAGCGTTATCCAGGTTCATACATCGATCTCTTTCCTGTGTTTGATCGTTACTACCAGATGTTTGGTCTGGGGCAGAAGACGGGTATCGATTTGCCGAAGGAGTCGATTGGCCTGCGGGGACGGGACACTTATTATGGGAACTTGCTGTATATGACATTTGGCCAGTATCACAACTACACACCGATACAGCTGGCCCAGTATGTGGCGACGATTGCCAACGGCGGTTATCGGATGCAACCCTACTTGGTGCAGGAGATTCGCAAGGGGACGGACAGACCAGGCGAGATCGGAGAGGTCATCTGGCGAAAAACGCCCAAGGTCCTGAATCGTCTGCCGATGGATCCGGCATATATCAAGGATGTACAGGAAGGCATGCGGATGGTGGCTTCGCCAGGCGGCACGGGTTATCGGGTTTATCAGGGATTGCCTTTCCAAGTGGCAGCCAAGACAGGGACTGCGCAGACCGGTGCCGGGGATAACTCGTTAATTTTAGGCTACGCCCCGTATGATGATCCAGAGATCGCTTTTGTCGTCGTCATTCCCAAGGGCGGCGCGGGATCGGCAGTCAGCGGGCCGGTGTCACGGAAGATCATCGAAGCGTATTTTGGTTTGGATAAAACAGAGGCAGAGGTAGAGGGTCCATAAACTCACGGTTTCATTGTTTACAGCCAAGACGTGAGCAGGAATTTCGGAAGAAACTGGCGAATTTAGGGATGGATTGTATTTCAATGGGGTGGTGGCGGTGGAAGGGAAACGTAGCCGGGTAATCATCAAAGGGACGAAGGAAGGGCTGCTTTTTATGCTTGAGGATGAGGCTGACTTTGCAGAGGTGTTATCAGAACTGGAATTTAAGTTGCAGGAGGCACACGAGCACTTTTTTGCCGGCCCGATCATGAATGTGACGATCCAGCTTGGCAGACGAACACTGACAGCAGCCCAGGAAGTCGCGTTGCGTGATGTGTTTAAAGCGCAAAAAAGCCTCGTCATTCGCGAAATCCAATCCGATTCTCCTTATCTTCCGTTGGCCTTCCACACCCAAAACATGCGCATTATTTCTGGTACGGTACGTTCCGGACAGGTACTCAAATACGAACAAGATGTCCTTTTGCTTGGGGACGTCAATCCGGGTGGGATGATTCAGGCGGCAGGAGATGTATTGATTCTCGGCGCTCTGCGCGGGATCGCGCATGCGGGTTGCAAAGGGGCGCGTGATCGGATCATCGCCGCTTCCCTTTTTGTCCCGACCCAACTGCGCATCGCCGATCAGATCAGTCGTCCGCCGGAGGAATGGTCAGAGGCGGATTGGGTCATGCAATTTGCCTATTTGGAAGGAGAGCGGATTTTTATCGACCAGATTCACCACTTGTCCCGAATTCGGCCGGAGCTGGGCCTGTATTATCTGAAGGAAGGGGAACGTGCCAATGGGTGAAGCGATTGTGATCACTTCGGGCAAAGGCGGTGTCGGGAAAACCACGGTGACAGCCAATCTGGGCACGGCGCTGGCCCTTGCAGGTAAAAAGGTTTGCCTGGTGGATACGGATATTGGCTTGCGCAATCTGGATGTCATCATGGGATTGGAAAACCGAATCGTCTACGACCTGCTCGATGTGGCGGAAGGGGACTGCCGCTTGCAGCAGGCTTTGGTCAAGGACAAGCGGTTTGATGAGTTGTACCTGTTGCCAGCCGCCCAGACCAAGGACAAGACCGCGATTACGCCTTCCCAGATGAAGAAAATCGTGGATGAACTAAAAGGTGATTTTGAGTATGTCCTGATCGATTGTCCGGCTGGGATTGAACACGGATTCAAAACCGCCGTGGAGGGGGCAGACCACGCCATCGTTGTCAGCATCCCGGAAGTGGCTTCCGTTCGCGACGCCGATCGGGTGATTGGACTGTTGGAGGCGGAGAAAAAGATCTCTCCCCGCCTGGTGGTCAATCGCTTTAAGCCGCGTATGGCCCGCAAGGGGGATATGATGGATGTGGAGGAAATGATCCAGGTTTTGTCGATTGACCTATTGGGTGTAGTGCCGGATGATGAAATGGTCATCAAATCTTCACATCATGGCGAACCGACGGTGATCAATTCGGAAGCTAAGGCGGCCATCGCCTTTCGCAACATCAGCCGTCGCATAATGGGTGAAAGCGTGCCGCTGATGAAGTTGGAGGAGGAACAGCGCTTTTTCCAGCGGTTTCGAAATATATTTCGACGCGGTTGAGGGACGAGCATGTGATTGGGAGAAAGGGTGGGGTTCCTCGTGCGGCAGCAACTGAAGCTTTTCAAAGAACTGGACCTCTATATCATCCTTATCGTGCTCGGGCTGGCCGTTTTCAGTTACCTGGGGATTGCCGGTGCGGTGCCCGGACAGGATTATCCGCAAAAGCAACTTTTCTGGTATGGAATCGGTTTTGTCGTGATGGTCGCTATTTTGTGGGTCGATTACAGTTACGCTCGCCTGATTGCGCCGGGGCTGTACATTTTGGGTCTGTTGCTGTTGGCTGGGTTGAAAGTTTTTGGGTATGAGAGTAAAGGGGCGCTTTCCTGGTACAAGCTTCCGGGCGGGATTCAGTTTCAGCCGGCAGAATTGATGAAGATCTTCCTGATCCTGATGCTGGCCTGGTATTTTTCCATGCGTGAGGAGCGAGGAAAAGGGCTGGAGCGGTTTTCCGACTTGTTGGTGCCATTTTTGATTTTGGCAGTCCCCCTGGCTCTCATCCTCCAGCAGCCGGATCTTGGAACGGCGCTCGTCCTGCTTTCGATTACCGGCTTTATGTTGATTGCTGCCAAAATTCGCTGGCAGCATGTATTGATCCTTCTATTCGTGTTTGTCGTTGTCATCGTTGCCTTGGTTGGGTTGTACCACTGGGATCGTGAATTATTTTTCGATGTGATCAAGCCGCACCAATGGAATCGGTTGATTTCGTTTGTCAATCCGGACGCGGTGCCTGCCGATTTGCGGTACCAGATGGAGCAGTCCCTGATTGCGGTGGGCTCCGGTCAGCTTTTGGGAAAGGGGTTGTTCCAGGGAACGCAGGGAAAATACCAATGGGTCCCGGAAGTGCATTCCGATTTTGTGTTCACTGTGATTGCCGAGGAGCATGGATTCATCGGCGCCAGTCTGTTGTTGTTGTTATTTTTCCTTCTTTTGTACCGACTGTTCCAGATTGCCGCTGAGGCCAAAGATACGTTTGGCGTCTATGTGATCATGGGTGTCGTCGGCATGTGGATTTTTCACATACTAGAAAATATTGGTATGACGATTCAACTGATGCCGATCACTGGTATTCCCTTGCCATTTATTAGTTATGGTGGCAGTTCGCTGCTCAGCAATTTTATCGCCCTGGGGTTGGTGTTGAATATCGGCATGCGCCGGAAAAAACTCATGTTTTAACGGATGATCAATGGAAGGCGGCACATAATCCGCCTTTTTTGCTCATACAAGTGTAATAACGCTTGTCTATTGGGTGGGAAAGGGTGGAAAAGACGTGAAATGGAGAAAGACGCCTTCCATCAAACGGTTCCGTTCTGGGTCGAAACGACGCCGCCAGCGAATGTTGAGCAAGCGGATGCATCCAACCGTGTCCCAATCCGAATGTTCTTCGGAGAGGGTGGGCTGGCCTCAAAAATGGGAAAGCGATTACCTGCAGGAAGCCAGTATGATGCGCGAGAATACCGCTGCAGATCAGGCGTGGAACGATTGGCAGGGAGCCTATGGGGAGCGCGGTCGTTTGCAGGCGGCGCGGGCGAGAAAATGGTTGGTTCAAGGGATTTTCGCGCTAGCGCTGGTGGCTTGCGTGTGGCTGATCGAGACCAGCACGCATCCGCGTTTGGCGCCGGTTCAGTATTGGATCGCTGAGGCGGTGACCCGTGATTTTGACTTTGTTGCGGTCAGTTCCTGGTACGAAGAGCGATTTGCCAGTTCTCCATCATTTTTGCCTGCCTTTGCCTCCCAGTGGCTTGGGTTTTCGGCGAAGAGTCAGGAAGAAGAGTGGGGCACGCTGGTGGGACAGGTCGTCAAACCATTTTCTCCGCAGCACCAAGGAGTCCTCTTGAAAGCTGCGACAGGAGGAACGGTCACCGCCGTGGGCACGGGATGGGTGGTGGATGTCACGGAGCGTCCAGGATTGGGGCCAACGGTGGTCGTACAGCACCCGCGTGGCAAACAAACCTGGTATGCAAACTTGCGTGACGTGAACGTCGCCAAGGAAGATTGGGTCTATTCCGGTGACGTGATTGGTCGTGCCGGTTCGGACGGCCAGTGGTTTTTGGCCGTGCGCCAGGGGAATGTGTTTATCGATCCGATGTCCGTACTGGCCATTGAAGAGTAGGTGAAAAAGGGCATGTACCATTTGCGTCAGGCTGGCGCGGGAGCCATCCCAGGTCTCATCATTGGCGGGATCGTTTTGCGGATTCACCTTCTCTTTTGGTTCGTCTTGTTTGGTTCCGTGGTGACAGGCCACTTTCTGGAAGTGATCACACTATTTGGCATCGTCTTGATTCATGAATTGGGGCATGTGTCGATGGCGCGTGGCTTGAATTGGACGGTGCGTGAAGTGGTGTTGCTGCCGTTTGGTGGTGTGGCCCGCATGGAGGAACAGCCGGAGTCATTCCGTGAAGAGATATTCGTCATTCTGTCCGGTCCCATGATGAATCTGCTGATGCTTCCGTTTGCCTGGTTGTTTGGCTGGCTGGGTTGGTGGAACCTTGTCTGGGTGGATTATTTTGTCTCTGCCAATCTCTTGATTGCAGGGTTTAACCTCCTGCCGGTTCCTCCCCTGGACGGAGGCAGGTTGGTGCGAGCTGTGTCGTACCATTTCACTTCCTATTTGTGGGCGCTCCGTCAGGCAGCGATTGTGGGCGTGCTGGGGGCTGTTGTGCTGCTTCTCTTTTCTCTGGCCTGGGGGAGGGGAACGGGAGCCATTCACCTGAATCTGCTGCTCATTGCCTGCTTTTTAGGTGTGCATAATGTTCGCGATTGGCGTGAGATCCCGTACCGCTTCGTGCTCTTTTTGCTTCGCCGCCATCGTCATCCGGAAAGCGCGCGCCGGTATCGGCCATTGCTCCTCCCGTTTGCCATGGACATGCGTCTGCGCCAGTTGCTCGAACAGATGAGGTGGGAGAGATATCATTTGTTTGCCCGGTATCCGGAGTTTTTGATCGGAGAAGAAGATTTGTTGATCCTTTATTTCGACGAGAATGCCTCACTGCGGAAAATGCGCGAGCTGTTGGAATAGCCATAGGACGAGAACGGGGGTGAACTGGTTGGTGATGAGGAGATAGTAGGAAAAGGTGGTATATTGTGGTATTATCATACATAGGAAACTTCATGATTTCATTTTTTGGGAAAAATCAAATCCAGTTGGAAGGGATACGACAATGGTTCATAGCGTCAATGACTGGCAATCGCTGCCTCAAAGTGTAGACAAGTTGGTGGACTTTCTTGAACTTGATCAGCGCGATCTGTCTGTATTGCGTCAGTTGGAACCAGTGTTTCAGCAAGAGGTTGACGCGATCGCGAGAAAACATTATGATAAGCTACTCCAGTATTCTGACATGCGTGCGTTGATTGAGCGTTACAGCAGTGTGGAACAGCTCATGGCCACATTTCGAGAGTGGATGTTATCAATTCCACATTGTGACATGGATCATGCGTATATCACTTCTCGGAAAAGGATCGGACATACGCATGCCCGCATTGGCCTGCCAGCGACCATGTATATCGGCTCTTTTGCCCGCCTGTATGAACAGATGATTCCAGCCATCGTGAAAAAGTACAGGCGAAAGCCGCGGCAGTTGAGTGAGGCGCTGCTGGCGTTAAACCGAATTGTCCTTTTAGAAAATATGCTGGTTTTGCAAGCCTATGAAGATGCCAGTAACCAAGCCCATTATTTTCGGCATCTCAGTTATTATTTGGAATCGTTTGTGAAACATACGAATTTCAGTCGCATTATGGAACGAATGGAACAAATGGAACTGCTCGCTCACGATGTCAACGCAGCTGTGGAGCAGTTAAGCGCTTCGATTGAGCAGGTCGCATCAAATACGATGACATTTTCAGATGAAAGTCGGGCTGCTATGGGCCGTGCGGAAGAGAGCCAGGTTGTTGTGGCAAAGGTACTTCGACGGTTTGAAGAAGTGGGCAGTATGGTCGATGACTCGGTTCATACCTTACATAGGCTGGTTGAGCAGATGAGCGAAACCGGCAAAGTAGTGGAACTCATTCAAGAAATTGCCGAACAGACCAACCTCCTAGCGTTGAACGCTTCGATTGAAGCAGCGCGAGCGGGGGATCAGGGAAGAGGTTTTGCCGTTGTAGCCAGTGAGGTGCGCAAACTGGCGGAACAAACAAAAGGCTCCATTCAAGAGATTGAACGGGTCATTTACCAGCTGCAACAAGAACTGGATGCATTTGCCAAGCGCTCTCAAGAAATGAATGCGCGGGTGTTGCGTTGGGTGGAAGAAACGCAGGGGGCAAGCAAGGGACTGGAGCAGATTGCGGCTATCTTGAAAAGAGCTGATGAGTCGATGCACCAGGCGGCAGCGATCACTGAGGAGCAGTCGGCAGCCACACAGGCCATTGCAGAACGCATGGATGAGGTTGTCGGTGTAGTTGAACGTACAAGACAGGAGACGGTCGCCGTCGGCAAAGAAGTGTATGAGGTCAGTCTGCAGATGGATCAAGAGCGGAAACAAGAAGCGGAAAAAGTGATTGCCCTAAACCAGCACGCCTTCATTCAGAAAGTGAAGACCGACCACGCTCTTTGGAAGTGGTGGGTATACAACCACATTCTCGGCTTTCACACGCTGGACAGAGAGCAGGCGGCCAATCATCATGCCTGTCCACTCGGACAGTGGATGGACCAGCATGCTCCAGCGGCGTTAAAAGCGTTGCCGGCATTTGCTGAATTGGACGCGGCCCATAAGGCGGTTCACCAGGCGGCGAGTGCGGCCGTTACCGCTCATGCTCAAGGAGATCGTGAAACGACCAAGCGGCAGATGGAGAAACTGGAGCAACACTCCGCGCGTGTCATTCAATTGCTTGAGGAAATGGAACAAAAACTGGAACAGCCAGCGAAGGAAGTTGGGACCAGCATTGCGGAAAAAGTGAAGTCGATTTCTTGATCGCGATGAGCAGATGTGTTATAATCTTTCCGTCGTGCCTCAAAGGGTGCTGTAACCGCACGGATCAGGTATGGATCAAGCCAGCATCGTCTGCACCTGTTCCGGCGAGTCTGAGTGGCGAGGAGGATGAGGATGTACGCCATTATTGAGACAGGCGGGAAACAATACAAAGTGAAAGAGGGCGACGCGATCTATATTGAAAAGCTGCCTCAAGCAGAAGGAGAAAAAGTGATCTTTGATCGCGTGCTCTTGATTCAGAAAGATACTGGCGTTGTGGTCGGAACGCCTTTTGTCCACGGGGTTTCGGTGACAGGAGTGGTGGACCGTCACGGCCGCGGAAAAAAACTGGTGGTTTTCAAGTACAAGCCGAAAAAGAATTACAAGCGGAAGCAAGGTCATCGTCAACCCTATACCAAGGTGACGATTGAGAAGATAAACGGTTGAATGTTCGATGATCCAGGTTGTTATACAGCGGAATCAGCGCGGTAAAATCACGGCGTTTCAGATTAACGGACATGCCGGTTACGGAGAACCGGGCGAAGATATTGTCTGTGCGGCAGTTTCCGCCATTTCCATTGGCATGGTCAACGCGGTGGAAGCGGTGTTGGGGATCCGGCTGCCGGCTGAGGTGAAGGAAGATGGTTCTCTCCGTTGCCGGTTGCCGCTGATTGCTGACGAAGCGACATGTGGCAAGGTGCAGCTGTTGCTCGAAGCGATGGTGGCCGCCTTGCAATCGGTCGAAGCGGAATACGGTCAATATGTACAGATACGAACAACGCAAAAAACATGATCAGGAGGTGAATGGCAATGATCAAAATGAATTTGCAACTGTTCGCGTCGAAAAAAGGGGTTGGAAGCACCAAAAACGGCCGTGACAGCATCTCCAAACGCCTTGGAGTAAAGCGTCAGGATGGCCAAATCGTGAAGGCTGGCAACATCCTGGTGCGCCAGCGGGGAACCAAGATTCATCCTGGATTCAACGTAGGTATCGGTGGTGACGATACCCTGTTTGCCAAGGTGGACGGATTGGTCAAATTTGAACGTCTTGGCCGCGACCGCAAAAAAGTCAGTGTTTATCCATTGGCAAAAGAGGCGGCTGCTGCCGAGTCCTGATCAAGCTTGCGATCATAAAGTGGAAAGATCATCATTTCGAGCAAAGACCAAAGGCGCCTGTTGGGTGCTTTTGGTTTTTTTGTTATACTTTTTCTAGTAACGTCAAAGCCTGTTCATTGTTTGTATTGTTTCCTCTAAAGGGGAGGAGATGAGAGAAACGGTGCCAGTCAACGGTGATCAGATGCAAGGATGTCAAGACGATGCGATCTACAGCCGGTGGCTTGCGAGTATACGCGGTCTTCGACACGATTTCATGAATGACATTCAGGTGCTGGCCAGTTATTTGATACTACATAAAGTTGAAGAAGGTCGTCGCTATGTTGAGCAACTGACCCAGCGCATGCAGCAGGAAAGCTTGTTGATTCAGCTGGATTATGCGCCATTGGTGGTGTATCTGATAACCTTCAATTATCAACAAGATATCCTCCAGCTTGAGGTGGAGTTGGATCATGACTTTACTCTAGAAGACTTGTCGGTCCAACCACAAGTGTTTTTTCAAGCGATCCGGAGATGGCTGGATATTTATTGTCGTTATGCGTTAACATCGAAAAAGGAGCCGGCTTCCGCAGGGGGTCAGGTGAGGGAAACCTCCGGATCACTCGACCGCAATCACCTCTTGCTGAGCATCCGTGCGCTTCAGCAGGAATTGGAAGTGACATTTGATTACGTCGGGTATCTGGAAGCTGAATCTGCACTGAAAGATATTCGCGCCCTGATCATCGAATTGGAACAAGCCGGCTTTCGTTGTCAAGAGGGATTACACAATAGCGAAGAATCGGTGATGAAAATGACGGTTCCATTTGCGTGAACTTTTCGTGAGATGAAAAAGAGTTCGTGTAGAATATGTCCGCGTGGAAAGAAGGGATAGGGTGTTTGTCGATACTGCAAAGATTTTTGTCAAAGCGGGGGACGGCGGCAACGGAGCGATTGCCTTTCGACGCGAAAAATACGTCCCGCGAGGGGGACCGGCAGGCGGTGATGGCGGGCGCGGTGGGGACGTGATCTTTGTCGCGGACGAAGGATTGCGTACACTCATGGATTTTCGTTACCAGCGTCACTTCAAAGCGCCGCGTGGAGAAAATGGAAGAAACAAGAATCAGCACGGGGCGGATGCGGAAGATCTGATCATTCGTGTGCCACCCGGTACGCTGGTCTATGACGCAAAGACAGGACGTCTGTTGGCCGACCTGACGCAACATCAGCAGCGGGTAATCGTGGCGAGAGGCGGACGCGGTGGACGGGGGAATGCCCGGTTTGCCCATGCCGGCAATCCAGCGCCGTACATTTCCGAGAATGGGGAGCCAGGCGAGGAACGCTGGCTCGTCTTGGAGCTGAAATTGCTTGCCGATGTCGGACTGATCGGCTTTCCCAGTGTCGGCAAGTCGACGTTACTCGCTTCAGTTTCGGCCGCCCGGCCGAAAATTGCCGATTATCATTTCACCACGCTGGCCCCTAACCTGGGTGTGGTGGATGTCGGAGAGGGCCGTAGTTTTGTCCTGGCTGATCTGCCAGGCTTGATCGAAGGGGCTCATCAGGGGGTGGGGCTTGGCCATGAATTCCTCCGTCATGCGGAGCGCACCCGGTGCTTGATTCACGTCATCGACATGGCAGCCACAGAGGGGCGCGATCCTTTTCAGGATTATCTGCTGATCAATCAGGAATTGGCGCTGTACAGTCCAGCATTGGCCAAGCGGCCGCAGGTGATCGCCGCCAATAAGATGGACGTGCCGGAAGCGGCTCAAAATCTGGAGAGCTTTCGCCAACAGGTGGGAGAGGTGCCGATTTACCCGGTTTCAGCCGCCACTGGTCAGGGGGTGAAGGAGCTGATGCGTGCGGTGGCCGGGCTGTTGGAAAAACTTCCTGAACCGGCCTCGGAGGTAGCGGAGGAACCCGTGGTGTTTACTCCGGAAGACGACGAACCTTTTACGATCCGCAAGGAAAACGGATGTTTTGTCGTTGAGGGAGATCGCGTCGAAAAGCTGGTCAAGATGACCAATTTTCACCATCATGACAGCATTCTTCGCTTTTCCAGGATCATTCGTAAGATGGGGATTGAAGAGGCGCTGGCGAATCAAGGAATTGAAGAGGGAGATACCGTCCAAATCGGCGATGTGCAGTTTGAGTATACGCGAGGATTTGATGTAGATTAAATGAATGAGAAGGGAGAAGAGAACGTGGCATACAGCATCTCGTTAGCAGGGAAAGTGGCTGTGGTGACTGGTGGGAGCACGGGGATCGGACGAGCCAGTGTCGTCGCCTTGGCGGAGGCCGGCGCTGACGTTGCTTTTACGTACCTGGCGTCACCGGAAGCGGCTGAAGAGACGTTGGAACTGACGAAGTCATTTGGCACCAGGGTGCAGGCGATCCGTTGCGACGTGACGGACAGGCAGGATGTGGAGGCGCTCAAAGCGCAGGTTCTCGATGAATTCGGGAAAGTGGACATCCTGGTCAACAATGCGGGCGCAGCCATCCGGCGGGCGCCGTTTCTGGAAGGGGAAGAGGAGCTCTGGGAACAGAGCTTTCAGCTGAATGTGATGGGGGTCGTCCGCTGTTGCCAGGCTTTTCTGCCTGTGATGCTGCAGCGGAATGCGGGCCGCATCATCAACATTTCCTCGGTGGCGGCCGCCACAGGCGGCATCGGCAACTCGAC
Source organism: uncultured Bacillus sp. (assembly GCA_947085265.1). Lineage (GTDB taxonomy): Bacteria > Bacillota > Bacilli > ZCTH02-B2 > ZCTH02-B2 > Bacillus_BB. The sequence goes on along the minus strand of CAMTVR010000017.1, from coordinate 39,245 downwards.
GCATTACGCCGCGATGAAAGGGGCTGTAAACACGTTGACGATTGGACTCGCCAAGGAATTTTCACCGCACGGCATTACGGTGAACGCGATTGCACCAGGGCTGATTGACACCCCCTTCCAGGTCAAGACACCGGGACATGACTTTGAAAGGGCACGCCGTTCCACTCCCGTGCGGCGGATTGGCGTACCCGCAGACATCGCGCCGATGGTGGTGTATTTGGCATCTGAGCAAGCCGCTTTTATTACCGGCGAGATCTACCACATTGACGGCGGCAGGCCCTGACGTGGAATATAAATTAAAAACAGCAGGCAGGGTTTATTCCCTGCCTCTTTTTCATGATTCACCATTCATGCACATCGATGTAAGCCCATGGTAAGGGATTTATGCAAATGGCATATGGGCAATGATGATGATCACAAAATAGATGACCATGGCCACCAGTCCCATTGGCACACCAATCTGGGCCCATTCCTTGCTTGTAATGCCCAGCTTATTGGCGGCGATGATATTCGGGATGTTTCCGGGAATGAGTATTCCGCCACTGATCACAAGGCCCAACAAGAGGGCTTGAATCGTATCCTCGTTCATCGCCGGGCTGATTTCGGCTGCAGCCAAAGTAGCGTTATCGAGAATTGCCGAAATGATATTAATCCAGTATAAGGCGTACGGGTTAAGATGGATTAAGTACATATCAATCAGGGGGCCAAATCCTGTGCCGAGAAAGACCAGACCGGCAACGAAGAGGTATACCTTTACGGCGCGAATGATGATATCGATAAAGGATTCATCCTTTTTCGCCGACAGCCCTTCATCGGGAACGACTTCTCTTTGTTCCATTGACGCTGCCAATTCTTTGCCAGATGCCTGAGCGTAGTTGCGGGTCGTCGCATTTTTCAACATAAAGGCGGCCAGGATACCAAATGCCACCACGCCCGGGATGATGTAGGCTCCTACTAATTTGAACAGATAGTCGAAGCTTTCATTCAGCTTGCTGACAGTGATCGTGGATAAAGGTTCGCCAATCGGGGTCAGTACAGCGCCAAAGCCGATCGCGAAACAGGCGATGACGACCAGCAGAATTTCCGACCGCCGGTCTAATTTCAAGGCGCTGACAATGGCCACCAGCACCAGGGATGCGATGATCGCGGTGATGATGCTGGAAATCAGCCCTAGCACAATGATCAGAATCGCGGCAAAAATACTGATGGGGATCCGTTGGCTGATGACCGCAATTCCCCTCTCAAGCGGTTGTTGCAACCACTTAAAAAGGAATCCGGCGATCAAGACAGCCAGTGTGATCATAATCGGATCTTCCAGTGCGTGCACGATCAATTCCATGTTCATCACGCCGCTGACCAGCGCTGCCAGAATGCCCATGACGAAAAGAAATACTTCCAAGTTGTGTTCCACAGGCTTCACGAGAAACGGCAAAAACAGGACGAGCAACAGAATGATCAGTAACCCAATAATCATCTCAACCCTCCGCAAAAAGAATTTTCAGAACGACGAGAACGTTTTCTGAATGTCGCACAATTTACGTGCGAATTATTGAGTGAAAACGTTTTTCTGTAAAAAAAGACCCAGTTAGAAATTATAATGGAAGAGGATGATACTTGTCCACACAATCATCACAAAAAAACCGTTTTGTGTATTGTACACGTTGTTAGAGTTGCAGAGTTGTGTTATAATGTCCGCATTGAAAGTACATTTGTTTACCATAGGGGGACGGAAATGGATCAGGAGCAGTATGTGTTGGTCAAATGGTCCATTTTGCCGGAGGCGATGCAAAAGACGATCCACGCCAAGCAGCTTCTGGAGACCCAGCAGGTGAAGACCGTTTATGAGGCGGTACAGCGCGTCGGTTTGAGCCGCAGCGCTTTTTACAAGTATAAGGACAGCATCTACCCAGTCAACGCAATTGCGCGGGAGGAGATTGTCACGCTCTCGATGCATCTGGCACACCGTTCCGGTGTGCTGTCCAATGTCCTGTCTACTGCTGCGTCGTATGGAGGCAATGTGTTGACGATCCATCAGACAATCCCCCTGCAGGGGATGGCCAACGTGGTCATCACTCTAGAAATGACGCGGCCAGAGTTTGCTGTCAGCGAGTTGTTGACAGAAATCCGGCGTCTGGAAGGCGTGCAACATGCGCAATTGATCGGACGCGGATAGCGGGGCAAAAAATGCGGTTTGTCGCGAGGGAATGGGAAGGGATTCATAGAGGAGGATCAGGATTGGAGAAGAAACGGGTAAAGGTTGGACTGATGGGATTGGGAACCGTGGGGTCCGGGGTGGTTCGCCTGATTGATGGCCACCAGGAAGATTTGGTCAAACAGACGGGGATGAGTCTGGAAATTGTCAAGGTGCTCGTCCGCGATGTGGCGAAGCCGCGTGCTGTCACGGTTGCGCCGGCGTTGTTGACCAATCGTCCGGAAGATTTGCTGGATGACCCGGAGATCGATGTGATTGTGGAGGTCATCGGTGGCATTGAACCGGCTCGTCAGTACGTGATGGAGGCGCTTCGCAAGGGCAAACACGTCGTGACCGCAAACAAAGATCTGCTGTCTCTCCATGGTGCCGAACTGTTGTCCGAGGCGGCGGAACGGGGGTGTGACTTGTATTATGAAGCCAGCGTGGGCGGCGGGGTACCCATTTTACGTGCGCTGGCGGACAGTTTTTCCTCGGATCGCATTACCAAGATGATGGGGATCGTCAACGGGACGACCAACTACATTCTGACCAAGATGAGCCAAGGGGGCATGGCTTACGAACGGGCGCTAGCCCAGGCGCAGGAATTGGGTTTTGCCGAAGCAGACCCGACCGCGGACGTCGAGGGGTTGGATGCAGCGAGGAAGATGGCCATTCTCGGGACGCTGGGCTTTCACATGAACCTTGTTTTCGACGATGTGCGGGTTCGCGGCATCACCCAAGTCACGCGTGAGGATATTGACTACGCGCGGCAGTTGGGCTATACCATCAAGTTGTTGGGGATTGCGCAGCTGGACGACGATTTGGTAGAAGTCAGCGTGGAACCGACGATGATCCCTTCGAAGCATCCACTTGCCGCCGTCAACGACGAATTCAACGCCATTTATGTGTACGGCAGGGCGGTGGGAGAGACGATGTTCTACGGGCCTGGCGCCGGAGAGATGCCGACCGCTTCGGCCGTGGTCGCCGATCTGGTGACTGTCGTGAAAAACATGAAGTTGGGGATCAACGGCCGTTCGATCGTGGCCCCATATCGCCCGAAGCGATTGAAAACGGATGAACAGATTGAGATGAAGATTTTTTTGCGCCTGATTGCCGAAGACAAGGCCGGGGTGCTGGCACGCATGACGCAAATTTTGGCTCGTCATGACGTCAGCCTCGAGCGGATTCTGCAGCTTCCTTATGACAAGGGCGTCTCTGAAATTGTGGTCGTGACCCATACAGCGCCGAAAAAAGCATTGGATGCGGTGATTGGTGAACTGGAAGGCCTTGAAGTGATCCGAGAGATCCGCAGCCGTTACCGTGTTGAAGGAGGATTATAAGTTGACGCGTTGGGAAGGAATTATCCAGTCGTTTCAAACATACTTACCCGTCACCGAAAAGACCCCACGCCTGACTCTGTATGAGGGAAATACCCCTCTCTACCCGGCGAGACGACTCTCGGAAGAGTTGGGCGTTCGATTATACCTGAAGTTTGAAGGATTAAACCCGACTGGATCGTTTAAAGACCGGGGCATGGTGATGGCCGTAGCCAAAGCGGTGGAGGAAGGCAGTCAGAGCATTATCTGTGCTTCCACCGGCAATACGTCTGCTTCTGCCGCGGCTTATGCGGCCGTGGCCGGACTGCGTTGTATCGTGGTCATCCCGAATGGCAAAATCGCCATGGGCAAGCTGGCCCAGGCGGTGATGTACGGCGCTGAAATCGTGGCGATTGAGGGGAATTTTGACGAAGCGCTGGCCATTGTCCGGGAAATATCGGCAAAAGAGCCGATTACGTTGGTCAACTCGGTGAACCCGTATCGCATCGAAGGGCAGCAGACGGCCGCTTTTGAGGTGTGTGAGCAGCTTGGTGCCGCCCCGGATATTCTAGCCATTCCGGTGGGGAACGCGGGCAACATTACAGCCTATTGGAAGGGATTTAAGACTTATTTTGAAGCGGGGAAAGTGGATAAAAAGCCTCAGATGTTGGGATTTGAAGCGGAAGGGTCGGCCGCGATCGTCAAAGGGCATCCGATCGCCCATCCAGAGACGGTGGCGACGGCCATCCGGATCGGCAACCCGGCCAGCTGGCACCAGGCTGTGCAGGCGGCTGAGGAATCGGGCGGCCGGATTGATGCGGTTACCGACGAGGAGATTCTGGCAGCCTACCGGAAGTTGGCGGCCACCGAGGGGGTTTTTGCTGAACCGGCTTCCGCCGCTTCTCTGGCTGGTGTGATCAAATGTCACCGGGAAGGCAAGTTGCCGAGAGGGGCTGACGTGGTCTGTGTCCTGACGGGAAACGGCTTGAAAGATCCCGCAACAGCGCTGGATGTGGTGGGTCAGGAGGTCAAAGTCGTGCCTGCAGAATATGAGGCGGTGCTTGGGGTCATTCAAGGTGTGAAGCAGTCATGAGTCAGCCCGAGATGTGGGCGCGAATTTGTGTGCCAGCCAGCACGGCCAATCTGGGTCCGGGATTTGACTCCCTGGGGATGGCGCTGCCTCTGTTCACCACGATCCAGGTCCGTCGCAGCGTACGGACAAAAGTGGTGTTGAAAGGAACCGGACTTCAAGGGTTGCCGGCGAATGAAGACAACTTGGTCGTGCAGATGATTGAACACCTCTTTGCACAAAAAAATCTTCCAGCGCCCCCGGTGGAATTGATCATGGAAAGCCAGATCCCGCTGACACGGGGATTGGGCAGCAGTGCAGCGGCCATCATTGGCGGTTTGCTCGCGGGAAATGTGCTTTTGGCCGATTTGCAAGAGCCATTTTCGACAGACGAGCTGTTTCAGATTGCCACACGCCTGGAAGGGCATCCGGACAATGTGGGCGCCTCCCTGTATGGTGGTTTGGTTGTGACCATCTGGGACGGCGAGAGGGCCTATTATCAAAAGTTGACGCCGCCTGCCTCTCTTCATGTGACGGTGGCGGTGCCTGCCTATCCTTTGCCGACGGAACAGGCGCGAAATGCGCTGCCGAAGCAATACAGCAAACAGGATGCGGTGTTCAATCTCAGCCACACCGGTTTTCTCGTGGCTGCTTTGGCCAACGGGTCGCTTTCGATGATCCGCCATGCGATGCGCGACCGTCTGCACCAGCCATACCGTGCCGTATTGGTGCCAGGGATGCAGGAGATTCTGGAACGAGGACCGGATTATGGCGCTCTGGGCTGCGCCCTCAGCGGGGCGGGGCCATCTGTGCTGGCGCTGAGTGACGGGGAACAGCCCGAACTGATTCGATTCATGAGACAGGCCTTTCTCGACAAAGGCGTGGAGGCGCAAGTGTACAGCTTTCGTCCCTGGCTGGATGGGGCCACCGTAGAAAGGGCGGAAGTGCCGGAAGGGAGTTCCAGATGAGCGAGAGACGATTTGCGTTTTTGGGACCACAAGGGTCTTTTTCCGAAGAGGCGGCCCGCTTTTTCTTTTCTCCGGAGCAGTTGGTTCCTTTCCGAAGCATCCCGGACTGTCTGGAAGCCGTATCGGAAGGCGAGCTGGCCGGCGCCGTTGTGCCGATTGAAAACTCTATTGAAGGTTCGGTCAACATGACGCTGGATTGGCTGATCGATCACCCGAATCTGTCCATCACCGCGGAGCTGACCATGCCTATCCAGCAACAGATGATGGGGAGCCAGGATTGGGAACCGGAAGCGATCCGGAGAATTTATTCCCATCCCCAGGCCGTCGCGCAATGCCGCAGGTTTATTCGGGAACATTTTCCGAACGCTGAGATCATCTACACCAACAGTACCTCGGAAGCCGCCCAGCACGTGAGCCAGCATCCGGATAAGCCCTGGCTGGCGATTGGCACCCGCTTGGCCGCCGAATTGTACGGGTTGAAGATATTCCGCGAGGCAATCCAGGACTATCCGGATAACCGGACCAGCTTTGTCGTCGTCAGCCAAACTGGCGACTGGCTGGCGCGAAACGGTGAACAGCCGGTCAAAACGAGTCTCGTGGTGTTTCTGCCGGAAGATTATCCCGGCGCGTTGTACCAAGTACTGGCCGCTTTCGCCTGGCGCAAATTGAACTTGACGCGGCTGATCTCTCGGCCAACGAAGAAAAAGTTGGGGACGTACCATTTTTTTATGGATGTGGAGCAGAGCGCCGAGAATATTTTGCTGCAGGGCGTCATGTCAGAGATTCAGGCACTGGGTTGTGGTGTCAACCTTTTGGGCAGCTATCCATGTTTTAAGAAATAGCCCAATTTAGTGAGCAATTATCCCATAGACACATACACTATGAGTGAATTTTGCTCATAGGAGGATGTCTCGATGAAAATCCACGTTGTTCGCAAAGGCGACACATTGTATGAAATCTCGCAAAAGTATGGGGTGGACATGGATGTGCTGCTGGCTGCCAACCCACAGATTGAGGATCCGGATGTGTTGATGATTGGGCAGAAAATTCGCATTCCATCGAAAGGTGTGGCGGAGACCCCGGCGAGAGACAGGGTGATGGACAGCAAGACCTTGATGGAGACACATACTTCGGTTCAAGAAGCGATGACGGATGCTGATGATGGCGGCGAGGGGAGAGCGATTGAAACTTCGGCAGAGTTTCGGGAAGCAGGGCCGTTTTTCGGACAGTGGGATGAAGGGACTGCAGAGATCGAGAAGGAACGGTGGACGCGTGGCGGTCATGTCATCCACTACACGGTCAAGCCGGGGGATACGCTCTGGGAGATTGCCCATCGTTACGGCATCAGCCTGCATGATCTGATTGCCGCCAATCCGCAGATCGAAAATCCCGATCAAATCAATGTGGGAGACGTCATCCGAATTCCTCGTCCGGGATACCCAGTTCCGCCGCATTACCCGTACTATGATCATGGGCCAATAGGTCATCCTCTTCCTTATTATCCTTATTATCACTATCTCATGCCCCCTTACATGCACATGCACCATTATCCTTGGGGATTTGGCGGGGCCATGGTTCCTCCGCGGGGCGAGAAGGCATTCGAAAATGCCGCTCCCTACAAGAAGAAAACATATCCACAGCAACAGGCAGGTCCCTGGACCCCGTTCACCGTATGGGTGCCGTATGAATACAGCGGTTATCTCTATGATCATTACGGGTACTCTTACCAACACCATTGCTACCCTGAGGCGCCGTTCGGCATTTACAAGCACGACGGTCCCCATACATGTTGGGACGATAAAGCATGTGACGGGTATTCCTATCCCTACCATCATCAGAAAAAGATGTACCGGGGCGAAGAAGAAATCCAGGAACCGAATGAATCCTAATGATCCTCCCTGCAGCGATCGCTGCAGGGCTTTGTTTTTGCGCGAGATCGTTGTAAACTGGAAACAGAATACTAGGAGGTGAGCGCATGGACCGGTTTTGGGCTTATTTGCAGGCGTTTGAGGAGCGGATTGAGGAAGAGATTGAAAAGCGGACAGCCTTTATCCGCCACATGATCCAAGAAAGCGGCGCAAAAGGGGTCGTCGTGGGGATTTCCGGCGGCGTGGACAGCGCGGTCTCAGCGGCATTGTGTGTGCGTGCTCTGGGGACGGAGAAGGTGATCGGCATTTGGATGCCTGCCTATTCCCAGGCGGTTCACGAAGCGGATGCGAAAGCCCTCGCCGAGGCGATCCAGTTGAACCTCTGGACGGTCGAGTTGGGGCCGGTTTTTGACCGGATGGTGGAAGCGATTCAGCCGTACCAGCCGCTGTCCGATTTGTCCAAGGGCAATACGAAGGCTCGTCTTCGGATGACTACTTTGTATGCGGTCGCCAACGAACGCCGTTATTTGGTGGCCGACACGTGCAATCGGAGTGAGATTTATGTCGGTTACATGACCAAGGGCGGGGACGGGTTGGCCGACTTCAACCCGCTGGCCAGTCTGACCAAGCATGAAGTCAGGAAGTTGGCGCGGGTGATGGGTGTTCCCGACTCGATTCTGAACAAACCGCCGAGCGCCGATCTCTGGGCTGGGCAGACGGATGAACAGGAAATGGGTTTTACTTACGAGGATCTGGATCGGTATTTGATTACGGGTGAAGGAGAACCCGATGTGATCGAACGCATTGAAGAAATGCACCATAGCTCGGCACACAAGCGGAAGGCAATGCCGTCGATTTAAAAATCGGATGGATTTCTGAATGGATCTTGCAGAAGCTGTTAATGAAGAAGGTGGAGTTGATGGCTGGACATTCAAAGTGGAAAAACATTCAACACCGCAAGGGCAAACAGGATCAGTTGCGCGGGCGCCTGTTTACGAAAATTTCCCGGGAGATTTTTGTTGCCGCTCGTCAAGGTGGAGGCAACCCGGAGACGAACGGAAGGCTGAAAGCGGCCATGCAAAAGGCGCGAGCAGCCAACATGCCGCAGGACAACATTGAACGGACGATCAAAAAAGCGTTGGGTGAGTTGGAAGGGGTTCAGTATGAAGAAATCACCTACGAAGGGTACGGTCCTGGAGGAGCGGCCGTGATGGTGGAGGTGCTGACGGATAACCGAAATCGTTCGGCTGCCGAAGTGCGGCATGTGTTTTCGAAGCGGGGCGGAAACCTCGGCGAGACCGGATGCGTCAGTTGGATGTTTGACCGCAAAGGGTTGCTGGTCATTGACAAGGATACGCTGGCGCAGGATGAGGATACGTTGATGATGCTGGCGTTGGAGGCCGGGGCAGAGGATTTCCGGACGGATGATGGAGCGTATGAAATCATTACCAGTTTGGATGATTTTCAGGCCGTGTATGAGGCGCTGGAGCAGGAAGGCATTCGCTTTTCGACGGCCGAAGTCACCTATTTGCCGCAAAACACGGTGCGCCTTGTCGGCGAAGAGGCCGAAAAAATGATGGTTCTGTTGGATGCCCTCGAAGATCTGGACGATGTCCAAAACGTTTACAGCAATGTGGAATTTGACGAAGCGGATGCGTAACGGCGTATCGTCAGTAACCGTGTATAACCCCTCTGGCATAGGTAAATACTAGGAATGATTAACCAGCCAAAGGGGTTTGTTTTGTAGATGATTCGGAAAAACAAGCACTTGTTTTTAATCATCACCTTTAGTTCGCTAGCGGCCATGTTGTTTGTCGGGGGGTGGCTGTTGCTGTTCGGGCTTTTAAGCCCCCATCGCGGTGAGGATACGGGCGAGACGGCCGCCGTTTTTTCGGCGGGCGGTCCGATCGAGGTGATTTTGCGCCGGCATTATGTGTGCGGCGAGATGCTGGAGGAGCGGACTGTCATCCATGAAGCGGCGGAAACCGTCCTGCAGCGATACAGTGATTGGGATGTCGAGGAGCAGTCAGAAAACCGTTTGATTTTCAAGAAAGAAGTCGAAGATCTGGCTCCCCAATGCAAGGCCAACGGCTTTTTCGGCATTACGGACGAGGGTTTGATGACGCTATTCTACGGTCCGCCCGATGAAGGGAATGTGATCCGTACTTTTTATCAACTGGATATGCAACGGTTAGAAACAAGCTTGCCAAAAGAGGTGGCCCAACAACTGCGTGAGGGAATTCGGGTTTCAACTGTCAGCGAATATCACAGCGTGTTGTCCACTTACGCGGAATTCATTCGTTCGGATTCGTGATTGAATCCCTGAAAACGGGTCTGTCATTGCGAGCCTCTTATGATACAATGAATCGGTAGAGGATATGGGAAAAATTGAAGCTCGAACCATGAAAAGGCATTCAGGACAGCCGATGAGAGGATGTATTTGAGCCGGAAGGATGGGCGGCATGCGAATCATGGGGATTGATCCAGGTTTGGCCATTGTTGGGTATGGAATAATCGATGAGGAACAGATGCGAATCCGCCCGGTCCAATACGGGTGTATACGGACGCCCGCCGATATTCCGGTTGCCGAACGACTGGCGAAGATTTACCAGGAAGTCACTTTGCTCATTCGGGAATATGCGCCCGACTGTCTGGCGGTAGAGGAATTGTATTTTAACCGAAATGTGACCACTGCCTTTACGGTTGGACAGGCCCGGGGCGTGATTTTGTTGGCGGCTGTGCAGCGAGGAATCCCGATTTATGAATATACACCTTTGCAGATCAAGCAAGGGGTGGTGGGTTACGGCAGAGCGGACAAGCAGCAGGTTCAGGAAATGGTGCAGCGGTTATTGAAGCTGCCGGAACGGTTGCGACCTGATGATGTGGCCGATGCGTTGGCTGTGGCGCTTTGCCATGCCTTTCGGATTCCCTTGCTCCGGCGAGTGGGGGTGCAGTGGAGGTGATCGACTTTCTTCGCGGCAAACTGGTGACGGCGGATGAAGAATCCATTGTCCTCGACGTGGGCGGGATCGGGTATCGCATCTTCTGTCCCGCACCGGGACAGTTTCACCGTCGCGCGTCTGACGAAGCGATTCTGGTATACACCCATCTGCACGTGCGGGAGGATGAGTGGTTGCTATACGGTTTCGCTGAACTGTCGGAGCGGACCTTGTTCCGTAAACTGATGACGGTGACCGGAATCGGTCCGAAAATGGCGATGTCCATTTTGGCCGCAGCTTCATTTCGCGAAATTGCCGCGGCCATTTCAGGAGAGGATCTCTCTTTTCTGACGCGTCTGCCTGGAGTGGGGAAGAAGACGGCTCAGCGTTTGATCGTCGAGCTCAAAGACAAGGTGACGGACACTTTCCCAGTCTCTTCACCGAGTTCCGAAGAGGGGCACCTGACAGGGGGGAATGAGGAAGAACGCGGTCTGTGGAACGAGGTGGCAGCAGGGCTGGCGGCGTTAGGTTACAGGGAGCCGGAGATTCGGCAAGTGATCTGTGACTTGGCACAGGATGGGGATCTTGCGATGAAGATCACGGTGGAGAAAGCGTTGCGGCTGGCCTTGCAACGAATCGATGGCCTGGCGACGAGATGATGAAAGTGAAGCGGCGAAATATCCATGGGGAGGGAGGGGGTTGGACTTGAAAGAGCGGATGATCACCAGTCATCTGCTCCCGGAGGATCAGGGAGTGGAGTACAGCCTGCGGCCACGCTTTCTTTCCGAATACATCGGCCAGGAAGCGCTGAAGGAGAATCTGCGCATTTTTATCGAAGCGGCCAAGATGCGGCATGAAGCGCTCGACCACGTTTTGTTGTATGGACCGCCCGGTCTGGGGAAGACCACCCTTTCTCACATTATTGCCAACGAGCTGGGCGTCTCGATTCGCGTGACCTCCGGTCCGGCCATCGAACGACCCGGAGATCTGGCGGCCATTTTGACCAACCTTCAGGACGGGGATGTTCTGTTTATCGATGAGATTCACCGTCTTTCTTCCAGTGTCGAAGAGGTGCTGTATCCGGCGATGGAGGATTTCGCGCTGGACATTGTGATCGGCAAAGGGCCGGGAGCCCGTTCCATTCGCTTGGACTTGCCGCCGTTTACGTTGATTGGGGCGACCACTCGTGCTGGCCTATTATCGGCGCCCCTCAGAGATCGGTTCGGTGTGGTCAGCCGGCTGGAGTTTTATTCGGTGGAAGAGCTTGTTCTGATCCTGCTTCGCTCCGCCGATTTGCTGGGTGTGCGGCTGGAAGAGGAAGCAGCGCGGGAAGTGGCGAATCGTTCGCGCGGCACACCGCGGATTGCCAACCGCTTGCTCAGGCGGGTGCGGGACTTTGCGCAAGTTTATGGTGATGGGTTCATCACGGCCAGTCAAGCGCAGGAAGCGCTCGGACGGATGCAGGTGGACCGGCTCGGGCTGGATGAGGTGGATTTGCGGCTCCTCCAGACGGTGATGGACAAATTTGGCGGGGGACCTGTGGGACTAGAGACGATGGCGGCCGCCATTGGTGAGGATGCGCAGACCGTCGAGGATGTGTATGAGCCCTATCTCCTCCAGATCGGTTTCTTAAAACGAACGCCGCGCGGACGGCTTTTGACGCCGGCGGTGTATCACCATTTTGGGAGGCCTTATCCGCATGAATCCAGTGGCTAAAATGCTCATTGTGGCCGGGGTGGTGTTGATTTTGGCAGGATTGTTTTGGCAGTTTGGAGGGAAGTATTTGTCGCTCGGCCGTCTCCCGGGGGACATCGTCGTCGAGAGAGAAAACTTCCGCTTTTACTTCCCGGTGACCACCAGTATCATTGTGAGTATCTTGTTGACGCTCCTGTTTTCGCTTTTTCGTTTGTTTCGGTAAAGAAGACGGAGAAACGACTGGCATTTAAGCATGACAAGGATTCAGATCTGACCATCAAACATAAAGGCAAAAAGGGGAAGCTGCTTTGGATGTTTCACAGTTTGACTTTGATGTGCCAGAATCCTTAATTGCCCAATCCCCGCTTCCGCGGCGGGAACAATCGCGCCTGCTGGTTTTGCGCCGGCGGACCGGAAAAATGGAACACCGCCGTTTTCCGGAACTGTTAGAGTATCTGGCTCCCGGAGATTGTCTGGTGATGAACCACTCCAAGGTGATCCCGGCCCGCCTGCATGGGATGAAAGAAAGTACGGGAGCGCGAGTAGAGGTGCTCCTGTTGCGCCGCTTGGAAGGAGAACGGTGGGAGACGCTGGTTCGCCCGGGAAAAAGGGTGCGGGAAGCGGATTGGCTGAGCTTTGGCGACGGACAGCTCAGAGGTCTCGTGGAGCGGCGGACAGAGGTGGGCGGACGGGTGATTCGCTTTTTTTACGAAGGTTTGTTTGAGGAAGTGTTGGATCGCCTAGGAGAAATGCCCCTTCCTCCCTACATTCGATCTGGTCTATCAGACCGTGGACGTTATCAGACGGTGTATGCGAAAGAACCCGGATCGGCAGCGGCGCCGACGGCGGGTCTGCATTTTACGGAAGCATTGCTGGAGGAATTGCAAACGCGCGGCGTAAATCTGGCTTTTTTAACCCTGCATGTGGGCCTGGGAACATTTCGTCCAGTCATGGTGGAGCGGGTGGAAGAACATCAGATGCATGCCGAGTATTATGAATTGGAGGAAGAGGCTGCGCATCTCATACGCCGGACAAAAGAACGCGGCGGGCGCGTGGTGGCCGTAGGGACCACCTCTTGCCGCACGCTGGAGTGGATCGCCCGCAAGTTTCAAGGAGAAATCCGTGCTGACCGGGGCTGGACTGACTTGTTCATCTACCCGGGGTATCCATTTCGGGCCATTGACGGCCTGATCACCAATTTTCACCTTCCTCGCTCCACTCTGGTCATGTTGGTGAGCGCCTTTGCCGGGATGGAACATACCCGCAGCGCGTATGAAGAAGCGATTCGGGAAGGATACCGGTTTTACAGTTTCGGGGACGCGATGCTGATTATCGACTGAGGATTGAAGGAGACAAGACCTTGTCTGCGATACGCTACGAACTGATCAAAACCTGCAAACAGACCGGGGCCCGCCTGGGCCTGTTGCATACGCCGCATGGCACTTTTGAGACGCCCCTGTTTATGCCGGTGGGGACGCAGGCGTCGGTCAAGGCGATGAGTCCCGAGGAACTGAAAGAGATTGGCGCCGACATTATTTTGAGCAACACCTATCATCTGTTTTTGCGGCCGGGACATGATCTGGTGGACAAGGCGGGCGGGTTGCACCGTTTCATGAATTGGGATCGGGCCATCTTGACGGACAGCGGCGGCTTTCAGGTATTCAGTCTCAGCACATTGCGGGACATCCAGGAGGATGGCGTGACCTTCCGCTCCCACTTGAGCGGCGAAAAGCTGTTTATCAGCCCCGAAAAGGCGGTGGCGATTCAGAATTCCCTCGGCGCCGATATCATCATGGCGTTTGACGAATGCGCTCCGTATCCGGCTGACGAAGCATACATCAAGAACTCGCTTGAACGGACAACCCGCTGGGCCGAGCGATGCCTGAAAGCTCATCGGAAACCCGAGTCCCAGGCGCTGTTTGGGATCGTCCAAGGGGGGATGTACCCTCATTTGCGCAAGGAAAGTGCGCGGCAGCTGGTCGCTCTGGATTTTCCCGGCTATGCGTTGGGAGGCTTGAGCGTGGGAGAACCCAAGTCACTGATGTATCAGGTTCTGGAGGAGACAGTTCCCCTGTTGCCTGCCGACCGCCCGCGCTACTTGATGGGGGTGGGTTCTCCCGATGCGCTAATCGAAGGGGTGATTCGCGGCATTGACATGTTTGACTGCGTGTTACCCACACGGATCGCCCGGAATGGAACCGTGATGACCAGCCGGGGACGGCTGGTCATTCGCAATGCGCAATATGCCGAGGATTTCCGGCCGTTGGATCCGGATTGTGACTGTTATGCCTGCCGACATTACACACGGGCCTATATTCGGCACTTGATCAAATCGGGTGAAATATTCGGAATTCGGTTAACGACTTATCATAACCTGTATTTTTTGGTACAATTGATGCGTGTTCTGCGTGAAGCGATCCGGCAAGATCGGCTGCTGGACTTTCGGGATGACTTTTTTGCCCGATACGGGATTGAAAACGCGGATGACCGCGGTTTCTAGAGGGGGTGAAAGGTGAGATGGAAGGATTGACAGCGTTTTTACCACTGATACTGATGTTGGTGGTGTTTTATTTTCTGCTGATACGTCCGCAACAGAAGCGACAGAAAGAGCGGTTGGCGATGTTGGATGCCCTGAAGAAGGGAGACAAAGTGATCACCATCGGGGGTCTTCATGGCACGATTGTGGATCTGAATGATGATCATGTGGTGCTGCGCGTCAACGAAAATACAAAGCTGACCTTCGATCGCAATGCGGTCAACACGGTGGTGCAAAAGCAGGGCGAATAGAAGCTAATACATAGCGGACAGCAAATCACAGACAGCAAAAAGTCGTGGCGAAACCACGGCTTTTTTGCCCATTCACGGCTTTTTTGTTACTTGTCCCGTCATCGATTTGTATTGATGCCGAGCGCGCCGCCGAGTGTGCCCAAGAGGATGGCGGCGATGAAAAACAACACGGCTTCCAAGCTAAAGTTCATATCAAAGGCGAGAAAACCGATGATCAGCATGATGAGAGCATAACCAAAGCCGCTCACCGCGCCGCTGAACCAGCCCCTGGCCGTTGAACGGCGTCCGGCGATAAATCCGCCATAGAACAGGGCGATGCCATTGACCAGGAACATGGCCATGGGTATTTGCGACTCAGGCAAGGAAGTCCACTCCAAGAGCAGGGCCAAGATCAGGGAGCCAATCAAAACAATGATCACAGTGTACAAGATTCCGAACAGCATGGGTGAGACGGAGCTTTTTTCCATGCGGCCACCACCTCCAGTGTTTTATACTCCACAGTGTTCGTGTTCCGGTTGTCCGCAGCTTAATGCATTCATATGCATGGATGGGTCGCGTTTATGAGTAAAATGGAACCAAGGTAAATCGTGTCATAAGAGGGGAGACGGCTTTGATCAAAACCTATTTTTACAATCATTCGGAAAAGCGGATGGAACATGATGTCAATCTGGAGGAATTGGATCAGCTTTTGCAGTCCCCGGACGATCTGCTTTGGATCGATCTCTATGATGTGGGCGGCGATGAGCTGCAGTATGTTGCCAAATTGTTCAATTTCCATCCGCTGGCGATTGAAGATTGCCTGCATATCAGTCCGCGGGCCAAAGTGGATCGATACGACGATTATTATTTTTTTGTCGTTCACGCGCTGCGTTACAACGAGGAAAGCGATGACGAGATCACGACGTCAGAACTGAACATCTTTCTGGGCCCCAATTATCTGGTGACGATTCATCGTCATCGCTTGCAGTCGATCGGCCGGCTGGCGGCGATTTGCTTAAAAAGCGTCGACTACATGAACAAAGGGGCCGACTATTTGCTCTACAGCATTGTCGACGGGATAACCGACGAATATTTCCCGATCATGGACCGGTTGAGCATCCGGGTGGATGAACTGGAAGATGAGATGTTTGATCAGGAACTGGAGGAGATTATCGACGAGTTTCTGGCGCTGAAGCGCACCCTGATCCTGATTCGTCGCGTCATTTTGCCGCAACGGCGAATTTTTGCCTATAATAACGGTCAGTTTCTTTTTCCTGTGCAGGAGGACAATATCCCATACTTTATCGATTTGGTGGATCACCTGGAACGTCTGACCGACTCCACAGAGACGTTTCGCGACTTGGTCAATGGAGCGCTGGAAACATACTCCTCCTTTGCCACGGCCAAAACCAATGAAATCATGCGCCTATTGACGATGATTTCGACGATTGTCCTGCCTCTCTCCTTTGTCACCGGGATTTTCGGAATGAATGTCGTCATCCCTTACGCCGAAACGTCTTGGGCGCTGTGGGCCATTATGGGGCTGATGCTTTTGATGACGTTGGGGATGATGTACTGGTTCAAGAGGAAGAATTGGTTATAACCGGCTGAAGGCGGATTGGTTGCACTTAACAGGCATACTTTCCAGATGCGGGCTGACACTACAAGTAGACGATGCGGTGGGTGAACTGGCAAAGGAGGTTTTCACGCCGATGGAAGGTTGGGTCAGCCTGTTTTTGCGGACGCTGTTCATCTACTTTTTTATTTTGGTGATGATACGGCTGATGGGAGCCCGAGAGATCGCCAAACTGACAGTCTTCGATCTGGTCGTTTCGATCATGATTGCGGAAATGGGCTCGGTTGTCGTGGAGCAAAAAAAACCGTTGATGGATGCGGTCATCCCGATCGCCACCTTAGTGCTGACTCAGGTGCTGCTGGCTTATGTCTTCATGAAGAGCAAGCGGATTCGGGACTTCGTGGACGGCAAGCCGGCTGTGCTGATTGCCAACGGAAACATCCAGGAAGAGGCGATGGCCAAACATCGGTACAACCTGGATGATCTGCTCAGCCAGTTGCGTGAAAACCAGATCTTTGACATTTCCGAGGTGGAGATGGCCGTTTTGGAGCCTTCCGGGAAACTGAATGTTTTGCCCAAGCCTGGGAAACAATCGCTTCGCCGTGAGGATGTCAACTTGGATCTGCCAGAAGATGGTTTGGCCATTCCTCTGATTATGGATGGGCGCGTCTTGGATAAAAACTTGGAGAACATTGGCCTAAACCGTTTCTGGCTCAAAGATCAAGTGCGCGCAAAAGGCTGCAAAGACTTCAAAGAGGTGTTTTTTGCCAGTATTGACCGTCAGGGCAACTTGCGCGTGGACCCGAGGGATCGGGAACAACACCCGCATCCCGATCTCTAAATGCGGTGCCCGAACATCGCCCCGATTGCTGAAGTAGTATCCGGATGGGGAAGCCCACCGTTTCGGACGTTTAAAGGGTGTCAGAACCAGCGTGACAGGAATGGACCTGTCCACGGCAGCCGGCTGACGTCCTCCCGTGTGATCATGCCGGTCGTCACGAGGCAGGTCAGGTAGCTTGCAAGAGAAAAGATCAACAGGAGAACCAACTGCAACAGGGGTGTCAGGTGAGCGGTGAAAGGGTAAAGTAAATACAGTGAAAGCCCCATCACGGCGCAGCCCAATCCTACTTTGAGAAAATCTTCCCCACGAATCACCCAGCCGACGCGCCGGATGACGCTGAGCAGATGGAGCACCGTCACACTGGCAAAAGACAATACAATGGCGATGGCTACGCCTGCAATGCCAAGTGTGGGTTGTGTTGCCAGCAAGAAAATGGCCAATAACTTCAAAGCGGCGCCGATAAAGGCATTGACCATCGCTGCGCGCGCCTCTCCGAGACCTTGCAAGGTGGCGTTGAGTGGACCTTGGTAGTACAAAAACAAGGAAAATGGCGCCATCACCTGTAAGAACTTTCCCACTTCCGGCGCCCCATATAACCAGGCACAAATCGGTTCAGCCAGAATGGTCAGCAACAGGGAAAAAGGGACGCCAACTACCAACGCCAGCCGCATCGACTGATGAACGCGCTGGCGAATGCGTTCCATGTTGTGAACAGCGGCCAGTTCCGACACAGCCGGCACTAACGAGACGGACAAGGCGTATGTCAGCACCGTCGGAAAGAGGAGAAGCGGGATCGCCATACCGGCCAGCTCCCCATACATGCGGGTGGCCTGGGTGTAGGCGAAACCGGCCATCGCAAGGCTTTGGGCGACGAGGATCGGCTCGAAAAAGTAGGAAAGGGTTCCCACCAGCCGGCTGGCTGTGATCGGTGTACTGATCCGGAGAAGGCTGAACAGGGTGGCTGCTGACTCGTTCGGGGCCAAGGGTGAAACGTTCATCGATTTTGTGCGCGAACGGGCTCTGGAGTAATGCCAGAGAAGGATACACAGTCCGCCCAGTTCGCCGCCCACCATTCCCAACATTGCGCCGGCCGTGGCGTAAGCGATGCCATAAGGTAGCAGGTGCCAGGCAATCCAGATGCTCAGGGCAATCCGCGCCAATTGTTCGATGATGACGGAAGTGGCAGACGGGATCATGTTTTGTTTTCCTTGAAAATAGCCACGAAAGATGGACGAGATCCCCACAATCGGCAAAACTGGAATCATCGCCAGGATGACGATGTACGTTCGCGGATCATTCATCATCTGTGTCAGCCAAGGCGCCCCGAGCAGCATCAGGAGGAAACCGAATAAACTCAGTCCCCCGATGATGGCAAGGCTTTGGCGCATGATGGCACGAATTGTGTTCTGATCCCCACGCGCCTCGGCTTCAGCGACCAGTTTGGCGATGGCAACGGGAAACCCACCCGTCACCAGAGTGATGGCGACGGTGATTGTCGGGTAAGCCATCTGGTATAATCCCATTCCCTCAGCGCCGATAATCCGCGACAGCAAAATGCGGTACACAAAGCCGAGCACGCGTGTGATGAAGCTGGCGATGAGGATGATCAGCGTTCCTTGCAAAAATGTTTGCCGCATGTCAGCCCCTCTTTCCCGATTCCTGAAGGACAACCATTTGATACCAAGCTATGCATGAAAGGCAGGATTTTATCCCCGGATGTGGAATAAAAACGGTAGAGTAAGGGAAGGAGCGACAACCATGATGCGGGAAAACGGACGAGGCACATCAGAACGACGGGCTGATCAGGAAACGCTTGATTACGAAGCCTCTGATCACGAACCCGGTGATCACGAACCGACTGTGCGCCAAGCGTCATCGGCGGATCAGGAAATATCCCACAACGAGGAACCGGAGAATGGGGAGCGGCATGAACCGGAAGATGTGGAGCAGCACCTTGAAACGTTGCGGAAGCAGCTGGCTCCCTTATGCCAGAGCAAGGCCGAGGAATTGGTTTTGTGGGGATATGAACAGGTGGAACCGGATCTGATCTGGAAAATCGCGGCTGAAGATGCGCGAAAAAAAAGAACTCTGCAAATCCATCAAGTGGCCAATGCCATCCTCTCACTCAAGCCCAATCTCTTGATGAATTACTTAATGAAAGAGATGTACCGTCGATCCAGCTCAGATTGACATCCTTTTTTTGTCCACGGTACAATAAATCTGTTGGACAAAAGGAGGGCAATGAGGATGAGGTTGCGCGTGGGAAGGGCACTGTTGCTCTTTGTTCTCTTGGCAGCCGTTTTTGGTGTGATGACCGGCACAACCCCCTCGGTCCTGGACGGGATTACACTCGGCCTGGACTTGCAAGGGGGGTTTGAAATTTTGTACCAGGTTGAGCCCGTTACTTCGGGCCAACAGATAACGCCGGAGGTGATCACCCAAACGATAGCGGCGCTGGAGCGACGGATCAATGTGATCGGCGTGGCGGAGCCCAATATTTATCCGGAGGGCAAGGATCGCATCCGTGTTCAGCTGGCTGGCGTTGAAGATCAGGATAAGGCACGGGAGATTCTTGGAAAGCCGGCCCGCCTGACGTTTCGGGACATGACGACGGGAGAGATTCTGCTCTCCGGTGCGGATTTGGTGGAGGGTGGCGCTAGCGCCGGATTTGATGAATATAATCGTGCCATTGTTCAGGTGAAATTGAAGGATGCGGACAAGTTTGCGCGGATTACAGGCGAGTACCTCGGTCAGCCGATCGGAATTTTCCTCGATGAAGAACTGATCACGGCTCCCGAAGTCCAGCAACGGATCACAGGAGGCATCGCCACGATCAAAGGTCAGCGGGACATTGCGGAAGCGCAGGAATTGGCCAGCCTCTTGAATGCTGGCGCTCTGCCGGTGAATTTGGTGGAATTGCAAGCGCAGAGCGTAGGAGCGTCTTTGGGACAGCGTTCCCTGGAGCAAGGGGTTTGGGCAGGGATTGTCGGTGGCGTGATTGTTCTGGCATTCATGCTTCTGTATTACCGTCTGCCAGGCTTAGTGGCCGATTTTTCGCTCTTGATCTATACCTATTTACTCCTTTTGCTGTTCCATCTGCTTGGCGTGACATTGACCTTGGCCGGTATCGCCGCGTTTATTCTGGCGCTCGGGATGGCGGTGGATGCCAACATCCTCACGGCGGAGCGAATCAAGGAGGAGATCCGCAGCGGCAAGAGCATCCCATCCGCTCTTCGGGCGGGTTCACGCCGCGCGTTGGTGACGATTTTGGATGCCAACATCACCACTGTTTTGGCCGCTCTCGTCATCTTTTATCTCGGTTCAGGTTCGATTCGTGGTTTTGCGACCACGCTGATCATGAGCATCCTCCTCAGTGTTTTGACCAATGTCTGGATCTCTCGTTTGATACTGAACCAGACGGTGAAAGCAGGATTTGGCGTCAAGCCGTGGCACTTCGGCGTGAAGGAGGAGGAGATCCGTGAACTTTAATTGGGATTTCGTCAAGCATTGGAAACTTTACTTCCTGATTTCCGGGGTAATTCTGGCCGCCGGATTGATCGTCCTTCCCATATTCGGACTCAACCTGGGAGTGGATTTCGAAGGCGGGTCACGCCTTGACATCTATGTGGGTCAAACCGTCACGCAGCAAGAGATGACCGCTTTTGTCGAAGAGCAGGGCCTTGCTCCCAATACGACACAGTTGGCCGGCGAAGGTGAATACGTGATTATGCGCTTTACCGAGGAGATTGGCAAAGAAAGGCTGGCTTCCCTGCGTCAGGCGCTACAGGAGACTTACGGGGAGCAGGCCAACATTCAGGAGAGCACGGTGGATCCGACGTTTGCGCGTGAACTGGTGTCAAAAGCGATCATTGGCGTGTTGGTGGCGTCCGTCGGGATTGCCATTTACGTGATGATCCGTTTTGAGTACCGTTTCGCCATCGCGGCGCTCATCTCGCTGTTCCACGATGCGTTGATCGTGGTCGCCTTTTTCGCGCTGTTGCGGATTGAGGTGGATCTCACTTTCATTGTCGCCGTGCTGACGGTGGTGGGGTATTCGATCAATGATACGATTGTCATCTTTGACCGGATTCGCGAAAACATGAAGACAACCAAGCTCAAACAGGTGGAGGATTACCAGAGGCTTGTCAATGAGAGTATCCGGCAGACGTTGGCCCGTTCCGTCAATACGCTCATCACGGTGGTGATCATGGCGGCTGCCTTATTCATTCTCGGGCCGGACAGCATCCGGAATTTTTCTCTCGCCATGTTGATCGGTTTGATCAGCGGCGGTTATTCCTCCATTTTTATCGCCAGCCAAATCTGGTTTTTGTGGCGCAGTCGCGATCTTCGGAAACGGAAGCACGCGACAGCCTCCTAAAGAGGAAGGCAACCATTGGAAGGCGCATCATGAACCAAACGGGAAGGGAGGAATGCGCGATTTTACCTGCGAGAACGCGTTGGATTCGACGCTTTCAGGAACCGGATGAAGCGCAACAAGAGGACGACGCGCTCCGTTCCATTTCGCTCCATCCGCTGGTGAAGCGCCTGCTCGCTTTACGTGGCCTGAACACGCCGGAAAAGATCGCCGCTTTTCTCCGCCCATCCCGGGAACACCTCGGCGATCCTTTTTTGCTCAAGGGAATGGCGGAAGCGGCTGTCTTGATCCGACAAGCCGTCAGCGCTGGACAGCGGATCGCGGTCTACGGCGATTATGACGCCGACGGCGTGACGAGTACGGCTTTAATGGTTCGGACGTTACGGATGCTGGGTGCAGAGGTGGAAGCATATATTCCGGATCGTTTTCGCGAAGGATACGGGCTTCACGCTGAGGCTCTTCAAGAGCTGGCGAGGCGGGGACACCAACTTGTGATTACCGTGGATACCGGTATCAGCAGCCTCCAAGAGGCGGAATTGGCCTCGCGTTTGGGGATGACCTTGATCATCACCGACCACCACCAGCCTCCGCCCGAATTGCCCAAGGCGGATGCCCTGATCAATCCCAAGCAACCGGACTGTCCCTACCCTTTCAAACAACTGGCGGGGGTGGGTGTCGCGTTTAAAGTGGCGCAGGCGCTCTTGCGTGAGGTGCCGTCTGAGTTGTGGCAACTGGTCGCGGTGGGGACGATCAGCGATCTTATGCCCCTCGTCGACGAGAATCGGGTGTTGGTTTCTCTCGGGTTGCAGCAATTGAATCGCCAGCCCCTGCCCGGCATTCAGGCTCTTGCTCGGCAAGCTCGCTTTCGGGGCAGGTGGGACAGTGAGGCGATCGGTTTTCTCCTTGGGCCCCGCTTGAATGCGGCTGGACGGCTGGCGCATGCCAGGAATGCGTATCGTTTGTTGATGGCGGAGGATGAGGAGGGTGCGAACGAGGATGCCATCTGTCTGGAACGATTGAATCGCCAGCGTCAGCAGCTGGTGGAACACATTTTTCGGGAAGCGGAGCGACAGCTGGTGGAGCAGGACCGCCTCAACGGAAGACGAGCGGGAAGTGCGCCCGCCTACGTGCTGGCCGGCACGACGTGGCATGAAGGCGTCATCGGGATTGCGGCCGCACGCCTCGTCGAAAAGTACCATCGCCCCTGCATTCTTCTGAGTGTGAGAGAAGAGGCAGGGCTGGCCAAAGGTTCTGGCCGAAGCATCACGGGGTTGGATCTTTATCAGGCGTTACAAGCTTGTCGTCCATGGCTGGAGAAATTTGGCGGCCATCAGCAGGCGGCCGGGATGACGCTGCAGGTTTCGCAGATGGCCAACTTCCGGAACGCTTTTGTGGAAGAGGTGGGGCGACGGTGGACGGAGGCGGACGCAAGCGTGCGAACCGAAGTGGAGATGTTCTGCCCGCTGGAGGCGGTTGATCTCGCCCTGGTTGATGAATTGCAGCGGCTGGAACCGTTTGGGCCCGGGAACCCCAAGCCGATTCTTTACTTTGGTCCTGTCAACATCGAGGATGTACGTCCGCTTGGCAAGGAAGGCAAACATCTGAAACTGGCGTTGCGCGGCAAGAGCGGCGGCGCGGTGGAAGCGATTGGGTTTCACTGCGCCGACTGGGTGCGGGGGATCGCCGCCGGATCGCGAGGCTATGTCATCGGTCATCTGGGAGCCAATGAGTGGGGAGGGCATCGCCGGCCTCAGATCTTCTTGAAAGATGTGATGATCCGGCACCGTCAGGTTTTTGATTGGCGAAAAACGCCGGAGATGGCGGAGCGATGGGCGTCCGAAATGTTGGACGAGTTTCCTGAAACACGCGGCAAGCCGTATTTCCTCTCCTTTCAATCCATGCCAACCATCCCTTGCATGCCGAACGCGAATCGCTCTGAGGCGGGCCGCCCTGACGCTGATAGCGCTTTCGGAGAGGTGACGGACCTGGTGCTGATGGATGTGCCGGTTTCCCGCGAGCAGTTGGCGGCGGCGGTGCGGCGCTTTCCCGCTGTCCAGCGCCTGTACTGTGTTTTTCAGCTCGGCCCGGTTCCGGCGGTGCCGCAAAGGCGGCACTTTGTTGAGCTATTTCGTTGGATGCAACGGGAACGTCAGTTTAGCCGTGTACATATCGAACAATTTGGCTCCCGACTGGGGCTGGCTGCCTCGCAAACCTCGCTGGTGTTGCGCGTATTCCACGAGTTGGGATTTCTCCTTCCCGTTGCCGCGAAAGGATACCAGTTACAGGAGGTTCGCCAGTTAAACGATCTGGATCATTCGATATCTTATCTGGAAGCGTTGGAACGGCAAAAGATGGGCCAGTTTCTCCATTCACTGACAACCCGGCAGTTGCAACAGTTTTTTTACCGTTTGTTTGAGGATGAACAAAGGGGGGCAACGCAGGATGTCCAATGAAACGATGAAGTTCATTGAGAAGATCAGAGTGATTGAGGATTTTCCGCAGCCAGGGGTGAGTTTCAAGGATATTACCACTCTGCTGAAAGAGGGCCCAAGCTATCGTCAGGCGATCGATCAGATTGCGGAATATGTGCGCGACTTGCGAGCCGATGTGGTGGTGGGCCCCGAGGCGCGGGGGTTTGTCATTGGTGCGCCGGTGGCCTATGCTTTGGGAATCGGGTTTGTCCCGATTCGCAAGGCGGGGAAACTGCCGGCCGAGACGATCGAAGCCGACTATGATTTGGAGTATGGGACCGATCGCCTGGGCATTCACCGCGACGCCATTCAACCGGGACAGCGCGTGGTGATTGTGGATGACCTGTTGGCGACGGGCGGGACGATCTCTACCGCGATCCGGTTGGTGGAGCAGCTGCAGGGAGACATTGTCGGGTTGGCATTTCTGATCGAACTTTGCTACCTCAATGGACGCCAAAATTTGCCGCATTATCCCATTTATTCACTGGTCCAGTACGACTAACGATCTTTACAAGTTCCTCGATTCAAGAGATAATAGAACGTAAAACCTGAATAGGTGAGAGAAAATGGGCATTGAGGAACTTTGTCAAAAATTGCATTATTTGACCGAAGAGGAACGAGACTGGGTGCGTGAGGCATATCGTTTTGCCGAAGAAGCGCACAAAGAGCAAATGCGAAAATCGGGGGAGCCATACATTTTTCATCCGTTGGCGGTGGCTGGCATTCTGGCTGACTTGGAGCTGGACGTTTCGACGATCATGGCTGCCCTGTTGCACGATGTGGTCGAAGATACGGAGATTTCCCTCAAGCAGATTGAGGAGAAGTTTGGCCCCGATGTCTCTCACCTGGTAGACGGCGTGACCAAGCTGGGACGCTTGAAATACAAGACCAAGGAAGAACAGCAGGCGGAGAACCACCGGAAGATGTTCATCGCGATGGCCAAGGACATCCGGGTCATCCTGATCAAGTTGGCCGACCGGCTTCACAACATGCGGACGCTGAAGTATTTGAGGGATGAAAAGCAGCGCGAGATTGCCAACGAGACACTGGAGATTTTCGCGCCGCTTGCGCACCGTCTCGGGATTTCGGCGATCAAGTGGGAGCTGGAAGACATCTCGTTGCGATATCTCAACCCGCAGCAGTACTACCGGATTGTCAACCTGATGCAGAAGAAACGATCCGAGCGGGAGCAGTACATCAAAGAAGTGATCCAGACGCTTCGGGAAAAATTGGCTGAGATGGCGATCGAGGCGGACATTTCCGGACGTCCGAAACACATTTACAGCATCTATCGCAAGATGGTGCATCAGAAGAAACAGTTCAACGAGATCTACGATTTGCTCGCCGTTCGCGTGATTGTCAACAGCATTCGGGACTGCTATGCCGTGTTGGGGATCATTCATACGCTGTGGAAGCCGATGCCGGGGCGCTTTAAAGATTATATCGCGATGCCGAAACCTAACATGTACCAGTCCCTGCATACCACGGTGGTCGGCCCGAAAGGAGAGCCGCTTGAAGTGCAGATCCGGACTTGGGAGATGCACCGGACGGCGGAATACGGGGTGGCGGCGCACTGGGCGTACAAGGAAGGCAAAGCGCTGACGGATGATGAAGCGGCGCGGAATCTCGCCTGGTTCCACGAAATCCTCGAGTGGCAGCAGGATTATCGCGACGCCAAAGAGTTTATGGAATCGCTGAAGACGGAACTCTTTTCTGACGTGGTATTCGTCTTTACCCCCAAAGGGGATGTCATCGAACTGCCCAGTGGGTCGGTCCCGTTGGATTTTGCATACCGGATCCACACGGAAGTGGGAAATCGTTGTATCGGCGCCAAGGTCAACGGCAGAATTGTCCCGCTAGATCATCGCTTAAAAACAGGCGACATCGTCGAAATTCTCACCTCCAAACACAGTTACGGACCCAGCCGTGACTGGCTGAAAATTGCCCAATCTTCGCATGCGCGGAGCAAGATCCGGCAGTGGTTCAAGAAGGAAAAACGGGAAGCCAATATCGCCAAGGGTCAGGAAGATCTGGAACGGGAACTGAAAAAACATGGCTTTGCGCCCGCCGAGTGGATGACCAACGAAAAAATGGAAGCTGTTGCCAAGGCCTTGAACCTGGGCAATCGGGAAGACCTGTTGGCCGCGCTGGGTTATGGGGGCATCACGTTGAGCCAGGTGTTGTCCAAGCTGACGGAGAAGGCGCGCAAAGATCAGAGCGATGAGCTTGCCTTGAGCGCTGTCAAACCACAGGCGCAACCGCACAGCAAGCCGACGCATGGCGTGCGCGTGAAAGGTGTGGATAACCTCCTGGTTCGGTTTTCTCGTTGCTGCACGCCGGTGCCAGGCGACGAAATCATCGGTTTTGTCACCAAAGGCCGTGGCGTTTCCATCCATCGACAGGATTGTCCGAACATCCAGCAGCAACTCAAAAAGGAACGGGATCGGATTATCGAGGTGGAATGGGAAGGGGTGGATGACTCTTCTTCCTATCCGGTGGATATAGAAATCACAGGCTATGATCGAAAAGGATTTCTCAATGAAGTGCTGCAGACCGTATCCGAGGCCAAGACCAACATTTCCGCCATTTCCGGCCGCTCGGACAAAAACAAGGTGACCACGATTCTGATGACGATCAATATTCACAATCTGGACCATCTCCATAAAGTGGTGGACAAAGTAAAAAGCATCAAAGATATTTATTCGGTTCGTCGCATCACGCAGTGAACAAATCCCATGATCAGACAATGGAGTTGAACACATGCGCATACTGGTTCAACGGGTGCAATGTGCTCGGGTTGAGGTGGATGGACAGACAGTCGGTGAGATTGGACGGGGGTTGCTTTTGTTCGTCGGGATCACCCACCAAGACACGCCGCAAGAGGCGCGTTATCTTGCGGAGAAGGTGGCTTACTTGCGGATCTTTGAGGATGAACAACAGAAAATGAGCCGCTCATTATTGGATGTGGGGGGCGCGTGTTTATCTGTTTCCCAATTTACGTTGTATGGCAGCTTAAAACGGGGACGGCGGCCGGAATTTTTGGCAGCGGCCCGTCCGGAACATGCGAAAGCGATGTATGAGCAATTTAATCGATTTCTGGCCAGTTTTGGCGTGCCGGTCGAGACAGGGCGCTTTGGCGCGATGATGCAGGTTCACCTGATCAACGATGGGCCGGTCACCCTGCTTTTGGAGCACCCGCAGAGCGGTTGACGCGCTACATCGATGATCCCTTTTTCGGGTACACTGATCGAGGATGCCTGGCTCATCCGGCAAACGGTCCTTTTAAAACATGTGCTTGAGCGTTATAATAAGGTGGAAAAAAGGCTTCCGGAAGGAAGCCTTTTTAAAGGGTCATGAGATGATGTGAAATGATGTGAGTTCTTGGCTAGCCTGATCGTTCGTGTAAACGTAAGGGTTGAGGGGTTAGGGTTTGGGGAATTGTTGGTTCGCCAATTGCTGTTCAGCAATTTGGACCAGGCGACGGGTGATGTTCCCCCCGATAGCGCCAGTGTCGCGGGTTGCCATCGTTCCCCAGTAGCCATCTTGAGGGGTTTGGATGCCCAGCTCTTGAGCAATTTCATATTTCAGTTGCTCAAGCGCCTGTCCGGCTTGAGGGACGACGAGGACATTTCGTTTTTGTCCTAATGCCATCTTTATCACCTCCGCATTCTTATGTTGAGCCGTTGATAGAGAATTATGATCCGTAAATTTTGCCAAGGAAGTGGCGGACAAGCTTTTCGTTCCAGGAACGAGGCGCACGATGCGGGGATCGGAAGGTACGGGGATGGAAGGAGAGAAGCACAAATGACGATTGGCATGCCACGGGGGACGTATGACGTGCTGCCGGAGGAGATTCACCGCTGGCACCACCTTGAGCATTTGGCGCGGGAGTGGGCCAGGCGCTATCATTTTTCCGAGGTTCGTACCCCCATCTTTGAGCACACGGAGTTGTTTCAACGGGGCGTCGGGGAGACGACCGACATCGTGGAGAAAGAGATGTACACGTTTGTGGACCGTAAAGGGCGCAGTTTGACCTTGCGTCCCGAGGGGACAGCAGCCGTCGTCCGCAGTTTCATTGAAAACAAAGTATACGCTCAGCCACAGCCGACAAAATGGTACTATCTCGGCCCGATGTTTCGTTACGAACGCCCGCAATCTGGACGTTTCCGGCAATTTGTCCAGTTTGGCGCAGAAGTGTTGGGGACGGCTGAGCCATCCATCGACGCCGAAGTGATTGTTCTCGTGGATGACTTTTTGCGTTCACTGGGAATCCGGCATTTCCGCCTGGAGTTGAACAGCCTCGGGTGTCCAGAGTGCCGCCCGAAGCATCGCGAGGCGCTGCTGGATCACCTCAGGCCGGTGCGTGAATCCTTGTGTTCGGACTGTCAGTCGCGATTGGAGCGGAATCCATTGCGTATCCTGGATTGCAAAAATGAACGTTGTCAGCGGCTGACGGTGGATACGCCTTCCATTCTGGACCATCTCTGCGACCGCTGCGCCGATCACTTTATGAACGTCCGTCACTTTCTTGACCAATTGGGGATTCCATATGCTGTAAACCCGCGAATGGTGCGTGGACTCGATTATTATACCCAAACCGCTTTTGAATTTATCACCGAATCTGTCGGTGCGGTTGGGACGATCGCGGCAGGCGGGCGGTATAATGGACTGGTGGCCAGCCTGGGGGGAGAAGACGTTCCGGGCATCGGCTTTGCGACAGGGTTGGAACGGCTTCTGGCGGTGATGGAGGCTGAGGGCGTGGAAAATGCCGCGCCGAGCAGGCTGGATTGTTATGTCGTCACTATGGGGGAAGAAGCCCGCGCGGCCGCTTTTGCGCTGTTGCACCAACTTCGCGCGGCGGGCTTGGCAGCCGATTTGGACCACTTGAACCGAAAGGTGAAAGCTCAACTGAAGGCAGCTGACCGCTTAGGGGCTCAATGGGCCCTGATTCTGGGTGAGGAAGAATTGTCCCGGCAGGCGGTTCAGCTTCGAAATATGGCGGACGGAACGCAGGAGGAAATTCCCCTCACTGAAGTGGTTGCCCGTTTGTCATCGATCAACGATGAAAAAGACGAATCGATGGGTTGAGGAAAGACAGGGAAGTTCGAGAGAAGGAGAGAAGGGTTTTGCGATTGCGAACACATGACTGTGGGTCATTGGGGCTTGAGATGGTTGGCCAGAAGGTGACGTTGAACGGTTGGGTGAATCGCCGTCGCGATCTGGGCGGGGTCATTTTCGTTGACTTGCGCGATCGCAGCGGCATCGTCCAGGTGGTGTTTCAACCCGATTTTTCGGCAGAAGCGTTGGAAGTTGCCGACCGCTTGCGCAATGAATATGTGATTAGCGTCCAGGGCACCGTCGTGGAGCGGGATCCAGAGACGGTCAACCCGAAACTGAAGACGGGCAACATCGAGGTGCGTGCCGATCATGTGGAGATCTTCAACACATCCAAGACACCACCGTTTCCTCTGGATGAGCAGGTGGACGTGGATGAGGCGATACGGCTCAAGTACCGTTATCTGGATTTGCGCCGGCCACAGATGCAACAAATCATGCAGCTGCGCCATCGGACGGCCAAAGTGATCCGGGATTTTCTGGACGCGCACGGGTTTTGGGAGATTGAAACGCCACTGTTGACCCGCAGCACACCGGAAGGCGCGCGCGACTTTTTGGTTCCGAGCCGCTTGCATGAAGGGGAATTTTTTGCCTTGCCGCAGTCGCCGCAGTTGTACAAGCAGTTGTTGATGATTGCGGGCGCGGAACGGTATTACCAGATTGTCCGCTGTTTCCGGGATGAAGACCTGCGTGCGGATCGGCAGCCGGAGTTCACACAGGTGGATATTGAGACCTCCTTTATGACCGCCGAGCAGCTTCAGGAATTGATGGAAGAGATGATCGCCGAAGTTTTCCGCCAGACGATCGGCGTAGAACTGAAACGCCCTTTTATGCGGCTGACTTATCGCGAAGCGATGGATCGCTTTGGCACGGACAAGCCGGATTTGCGCTTCGGCATGGAGTTGAAGGACGTCAGCCAGGCCGTGGCGAATAGCCAGTTTCAAGTGTTCCGCAACGCGCTAAAAGCGGGCGGGCAGGTGAAGGTGCTGAACGCGCCGGGATGCGCCGGCTACAGTCGCAAGGAGATTGATGATCTGGGCAAGTATGCGTCCCGATTTGGCGCCAAGGGATTGGCCTGGATGCAGGTCACGGATGACGGCGTTAAAAGTCCAATCGCCAAATTTTTCAGCGAGGGAGAGATTCAGCAAATCCTTCAGATCAGCGAAGCCAAAGCAGGGGATTTGCTGCTCTTCGCGGCCGACCGGGCCGATGTCGTCGCCAGCGTCTTGGGCAACCTGCGGCTGAAGCTGGCGGGAGATTTGGGGCTGATCAAGGAGGACGAGTACAAGATCCTCTGGATTACCGACTTCCCGCTGCTTTCTTACGATGAGGAAGAAAAACGCTATGTGGCGGAACATCACCCCTTTACGATGCCAAGGCCGGAAGATCTGCCGCTGTTTGACACCGATCCGCTGGCCATCCGCGCGCAGGCCTATGATATCGTCCTCAACGGCTATGAGATCGGTGGCGGCAGTATGCGCATTTACCAGCGCGAGGTTCAGGAAAAGATGTTTCAGACGATCGGTCTTTCGCCAGAGGAGGCGCGGGAGAAGTTCGGCTTTTTCCTGGAGGCTTTTGAGTACGGCGCGCCACCGCACGGCGGGATTGCTTTTGGTTTCGATCGCCTGGTGATGCTACTTGCCGGAAAAAGCAGCCTGCGTGAGGCGATTGCTTTTCCGAAGACAGCCAATGCCACTGAATTGATGACA
This sequence comes from uncultured Bacillus sp., assembly GCA_947085265.1. Taxonomy (GTDB): domain Bacteria; phylum Bacillota; class Bacilli; order ZCTH02-B2; family ZCTH02-B2; genus Bacillus_BB. The sequence continues at coordinate 8,346 of CAMTVR010000017.1, read as the reverse complement.
GCGGCGCCGTCACCCGTCAGCCAGCAGCAATTGGATGAACTCCACTTGCAGATCGTGGAAAGCGAAGAGGCGGCGGTATAAGCCGCTTGCGGCTGAGCTTCAGCCATCTGCTTCGCAGGAGAAACGCGGCGGTTTGTAGGACAGTCGTTCATTGACGCTCATGTCAACGGAGTGGTACAATGAAAGCAAGTGAAATTTGTTCGGAAATCGTTCAAACTCCTTCTGTGAAGGGGTTTTCTTTTTGGGTAGACTATTGGAGCAAGGCCTCATTGAATGCATGTTTGAAAAGTGTGGGTAAAGGAGGGCCTGCCATTGCGGTTGGGAGTCGATATAGACGGCACGATCAAGCAGACGCAACGCGCTGCGGTGGAGGTGTATAACCAATTCTTAAAGCGGAACGTCAAGTTGGAAGATGTGACCACATTCCACCTGGACTCGGCATATGGCCTTACGCCAAAGGAGGGCGCGCGCCTCTGGCGGAAGCTGGAGCCAAAGATTTACCAGTTGGGAGTTCCTTTGGAAAATGCGGCCGAAGCGTTGAACCAACTGGCTCAGGAAGGACATGAGATTTTTTTTGTCACGGCCCGGCCGGCGATGAAGCACATCGCGGAGATTACAAAAAACTGGTTAACCCGCTATCGTTTTCCTTTTCATGGCGAAAATCTGTTCATGGGTTCACAGGATAAGGCGGCGGTTTCCATGAAGCTTTCGATTGAGCTGTTTTTTGAAGACGCGCCGTTTCATCTGGATCGGCTCACGGAAGCCGGTGTGCCGACGGTTATCGTGGATGCGGTGTACAACCGGGATTATCCGAAACCGCTGCCCCGGATCACTTCCTGGCGAGAAGGGGTACAGTTGGTCCGGGAGTTGTCGAGCCGTCGGTCGTTCGGTATCTAGTATTCCATGTTGCGAGGGGGCAGCGATGGACCTTTTTACGTTTGATGAAGAGAAAATGGCGCCGCTGGCGGCCAGGATGCGGCCGCGCAATCTGGATGAGATGCTGGGACAGGATCACCTGATCGGTCAAGGCAAGCTGCTCAGGCGCGCGATCCAATCTGACCGGCTGACTTCCGCCATATTCTGGGGTCCCCCGGGCAGCGGCAAGACGACGTTGGCTCGCGTCATCGCCGAGACGACAGCGGCTCATTTTGTGACCATGAACGCTGTTTCCGCCACCGTCAAGGAACTGCGTCAGGTGATGGACGAGGCTGAAGAATTGCGGCGACTATACGGGCGGAAGACGATCCTTTTTCTCGACGAGATTCACCGCTTTAACAAGGCGCAACAGGACGCCCTGTTACCGGCTGTTGAAAAAGGGGTTTTGATCTTAATCGGCGCGACGACAGAGAACCCCTACTTTGAAGTGAATTCGGCGCTGCTCTCGCGCAGCCGGTTGTTTCAATTCCGTCCCTTGTCGGAGGATGATATCAAGACGGCGCTTCGCCGGGCGCTGTCCGATCGCGAACGCGGCTTGGGTCATCTGGCGATCCGGTTGGAGGAGGAGGCGCTCGATTTCATCGCCTCCCGTTCCAACGGGGATGTTCGGGCTGCGCTGAACGCATTGGAGTTGGCCGCGCTGTCGACGGAAGCGGATGAGGCGGGGGTGCGGCAGATCACGCTGGCGGTGGCGGAAGAATGTCTTCAGCAACCCGCGCTTCGTTACGATCGCGGCGATCACCGCTACGATATGATGAGCGCGCTGATCAAGTCGATTCGCGGCTCCGATGCGCAGGCTGCCGTTTACTGGCTGGCTTGTATGCTCGAGGGAGGCGAAGATCCGAAAGTGATTGCCCGGCGCTTGCTGGTGCATGCTTCTGAAGACATTGGACTGGCCAACCCGCAAGCGCTTGTGCAGGCGGCGGCCACCTGGACGGCGGTGCAGGCGGTAGGCATGCCGGAAGCCCGGATCAACCTGGCCCAGTGCGTCATTTACCTGGCGGAAAGCCCGAAGTCAAACAGCGTCATTCGCGCCATTGACGCCGCGATGGCCGATGTCCGCAACCGGCCTACGGGCCAAGTGCCTCCGCATTTGCGTGACACGCACTACGCCGGCGCCAAAAAGCTGGGACACGGGAAAGGGTATAAGTATCCGCACGATTATCCCGGACACTGGGTGGAGCAGCAATACTTGCCCGATGAATTGGTGGATCGCCGCTACTATGAACCGACAAAGCAAGGACAGGAGGCTTCGATCTGGAAAAATCATCAGGAGCGTCTCAAGCGCTTCACTCAAAGCGTTGAACGAGAATAGCGTGTCGCACATCAATGCCACTTTTCATCATCGCGTGATAGGATGTGCCGGCGCATAATCGCCGGATTGCCCATAAAGGACACAAATCCGTCCACAATTGGAATTCCGATCGGAAACAGGTACAATAAATAAAAAGAGAGCGATTCCGGAGTGTCAGAGGCGTCTCTGGGTGTACGAGGAGGGTACGTTTTGAAGGTTTCAACAAGAGGTCGGTACGGATTGGTTTTGATGATGGAACTGGCCAAAAGTTACGGGAAAGGGCCAGTTTCCTTGAAAGCGATTGCCGAACGCCATCATCTGTCGGAGCACTATTTGGAACAGCTGGTCTCCCCGCTGCGGAACTCCGGGTTGGTCAAGAGTATCCGCGGCGCTTATGGCGGATATGTGCTGGCCCGAAAACCGGAAGAAATTACGGCCGGGGATATCATTCGTGTCCTGGAAGGGCCGATTAATCCGGTTGAAGTGGAAGAAGAAAACGAGCCGGGCAGCCGCCACCTTTGGATGCGTGTGAGGGACAGCATAACCGAAGTCCTGGATTCGACGACGTTGCAAGATTTGATTTCATTTACCGGTGATGAGGAGGCTGAAGCTTACATGTTTTACATTTGATTTGCGCGCCTGTCGTGTTGTATGGCCATAATCCTAGGCTGTTTTTGGCTGCGGAGTGCTTTCGCGCAAAGTCAAGCTGCATTTAGTGGAAAGAGGGTTTGGGATGATTTATTTGGATCACGCCGCCACGACTCCCGTTCACCCGGCTGTGGCCGAGGCTATGCGTCCTTATTTAGAAGAGCGATTCGGAAATCCTTCCAGCCTGCACCGCTTTGGCCGGGTTGTGCGTCAGGCGATTGATGAGGCGCGGGAAGCGATTGCGAACAGTCTGCAAGTGAGCGCCGCCGAGCTGATCTTCACCAGCGGTGGAACGGAGGCGGACAACCTGGCCGTTTTCGGAACAGCATGGGCCGCTCGCGAGCGGGGCATGGGCAATCACGTGGTGACCAGCGCCATCGAACATCACGCCGTGCTGGACACGTGCGCTTTTTTGGAGAAAATGGGATTCCGTGTCACGTATTTGCCTGTCAACCGGCATGGAGAAGTGGACCTCGACGCGTTGGAAGCGGCGTTGACCGATGATACCGTGCTGGTGTCCGTGATGTTGGGCAACAATGAGGTGGGAACACGGCAGCCGATTGAAACGATGGGTTCCCTGGCGCGGGAACGGGGCGTGTTTTTTCATACCGACGCGGTACAAGCCATGTCCTTGGAATCGATCGACTGCCGGACGCTGCCCGTTGATTTGCTTTCCATTTCAGCCCATAAAATCAATGGGCCGAAAGGGGTAGGAGCGCTTTATGTCTCCAAGCGGGTTCCCGTCGAGCCCCTGCTGCACGGTGGGTCGCAAGAAAGGCGACGGCGTGGCGGCACGGAAAATGTGGCCGGAATTATCGGGTTTCAGGAGGCGGTCAAGCTTTGCCGGCAGTCGATGCAGGAACGGGCAGAGCTTTATCGAAGGCTGCGCGAGACGATGATTCGGGAGCTTGTCGGGCGTCTGGGAAGTGATCGGGTGATTGTCAACGGCCATCCGGAACGTTCCTATCCTCATATCCTCAATGTCAGTTTTCCGGGTGTGGACAGCGAAACGCTCTTGATCCGCCTGGATCTCGAAGGCATTGCCGCGTCCAGCGGTTCCGCCTGCACGGCTGGTTCCCTGCGGGCTTCTCATGTGTTGATGGCGATGGGCTTGGAAGAGGAGCTGATTCGTTCCGCAGTGCGTTTCAGTTTCGGGTACGGCACGACAGAGGAAGAAGTGGTTCAGGCGGCGGAGATCGTGGCTGGCGTTGTTCAGGCGCTTTCGTCAAACGCTTAGGACCGCGTTCAATCATGGGGCACGAGCTTGCGCCATGTTCAACTTGAGCAAAGGGCTCACCCCCTTTCTACAGGGGATGAGCCGATCTCCCTTGAGAAGCTGTGACCCATCGTACAAGGTCAGTATAACATGAACATTGCTCGCGTCATTTGGCATATGCATCCGGACTCATTGAGTGAGCCCGGATTTTTTCATCGTCATAAAAGGGTTGTTTCACAAAAAGGAAGCGTCTTTGATATTTGTTCACTGCACGCAAACGGGATTTGCGGTCATACTAATACTGCACGATGAATGTGTTAAAGTCCCAAATAGCTCCAAGCGAAAGGTGTCGCGCGAAGGGGGACATGCAGATTGAAGAAGGGGCAGGAGTTGGTTGGCATGGCCGTGGTGGAGGAGCATACAGGCAAACAGCTGGGCGTGGTTCGGGATCTCTATTTTGACGCCTCTTGGCGCCTTCAGGGTCTGATCATCGAAAACAAGGGACTGTTCCGGCGTGCAAAGTGCATCGCCATGGAAGAGGTGACGACGCTAGGCGAAGATGCGATCATGGTTCGTCAGCCGGTGAACTTCCGAGAATTGCCGAACGGGGCATATACCCTTTATAACGGCCAGAACAAATTGACGGGCAAAGATGTGATGACCACGGCGGGGAACGGACTGGGTCAGATCCAGGATGTTTATTTTGTGGAAGAAATGGGAACCCTGATTGGGTGTGAACTGTCCGAAGGCATCCTCTCTGATCTCCGGCAGGGAAGAAAAATCTATCCTTGGTCCGATCAAGTGACGATCGGTGAAGACGCGATCCTGGTACCGGAGCAAGAGGAGGGTGGGACAGAATAACTGCAGAGGGGTGTTCGTATGAGTTACCTTTGTCCGAATTGCAGATCCAGGAACATAGGCAAAATTGGCACCCATCAATTTTATTGCTGGGAGTGTTATATCGAATTCGGCGTGCAGGGAGAGCTGATGACGCTGTATGAGGTGGAAGAGGATGGCAGTCTCAGCTCATTGGATGATCTTTTTAGCGACTCAGAACGCCATGTGTCGCATCATCTCTATTAATCCATTTTCTATCCATCCAACATCCTCTATCAATCCGTAAAAATATCAATCCATAAAAATGGGGCGGGAATCATGCCCTTTGCAAAGAGCAAGCTCCTGTACATGCTGATCGTTTTCCTGCTGGCGCTCGGGTTGCTGGTATTGTTATGGCACATCAGACCCATCCTGTCGTGGATCTGGAATGTGCTCAAACTGATCTTGACTCCCCTGATCATTTCGCTGATCGTGGCTTATTTGCTCAATCCGGTGGTCAATCTGCTTCATCGGCGGATGATGCCGCGTTCAGCCGCTGTGTTGCTCATATACGGGACGTTCCTGTTGCTGCTGGCGCTGTTGGTTGTCAATCTCTTCCCGGTTTTCGTCCGGCAGATGCGGGACCTGTTGGAGCATTTGCCGGAATGGACGGCGCGCTTGCAACTGTGGCTGAATCAAGTTTACCGGCAGCGTTTTATGTTGCCGGATGCCTTGCAGGTGAGCATCGAACAAGCGATTGACATGGCGGAGCAGTGGTTTACGGATCAAACGACCCATTTGATTCGCAATTTGCCGTCGACGTTCGAACCCCTGATCATGCTGGTCACGATTCCTTTTGTCACCTTTTATCTTCTAAAGGATTATGAAGTGATGGAACGGTTGGTGATGACCTTTGTCCCGCTCGACAAGCGGCGGGAGATCAGCCGACTGTTGCGCGACATCGATTTGGCGCTGGGCAACTACATCCGCGGCCAGCTGGTGGTTGCCTCGCTGATCGCTCTGTTGGCGTATATCGGGTATTGGTTGATTGGTCTTCCTTACCCGTTGCTCCTGGCTCTGTTTGTCGGCCTGATGGATATTATTCCATATATCGGGCCTTACCTTGGAGCTGTCCCGGCGCTGCTGGTGGCACTGACCGTGTCACCCAAAATGGTCTTGTTTGTCATCTTCGTCAATGTCATGGTGCAATTTGTGGAAGGAAATGTGCTCTCCCCTTGGATTGTGGGGCGGACGGTCGATTTGCACCCGCTGACCATTATTTTTTCCGTGCTGGTTGGCGGGAAGGTGGCTGGCCTGATGGGTTCGCTGCTGGCCGTTCCTTTTGTCGTGGTGGCCAAGGTAGTGCTCGTCCATCTTGTGAACTATATCATTCAGCGGAAACAGATGGCTGACGGAGATCGTCCGGAGGAACCGAAGGTGGGCGAGAAGGAATGACGGGTTTTGAAGTGACAAGGAACGCTTGTGAACTTGTCAACCTTTTTTCGTGTTTGCTATAGTAGTGTTGTTGGTAACGATCAGGAATACATCTTTGATGTACTCTCTTTATCGTGAAAGGATCGGACAATGCCAATCAACCAAGGCTGTTCCTTGCCAGGGATGCAGCCTTTTTTTATGAGGAGCGGGTAACATGGCACGGCATGGGGATGAGCTGGAACTGGACATTCAACGGCTTGATGCCAAAGGATGGGGCATCGCTCAGGTGACCGAGACGGAAAAACTGGAACATGGTGGTTCAGGGCGCGGGGACAACCAAGGGGAGGAGAACGGCCACAAGAAACCGCGCCAGTGGACGATTCGCGTGCCTTACGCGATTCCCGGGGAGCGGGTCCGCGTCGTTGTCCGGAGGGGAAAAAAAGGCGGCCGGAAGCTGGAAGCCCAGCTTTTGGAAGTGCTTCAGCCCCATGGAGAACGGGTGGAACCGCGGTGTGCCCATTTTAGTCGTTGCGGCGGGTGCGTCTGGCAACACGTGAACTACCCGGAACAACTGGCCATCAAGGAAGCCTACGTGAAGTCTTGTCTGAAGTCGGCGGGCTTGGACGAGCGGGTGGTCAAGCCGATTCTCGGCATGGAGCATCCATGGCACTATCGGAACAAGATGGAGTTTACCTTTTCGCCTGAAGGCCGTCTCGGATTGCACGAACAGGGGGATTTCCGCGCCGTGATCCCGTTGGATGACTGCCTGATTGCGGCGGAGGAGATGGTGCGGGCAGCGCGGGAAGTGGCCGCTTGGGCGAGGGAGCATAGGCTTCGCGGCTATGACAAGCTGGCCCACCAGGGACTCTTGCGCCATCTCATGGTCCGCCAATCGTTTGCCACAAAGGAATTGATGGTCGCGTTGTTTGCCACGGAGCCGCTTACGTCTGCGGGAAAATCGGCGCGCTCGGCAAGTGGGGCGCACGAGTCGCTGAGGGGGGATTTGGCGCAGACGTCTCATGAGACGCTGATGGCCCATGTTGCACACCAGTCACATCAAACGATTTTGCCGCATGTGGTGGACGATCTCGTTCAACGTTTGCGGGAGAGATGCCCCTCACTGGCCAGCCTGTTGTGGATTGTCAACCGGGGTGTGGCGGACAAGACGGAAGTGGAGCAAATGACATGCCTGTTTGGGCGGGAGTACATAGAGGATGAGCTGAGCGGTTTTCGGTATCGCCTGAAGCCGCAAACCTTTTTCCAGACGAACCCTTTGCAGGCCGAGCGGCTGGTCGAAATTGCCCTTGAGCAGGGGAAGCCGCGTGCGGATGAGCGGGTGATCGACTTGTTTTGCGGCGTCGGCACCTTTTCCTTGCCTTTCGCCAAACGCTCCAGGGAACTGGTGGGGATCGAGATTGTCGAGGCTTCTGTCCAGGCAGCGCGGCAAAATGCCGCCGAGAACGGGGTGGCCAATGCCCGTTTTATCACGGCGGATGCCCGGCGGGGGCTGGATCAGGTGTTGAATGAGAATCAGGGTGTGGACTTGCTGCTGCTCGACCCGCCCCGTTCCGGTGCGGGCGGGAAAGTGATGCGGAAAATCGGCCGCGCGCGCCCTAAGCGGGTGGTCTACGTTTCCTGCAACCCGGTTACATTGGCGGAGGACTGCGCGGAACTGCTGCGGTTTGGATACGAGCTGATGGAGGTGCGGCCGGTGGACATGTTCCCGCACACGGTGCATGTGGAGTGTGTAGTGTCAACACATTTTACCGGATAATGGGAATCGCGAAACCGCCTGGGAGTTCAAATCATTCAGCAGACACTGCTGGTTATCGGAAAAAGGTCGGAAAACCTCTAACGGGAAGGTATGAGTAAAATAATCATTGGCTGGAGGCAGGAAAATCGCCTATAAAAAGCGAAAAGAGACCTGTCAAACCCTTCAACAAAGGAGGCCTCTTTTCGATGGAATTATTCAATTACACTTCCAGTCTAGCGCAACAAATCG